>CAYMYJ010000137.1:0-2511 GCA_964394615.1 uncultured Bradymonadales bacterium | reverse complement strand
AGTTTCCGCCTCACCGAGGGTGTGCCTCGACTTGGGAGGCGGACTCTACTCCTCAAAAACCGTACAGCACGCTCTTTCTTCACCTGTTGCCCCCACTTTTCTCTAACACATTGGTTTCGCTAATGAGTCGTCAAATACTTTTTTTGAGGCGCTCGGGCACTGAAATCGCGTTTGTGTGGGCCTTAAAGGGCTCCATAGCGGCTAACTACCTATGATTGCGTCATTAAAGGCTAAGCGATCGAGCAGGATCATGGGTGATCACTTGGGGTGTGGGTCCCAAGGCGCCACAAGATACTGGACGCATGAGGGAAATTGCACGAAGCCGCCCGCATTAGGCTGATTTGAAGATACGGACAGCACTGGCAGTCGATGGGCTGAGACATGGATCAACACGGTCTACATTCGCGCTACTGGGACCGTCGGAAAGTACAATCGTTCCGCTTCGACACCGGAGGGTGGCCCAAAACCCCTTTGAGGAGCCACGGGTCATCAGCGACACGACGACACGGGAAACATGCCCGTAGTTCCGCACTCGGAAACACGTCCTCCATCTTGATATGCATCCGTGGCGAGATTTTCTCCAACGTATGTGGCCAAGCGCAGGTGAAATGCTTGATGCCGTCTTGCTCCTCGAAGCGCCCACGGCTTCCAACTGCACACGCGAGGGGTGAAGCTCAGGATGAATAAGCCCCCGCCTGGGGTCAGAAGTCGGGCCCCTCAATGAAGATAGGGGGTGAGATCCTCGATGTGCTCAAGCACCAGACTTAGCACAAAATCGAAACTGACAGGGGCAGCCGTCCTCGCGTCCTCACATCAAAAAATTGCGTCCGGAATTTGACGACGCGACTGCCAGCATGCCCTCAGACATGTCAACCCAGGCGAGCACATGGGCGCCGCGGTGCTGGAGGGCAACGAGGTGCCGCCCGGTGCCGCAACCAAATTCCAACCCCCGACTCCAAAGCATGTCCTGCCGCGCAAGTATTTCAGCCGAGAGAGTGATCATCGGATTCGGGTCACTATCATTAGCTATCGGCCCGCAGATCGTAGGCGTGAGCGGGATCCAGTTCGTTGAGCGACATGACGTGTTCCTTCGGATGAGACGTCCCTCCCAAGATGCGTGTACCCAGTTTCATGGCCCACAAGAGCGATAGCCTTACACATCGCCAAAGGCGCTCGAATACTCGTCCCTTGCTCAGCGTCGGCGTTGTCTTGCGTTGACCATATGAAAGCGCTTTTTCGAGTATCACGCGGTCTGAACTCTAGCGTCTACTTGGCGGGGCTTCCGCTGCCTTCGATTCGTTGGCAATCCTTCAAGGCGCGTCCCATTTGTAAGTGTTTACCGATGAAAGAAGAGTCGCCTCTGGAGGGGCTAGCAAATTCACCAATCGATGAGATGGCGGTTATGGTGGCATTTGTGAGTCGCAGTTTTTGAAACCTCAAAAAACGAGGAACCGATCACCGCGCCGAATAGCCTCGAAATGTTTTGAACCGTCCCCCCTCAAACTTAGTTATGAAGCGCTGAAACGGCCGACTTGACCAATTTCCAGAAAAATTTCGCAACATTTTGGACTTTTGACCGAAAACTTGGATGTAAGCCGATGTATCCAAATTCAATACAGGGGAAAAAAATGAGCGTTGAATACACCAAACATCACGTCACTAAGACAATCTGGTATTGCACGCTGGTCCGACGCTGGACCCCCGGAAAGGGCCGACGATTGGAACTCATGATCGTGACGCCCGAAAGTGTCGAGTGCAAACCACTGCCGCACCTTGATGACTTGCATGATGCTGTCGCAAGGGCCATACGGGAAGCCTATAGTCGCCTTGATCTTGTCCACCAGCCTGTTGAAATCCGTTCCAATGATACAGCGCTTTCAAGAACCCTCACGCTGCATCTTCGCGGGGTAGAATGCATCGCCAGACATCAAAGATACTGGGTGAAGCTGGAGATGGCGCGACGCATGACCGATGTCATGAACGGTCCGTGTCGTTCACGCTTCGATTGCGACTTTGCGGAGGAGCGACGGCAGCAAATCGCTCAGAATGAACCGCCCTATTTGGTGGTTGGCTAGGTGGTCTGGCTCTCGGTCGAGGCTCAAGTGCGGCAAAAGCGGGGGCGCGCAGCACAAGCCACTTCATGGACTGATCACCGAGATAGCAGCCGGCAAGATGCTAATGAACCAGGCTCAAAGTCAGCAAACCCAAGAAGCGACAAAACCCAGCCGAAGCTGGGTCGCTATCTTGATTAAGCCCAATCATCGAGATCAGGTATCTTTCGCGGCCCTCGCCTGACTCTGCGCAGGGTCCCAAGGATGAAGCAGGCAAGACGCCCGCGAACCCATCTTTGGCAAAAAAGGCAGCAAACCCAAGAAACGACAAAACCCAGCCGACGCTGGGTCGCTATCTTGGTTAAGCCCAATCATCGAGACCAGGTATCTTTCCCGGCCCCCGCCTGACTCTACGCAGGGTCCCAAGGATGAAGCAGGCAAGACGCCCGCGAACCCATCT
>CAYMYJ010000136.1:0-2519 GCA_964394615.1 uncultured Bradymonadales bacterium | reverse complement strand
AAAATAGTAATAGGATATAGTATTTTTGTAATCAGAAGAAATGTCCAAAAAAATAATACAAAAGAAGTGGAAGGGGAGATCGACTCATTTTTCTTAAAAATTTGAAAACCAAAAATGCCAAAATCAAAAATTTACGTTTTTCCCGGACAGAAAAACAGTATCTGAGCACGATATTTTCGTGCCCTCGAAGGAGCAAAAAATAGGGTTCTACTATAATAGGTCCACCCCCTTTTTCTTTTCATTTTTTGAAGCATTTTTGACCTTGTTTCAAAAAATTTATTTTGTAATTTTAGACATTTTATTAAAATTTAATATCTTGATATGATATTTTAATATGATTAGTTTAAAATTTTAAACTAATATTTAAAGGAAACGAAATTTCAGATAAAAAACAATTTTTTTAAAGTTACAGTTTAATTCTCTCTATTCCACTCTCTAATTCACTATCCCTATCCTTCTCCTTTTCCTTCGAATTTTCTTTAAGTTTCATATTTAATAATTTTAGCAGTACTTGGCCATGACATACACATCTATCTAATTTATTATAACAAACTTTTGATTCAACACACCAACACATTAATATTTTATTTTGTAACTCTAATAGATCTAAATTTTCATTTATAATTTTATTTTTTATATATTGTTCATACTTTTCCAATACTTCATCTAAAGTACCATCTTTACCAACTTTATAAGGATTCGCCCAAACACTATCAGTTTTAGGAAATCTCTCCTTTCCAGTTTCTGTTTTTATAAATACTATACCTCTTCTTCCTATATACATATATTTATTATTTTCCAAACATTCTTTTAAATTATCGAATTTTTCTTCTCCACTTCTAATGTATTTAACTTTACTGTTCCAAACATATGTGTTTTCCATTTATTTCTATTTTTTGATCAAAATTTTCATTTATTCCATTTTATTGGCTTGTTAACTTGTTAACTTGTTAAATTTGAAATAAGTTCATCCAAATCTTCATTAAATTTTTTTCTTTCAATTGCTTTAGATAATATTGAATTTAATGGTCTTGATGAACGAGTGGGAATTTTAAATGCTGCAGGTTTAACCCTAACTGGAATTTTCTTTTCCTTAAAAATAACAGCTTTCTCTCCAGGAAATCCAGGCATTTCAATTTTAGGAGCAAAATATGCAGCATTTGGATAATGCTCAAATATTTGTTCAAAAATAAGAAGTTTTGAATCTTTTAAACTTTCAATAAATGTATCTATATTTCTATAATCTGTTTTTGAAATTGGTCTCATAGATTCAAGAGCTCTATGTAAAAATCTATATACTGTAACTGGATTTTTCTGACCAATTCTATTAACTCTAGCTTCGGCTTGTTCTTCTAATTTAGGATTATAATCAGGACTTGAAAATATAATAGTATTAAAATGTTGCATATTTAATCCTTCTGATGAACTTAAAACATTTGCAAAAACTAAACATCTTTCATTTTTATTTTCAATATAATCTTTTGTTTTAGCGAGAATAGCATTTCTTTCTTGTGCACTACATTCACCATTTAATCTGTAAACATGATATCCTAAATTTGGACCAAAAAATTCATCATAATCAGTTAAAGCATTTTGAATTCTATCAGCCTCTTCATAAAAATGAACAAATATTATTACACTAGTATTAGTTTCTGCTAATTCAAATAGAGAATCTCTAATCATTTCTATTTTTGTTTCAGTTCCATGCCATGTTGGTAATGGACTATTATGCTTATTATAAATTCTTATAAACATATCAATACTCACAGAAAGAAATCTAAGCATATTTATTTTTTCAAGAGGACATTCAGGACTTACAATATTTTCATAAGGTGTTCCTTCAAGTGAGTTTTTAATATGTCTATCCTTTGTAATAATATTAGCTGCTAATTCATAGAAATCCCTCTCTTCTGCACTTTTATAATCTACATATATATTATATGAATTTGGATCAGATGTTGGAAAATTAATTAATTTTCGTAATTCGGGGTGTAAATCTAATGGAGTTCTTCTAAAAACATATTCTTTTACTATATCTTCAATCCAAAAATCATCAATCTTAGTTGGAAGATCGGCTCCAATCCAACTAAGAAGAGAAACTAAATCTGATTTTCTATTTTGAATTGGTGTTCCAGTTAATGCAATTTTAACGCCTCCTTCTAATAACCGAAGACGGAACATTCTATGAAATTTAAGAGTTTTTGGTCTGCTTTTATTTTTTTCAGATGCTATAGTTATACCATTTCTTAATGTATGAGCTTCATCAACAACAACCATTGACCATTCAAAATCATTAAAAGGTGTTAATTCTGGAACATACTCTTTTAAAGGGGTATTTAATTCTATTTCTTTTGATGTTATTAATCCATTAGATTTTACATCTGGATATGGAGTTATCTGAAAAAATGTACAAATACAAATTATATTTCTATCTGTATTAACAAGAGTAGAAAAATTAACTCTATCACCAACAATTATATTATTTCCATCATAAAATATACGTTCTGCATAGTTTTTAT
>CAYMYJ010000135.1:0-2559 GCA_964394615.1 uncultured Bradymonadales bacterium | reverse complement strand
TCCGCAGGGATGACGGCTGTTGTACGTGCAAGATGAAATGAGAGGGAACGTATGTCCTGAGATTAACGCTTTCGGGTCTGTCCGAGTAATATGAATTTGGGTCGAAACAAACCGTCATCCCTGCGAAATGAATTTGGGTCGAAACAAATCGTCATCCCTGCGAAAGCAGGGATCCAGGAGAACGAATGTTTTGAGTCACCTGGATCCCCGCGTTCGCGAGGATGACGGGGAAAAATTACTCGAACAGATTCGAAAGCGGGGATTCACGAGAACTACTTTAAACTGCAAAGGCACTGGTTTAGCAGAAATAGCGGTTGCTGAACGTGCAGAACTCATACAACTCTTGGATCCCTGCTTCCGCAGGGATGACGGCAGGGTATGGGGATGGAGGTTGTTGTTCTTACACGGCTTCATAAAATGAGTCTGCTCTTAAGACTCACAAGTGGTTGATTTTAATATAAATAAAATCGGATTCAAGTCTTATTTCTATTCCTTCGATCTAATCTCTAAGAGAAAGATCAATTTATGCAAATACAAGAATTAAAAACGTATTTAGATCAAATCAATAGTTTTGATCTGTTGCTTGGCACAAGCTTTAAAGCACCTGCTGCTGATGCGGCCATCCCTGATTATAGTGATTTAAGTTACGCAGAAATACTTGAAAGGCTTTCAAGTGACGAGCTTTGGCGGATAGCAAGTTCAAATCTTCGACAGAAGGATATTCAGGCTGCAGATAAATATTTTGCGCTTGCCTATAAAAAGCAAAAATCTAATTCAAAAGTTTTGGCGGAAAGAGGTCTTATCGCATTGCTTTATGCAGATTATTTAAACGCTGATAAATTTCTAAAGCGAGCACTTACCAAGAATCCCGAACTCGTAGAGGCTAGACTCTGGTTATCGTTAGTTAGAATCCGAGAGGGTAAGGTGAAGGGCGCCTCTTCTCATTTAAATAAAATTCAAGAAACTAAATCTAGTTTACTAAATGGGTTGACCAGATATCTCAAATTTTACGTTGCGGTCTCTCTTGAAAATCAAGCAGATCTCTCGATAATTCTAACCGAATTAGAATTATCGAAAAGGGAGTTTTTTGTTCGAGAATTATTGACGTATGTTGGATTTCTTAAAGGTAAAGCTTCGTTAGAAAAAGGTGATTTAGTCACTGCTGCAAGAGATTGGTCAGAGGTCTTCAATCAGGATCAAGATGGTTGGTATAAACAGCAGAAAATTATCTCTTATCTTAATTCGACCGGTCTAAAGCGAATTCACTTTATT
The DNA here is from genome assembly GCA_964394615.1 of uncultured Bradymonadales bacterium. GTDB lineage: Bacteria > Myxococcota_A > Bradymonadia > Bradymonadales > Bradymonadaceae > JBFFMO01. The sequence continues at coordinate 1,287 of CAYMYJ010000135.1, read as the reverse complement.
TTGGCAAGAAAAAACGAAAAAGAGAGCTATCACCGAGTTCTTGAAAAACTATTACATTTTGGTTTAATTCCAGAGTTCTTTGAAGAGCACTCTCAATTAGCTGATAGATCAGACTTTTGGAATTCAAAGCTCGATAAGAAAGGTTCTTATCCATACGCACACTTTCGATACGCCATCTGTCTTTTATACCAGGGAAATTTTATGCAGGCGTATGATGAATTTTTAATCTGCAGAGATAAAGTTCCGGCAACCAAGGTCGCGTTTTTTAAACTTGATGAGATAATTGATTGGTTAAGAGATTATGCAGATGACCAACCAGCGGTTGCAACTAATGTGTGGGATGCATTCTTTACTAATCCTAGTGATGCGGAACCTTGGGTGAACGGTGGGTTTGATGATCCTCGCGTTGCAAAACGTTGGTTCAGCCTTGGAGCAACCCCAGGCGAGGCTCAAAAATGGCAAGTTGTTTTTAGCGGACAAATGTCTATTGCATATTCCTTCTATGCAGTAGGATTTAGGGATCCAGAAGAGGCGAAGAAATGGAGCGCGCATTTTTTCATCCCTATAGAGGCTTGGGAGTGCTATAGTGCTGGTGGCGACATTGGAAGTCGAGAAGAAATCTAAGTGACAATCAATCATTAGATAACGGACTCGATCAATCCTTTTAAACCTAATGAATATAGTAATAAATTTTAGAAGGTAACCTTGGTTTTTCCTAAGAGTAAAATTCGATCATCTGACTTATTTAAGTTTGTTTTAATTTGTCTGCTGACAGCATTGGTTGGTTGTGAGCGTGACACGGGTGATGATGAATATCAGAAAGCATATCAACTGTATAAAGATAAGGAATATGCTTCAGCGATTCCAGTCTTTGAAAAGGCGTTAGCAAAAAATCCCAATGATCCTAATTATCGATTAAGGTATGGAAATGCGCTTGAAGACGACGATCAAATTGAGAGAGCTATAAAGCAATACGAAAAAGCTATCGAAATAAGTCCTACTCATGTCATTGCGATCGTCAGTCTTGCTAACGCCTATCGTAAAGTTAAAGAGCCTGAACTGGCTGTTAGTACAATGAGAAGGGCTATCGCGCTTAAAAAAAGAGAGCCTTGGATGTTGGATAATTTTGGAAATATTCTGGAAGAAGCCGGTTATTACCAAGAAGCCTATGATAACTATAAACTGGCTGCTGAGTATGAACCTTATGATACAGAATTTAGGACGGACCTTGCAAACCTTGCAGTCAAAATGAACAAAGTAGATGAAGTAATTAAATTATTTACTCAA
>CAYMYJ010000134.1:0-2582 GCA_964394615.1 uncultured Bradymonadales bacterium | reverse complement strand
TAGTTCATTTCGACTGTCCGCTTGCATTTCTACAATCCGACCAATTCTTTCTTTCTTACCAGTAAAAGTATTTAATACGGTCGATCCTTTTTCAATGTAACCTGAATAAAGTCTTAAAAAAGTCAACGCACCGAAACGATCATCCATAATCTTGAAAGCTAAAGCTCTAAGTGGCTTTGTAACATCAACTAACGCAAACGTTCCTGTAGGATTACCTTCAAGGTCCATTTCTGGCTGTGGGTCTACTTCCATAGGATTTGGAAGATAGTCAATAACAGCATTCAGAACTAGTTGCATACCTTTGTTTTTGAAGGCTGATCCACAAAACGTTGGAAAGAAATCTAGCTTAATTGTACCTGTTCTAATACATTTTTTAACGACTTCTAAACTTGGTTCATTACCTTCAAGATAAGCTTCCATCGCAACATCATCATGCTCCAAAGCAGTCTCGATCAATTCTTGTCGGTACGACTCTACCTGATCCTTCATTTCTTCTGGAATATCTTGGATAGTATATTTCAAAGGATCTCCAGAAGAATCCCATACCCAAGCTTTTCTAGTTAAAAGATCAACTACGCCTGTAAAATTATCTTCGATACCAATTGGAAGAACCATGACTAAAGGCTTAGCACCTAGAACGTCCTTAATTTGTTTTGTGACTCGATAAAAATCTGCACCAAGTCTATCCAACTTATTTACAAAAATAATTCGAGCGACTCTTGAATCGTTTGCATATCTCCAGTTCGTTTCGGATTGTGGCTCAACCCCACCAGAACCACAAAACACACCGATTCCGCCATCTAAAACTTTTAAACTTCTGTAAACTTCGATTGTAAAATCAACGTGACCAGGAGTATCAATAACGTTGAATCTATGACCTTCCCAAAAACAACTTACCGCAGCAGATTGAATCGTGATCCCACGTTCTCTTTCTTGATCCATGAAATCGGTTGTAGCTTCACCATCGTGAACCTCACCGATTTTGTGAATTTTACCGGTCAGGCTTAAAATTCTTTCAGTAGTAGTAGTTTTTCCTGCATCAACGTGTGCAAAGATTCCGATGTTTCTATATAAATTTAAATCTGACATAATTTTCCGGTGTTCTTATTTTTTAAGTATATGGTTCTAGATTACAATTCTTTACAAGAAGACTATCTTCCACTGAGTCAATGTCTAAAACTTGTACAAAACTTTGTTCTACTTGCTAATTTTTACTTGTAAGCACTATTTTCGATAATTGCTACAATTATGCAGGCGGAAAGTATGAAAAACACAGACAATTGTCAATTTTCAAGCCATATTTTCGCCTGCAAAAAAAAGAAAGGCCTCTATATTAAATAGAAGCCTTTCTTAGGTCATTTAAGACGCTGTTATAACGAAATTATTACTCTATAATTTCAGCTACAACACCAGCTCCAACTGTTCTACCACCTTCACGAATCGCGAACCGAAGTTCTTTATCCATCGCAATTGGGTGAATCAATGTAACTTCTACGTTCACTCGGTCACCTGGCATTACCATCTCTTGACCAGCTGGTAGTTCAACTGAACCTGTTACATCTGTTGTTCTGAAGTAGAACTGTGGACGATAACCTTTGAAAAATGGAGTGTGTCTTCCACCTTCTTCTTTAGTTAATACGTACACTTCTGCTCGGAACTTAGTGTGCGGAGTAATCGTTCCTGGCTTCGCTAATACTTGGCCTCTCTCGATATCTTCTCTCTTCAAACTTCTTAGAAGCGCACCAATGTTATCACCTGCACGACCTTCGTCTAACAGCTTTCTAAACATTTCAACACCTGTCACTGTAGTCTTTTGAGTGTCTTTCAATCCTACGATCTCAATTTCCTCACCTACTTTAACAATACCCTTCTCAACACGACCTGTGGCAACTGTTCCTCGACCTTGAATACTGAACACGTCTTCCACTGGCATCAAGAATGTCTTGTCTATCGCACGCTCTGGTTGAGGTATGTACTCATCCAAAGTTGCCAATAGCTTCTTCACTGCTTCGCTACCAATTTCGCCTGTGTCGCCTTCTAACGCCTTCAACGCTGAACCCTTGATCACTGGAATGTCGTCACCTGGGAAGTCATACGCACTCAACAACTCTCGAACTTCCAACTCTACTAGGTCTAACAATTCTGGATCATCTACCATGTCCACTTTGTTCAAAAATACTACGATGTATGGAACACCAACTTGTCTCGCCAACAATATGTGCTCTCGAGTTTGTGGCATAGGGCCATCGTTCGCACTAACCACCAAAATCGCTCCGTCCATTTGCGCAGCACCTGTGATCATGTTCTTCACATAATCCGCGTGACCTGGACAGTCTACGTGTGCATAGTGACGATTTGCTGTCTCATACTCAACGTGAGCTGTCGCAATTGTAATACCACGCTCTCTCTCTTCTGGCGCGTTATCAATCATATCATACGCACGAAACTCTGCTCCGCCTGTCTCCGCAGCTACTTTTGTTATCGCAGCCGTTAAACTCGTCTTACCATGATCCACGTGTCCTATTGTTCCCACGTTTAAATGCGGCTTACTCCTGTCAAACTTTCCTTTCGCCATAGCTACT
>CAYMYJ010000133.1:0-2605 GCA_964394615.1 uncultured Bradymonadales bacterium | reverse complement strand
AATGGACGAAAAAGAAGTTGATTTAAGAGACTATATTAAATTAATATTTGGGAACAAAAAGTTGATTTTTGGGTTGTTTTTATTGGGGATTATTGCTGCAATTGGTTTTAATTACGCGTTTGTTTCAAAGGATATAATTTATAAAGGCAAGACATTATTAGAAATTGGTTTTAAAGACGAAGGAACGCTGATAGAACAGCCGAAACAATTATTGGAAAAAATTAATCAGGGCATTTATGGAGAGGTGAATGATGATATTGTTGTTTTAAATCCAGCAGGAACGAATTTAATTGAAATAAAAATTGAGGGCAATAATCAAGAAAAAATTAAAAATATTTTAGAAGGAATAAGTGGGGCGATAGTTAATAATCATAATGAAGAAATAAATGTTAAAAAAGAGATTTTTAACAATAAAATTAATGAAGCGCAATCAAAAATTGCATTATTGAAACAACAAGAAAAGGATATAAAATCAGGGGTTAGCGCATCGGATCGGCAAATCACTTCATTTTTATTAAAGAATGATTTGATAATGGAAGAGCAAAAAATAGAAAATTTCAAAGAAGATTTAGCAAATATTCAGTCAACGGAAATAATTTCTCATTCCGATGCGATGGAAATACCGTCTAACCAGAAATTATTTAATATTATAATGGGCGGATTGACAGGCTTGTTTACTGGAATATTTTTAGTTTTTTTATTAGTTTGGTGGAGAAAAAGTTATTAAGGCGTTTTGACTTTTTGGGAAAGGCTTATTATATCTTTTAAGATTTTTTCTTTTAATAAATAAATAGCTATAAGATAAACTCCAGCGGAAATAATGATGTTTAAAAGCACATTAACTCCTAATTTATTAATAAAAAAGGCAGAAATTCCCATAATAGCCGCGCTGGCTATTATTTTTTTTAAATGACGGAAAGTGTAAAAATTATTAATTCGTTTCATTTTAAGCCAAATCGGAACGTAAAATGCTAATTGCGCGGTTAGGGTGGCGATTGCCGAGCCGGCGATTCCCCAAATAGGAATAAGTAAGGCGTTAAATAATACATTACTTATTGAACCAAAAGCGGCATAGCCAATAAGTTTTTTTTGCTGATTGTGCGCTATTGTCAGGTTGCTAAGAATAGTGCTTGGAAATTGAATAAGCACGCTGGCAATAAGAATTTGGAAAGACACTGAAGCTGGAAGATATTCTTTTCCAAATAGAAATGCAATAATTGCACTACTTAAGACAATACCACCGATTGCAAGCGGCATGGCGATAAAATATAACATTGTTATTGATTTTTCATTAAGAATTTTTGCCTTGTCAAAATCTTTTTGTTTTATAAAGCGCGCCACAGCCGGAAAAATAGCGCTGGCGATGATTGCCGGCAAAGTATAAAGAATCTGAACAACGCGCTGGCTTGCGGAATAATATCCGATTTCTTCCGCACTTCGTAGCCAGCCGAGCATAATAATATCAATATTTAGCATAAAAATTCCAAATAGTCCTATGAAAGCAAATGGCCAGGAGTTTCGGTAAAATTGTTTGAAAATTTCTTTGTCAAAATTTTTAAAGATTCCCTTAATTGCGTCTTTGATGAAATAAAAAGCGACAATGCTTAAAATTACGACGCTGGCAATGTAAGAAAAAAGTAGGGCGCCGGCGGTTTTATTGAATTGCAGGACAATGAATCCGAACAGGGCGATTGCCGTGTTCATAATTACGATTAAAAACGCCTCTCGCTCCATTTTTTCAATTCCCCGAAAATAGGCGAAAATAAAATCCCGCAGATTGTCAAATATAACAAGCAAAGCGACAAAGGGAATTAAGACGACAGCTCCTTCAATGTTTGAAAATCTTGGAGCGACAAAAATAATCAAAGCGGCTGTCAAAGAAATCAGCAAAACTTTTATTCTTATGGCATTGGTAAAATAAATTTCTTTTTTTTCGGGATGGCCGGCGATTTCGCGCGTCATTAAGGGACTTACTCCTAAGTCGGCAAAAAGCGTAAAGAATCCGGCAAAGCTTAAAACATAAGAAAAAATTCCGTATTCAGCGGCACCTAAAACGCGAGCCGCGTAAATAATAATCGCCGCTCTTATTAAGCGGCTGCCAACTTGGCTTATGCTTAACCAAAATATATTTTTGGTTATCGTTTGTTTAGTGGAGCGGTTTGTGAATAAAAGATCTTTGAGTCTAGTGATCATTTAGTGTGAAATAAAAATATATCTTATCGTCTTTATCAGTATTAGTAAGTCTAAAATCAGCGAGCGGTTTTTAATGTAATAAATGTCGTATTGCAATTTTTCAAACGCTTCTTCAAGTGAAGCGCTGGGTTTGTAATTGACTTGCGCCCAGCCGGTCAAGCCCGGTTTGATAATGTGACGAATTTCATAATACGGCAATTTTTTATAAATCTCAACTAATTCGCTGCTTTCCGGCCGTGGTCCAATGAAAGAAATATTGCCTTTGAAGATATTGAATAATTGCGGTAATTCGTCCAAGTGGCTATAGCGTAAAATTTTTCCCACCGGGAATATGCGGGAATCGTTTTTTTCCGTTGCCAGCGGACCGTCAATATTTATTTTCATTGTCCGGAATTTATAAAGCGTGAATTGC
>CAYMYJ010000132.1:0-2616 GCA_964394615.1 uncultured Bradymonadales bacterium | reverse complement strand
ACACCGATTCATTTTACTTGTTACAGCAATACTCCAGATTGCGACGATCGTAATTGTGTGGCCAGACATCCAGGTCGTTGCGCCGGAGGCGTGCATAAGGAAGTGGGACCGGGAGAATGCCGAGCCCTCGCAATTGCGACGAGTCTCGCGTTGGACATGTCTTTTGAGCGCTTCACGTGTTTTGGCTCAAGTTCACTCACCGTAAATAATCATGGAGGTGATTTGAGTTTAACTGAAACCGACACCTCCAACCGTCGCGTTTTCAGTTACTGGTTTGATCACCTCAGAGTCCCACCCGCCCAGTCCCCATGGGTGTTTCCCGTGCCCAACGACTGAACTCATATGGCTCTAGCCTTGGTCCCACATCGCGACTTCGCCTCGGGACTGAGGGAACTTCAGTGCGTCGACCGTGTCTAGTTCTTACCAAGCACTCACAGGGAGCCGCATGCGCAGGAAACATCAACCCATTTTACTCGCCACGGCGCTCCTCCAAGTGGCCATCCTCGCCGTGATTTGCGCTAAATCCTGCGCCAGCACGCCGTCGGTGTCTGTAGAAGACAAAAAGGTGGTCTATGAGATCTACGCCACCTCATCGCTTCCGCGAGAATTGTGCAGCTTTGCTGTGGGCTTTTCGGTGATTCAACACGGGATTTGGCATCGCCTAAACGGCGTGAGCCGACCGATACGCGTAATCGCTGAATGCAGTGATGGCGAGGTTGAAGGCCTCTGGAAGTCTGCGGAGGGGGAACTCGAAATCAGCTCCGAAGGCTCGGCGACATTAGTCGAATTGCCGAAATTAGTTGAAAACCAAAAACCTGCATCGATCGAATTCGAATACCAGGTCGGCCGTGGTTTTGTTGGAGACGACAAAAAGACGGTCCAGTTCCGCGAGTTTGCAAAATCCGCGAACTCCGTCGATGAGCCTGAATGCCACTCGCCCTATTGGGGTGATGCGGCGGTTCAGTGTCAGGTCGACCTTGGCGATGTTGACCAGAACGACTGCGAAAACGCACTGATGTACACTGGCTACCGCAAGCTCGCGCAATTGGTGGGTGAAGGGCTTCCGGCAGGCACTCCAGTAGATATGTTGGGGCGATGCGCGGGTGGGCTCGCGGAGTTAAATTTACAGTCAAAAAACGTCGCTCACATGGCGTTTTATCCTGAAGGTCATCCCGAATTGAAGCGCCTTTGGAGGTTGAATTACAAAGACCCGGTCATCTTCGATGCCAGCCTATTTGCCCATCCAATATTTGAACACGATGCCGACGTGCGCGAGCCCAGACGGGATTATGTCGCCGAATCAGCGGCGCGAAAAAAGGTCATTGGATGGTGGCTGGGATTTGAAGGTGAGTTCTCGGGAGACCTGACCGGTGCTTGTTTTGCCAGCTTGCCGGGCTCTTGTTCGCTGACGCTGACGCCAGCCGATCCCGAATCCGCCGAATGCAGAACTCGTGCGGTGGTCTCTCGCACGGGAACAGCCAACCGTGGTGACTACTTCAAGTGTGTGGGCGGTGGACGTATCGATTTGGGTTTCCCCGACCAAGATGTTCAATTGCGTGAGGAAAATGCCGATGAAATAACCATTTTTGAATATCGATTCCGATCGCTTCGACTGAACGATTTCAAGCACTACAAGACCTATCCCGTCATCCGGTTTCCAAAAAAACTACCCTGAGACACGTACATCGACCAGAGAGTCTGATAGAGTGGCAGCGGAACTTAACCCCGGTGAGTTTATGATAGGAACAGTGGCGACAATTGCAGGTGTGGTGATTCTGATAGGCGTCGTGGTTCCCATCATGCGACCTCGAGGAATCGACGGCCTGATGCGCGACGCCAAGCGTACAGGCGATTTAAGCCCGCTCGCCGCGATGTTGGCTGCTGCACCAGAAAAGACCCAGGCCGACAAGATCGACCAGACCTGCATCAAATTGTGGAACAGTTACGAACGCGAAGCCACCGCTCGATTGCTCGTCGAGATTGCCCCGCAATCCGATGCGCCGATCGTGCAGTATTGGATCAAGCAGGTGCTCGAAATCGAACCTGAGATCGCCGCGCAAGTCTTTACGGTTGGTTTCATGGAAGAACAATTCAGGCCCGATGTCGCGTCCAAATGTGGACGTTGCGGCTGCGGCTAGGGCTTTGGCCTTCGGCCGTTTTCTGTTTTCTGTTTTCAGTTTATGACGCTGCGAGGCTCCGGCCTGGCATTATAATGAGTGCGCCAGGCTCCGGCCTGGCATTGTAATTTGGCCTTCGTGACGATTTAATCAGGTTTTTAACGATGTTTTTTCGAAATAGTATCGGTTTTTTTTGTGTGCTCGCCCTTTGCGTGACGCTCGGCTGTAAGGGCGCCTCGGGCCCTGCCCCAACCACACCTGAAGACGTCGCCGCAGCGCCAGCTGACTCGCTCAAGGTGGCGTCGGGCCTTTCGTTCAAAGTCTTGAAAGAAGGCACGGGCAAGGACCATCCTACCCGCGATAGCGAAGTCACGGTTCATTATTCGGGTTGGACCACAGACGGCGAGTTATTCGACTCGTCTGTGCAGCGCGGCGAGCCTGCGACGTTCCCCTTGGGCGGCGTGATTGCTGGCTGGACCGAGGGCGTGCAGCTGATGGT
>CAYMYJ010000131.1:0-2664 GCA_964394615.1 uncultured Bradymonadales bacterium | reverse complement strand
TACATCTCGGCCCTGCGTGATGCAGGGGTTACGACTCCCTTTGCCGATTGGGCTCAGTTCAAATCCGCCACCGCTGCGGAATTGGACGCGTTGGCGGCCGAAATTGGCGCTGAATTGCCAGATGACCTAAAGGCCTGGTTGCTCCACGTGAATTGCGCCATCCCGTTTTCGGGGGCGTACGATACGGTTCCTATTTCATCGATTTTGGAACGAAGCAAACGAACCCAAACGATCGATTTTAGCCAACATTTTGCCAATATTTCCAGCTGGGATGATGGCCGATTCGACGACGGCCGGATGGCAAAAACCTATTGGCAAAGCCAATGGGTGGGCTTTGCGCGCGACGGCGGAGGAAACGAATATTGTGTGGATTTGGCGCCCGGGCCGAAAGGTCAAAAGGGTCAAATATTGGCGATGGAGTTTCAGGACGGGCAGGGGCCTTATCTGGGGCGATGGTCGAGCCTGGAAGGCATGCTCCGTGACCACCTCGAGATGCTGCAGACAGGAGCGTTTGCCGTGGATGAAGAAGGGTTTGTGGAATTCGAATAGGTGCGTGTTTTTGCCGGTTGGCTTGGGAGTGATTGGCATCGAATATGCGTGGGAACGACACTGTGCGTAATGGCGCAAAATTGCTAATGTTCTTGTGAGATATTTCAGCATCGTAAGAAGAGCATCAGCATGAAAGTGCCCGAAATACCGGTCAATGAAGTCGAACGCCTGCGTGCGCTTGAGTCCTATTACGTTCTGGACACGGCCGCTGAACCCGAGTTCGATGCGTTGACCCGGATTGCGGCTCATATTGCGGGGGTTCCCATTGCTCTGGTGTCGTTGATCGACGCCGATCGCCAGTGGTTCAAATCGCGCTATGGCTTGGAGGCTCTCGAGACACCTCGCGAGGTGTCGTTTTGTGGGCATGTCGTCTTCGCGGAGGCGCCGCTCTTGGTCAAAGATGCGTCGATGGATTCGCGCTTCGCCGACAACCCTCTGGTCACGGGTGAACCCCATGTGAAGTTTTACGCAGGATCACCCCTGACCACGCCAGACGGCTTTGTGCTCGGGACGCTTTGTGTCATCGATAACCACCCCAAAGACCTGACTCCCGAACAGCAAGACATGCTTTCCTTGCTCGCCGATCAAGTGGTCGCGCAGTTGGAATTACGTCGGCAAAATCAACAACTGAAAGTCTTGGCAAATATTGTGTCGACGTCGTTTGACGCAATCATGACCAAGAGACTTGATGGCACCATTTTGACGTGGAACCAGGCGGCCGAAGACATGTTTGGTTACACCGCAGAGGAAGCGATAGGTGAAAACATCTTTTTGCTCTTTCCCGTCGATCGCCTTGAGGAAGAACTGAAACTTGTTCAAGAGCTTCAGGCGGGCAGAATCGTCGACCATTTCGAGACGGTACGTGTGTGCAAAGATGGGCGTCGATTGGACGTCTCGGTGACCTTGTCTCCGCTTTATGGCGAGAACGACAAGGTTGTGGGGGCCTCGAAGATTGTTCGGGATATCACTGAACGCAAGCGCATCGAACAAATCAAAGATGAGTTTGTCTCCACGGTCAGTCATGAACTGCGGACCCCGTTGACGTCGATTCGTGGTGCGTTGGGTCTGGTAGCTGGCGGCATGACCGGAGAGCTGCCCGCCGAGGCCAAGGAATACGTTGATATCGCACTTAATAACAGTGAACGCTTGGTCCGGCTCATTAACGATATTTTGGACATCGAAAAAATGAAGTCAGGCCGCCTCGATTTCCGATTCGAGAGTGTCTCAATTGCGGACGCTGTGACCGAGGCCATCCAGAACAACCAGGCCTTTGCGGTCGAACATGGTGTGTCGTTGGAATTGATATCATCGTTGCCGGACGGCGAAGTCAGCGTCGATCCCGACCGATTGGCGCAGGTTTTTGCCAATCTGATCTCAAACGCGGCCAAATTTACGGCCGCCGAAACGAAGGTCGAGGTTTCGGTGGAACGCGTTGGTGCCCGTTGTCGCTTCAGCATCAGGGATTTTGGGCCGGGCATCCCCGAAGAGTTTCGAGGGCGAATTTTTGAACGATTTTCCCAAGCAGACTCCTCTTCGACTCGAAAAAAGGGAGGAAGTGGCTTGGGATTGGCGATTACGCTCGCGGTCGTCCAGCAAATGCGCGGCGAACTTCGATTCGAGGACGCTCCCGGCGGGGGGACCATTTTTTCATTCGATTTGCCCTACTATGACGCTGTTGAACCCATGTCCGCGTCATCGCGGGATTGGATTTTGGTCTGCGAAGATGATCCTGACGTTTCGCGATACCTGTCCAATCTCTTTGAATCGTTAAATTTCTTGGTGGATGTGGCACCCACTTTGGGGCGAGCACGTCGCCTTTTGAAGTCAAAGACTTACGGTGCTGTCACGCTTGACCTGACCTTGGCGGATGGTCCTGGAACGCGGCTTATCGGTGAAATTCGCACAGATCCCAAGATTCGAGACACGCCGATTATCATCGTTTCGGGCAGTTGCGATGCGGTGGAAGAGCGAGGCTTTATTGTGAGCGACGTGCTGAGCAAGCCGGTCGACGAAGACAGACTCGTGTTGGCCTTACGCGACGCGATTAAGTCCTCAAGCGGGCGAATCTCGATTCTCCATGTGGAGGATGAACCTGACCTTCAGCGCATTTTGCGT
>CAYMYJ010000130.1:0-2772 GCA_964394615.1 uncultured Bradymonadales bacterium | reverse complement strand
TGCTCCGCTGATTTCTTTTGGCGAAATTCGGGCGGGGGTTTCGGCGGGCTTATGCGATTTCGTCTATCTCTTTTAGCGCAGCAGGATTAAAATTTTGCGCTCTTTCCCAATCAATCGGAATCACATTTTCAACTTCTCCAGTTTCTTCATTCAATTCAATGATAGTATCCTTAATTCTCCATCGCTTGTCAATTTTGAGTGTTGTCCTAAATAGCTCCGCCATTTCTTTATTCATTTGCGCAACCTGTTGCAGAATACTCTTGATTTTTTCTTCTGTGAATTTCCCCGTATCTCTCAGATACTTATCAAAATTTCTTCCTGATATACCCTCAATTTTTTTCATCAAGAGATAACTGCCATCAGTATCTTCTTTGCCGGAAAGGAAACCGACGGGTTTGGCGGTTGGCAAACCAGCTTTTTTAGCAGAAATGAGAATGGAAAATTCTTTGCGTGCTTCCTTCGCTTTGCGAAGTTCGATTTTCTTTGCCACAATTTCCGTCCCATCGGTCATTTTGAATAACACAACTTCTTCATCGGGGTATTCTCCTTCGCCTTTACTGCCTTTCAACATTTCACCATGTTGTGTCAAAAATTCTTTCGGGTTTTGTATAAAGTCCGGAGGAAGTAATTTTGCATATTCTTGTCGTATACGAATTGTGTAATGTTCGGAATCAAGGTTCACATTTCCCGACGGCTCATGATGTAATTGTTCTTGCAACCAATAGTGGCGTGCTACCGCTTGTTTTACCATCATGAAATAAAATTGCTCCTCGGGATTTGTTGGTTTTGCAATATGGCGAATTTTTCCAGTTTTCTCATCGATAATTAGTCCTTCTGCAGTATTTTCTGTTTTTGCATTATGTTCTATGTACTCAATAATTTCACTGCGAGCATTTTCGGGAATACCTTTGACACGACGATGAACAGACGGAGCGGAAAGCAAGCGGATTCTTCTCTCAATATCTTCCTGTGAAAAATCCATTACCTTCATTATTTGTTCGGGAATTGTGCCAGTGTATCCGGTATCATAAAAAAGCGGGTCTGCGTCAGGACTAATTCCTTCCTGTTCCAAAAATTGTCGCTTGGTTTCTTGATTTATATTATCGCGGAAGTAACGAGGATAAACGGTATATTGCGGATGAATTTCTACCACCTCGCCCATCTCTTTTAATTTTTTCCTTCCTTCAAGTCCGAGCTTTCTGCGACGAGCCACATCTTGTGCGTGCCTGCCGATATATGCGTAGATGCCATCACGACCTAAATACACTTCAAGAGGACTGCGTCCTGTTTCTCGCAAAGTATCAAATTCTTCGTAAAGTTTGTCGTAAAGTGGAACATCAACCTCATAGATTTTAATATATCGCCTGAATCCTTCGGCTAAAATTCGATCAAGGTCATTGCTCAAATTTCCAATTTCTGAAAGTCGCGTAACATCTCCCTCAACACTTTGCACAAAATATCTAGCGACGAATGAGCGGATATTATTGAGCAACGAAGTCATTTTGACCGAGCTAGATTCGGGATTGAGCAATGCTTGCTTATCCTCGTCTTTGATAGCGGTGTTAGAGCGAATTTGTTCAAGAAAATTTTGATAAGCAGTATTTACTTTCTCGTTTGCTTCCGCAAGTAAAGGGGAAATTTCCTCGCCATTGATTCTGAGTTCTTTTAACCCTTGAACATTTGTTTTACCCGACATCAGTTCTGAAATTGCTGACGCAATTCTGATTTGTCGTCCGCCAAAGCGCCACGGATGATTTTCAAATGGGTCGGTTTCACTAAATCCTTCATTTCCATGACTATATCCATAACTACCCTGCCCGTCATCATCTTGATCAAACTGTTTGTGGTGTTCTTTAACTATAACTTTTGCTTTTGCGAAAATATCAACAACCCATGCTTCGCTTTTCCAAACTGTCTGATCGTTCTCAACGGCATAGATAAACTTTTGAGCCACAGAATATTGCTGAATTGCTTTTGCAACATTTTCCGCTACCCACGGCTGTTGATAGTATTTATCAAGATTTTCAACAAAGTAATCAGCTAAATCTTGATCTGTCGCCAATTTAGCGAAAATCATTTCTTTGGCTTTGCTAAATGTTATCGGAAAAAGTTTGCCCGCCTCTGCTCCGCCAAGAGACGGAATAAATTTGATGAGGTCATTTTGAGTAAGAGTGTTTACCTTTGCTTGATCTAATGCCGATACTGCCTCAACAGAACCACCAATAGATTCCTGAATTTTAGCGATTGCTCCAAAATTTTTATTTTCATATAGCTCACCAAGTGCAGATTGTAAAAGTTTGGAAGCGTAGGCACGAAGCTTTTCGTTCGGCTTGATTATTTCTTTCGCGCTACCTAATTCTTCGTCAACATTTTCTTGAATATCAGCAAGTTCATCTATGGAAAGCCCTTTGATGTTCTCAACTTTATATTCTTTCTTGCTTGTTGTTTTGATTTCTGAAGCTAACGCCTCATTAAAAAACTTTGCGATATTCTCTATGTTTTGTGGATTTTGTTTCCAAACCTGTACACAATAATCAAGCCATTTTTTCTGCGCATCAAATGAATTAAATAATGCTAATCCATCTTTTGAAAAATCACAGTTTTGCAATAGTGCTAAATTGTCCGCTACAAATTGTGGTGGAATATCTTTTATCGCAAATTTTTTAGATAAATCCAAAAATTGATTCCTTTCTCCTATACTCATTCCATTTAGTTTTTTCACAAACACTTCCGGATTTGCCCCATGAGTGAAAGCCGATTCCATGACGGCAA
>CAYMYJ010000129.1:0-2793 GCA_964394615.1 uncultured Bradymonadales bacterium | reverse complement strand
ATAACGGCTAAGTTTTCGCAGTTGCGCAGCAACTTGCGAAAAACGTATTGATATCCTTATAGATTAATTGCAAAGCGAATGCCATCTTTTTTATAGCCGAGATTCTCATAAAAATTGTGGGCTTGGGTTCTCGCGTTTCCACTTGAAAGTATCATTTTATAGCAACCCTGAGATTGAGCTTCGTTTGCAGCAAAGTCCATTATTCGCTTGCCGATTCCTCGTCCCTGCATTTCAGTACTAACAACCATATCTTCAATTACCATAGATTTTGCACCATTATGTGACAGTTGTTGCACCGTAATAAGCGCAAATGTCGCAATTATTAAATTCGCTGTTTCAACTACATAGAGTCGATGAAAGGGGGTACTTGTTATGGTTTTAAATAGCTTACCAACCTCACCACTTGTTAGTCTATTGTCGGGTGACATATCAGGTTGACCAATGAGTCTCATCACCGCTGACATATCTTCTTCTGAAGCTAAACGTATTTTAAGCTCTTCCATGAGTTTTCAATTTCCGAAAAAGGATATCGTTAAAGTTTTGCATGCGCGTCAGCGCTGTGCAAAAACGGATTGTTGTGCTGCGTACCATATGTTTACAAACCCCAGAAATACCATTATTTTTTCAATAGCTTCAATAAATATTTTTTTGCGTATGCACTAGTTATTGCGCCAAATATAGTCGGCAGCGAATATACCAACATAAAAATATATCCCACAAAAAATAGAGGTCCGAATTTTAAAAATAAGATTCCATAAGCTATTTGTCCGAAAATCACCCCAAAATACGCCGAGTAAGGATGCTCAGGTTTAACTATGCCCATGAATAGACCAGTGAAAAACAGTGAAATTAAATAGTAGTAACCACGTGAGTCCCAAGGTTCCAACTCGCCAGTGAAATCGAATGACCCAAGCCAGATCAAAAACCCGAGTAGAGATGAAGTTAAGAAACTAAATAGCATTGGTTCCTATAGAATTTTATTTTAGCAGCACAACGTTATAAATTTGCCGGCGCTTCAGCGCTCGGTAAAATTGGATTGTTATATTATTTATTTGGGTCACCGTACACTCATTGCTGCTTTTCTAATAGAAAGAGAAAAAGACTCATCCAATTCACATTCCAAAGCTAATTTATAGAACTCTTCTGCTGCTTGTTTTGGTGTCATATTCAATTTTCGACAAGTGCTTCTTGTAAACTTTCTAACTTCATCTTGAAGTTCTCCAGATGTTCCTTTATCGTCGTTAATAATTTTTTGAAATTGGGATATCACACTAAGAGGAAGATCTGGTCCATCTATGAGGTACTTTAGATGTTTTAAAAAATTACCATGACCATAAATTTCTTCGCCTCTTGTTCCATTAGATTCGAAAATTTCAATTCTAGACTTGAGTGATCCCACGTTATATTCAGGGTCGTTAAGATACCTTAAACGAATTTTGGGGATTACATTTCGATTCATTAATGAAATAGTCAATTGCCGTGAAGCATTTGTGGCCTTTGATAATTTTTCTTGGGAATTTGGCGAAGAGAAAGAGCTATCGAGGTTGAGATTTATTTCTTCATACAGTTTTTTTTCCGGTTCTGTAAGGGTGATTTTTTCCATAAGTCATTTTACCTAAATAATATAACGGCAAAGTTTTGCGGGCGCGTTCCGCGCTCCGTCAAAAACGCATTGATATACCTAATTAACGATTTCCACGTTCCCTGATTTAATAGTCTTTAAAACAAAATGTCTAGAACTTTCATCCGTACCAATCAAGTTGAAACGGCCACTAACACCATCATATATTTTTAATTCTAAAATTTTCTTTTTTGCACAAGAGGCATTACCCTTGCAAGCAGAAAGGGCATTAACTAAAACCATGGTCGAGTCATATGAGCTTGATTCATAAAGAGTTGGGTTGGATTTATATTTTTCAAGATATTTTTCTTCAAAAATTTTTATCTTTTCGCTCTTAATCTCCGGTTCAGGAACAAAGAATAATAAACCATTTGCGTGTTCTTTTGCTATTTCTCTTACACTAATATCGCCAGCTTCATTTGTACCTAGAATCTGGGTCTTGATTCCCAACTGACGTGCTTGTTTTAGTAGTACGCCTAGAGTCAATCCAAGGTGCGCGGATAAAATAACGTCTGGATTTTTAGATTTCAAATTACTAAGTTCTGATCTAAAATCATTTACACCGATTGACTGTGATTGTGAGAACACAATTTTTCCTCCTAATTCTTTGAAGCGGACTGAAAAATATTTTTGATAGTCGATTCCAAAATCAGTTTCAATATTTAATATTCCCGCAGATCTTGCATTCAAAACATTGTAAGCATACTCAGCTAGTTTTTTAGCTTCGGTTCTAACCTTTATATCCGTAGTAAAAACGTATCCTCCGATATTCAGGATACTGTCAGACGCTATTGCAGAGTGGAAGGAGGGAATTTGATTTTTTTCGATAATGCTCGCCATTGCTGGCATTGCAATGACACAAAAATTTGCTGCTAACCCTTGTATCTTGTCAACTAGAACGAGCTTATTTATTGCACTAACAGCCGCTGCTGGCAGACAGGCATCTTCATACCTTACCTTTAAGCTTATGTTTTCGTCTTCCAGATCTTCCTTAGCTAGTTCGACAGCTCTTTTTATTTTCTCGCCATAACTTGCAAAATCGCCTGTCAGTGGAACCGTAACTCCGACTGTAAAAGTTTGTTGTTCTACCTCAGCCAATACGGTCAAAGGAATAAGGAGAATAAGGATTATGTAAAGTTTCATTTTACCGTAGGCTTTTGTAATTAGGTATA
>CAYMYJ010000128.1:0-2811 GCA_964394615.1 uncultured Bradymonadales bacterium | reverse complement strand
GCGCTTACTTTAATTATATTTGAACCAGGAGATAAATTAATTGTTAAACTAAAAAAACCTGTCTTATCCGGAATGACATTATGAGAATTAATTTCTAATTTACTGCCGTGCTTTGTTTGACCATAAATTGTATAAAATTTTTGTTCAATTGTAATAGTGTCTTGAACAGGCTGTAAAATTTCCAAACTAGGCGGACTAGTAATCTGCCATACTTGCCAAATTAAATATATTAAAATAATAATAATAACTAATATAATAATAAATTTTTTAAAAATACTTGGCAAAACAACTAAGTTTTTTTTATTTACTTTAGGATTAAACTTACTGCCTTGTTCCCACTTCTGATATATTTTTATTTCCTGGCTCAAACCTTGCTCTATTTTTTTTAAACGCACTCCTAAGGTGTCCGCGTATTTTTTAATGAAAATTTTAATATAAAACTCGCCTGGTAATTTTTGCCAGTCATTATCTTCAATCGCTTGTAAAAATCTTGAATTAATTTGCAATTGATTTGCAATAAAATTTAAAGAAAGACCCTTTTTCTCCCGGGCCTGTTTTAGTATCTCGCCAATATTTTGGTAAGCTTGAATTTTTTTAGTGCGAAAAATAGACATAAATAATTTTTAATCCTCTTCTTCAAAATCATCTTCATATTCCTCGTCATTTTCTAAAATTCTGTCAGCTTCTAATTCTTCTGGTCTGCCAATAACTTCGCGCGGTTTTGAACCTTGTGGTTGACCAACAATTCCTTCATTTTCAAGCAAGTCTAAAATGCGAGCCGCGCGCGCGTAGCCAATTCTAAATTTTCTTTGCAAATATGAAGCAGAAGCTTTTCCTGTTTTTATAACCAATTCTTTAGCTTCTGGTAAAAGTTCGTCACTGTCTTCAAAGCTTCCACTGTAACCAATTACGCCAGAGGTTCCTAAAGTAGATTTTTCCGTTATGTTTTCATCATATTCTGGTTCACCTTTTTGTTTTAAAAAATTGACTACACGTTCAATTTCAGCATCTGATAAAAAAGCTCCTTGTAATCTTACTGGTTTTGAAATTTCAGCAGTTAAAAATAGCATATCTCCATTGCCAAGCAGTTTTTCAGCTCCGCTTGTATCTAAAATTGTACGTG
This sequence comes from uncultured Bradymonadales bacterium, assembly GCA_964394615.1. Classification (GTDB taxonomy): domain Bacteria; phylum Myxococcota_A; class Bradymonadia; order Bradymonadales; family Bradymonadaceae; genus JBFFMO01. The sequence continues at coordinate 1,688 of CAYMYJ010000128.1, read as the reverse complement.
AATCCATTAAAGAAACCACTGAAAATGCTATACGGGCTGGAATATTTGCTTTAATCAGACCAGTAATAACATTAACAGACGGCCGTTGCGTGGCAAGAACAAGATGGATTCCAACAGCTCTGGACATCTGCGCCAAACGAACAATAGCGGCTTCAATTTCTTGTCCAGCGCTTGCCATTAAATCAGCCAATTCGTCAATAATAATTATTAAATACGGCATTTTTTCTTCTGGCTTGCTATCATTATACGAATCAACACTTCTTTTATTCGCGTTTGCCAAAACTTGCAATCGTCTTTCCATTTCTTTAACTGCCCATCGCAAAGCATTGATTGTTTTCTTTACATCAGTAATAACAGGGCAAAGCAAGTGTGGTATATTATTATACTGCGGCAGTTCAACTCGTTTAGGGTCAACCATAATGAATTTTAAATCATCTGGTTGATTTTGATAAAGCAATGAAATAACAATTGAATTTATGCCAACTGTTTTACCGGAACCAGTGGCGCCAGCAATTAAAAGATGCGGCATCTTGCCTAAATTAGCCACCCAAGATTTGCCGCTAACACCTTTTCCAATTGCTATAGATAAATTTGTTTTTCGCTCTTTAAATTCCTTGGAAACTAAAATTTCCTTTAAACCAACTAAGGCGTGTTTTTGATTTGGCACTTCAACACCAACTAAAGACTTTCCAGGAATCGGCGCTTCAATTCGTATTGGATGAGCAGCCAATGCCAAAGCTAAATCATTGCTAAGTGTTGTAATTTGAGAAACTTTTACGCCAGATGCTGGTTTAAAAGTATATTGCGTAACTGTTGGACCAACAGATACTTCACCCATATCAACATCAATGCCAAAATGCGCTAAAGTTTTTTGAATTATTTCTTGATTTATTTTAATATTGCCAGCAGTTGGCGCTTCTTTTTTATCGCTTAAAAGTTCTAATGGCAAATCAATTTTAGGCAACCTTTTTTTATTTTTTACAAATATTTCTGGTTGAATTTTATTTTGCTCACTATTTTCACTCTGTCCAAACTCGCTGTATTCTTCAGAGTAATCTGAATCAATTTCTCTTTGTTCAAAACCAATGTCTTTAATTATATCGTCTTCTTGATATTTTTTCTGATTAGAAAATTTATTGCTTATTTTTTTAAAAAAACCAAAAGATGGTAAATGCATTTTTTCTAAAATATCAGCAAAAGTCTTGCCAGAAAACAAAACCAGAGAAATTAATAACAAAAAAATTAAAACAATCAAAGATCCCCAAAAATCAATAACTGAAATTAAAGGAAATGAAATCGCGTAACCAAATAATCCTCCGCCTAAACCATCTAGCGCTTTTGTTAAAGCGTCTTCTCTATTAATAAATAAATGCAACAAACCAGAATATGAAATGACAAATAAAAATAAACCAAGCCAACGCCAACCATTTATATTTTTTCTTTCTTTAAAAATGATAAAATAGCCAATAAAAAATAAAATAATTGGCCAAAACCACCAGCTCCAACCAAATATTTGTTGCCAAAATTTATCTATAAAACGACCAACTGAACCAGTTAAATCAAAAACTGATAAAGCAAAAAATGCTGCTGCAAAAAAAATTAACAAAACAAATATATCCTGTTTTATGTGCCAGGGAATATTTAATGACATTCTTTTTTTTCTAAGTTTATATTTTGCCATGTCTAAA
>CAYMYJ010000127.1:0-2941 GCA_964394615.1 uncultured Bradymonadales bacterium | reverse complement strand
TAGATCGTTGTTTTCTCGCGCATATTCCCCAAGTTCTAAAATCAGTTCGTCCCGCCTTTGTCTTAGATTACTAAGTTCAATTCTTAGCTTTTCCATTTCTTCAAATGTTAACATAAAGTTACTTATACCAGTTGATTTGACATTGAAGCAAGACCTGCTAGAATTTTATAATTGGAGGTTGAGTAATCAGCCTTAGGGGGTTCTTGAAACACCATTAAATAAAATAAAAATCGGATGGTACCCATTCACCAATCTAATAAAATTATTGCAAAGTGCGTTACCCAGACATGTTGTAAAATGTTGCCGACTAAGGAAGTGCTATAAAAGCAAAAAAACTGGGTTGTGGCATCACGCCTACTCCTGAGTTTCTCCTCTAGTACTCACCCCGCAACGCCAAAAATTATTTCCTATCTAAGGTTTTAGAGTTTGGGGTCGGATTTTGGATCATTCTTTTTAGAAAGGTTTGCCCCGTTTCCTTATCTGTAATTTCTATATCTAATATTTCCCACAGCCCGTCTACTACACTTTTAATGGACTTTTTAGTTTCCAGTTCGATGGCTTTAGCCATACATAAAGCAAGAAAAACTATTAATATGTGGGCTTCTATACATTCCCTTTTTCTAAGGTAAACGGGTCTTGCTGAAAGGTCGGATTTTGCAATCCTAAACGACTTTTCTACATGCCAAAGCTCTCTGTATCGTGCTATTACCAGGCTGTCTTCCACGCCTTCTAAACTTGTGTAGTAGCCCTTAAGACCCTCCAGATTTTCGGCTTTTTCTATCAAGGCGCTATTTAACACAAAAACCGATTTTGTTTCCTCCTTGACAAATCTGTGTCTTTTAACCGCTAGGGCTGGATTTGAGATCTGATACTTAGCCTTCAGTACCTCTTTATTTCTATCGCTTCTATCCTTGGAGGCTCTTTTTTCCGAATAATCGCAAAGAAGCATACCGTTTGCAGTTTGGGTTTTAAAAATGTGGTTTTCTTGTTTATTTATTGCCGTGGAAATGTTTTTTATCTTCTCTGGAGAGAGGTTTGCTAATCGTGCCCCAACGATGTAGTTTATACCAGCAAGTTTTAGATTTGCCATATTTTCAAAGCTAAGCATTGCACTATCGGCAACAACAGTGAGGGTTTTCATGTTAAATCTTTTTTTAAGGGATTCAACTATTGGAATCATAGTTTTACCTTCAAAGGTGTTGCCCTCAAATACTTGGGTAGCCAGAGGAAACCCATCCTCGTTAACTACAAGACCAATCATTATTTGTGGCTGGTTTGCCTTATTATCTTTGGAATACCCACATTTTCTGAGAGAATCGCCTTGGAAACATTCAAAATACAGTGTCGTGACATCGTAAAACACCAAACTAAAATCAAACTTTAATTTCTTGTTAGCGTATTTAACAGCAAGACATTCTGCCCTATGTTTTAGGGTAACTATTTTTCCTAAATTCTTAAACAACATGTTCTTGGTGTAGTTAATGTTAAAGTATCTGCTCAAAAGTACGATTGATCTCATTTTTGACGCAGGCTCGACAATCCTTAAGATGGCAAGATCCTTTGCCAAGTCGTTTCTTAAACCATTAAACCCCAACATCTCGTAATAGTTTGATAGATATTCATAAGCCAGGTTGTGATAAACCTTTTTTATCTCAATAGCGCCTATCTCAAAAAATCTTAACCCTCTATTACTGATTTTAGTTTTTGCGGAGGTGTTCCCAGTTTTATCTTGACCTACTGGCTTTGTTGCAAGATTAATGCCGTCAAACATTTCTGGGAAGAGGGGTTTGGCACCAGTGGATAACGCTTTCTTCTCTATTTTTTGTTCAGCAATATTACAAAGCCTTTTTATCTCCTCGTCTGTTTTACCACTTCCTACATGCTCGACTACCGTAGTTTTTCTGCCTCTTCTTGTGACTATTTGAACAAATTTACTTGTCGAGCTTGGGGAGGATTTAACTATTCGGATTTTTAACACATTTTGATTTTAACCTCTTTAGTACTCAAAAACATCCTTGGAGTCCATTAAAAGGCTCTATTCCAATATCGGGTTTTTCAAATTTTGGTCAAGGAGAAACTCAGGAGTGGTTCCTGCTACAATGCTTGTTCATTCTCTTCAGCTCTTTTAGTATCTGGAATATGTGAATTCCAGACTCTCCTCCACCGCATTCCAAATAGTGTTTATATTCGTCTCTATACAGGTAATCGATAAGGATATTCAAATAAGCATGAAAAAGTGTAGAATCGTCGTAGTTTAATTCCTTAATACACCCAATCCCTTTTGACTGTAGTATTTTTTGTTCGACTATTGTAGACATATTGTTTTGATCTGATCTTATACCTACCTCGACCAGTAAAGTCAATGATGTTTTTATCCCTTAGGAGCTGTAGTTGTTGTCTGATTTTTGCTTCGATGTTATTGTTCTGGGGATGTTTGTTTCTTAATAAATCCTTAAATTGATAGATGTCTTCTAAGGTGAATTCGATCTTGTTTATTTTTTCCACACAGATCAAGGTATCTAGTGTCCAGCCCCTTGCATCCTTATTCTCCGATTCCTTAACAAAAATGGTTTGATTCCAGTTCTCGAGAATCTTATCTTTTCTTAAGAACTCCCCATTCCTTACATAGTAAATTTTTCCTAGTTCTGGAATTTTTTTAAATGCGATGTTGCAACCTATCCAACCAGCCCTTTTTGCATTTTCTGCAAGCGGGTTGCGTTTTTCTATTATTTCCTCCGAAAAAAAGTAATTTGGAATTGCGAGAAAACTTGTTACATCAAAGGAGACGGTATTATATGTAAGTAAAAAAAGGTTAGGATTTGTTTCTTCCGACAGGCGTTGAATCATCGTGCTGTATGCGCCGTCGATTATTTTGATTCCGAGATGTCCGTTTTTAGATTTGAGTTCATATTGTTCAGTGCAATTTTTACAATAAAAATCC
>CAYMYJ010000126.1:0-3060 GCA_964394615.1 uncultured Bradymonadales bacterium | reverse complement strand
TTATATCTTGCGTAAAAATTTAAAGAGATGTGTTTTTCAACAGAAGCAAGTTTTGTAGCAAGTTCGGTTCTTTGTGTTGCAGGTGTTGTTGCAATTAAAAAAGTGAAGTCGAAATCGTATTTACTTTTAGCGAGCATTCCATTATTTTTTGCATTGCAGCAATTTACGGAAGGCTTTGTTTGGTTATCGTTAACAAAATCGTCTTTGGCTTCTTGGCAAAGCATACCCATTCATTTGTTTCTGTTTTTTGCCTTGGTGGCTTGGCCCGTATTGGTTCCCCTCTCTATGATGCTGATCGAAAAAAATGAAAAACGCAGAAAAGCCCTAAAAATAATTTTATGGTTGGGTTCGGGATTATCCGCTTTTATGTTGTACGTGCTTATTTTCAAAACAGTTACTGCCAAAGTAATGTTCTTGCATATTTATTATGATATTGATTATTCGGTGGAGTTGCCCATGTTTAAATACCTTGCTTATTTTATACCTGCTGTGCTTCCTCCTTTTATTTCGAGCAATCGAAGAATAAAAACATTTGGAATCGTTATTTTACTTTCTTATATCCTCACCAGCATCTACTTTAAAGAAAATATTGTTTCGGTTTGGTGCTTTTTTGCAGCAATGGTAAGTGTGGTGATTCTTTATGTGGTTTGGGATAAAAAAGCAGTACAAACAGAGGTTCAATTTATTAATATAAAAAAAACCTCGAAGTAAAATCTCGAAGTTTTTAATTATTAAGATAAATGTTATCGTAATTATTTAAGCGCCACAATCGTCCGTAAACTGTTCTATCATAGTTAAATACCATTTTTTATTGATATAGCTTAAATATAAAATAAAACTATTGTCACTGGGAGCTACAATTACAAACCGCCTGATTTTCGATTCTAAATTTTGGAAATCAGTGATGGTTTGTTTGCTAATCTCTACTTCCATGTATTCAACCAAATTCTTTGCGGTATTGGAAAGCAAATGGTCGATTTTGGTAGTATCCACATAACAGCCTATTTTCGACCAGCTTTCTTTATCACAACTATATTCAGGTAGTTTGCTGTATTTTAAAACAGAAATTTTAATATCAGTCGCCACATTGATGTGTGGATATACCAACTCATTAAAACTCAATGCTTCTACATTAGAATACGTATCCATTGTTCCAGGTCTATAGAAAAATAAAACGCCTGTTTTTTTATCAATATATTTTAAAAGAGCTGTTGAATCTTTGTTTACACATAAAAGAACAACTTCTTTTAATGTCTTTTTGAAAGAAAGTTCTTTTTGATTTTGCGCCGATAGGCAAAATGTGGTGCTAAGAATTGCGATGATCGTTAATAGAAATAATTTAGATTGTTTTTTCATTTTTTCTCCCTTTTTTAGAATGCAAAAGTACGTAAATGTTTTTAAAAACGAGTCCTAGCTAAAGCATCTGTAAATGGAAAATAAATTTATTAAGCAGACCCTATTTAACACTCATACCAATAAAACTCGATTTATATAATGCCTCTTCGGCTTTTAAAGAAATATTGCTAAACTTTAGTGAAGAATTAATTTCGGCAATTACATCTGCGGGATAAACAATTCTTGGGTCATCCTTTGTAATTTTAACTGGATAGAATCTTTTCATATCGCGATAGGAGTATGAGGTAAGGACAGCAACATCCTTTCCAAAAACGAAATCCACATTACGTTGCATAGTAAGCACTCGAGAACCAACATTATCATTAAAATCGTCCCACGACATCATTTCTCCATTAACTTCTACATTGATATGCACTAAAAGTTTATGGTCTTGTTGGTACTTTTTTCTGTTTTTATCAATCACATGCTTGGCAACAGTAAGCGCATCAATATCATCTCCTCTTCCTGTTTTAACAAGCACTGTTTTGTTTCTTGGTAAAGTTTCAAAACCATCACCATAGCAAACCAACTCTTCGGCATGGTCAATATAGCGATCACGTTCTTCATCGGTTAAATGATCCATTAGATTCATTTGATAAAGGGCATACGTAATATTCCAGATAATTTGATACAAAATAGGACCTTTCAGCGTTAAAGGCATTTTAATTTTATCGAGGGTTACAAAAATATAATCAAGAATATCGGGACGAATCAGTCGTTTTAAATCACCTCTATCTTTTATTATATTGGTGGTGATTTCACGAAGCAAATAATTCTGCATATTGAGGCAGGTCTGATTGTTTACAAAAAATTCGGGATTAATTCCTTTTAATAATTCATCTGGTATTTTGTGTTCTACATTTCTAGAAGTAGCAACATCATCAATTTTATTGGTAAGAAAAAATTCATGAAAAACATCGCGTGGTTTTTTTAGGTTGCAATATTGAATAATATTTTCGGTGTCAATTCGATAGCTTCCTGGAAAAATGAGCGTTTCTGCCATAATATCCGTATTGGTATCCCCCCCCATAACAAATAATTCAGATTCTTTGTATGTTTTTCTTACCTCTGTCATCTGCAGTTCAATAGATTTAAATGCTTCGTCATTATTTGAATTGTGGGTGGCACAACCAAAACCACGGGGTGAATGGTGCATAAATGCAATGAAAAGTGCTGGCGTTTCGGGGGTGTTGAAATGAGCATCTTTTACAACACGGTCTATACGATTCCAAAACCAGAAATTGCTACGATCAAGGGAAACGATATTCCCATCCGTTCTACCGAATCTTATTGTTGTGGGAGGATATCCTTTTGCTTTGCTGCCATGAACCCTACCGTCTATACATTTCATTACTATTATTTTGGGAGCTCTTGAATTAAATTCATAGATTACATTCCTCATTCTTTCGAGTGTATCAGCATCTGATATGTTTTCTGAAAGATATTTATGAAAAAAATCGTGGGCTGTTTTCATATTTTTTTAGTTTAATTTTCCCCTTTTATAAGCCATACCTTTGAAATGGCAACATTTATAAAGGACATTTTGTAAATGATTGTTCTTCTATTATATGAGCAAATGTAATAAAAAATTTTTATTGAAGTTTAATAAATCCTAAATTCAAGTAATTAATGCAACTTTTAACGAGGAAAACAATTTATTAATAT
>CAYMYJ010000125.1:0-3160 GCA_964394615.1 uncultured Bradymonadales bacterium | reverse complement strand
CATTGATGAAGAGATACGTCTAAGACTTGAGGCCCAATACCTTAAGCCCGAATCCCAGGCTATTTACAAACTCAGAAAAGAAAAGGTTGAACTGCCCTTCGGCCATATCAAGCGTAACCTGGGAGTAATGGCCTTCCTCTTGCGAGGCTGTGCCGGTGCCAAAACAGAAATATCGCTACTGGCAAGCTGTTTTAACATGGTCAGAATGATAAATATGTTCGGTGTCCAGAAGGTCACAAGGGCTCTTATGTGCTTTAGAAGCGATAGGCTCTTGCGTCTTTTTCAAAAAACAAGCAATTTTGCCGAATTCATCTATTTTTATATTAAAGAACGGTTATTCAAGCTGGGTTGTAGCACAGTCTGAATGACAACGTTAAAAGGGATGGCAATGAAAGATAGTCGTAAGTCAATAGTCACAAGTCACAAGTCAATGGTTGCTGGGTTACTGCTTTGCACTGTATGCTTTGTACTATGCTCTTCCTTATGTTTTGCCGCAGACATCACCTTCGAGGCGAGGATTGACAGGGACGTTATCTCGGTGGGCGAGCGCACGCAGTTGTCGCTGACATTCAACGGGGCGCAGAACGTCCAGGCCCCGGCGTTGCCGGAGATAGACGAGTTTACGTCCCAGTACCTGGGGCCTTCTACGAGGATGTCCATAATAAACGGCCAGGTCTCAAGCTCAATAACGCACAATTATATCCTTGTCCCGCTTAAAGAGGGTAAATTTACTATCGGGCCTTTTGACGTATTTTATAGAGGCAGGACATATCAGGCGGGGCCGATAAAAATAGAAGTGTCTGACTCTGGCTCAGCTTCATGGGGCAGCCGGGCGCCATTTGCAGGCGGACAGGGCGGACAGAAAACGCTGCCCGTGCCCGGGGCCGCGGAAGCGCAATTAAAAGACAGGATCTTTGTGGAAATAGAAGTGCCCAAGACCGATATCTTCCTTAAAGAGACCATGCCGCTTACGGTGAGGTTGTACGTAAATAGGCTCGCCATCAAGGACATCGAGTTCCCCATTATACCGTCGGAAGGTTTTATGAAAGAGGATTTCGAGAAACCCAGGCAATACCAGAGGACTCTTGCGGGGCTGGTATATGAGGTCATAGAGTTTAAGACAAGTATTTATCCCGTGACCACAGGCACACTGACTTTGGGGCCGGCGCAGATACGCTGTAACATGATAACCAGAAATCAGGCGAGGCAGAGCAGGCCGGGCGGGTTTTTTGACGATTTTTTCGGCGATGATTTTTTTAACGGATTTTTCGGCGGGTATGAGGCGTACCCGCTTGAATTGAAGTCGACGCAGCTGGACATAAACGTAAGGCCTTATCCGTCGGAAAACAGGCCGCCGGATTTTAAGGGCGCCGTTGGTGATTTTGGGCTTGAGGTGGAGGCCAGCCCCCGCGAGGTAAACGCGGGAGACCCTATCACCGTGAAAATGAAGGTCTACGGAAAGGGTAATTTCTCCACGGTTGACGCGCCTTCGCTGAAAGCCAGGACCGGAGATTTTAAGATATATGACCCGCAGTCAAAGCTCCAGCCGGGCGAAAAGGATTTTGAGCAGGCAGTGATACCATCGAGCGAAAAGACGACGCAGGTGCCGGTGATATCCTTTAGTTTTTTTAATCCGGAGACAAAATCATATCGCATCATAGAAAAGGGCCCCATAGCCATTACCGTAAAAAAGGCGCAGGGGCCGTTAAGGCCAAATATCGTAGAAGGGCCTTCCGCGGGCCTGCCAGTCCAGGAAAAGGACGAAGTCCTGGGTAAGGATATAATCTACATCAAGGACCGGATGGGCACTTTGAGGAAAACAGGCCAAAGGGCCTATAAAAACGCCGCTTTTCCGGCATATCTTGCAGCGCCGCCGGCGTTGTTTTTTGTGGTATTGCTTTTTTCAAGGCGCAGGGAGCGCATAAGGACCGATGTAAGATATGCCAGGGCGCTCAGGGCTCCCGGGGCCGCGAAAAAAGGATTGAAGGAAGCGTCTGTTTTATTGAACTCGGGCAAGCGCGCGGAATTTTTCGGCGCACTTTCAAGGACGCTTGCCGAATATATAGCCGACAGGTTGCATATACCTGCCGGCGGCATCACCGCCGATATCGTGGACAGGAAATTGCGGCCCAGAGGTGTTGATGAGGATACTTTAAGAAACATATCGCGTGTGTTTAGCGCCTGTGACATGGCAAAATTCAGCGCGCGGGATTTTTCAAAAGATGAGGCGGAGAAATTGCTGAAGCTGGCGCGCAAAGCGATAGATTACCTGGAGAGGGCAAAGCTATGAAGATAAATCGTCATTGCGAGCCCCAAAGGGGCGAAGCAATCTCATCAACGAGACACCCAAAAAATTGGGGCTGTTCAAAGATGAGATTGCTTTGCCGCCGCGCTCCTCGCGATAACAGAAAAAAACATTTTGTCAGCGCGTTAAGCATAATCGTTTTTACGTTGTTTTTGCCGGTTATTTCTCAAGCGCGTGAAGACGCGGGCGCGGTTTTCCGGAAGGCAAATGCCTATTACCAGCAGGAAAAATATGAAGAGGCCATTACCGAGTATAAGAAAATCCTTGATTCCGGGCAGGAAAGTGGAAATTTATATTACAACATTGGCAACAGCTACATGAAATCGGGCGATTTAGGCAGGGCAGTGCTAAACTACAAAAGGGCCGAAAGGTTGATGCCCGGGGATAGCGATTTGGCGGCGAACTTAAAATATGCCGGATCAGTGATGCACCAGAGCGCTTTTGTGCAGGAAAAAAATGGGGTGATCGCGGGCCTGTTGTCGAGGTTAAGCCGTGGCCGGAGCGTTGACGGCCTTACCGGGTGGGTTTTAGCCTTGTACATGTGCCTCTTTGCTACCGGCGTTTTGGCGGTTTTGCTAAAAAGCGCTCGCAGGGCGGCTGTGAGGGCGATATTTGTTTTTGGCGCATTGTTTTTAATAAGCGCCGCAAGCCTAATCATTAAAATAAATTACGAAAATGAAGCTATCGCGATTGTGCTGGCAGGGCAGGAAGAAGCCAAATTTGAGCCTTTTGAAAACGCTACCACGCATTTTAGCGTATATCAGGGCCAGGCCGCGGTCATTATCAAAAAAGAGGGTGGCTGGGTGCTAATAAGGCGCAATGACGGCAAATCCGGCTGGGTAAAGGCCGATACGG
>CAYMYJ010000124.1:0-3219 GCA_964394615.1 uncultured Bradymonadales bacterium | reverse complement strand
ACGAATGTCGGGTCGACGGTCAGGGCGGGATGGAAAATCTTGATCACAAAGATCTTCTCGAATCCTTCTACGCCGTGGCTTTTGGCCTTGTATGCGTCGCCCATGCGGCCGTGTGCGATACGGCCAACAAGCTCATATTTACCAAAGTTGATCGGTTGTGCGAGGCGTTCGGTTGCCATGGGAGTCCTTCGTAGGTGCGAGGAGCTTAAACTAGGTTTGTTCTGCTGTCAGTTCTTCGCGCCGATTAGTCCTTGCGTCAGACTGGCGATTCTGACAAAAAAGCCGCCCCCTTGGAGGCTCAATGAAACCGTCCCGCGACAACGAAAGCTATTACGACGAATTTGCCAACTGGTACGAAAACGAGCGTCATGACGGATATCATGCGTTCATCGACCGATTGGAGTCGGATCTGATCCTGCCACTGAGTCCCAACAAAGACGTCCTCGAAGTGGGATGTGGGACGGGGCTAATTCTTGATAAGATTCAGCCAGTTGCAGGTCGCGCTGTGGGCATTGACCTGAGCGATGGGATGCTGGAAGGCGCCCGTAAACGCGGTCTGGAAGTCTACAAGTCGGACGCATGCTCGCTTCCATTCGAAGATGAAACCTTCGATCTGGTCTACAGCTTCAAAGTCCTCGCGCATGTTGAAGACATCGACACCGCTTTGGCTGAGATGAGCCGTGTGACGCGTCCAGGCGGCAAGCTTGTGCTTGAGTTTTACAATCGCGCCAGCCTGCGTTACGCCGCAAAACGACTTGCCGGACCGGGAAAAATCTCTAAAAAAACCGACGAAGGCGCTGTTTTTACTCGTTGGGACACCAAGGAGTCGATCGTTGAGCGTTTGCCCAAAGAGTTGGTACCGGTGGACTGGGCCGGAGTGCGAGTATTAACGCCTTCGGCCGGATTTCATCGCGTTCCTGGGCTGGCGTCGCTGCTGCAGCGCGCCGAAACCAAGGCCCGCGACCATCAGTGGTTACGCTTCTTAGGTGGGTTTCTTGTGATTGTTCTCGAGAAACGGTCAACTTAACGTTTGGCCTCTGTGGCGTTCGTCACTATGATGGTCAGAGGGCGTGACTTGGCGTGACGATAAACCATTCTCAGTCTCTTTTTGATAGCGAAGGTCGCCTTAGGTTTGAGCGATTTGACGAAGATGCAGCACAGGTTCTGCAGGCCGCGAGAGATCTGCTTATCGGTCTCAAGCGGCAAATGTTCCTCCCCCTCGACCTGCTCATTGTCCTCATTGAAAGCGACGATCGTGCACTAGCTGCCTCGGTTTCCGACGGTACGGACGGCAGCGTCACCCACGACGAATTGGCGGCGCGTTTACGCGTTTTGTCGCGTGAAATCGAAGAAGATCCCGCGGACCAACTGCCCGAATTCGAGCAAAAGAGCTTCTCGAAAGGATTCACGCGCCTGCTTCTGGAAGCCGACAATCTTGCACAGAATCGAAATGGGTTGATCCAGCAGGCCGACTTTTCGCGCGTCTTGATGTGGCGGGCCGAGGCCACTGAATCGGCAAGCATTCGATGGGCGATGCGTCGCCTGAGCGAGGGCGGCGGAGACACACTCTTCGACACACGCGGAATGCTGCGAGAGGACGTGTTTTCTGAGTCCATATGGGGCATTTTGCGCGGTTCGATGAAACTCGCGACAAATCATGGGACCCCTTTCTTGGGAACCCCTCATTTTGTGGCGATGATCTGCTCGATTAAAAACTCCACGATCTGGCGAAGTGCCACGTCCCGCGGGCTCGAACCGAGCCGCCTTCGTGAAGAACTTCTCCGATTGATCGGCTCAAAGCCCAATCAAATTCCCGAGTTTCATATCGGTCGAAAAACCCTGACACCTCGCATGGTTCGAATGCTTCACGCCGCCGTGCGGCACGCCGAAGACGGCTTGGTGGGCGAACGAGAGATGGTTGAGGCGTTTCTTGAAGACGGTGGATCGAGTCTGGAACTCGTTCAAGCACTTGGCCTCGAATCCGAGATCCGCCGCGCTTTGGGCGAGCCCAAAGTTTTGGAAGAAGCATTGCCCGTCGAAGCCGCGATTCAACTGGGCGCGCGTCGCCAATCGACGCCAACGCTCGATATGCTGGGACGCGATCTGACCGCCGAGGCGATGGAGGGCAAACTCCCCGAGATCGTCGGCCGCGAAAACGAACTTCAACGCGTGATCAACGTCTTGTTGCGCCGTGAACAACGAAATCCATTGCTGACCGGAGAGGCCGGCGTCGGCAAGACCGCGCTGGCTGTCGCGTTGGCGCAGAAAATCGTTTCCGGAAAAGTGCCTAAGAAGCTTCAGGGCCACCGACTCGTCGAAATCAACGGCGCTTCGCTCATGAGCGGTACGTCGTATCGTGGGGATCTTGAATCGAGGATCAAGGGATTGCTTGATGAGGCTGGCACCAACGTGATTCTCTTCATCGACGAGGCTCATGCGGTATTTGCTCCTCGCGGAGGATCTCACGCGCCTGCCGAAGTTCCAAACCACTTCAAGAGCGCTTTGGCCAGCGGTCAAATTGCGGTGGTTGCCGCCACCACCGAAGCCGAGTATCGGCGATGGTTCGAACAAGACCCCGCGCTTAAACGGCGTTTTGAACGCATCGAAATCGGAGAACCGAGCGACGAACTTGTTCATGAGATTCTGACATCCTTGGTGAGCGAGCTCGAATCAGATTACGAGGTATCCGTATCACCCAAGGCGGTCGACTCGGCGATTGAGATGAGTGTTCGCTACCTGCCTGAACAACGACTTCCAGACAAAGCTAAGAAGCTCCTCATGGACGCCTGTATCGCAAGGGCCAATCACCTGATCGAACCCGAAGACGGCGAAGAACGCGAAGTCACAAGCGCTGACATTGCCCTTCAGGTGTTCATGAAGACAGGCATTCCTACTGAGCGGCTCCTGAAAGGGGAGATGAGCTGGTGGGACGGCTTCGAAGAGCGAGTTCGCACGCAGATCGTCGGGCAAGATGCAGCGATTCATGCCGTCGCGCGGGCGCTGGTGACTGGTCGACTGAAACGCGCCCGAAAACATCGGCCGATGGCATCACTGGTTTTTGTTGGGCCCGCCGGTGTTGGCAAAGGGACCCTCGCCCGTGCCCTGGCCGAGGAAGTCTTTAACGATCCGAAAGCCGTTTTGCGTTTAGACATGACCGACTTCCAAGAGCCGCACTCGATGAGTCGACTTGTGGGCTCACCGCCCGGATATGTTGGCTAC
>CAYMYJ010000123.1:0-3248 GCA_964394615.1 uncultured Bradymonadales bacterium | reverse complement strand
TGGCGCAGGTAAGTCAACTCTGCTTAAGATTCTTTGCGGTGTTACCCAGCCAACCTCCGGCATCTTTACCATCAAAGGCCGTGTCGCCCCGCTTATTGAAGTAGGCGCAGGCCTGCATCCTGAAATGACCGGGAGAGAGAATATTTATCTTAACGGTTCTATAATGGGCATGAATAAACGCGAGATACAAAAGAAGTTTGACAGCATAGTAGATTTTTCAGGCCTAGAGGAATTCATAGACACCCCTGTAAAAAAATATTCATCTGGCATGAAAGTGCGCCTTGGCTTCAGCGTGGCGGTGCATGTTGACCCGGATGTGTTGCTGATAGATGAGGTGCTGGCAGTTGGGGATGCAGGATTTCAAACAAAGTGTTTCAACAAGATAGGCGAAGTAAAAAGTGCAGGCACTACAACTATATTGGTCTCCCATAACATGCACACAGTATCCACATTTACAGAAAAGTTAATTGTTATAAACAAAGGAAAAGCCAAGTATTTTAACGATGTTGCAGAAGGCATTAACGAATATACCGATTTATTTATAAATAAAGAAGATTTGGGTATAGAGAAACATTGCAGTGGTAACGGCAAAATTAATTTTTATAATGTTGAGATCAATAAAAATGTATTTCATCCCGGAGAAAATTTTACACTATGCGCGAAATACGAATCAGGCGTCGATTACGATGATGTTGAAGTTGATGTAGGTATTTTAAGCAGCAACGAAACCGGATTTTATTTTCAAGCTACAAATAAGGCATACTCCAAAAGAATAGATTTGCAAAAAGGAAACCATCAATTAAAGATAGATATTGAAGATTTGCGAATTAGTAACGCTACGGTAAAGATTGCAGCTGCAGTATGGTCAAAAAACAGACATGAGCTTTTGTTTTGGTGGAGATTCCCGCTAGAATTTGAAGGAGTTAAGAATTCAACTGGAAAAACTTTTTTGCAAATGTCTTACGAAGTAAAATAATAAAAGCTTCTTAACTTGGAGGATCGACATGGCAGTAGAGCGGGCTTTACCGGATAATATAGATTATAAAGAAAGCGGCTGCTATGAGTTGTTAGTAGAAAGATATAGCATAGCAAAACAATTTGTTGCTGGTAAAATTGTTTTAGATAGTTGTTGTGGAACAGGGTGGGGCACATTTTATTATTTAACTAAGGATGCAAAACATGTAACAGGAATTGATATATCGGAAGAGGCCCTTATAAGTTATGATTTTAAAAAAGATAATTTCCAACTTTTAAAAAGAAACGTGCTTAACTCTGAATTTAAAAGCAATTCTTTTGACGTTACTTTGGCATTAGAATCCATAGAGCATTTTGATAAACAAGATGGTGTTCGATATATAGCTGAGTTACATAGAGTTACTAAATCCGATGGCATTTTGATGGGAACAACCCCGCTTTGCGTTCATAAGTCAATGATGTCTGTGCTTCTTGGTATAAACAAACATCATTTATATATGTATACCCCTAAAAAACTACGACAGATTTTAAAACTCCACTTTTCTTCAGTGCGCATTTATAAATTTTATAATAAAACATTCCCGTACTTACTTTTTTTCTGTGCTGAGAAAATTAAACCAGTGCAGAGAAAAGAGATTATAGAAGTTGTTAGTAGCTTTAGCGGGTCAAAATCAAGCATAAGGGAAAACAAGGCGCATCATTACGGTTGGTGCAGCAAGCAATTGCAGAACAAAGGAGACTTTGTGAATTTTCGCAGAATGCATGCCGTTGCGTTATTGCAAATTCCGAAAGTTAAATCTTATTTTTGGTGGAGGGATTTATTCATTACTGTTTTGCCAGTGAATGTAGTTAAAATTATAAAAAAGTTAAAGAATATTCATAAGGTGAGCATATTTAAAAGAAACGTAAAACAAACATGGGCTTCCATGCAATGGAAGGATTGGAGCGCATGGACAATGTCCAAAGTTAATAAATATTGCCCTAATGCCAAGGATATTTTAGAAATAGGTGGACAAGGTAAGGAGCTGAAGAATTTTATACACAGAAGAAATTTTCAGACGCTAAATTTTCCAGAAAGTGATATTTGTAAAAGAACAGCATTTTCGTCAAGTGCATTTGATCTTATATATTGTAAGCATACATTCGAGCACTTATACAATCCATTTGATGCCGCAAAGGAAATAAATAGAATACTAAAGCCAGGAGGCGTTGTAATAGTTATAACGCATTGGTCCTGGAGGTACCATGGAGCACATAATTTTGGGGATTATTGGAGATTTTCCGAACCAGGATTAAAGCTATTATTTTCCGAATTAGACATTTTGGAATCAGCTTACGATATCTCAGAGAGAAGGAAAGATTGCAGATTGAACAATGTTCCTGTAGATAAATTAGGTGGATGGCGAGAACATTGGCATGTTTACTTAATCGGCAAAAAAAGATAGGACTTAATAAATGAACATATTATTTACTACATCTGCAGCGCCTGAAAAGAGCCCGTTTTTTACAAGAGAGAAAAGGCCCCCATTAGGGCTGGGTTCGCTTATCTCGATAGTAAGAAATAAAGGGCATAAGGTGTTTTTCATAGATAATTATCTAATGCCGTCAAATTTTATAGAAGAAGGCTACTTACAAAACAATAGAATTGATTTTGTGGGGATTTACGCTAATACCATTTGTTATCGTGATGCCTTAAGAATGATAAATGCTATAGAAGGGTTACGAAAGAGAAATTTATGGCAGGGTAAGATAATTATCGGAGGCCCGCACACATCAGTGGCGCTGGATACCATACCGGATTGCGTAGATTATATTGTACAGGGAGAGGGCGAAAATGCAATTATGGATATAATAGACGACAAAATGAAAGAAAGGATCGTTAGGAAAGAAAGGATTGAAAACCTGGATTTACTGCCATTCCAGCCCTGGGATATATTCAGCAGACTGCCTTATGACTACACATGCAGTTGGATGGATGCGAAGCCGGTTTATACCATGAATACAAGCAGAGGATGTCCCTTTGACTGTTCCTTTTGCTCAGTAAGATCTATATGGAAAAGAAAATACACTTGTTTTAGCGCAGATAAAATAATCTTAGAGATAGAATATTTAATTAAAGATTATAACGCGAAAGGTATATATTTTAGAGAAGACAATTTTACCTTAAATATGAAAAGAACAGCAGAATTTTGCCAGAAGTTAATTAGTAAAAATATATCTATCCATTGGGCCTGCGAAACCAGAGTTGATACATTGACTGAGGACTTAATTAA
>CAYMYJ010000122.1:0-3305 GCA_964394615.1 uncultured Bradymonadales bacterium | reverse complement strand
AGGGGGGGCCGCATCGGCGGGTGGACCGTAGGGGAAGTTCGTATCCCACACTGAGAAGTGCGACATCGGGGCTCTACACAGTGCTTGCCCCGGAACGTAGCGTAGCGCTAGCTCCTCGCGCTCCGCGTCCGTAATCCCCGCAGCGTTCAGTGCGGGAATGGGGTCAGGGAGGCCGTTGCCGTCCAAGTCGAGCTCAGCTCGTCCGTCTACAACGCCAACGACGGCGATGACGCGCCCGTTGAGCTCGGGTACCCAGATGCGTAAGCGCTGCATGAACCCCGCCTCCCCGGCGTGAACTCCCGGCGCCATGTTCCATGAATGAAGAGACTTCAGGGTGAATGGCCGGACCACGTGCGTGCGTGGCGGGCGAGCGGGGAGACGGCGCGTGCGTACTGCGCGGCACACGGGCTGAGCGTGAAGAGGCTGTGGTCGTGGTCAGCGCGGATGCAGGACGAGAAGAAGGCCGCGCGGAAGGTGGCGAAGTCCGGCACGGAGCTTCGGATGGCGCTGGTGCGGCCGGCACGGCCGGCCGAGATCACGACGACGACGGTGCGCGGCACCGGGGTGCGGCTGTTGGTGGGTGCCGTGCGAGTGGACGTGGAGCGCGGCTTCGACGAGGAGACGCTGTCGCGCGTGCTCGCGGTGCTTGAGCGTCCGGAGGTGGTGCGTTGATCCCGGCCGACATCGAAGTGTTCGTCGCGCTCGACCCGGTGAGTTTGCACAAGAGCTTCGACACGCTCGCGGGCGAGGTGCAGGAGCTGGTCGGTCGGTCGCCGCGCACCGGCGGGTTGTTCATCTTCTTCAACCGGCGTCGCACCGCCCTGAAAGCGATTTTCGCGGACGGCACTGGCCTCTGCATCTTCTACAAGCGTCTCGACCGTGGACGCTTCCAGCTCCCCGACCCGGTGGATGAAGGACGCGTGGTGGAGCTGAGCGAGGACCAACTGGACGTGCTGCTGGACGGCATCGAGCTGCCTCCCCCGCGTGCGCGAGCCAAGCGCAACACGACTCCGTCGGTGCACTGACAGGGCGTCGCTCAAGAGAGTGAAGAATCTCAGATCGGGCTATGGACAAGCCCGATCCGAGATCCTATGAGTCGACCTGCGATGGCGACGAAGGCAGACCTTGAGTCGTTGACCGGAGAGCGCGGCGAGCTCGTGGAGAGGCTCGTGGCCGCGCTCGCTGAGCGCAATGCCGCGGTTGCCGAACGAGACGCGGAGCTTGCCGCGCGAGACGTTGAGCGCGCCGCGCGCGAGGCGAAGCTCGAGGCTGCGACGGCGCAGATCACCAAGCAGGCGGCGCAGTATGAGGCATTGCGCGAAGCGTACATGCAGCTGCAGCTGGAGCTGAAGTTGCTCAAGCGCAACATCTTCATCGCGTCTGCGGAGCGTGTGGACACCACGCAGCTGCAGCTCGAGTTCGAGGAACTGAAGCAGAAGCTGGACGCGCTCGCGGACGTCATGGGCACCACGTCCGAGACCGCCGATGGCGACGACGGTGACGATGACGATGACGACGACGGCGACAAGGGGAAGAAGACGCCCAGGTCGAAGTCCAAGGGCCGTCGCAACGTCGAGGAGATGGGGCTGCGCAAGGAGACGGTGCCGCTCACGGATCCCCTCATGGAGAAGCTCGTCGAAGCCGGGAAGGCACGGCGGCTGCCGGAGCGCGAGGTCAGCCACAAGCTCGGGCGCAAACCCGCCGAGTACTTCCACATCGAGGTCCTCCGCACGACCTACGCCACGCGCCCTGACGAGAACGGGCTCACGGAGATGTTCACGGCGGAGATGCCGCCGGAGCTGCTGCCGCGCTGCCTCGCGGCGCCGTCGCTCCTCGCGGAGATCGTCACCGACAAGTTCAGCAAGGGTCTCCCGCTGTACCGGCAGGAACAGGAGCTGTTCTTCGAAGGCGCCCCGATCGACCGGGGCACCATGTGCCGCTGGCTCGACCAACTCGGCTCGCGATTCAACGAGACCATCGTCCCGGCGATGGCGCAGGACGCGATGGACAACGCCTTCTGCATCGCCACTGACGCCACGGGCTTTGCGGTGCAGCCCGGCAAGCTCGAGGGAGGACCACGGCGGCCCTGTCGCAAGGGCCACTACTTCGTGCGCATCGCAGACCGCGACCACATCCTGTTCACCTTCACGGAGCGCCAACGCAGCGAAGACGTCGTGACGCTGTTCAAGGGCTACACCGGCCACATCCAGGCCGACGCCTGCAGCGTCTACAACGCGCTCTTCCGGCCGTCCGACCCCGACGCGCCCGACGACGAGGATCTGCCCACCGAAGTTGGGTGTTGGTCGCATGCTCGGAGGAAGTTCTTCGAGGCAGCCTTCGCGAAGCTCGCGATAGGGCGAGAGGGGCTCGTGTATCTGCACAAGATCTTCGAGGTCGAGCGGCGCTGCCGTGACGGAAAACCACCCCCGTCCACGATCAAGACTCGGCGACAGCAGCACCTCGCGCCCTTGATCGATGCGTTCATCGACTTCGCGAAGCAGCACTACGAGCGCGAGAAGAAGCGCCGCGGGCCCGCCCGCGCGGCGCTCGGGTATGTGGTGCGTCAGGAGGGGCCGCTGCGCGCGGTGCTCACCGACGGACGGCTGCGCATCGACAACAACTGGAGCGAACGCGAGCTGCGCAAGGTGGTCCGCATCCGCGACGCAGCCCTCTTCGCGGGCAGCACCGAGCACGCTGAGAATGCCGGGGCCCACCTCACCCTCATCGCCTCCGCCAAGCTCCACAACCTCAACCCACGCGAGTACATCCGGGACCTGATCCGCGTCCTCCCATGCTGGCCTGACGACCGCTACCTCGAGCTCTCGCCGCTCTTCTGGACCCAGACCCGCGCCCAGCTGGACGCCGCCGAGCTCGCGGCCGAGGTCGGATGGATCACCGTGCCCGACCCGATTCCGCTCCACCGCCCGGGCGAGGAATCGCCCGCGGAGGACTGCGCCTGAGCGCGTCGAGCTGATCGGCGAGAGCATGAACCCAGTGTGAGGGGACTCCCTTCTCTCGACGAGAGGGGGTTCATGCAGCGCTTACGCGCGAACATATCGCAGACTTGGTTCCAACTCGCTCCTGACGTCACCGCCGCAGACGCGATCGCGTTGAGGAAACTACGAACCGTGAGGTGACTCGAGTGCCGCGCCCATTCGTGGAAAATTCGGTGGAGACGCTGACCGGGGAGCGCAACAGATTCGTCGTCGAGTGGCTCACCACGGACAAGAGTCGCGCGACGTGTCGTCCGGTCGGCGATGTCCCACAAGTATGGCCCGCTCGGTACGTTCGCTCCTTCGCCGCCT
>CAYMYJ010000121.1:0-3477 GCA_964394615.1 uncultured Bradymonadales bacterium | reverse complement strand
GGCTCATCGTCGAGCGCGTCCACTCCTTGTTGCTTAAAGGCTCGGTTCCCAGGTGGATCATGGCCTTATCCCGCAGGATTTGCGCTGACAGTTCAGGCTCATAATTGAGTTGGGCAAGGCAATTGCGCCAGATAAAGAGATAAAGCTCCCGGTGTCCCATCAGCGACCGGCCACGCATCTCAGCCAGCTTCTCTAAATCGTCAATAATGGCCCAGTTCAGAGAATAGGGCGAAAATAGTTTGGGGTGAGTATTCCCACTTTTTTGCTTTTTAGGCAATTGAATACGCGTTTGGCTAATCTGGGGCAAGTAAGGTCTGAAGATTTCAGCGCGAACCGGATTCGGATCTAAGACGGTGAAATAGGTCAGCTTATTGCATTTGCTATTGAGCGTATTTGGCAGGCGCATGACCCGTGTGGCATCACAAGCCTTCTTATCTGCCCCTAAATGCCCCAGCTTCTCAATCAGATAGCTCTGACAACGCGCCCAGTATTCCAGGGCCTGTCGCGGCATCGGCTCAAGTAACCAGAGCAGCCATAAGCCCCGGCCGCTATTGTAGATCAGGCTGGGGGGCGGAAAAATCGTATGGTATAGCTTTTCAATCTCACTCAGGGCAAACTCTGGAGTCTGAAAGAGGCCATAAAGGTCCAGGTCTGTATGGAAACAATTCAGGTTAACCAGGTTCTCTATTCGACGGCGGTGACCAAAACTATTGATCGAAAAATATGCATCAGGAAGCGCCGGAGGAAGATTTTCGTATTCCGTTAAGAATTTTTTTTGACGGTAGAGTTTTTCAACCCATTTGCCGCTGTCGGTTCGCACCAAAGCCGCTTTACCGTTATTGATGCGGCCACTTGGATAGGTTTCTGGATGTATTAAAGCTAAAGGATTTTGCATGGTTTTTTGGTACTCAAGCCACAAAATTTGTGCTGAGGGCTTGAAACCAAAGGGCATAACCTGCTAATCTTTAAGTGCAAATTTAACGATTAGATGGTCGGGCCTTTGGTTCCGGCCTTCTGCTCTTTTTTGAGCTAATTACTGCCGAGTTAAGCAATGCCTATAAATGGTCAGTAGAACTCCTTTGTTTTTTCTTTGGGATCAGCATACCTGAAAAACATCAGCTTGACCATAAGCGCTAATTTTTAAATTCCAGAAAAATCATACTAAACAAGTCTTTTAAGCACCACTCAGTCATACCACAGTATTACTGAAGTCATACCGCAGTATTACCAAAGTCATACCAGAGTATTACCAATAGAAGGTGCAATCAGGCTTATACCTTGATTTGCTCATCTCATTAAACAGACTCTCTAACCACTTCTTTGACTCGATTGCGTGCATGTAGCGCACCCTGTCCACCCCGCGCAACTTTTTCAACGGTTTTGCGTAAATAATTGATCGCAGCACGAACGACTAAAGATTTACTAGCCCGCTTGCTGGTATAAAGACTGAGGGTTTCTATCATTTCGACAATGGCCTCATAGTCTTCTTCATAGATGGAGAAAGTACACTTGACGATTTTTTTGTCGCTGGGACCCGAGTGCAATTTAATTTCCTGGTCTTGCTTACGTACAAACGGATTTTCTTTTGGCATGATTAACTCCAATTTTCTAGAATGTAGTTGCCCAAACTCGTGTATTCATTACGGGCGCGTGAATTGCGGTACATAGAATCTGTAATTAGGTCTTTGGCATCAGCCTGGCTATTTTTAACACTTTGGTCGATAGGTATTTTGAAGGGCAAGACCTTTTCCATCTCTTCAAGGTGATCTGCATAACGACCAATTTTTTGCTGGATGCGCGTAGCGCGTGAGTTGTAGAGTGTATAGAAAACACGATAAGCCTCAAAATCGTCTCCCCTGATTTCGTTAATGACCGGAATCACTAACGCTAAACCATCGAGGCCGTACAAATCAAAAGTGGTCGGTAATAAGATGAGATCAGACATCTCAATTGCATTCTCGACATAAACCGACAAATCAGCCGGGCAATCCATAATCAGGAAATCGTATTGAGCCACCAGGGGTTTAACGAGCAATTTAAGGACATCAAGAGGACGGCGCGAATGACTTTTCATGGCGTCCTTGAAGGGTTCCATATTTTGATGGGCGGGCAACAAATCCAGATTGCTCGTAATTGTTTTAAGCGCTTTGCTAACGGTGGTTTTTCTTTTTTCGATCACAACCGTATAAAGAACATCATAGAGAGTCGGGCCAGAAACAGCTTCTCCAAGTTCAAGTTGAAGCAGCGTTTTGCTGGCGTTAGCCTGGGGATCTAAATCCATGAAGAGAACTTTTTTACCCTGGGAAGCCAGATAAGAAGCGATACATAAAGAGGTCGTCGTTTTGGCTACGCCACCTTTAGCATTCATGACACTAATCGTTTGCATGATTTAATGGAATCCTTGTTTTATGCGATCTACAGCCAGCTACTAGTCATACCACAGTATGACCAGATGCAAAGTTTCAGAAAGCATTGTACTACAGTTTAATCTAGCTTTGGTCATACCACAGTCATACCAGAGTATGACCAAAGACAGACTTAAAACATATCAGGACAACAAATCAGCATGTGTGCCGGTGGCTTCAAGAATCAGTGTCTGAGATTCAATATCTACTCTATCGGCTTCAAAAGGAACCGGATTACCGGCTTCATCCCAGACAGAGTAAATCAAAACCCAGTCGTCTTTGATTTTGTCTCTAACCCGGCATTCCCGCCGATCTTTCCAGTTACCAACCAGCCAATGCTCGTAGGCTTCTGGGGGCAAGGGCTCAGCGTGAATCAGCTGGCCGATTCTCTTCTTCAGTAAGCCCATTTCATAGCCACGTTTTTGGCACTTTTTGACGTGCTTCTTAAACGCGTTTGTGCGCTGAAGCTGTCTCTGCTTTAAATCTTCCGATCCCATAATCTTTTATAGGCCCAGGTCGTCGTAAAGCTCCTCAGCATTCTTGAACGATTTCAAGTTTTTACCGGCTTCTGTGTCCTTAAAGGTTTGTTGGAGTTCTGCATTGGGAACCCGCAACGGAAAGGGAAAGCCCTGGTGTACCCTGACTTGCTGCAAAAATACTTTGATTGCTTCTGAACGGCTTATGCCTATCCTTTCAAATATTTCGTCAACATCGTTCTTCAAGTCCGGTTTAATCCGAGCCTGAATAACTACTGTTGGTTCTTTAATTGTGCTCGCCATATGTGTTCTCCCTTTGTTTTGATTAACTCACCCTTGTATTAACTAGCTAAGTTTGGGCTCCTCCATATAACTACAATTGTATGTGTTTGTAGTACAGTTTGCAAGCGGTGACTTTTAAAATACTGTGTGAAACGGGCTGTAAATATAGGCCCATTGACATATTTTGGGGTAAATCCTACGCTAAGCAAATTTGTGAACGGCCAAATTATTTGATTACTTAATTAAAATTCAATGGATATTAATCCATCTCAGAAGAAAAGTAATAGGCAGGGATAAGGCTACCTTCCTGGCGA
>CAYMYJ010000120.1:0-3501 GCA_964394615.1 uncultured Bradymonadales bacterium | reverse complement strand
GTGCGTCTTACTAAAGGAATTTTCACCAAAGAACCTCGATCAACCCTTTTAACAGATTCCCTTTCAGGAATTTTATACACTAAAACACGATTAATCCCAGAAAAGGGAAATACCTCTACATATCTAAAATGGTCTTTTTGGCACCCCACACAGGGAATCATGCAAAAAAATCTCCCTTTTGCAACTTCTTTACTAATTTACAGATTAATTATATTGCAATTATTTATTAAAACTAATATAATTATAACTTAATTATAGAAATAGACATAAGTATGGCTAGAAAATATCACCTACTAAATGAACCAAAATGAATACTAATACAACACGCACCTGCTTCCCCTTCCCAACAACCAAAAACGCTTACAAACACCTTGATACCGCCACGGCTAAACACGCGGACATTATCGGGAAGAGTGGTGAAGCAGGGGGGCACATGAAAAACATTATGAGCATCGTTGCTCCTAGCGCATCGCCTGAGATCGTTTCTTCTATTACCAGCTTCACCGCATGGGGTATTTTGTCCGTAGCAACACTGGGTTATTATGGAGTTAAGGCTGTTTATGATCCGGTAAAAAACTTTCTTGAAAACACATTCAATGGCGCCAAAACTGCCGTTCAAAATAGTGAAGCGGTAACAAATAATGGCAAACCTCTGTCAGACTATATTGTCACTACATTGAAGGATTCGATCTATAAGCCTTATATATTACCTGTATTAAACGACGTCAATATCACTTTCAAAGAGGTCTATAACTTACTGCTCATTGATGCAATCATTCAAGACGTAAAAGACACAAAGGACTTTTTCTGCAATTTATATTCGGAAATTCTACACCCTTTTTACGAAAATCATCTCAATAGCCTTGAATACGCCACCAAATTCGCTGCCATTGGGGGTACCTCAGGTACCGCAGTGGCAATAGGGGGTTCTCTTGTAGCAGCCTGTTTCAATCCGGCAGCGATAGCATCCGTACCGGTTGCCATGGCTGTTGGCGGTATTGTTGGCGGTATTATGGGCTTCACCTTAGGGGTTACATTGGATATCCTAACAAATGTTCCTGCCATAAAAACATTCCTGGAAAAAACATTCGATGCTTTGCCTAATCATCTAAGCAATACAGCGAATTATACAGCCACTTATTCCGGTTTACTATCAATCATTGGGGCAGCTATCGGTACCATTATAGCACCGGGTGCGGGTACTACTATTGGCGGTGCAGGGGGTCTGCTTTTAGGCTTAGTCATGGGTCTTGTCTTGGGCATCATTGAAGACTTTATACAACAATCCTATTTTGACCGTATGACGGATGTTGAAAAGTTTGCTTTGTTATCAAAAGAGGATCAAGAAAAATACCTCGAATTAAGCACTGACGAACAAAAGAAGATTTTATTAAAGGCGTCTGAGTCTAGTGGATACGAGTCATTAGAGCTAGCAGACAAGTCCGCATGCCATAAACTGGCCACTGATGAGCAAAAGGAGCTTTTAAACTCAGTTAAGGGCACTCTGAAGCCAGTTGATGTTCTTGGCTTAGAGGACAATGATAAATTTGCGTTTAATCTAGCAAGCAATTTAGGGTTATTAGGAGTAATCTCATCCTGGGCACTGCCTATTCTAAATTGGGCCTTATCTTTATCCCTAGCCATTAACCCTGCCGTTTTCGTAATTGGTAAGGGCGCATGCTTGGTGTTTGGGTTGATGATATGGCCGCTTATCACTGAAATCTGCGCTCAGCTAGAAGGTCGAAAGGAAAATGCCTATTCTTACCTGGCTAAAGAACTTCACAAACAGGAAACTTCAGAAACAAGGAAATTTGAAGAAACAAGGAAAATTGAATCATCCGCTGAGGTCGCCCGGGAGAATGCCAGAAAGGCTGCCCAATATACTTCAGATGCTGACCTATCCATGGAATTTCCCCGAGAAGCCTTTGTGTAAAAACGCTGCTTTCATTTCAAAAGTACTTTTCTTAAATTTCTCACTAAATTATAAACGAATAATATTGCATTTAATTAAAAATTACATATAATATAGTTATATAAAAAATAAATAACACACAAATGAACAACAACATAAGCAATTCAATAGCAAAGTACGGATCAGGATTCGTTGATGTTATCAGTCACAGTGTTAAAACAGGTGATGCCGTAGGCGGTCAAGTGGAAGCATTTACTGGAGAAGGAACGGCATCAATTTTGACCAAGGTTGGAGTAGCTACCGGATTGTTTATAATATTTGGGGCAATATACAATGCTGAATACATTGGCAATGGGGCTAAATACGCATTTAATCAAACGGATAAATTCATTAACAAAACTTTCTACGGCGAAGCTTCAGCAAAATCAACGGAGCCTTCACTGTTTAAATCGTTCTGCTCTTACACCGCATCTGTCCTTACAGATAGCATTTACAAACAAACGATTAAGCCTATTTTTAATGAAGCATGGAAATTGCTTCTCGTTGATGCCATTATTGAGGACGTAAAGAGCACTGCAAGCAACACAAAAGACGCATTCGTCTACTTGTATAAAGATGTGTTCAACAAGCTTAATTATACCCAAAAATTCGCTATGGTAGGGTTTACGGGTGGAGCCGCCGTTGGGGGCTTGAGTATGGTCGTAGCAGGTTGTTTTAATCCCGCCTTATTTGCATCTATTCCTTTAGCTACCGTTATCGGTGGCATCGGAGGATGTGTTGTAGGGGTTACTCTTGGCCTAGCGTTAGATCTACTCTCAAATATTCCCCAAGTCAGGGATTTTATAGACTACCTATCATCTTTCTTGCCGAATGATTTAAAAAACACTCAAAAATCATTACAGGATTATGCTACACTTGGATCTGTTATATTGGCTGTAGTCGGCACTATCGTTGCACCTGGCGCAGGAACAATAGTCGGATCTGCTCTTGGATACGCATTGGGAGCAGCCTTCGGGGTTTTTATTGGTTTCCTTGAAGACCTCATGAAACAAAGTGATATCAACAAGATGACTGAAAGTGATAAACTTGCTTTATTGTCAGAAGATGACCAACTGTTATATAAAACAGGTAATCTTTCAGACAAAGAGAAACAAGCGCTGTTAAATAAATTTAAAGATAACATTAAGGCTAAGGATGTCTTTGGTTTTGAAAGCAACTTAGGGCTTGTAGGTATAAAATCAGGCGGGGCTATCACATCTATACTGACGTTGATCCTCACCACCGCAGTCATCAATCCAGCAGTTGTTGCAATCGTCAAAGGAATCTGTCTTGGTATTGGCCTCTCATTGCAGATTGCATTTATGATTGCGGCTGAACTTGCTGCTTCATATTATAAAGAAAATAATAAAGTCTCTAACACTGATGTAATTAATGAAAAATCAAAAAAGATCAGCCTAGAAATAGAAGAAACTAAAGATACCGTAATCGAAATCAATGTTGAGGAAGAGCATGTCGATCCTACTGTTGGATTGCAAAAAATCGAGTTCGATAAGAAGCTCAAAGCAAAGATTTTTTTCCAAATTTAGCAA
>CAYMYJ010000119.1:0-3542 GCA_964394615.1 uncultured Bradymonadales bacterium | reverse complement strand
GTTGTCGGTTGTCGGTTGGTTGGTTTCCAAAGTTGTGCTTGGTACGCAGGCATCCTGCCTGACTGTGATTGGTCCGCCGGGCTCCAGCCCGGCATTGCGATTTGCGACTTGTGATGGCCAACGCAGGCACCTCAGAAGAACAACGACATTAGAGATCGAAAGGAGCAGGGTTATGGAATTGAACGCAGACTTCACCCAACGGGTTCTCGTCCATTCTGATCAGCTGGAGTGGAGCGCTTCGCCGATGCCAGGCGTGCATCGGCGCATGTTAGACCGCATCGGCGAAGAGGTGGCGCGTGCCACCAGCATTGTGTGTTATGCGCCGCAATCGAAATTCTCGGCCCATACCCACACTGGCGGCGAAGAATTCATCGTGCTCGAGGGCGTGTTCCAGGACGAACACGGCGACTATCCGGCCGGCACTTACGTCCGTAACCCTCCCACCACGTCACACACTCCAGGGTCTGCTGACGGCTGCATCATCTTTGTAAAATTGTGGCAATTCGACATGGACGACCGCAACCAGTTTCGCGTGGACATGAATGCAGCGGCCAAGGACGGGCACGTTGTCCTGCACAAAGACGATTGGGAGACCGTAACCTATCGCAGGCTCGCCGCTGGCGCAGTCCTGACCGACGATCTGAATGGGGGCGGCGAACTTCTGGTGCTGTCCGGCTCGTTGTCCGAGGGCGGCGATACATTGCAGAAGCTGGACTGGTTGCGCATGCCTCAGGGCGCCAAACTGAACGCCACAGCCGGCCCCGAAGGTGCAATTATTTGGATGAAAACCGGCCACCTGCCCTTTGCCAAGGCGCCTATCACTTGACGGTTCGCGGGCACCTCTCGCCCGCACTGGTCCGCGGGTACCATTGTGGCCTTAACTCAAAGACTTGTTAATCGAATGACTAACGACTTGGTTTCGAGTTGTATCGGGCGTAGCTTTTGCGAACCATTTTTCAACTTGGAGGGGAAATGTTTGCGCGATCATTTTTGAGCATTTTGTCGGTGATATTCATCCCTTTTGGATGTGAGCAGCCTAATCCTGTTCAAAATCAGAATGAGGGTTCGACAAACGAAGTAATGGAGTCGAACACAGCCAAAAATCTGGATGCTGCCGAAGACGGGGCCAATGGCGTCCAAGAAGACGTGGGTGCGGACGCATTAAGTCTCGATCCCAACGGCTCTGTGCGGGGCGAATTGGAGCTGGCTCTCAAATTTGTGATCCGAGAGAACGCCGAAGAAGATTGGGGTACCGAACGCACAATAAGCGGAAGTTGTATTTCCAATTACGATGAGCCAAGCACCGTCGAAGGATTGGATGTCGAATTGGAGTATTCATGTCGTGTCCTTCCGAACAACGGATGGTGTGTCAGTGGTCGAGTTCATCGAGGCGAGGGCGAGTGGACCGCCCATGACTGGCAGTGCGCGCAAGGCCTCGATGGCGTGCTCACGATGTCCACGGCGGAAGAAACAGTGAGGTTTCAATTCGGCGTCGCCAGAATATCTGAATTTTAGGCATGGATTCGCTTCGGCCGTCTCAGAATTGTGCTTGTGTCTACCAAGTGGTAGATGTTTGTCTACCGCTAGGTAGGCAGCATGGAAGACAGTGTAGCAATTCAGATTCTAGATGCGGCAAATAGGTTATTTGCGGAGCGCGGTTATGACGGCACGTCGCTGCAGGTCATCGCCGAGGCCGTCGGCATTCGAAAGCCGTCGCTGCTCTATCATTACACTTCCAAGGCCGTGCTTCGTGACGCAGTGTTGGCGCGACTCATGGATCATTGGGCCGAAGTCTTACCCCAAATCCTTAGCGCCGCGACGACCGGTGAAAATCGTTTTGAAGCCTTAGTGGCCGAGGTCATCGCCTTTTTTGATGCCGATCCGTCGCGGGCAAGACTGCTCTACCGCGAGATTTTGGACCGTCCCGACGAACTCAGTCTGCGGCTTGGGGGATTCCTGGCGCCTTGGATTGCCTTGCTCGCGGACTATATCCGGCGCGGGCAGGGGACAGGCCTGATCCGTGCGGGTGTGGATCCGGAAGTCTACATCTCGAATGTGATTCAGATGGTGATTGGCGGTGTCGCGACCGCCCATGTTTTTTATGCAATGGGCGACGATTCAGCCGTGGAACGTCAGGTTCTCGAGGTCACTCGAATCGCCCGCACAGCCTTATTTGTGAACGATTATTTGGAGGGAAATCATGGGTAATTTTTATACCGACAACGCCGATCTGCAATTTCATATCGAGCGTTCTATTGATTGGCGCCCTTTGGTTGAGCTGACCGAGGACAAGTTCCAGCAAGCCGACGGGCACGAGAATCTGGAAGATGCGCTCGAGTTTTACAAAGAAGTCCTGCAAATGGTGGGGCAATTTGTGGCCGACGAAATCGCGCCGCGTGTGCCAGCAATCGACAAAAATAAACCCGAATTGGTGGACGGTGAGGTTCAACACCCCAAAGAATTCACGCAGATTTTTGAGCAGATTAAGGGGCTTGAACTCCATGGTCTGGGTTTCCCGCGGGAACTCGGGGGCATGAATGCGCCGCATATCATCACCATGGCCTGCGCCGAGATGTTTGCCCGCGCCGACGTGTCGGTGATGACCCATCACAGCTTCCATTTTGGTATCGGCATGGCGTTGCTCGTTTACTCGATGTCCGAGGGCACGACCGTGTTCAAGGACGGCCGAATTCTAAAGACGCGGTTCGACGCAGAAATTCGCGACATGATGACAGGCAACGCGTGGGGCGCGATGGATATCACCGAGCCCGATGCCGGCTCGGATATGGGGGCGTTGCGTACGCGCGCCGAACAAGATGAAGCCGGAAATTGGTTTTTGACGGGCCAGAAGATCTTCATCACTTCGGGCCACGCCAAATACCATATCGTGATCGCGCGGACCGAAGCGCCGGACGAAAAAAAGATGGGGCTTAACGGTTTATCGACGTTCCTTGTGCCGGCCTACGAAGAACACGAAGACGGCAGCCGTACAAGGTTTGCGACGATCGACCGCCTCGAAGAAAAGCTTGGTCATCACGGTTCGCCGACCTGTTCGATCTCGTTCGAAAACGCGCCAGCACAATTGATCGGTGAACGTGGCGACGGATTCCGGCAGATGCTTTTATTGATGAATAATGCCCGGATCGGCGTTGGTTTTGAGGGGGTCGCGCTTTGCGAAGCTTCGAC
Organism: uncultured Bradymonadales bacterium; assembly: GCA_964394615.1. GTDB lineage: Bacteria > Myxococcota_A > Bradymonadia > Bradymonadales > Bradymonadaceae > JBFFMO01. Next base: position 356 of record CAYMYJ010000119.1, on the reverse strand, counting down.
CAGATTGGCGCGTGAATATGCTGCGGAGCGCAGGGCGTTTGGCAAAACCATCGACCGACACGAAATGATCGCAGATTATTTGGACGAAATGGAGTCCACGACCGCCGGTCTTCGCTCGCTGGGTTTTGCGTCCGCTTTTAATGAGGAAATGGCGTTTCGAATCGGCATTCACCTGCGCCGAAACACGACATTGAGCGAGTCCGAGATCAAGAGCCTGCGAGGCGACGAAGCCCGTCATAAGGCGCAATCACGACGTTTCACACCGCTCTTTAAATACTTGTCGTCGGAAGCCGCCGTGGAGTTTGCTCAGCGCTGTGTCCAGATCCACGGAGGCGTCGGTTACACCAAAGAATATG
>CAYMYJ010000118.1:0-3632 GCA_964394615.1 uncultured Bradymonadales bacterium | reverse complement strand
TCGATAAATTTTTCGGCGACGCCGTCGGATAGTTCGCCGTCGTGATTATGCAGATCGTGATCGATAATCATATGGCCGTTTTTATCCAACTTGGGCTGGTTGTTTCCGTTTTTGACATAGACATATTCGCCGGAGTTATCTTTGCCGGATTTTTCGGACACGGCAAAAAAGATCGGATAATCAGCAACTTTGGGGCAAAGCGGGCCAACGGTTTTATCATCATTCCATTTTTGGACAAATAAGACGCTGGTTTTGGTGCCGGTGTGCGGTTTAAAAGTGTTGACGTTAAGGCCGACGACGGCAATAATTCTGGCTTTTTGGGAAATATACTCGCGGATGTATTTATCTGAAGTATTATTGAACCGGCCTTGGGGTAAAACAATAGCCATGCGGCCACCAGGCTTTAAAAAGTTTAAGTTGCGCTCGATAAATAAAATATCCCGGCCTACTTTGGATTTAGGCTTGTTTTTTTCGTTATAACCCAAATCGTATTTGTGAATGATGCGCGATTCTTTGATATCTCCGGCAAACGGTGGATTGGCCATTAAAATATCAAAATTAAATTCTTTGTAGGAGCTTTTGTCTTTTTGCAACACTTCAAGTCGTTTTAATCCTCCGCCGTACACTTCCAGCCAATCACGATTACCAATCGTTTCATTCCAGCGGTCAAAGTCGAGATTATTTAAGTGTAAAACGTTGGTATTGCCATCGCCAGCGATTAAATTTAACGTCCGGGCAACGCGGACGACTTTCTCATCAAAATCAATGCCGAAAACTTTTAGAACATTGGCTTTTTCTTCTTCGGGAATATCGGTGTTTTGGAACAAATGCCCGGTAATTTTAAAAATGGTGTGGACCGGAAAACCGCAGGAACCGGCGGCAGTGTCGATCATGTATTCGCCTGGTTTGGGGTTTAACATTTTAACGCACATATCGATCACATGGCGCGGGGTAAAATACTGGCCTTTTTCACCTTTCGACGATTTATTGATTAAATACTCAAAGGCTTCATCGATAATTTGCAGGTTGGAGTTAAACAGCTTGATATTTTGAAAACCGGCCACGACGATTGACAAATGAGAGGGCGATAATTGAATTTTACTGGCTGTATCGAAAACTCCCGGCCATTGGATCTTGGCCTCGTCAAAAAGTTTTTGAATTTTGGTTTTTAGCTCGGTTTCCGACTGGCCGGTATTGCGAAATTCCAGTACCCGAAAATTATTGTCGTCCAGTTCTGCTAAAATTGCCTTAACCTGGTCATAATCGCCTCTAGCTTCGGGGGACAATTTGGCTTGCAGAAAATCTTCAACTCTCATTTTGTCCCGTTTGCTTTGGAGTTCGTCGTAAAGCTTGGTGAAAATCAGTTTAAATACTTCCTCAAACACATCGACACCGGCATTGGCTAACACCTCGTCCTCTATTTCCTGAATGATCGCTTTTAATGATTTACCCTCGTTGGGGATTTTATCTTTGATAATTAAATCGCGAAGCGTGAAGCGTTCCTTGAGAATATCTGCCAAGGTTTGGTCGGCTTTGGGAATATCGGTAATGTCTTCAAAATAGTTCGGGTCTTTACGGTTGTAGTGGGAAATCTGACCGCCGTTGGTCCAGACGGCAATCGGGGCGCCGGTGGCATTAGTGTAGGATTTTAGCTGTTCCTTGCCGTCCTGAAGTTTGGGCTTTTTATTTTCGACGATGATGTATTCAACAGTAGGGCGATCTTTATCGAAAATGACAATATCGGCGGATTTGACCTCGTGGCCAAAATGGATCGGGTGCTCGAGCTTAATCCTGTTTTTGGGGTAGCCGTATTCTTTGAGGAGTTTTAAAACGTAAAGCTGGCGGACGACTTCTTCTGGCTTGAGTAATATTTCTTTGTCCCGGATTAAACAAGTAACGTAGGATTTGCCGTCTTTCTCGGTGATTTTTTGCTCGAGTTCATCGACCAATGACTGATCAAAAATTGAGAAGCTGTAATTACTGTCTTTGAAAATACGGCCAAGTTTAGTCATTGGCTATATTTTATCTCAATTCTTACAAAAGTGATATGATTTAAACATGAGGAGGCTGATTTTATGTGGGGAATAATCCTAGGCGGTTTGTTGGGTGGTGCGCTACGGGGAATAGTCGGTATTGCTAAGAGCCTGATTTTGAAAAAAGAAGAACAGATTAATTACGGCTGGTTTTTTGTAAGTGTGGCAGTCGCCATGGCCATTGGAGTTTTTGCCGCTTTGTTTATGGGCGGCGGGTTTGAAGTGGCTCTCCTCTCCGGTTACGCCGGATCAGACCTGCTTGAATCCCTGGTTAAGTTAAAGTTTAAAGAGAAATTTGAGAAATTAGTGAAGATTTAAACTACCAATCCATTGTTTCGATTAAATATTGCCTAAATTTATAAAAGTCCATTGAGGGTTGGTAAAATCTATCAATAGCCCTTTGATAAATATTCCTGGCATTGCGCTCGTCTACGCCTAATTCTTTAGCCAAGTCGGCAATGGTATGATTAACTCCATCAAGCATTTCAACTAGTCTGAATCGTAAGGCTTTTTGATATGGTTCATTTATTTTAGCCAAAATCGGCTCCATTAAATCTTTTAGCTTTTTTAAATCTAAGCGATGGTAAATGTCAGTATTACCAATCGAATCAAATAAAGTTCTATCATCATCTTCCTCACCTTCAATTTGACTATCTCCCTCCATTTCATAACTAGCCTTTTCCAGTTCGTCACATAAATCCATCCGTTCCATAGCAATTTCAATTCTTCTTTCCAGTGTTAATTTATCTCTTTGACCTGCTTCGGGAAAAACCTTTAATTTTTCTCCAAGAGTAATTAGGGCTTGGCGTAATAATGTTTGATCTTCTTTAAGTTTTAAATCCGGCTGTTTATAGTATAAAAACATTGCTTGCGCTAATTTTTCATTATCGGCCAGTCCGTCTTTTTTATGCGTTTCTTTCCATAAATCTCTGGTTTGTCTTAGAGCCCAAATGCGGCTGTTCATAAATTGAGATCTACCCTTATCTCCAGTTATTTCTTGAAGCATGTCTCTTTCTGCGGCTTTGTAAGTATAGGTCGTGAACGCTACTTGGTCCCAACGCCAAGTTGCTAAAGATCTGGTTAAAGCCTCTTGCACCGGATTGATATAAATCTTCTCTGGTCAAACGGCTAGAAGCAGAATTAATCCAGGCAAATTTCCGGGAAATCTTCCAAACCATTGGCAAGTGACTACCAATTAAACATTCTTTAGCCTGCTCTGAGTCAGTAGTTAATTTTCCATTACTTAACTCTAAAATCCTAGCGGCGGCCATTTCTTCCTCGTCAGTCATTTCCGGATAACGGCGCATATCTGCAAACATATATTCATCCGGATCGCACCTGGAATAATCCGGCTCTTTGACTCGATCTTGGTATTGATCCAATAAAGCAATTAATTGCGGCCTTTTTTGGCTGCGGATATTGGCAGCTTGTTTTTCCCTAGCTTCATTGACTAATTCTGTTACCATAAGTTTGAGGTATTATACTACTCCCACAGGCCAAGTTTTTTCTGCCTGGCCTGATTTTGAGCGGAAAGGAATTCGTCCTGATATTTAAGTTTAGCCCGCTTTTTGTAAATAGTAGCGGTACAGTAACCTTGCC
>CAYMYJ010000117.1:0-3673 GCA_964394615.1 uncultured Bradymonadales bacterium | reverse complement strand
CGATGGGTCCGCCAGGCTCCAGCCTGGCTGCGATTTGCGATGGGTCCGCCAGGCTCCAGCCTTTACGATGGGTCGGCTTGGGCCGACCTGGTTCATCCAACCCAGCGCGCCGGCATCGATCGGTCCTAGTCGTATGGCCAAGGATTCACGGCCGTACCGATGGTCTCGCGAGGTCCCGATCGCTTATCGATGACGATCTTCAATTTCTTCAACAATTCCAGGTCTGCTTTGATGTCGGCATCTTCATGCGTTGTGAGCCAGATTTCCAACTGGGTGATCAACGGTTCGATCACGCCAAGCGCCGCACCTGGTGAACCCACGGCAGCGCGTTCAATTGCCAGCTTCATACCCACATAGATGTTCAGCGTCACAAACGCTTTCTCGACGCTCGGGGACTCAAACGCACCGTCTTCTGGAGTTTCGCCGGGTTTCAACGTGTTCATGACGTCCACGGTCTGGGTCACTTTTTGCTCCGAACCGGGCAGGGTGTACTCCAAGGTCAACGTGCCGGCTTTATGGTTGGCCGGAGTTGCGTCCAGAAGTTCTTGAACTGGAATGGGTACCAATTCAAAGAGGATCCCACCGCCGCCGCCACGACGACCACCGTCGGGCGTAATATCGTCCACGGACTGGCGCGAAGCCATGAAGAGGCTTGGGATCAAGACTTCCGCCGAATTATCCTGAGCATCCCAAATCCGCGATCCGTAGGCGCCACGCACCGCGTATGGGCCCGTGACATCGAGTCCAATTCGAACATCATTTGCCAGAGGCACCACGAAGCTTGAGGCTTCTTCAATGAAGACTTCGCGCACAGCGCCCGGATCTTCGAGGAAGTAAAAGTTGCCAGCGCCGGTATTGCTAAGGCTTCGCATCAAGTGGATGTCGAAGTCCTGCCCCACACCGATTGTGGTGATTCCGATGCCCTGCTCGGCGTAGGTTTTACCAAGGTTGATGATCCGCGCATCGTCTGTGATGCCTTCGGTCGCAAGTCCATCGGACAACAAGATAAGGCGGTTTTGCCTGTTTTCGTCCTTAGCCCCCAGCACCGCTTCCAATCCCTCTCGCAGGCCGGCGTAGATATTGGTGCCACCGCCTGCGCGGATGGTTCTTACCGCGTCGATAAATCCGACTCGATCGATATCTGTCGTGGTGGACTCAAAAAGCACCGCGGACTGATTTGAATAAGTGATCAACGTCACGTTGTCTTTCGGGTCCAGCTCGCCTGCAAAATCTTCCAAACCCAGTCGGACCGATTCGATGGCGTTGCCTTGCATGGAGCCGCTGACGTCCACAACGATGGCGAGGTTTAGCGGCGGGCGTTCGTAGTCTGCGGGGTCGAGTGCGGTGTTCATTCCTGCCAGAATCACCGTGCAATTTGATCCGTTGATCATGTTTCCTTGAACGCCCAACGCACCGTGAAGGCACACAGGCCCTTCACAGGTAGGGGCAGGCAACTCGATCTTGTGTTCATTGAAGAAACCCACGACGTCCAGAGTATCAGGCGAGGGAAGCTCACCGGATTCAATGATCCCTCGGAAACGCCCAAAGTCCTGCGCGCCGGATTGGCCCACACCTGTGCCGCTCTGATTCGGTGTCTCGCTGCCGCGTGAGTCCGAGGACAACGCATCATCGGAGCCGCAGGATGAAAGCAAGGATGCCGCAAGGGCGATGATCATTAGGGATCGGGTCAACATGGGGATCTCCTCAATTCAAAACAACAGCTAATTCAATAAATATGGCGTCTTCGGTCAGCGAGAGCTCCGGCAACAAAGAAGCCATGAGCTCGCAATTTGGATCGCGTACGGGCTGATTGAATGCTCGCACAACCATCGCGCTGCCCTTGCCGTTAGGGAATTCGATGATTTCTCCAAACGGTGCATCCAGTCCAGATAAGGTGATGTCCGCCGGAAGCACCCAAGACCCGCAAATATCTTCCACAGGTCGGCAATTGGGATCCCAGGTGCTTTGGAACGTCACGCCAGCACCAACTGGAATCGAGAAACCGCGAGAGAGAATCACGCTGCGCTCGATGGAATCGGTGCTCGAGAGCACATCCACTCGCAACGCTTCGAACCCACCCCGGAAGCCGGAGGTTGCCTGATCCAGCTCAGTGATTTCGATCCTCAAGGGGGCTGGGTCGGGAACCAAAGCCTCTAATGCGAACCTTGGGCCACAAAGGTACCAAGTCTCGCCGGAGCCAAATTGGATCTCGGCACATCCATCATCACTGATGATCGTGTTTGCGATCACATGTGTGAAACCATTGGGCTCGCCCCAATAGACACCCTCACCGGGGCCTGGAAGATCGCACGCGTTGCCTGGTCGGGTCGATGGCGAATCCAAGATTGGGAGTGGCCACACCAGCTGGGTTTCGCTGACGGCCTTCCACGAATAACGCGCACCGGACGGCATCACTGCCAGTGCGGCGTATTCAGACTCGGCACAAAAATCTAAGATCGATCCACACGTGCTGCGTTCCTGATATTTGTGAAGCTGCTCGCCGGAGTATTCGGCCTCGATCACCAAAGTGTTCATATTGGCCGGGATACTTTGCGGAATCTCGGCATCAAAGGCGAAGGTCTTCACCTGATCACTTGAATCCCAAAGCACCAAGATATTAGGCAGCGTGTCGCTCTCGATCTTAGCGGCGTTGCATGGAGCGTTGTTCTGTTCTTCCCAGGCGTTTTCCATCACGACCGGAATCTCTTGTCCCGATTGCACCAACCAACGGGTGGCTGGGCCGAAATACGAGTCCAACAAAAACGCCGTTGGATTCTCGCGGACTGCGTCACAATCAAACGAGATCTCTTGCAGCATCGGTCGAATCCGAACCACATGAAGTTCATTGGACTGATTCAGGATCGAAATCTTGGAGCTGAACTGTTCCTGCCATGGCTCGCCGCAGTCAAAACAAGTGGGTTCGGGGCTCGTTGCCATGCACGCCAAACCTCCAAGGGTAGCCGCCAGAAGCTTCGCCTGGATGGCGAGCTGGTTTTTTGACGTCATCAGGGGCAGGAAAAGTCGGAGTCCGAATGGAATCGAGATCAGGGCGATCAAGTCCGTGGGATCGGGCGTGGTGTGGAACGGTACAATGTACGACACCGCCTGGTCCCAAGCTTGGGCAAAATCCCAAGACAGGTTGATCGCCGAGAATATCAGACCCGTCGCAATTCCCGCGTTCCACAAACCCTGACGGGTCTTTACCCGCATCAGTGCAGCGATCAACACAGGAGCAACCAAAAGGCCGGCAAAATCGCTCAATTTTCCAGTGAGCGCTCCCGAAAACCCGCTTCCCTTTAGCAGGTGGTCGTTCAGCACCAACGTAGCCAACGCGATCCACCAAAGGGGGTGCGCAAATGCCTGCGAGGGAACGAGCTTTGGTTGTTTAGATTCCATGGACCTACCTGAGAACTATATAGATATGTACAGCAAGGGCTGTGCCATTTAGCCATTATCTTAGATGTCGCCAAAGTAGGCGAAAATCGAGTGTAGAGGATTGTGAACTTGGAGGACAGATTGTCCACGTGGAGTAATAGCACACGATTCAACAGATCTTTTTGGCTAGCCTGACGTTGAAGAGTTGTTACCAAAGATGCAGGAGCAACAAGTGGTTCACGAGTTCATACCGCTCACCGCTCACCGCTCACCGCTCACCGCCAACCGCTCACCGCTC
>CAYMYJ010000116.1:1663-3840 GCA_964394615.1 uncultured Bradymonadales bacterium | reverse complement strand
ATCCGCTGAGCTACCCCCCCGAAATGAATAGGTAGTAAATATCAGTAGTTTTGGCTTAAAAGTCAAACTGTAAATACTACCCCTACATCTCATTGAATATTTTCTAAACGTAATATAATACAAAAAGCCCAATAAGCCTGAATTGCTTTAGTTTAGCTAAGCTCTCTTCACCCACTTAGTGAAAGAGGTGAAAGATTCCTCCCAGACCTAAACAAAAGGCAAATAACCTAATTATTCCTTCTTGGCAGCACCGGAATCCCGCATCAACTCTACTGTATCTACCCGCTCACCTTCTTTTGAATAATCAGTGGGTATCTTGGCAACTTTTACTGGTATTGTCATCTCATTACCATTACGCAAGAGCTTAAGCGTCACCACCTGTCCCGGTCTGGAGAAAAATATTGCGTTATGCAAATCACTGATCTCCTTTACCTGCTTACTATCATAGGCTAAAATCACATCCCCACGCTCTATGCTGGCTTCGCTTCCAGGAGAGCCCTCGATAATATCCACTACGTAGACTTCCACTCCATGCTTAATCGAAGAACGCGTCTCCACATCAAGACCTAAATAGCCATATACGACTTCTCCCGAAAACAGTAAATCATCCCGCACTCGGAGCACAGCGGCCGCGGGAAGGGTAAAAGAAGCTCTTATCTCCTGCAAAGTCCACGCTAACATGCCTACGAAACGCCCATTTAAGTCAAACACCGGAGCTCCGGCATCCCCGCCATCTGAAGGCAAATCAGATCTAATATGGCTTGTAGACAATAATTGACCCGCAAAATAACTCTGCACCCCGGTCGCCATACCAAAGGAAGGCCCTGGGTCAAAAGCTAATTTGCAAGTAATCGCGAGAAGAAAAGTACCGGGATCCGGCAGATCACTCTTCTCATTTAAATGTAAAAACTCAAAGTTCTTGGGCTTCTTAATCACCTTCAAGATCGCCACCGCTGTTGTTAAATCAATCCCAACAGGTTCAGCCGTGTAAGCAACCCCATCATACTCTACCCAAATACGATGCGCTTGAAAAACCACCGTGGCACTCGTCATCACATAGCCATCATTGCTGATAAAAAAACCAGTGCCTATATTTTGAAAGGAAACTTCCTTCCCCTCTTCCGGATCAATGACGACACCTGTGCCTACTACGCGCACAACGGCTTTCTTCTTCTCTTGAAAGATTGTCTTAATACGATTCTGAAGGGACAAAAAATCACCATCAGCCGCAAAGACCTTAGTGGCCGCAACAAACGCTACTGCGAAAATACTTATATACCGAACCAGTCGCCCCATAAAAACTGCCATTTACAAACTGGCCTTCTTCACAACATTCCGACCGGCCATCTGGGATCCGTTAAAACCGCTAGTCTTCCACTCTTGTGAAGCAAATACTTTTTTAAAATTCCCTTCACTGGTGCCACTCGTTGCGATCACATTCTGCACATAATTAGCGCCGATACGATTCATACTAGTGCTTCTCATCACAGGTACTTCACCCTGGACTGAGTTTTGACGCATATTCGCCAAACCGGAAGTTGCATAAGAACCACTCTCCGTTTGCATAGGGCCAGCAAATAAAACAAACATCAACATGGCTGCTGCGGCAGCGGGAAATAAAGGCCGAGTGTGTATAAAAAGCTTATCAGATAACCTCACATACCAACGCTCCTTCTGCTTGACTAAGCTCCTTAAGGTTCGCTCCTTCAGCTCTGTGTCAAATTGATTCCAAAATTCCGGCGCCGGTTTTTCCAAACGCTTTACCGTTAGTAACTGCTCCAATGTCATCTCGCTCTTCTTTATCTGTGTCTCTACTATCATAACGATTAACTTAGATTCTCTCTCTTACCTCAAATACTCCTTTAAGTACCCTTGAAGCTGCTGCTTCGCATAATGCAATCTCGAACGCACCGTTCCCTCCGAACATTTCATAACGTCCGCAATTTCCTGATGGCTCAAGCCTTCTATTTCAAATAAAACAACCACTGTCCTATGTTTAGGAGACAATTTTTGCAGCGCTTCGTTCAATTTTTCTTGTAATTCTTTTAAAAAAGTAGGTTTATCGCTCTCTGCACCCGATGAAAAAGCAGCCACAAACTCATCTGAAATGCCCTCTTCTTGCAGGGTTTCAAAGCTAAAAAACCTCCGGTAACGATTCCGCTTCATATGCGTCAGCG
>CAYMYJ010000116.1:0-1653 GCA_964394615.1 uncultured Bradymonadales bacterium | reverse complement strand
ACAACCAGGTAAAAAAGGATGAATTCCCCTTAAACCGCTTGATCGAACGAAATGCCTTGATAAAAGACTCCTGCGTCAGATCAGAAGCATCTTCCCTATTTGAAGTCAAATTGTAAACAACGCCATACAAGCGCTCACGGTATTTCTTAACCAAAGCATCAAACGCTCCGGAATTGCCTTCTTGCACTTGCCGCACAAGAGCCACATCGGCGTCCGCTTCTAACAAACGCTCGCCACGAACCTCATCCATATACGGGTCCACTGCGCTTCTTGCTATGTCGGCTTCTCCTATCATGTAACAGACCACATTTTCCCCGAATATCTATTAATTGACAAGTATAAAATACACAATTTGGCATTTTGAAATCCTCCCTAAAACCGGCTAACCCCCTCTAGTATTATGGATATTAGCTAAAACCCTTGTAGGATGTGCCTATACTACTTGATTTTAAATAAAAACAATACTATACTTTAATATGAAAGATTAAACTATATGAAAAGTGTAAACAAAAACAATATATCACTAAATAAATATAGCGAAAAAGAACTTAATAAAGAAGCAGGTTCCCTGGGCGATAAAAAGGTGGAAAGCTCGAAATCGTTTGATAAAAATAATATTCCCAAAGAAAACTCATTGAATAAAGAAGAAATTCTATTAGATATTACAAACAGAGATATATCTCAAACAGAAATCAACGAGAATGAAGATTTGTCTAACTTGCTTTTAGATTATGAAATGTCAGAAAACCCTTCTCAGGAAAAAAGACAAGAGGCCGTTGAAGCATTAATTAAGTATTTCCATAATGCCGATCGTTTAAGAGAAACAGATTTTCGGGACAATAACGCCTTCCACTGGGCCGCCAAGATCGATTCCTTCGAAGCCTGGATTGCGTTTCGCAATATTCTCGAAAAAGATAATATAGATAAAGAAGGTGAATCGGATCCGCTAACATCTAGGAACGTAAGCGGAGCAGGAGATACTCCCTGGGAACTTGTGCTGCAATCACACGATCACGATTTTGTTGGAAAGGTCCTTCAGGATGAATGGAGTCGCAATCAGAACTCATCAACCATCGATGGATTAATCAACGACTACGGCTCGGATATAAAGAAATACACCGATTTTAGCAATAAAGAGGAATTCGTTGTTAAGTATATGGAGCACCGTAAACTCCTAGCCGGAGACAAGCAAACCATACAAAAAATCATAACAGAATTTCACCAGACATGGAAAACGGAAAAGGAAAATACGGCCACAAGCATTGAAGTTTTTCTTAAAAGCAATGAGTATACCGACCATGTCGGCTCCTATAGAGCAAACACAAGCAGAGAACTTCAAGATGCCGGCTACTCGCATGAAATCTTGCAGAAAGCCCTATCCCATAGCCTAAAAGACAAGGACTACAAAATAGAGAACAACGAAATTCTGTCGAACTATTTAACCGACGTGCGAAATGAATACCAAAATTGGCAAGATTATCAGAAAAACCAAGTACAAGAGGACTTGAAAATCGAATATTTCATGCGCACGCCCAGATATCTTTCGATTGCGCAAACGGTACTCAGCGGCGGCAGTCACGAAGGCCTTAATTGTTTAAATAAAGTCAGCTCCCGCTATTCGCTAAAATCACTTCTGCAGGATCCCTATGTGGA
>CAYMYJ010000115.1:0-3970 GCA_964394615.1 uncultured Bradymonadales bacterium | reverse complement strand
GAGTTTCGGATCTTCGAGGTTAAGTGATGGAAAGCCCGCTTTCGTCGATCCACGGGCCACCGGGGTGCCAAGTAGCGGCGATACTTTGAGCGCTAGTCAGCCTATCCACGACAGGCATCAGAAAGCCCGCGATCACCACTGCTGCATCTGCCAATGTTGGGATCTCTCCTTGAATCCTTGAGCTTTTTTTGAGGTAGGAGACCCACTGCGTCTGTTTGATTAGCAATTCTGAAAAGGCCGGTGTGAGAGCGATAGGCAACGAGGTGGGCAAGGACGTGCGGCGACGAGCAAATGTCGATGCCACCGCCTGTGCCACCATGGCTCCATCAAACGTTTGAGTCTGAGCAAGCATGTAGATGTCCCAAAAGTCCTTGAGGCGAGTGTTGGCCATATCGAGAACTACCATCGCTTCGAACTTCTCCGCGATGGCCGTTTCCGGAGTGTATCCCAACAACTCGGGGGCCTCGAAATCAAGCAACAAGGTCGGATACACGATGCGCGCAGCTTCCGGCGTAATGACATCATTTTTGCCCCCGTCTTCAAAGCAAAGCCTCCAGATAAGGAAGGATAGAAGTCTCCACACGACAAATTCGCGCGTACTTGAGTATCTCACGGAAGTTGACTCCGTCGCGAGTCAACGCCTCTTTGAGCGCCTTAACAGCGACATCTGTCCCCAAAACGTTACGGTAGCGAAAGCAGTCCACGACCGTCCTAGCAAGGTTATAGATTTGAACCGGCACGCCATCGATCTGCACCACATCGATTCCAGCCCTAAAAGTATCAACACCAAATTGATGAACTTGGATCGGCGGATAATCCATTTGAGGTTTCTTACTTCCGCGCGGCAACGCAATGTGGACTTCGTGTGGAACATCATCAGAAACGTCGTAGTACGACAGCGCCGAATTCAAACAGATGACAGCCTGGGGTACGCGTAGAGCAACCGTCACAAAATCGGGATTTGCGAGGGGAGGGAGTGAAGTGAGGCGATACACTCCGCGAGAAATCGCCTCAAGTATTCCTTCGTCGCGCATCTGATACAGAGTCCGCGGGTGCACTCCGAGGTCTAGGGCCTCCTTTGTCCGGAGTACTCCACCACATCTATCAAACACTTTAATGGCGTCATCAATCTTCATAGCTGGATAGAAACTACCCCCTCACTCAAAACGGAGCTGCTCCGTTCACCACCTACCCGCCCACCTCAATAGATCGGAGAATCCACGGGGAAACCTGCCAGGGGCGAGGCCCGTAAGGTTGGAATCGATCGCATAAACATTATCGAATTGTCCTAAAAGGATTCGACCGTCTTCTCCGACATCCGACACGAAAACTCGGCCTCGGCCCATGTCGTCAGGCAGCTCGTGTGAGCCGATCATCACGCCATTTCTCCAATCATAAAAGCCGACGGAATTTAATCCAGGTAAGATCAGCACGCCATCTCGTGTTGCGACAATATTAGAAAACAAAGAACCGTTTACGAGCAATTCTCGCTCGGATTTACCCGATTCAAAAACGACTATGTTCATTTTCGCACTTGGAACCCTCTTGATACAAGCGACTGTGTCTTCCGATAATGTGAGCAGTTGGTCGCATGTACCCTGAGCGATCAACTCACTCGCCTCATCATATACCTTGAGTTGAGTACCCATCACGGTTTTTCTAATCTCGAAGCGTCCGCCCGAAAACTCAATTATAGTTGTCGATATCGCATCTGGACGTTCACGTATGACGCCGCATGAGTCCACACCCACTGTTTTTCCGCCGCCAAGGTCGACTATCAACTCCCGCGTAGCTTCGTCGAATCCCATACTATATGGAGTCGTGTAAAACCCATCGTTAGAGACAGATAACTGGGCTAATTCCTCGTAATCGACCCCCCAGTTAACTGCGCCAGTAATCGGGTCCACACTCACGATCCCTCTTGGCTGTTTTGATTCTGCAATGATCTGTCCGTCTGGCGCCTGACGCACGCCGCCCGTTTGACTGATCAAATAACAACCACGAATCTGGTTTCTGATGGTTGATTCTGATGCGAACGGATCAACAAACACCCATTCGATTGATCTATCGACGAAATCGTTTGGTTCAAAAACCGTAGAAAAAACAGCTACTTTTGGAGTATCATCAAGGGGAAGGGAAATCCCAAATTCTATTTCTGTCTGAAAACATGCAAGTTGTTTTCCGGTGGTGCGGCTCAAGGTGGCAAGGTTATTGTGTTGGTCCAGCGCAGTCAGCATGTCACCCTTCACGACCAAAGAGGTTAGCTCAATATTGTCATCTATCGGACATTGGTTTTGATAAGACCATGCCAATGCCAGCCCAAGATCAATGGGCACGGGCGCGAGCTCTCCAGTTTGCCATGTGGCTAAGTCATCGTGAAAAACAGCACATTGGTTCTGGAACGGCTTTAGGCTGACGACTCTACATTCGCCAGTGGTAGTGTTGTTCCACGGCGAGTTATTCGACGCTGAATTATTGGCTGAATTATTCGCTGAATTATTCGCTGAGTCATTCGACCCTGAGTTATTCGACGCCGACATGTTGTTCGTGCCGAGCCGACTCGTTTCATCATCTGCGCAACCGGCAGTAAATCCCACCGCACTGCAGATAATCGTCAAGAATACTGCCTTCATTCGGATGATGGACACATAACCCCTTCTAGTGGATCTGGCACAAAGCGATTATTGAACGGCAGATGGCAATTGCACAAACGTCCATCATAATTTCAGTTCGCGAGAGCCGCGGGACCGCGTGCGCTGGACTTCAGGCTGGGCGGTGAGCCGTGAGACGCATATTGACGACGTCCGCGCCAAACTGCTCGCCGCTAGCTGCCCCCCGCCCAAGAATCCGCAGTCGATTTGTGACCGATGGCTATAGGATGCATCGAACGTCCAGAAATCTCAGGAGAAACCAAATATGTCGTTATTATCGAAACTCAAAGGCACTGGAAAAAGCGGTTATGGCTATGGCTCAACAGCCGAAGACGTGACTGCCGGTCTGGACCTCAGCGGGAAAACCTTTCTTATCACCGGCTGCAACTCCGGAATCGGTCTGGAGACCGCTCGAGTGCTCGCCCTTCGTGGTGCTCGGTTGGTGGCTGCTGCCAGAACGGTCAAAAAGGCTGAAGACGCGATGTCGCCGTTCACCAAGAATTTCCGCGCGGTGGCCTGTGAGTTGAGTGAGCCCAAGTCCGTGGCTGCGGCCGTGGCGTCGCTGCAGGACGAGACCTTGGACGGCATCATCTGCAATGCTGGCATCATGGCGCTGCCCAAGCTGAATCTGAGCCATGGCTATGAGCTTCAGTTCATGACCAATCATATCGGGCACTTCATTCTGGTGACGGGACTTCTCGACCGACTGACCGATGATGGACGCGTGGTGATGTTGTCGAGCGAAGGCCATAAATTTACAGCAAAGGGGGGCATCGATTTTCAGAATCTAGACGGATCAAAAGGCTACAGCTCTGGACGATTTTACGGCCAATCGAAACTCTCCAACCTGCTTTTTGCTCGCGAGTTGGCCACTCGCCTCAAACCCGGACAGACCGCGAACGCAGTGCATCCAGGCGTCATCCACACGAACCTCGCCCGAAACATGGCGTCGATTGTTGATGGGTTCCTTGCCGTCGTTGGTCCGTTGGGGTTGAAGACGATTCCACAGGGCGCGGCGACCCAAACATGGGCTGCAACCAACCCTTCGTTGGCAAAAGTCACCGGGCAGTATTTGGCGGACTGCAATATCGCCAAGTCGTCGAAGTTTGGGAACGATATGGTGCTGGCAAAACACCTGTGGGAAGTCAGCGAGGAAATCGTGGCGAAAGTGTCCTAACGGTGAGCGGTGAGCAGGTTGCTGTGAGCGGTTAGTCGCAAATCGCAATGCAGGCCATAGGGCCTGCGGACCAATCACAACTGAAAACTGAAAACCGAAAACCGAAAACCGAAAACCGAAAACCGAAAACCGAAAACCGAAA
>CAYMYJ010000114.1:0-4118 GCA_964394615.1 uncultured Bradymonadales bacterium | reverse complement strand
AATTTTTCTATTTAAACGATGAGGATATAGACAGGCTCATTGCGTTGAGCATTGATATAGAAGCCGGGCTGAGGCAACATATAAACACCCGCCATCCGAATGACCCTTTGTGGCTTATAAGTTTCCGGCAGCTTATGGAATTAAACAGTGATTTTGTAGGGCAGTATATAACCGTGGCGCAGCAAAGGATAGAGACAAAAGGGGCATTAAGGAAGTTTATACTGTGCTGCCTGGCGGTTTATTTAGATATGTCAGGGCCTGAGATTGACGAGTTTAAAGGGGTCCTTAAAAATTCTATAGCCAGACATTTTGATTTATTTGCGCGGCTTTCATTATCCGATGAGGAAATGTCAGGATATGCAAGCCTGGAGGATTTAATAGAGGCGCTTTTGCGTAGCAGTTTCACCGGCGAAGCAGAGGATGGCGAATTCTATGGCGTTGCGTCTTACAGCAAGGCATACTGGGCATTAAGAAGGGCGATGGAATTGGGCCATCCAGCCCTTTGCATATTATCGCCAAAGGACTTTAAGGCCTTTGATGAGGCGTTAGAGAAGATTTCAGAGGATACAGCCAGCGCGGTATACAGGCTTGCGCTTGGGCCTTCAACTGACAGGGGTGTTCTCTTTGCAGGCGTTATATCGGATGAAGAAGGCCAGGCCGTACCCCATCCAGGGGTCATTCCCCTTCTGATTGAGAAGGCGAGAAAAAACCCTCAAAAGAGGTTTTGTCTTGTTTTAGACAATGTAGAGTCCTGTCCGGCAGAGCTGAGGGTTGATTTAAACCCTGTGCTCTGGGAAAAGAGATTTTTTGTCCCAGAGCTTAAAAAAGGTTATACCGTCCCGGATAATCTTCAGATAATCTTTACTATGGCTGAAGACGGCCGGATGAAAGACGAGGCGTTTGCCAACAGGTTGCAAAAAATACGCATAGGCGGCTTAGACAAAGAGGATGTAACTAACCTCTTAGTTAATAGATACAATGCAACCAGCACCGCCGCAGAAAAACTTACGGCTGTCTATTTAGGTTTAAATCAGTTGAAATTCAAGGATTCATCCCTGATGTTTACTCTGCAGGATTTAGTAAATGTCCTTACTTATACAAAAGGAAGAAGCAACGATGAAAGACATATTGCCGAAGAGGTTTACAGGTATTTTACCCCAAGACTCAGGCACAGACAAGACCTGGCGGCGTTTGAAGAGGTATTTAAGGGTATTTTTGGGGATGTAGAGAGTTCGTGGAAAAGAAGCAGTATAGAAATAGAAGACGGCCAATTAGTCGCAGATGGCGTAAGGATAGAGTTGCATAGAGAGGCAGCGGCATACCTGGGAGAAAATCCACGATGCGGCGTCTTTGATATGCTCGTTGGGCTTTATGGATACGTCTTAAGAGAACAGGACAAGAGGCTCTTAAGCCAGTTTGTAAGGCAGGCGCGGTTTAACAATGAGGATACAAGCCTTTTTACAGTGCTTGAAGGCCTAAGCGGAGAGGGAAAGACCGAATTTTGTTTTGTCTTAGGCAGGCTTCTGGGTATGGAGAACTTAAGTTATACTATACACAAAAGAAGCCAGGTTGAACAGTTAAGAGGAGGCGTATTTGCCGACCAGAAAGGCGGCATTATTACAGTAAAGGATACAGCCTTTCTTAGGGCGTTAAGGGACGGGGGAGCCATAATTAACTTCAGCGAATTGAACACCTCATACAGACATACAATATCATATTGGCTTACCCCGGAATTTATGGTATACAGCAGGCATTATCTTGCTGAACTGCCTTTTGACGACGACATAGAAAGCTCCCCCATAAATCCCCATAACCTGTTTATTGCGGATGTAAACCCCTTTGACTATGAGGCGAGAAGGCCTTTGCCTTCTTTGTTAAAAAGCAGGACAGCTGTTTTTTGGATGGGCTATGACTATACAAACCAGGATACAGAATACATAGAAGGGTTAAAAAAGGAATTAAAGACCCTTGTGCGGCGGCTGTTTGGGGTTTATACAGGCGAAGAACACAGGGAGTTGGCGGATAGACTTGCTGAGATTTACTATGATATCCAGAAGGCCCTTTATACAAAAGAACCCTCCAGATACCAGGTTTTAACTATGAGGGACATAATCAGGGTGATTAAACTGTTTGAAGAATACGGCCAGGACCAAAACGCCTTTAATAGGGCAGTGAGGGACGTATTTTTGGGTATGTGGATTGAAGAAAAACCTGCCTGCCAGACAGCTGAGATTTTAACAGCTCACAGGATAGCAACAGAAGGATACAACCCTAACGAGATGTGCAGACTTATTTTACAGAAAAAGATGGGGCATCTTCTGCTTCATTCAGGCCCTGCCAGAGACGCAATGGAGATTTTACAGCCAATAATAGATGAAGAGGGTTTCAAAAAATACTATATCTCGGCAAATGAGTTTACCGATTATGACTCCTTCATTTCGGCCGGCTCTGTTGACTTAGACGGCAATATAGGCGTTTTTCCCGGGGCATTGCTTAAGATAATAGAGGCCTGCCGTAGACAGCCGGACCAAAACCATATTTTAATCATAGACAACTTTCATCACCTTAACCCTGATGCTGCTGTAGGTTTTAACCGCATTCTGCAGGATGGGGTGATTGATATCCCGGAGGGTTTAAGGCAGTCCCTGCAAAAAAGACTAACTACCCAGGGTATCAGCGGCAGTGTGGAAGAGGTCTATGGCCGGCTCCCTGAAAATTTAAGGATAGCCGGCATAACATATTGTAACCCCAACCCTACACAACAAGATAGGCTTGCTATGAGTCCTGCGGAATTGTCAAGGTTTGTAAACATAAGGTTATCGCAAGATATGGGCTGGGGCGGTATAGAGACATATGTGCGCAATCAGCTTACGCTCAATAATATAGCCCATGAAAAGATTTTGCTAATTTTAGGTAGACTCCGTAAAATATTTGACAGTTACGAGGATCAGAAAAAAAGAGGCATCCTTTTAAGCAGGTATGATTTGGATGAGTTTATAGAAAGGATTGAGCAGAACCAGGATGTCTTGGACGAAAATCTTGATTTGATATTATATCAGACAATTGGCTGCGGGCTTAAGGCCAGAAGCGGCGTTGACGCTAAATTGAATTTTGACGAGGAGGGCGCTAATGTGCGGCTTGCCTGTCAGACAGCGAGTTATCCAACGCGCCATAATACCATAGAAGAGGCAGAGGAGCTCAGCTATCTTGCTGAGGTAGAAGAGATAAGGCAGGCATACAGCGCTGTTTTAAGCGGCCTATCCAGCGGAAGAAGGGTGTTTTTGCTTGAAGGCCCGCCGGGCGTGGGCAAGACCGCCTTGCCGGAGGACATGGCAAAGAGGTTAGGCCTTAAGTTTAAAAAGGCGAGCATGCACCGCGAGTCGGAATTGTGGGATTTTCTCGGAAATATGGAGCAGCCCGCTCCAGGCAGATACAGGTTGACATGCAGCAAGCAAGACGGCAGGTTTATCAACGAGTTTTTAAATTTTGTTGAAGGCGGCGGTGTATTCTGTTTTGATGAGGCAAACATAAGCAAAAACAGCATACAGGCCGTAACCTTCCTGATGCAGATAATAAGGCAGGAGGAGATTGACTTAGGTATATATCACAACGGAATAGAAATAGGCCGCCATATTATAAAACCAAACAAGGATTTTGTAGCGTTTGTATCGTTTAATCCAGTTGAGGCGGCAGGGGCCAGGAAGAAACTACCGATAGAATTACAAGTGTGGGCAAAGAACATATGGATAACAGACCAGTGGTCCCGCAAGAGTTACCAGGAACTAATCAGCTATTATGACACAAGCAAGGCCTTAAGCGAAGAAGAGGTTGAATCGCTGGTAACTCTGCATACCTACATAAAATATATCACTGATGAAGGCTTCCGCCAGGATTACGAAGGCGAGATTCCCAAAAAGATACAAGAGTTTAAATTCAGCCCATTTAATAAACTTTATACCTATCAGTATGCCATAAGCCCAAGGGAGATAATAAGGGTAGTTCAGATGGTAAACAAAGGATTTGACATAAAAGAGGCAATTCTTCTCAACTACGCATATCAGTTCCCCGATCGTCAGGACTTTGAAAACGTGCTCGGCATCATAGACGGGCTGTTTAGG
>CAYMYJ010000113.1:0-4545 GCA_964394615.1 uncultured Bradymonadales bacterium | reverse complement strand
CCGACGATGTCGAACAATTCGCGCTGATCACTGATTCTGGCTACTGCAAACGGGTTTGGCTCGAGGAATATCGCGCACAAGGTCGCGGCGGGTCGGGCATGCAGACCTGCAAATTGGATGACACCGACAAAGTCGCAGCGGTTGTGCCCTGTGATCCCTCGGGCGACCTCATGGTCAGCACCAGCCATGGCCGTTACTGGCGTGTTCCCGCCACCCATTTCGCCCTTTTGGGTCGCCCGGCAAAAGGCGACCGCTTGCTCGATCTGGAGCCAGGCGAAAAGGTCATCGGTTTGTCCTCATTGCCATGCAGTACTTCGGATGACTGATTTAACTGCGCGGTTGGCTGCGGCCATTCGTGACCCAAGCACCTCATGGGAAAACGATTTCGACGCTTTTGCGACCGAGGTTTTTGCCCATCAATTCGCCCATAACCAAGCGTACCGTAAGTTTTGCGAAGGACGTGGGGTGCTGCCGGCAGACGTGAAGTCGTGGCGTGAAATTCCCGCCGTCCCGACCGACGCGTTCAAATTTGTGAACCTGACCACGGCCGACAAGTACGAGGCTGTGTTTCAAACCAGTGGAACCACTCAGGGCAAACGCGGCAAACACTTCTTCAAATCGTTGGACGTGTATCGCGCGGCCATCGAAGGCCCGTTCCGAACCTTCTGCCAGTCCGAACCACGCCTCACGATGCTCGCCCTCACCCCATCGCCTGGTGATATGGCCGAGAGCTCATTGAGCTTCATGATGGGGGATTTATTGCAGAAATGCGGCCGGCCGATGACGAGCGGTTTTTTCATCGCGCTTGATCACGAAAGTCAGGAATTCGAGTTTGATTTCGACGGAATTGTCGATGCGCTCGACGACGCAAAAGGCCCGGTATTCCTGCTTGGGACGGCCTTTGCGTTCATCGAATTTTTCGACACGGTCGATCTAAAATGGAAGCTCCCAGCTGGGTCTCGTGTGCTCGAAACCGGTGGATTGAAGGGCAAAACACGCGAAGTGACCAAAGAAGACCTCTACGAGCTCTTTGGGGAGCGACTGGGAATTCCCGAGACCCATCTCCTTAGCGAATACAGCATGACCGAACTCTCAAGTCAGGCTTATACCGACAACCTCGTTCGTGGTGTTTCGTGGAAAGAGGCGCATTTTGTGGTGCCGCCTTGGACGAGGGTCGAAGTCGTCGATCCTCTCACCCTTGAAGTGATCGACAAACCCGAAGCGCGTGGGCTTATCCGCTGGTATGACCTGGCCAATATCGACAGCGTGATTGCGATCCAGACCTCGGATTTTGGCATTCGTTATGCCGACGGAAGCTTCACGCTTGAAGGCCGTGCTCCCGAAGCCGACCTACGAGGTTGCTCGTTGACGATCGAAGAGATCACTCGCGGCTGAGGGATTTTCGGCGGCCTCAAACTCATCAAGAAGTCGCGTCAATTCGACAAGTACCTCGCTCATTTCGGGCAGAAGAACTCGCGCCTCGGCGATCAACGGCGTGTTGGGATTTCGCTCCCAATCCCATCGTTGTGCACCTCGCCGCGCCGTCAGATGACACACCACAAACCCGTCCGCATCGCTGACAAAGCCCGAGTCCGATGCCTGCCAAGGGCCAGGGTTTGCGCGGGCTATCACGCGTTGAGTGCGGTCGACCAGACCCCTGATTTTGATACGTAGATTCTCGTCCATGATACAACCTTGCTCGCAAACACGTGAACAAATGATCAGTACCATAACGAATATTAGACGGCAAGATTTGGTGAGCGGTTAGCAGTGAGCCGGGATGGGTGCGCGAGCCCTATGGCTCGCATGTGTCTGAATAATCGCATGGTCCTGCGGACCAATCCCGTGCAGGCCATAGGGCCTGCGCACCAAGCGCAGAATCACAGAAATCGCAAACAAACCGAAAACGGATCGGTCACGACTTCTTGTCGGCCTCGGCGGCAGCGACTTCGCGTAAAACGCCCACGACGCTGTCGGGATTGACCGAAATTGAGTCGATCCCGCACTGGACCAAGAATCGTGCAAAATCGGGATGATCACTTGGCGCTTGGCCGCAAATCCCAACATGGGTGTCGGATTTATGGGCACGTTCGATCAAGACGCGAATCGACTCTGTAACCGCAGCGTTTCTTTCGTCAAAAAGGTCAGCAAGCTGCGCAGAATCCCGGTCAACACCAAGGGTCAACTGCGTCAAGTCGTTGCTTCCAATCGAGAAACCATCGAAGCGTTTTGCAAACTCTTCGGCCAGGATAATATTGCTCGGAATCTCAGCCATCACGAAGACTTCCAGGCCGTTTTTCCCACGCTCCAGCCCGTCTTCGGCCATTGCGGCGAGCACAAGGTCGGCTTCCTCCAAGGTGCGACAGAAGGGCACCATGACCACCACGTTGTCCATCCCGATCACGTCTCGAACTCGGCGCAGAGCTTGAACCTCAAGCGCAAAGGCTTCTCGATATCTTGGATGGTAATAGCGCGAGGCTCCGCGGAATCCGATCATGGGATTTTCTTCCAAGGGCTCAAAATCCGTGCCCCCAATCAAGCCCGCATATTCATTGGATTTGAAGTCACTCAGTCGCACAATTACGGGATGTGGATATTGCGATGCTGCAATATTCGCCACGCCCTGAGCGAGCCGATCGATGAAATATTCGGCACGGTCGGAGCCGTAGTCACAGGTCATCTTTTCGATCTGTGCACGCACGCTGGCGTCTTTGACTTCGTCGAGGTGCAGCAGCGCCATCGGATGAATTTTGATCAGGTGATCGATGATGAACTCGATGCGCGCCAGGCCAATGCCCTTGGCGGGCAGACGCCACCAACGATAGGCGGCATCGGGGTCTGCGATGTTGAGCATCACATGGGTGTTGGTTTCAGGCATATCGTCCAATTCGATGACGTGTTCGATGATCGGAAGCAACCCATCATAAACCACACCATCCTGACCCATCGGAGTCATGGTGACTTCCTGCCCTTCCTTCAACACCGTGGTGGCATCGTTGGTCCCGACGATCGCGGCAATGCCGAGCTCTCGGCTGACGATCGCCGCGTGACTCGTTCGGCCGCCATGGTCGGTGATGATACCCGACGAGCGTTTCATAAGCGGCACCCAGTCGGGGTCGGTCATGCTCGCAACCAGAATACTTCCATCGACAAAACGATCGGCCTCGTCCATCGACTTCATGATTTGCACTTTGGCTGCAGCCACCGCGCTGCCAATGGACACGCCACGAACGATGGGTTCTGCGCTCGATGTGACCTCGTACGTCTTGAGCGCCTGGGTCGCCAACACACGAGATTGAACCGTCTCGGAGCGAGCCTGAACAATGTAAATTTCACCGTCTTCACTATCGAAGGCCCACTCGATATCCATGGGCCTCTTATAATGGTCTTCGATGGTTTTGCAGAAACGAGCGAGCTCCAAAATTTTGGGGTCGTCGAGCACAAAACACCCGCGCTCGGCGGCGGTCGTGTCCACATTGACCGTGCGTTCGCCGTCGCTTGCGTAGACCATCTTGATCAACTTCGAGCCCAATCGCCGAGACAAAATCGGACGCAGTTCCTCGCGATCAAGAAGTGGTTTGAAGACCCGAAACTCATCGGGGTTCACGATTCCCTTCACCACGTTTTCGCCCAATCCCCATGCGGCATTGATCACCACCACGCCTGGGAAACCGTTCTCGGTATCGATGGTAAACGCGACTCCCGACCCGCCTCGATCGGAACGCACCATGAGCTGCACACCCACCGAAAGGCCGACGTCCATATGGTCGTAGCCATTGATCTCGCGATAAACGATCGCGCGGTCGGTAAATAACGACGCGAAACAGCGACGTGTGGTGTCGAAAAGCTCGTCGAGGCCCTGCACGTTTAGATAGCTTTCTTGCTGTCCCGCAAAACTTGCGTCGGGAAGGTCCTCGGCCGTCGCGCTACTTCGCACGGCCACGTCCACGGCCTTTTCGTTGTGTCGAGCCGAGAGCGCCGTATAAGACGCCTCGATCTGGTCTCTCAAGATCTGCGGAAAGGAACCGCCAACAATCGCGGTTCGGATGGCCGCACCCATTTCGTGCAGCGGCATTCCGGCCTCGCGCTCGGCGAGCAGCCCTTTGATCAACGGAACCAGATTATTATGGTCCAAAAACGCGAAATAAGCCTGGGCGGTCACCGCAAAACCAGGCGGAATCCTGACCCCTTTTGTGGAAAGGGCCTGCGTCATCTCACCGAGCGAGGCGTTCTTTCCGCCCACGATGCCGATATCGTTGATGGTGAGTTTTTCGAACGGGATAACATAACTTGGCTGGACCATGGGATTCCCTCGGACGTTGGGTTGCGGGTGACGAACTGTGCAACTGCCGGACCAACCATCATCAAATTCGTGGCAGTCCCCTCAAAGGCGCACCGGACAGCGATGACTCAATGAACGTGGTAAAAAACCGACCCACAAACCAAACGCAATTTTTGCGACAGGCCGATCTGCGAGTGAAATTTATGCGCCGCGACGGTCAGCGGTGAACCACAGAATCGCAATGCCGGGCCGGAGCCCGGCGG
>CAYMYJ010000112.1:0-4552 GCA_964394615.1 uncultured Bradymonadales bacterium | reverse complement strand
GGGCGGTCTCGGTCGCACCCGCACCAAACCCCACCAGCCACGAATGCAACGAACCTTCAAGCGCCGCTCTGTTGAGCTCCGCACGTGTTCCAAAGCTCTGAAAAATCCATTGATGAAACGGTGTGTAAAAGGCCGCAATCAAGGCACTGAGCCCTCCGATTGCTGCCGTGCCCTTCAAAATCTTAGAAGAGTGTTTCTGGAAGCGGTCCAGAAGTTGGCGCGCCGAAAATGCCAGGATCGCCAGAAAGTACGCGCCCAGCACACCGGCGCTGTTGGCTTCGAGCATCCCCATGAACAAGAACCCGCCCAACACCACAAAAGCGACAGCTTCCTGCCGCCTGTCGTCCTGAACGAATTTCCAAGCCAGAGCGAGCAACACCAGGCTCGCCAGACCAAACAAAGAAGCCGCGTGGTTGGAGCTGACAAAGGTCGTCATTCTTGGAGCGAGAGCCGCTTGGAAGTACCCGTAATACTCTTGAACGCCAAAGACCCGATGGCCCCAACCCACGGCCCAGCTTAGAAGTGCCGCAATAACCACCGACCCCACGGACATACGCCATGTCAGCGTGCGGTCGCGCAGGTTGCCAATGGTCAACGCGCTCATCGCCAGCGTGGCAAATCGCAACGCTGCTTCAGCACTGGCCTGGGGTTGAATCGAAATCGAGTGGCTGCCCACGTCGACTCCGATCAAGGCTGCCGACGTCGTCAGGATCGCCGCCGTCGCAGGCGCGAGCATTTCCAAAAGGGCGAGGGGCAGGGGGATCAGTTGAAGCGCGCTCCAAGACGCAAGAATCATGAACGCAGCCCCAAAAGCCGAGATCCGAAACGTACCCTTGGACCGATGGCTCGAAATAATCGTCACGATGGCGGCGATCGACATCAGGCCAAATATTGCAGCGATCACCGGCCTATGCACCCCACCGACGGCCAGCACAGCCGATATGCAGGTCAGTCCGACTAGGCCATCCACGGCCATATCCGCTTTTGTCAGTTGTTCAGCCACATTCACCGTCGCATTGACTCAGAGGGTTTCAAAAACTAGGATTCCGGCCGTTGTTCCAAGTGGTACTGGATTGGAACCCAACAAACGACCCGGGCGCGTTGAATGATAGATGAACCCAAATTCGAATACAGGCCGCAGTCCGAAGATTCGGAGCCTTCACCGCTCCTTCTACTCTCATTCTATTGGGAGCTATTGCGCAAGTACTACTGGATTGTCTTGTTGACGTCACTTCTGAGTGTCGTTGCTGGCTATGTTTGGACGAAACAGCGCCCATTTTTGTATCGGACGGAATCGAAAATTATCTTCAACGAAAAGAGCAATGCTCTTGGGAAGAATATTGAACGTGTTGACATGGTGGACCCCGGTATCGCATGGCGGTTTGAACCCTTTTGGAATACCCAAAAAGAAGTCTTGGCCTCGCGGTGGTTCACGGAACGTGTCGTGAAAAAGATCGGAATTTTGGAGGGCGACAAATATATTCCGGTGCTAGACAGTTCGGGGAAGCCCATTTCTGACGAAGTTCGGCTGAAAATGGCGTCTAGTCGTGTCAAGGGATCGGTCATATTTGACCTGCAGCGTGAAAGTCGGGTTGTGGTTATCTCGTCCACTGGCGAAAACCCAGCCTTTCTTAAGATGGTCGTGGATGGTTTTGCGGAAGCTTATGTGGATTACACAAAGGAAATCCAAACTGGTGGACTGGCGGATTTGATTTCTTGGTTTGACAATTATGTCGGCAATATGCGCAGCGACCTTGAGGCATCACAAACGGCACTCAATCAATTTAAGCGAGACAACGATATCTTGTCGGTTTCATTTGAGGACCGCCGAAACCTCACAGCGATGAACATGGAGTCGGTCAACGAATCCTTGAACAAAGTCAGAAATGAGCTGGCTCAGGAGGAGGCACTGGCGATTCAGCTGCAAAAAATGCAACAAGCGGGTGTGTCTGAAACACAGGCAGCTCGATTTGCTAGAAGCGACGGAAGCGATGATCTCCTTGCGATGCTCAACATGAGACGTGATCAGAAAATACAACTCATTGAGCTTTCATCGGTTTTTGGACCCAAACATGAAAGTGTGAAATCCGTAACCGCTAAGCTAGCGTTACTTGAAACCGAAATCGATGACGAGATCCAGCGATCTTTGGGCGTGGTTGGAAACCGGGTTCAAATGCTTCAACGGCAAAAAGCGACTCATCAAGCACGTCTTGATGAATTGAAAGCAGAAGCCTTTAACTTGAACGATGTTGGGCTGGAATACAGCCAAATGAAAGATCGAACTGAGAGTTTACAGCAACTTTATCGCACAGTGCTTGAGCGTTCTAAAGAACTCGATATCAATTCCATGTTGGACTCGAACACTGTTCAAATCCTAGAGGCAGCCGAGCTTCCCCGGGCGCCGTTTTCACCCAAATTGCCACTGAATTTACTGATCGCATTAGGCATTGGTTTAACGATTGGTGGGGCAATCATTTTTTTGATCGGAGCTCTCGATAACACAATTAAGAGTGAAGAAGATGTTTTGCGGAACACTCGAATTCCATTATTAGGGTCGTTGCCGGAATTGGATCTTCAGGCTGTCACTGGCCTTGCCACCGAAGGGGCTCCAACTTTGGATATGATGACTCATCTGGCCCCTAAGTCGTCATTTGCCGAGGGTATTAAAACCCTACGAACAAACCTGATGTTTATCTCCCCGGACAATCCTCCAAGAATGCTTCTTGTGACCAGTCCTGGCCCCGGCGAGGGTAAGACCCTCCTTTCATCGAATATGGCGATCGCCATGGCACAATCGGGTTTAAAAACCCTCATCATCGATTGTGATTTGCGTCGTCCAAGAGTTCATAAGGCGATGGGTATTTTGAATTCAGCAGGGGTATCTGATGTGGTGTCTGGGTCTGCTCAGCTTGCTGATGCCATTCAATCCACGGACGTGGAAAATCTTTTTGCGTTGTCGGCCGGTCATATTCCGCCCAACCCCAGTGAACTATTACATACAAAAGCATTTGCAGAGCTTTTGCAGAGCCTTCGGACTCAGTTTGACCGGATTTTGCTCGACTCTCCACCGGTAGGCGCTGTGGCAGATGCGATGATTTTGAGTCGCTCAGTGGATGGGGTTTTGATCATATTAAAATTTGGCCAAACACGTCGTGAGCTGCTTCGTCGTTCGGTTGACCAACTAGAGGCTATCGGGGCACCACTGATGGGTTGCATTTTGAATGATGTGAAGCGTAACGCAGCCGGATACGGATATTCTTATTACCACTACCGCTACAACTACGAAGAGCGCCCAGATTCAGATTCCGCTAAGAATAAGTTGGCGAGTTAAGAGGCTAATCACATGAAATTCTTCGCCACTGAACTTCCCGGACTGGTTCGAATCGAACCTCGCATTTTTGAGGATGATCGTGGCTGGTTCATGGAGACATTCAATAGGCGTGATTTCGATAACGGTCTTATTGACTTAGGTCTTCCAGCCTCCGGCGCATTTGTCCAAGATAATCAGTCCATGTCATTCAAAGGTGTAGTTAGAGGACTCCACTGGCAAGAGGCACCTCATGGACAGGGTAAATTGGTCCGGGTAGCGCGAGGGGCTGTTCAAGACGTTGCTCTCGATATCCGTCCTGAATCCCCAACCTTTGGCAAAT
Organism: uncultured Bradymonadales bacterium; assembly: GCA_964394615.1. GTDB lineage: Bacteria > Myxococcota_A > Bradymonadia > Bradymonadales > Bradymonadaceae > JBFFMO01. The sequence continues at coordinate 902 of CAYMYJ010000112.1, read as the reverse complement.
GGGCGAGTTTCGAACTGAGTGCGAAGAACGGTCATATGCTCTGGATTCCCGTTGGTTTTGCGCATGGGATGTTGGCCCTGAAAGACCACACTCACCTACTTTATCGCACGACAGGTTTTTACAACCAATCCGCCGAAAAAAGCCTCTTTTGGAACGATCCAGAGCTCAACATCGCTTGGCAGTCGGACTTTGATTACCGAGTAAGTGGCAAGGACCAAGATGCCCCCCGTTTTGGCGATCTGTTCGCCGCCCCTTAAGACTGCTTCAAAGGCGTGTCACGTTATCGTGGTCCTCTTTGATCGCATGGCGTGCATCCAAGATGAGCTTGGCATGTTGGCAGACCTGCTTGTAATCGAAATCTTTGTGGTTGGTCACGATGACGACGGCATCCGCTTGATTTAGCTCTTCATTGGTCAGTTCGATGGAATCCGCATCGAATTCGTGAAGATGCTGAATATAGGGGTCGTGATAAACCACGTCTGCGCCCCACTCCTGATCCAGAAGTTGCCAAATATCGAGGCCTGGAGATTCCCGAAGGTCATTGATATTGGGTTTGTAGGCCATACCCAAAAGCAGAATACGAGAACCCTTGAGGGCTTTGCCTTGATCGTTCATAAGCTTTGAGAGCTTCTGAACCACAAAGCGTGGCATATTACCGTTGATATCGGTCGCGAGCTCAATGAAGCGGTTGTAGAAGCCGTACGACTTGGCTTTCCAAGACAAATAGGTCGGATCGAGCGGGATGCAGTGCCCGCCAATGCCAGGCCCTGGATAAAACGGCATGTACCCAAACGGTTTGGTGCTGGCCGCGTGGATCACATCCCACATGTCGATGCCCATTCGGTCACACATCAACAACATCTCGTTGACCAACGCGATGTTGACGGCTCGAAACGTGTTTT
>CAYMYJ010000111.1:0-4584 GCA_964394615.1 uncultured Bradymonadales bacterium | reverse complement strand
TATTCAGGGATATTCTCGTCTAGCCAAAACTCATGTTTACGGGCCAGAAACTGCAATCGCTGCACTTCGCTGACGTCTTCGGGCTGGACCTTTTGCTCCAGGCAATGGGCCATGTATTTGACCACTTCTTTGACCGTGACCTTTAAGTCGTCCCGCATGCGATAAGGCGCAGCGGTATTTTCAGGATAATAGCGGCGAGCATAACGCACCTCGATCACTGGCTTGAGACCCCATTCAAGCGGCAAACCCTGAACCGGCTCAGCTTCAGACTCTAAAGAATCAAATACGACTTGTTCTAGTTGAGCGGCGTCAGATAATGGCTCAGTTTTAGACTTTGCAGACTTTGCTTTGGCTTTTGGTTTTGTTTTCTTGGCTGGACTCATGCTCTGATTATACAAGCTGGAACAGACTTTAGCCTCAGCAAAATCAGAAGCCCAGTATCACCAACGAGCACTAACCTTATTCTAAAAAGTCGTCTCGCAGTCACATCAAAGTTAACAATTCTTATAAAACACCTCAATTATTTTTTAGTATGCTGAAAAAGCAAACAGACATGTAAGACACACATTGGCTCCGTTCGTTGATTGGGTTCATTTTTGGTTGAGTGAATCCGTTTTGTTGAATAAAATAGGATTGCTTTAAAGGAGCATAATGTGAGTCATCGTCTGTTTGGTTCTGCTTTTTGTACCTGGTTGTTGATTATCTGTTTTCTGGCATCCTGTAGTGCACCCCCGGTGAACAACTCTGTCAAAGTACTCCCAGCAGATCCCAATTCAGCTTATGACGTCAACGCGGCCCAAAACCCGAATGAAGCCTCTCCCAAATCTTCTTCCATTACTCTACTCAAAGACCATAAACTCCAGGCTATATCTAAAACCAGCGCCATGGAGCAGTATCGAAAAACACACCCTGAAATAAAAAGGTCTATAAATTTCAAGAAACCTGGCGATTTCTCCATTCAAGCTGCCAGCAATCCCGGAAACTGTTATGTAGGCCCTGTGGCTACTGGGACCGCTTCAGGCGAAATCGTAGGCACCGTCTATCGCGAAAATGACAACGGCCTCTATGTATATCAGGGACCAAGTACGTATGGACCAAACCTATTGGACGTCGGTAGGCTCTATTATGACGGCGTTACATCAACAATCAGCTTCAACTGGCGCTATTACACGGGTGGACCAGCAGCCAATGTCAGTGCGACGGTTACTATTCCAAGCCGACTGGAGGTTGGCAAAACTTATGCGACCAACTTTATTTCGGGCGCAATTAATTGGCCTGCAGGAAGTTCAAATCTTGAAGACGGCGTTGTCACTATCAGTGTCACAGAAGATAAAATTACCGCGACTATTAACGCTCAAAGTATTTATTACCGTTATCAGGTGTATTACTATACTCCTTTCTTCACAAATTATGGGACAGCTAACAATGTTAGCGGAACTGCAGATATATACACGGCTCCCTGTGCGCCAACGATTGACCTTGATGCTTCGCCAACCCTGGTTACAAGTGAAGAAACCTCTGAAATCACAGTGACTCCAGAAAACAACGATTTTGCATGGACCCTCAATATCACCGGACCCAAAGAATACAGTCAAAGCTATCCCGATGTAGGACTTAGTGAAGGTGAGTACTCCCTTGCGGGCACGCTACCCGCAGGAGACTATTTCCTAAAGGCCTATTACAATGCCTACCCTGAATACCTTGCCTTGGAAAAGGTTCGCATTCAACCCGATATTAGCCTGGAGATTGCTCCCTCCTACATCAACCCACGCAACCCCGATCCCGAAAAAAACAGCGCTAAAATAACTGTTATCCCCAGTGATAAGAGTCTTCCGTGGAAAATGGTCATCACAGACCCCGATGGGAATAGTCGTGAAGAAGAGCCTAAAACAGACACTCAGACCATTTCCCTTGAAGGGACGGATTTGATTGATGGCATCTACGGCATTCAAGTCGCTTACGTCGACTTCGACGATGTGATGGCAAGCGACCAAGTAACCGTTGAATCCAAGGATATAGAACCAACACCAACCCCTACGCCCACTATTGGTCTACCCACACCAACGCCTACGCCAACTCCCACAGCGGAGCCAACTGTAACGCCAACACCGGGACCCACCGTAACGCCAACACCAGGCCCAACCCCTACCACTGGCCCCACGCCCAAACCAGGAAACGGTAACGGCAATGGCAATAATGGAAGCAATGGTGATGAAAACGGGAACAAAGGGGGTAACGGAAAAGGCAAAGGCAATTGTGAAAACTGTCCACCACCACCAGTACCAACACCTACGCCAGGGGGTGGCAATCCGTGTTCATCACCCGAATATTTAGCTCTAATAGACAAACTAAAACATAGTCTTACAGAAAAAAATATAACAGCAACTATTAACTTATGTTCTAACAATGATGAGCAGAACTCTAATAATAGCTTTAAAACTCAAAGCACTCAGGATAACTTAGAAAAAAAAATAACTAAGGTTATTGCAGAAATAAATGCTCTGAAGCCTCTACCTACTGATGAATTTGTCCCAGGTGGACCTTTGGATAAACATAAAGCAATGTTTGTATACACTCACATACACAACAATCCGGCAGGTCAAAAAGTTGCTTTTCAAGTAGTCAATGCTTTGGGCGGATCCATACCAATAAAAAATTTTGGTAGTGAAATTGTCCCCCCTTTTTATAGTGTGCCTGCTAAAAAATTAATTTATACTTTTGAATGGAATGGATTCAACAACCGCTCAGGCATGTTCTCAGACGGTTACTATTATGGTAGAAACAAAGTAAATGCAACGGTTATTGATACTCATGAAATAAAGGCTACTTGTACAGATTTTTTTAAGACCAATTCTAGTCCACCAACAATTGCAGATCAAGATCATATTATACGTAGACACTCAACTCACTGGCCCACGCGGAGTGATAGCGGCCCTTATAATGATTTAAGAAGCTTCATCTCTAACTACAGAAACAATCCTCCTAATTCGCAGGAGTTATTAAGAGTAGGTCTTAGAGATGCTCAAATAGGCAGAGCCTTAACACCAATAGAATATTTCAATTACCAAATAGGAAAAAGGAATAATCCAATTGTTAGGCCTGAGGGAAAAGCGGATCTATTTCCAGAAAGCTGGACAAATCCTCAAATATTAGAAAACGTAAGATCTATTGGTTTTCTAGAACACATGATACCGACTAAAAATCGTTTAACTAGAGACGTTTGCATTCGAAATGGTAACAGCTATAGCATAGCTGGAGTTAGAAACGGGCAGCGAGTTCTTGTTAATGTAAGAGGACATGCAATACGTAATGCTTATCCACCTATTAGAGAAACCGGTGGATTAGCGGCCTTAATACTAGATAAAGCTTATTCACCTGCTTATTATTATTTACAACCTAGTGTGTTAAGAAGTTTGCAAATTCAATGATTTATGAAGAGGATTTGCTTTCTTTATTAGAAGGAAAAAGGTTAGTAGCAATAGAATATAAGCTACAAGAAAAACATAGTCTTCTTCTAATCCATTTTGAGCAGCAAGAACAAGAAGAAGCCACTTTATGCTTATCGCGTGAAATTTTTTATTCCTATGATAACAGAATCAATGATTCCGAAAGTATTCTCTATGGGCTAACAGAGTGTATCAAGCCAAATAATAAAACTCTTGGCTTAAATATAACCCAAGAAAATGCAGCTAACAAACTCATAGGGTCAAAGTTAACACACTTTGTCAGGCTTTCACCTTGCTTTGTCAATAATGAAAATGACACATTTGGCTTAGTAATGAATTTTGTTGATCCCTTTGAGTTCGAGATTGATCCCGATTTACCGTTCGAACCTAAGGTAAAAGACTTCATGAAAAAAGTATGGTACTAAAGAGTGAATTTGAATAGTATTGTTTTGATAAAGCACTTAAAAGGCAAAATACTAACGGCTGCATTTTGTTCATCTCCATTGAAAACAGATTGTACCCAAAGAATTTGCTTAGTTTTTAATCAGGAGAATTACTTATGGGTCTATAGCTGTTCAGACAACTCACTATGTATCGGCTTAACACAAATCATAGATATCCGAGATTTTGAAAAACAATTATTAGCTATGGCTGAAGAAAACTATCTGATTGAAAAAGAATTATTAGCTCTATTTTTAAATCAAAGAATTGATAAAATTGAAAAAAACTTGTTTTCAATAAACTTAATTTTCGGAGAAAATGTATTGAAAATCAAAAAATCGACAAGGAGAGAGTTAACTCTAGAACGTATTTACTGTTAATGACTAATTTTTAGTTCTCTAAGTTTAGAAAACTAAAATGGAGAACTGAAACGAGGTCGTAGAGGCCCCATTTTGGATTTCCACCCTCGTAAAGAAACCAAGCTCTGAGTAAAACCACCAAACACCCAGCAACTCAAAATACGGGCCTCTATGACCTGCGCGTGTGCGGTGGGCGGGAAGCGTAGCCGGTGCCAAAGCAAAAACTGACCCAGCTAAAACAGAAGTCTTGGCCTAGCACAAAAACTCAGAACAAAATCAAATCGCACTGGCGCAGCTGAGGGCAAACGCGCGCACCTAAACGGGGTGGGGGATAGCTG
>CAYMYJ010000110.1:0-4660 GCA_964394615.1 uncultured Bradymonadales bacterium | reverse complement strand
CCCGTCGGACCGTTGAAAAGTACAAGTCGAAGCGTCGATCGATCAGGTCGTCGAGGTTTTGTGGGGCATCGAACCTGTCTTCGTCACGCACCGGGCCTGGGTTTCCTCGTCGATAACTCACCTTTTCGAGCGCACGATCAAAGGGCATTCGCTTGAAGACGTTAAGGAACACGGCTTCTGCGGGCATCCGGTAGTCGTGAACCCCGGCGAGCATCTCGGCCAGCAGATCGATGAGCCAATTCCTGGCGGCGTCGGGGGTGACCGGGCCAAAATCACGCATATCCACTTGGTTTCCGTGGCTGCGCTCGCGCACCACCAACACTCGCCAGGCGCCGACTTCGGCTACGCCGGCGGCCAACATGACCATCCAAGCGATAAAGCCCTCGAAAAAGTCGACCTCGTCTCGCTCCGAAGGTTGTCGGGGTTGAATCGTGCTCAACACCACAACGGTGCGATCCTTGAGCTGGATTGCGGGTGTACGGCCCGTAACGTCGACTTCACGCGTGGTGTCGATGCCAAGTGGAATGCCCAGTCGCAGTGGTCGATGAAGAACACCCGGTAGAGGTTGGGCGTCAGCTTGTCCAAAATGGTGGATTTCCAGATCGCGCAACTTCCAGAACGCTGAGTTCTCCAGAGCCAACTGCCATCGGTCCATCAAGGCGTGATGTGTACGACGTTCGGCGTCTCCAAAAAGCCCGGTGGGCGCGCGGCCCAACAATTCCTCGCGGCCAGCGCGTGTCGCGTACGCCTCCAGACGAAGCGCGCGGGTGTCAGACGTTTCTTTGGACTGCCAGGTCGACAAAAAGATCTCTTGCAACATGTTGCGGCGCAGACTCCATGGGGTTTTGAACGCCTCGTCCTCGATCTCGAAAACGTCTCGTTCATCATCGCGCCGAAGCCGCAAATAGAATTCTGCTGCGCCCTGCAGCGGGTTTTCCAGGAATCGCCTCAACATATAAAACGACACGCTCACGCGTTCGTCATCGTCTTCTTTTCGCTCGGGCAAGGTCGGCAAACCGAGCAGGGTTCGAAACAGGGCAAAAGTCTTTGGATCAAGGCCGTTCAGGTCATCGTGGCGCGGTGAGGCGAAGTTTTGTTTCTTCCATTCCTCCTTGTGCGAAAGCGCCTCTGCCTCGCGCAGGGCCTCAGGATGCACGCTTCTTCCGATGGTCTTATTTTCACCGTCCTGCCCAAACATTTCGGGAAAATACCGAGGATCGAAACGACGCAGCGGATGCCGACGTTTGATGGCCTCGACGTCGTCCTTCGACAGGTAGTGTCGCCGCAACATGAACTCAAGTTCACGTACCAATGACGAGGGCAAAAGCTCTTCGCCGGTACGAGAGTCGCGCGCCACGTAGGACAAATACAGGCGTTCGCGCGTCGACTGCAGGGTCTCGAGGAACATGTATTCGTCTTGCCGACGCACCGAAAAGTTGTCCCAACGTTCTGGACGCGCCCAGCGCAAGTCGAGCGGTGATTGAGTGTCCGAGCGCGGAAACTGGCGCTCCCCAAGGCCGGTGATGAAGACCACCTTAAATGGGATCGGCCGCATCGGGACAAACGAAGAAACGACCACACCGTCAGCTAGATAATGTCCACGTGAAATCTCAAGGCTCGAAATCGCGGTCTCTAAAGCTTCGTAGGCGACGCGGTAACGCACCTGATTCGAGCTTTCCTCGCGGTTTCGCAGGTCATTCAGTTGTTCCATCACACGAACATGGTCGCGTTCGTCTTCATCGTTGGCCGGCACCAGATGTTTCTGAATCAGGGCGATCACGGCGTCGTACCATTCGACGAGCGAATTTTTCCTCTGTCGAAACTCACGCGAAGTCCCGATCAAGTCCCGGGCGAGGCGCACAAATCGAGCGGATACGGCCACATCGGTGGCGCCGTGTTCATGCGGCACATAGTGGTCTGCGCCGATCATCACGCTCTGGTCTGCTTCGGTGCTCATGAATGCGCCGAGCACCAGTCGTTTCAGGCCTTGGTCCCAATTGTAGAGGTCTTTGTCGATATAGGTTTCGGTGTGGTCGCTGTGGTCGGCCCCATGAAAAATATTGAGCTGGTCCACCCAACGAATCCACGTCTCCGGGTCGACGTCGGGGTGCCCGGCGAGCACGTTTGGGTGGGTCATCAACCGCAGCATTTCTGCGCGGGTAAATCGTGAGAACGGAATGCCAAGCAGAAGGCCCACGGCCTCGAGGTAACGCCGGTTTGCACGCGCCGTAATGTCCACAATATTATGGGGGATATCGTAGGTGTCTTTGAACACAGATCGAATGCGCGACTGGTAGGCTTCTCGTTCTGATTGATTCACGATCACGGCGATATCATTGAACCTGAGCGACTCGCCGGCCTCGTTGGCTCGTCGAATCAACTCCCAGATTTCGCTGGCAACGATCTCGATTTCACGCTGAACCGTCGGACACTGAAGAATCACCAGAGTGTCGTCAGAGTATGTATAGGCGGGCTCTTTCATCGGAGCGCGCACCAGCACATCGTGCTGAATTCGATGCAGCAGGGTGTCGGCATCCAACAAGGGATCTGCAAAATCAGTTTCGAAATCGCAGTCTGTCAGCAGGTTAAGCATGCGGATATTATCGCGCCCCGGTCGTCCCCAAAGCTTGAGTGGGGGCGGGTCTTCCTCGTCTTCGAAGAGCGCGTCGTCGACGGTCAATAGGTTCAAAGCCGCCTGTTCTTCACGGCGTTTTTTGAAGCGATTCTTACGGGAAACGGCCCAGCCATTGGGCACATCCTCCCAATACTCCATGCACGGATTCAGCGCGTAAATGAACACCTCGGAGGTGTCTCCCAAAGTGCCGATGGCGTCGTAATAGAGCCGTGAAAGATACGACAACCCAAAAATGTGGACGGGACCCTCAAGGACGGGCCGTCTATCCACGATGCCGCGCAACACCTCACCGAATCGCATCGTGGTTTTTGGGGCGTCTTTATTGTGTTCTGCGGCCCAACCTTCGGGCCCAAAAATATCCAACCACAATAAGCGCTGCCACCGTTCGGTCGATGAATAGGGTTCGCGGTCCAAGATCGTGCCCGCTGGCCAATGGCGAATCATCGCTGGCCGGGACAACTCGTACTCTTCAAAGAGTTTGGCGAGCCGATCGGCGAGCTGAAAAAGCCGCCGATCGTGGTCGTCCTCGTCAAGGCTTGCGCTAAGGTAGGAGCGGATTTCCTCGTCTTCTGGTCGCGCGATGGGATCGGCGGCACAAATGGTCTCGATGCGCTCGATCAGCAGGCTGCGCAGGATTTCTCGCCGCAAGACCTCGGAGCCCTCCGGCCTTAGGTTTTCAAAAAACTGATTCACGAAAATCGTGTCCAGGTTCGCCGCGATGCCGTGGAGGCGGGCGAGCTCGAACTTCAGAAACGTCGCGATATTGCGGTTAGGCACCACAATTGTGATGGGCGTGAGCGGATCCGTACGTTCCGAATGGATGGCGTCAGCCAAGGCGACGACCAACTTCTCAAGATGATTTGAGTACCAAAGGTGGATCAAACCGGTCCCCTAATTAGTTAATCTGATAAACCAGTTTCTGGTCGCCTTGAGATACCACAAGGAGTGCCGAGCGTGCCATATCCTGACGTTTGACCTCAAAAACATGGAATCGGGGTTTTTGGGATTTATAGTCCAACGGAGTAATAAATAGGCCTGTTTTGTCTGCCCGGAGGTAGTGGCCCTCGGCCTTCACATCAGGTGAATAAATCTTGTTTTTCGCCACCAGCACGGCATCGGCGGGATCGTCCTGCAGGACGGCGTGTGATCGGTTTTCGACGACATACGAGACGACCACAAAGACGGAATCTTGTTTGGCCGACCACCGGTCTTTGCCGCGTCCGACGGAGTCGGTAGGTGCAATAGACTTCACCCGGTAACGCTGTTGGCCCAGGGTGTAGAATTTATCGAGTCGTGGAGGGTCGTTTTGCTGATCCACCAGCCGTTCATGAACACTGAGGTCGTCCATGGAGTCGAAATATCTCATCGAAAACCCAAGATCGACCGCTGAAAGCGCCACAAAATAGGTTTTCAGGTTCCAAATATTGGCGATGACTTTGGCATGTTTTGCGGGGATTGGGACGTTACGATCCTTGTTGATCTCAAGGATTTTGGCGCGTTCTTCGGCGCATGCATTCGGGTCCGTGCACGCCATGGTGGCCGTCACGGTGAAGATTTTGCCGTGAATCGAATGCACAACGAGCTCGCTCTCGCCCAATTTTGGGTCAGGATAATTCGAGCATTTCCAGACAGTGTATTCATCATCGAGGCGTTTTTCGAACCAAGCCGAGGGGCATGGCGGAAGGGCGGCGCCGTTCTTTATGGGGGCGCCTTTCCAGAGCGCAAAATCGCCGGGCCATTCTAAGTGGTGGCGTTTGCTGCCTGAAGCCGTGGCTGCAGAACCGCCGTCGACGTCGGCCGCATTGATCGAGACCGTCGGTGGGAGCCCGTCGGATTTATCGCATGCCCCCAAAACCAGTAACGCCAGTACGGCGATTCGCCGAATCATAGGCAGTACCTTACTCTGCGCGTTTGATCGCGACAAGCGCTGCGCGCTGCGCCGTTTTCGGTTTTCGGTTTTCGGTTTTCGTTTTTCGGTTTTCGGTTTTCGGTTTTCGGTTTTCGGTTTTCGGTTTTCGGTTTTCG
>CAYMYJ010000109.1:0-4926 GCA_964394615.1 uncultured Bradymonadales bacterium | reverse complement strand
CCGTATCGATTATTGCCCCAACATCGGACTGTCGAGTCTTCCAGCAGGGCGCAAGCATGCGATGCGAACTGGGAGGCCGCGGTGGCAATTTGTTGAACCGGTCCACCCAAAGATACGGCGGGCTGGTTGACCGGCGTGTCGGTGACTTTGTTGGTGTGTCCCAATCCCAATTGCCCGAACATATTGGAACCAAAACATTTTAGGTCGCCTTCGGTCGAAATCACACAGGTGAACGACGCGTTACGGTCGCCGGCCGCCGAGACCGATTTCGCTTCGAATCCAAGGTCTACGAATGGCGCCGTGAAGGCCGGCTTTTTGTCGCCAAAAGAGGTGCGATTTCCAAGTCCTAATTCGCCGTCAAAATTGGCGCCCCAGCAGCGAACCTGGCCCAGAGTCATCACACACGTATGGTATTTGCCGAGCGCGACCCCAAGGGTCGGCGCAAAAATTTCTTCGCCGGCGTCCCCAGCATCACCCGCGCCCGCGTCGCCGGCATCTGCCAGAAAGATCATTCCACTGTCGTTCTGGGCATCGTTCTGTGTGAGATGCCGCGCATCGATCCCTAAGTCGACGACCGGGATTCCAGCGTCGACCGTCGGTACCATGATGACCGCGAGTTCCGGCGGAGCTTCTGGGGCGTCTTGTTGAGATGCCCAGAACGCTCCCAGCCCTATCGAACCAAGTGCACCTAAGCCCAAGAGAGCCGGGACCAGAAGGGACTTCTTTTCTTTGGTGTTTTCGGCGCTCTGCGCCGGCAAGGCTGGTGGCGTCGAATCATGCGCGCGGGTTTCAGCTTCGAAGACTTCGGAAGATAAAATGTCGCGGCTGTCGATGAGTGCCGTGAGCTCTGCACCGGAATGGCCATTTAGGCCTGGATTTTCCGCAAGGTGGGCGAAAGCCACGTCCATCGCTTCTAAGAATTCGCCGGCATCCTGAAAGCGATCTGGAATTTCTCGTGCGATTGATTTCTTGAGGAAGTCGATGACTTCTGCCGGGAAATTAAAATTAGAAATCGAAACAAAAGGGTCAAAACTCTCGTCCAATTTTCTGGCAACAATTTCGTTTTCGGTCGCGCCGGGAAATGGTCGTTTTCCTGTAAGTAATTCGAAACACATGACGCCAACGGCGTAGAGGTCCGACCACGGTCCGATGTTTTTTAGCCGAACTTGTTCCGGTGCCATGTAGCTTGGAGAGCCAAGCGGCCACTTCGTGTCAGCGCGGTTTTCAACGAATTTAGCGGTCCCAAAATCCAGAATTCGGACATGCAGGGGATTGCCGGCCACCCGCTGCAACATCACGTTTTCGGGTTTGATGTCCCGATGAATGATGTTGCGGGCGTGCGCCGCCTGCAGTCCGTGCAGCAATTGCTGCAGGATTATTTTGACTTGAGGGTGGGAAAACCCCTTATGCCGAATCGCGCGATCGTAGATTTCTTGGCGCAGCGTTTCTGCGTCATCGACCAACTCCATCACCAAATATGGGCGCTTGTTATGGATCCCATATTTCATCAATCGCACGATATTGGGGTGCGAAAGGTCGGCCAGGGCCTCGGCTTCGCCCTGGAATTTTTCCAGAAGCGCCTGCGCAAGCATCACGTTATCGGTCGGGAATTCAAGAACTTTGAGAGCCCCACGGAGCCTGAATATTGGGCTTTGTAAGGCAAGAAAGACTCGGCCAAAGCCACCACTGCCGACGATATCGACGACCAAAAAGTCCCCGATCAACTCGCCGATCAGCGGGTCGGGATGACCGTTAGCGTGGGCACGCTCCCAATAGATTTTGGGGATGAACCGGTAACCGCGTTTTGCGCATGCCTTTTCGTCGCAACTCTGGCCTGTGAGGCCCTCACGATCGCATCCTGGGCATTTTCCGGTTTCTGTTTGCATGCTTTTTTTGTGGGCTCAGCTTAGTCGAGCTCGCCGTTTTTGGCTTTGTCGACCCATTTTCGAATCTCACCTTCGACCAGGTCAATGGCTTTCGACTGGAAGGGGCGAAACAGGAAGGGGACGTTCATTTCGACGTCGATTTCATTGGGGCGTAGTCCCACGGTTCCGCCAAGCTTTACGCCCTTGGCGTCGAAGCCGATGTCGGCCTGGGTGTCGGACTTCCAGTCGGCCGTTGGGCTGTATTTTGCGAATTTCTCGGCATAGGCCTCAAACGCTTTGACGCAGGCTTTTTTGGCGAGTTCCATATCGAGGTCATGTTTGATGGTGTGCTTCATAAGGTACTCCTTGAGTTCAGGGCCACACATGGCGCCAGACTAGTCGTAACGGCCGGTTGCCGCAAAGTGATTTCAACGCACGAATTGCAGGCTGGATCCTTCTTCGCTGCGGTCGGTGGCGCTTGGTGGTGCAGGCGAAAGAGCAGCGACCTCGTCGTACCAGCCCTCAGGTAGCTCTAGGTCCAAAGCAGTTAGAGCTGGAGCAAGTTGTTTGGTGTTGCGTGCGCCAAGTAAGGTCGAGGTTACAGCCGGGTGCTCCGCGACCCAGCGTACAGCCAGTGCAACGGGGTTTACGCCAATCTTTTCGGCATACGAGGTGAAATTCGCGGCGACCTCGTAGTTGTCGCCTCCGCTGTAGCGCAGAGCGTACATCTTGTTGTCGACCAGCCGGCCAGCGTCCGGGCGGTTGGTGGCCGTGTACTTTCCGGTCAGAAGTCCACCACCCAGCGGACTATAAGGCATCACGCCCAGCCCTTCGGACTTGGCCATCGGAAGAATCTCGACTTCGACCTGACGTTTCACCAAATTATACATAGGTTGAATCACGATCGGCTTGGTCCAGCCTTGGTGTTCGCAAAGATCCAGCGCCTTTTGAGCCTGCCACGCCGAGAAATTACTGAGGCCGATATACGAGATTTTACCGGCGCGAACGAGGTCATCCAGAGTCCTGAAGGTTTCTTCCAGCGGAGTTTTATCGTCGAAGCGGTGGACGTACTGAATATCGATTCGCTCAATATTCAAGCGCTTCAGGGAGTTTTCGATGGCCCGTGTCAGGTGGACGCGCGACGCCCCGTGGTCATTGGGACCGGTACCGGTAGGGAAATACGCCTTGCTCGCGATCACGACTTCTTCGCGATGACCGGCAATCAGGCGTCCTAGAATCTCTTCCGAGACCCCCTTGCTGTACATGTCGGCGGTATCAAAGACGTTGATTCCGACGTCTCGACACGCCTTGTACATGTCGGCGGCTGCGGCTTCGTCGGCCTGGTCGCCAAAGGACATCGTTCCAAACGAGAGACGAGAAACCGCGAGGCCTGAGTTACCGAGTTGGACGTATTGCATGATGGCTCCAAAGCATTAGACGCCGGCAAAATAGGCGCTGAGGCGTTTGGCCGCAACCTGCACCATCACGCCACGATTCGCATCCTCTTGGAGACGAGGGAATTATGGCACTTCAGCATTTTGATTTTGCAGTGATTGGGGCGGGTTTTGGTGGGTTGGCCACAGCGTTGGAGCTTGCGCGAGGCGTGCCTCCGTTGCGCTCTTCGAGGCTCTAAAGTACCCGGGTGGTTGCGCAAGCACGTTCACTCGGCGTGGCCATCAATTCGAGTCTGGGGCGACTTTGTTTTCACCTCGCCAATGCCTCATCTAATTTCCCGATATTTGTATACGCGTCGATTCTGTGTCTCAAAAACTTCAGCTCTCAAATGAAAAAACTTTCGTGTCCCGTTTACAAGGATCTCGAGGTCAAACTCCTGGGGCGGAAGAATCATGGATTCCGCCTTCTCGAGGGGCATAAAGCCACAATCAGGCCCTGCGCCCAGTTGTTCAGCCCTTGACCCCTCATTCCCATCACGGACGGGCGGGGGCGGGGTCTCTGAGTCGTAGGGATAAGAAGAAATGGTGAGCCACCGGTCTGAAGGGTCGCTAAACGGATCTAACCTACGCAGGCGGTTGGTCGCCCAGATGAGACCCACCCCAGACTCCCATACCCAAGTTGCTACTTGATTTTGAGTGGTTTCGAAGCCAAATACCTCCTCAGTATGTGTCATCGTCCGAGGCACCAAGACAATTGGGTCCGTTCCCCGTTCGAAGCGCAACGGGATGTCTATAACCAAGCCCGCGCACCGCGTTCGCTGTGGTTCCTGCGGAAGGCCTACAAAAAAATCATCCGAAGTACCATAGAACGGGTCGTCCTCTGAGGCGCGAAGAATCACTGGCTGATTGGGCTCTTCGGCCGCAACCTCTGGCTCCGCGATAGGCCACGGCGTGAGTGTGTCGCCGTCAGAGGCTGAACATCCGAACGCCAAAATAAATGCAGCGAAAGGCCAGGATTTCAGGTTCATTTAAAGCCCCACTAAATCGATGAGTGTTGGCCAAGAATCAGGGCAGCCCGCGGTCTTTCTTGACGCTTAGTGTACTTTATCCCATCTACCTTTGAAATCCGGTCATGAGTTTTCGCCTTTAGTGTTGGAGTACGACCTGTGACGTCGTCGAACGATCTATGTCGGCATTGTCGTTGCGAATATGTTGCCTCAGGATTTGATGCGTTTGAGCGGGGTGAATACACGACGCTTGAAAAAGCTGACCCAAAGGGTCGAGGCAGGTTGGGGGGCGACGATGCTCTACTTGGCGGTCGACCCTGCTGTGTGCGGCGCTACTGGCAGGTGCGCGTTTACAAATGACCGGAAGTCCTCGGACTTTTGAGCGATTTACGCTGAGGGCCGAAGGCCTGGTGGGTGGCATCCCGCGTCGTGCCGGTTTGGAAAATTATGATGATTTTTTTCCAAGTGCCGGGGCTCGAGGCCTCTACATGGTGGGCGACAGCGTTTTTCCTGGTCAGAGCACGCTCGCGACCTCGATTGGTGGCGTGAAATTGGCGCAGCACCTCTTGGGGTGAGGCAGATTCGCGCGGCCTTACATAATCGGTCGATAGTAGTATCCCCATCGATTCTGTGTCCCCGAAACTGCGGCCCTCATGGGTA
>CAYMYJ010000108.1:3852-4952 GCA_964394615.1 uncultured Bradymonadales bacterium | reverse complement strand
ACCACCAGGAAATATCCGGGCATGATGACCGTACCGGGCGTGAAGCCCATCTTGAAGTCGTATCCGTTCGTGAGTGTCCACAACGAGATGTCGATGGGTTTATTCGTATTATTATGGAGTTCAAAGAACTCGTCATTATCCAGATAATCACGTGTTCCGGTGTGATCTGTCGGATCGAGGATGCCGTTGAACCCATCCCAATAGACTTCCGAAATCACCACGTCACCGACTTTCACGTCCTTGGTACACAAGGGCGATTCAGTCTCGGCGTAGCCTTCTTCGTAATTACACACGGCCTGGTCCAGCGATTTTCCGCCGCCCCACATGTGTTCAAACTCGCGGTAGTATTCGCCGGTGAGGCGTTCGCCGTGCATGATCAACATGGTCTCGTCGTTGGCAATCGTTGCCGCGCTGGACCAGTTGAAAGACCCGGTGATGACGCGAGGCTCGGCGCCAAAATTGTCGATCATCATCGTCTTTGAATGAAGTCGACCGCCGCCCGCCTGATAATCACCAGGAAGTCGTGAGTTCTCGTTGCCATCCATACGCATCGGAATGCCGCCGCCAGCCATACGGTAGACCTCGTGGTAGAGGTAGTTGCCGTTGACCTGTGAGCGGTCAAGCACTCCTGCGACCTTCTTCTGCTGCATCGGCTGATCATCAAGGGTCACCGGCGGAAGATCGGCTTGACCGTTGGCCGCGTTCCATTCCTGAAACTCGCGATTCTTGGTCACAAAACGCGAACCAATCTGGTCCTTTGTGAACGCAAAAATCGTAAATTCGATATCGTTTTCGGCCGCTTCCACGTTCTCAAGAATTCGGCCCATCGCATCGTCTTGCGGCGAGAAATAGACTTCCAGCTCGGTATCGCCGACTTGGAACGTGTTGGGATCTCCCAGACGTACTTTGGCCGTCGAAAACTTACCCGAGAACATCTGATTGAATTCGTTGTGGTATTTCGCTGCAACGCCTGGGTGATTGATGATGACCCAGTTGTTATTATTACGGTCGAAGCCCGTGGTCGTGATGTTGCCGGTACCGACAAATGTCACCTGATTATCCACAACAAAAAATTTGTTGTGCATGATGTGCCACTGGTT
>CAYMYJ010000108.1:0-3752 GCA_964394615.1 uncultured Bradymonadales bacterium | reverse complement strand
GTCGAAAGGAGTCCTAAAGCGACAAGCAATAATGAGCGTTTCATCAGTTTGCCCCCGTCGTCGAGCTGTTCCACGTGTCGGTGAAGAGCTTCTTGATGCCGTTGAGCGGCGCATTCACCTGATTGGGATACGCCGTAAGCGACCACATCACACCGTCCACGAAATAGTCGGACTTATAGACTGCTACCTCGTCGTTGGGTTCGTTGAAGTTGATGACAAAGGGAGCGGTCTTCCAAAGAGGATGACTCGCCACATGGGCGCGCTGATATTCAATATCGCCGCGACGATTAGGTTCTGTGTCCAGAACAACGACCGTCGGCAGGTAGTCCACCGATGCGGGGGCGAATTTGACGCCAAGGGCCGTCAATCGCCCCAGCGAGTCCGGGTCCTGGGCGCTTTGATTCACGATAATCCGCACATCAAAACCGTTGTTCTTTTTGTAATCAAGCGCGTCGAGCAAGAAGTCTTCCGACAGCGAGTTGGTCATGATGAACACCGAGGCGCGTGCTTTGTACACTTCATCGATGACGGTCTTGGTGACGCGGTCTTGCGGGCTGAACCGCAAATAGACTTCGCCAAACTCGGTCAGGTAGGTGGGTTCGTATTGAACACCAGATTTTACCGGGCCGTTGTACACGTCGATCGAGATCGAAAAGACGTTCTCATAAAGCTGATTGAACTCGCGCTCAAACGCCTCGGACATCGCTTCGCCGTCGATCCGAAATGCCAATGGCACGGTCGTCGAGCCGTCGAGCGGTGATGCAAAATTCCAGACCACACGCTCACCGATGCGGATGAATGTGTGTGACATCAAATTGTAGTCGCTGGGACGGACCATTTCGCCGTTCGAAAGCGGCCTAAAGACGTTTTCGCCCGAAGCCGGACAAACGACCAATTCGCCCCGGCTCGAATAACCGCAGTTATCCAAGATCGGTGAGATGGTTGGGTCAGGCAGGTAACGCAACTCGCCGTCGCCAAAAACCACGGGAACGCCAGCGGCGACGAGGATCGCAAAGCCAGAGTCGGCCTCGTAGTCAACATCGCCCACGATTCGAACCGTAGCGCCAGCTTTGTGGGCGGCTACGATCGCGTTGGCAACGTCGTTGTCGTTGAGGCGTTGAAACGCTGCGTCGATGCGGCCCGTTGTTGTTCCGCGGATTTCTTTGACCAACTCTGCTCGAGACACATTGTCTTGGTTCAAAAAGAACTTGGCTTTGGTCTCAAGCGACGATTGGTACGAGACCTCTTCGGTCGAGCAGGCGGCCAATCCAACGAGGCATAAAATCAGGAATATTCGGTTCATTCGAAGTTCCCGCTTGAGGTGTTTCCGGAGTAATTCGGGCTGTTGGCAAAGCCAGGACTCGCAAGAGTCGACTTTCTGTACCCTTCAGAGATCGTGTTCACGCCGACATCGCTCGAAAAGGCGTGCCAGTTCACGGCAGACTCGCCGCTATTCGAGAAGATCTGCGCGGCTCGTTCCATCGAGCGTGCTGTCACGAAATCGTAGCCACCTGCGAACACGGGAATGTCCCGCGAACCGGCGCCTTCCATAAGCTTCTGGTCACAATCTCGGAGTTCGAGCTCAAAGAATTGTTTTCCGAGCTCAAGATCTTCGATGAACACATCCGCGATGTCTTTGAAGGCACCGTCACGTTTCTTCGCGATCACAAAATAGGAGTTCGATTCCATCGGGGCTTCGACGGTCGGGATGATGTAGCCATCCTCGGGGACATAACCACTGATGTCGCCATAAACATTGAGGCGCCAGCCGCTGACATTGATGGGGCGAGGGTGACGGTTCCACAATTCAATGAAGATATCATCGGTATCAAGGGTGCCGTCGTCCTTCACGCTGCCCGCAAAATGCACTTCGTTGATGAGCATGTTGCCACGCTCGCCAGACGAACATTCCCCGTCCTGCTGCCATCGATAGACGGGTTGAGAACTTGGAATCCCCGGATCTGAATTATCGCACCCCACAAGGAGTATCGCGATCAATAGACATCGTCGCATCAGACAACCTCAAAACTGAATGGACGTGCCGGCTGAAACGGCCCAGAAATTCGCAGGAGTCTTGCTTCCAAGAGCTGTACCTGCGCGTCGATCGATCTCGACTTTGTAGAAATCGCCGGGCAAAAAGATGGCGCCCTGTGTCCACAAAGTAAGGACCTCGTTGGGGCGGAAGCCAATTCGACCGTCCACTTCCATGCCGAGTGTCTTGCCGAAACGCTCTTGAGCCCTCAGGTCAAATTCGTCGTAACCAAATGGGAGCTCGGCACCGGCCTGGGTGGCCTGTGTGGTGTCGAAGTTGCTCGAAGACGTGTCGACGAAATAGTAGAAGTCGAAATCAAAATCGAGTTTTTGTAGAACTTCAGTGCCCACGCCAGCGTGCAAGAGCATCGTGCCTGCTTTGCGCTCGCGGTCGTTCGCCGATTCTGCGATTCCCTGAGTCGACACGTAGGCCGAAGGATGCCAGCCAGCGACTCGGTCGATGGCAAGGCCGCCGATCTGGCTTCCCTTGAAGCTCGTGAAGCCGTGGTTGTACTCAATGCCAAGGTCACCCGTATGTTGTGAACCATCGGCCATGAAAAATTGAAGGCGTCCCTTGATGGCCAGGTTGGGATCGACTCGGAACTCAGGAAGGACCGCCGCGCCAAAGGCATTGCCTTCGGTTTTGACGTCGTAAAGACCCAAGTTTGTTGCTTTGCGGTCGAGGCCACCCGAGCGAGCAAACTCGCCGTAAGCGAGCATCGTGAACTTGTCGCTGGCGATCTCGTAACCGATACGACTCCCTGCCATCCAGGTGTAGTCGTTATCGGCCATGTTGCCGTGAGCACCACCAAATGTGCGGTCCGAACCGGTTCCGTAGGGTCCTGTTGCACCGATGTCGGCATAGAAGCCGAATCCGCGCAATTGAAGGCCTTTAATGAGCTCGGTGTTTTCGTACACCGCGCCCATTCGGTAGGTCTGAGTGTCACCATCCGATCGTGCCGCCGACGTTGAAATCGGCTCACCAATGCTGTTGATCGCCGCACCGACATTCAGGTCGTCAGGGCGAAGGGCCGAGGCGTAGACGTCGAGTGCGAGCACACGAATCTTTCCGCCTTTATGGAAATCAGCTTCGAGTACGAGACCGTCGATCACGTCATCAAAGAAGAAGTCTTTCTGGGCTCCGCCGATCTCGAACGGCTGACGTCCCACAGTCGTGGTTAACTCGAAGCCCGGGGTCTCAAGGATTTCCCAATCGAGGTACAAACGATCGACAAAGAGGAAGCCACCAAACGCGTTGGTTCCGCCCACCTTATCGCCACCCCAAAGTCCGGAATGCGAGATCGAAAAAGCGACCGCGACATCTTCCATCACTTCGTATTCAAGGGCGGCCGAGACACGCGACGAGAATACATGAGCGCGGTCGTCGCTGTCGTAGACGTCGATCCAGGCCTCGGGCTGTGAAGGATCGTAATCCCTCAAATCCAGATTATCTGTGCCCACATACTCACTCGAGACCCCAAAATGAGTCCGGAAGGTCTCTTCTTCGGCTCCCGGTGCCATCGCAAGCGGGGCGCCCGAGGACAACTCGGGTTCAGGAGTCGGAGGCGTGTCGATAGCTGCTTCGATGGGTTCATCGACAGCTTGCGCAAACGCGGCAGTTGGAACGAGCCCCAAGAGTGCAGCGGTAGCCAGTGCACGCCGGAGCGGAGTGATTCGAGATCGAAAGTTCATGTCAGACCTAGATCAGTCGAGGAATTTGA
>CAYMYJ010000107.1:0-5013 GCA_964394615.1 uncultured Bradymonadales bacterium | reverse complement strand
GCAAATCCCAGGCAGATGGGCGTTTCTTTGGCGCTTTCTGGCGCGCTTGGTGCGGTCAGGCGCACAACGATTTGGCGTGAATTTGAGCGCTCAGCGGCGAGTGTGGGTCGGTCACTAAGAATTCGAAGCGTCATGGGTCCCCTTGGGTTTGGTAGTGTTGTTCGCTACGTACAAGAAGGATTATAGCCGCCCCTGCGGCACGCATCGTGCCGGAAGGCATGAATCCCTGAAAAATCGGTTGACCCCTAGAGGGGCGACGTCCACGATACGGGAAATTTCCAGTATTTTTGGGGGCTGTATGAAACCGTCACTCCTTCATGACCGCGCGTTTGCACGACTCGTCGACGACCAGTCGTTGGACCCGCGGGTACAAAACCTTGTGCTTGCCGCGTTTGAAGACAAGCTCGACGAATACCTTAGCAATCCGATCGACCTTTCAGAACGGCCCAAAGCGCCCCAATCGGCCAAGATTCCTGGGGCGTTCCTGAGATCGCTTGAAGTTCAGGCATTTCGAGGCATTGGCCCGACTACAAAAGTTCAATTCAAGTGCAAACCGGGGTTGACGCTGATTGTTGGCCGTAATGGCTCGGGCAAATCATCGTTGTCCGAGGCGCTCGAGGTCGCCCTGACCGGCAGCACAAATCGGTGGGAGGGCAAGACAAACCAATGGCAGGCAGGGTGGCGTAATCTTCATGATCACGGGCGAGCGACGATTTCGGCCTCGTTCATGCTGGATGGGGATTCCGAGGCCATCGAGGTCAAAAGGCAATGGGAGGCCGATGTCGATTTCAACGAGGGCAAGCTCAAGGTCACTCAGGCCCAAAAGGAGTATGCGGGGTTTGACGAAGTGGGTTGGGATACGGCCATCCAGACCTATCGGCCGATCCTCTCGTATAATGAACTCGGGAATGCGCTGAATAAGGGTCCATCGGGCTTGTACGACAGTCTGCACGGCGTGTTGGGACTTGATGACCTGACGGCGGTTAAATCGCGTCTGACGAGCTCTCGTAAAGCCCTGGAAGACCACAAAAAGACCTTCAAGACGGCAAAGGATGCCGTAAGGGCGCTCGCCGGGGCATCTGATGATGAGCGGGCGGTCGCGGCTGCCAAAATTTGGGCCGGAAACAAACACGATATCGACGCGCTCTACGGCTTGCATGAAGGCGAACCGGAGGATGACTCGCAGCTGGCAAGCCTCAAGGTTTTGGCGGCGTTGAAGGCGCCCGATGAAGCCAAGGTGCTTGAGGCCGTCGAGGCGTTGAATGAGGCCTTTGCTGCCGAAGACGCAGTTCAGGAAGCCCATCAGGATATCGACCCGGTCGTCTTGGGCCTTTTGCGTGACGCTTTAAAATTCCATCAATCGCATGCGGACGCGAGCTGCCCGGTATGCAGCACGGGAACTCTGGATTCTTCGTGGCAAGCCGGCGCGCAAAAACAGCTCGACGATGCAAAAGCGTATTCAGACGCGGTTGAGACAGCAAAACGGCAGGTCAAAGCGGCTGTTTATAACGCGCAACAGATCATTGGTGCCGCCAAATTGCGCGGCTCGGCTTCGGACGAAGCTGTGGTGGCGGCCTATTCAATATGGGCTACCACCGTCGCAGAGCGCGAACTTGCGGATCACCTGATGCAGCAACACGAACCCTTGCGCATCGCTTATGAGGCCGCAGCGAATACGGCGCGTGTGGAGGTCGAACGCATCGAGACCGATTGGCGACCCGTGCGCGACGCGAGCCGAAAAGCGCTGGAGCTTTACGAGAAATTCCTAAATGTCGAAGACGATATAAAAGCCCTAAAATCCGCAGAAAATTGGATAAAAGAATTCGAAGGTATTTTGCGGGAAGAACGTTTTAATCCTATCGCCGAAAAGGCGCAGGAGATCTGGCGAGAGCTTCGAAATAATTCAAATGTTTCGATTTCAAATATCAGTCTGGCGGGCACGTCGACTCAACGAAAAGTCGACATTTCGGTGTCGGTGGACGATGCCGAAACGGCGGCCCTTGGGGTGATGAGCCAGGGCGAGCTGCACTCGATGTTGTTAAGCCTCTTCTTGCCACGGGCGACGTTGGAGGAAAGTCCGTTTCGGTTTGTGGTCATCGACGATCCCGTTCAGGCCATGGACCCTGCCAAAGTCGACGGTCTTGCGCGCGTGCTTGAGACGATTGCAAAGACGCATCAGGTCATCGTCCTGACGCATGACACCCGGCTGGTAGACGCCGTGCGTCGCCTTCGAATTGATGCGGACGTACGCAACGTGATTCGGCAGACGGAATCGCGCGTGAGCGTCGAACAGGGGAAACCCGCGGCCCAGCAGTATTTAGACGACGCGACTGATATACTTAGGAACCGCTCCAAAATGGCGCCGGAGATCGCCATGCAGGTGATTCCCGGCCTTTGCCGCGGGGCGTTTGAGTCCGCTTTCAAGGATCTGGCGTGGAACAAAATGCTGGCGGAGGGCATCACGCATGATGAGTGCGAAAAGCATATTCGCGGGTGTGAAACGACCACCAATATCGCCCAACTGGCGATGGTGGGTGTTGGTGGACAGGGCAATCTCTACAGCATTTTAAACAACAAATATAAGGGTGCTTTTGTCGACGTTTTAAAGATCACCATCGAACATGCGCATAAGGCTTATCGCGGCGATTTGGATGCACTATTAAGTGACACCAAAATGGCCTTACGTGCCATGGGGGCCGTATGACCGACGTCGCTAAAGCGTTGAAGAATGCCCGCGACATCTTGAACGCGGATGGAGGCCACGCACATGGCCGATCCCGAGGTGCCTGCCTGATCACGCGCCAGGCCTTGGAGAGCGCCGTTGAGAAGTATATCGAAGCCGTGTACGGCAAAATCGATCAACCTAGTTTCACCACACAGCTGATTGTCATCGAGCAGATGTCGTTGGATAAGCCTGCTCAACATGCGCTCGCCCGGCGGATTGCGTGGACGTGGTCGGCCCTGTCTTCGGCCTGTCATGCACACGGTTATCCCTTGGAGCCGACGCACGAGGAAGTGGAACGTTGGATCCAAACCGTCGAGGAGTTTTCGCGGTCACCTCAATCGGCGTGACCTCGATACGGCAAATCGCAAGTCGCAATGCGGGCCATAGGGCCCGCGGACCAATCACAGATCGCAAGCCAGGCTGGAGCCTGGCGGACCAAGCACAGCGGCAGTCGGAAAAGTCTACCCGCGGCACATTCCGTGCCGTGCGGGGGCGTACTCTTGCGGTTCACAGGAGGAAATATGAACCGACTCATGAGTCTTATCGTACCCATGTTGGTGTTGTCTGGCTGCATTACGCTGAAAGACGATGGCAAAGGAAAGTACAAGCTTGGCGTATCGACGGAGACCACCAAAGAAGCCGAAACACCCAGGGCTGAACCCGTCAACGCCGTCGCGGAGACTAAACAATCACCAACGCAGGTCGTTGAACCCGTTAAGACCGAAGTGGTCCAGAAAACCGCGACTGTCGAGCCAGCCACACAAAAACCTTTTGTGCCGCCGCCCTCCCCCGAAATTAAAATCGAAAAACAGATGGCGGATGAATACGATGCCCGATCGATAAAGGTCATTATCTCGTGGCAGGACGCCCTGACGCTGGTTCTGAATGTTGAACGGGAAACCGATCCGCCAACGACACTTGTCGCCTACGCCAACGGAACAGATACAACAATTCCTGTTTTCACTGATGTCGGCGAAAGCTCATGCGAAGACATCGCTGCTGACGCGTTCATGATCGCCCCTGGTCTGCTGGCGGTACAATTCACGTGTATTTCTTCGGGGGATAATCACTACGAAAATACTCATGTGGTGATTTACGAATTCCAGGCAAGGCCCACGTCTTATGCCATGATTCGTGAGCGGTGGACGGGAGACGGAACGACGAGTGCGACCGGGTATTATTCCGACACAGGTACCAAGGTCACGTTTCGTTTGGACGGCAATAAGGTGGTCGCCGACAAAGTCCTTCGTGAAGGGGATGATGTCGGCGCAGGGTATGACGAGCCCACCGAAACGGGTGAAACATTCGTGCCAAAGCCAGACGTGTTCACGAATTCAAGCGAAGTTCTGTTTGAACGTAGTTTTTAGACAAAAAACTACGACGGAATAAACACTGAATCGCAATGCCACCAAGCACAAGCCAGGCTGGAGCCTGGCGGACCAATCACAGGAACTAATCGTTTTCAGCAGGCGGTGCGCTCCAATGAAACGAACACGAGTCACGCCAATCACCATAATTTGGAGACAGGCGGTCAAAACCGGGCGCCTGAAACGGCATGACCTTGGTGTCTTGCGGCTGAAGTTTGCCGGAGCATAAGGTCGCACTGTACACACCGTTAAAATCGGTCAGTTTTCCACAATAAGCGTAGATCCTTCCGCATCCAGAGCCCACTTCATCTGCCGTATTCGAAAACGTACACTGGCCGCGCCCATTTCCGTCCATGGTGCAGTTAGGTTCCAGCTTTAATGGTTCGTCGAATGCCCACCAAACAACCAGCGAAAAAAACAGAACGGCGACGCCCATAATACCTACCGAAACTGCGATTGCAGCGCCGACCACCGCGCGTGGACGGTCCTTCACCGTCCTGCGAACCGCATCGGCCACGAGTCGACCACTGGCGCGAATCTTCTCGGTTCCGTGAGACACCTTTTTGCCCGCGAGTACTTCGGCTTGTGATGAAGTGATTCGTCCATCTTCAACCAGGTGGTCGATAATGGTGCGTTGGTACAACACGTTTGAAAACGACACCATGATGCTCGATCGATCGAGTTCTTGAAGTAGTCCTCGCGCGATGGCAGCGGTCAACAACTTGTTGGCCTCGGCCATCTGGCGAGTTTTGAACTGCTCCAAGAGGGTCTTTCGCTGCGGCGCTGTTAGAAAGCGCTCTTCCTGCAAATGATGAGTAAAATCGTCGACGGAAGCGTCTGGATGCAAGAGCAAGACACTCTCGAAATCGATGCGGCGCACCAGCCCACTGGAGGTCAACATCTCACGCAAAAGAACCAGAA
>CAYMYJ010000106.1:0-5477 GCA_964394615.1 uncultured Bradymonadales bacterium | reverse complement strand
CACGGCTCACGGCTCACGGCTCACTGCTCACGGCTCACTGCTCACTGCTCACTGCATTGAACGCGGCTTGTAACCCTGCACCGCGTAGCGCACAATTGGGGCCTAAGAGAGGTAGCCAATGTCCGATGGACTAGACGAAGTCGATTCAGAATCGATGGCCGCCAGCCCCTTTCACAACGTTGAGTTGTTTCAAGGGCTGGATGCCGACGAGCTTCGAGAAATACTGCATGCTTGCGAACGCCGAGTTTTTCAGCCCGGCGATGTCTTGTTCGCCGAAGGCGAGTCCGCAACATCGATGTTCTTAGTCGAGGCGGGTGAGCTTGAGGTTCGGGCACGCGGCGATGCTGACGATGATGTAGTGCTGGCGGTGCTCGGAGCGGGGAGCGTGGTGGGTGAAATGTCGATTTTGGACGGCTTCAGTCTGCGTTCCGCGACTGTGAAAACCATCGCCGAAGTCGCCGCATTTGAACTCAGCCGCGATGTCTTCACACAACTCCGCGATCAACAACGCCACGCTGCATATAAGCTAATCTTGAACCTCGCCAAAATCCTCGGGGAGCGCCGGCGCCGCACCGACACAAGGGTTGCCGAAGTGTTCGCCGATCCCAGCAAACATATCGATGCCTTCGAGGCTCAGGTTCATGACCTGATCGGTCGATTGAAAAAGGCTTAATTATGCGAACCGCACTTGTTGAGCTCTTGGAAGGTCAGGGCGCATTGGTTGATTTTTCGGTCGAAGAACTCACTCGGCTGGTCGACGTTTGCGATTACCGTGTGATGGCCGCGGGCGAAGCCCTTTGGACCATCGACCAGCGTCGCGAGTCGATGTTCTTTTTGGTCGACGGTGTCGTGGAGCGGCGGGTTCAGACCGCTTTGAATCACGAGGTCGATCAATACGGATTGCCCGGCACGCCGCTGTCGTTGTCGGCGCTGATCTCCGATTGGGAATACCATAGTGGAGCGTACACATTGATTCGCTCCGAGGTCTTGGAGCTCTCACGAGAGACGTTTGAGACCCTGTTGGAGGCTCACGATCCAGTTGCTTACCGAATGGTCGATTTGATCGCGATCTACCTTGTAAACGATATGCGCGAAGCGAACGCTCGCTTGCAGGAAGTTTTTGGCCGTCCGGCCGAGACGCTTCGGACCTTGCGTCGTCGCATGCGTGAAGATTCCAAAGCCTGAGAGGAAATTATGAAGATCGGAGTTATTGGTGCTGGCTCATGGGGCACAGCGCTCGCAAAACTTCTTGCCGAAAACGGCAACGACGTCGAGATTTGGGCCTATGAACAGGACCTCGTCGACATCATCAACACACGACACGAAAACGAGACCTATCTGCCAGGTTTTCGACTGCCTGATAACCTCAAAGCCACGTCTGATATCCACAAGTGTGTGTTTGAAAAAGAACTGATCTTAAGCGTTCCACCAAGCCATGTGGTGCGCTCGGTGATCTCGCAGATCGCGAATGAGATCCCGGTGGGCGTGCCGATCGTCAGCGCCACAAAAGGTATCGAGAACGACACATTGATGTTGGTCTCCGACATCATGGAAGACGTGCTTCCGATGCATTGTCATCCCTATCTTGTTTACCTGTCCGGTCCGAGCTTCGCCAAGGAAGTCGCGGCCCACAAGCCGACCGCGGTGACCGTGGCGTCGTACAACCACAAGCTTGCGACGATGGTTCAGAAGATTTTTTCAAACGATGTTTTTCGGGTTTATACGAGTTCGGATGTCCCCGGAGTGGAAATCGGAGGCGCCATCAAAAACGTGATCGCGATCGCTGCTGGTGCCATCAGCGCGATGGAGCTTGGGCACAACGCCACAAGCGGCATGATCACGCGTGGCCTCAACGAGATGACGCGTGCGGCCGTGCGTCTTGGGGCAAATCCCCTGACCCTGTCAGGGTTGGCCGGTATGGGCGACCTTGTGTTGACCTGCACCGGAGGCCTGAGTCGAAACAGGACTCTGGGCTACCAACTGGGCCAGGGCCGCAAGATCGAAGAGATCCTTGCCGACATGAATATGGTGGCTGAGGGCGTCAAGACGTCCAAGAGCATCTACCAACTCTCGAAGAAGCTCGACGTAGAGATGCCCATTTGTGAGCAGGTCTACTACGTGATCTACGAAGGCAAAGATGTCCGGGAGGCTGTGACTGATTTGATGAAACGTGATCTGAAGCGTGAAATGGCCGGCCTCTACTAGCCACCAAAATGGTGACTCGAGACCTCAATTGGAAGGTCGAGTTGCCACTTTTTTCCGTCCTCACTTTGTACGGAAGATCTCGCAATAGCACGCCATATTTGGTATATCGTGCCCTTGCTGTACGACAAAACGGGTGGCATGGAATCTGCTTTGATTCTACCCATTGGAATCGATCCGCCGCGCGCCGCGCGAATACCTGGAGTTAAAGATGTATCTTGGTTCTTCGAAGTTGAAATGGTTGCTCGCGTTGGGTTTGGTTGGACTTGTTGCCTGTGGGACAGACGATAACGGTCCGGTGATCGACGATGATCAGGCCGTCCTCGATCCAATCTTGGATAATGTTGACACGCTTCAGCAGGGTTGGCCCGGCAATGCAGCATTGGCCGATGAAGACAAAGCCGACCAGAATTTCCAACCCCGATTCGTCGAATTGACATCGTTGCAGTCGCCGGTGAAGAGCCAAGGCAGCCGCGGGGTTTGTTCGATCTTTGCTTCGACGGCCTACATCGAACACCTCTACATCTCAGCGGGTGCAGCCACGCCTGATTTCTCGGAACAATACCTTCAGTGGTCTTCGAAGTTCCTCGAGGGCGCGTTCCCGCACACAGGTGGATCGAATAATCAGTCAAACCTTGATGCAGTGAATCATTACGGCACGGTGATGGAGGCCGCATGGCCTTACGAATCGCGCGGATGGAGTTCGGCCGACGATGCTGAGTGCACAGGCGACGATGCCGACAAACCGATCAAGTGTTTCACCAACGGTGACGCGCCTCAGGCTGCGAAAGATGCCGAGAAGTTTTTCATCCCAGCTGCTCGCTGGCATTCGTCGAAAGTGCGAAGCGTCAAAGCGACGATGTTCAATAAAAAACAGGCTGTCCCAGTTGGACTTACATTCTTCTACCAGTCCTGGAACCACGGCCGTTCACCACTTCCTGTGAACAGCGAATACTCCAAGAAAGGCTACGTCCTTTACCCCAACGCCAAGGACAAGGAACTCAGCCTCGTCACGCGCGCTGGACATGCCATTTTGCTGGTCGGTTGGGATGACACCCTTGAAGTCACGCAGATGGACGAGGCTGGAAAGCCCGTGCTCGACGCGGACGGAAATCCAGTCAAAGAAAAGGGCTTCTTCTTGTTCAAGAACTCCTGGGGCAAGGGCTCTTTCGGCTCGTTGAATCCAGAAGGCGATGGCTACGGTTGGATCAGCTACAAGTATGTTGAAGAGTACGGTTCTTCGGCCGTGTCGGATGTGCCCGAGATGGTCGCCCCACACGAAATCTGTGGCGACGGCGCTGATAACGACCATAACGGTTCGGCGGATTGCGAAGATACGGCATGTGCAACCCATGCAACTTGCATCAACGGTTCAGAGCTTATCGAGATCGATCTCTCGGCCGGAAACGCAATTCCTGACAACGACCCTACCGGTTTGGTCTCGGAATTCACGGTCGACGGACCTGGCGAAGTCACAGCCCTTGCGGTGATGATCGAAATCACCCACTCGTATATCGGAGACATCAAGATCCTCTTGAAGGGCCCTGATGGAACCGTCGCGACGTTGAAGCGCAGCGATAGCAATTCAGGTGATGACCTTAGCGAAGTCTATGTCGTCGAGGACTTCAACGGTAAGTCCGGTGAGGGAACTTGGACGCTTAGCGTCATCGATACCGCCAACTCCGATAAGGGCGTGCTTAACAGTGCGACGATCGAATTGACTCGTTAATTTGTTCCTCAGTGAATCGGCCGGTCCTTTGACCGGCCATTTTTTTGCCATGACTCAGGATTCCACAGAAGTCGACCGCCTGAAGGCCGAACTCGCCGAAACGAAGGAAGAACTTCGAAAGGTGAGGTTTATGCTCGATCTGGTTCCGTTTTATGTGGCTTACGTCGATGGCGACTGGACCTACCGACTCCAAAACACCCGCGCTCACGACTGGTTCGATTCGCCCGAACTCCTTGCCGGAAATCCACTGGTTGAGGTGATCGGCGAAGAAGTGTTCGACGAGCTTTATGATGGCATTGAGCATGCGCTTCAGGGGACCGAGGTCGGCTACGATCGACGGATTCGTTTTGGGAATCAGAAGAGTCACGTCAAAGCCAATTACGTTCCCGACATCGTAGATGGTGTCGTGGTTGGTATGGGAGCGGTCATCGAGAACATGACGGCCCGCCGCAGGAACGAAGAACGTGTTCGGCAGGCGGCCGTTGTTTTTGATGCGGCACGTGATGCCATCATCATCTTTGATTCCAAACATCGCATCATTCGTGTGAACGCGGCGTTCACGGAACTCACAGGATACGATTCCTCAGAGGCAAGCGGCGAGCGCGCGTCGGACTTTGCTGTGCCGCTGCGGGGGCACTCGTTGGAACGTGTTTGGACGAGCATGGTCCGCGATGGGTATTGGGCTGGCGAACTTTATTTTCGCCACAAAGACGGCTCGGTCCGACATGTCTGGGTGACCATCAACTGTGTCGCCGACGACGACGCGTTTATTCATAATTATGTGGCAGTCCTGACTTCGATGGACACCGACACCACGTTGTCTTTTCAGGCCCATCATGACGGTCTAACCGGCCTGCCCAACCGACTGCTGCTTCAGGCGCGGCTTGAGCACACACTTGAGCGCGCTCAACGCCACAAACAGCCCGCCGCGTTGCTCTACCTTGACCTCGACGTTTTCAAGCCGATCAATGACACGTGTGGCCACGCGGAAGGTGATGCGGTTTTGATTGAGGTTGGTCGTCGACTCAGCAAAGCTGTCCGAGCACAGGACACGGCGGCTAGGCTGGGCGGTGACGAGTTTGTGATTCTGCTCGACGACTACGCCAAAGAACAAGACGTGGATGCGGTGGCATGGCGAATCCAAGACGCTCTCAACGCACCGATCGAAATCGAAGGACGACGCCATCAGGTAGGGGTTTCCATCGGAATCGCCCTTTTTCCAGAGCATTCTCAAGAAGCCGTTGGATTGATGGCAAATGCGGACGCTGCACTCTACGCCGCAAAAGCCGCAGGAAAAGGGTGCTCGGTTAGGTTTGGCGCGCCTCGTCCTTTGGTTCGTACAGAGCCCGCTTGAACTAATGACGCGAGCAGGCTATCTGCCTTAGAACGTTCACGCGGCGTGCGACGTTCCCGAGAGCGACATGGCAGAACCCTTTGTTTTTCACTTTTCTCCTGACGCTCATGGGCGTCCGGAAGTCATGTACATCGCCGACGTTCGGGTGGCATGCGAGCTGTGTAAACATCCACAACTCCAGCGATTTTACCA
>CAYMYJ010000105.1:0-5625 GCA_964394615.1 uncultured Bradymonadales bacterium | reverse complement strand
CGCATACACGCAAATGCCCGCAAGACAAGACGCTGACCATCGCTGAAGCACTTGAGATGGAACGTCCAAGGCTGCTTTCGCTGCCTGAGAATCCTTTAGAATCTGCTGATATTCGGGCGGTCGTCGCACGAAAACAACCTTACGTCATTTTTGATACCAATCGCTATTCAATCCCACATGAATATGTCGGAATCCCCGTCACTGCGGTCGCCACCGAGGAGGAGATCCGCGTGGTGTATGGCGATGACGAGATTGCCCGCCATCATCGATGCTGGCTCAAAAACCAAACAATTGAAGATCTAAATCACATCAAAGCACTGCTCGACTACAAGCAGCGTGGCCGCGAACTAAAGGGGCGCGAACTCGTTCTGGCCCAGATTCCACAGGCCGAAGCGCTCTATGAAAAGCTGATGGATACCCATGAGCGAACGCAGCCACACACCAGCAAGTTGTTGGAATTGATCGACCTTTATGATGTCGAGTCGGTGCGCGAGGCCGTTGAACTCGCAGTCGAACGCGGAACCCCTCGTGCGGATTCCGTCGCATTTCTGCTCGAGAAAAAACACGCAAAAACGAAACGCAATCTCTTGCCACGCCCTAGGTTTGAGCGGCGCGAGGTCGATGAATTGCATATTAAAAACCACATATTGGAGGACTACGATGAACTTTCGAAACCCGGTCAGTGATCTTGCGCAATCCCTTATGGATCTTGGTTTACGCGCCGTTGGTGGCGATCTCGACGACTTCCTTAAGCGTACAAAAACGCGCAAAGAGGCCGCACAGGTCCTCGAAGAACTTGTGCGTGTCGAACATCAGGAACGCACTCAAAAAGCCTTGAGCGGCGCCAAGCGCGCAGCAAACTCGGAAGTTTTAAGCCGATGACAGGTTTCGACTGGGACTGGCCACAACTCGACCGCGACTTGGCCGAATCCTCGCTCAAGCTAAGGTTTTTGGATGAAGGGGCGAATCTGGTCATCGTTGGAGCGCATGGACTAGGCAAGACGATGTTGCTCAAAAATATTGCTCACCAAAGCGGTCCTAAAAGGCCACGCTGTTTTGTTTATAAGTGCTGCAAAAATGCTGGGCGAACTTAGCGGCATTGATTCGCCATCGAAGCTCGAGGCGCGGCTAAAATACTACAGCAGCATTCGTTTTCTGTGCGTCGATGAGGTCGGCTATTTATCTTACGATAATCGCGCAGCCGACCTTTTATTTGAGGTCGTTACCCGTCGTTATGAAGCGGGGAAATCCATGGCTCTGACGACAAACCTCGCATTCAAAGACTGGATCACCGTATTCCCGCATGCCACCTGCACTATCGCCCTCGTCGACCGCCTGACTCATCGTGCGGATATCCTCAAAATTGAAGGTGATAGCTGGCGTCGAAAAGAAGCACTGGAGCGTCAAAATCGTGAGGCTCAGCCATGAAGCTCGATGTCCCACGTGATTTCAGCCAGGCTCAGGCCCGCTGGGCTTTGACGCTCCTCGAATACGTTATCAACGGGTTGCTTGTTTTCTACGATGAAATGCGAAGCGTTTATGACATCGACGAGCTTGAAAATGACGACCGGCCGCCGCTTTAGGCGTCGAAGCACATGGATGTGCTTTTTCTTTCACCCCCAAACCGGCATGTCCAAGTTTCCCCACTTTTCAGAGAGCGTTAACACCGCCATCATCATCGCCTCGCGCAACCATCGCGCCTGTGGCGTCGTACAGATAGTACTCTTGGATTACGCCGGTATCGGCGACGGCGAGTCGGTTGTTGTTGTCGTAGGTCAGGTCGAGGTTGAGTGCAGTTGTTATGCGACCACGCACGTCGTGGGCCACGGTGTAGGTTGCCCCGTCGACCATCACGCCTTTAAGGCGGTGGCCGGTATCACGTCCTGGCGAACCATTTTTGGTGGCCTGCCATACCGAGACCCCATCTTCAATAATTTCGAGCGGACCGCCGACATTGGTTTCGCGCACACGCTCGCCGAGTGTGGCCCCCAATGTTGTGGCCACGGATGCGACGCTGCCGTTGGTAGCCAAGTTATTTGTGCCAACCGAAGGTCGGCAGTTTTGTCATGACAGCATCCGCTTAAGTGTTAACGCTCGCTCACTATGCTTTGCAGGATCTTGCTGCATAAATATCGCGATATTTTATAGCATCTACTTTAGGAATACCGCTTTTTGTCGCCCTTGAGGAGACAAAATCAGCCAAAGGGAAAGTGACGTTAATGTTCAAAACAACTTTTACCATCAATATTTTGAAGAAAATTCGCTGTAAGTTTTTGCAGTTTTCTTTTCCAAACATCGGATTCGCGAACTTCATCATCCATCACAATATTTAGGCCAAGATCACGTGCCCAATATGCGTAAACTTCTTCGGGGCTTATGGTCAGCGTGTCTTCCGGACCGCTAAATACACCGTCAAATAGGCAGAAAGAAATGGATAAATTAAATGAAGCCAATGAATTCAATACGAGGGGAATCGTCGACACCTCAAAATCACGTTCTTCAATCTCGGTTTCGTCCAAGATTATGCGCACCGACCATAATGCATCATCAAAAAGCCATCGATGTCCCTGAGTGAGCCATTGTTCCAAGAGCCTATCCTGAGCATCGTCTTGTACATTTTTAGGAAGGGCGGCGTACGCCAATATTTGCAGACGATCAGTGCCTTCAATACGAAGCGCTTTGACTAATTTACTCATTTAACGACTCAACACTATGCCAAGTTGATTGGCATCTGGCAGAATTGCGCTCACTATTTTCATTTGTTTAGCAACATCTGTCGTCACAATAACGGCATTTCTAGAATCGAGACGGAATTTCTAATCGTAGTTCATCCCAATGAACAAACTCCGAAACCAATGATGAAACAAGGCCATTTTCGAAAAGCACTGAATGCTGGGTCGGGCGATCAATTCCAATGGTCACGACTTCGCTCTCCACCTCAGCTTGGAGCTCTAAACCTATCGCAACAAGGCTATCTGCAGTTGAATTGACCATGGAGATATCGAAAAACTCGAACATCAACATGATTTCAAATTGTTCAAACCAGGTGATCTCCATAACTGCGCGAGGTGCGAGAATCCCAGATAATTGTAGATCCTTAAAATACCATATCCATGTCGAATCTTCGGCTGGGTTCTTAAGAGCCTTATCCCAATGTTTTTTGGATATTAAAACTTCATTCTCAAATGGTCCAAACGCATCGACGTGATCACCACCGCATTTGTCCAGAAATGTGACTACACTCTGTCCTTTTAACCCCTGCAATCGAATATAGATTATCATAAAACCCCTACCATTGCTCTAGAATGGAAACTCGCTACGCCACGATTCTGTAAGTGCGCTAGGCTCCACGCCACGGTTTAGTAACTCCGTCCAAAGACGTTCAAATTCAACTGTTACCGTAACGCGCCACCAATCCCCGTCACTAAACCCGATTCTGCGGTCACCTAAAGGAACTACCAACTCACCTTCACGCAACATGAAACTCATTTTATTGATGGGTAAAGGAAATTCTATATCAACACAAGACGGCCAAAAGCTTGGTGACCAAGGCACATAATACATCGCCAACCATGCTGTTCCGCCCGCTAGACTTGGTCGTGGTGCCACCAACAGGGTGCCCTGCAACAACTTTTGATGTATCTCATGCTTCGTCATAAATGTGCTCAAAAGAAGATCCGAACTATGTCGCCGGTCGCTGAATGAACTTGGAGATGCGCCCCCATTGCGGCATGGGGATTATCAGCGGCATGGCCTGCTAATTGTCCACCAGTTTCAACAACATCATCCCAATGATATGTTGATTCTTTTCCGAAAAATTGTTTGGCGCTGAAACCTGATTCGCCTGAGGTGTTTCGATAGCCTTTTCCATGTAAGACGCCAAGAACCAACTCCTCAGCTTCAGCTCTCGATTTCACATACAACGAATTGATTGGCGAACCCTTGAGCGCTTGGTCTAATTGCTTAGCCACACGTCCCACTGTTTTCGATGTCCATGGGACTACACCACAGCCATCAACATTATGGCTCAACACCGCATCAACGCCCACCAAATACGTATGGTTGCCCGCCACCTCAAGGTTGAAGACCTGGTGTGTGCCATCCACCCACTGCATCGTTGCGATTTCCAGCGGTCCTGATTCCGACCTCAAATGCTCGCCGACCATCAAGAGACCAGCGCGCACCCAGTCGTTACGGTCTTCGGACCAAAGCGGAGGCTATCTTTGTTTCTTTTTCATGACTCCATTTTCTCACACTCTTGGAGTCTCCGACAAACCCGGTTCGGTTCAGACCTCCTAAAAATAGTTAATTTTGTTCTATTTTTTTTGGTTGTGAACCGAATGCCTCTAAAAAATCGTCGAGCGTTGCGAGCTGAACACGTTGAAAATGGGATACAGGATCCGATACCTCCGCTGATTGCTTTGAAACTCCCGTGATCACACCTGTGGCAATTATCCTTATTTCGAAAGACTCTGAGATATCGTCTTCAGAAATCGCATAACACGATATCTGGTATGCTTTGGAGTGGTTTGCAACTGGCTCGTATTTCATATCATAGTTTGTCAAAATACCTTGCGGCAGTCGTAAATTATTTATAGGCAAACTAATTTGCGAAAAACCCGTAAATGCCATCCATGCTCGACAAACTACATATTCGGTCCCTGACCACAGCTCAGCATCAATATCAAGAATCAAAGTCCAAGGGATAGTGTTCCAATGAATCCCCACAATGACGGCACGACGGGTCAGTTTTAGAGCATCTGCTTCGTCCAATAAATTTACTTTCTCCATTTTACCTTCCTTTTGTTGGAGCTGGACCTGCAACATCATCAATTATATTTCGCACCTCCGAGGCGGACACAGGTCGGCCGGGCCCATTCGGCTTGCCAAAGAACTCTTCTCCGGTCACAGGATGTTTGTGTTTTACAACTTCATGAGTATGAGA
Source organism: uncultured Bradymonadales bacterium (assembly GCA_964394615.1). Taxonomy (GTDB): domain Bacteria; phylum Myxococcota_A; class Bradymonadia; order Bradymonadales; family Bradymonadaceae; genus JBFFMO01. The sequence goes on along the minus strand of CAYMYJ010000105.1, from coordinate 680 downwards.
AAATCCTGCTCCATGATCTTCTCGTTGTAAGATATCAGTCCTACTGCCATTTGGTTGCTTATACGATCCTCGAGGTGTTTTAAGAGTGTCAACGACGGTGCCATTTGGCTCTGCAATAAACCGAGCATCTACTTTGGGACCACTCCCTGTCCCCGCCTTGTGTATAATACCGACCGCAAGAACCTTCAGCAACAGTTCTGGCGCCAAACGCCCTATTGCTCTTAAGTCCCCACTCGCGACAACATCATGAGTGCGGGTCAAATCGTTCGCAAGTGAAAGAAGGTCACCAACCAACGGCGACGCAGCACTCGGAGCAAGTCCAGATAAGGGGTTATCTAGTCTTCTTTTTACTTCCTTTTTATATCCTTTGGCAGCCAATCCCCAAGTATCTGATCGGACCAGAAGTCCCCAGTTACCAAAATCGAAATAGTCTCTGACTCCGCTACGTATTTTGGACGCCCCGTCATTTAACTTTTTCGCCCCATCGACAACTTTACCAGCCAATGACTGGTCACTGCCCTGATCACCGTTTTGATCGCCTGTCTGATAACCGAGTCCTTCAATCGGATCTTTGTAGGTCAGGTGTTCAGCCCCAAGACCCCACGGATCCCAAGCGTTAATGGGGTCAAAGCCGACAAACGCGTACTGGTTCACGCTGTCGACATAATGCAACGGGTCGG
>CAYMYJ010000104.1:3209-5935 GCA_964394615.1 uncultured Bradymonadales bacterium | reverse complement strand
GAGCCTTATGGCTCGCATGTGTCTGAATAATCGCATGAATCGCATGCAGGCCATAAGGGCCTGCGTACGTGCGCCTGAAAGCGCACATAGTCAGATCGGTGAAAGTCCGATTCGGATCGCCCAGATCCGAAACCGAGAGTAACTGCGTCGTCGCGAGGCGGGGTGGAGAGCAACAGGAGGTGAATGATCAGACCGTAGGATGACGAACACGTTTCGGCGTTTCAGTGCTGGCGAGCCTGCGTTCGAGTGGCGAAGCCCTAAACGACGAGTCCGAAAGAACCGGGACCGTGGAAAACCGGTGAAAACCACATGCCTGCGCACAAACCAGCTCGGCGTGCAGAGCGAAACAGGAGCGGCGGACAAATCGAAGCAACCCCACCGACGGGAGAAAGGTGAGGGACGAGACTGAGGCGTGGTTGGTGACGGTATGATTGGAAGGCTGTGTGGAGTGAATCAGGGAGACCTGCGTGATGTGGAGACGTCGCGCAGGAGTCAGAGGCTTCGTAGTAGTGAGGAAGGTGGGTAATGCCGCTGGAGCAAAGGAAGCCAGGGAGATGAATTCGTGAAGACGAGATCCAAGAAATAACTGGAGAACAGTGCCGTATGGCTAAACGCGACAGAGAAATCAGATTCAAATGGAATTTGACGGAATCTTCGGTCTGGAATGAACGGATGCTGGAGGCACTCGAAAAGGGTGTTCAAGTAGGTGTATGAACGCCTACTTTACGGAATTGGGGCTTTTCTCCCTACTGAGGGCCTACAAATCTGACTACCAGTCTGTTTGTCGGTGAATCATCAACTGGAGAGCCGTATGCGGGAGACCCGCACGTACGGTTCGGAGGGAGGGGCGGTGGTGAACCGTCGTCCCTACCCCTATCAAGCGCAGAATCGCAGAAGTGGTAAAATAGGCCGGAAACGGTTGCCAGAATTTCTGGCGCCAACAAAGAGACAGCCTCCTCCAGCCTGGCATGCGATTCTCAGGCCTGAAAGCCGGCATCAGACCTAGTGGAAACGTTCGGTGGGGTCGATCCCAGCGGTCTGAATGGCGACCCTGGCGAGCGTGTTCTTGTGTTCCAAGCAGCCGAGGACGGAGTCAAAATCTCCGGGTTCCCAGGGGCGTGGCCACGAAGCCAGGTATTCGTCCTTGAGGCGCATGATGCGATTGGCGCTCTCGAAGATCCGGGACCGGTCGAGGTCGTTTTTGGCCAATTCACACAAATGCTTAAACGCACGCTCCCAGAGCTCTTGTGTGTGACAGATCAGGAAAAGATCGACGCCAGCACGTAATCCGAGCTCGATCATCTCCTCGACGCTGTAACGGTCCGCTACAGCCTTCATTTCCAGGTCATCAGTGACGACAACTCCGTCGTAGCCCAATTCATCGCGCAGCAGGCGTGTCATGACCGCGTGGCTCAATGTGGCGGGATGAACCGTGTCGAGAGCGGGGACCTGAATATGCGCCGTCATCAACATAGGGATGCCATTGGCCATCAGCCGCCGAAACGGCACCAATTCGATCTTTTCCAGACGCTCGCCGTCATGGGCCAAGACCGGCAGTTCAAGGTGCGAGTCAGTGTCGGTGTCGCCGTGGCCGGGGAAATGCTTTCCGCACGACACCACGCCTGAGGTCAGATGCCCAAGCAAGAACGCGCCACCCATTCGCGCCACCACATCCGGATCGTTTGAAAACGCTCGATCGCCGATGACGGGGTTGTCGGGATTGGTGTCCACATCCAGCACTGGAGCGAAGTTCAGGTTGAAGCCGAGCGCCGAGATCTCGGTTGCCATGACTTCCGAAACCATCGACACCAGCTTCGTGTCGTTGGTGTCGCCCAAGACTCGCATGGGCGGAATCAAGGTCAGCGGCTCGCGCAAGCGTGCAACCCGTCCGCCTTCCTGATCCACTGCGACAAAAGGGGCAGCCACGGCCGTTTTGGCTGCGGCATGGATCTCGGCGTTCAGGTGGGCGACTTGTGCGGGCGACTCGACGTTTCGTCGAAACAGAATCACGCCACCGATGCGTCCGGCGCTGAGGGCGTCTCGAACAGCATCTGGCAGGGTCGCGGTGCCTTGAAAGCCCACGACAAGCAATTGCCCGATGGCCTGCTCCAAGACACTCTGAGAGCGGTCAAAGGGGTTAAAAAACGGCAGCTTCGCTTCCATCAGGTCTCCTGCGAGCGCGGGTCCAATGCATCACGCAGCCCATCGCCAAGAAAATTAATCCCCAGAACCGTAATCATGATGGCGACCCCTGGGAAGATCGCGAGGTGTGGCGTCAAAAGAAAGTACGACGCGCCCTGGTCGAGCAGGGCGCCCCAGCTGGGTTGACCCTGCGGTCCCAAGCCAAGGAAACTCAGCGATGCCTCGGCAAGGATCGCTCCAGCGACCCCGAAGGTAGCCTGCACGATCACGGGCCCAAAAACGTTCGGAAGTACGTGTTTTGTGATGATTCGCGCGGGCCCAAAACCCAGAGCACGCGCGGCTTCGACGTAGTCTTTTTCGCGTTCCAGAAGGACCTGGCCGCGAACCAATCGCGCGTAGCCCGACCATCCAGTGAGACTCAAAGCACCGATGACGGCAAGGAGGCTCGGTTCTTGCGTCACAAAGATAACCAAAATCGCCAGAAGAATTCCCGGAAATGCCATCAGAATCTCGGTGACACGCATGATGACTTCGTCGACCCAGCCCCCCACAAAACCTGAAATCGACCCAAGCAAAACGCCCAC
>CAYMYJ010000104.1:0-3109 GCA_964394615.1 uncultured Bradymonadales bacterium | reverse complement strand
GCAAGGTCTGTGAGCAGATTGACGGTCACGTACATCAGGGCCACAAAGAGCACACAGCCCTGAACAATCACGTAATTCCTAGCCTCGATGGCGTCTAAAAGCAGTGTTCCGACTCCGGGTCGTGCAAATACCTTTTCGACGATGATCGCGCCTGAAAGCAGTGCGCCAAATTGAAGCCCAAGCACGGTCACAACTGGAATCATTGCGTTACGTAGTGCGTGTTTCCAAACGACTTTCCAGCGCGGCAAGCCTTTGGCGTGAGCCGTTCGAATATAATCCTGTCCCAAAACATCCAAGAGGCTGCTGCGAATCATGCGCATCAGCTTGCCAGAAAGGGCGGTGCCCAGCGTGAACGCGGGAAGAATCAAGGCACTCAGGCCTGTGACTCCGCTGCCAGGATTAGGAAGCGCTTGAAGTGTGATGCTGAATAGAATCAACAACATCGGCCCCAACCAAAAATTGGGCATGGAGATGCCCATCAAAGCCAGCACCGCCGAAGAGTTGTCGATCCATGAATACGGGCGCAAAGCCGAGGCAACACCCAGCGGAAACGCGATCAGCAGGGCAATGATCAACGACGCGAGGGCAAGTTCCATCGTCGATGGGATGGCATGGATAAGCTTGTCGGCGACCGTGACACCACGCTCGTCGCATAATTCACCCAGAGTTCCGTTTAGGACATTGCCCCAGAGGTCTAGATATTGCGTGGTTAGAGGGGCATCGAGGCCCAGGCATTCCCGCAGCGAGTCTTTGTCGATCTCAAGCGCCTGTTCGCCCAAAATCGATGCAACTGGGTCACCAGGAACAAGGCGCACCGCAAGGAACACCAGCGTGACTACGCCAGCGACCACAAGCAAAGATGCCAGCAAACGTCGGATAAGAAAGGTGGCCATCGCGAGTTGCGAAACCTACATTGAGGATCTATCAGGGTTGCACGCTTGAGAACTACGTCGTCCGGGCGTCCAGTGCAACCCGCGTTTGGTCGGAGTGGATAATGATTCTTGTGATTGATGTTGGAAATACAAACACGGTTCTCGGTGTCTACACGGGACCGACTCTGATTCGCTCGTGGAGAATTCAAACGCAACGCGGCCGGACCTCGGATGAGCATGGCATCATGTTGGCCGACCTGCTGCGTTACGCCAATCTCGATCGGAGTGATGTTGAAGGGACGATCGTCTGTTCAGTTGTTCCGCCGATGGAACACACCTGGAAGCGCACCACAGAAGTCTATCTTGGTCATACCCCGCTTGTGGTGGGACGTAGCGCCGATCCAAAAATGCCGATTCTCTACGAGACCCCCGCCGAAGTGGGCGCCGATCGTTTGGTGAATGCCGTTGCGGCCTGGGAAAAACACCAGACCTCGCTCGTGATTGTGGATTTTGGAACAGCGACCACTTTTGACGCGATCAGCGTGGCTGGCGAGTATCTGGGCGGGGCGATTGCCCCCGGTGTGACGGTTGCGAGCGAAGCGCTGTATCAGGCGGCAAGCAAACTTCCGCGCGTCGAAATCGCCAAACCACGCAACGTGATTGGAACCACGACGATCGATGCGATTCAGTCGGGTCTGCTCTACGGTTACACCGGATTGGTGACGGGCATCGTCAACCGCATGAAAGACCAGCTGGGGCCTCAGACTCGGGTGATTGCGACCGGTGGGTTGGCGTCGTTCATCGCGGGTGAAGCCGAATGCATCGACGAAGTCGACGACCTGCTTACGCTTGAAGGGCTTCGAATCATCTATTCGCGAAACGTCTGAACCCTGACTACCCTCAAGTTTTGAGCCTCAAATTTTGGGCAAAAAAAAAGGCGGAAGATCCGCCTTTTTTGCCGCTCACCCTGAACCCGACTTAAGGAGCCGGAGTCGGTGAGCCATTGGTTGCCGTAGGCGCAATGCCGTTGGTCATGCCGTTCGTGCTACCATTGGTATTATTTGTACCGTTATTGGTGGCTGCGGCAGGGACTTCAGGAACCACGGGAACCTCCAAGTCTGCGATGGGCTTTGACAGCTCAGCGGAGACTTCTTTGGCACCAAATTCTTTAGCCACGTCCTCGGCAGATGCCGGGTCGAGCATAGCAGCCTGCCCGTTCAACACCATGTTAATGGGTTGCCAGAAGGCTGCAGCAATAATGATGGTTACCACCATGCCACTAATCCATAGCGCAATGGGGGTTTCCTTACCTTCTTCCTGCAACTCGTAAAACGAGAAGTAAAAAGTATAGGGTGGGAAGAGTAGTACTGCGGCCCCTTTTCCGGAGCTGATTCGGAATGCATATTTTGCAATTCCAAAGGCACCAATGCCACAAACTACTAAACCAAGAATGACCAAACCAATGGTCAGATATCCGACGTTCATATAAATCCTCCGGCGGACTGCGAAGTGTCCGGACGACGCAAAGTAGCGTTGTTTACCGGAGCCTGCCAGTGCCGTCAACCAGTCACTTTGTAATGGTGCCTAAGAAACAAATTTTGTGCCCTTCGTTGTAGCGTACGGTTGACAATAGGTCCTGCCGACCGATACCTTTCGCGACGAAACAAGACCCATTACTGCCACGGATGGTCGTTCGATGGCTAATAGCGAAAATACTCGCCAGACCGCGAATACGCGGGGGGCCCGCAAGGGTCTGAGACGCAGCAAGACAATTGCGCTTAAGCGTCTAACGGACGAAGAACGTGTTCAAACAGAGCGCGTTCTCGACGAAATGGAACACTTGCGTCCACGCAGCCGAGACGATTGTCGGGTTGCGGACCGCCCGTGTCCGTTCGTTTCATGCAAATATCATCTGTATTTGGACGTCAATCCTCATACAGGCTCGATTAAGCTCAATTTTCCGGACCTCGAAGTCTGGGAGTTGTCTGAAACGTGCAGCTTGGATGTCGCAGATAGAGGTGGCATCACGCTCGAAGAGGTTGGCGAACTGCTGAATCTCACCCGTGAACGCATCCGTCAGGTTGAGGCCGCCGGGCTTGAAAAGCTTCGTGTTGGCTACGACGACGACGAAAAACCCGACTAACCGCCGGAATCCCATGTCCGCCAATGAACTTTCGCCATTCGCCTTGTTAAGTCTTTCGGACAAAGCGGAGTCGGTGAGTTTTGCCCGCGGTCTT
>CAYMYJ010000103.1:2852-6338 GCA_964394615.1 uncultured Bradymonadales bacterium | reverse complement strand
AGTTCCGGTTAGTACTAGCTCAATAGTACTATTGCTAAATAAGATTTGACAAATAGCTAACCGATTAGTACTATTCAATTAGTATTTTGTCGTTTTAAGGGTAGGGTTATATGCAAAACAAAACGTATACGGTCGTCGACCTCTTTTCTGGTGCAGGTGGTATGAGCTTTGGCTTTCATGCCAATCCCAGATTTAAAGTTGTCGGTGCCGTTGATGCCCAGTTTGGCAAGCCCAGCTCCCGTAATAGCTCAATTCAATGCAACATGACCTATGCCAAAAATATTGGGATTGCGCCGATTGAGCAGGATTTAAACCTGGTTAACGGTGAGCAACTGGCTGACTTATTGGCGCCTCAGTTGAATGGTGAGCCTTTAACCATACTCTCTGCTTGTCCTCCCTGTACCGGTTTTTCCCGTGCCAATCCTCAAAATCACGTTGCCGATGACAGCCGCAATACGCTTGTCGGCAAGGTTGCTGATTGGGCTTCTGCTTTAAAACCAGAAATCATCGTGATGGAAAACGCCCGGGAGCTTATCAAAGGCAATTTCTCCTATCATTACCAGAATTTAGAGCGTTATTTGAATGAGCTGGGCTACCGCGTTCACGGGAGTATTCACATGCTTAATAGCTTTGGGCTTCCCCAAAAGCGCGAAAGGGCTCTGGTTATTGCTGTTCGGGAGCACATGAGTTTGCACACACTAGAGGATTTATGGGAGGGGTATGTTGTTCGACCCCAGGCAACCTTTGTGCGTCGGGCAATCGGTCACTTGCCTGCAATTGCAGCAGGGCAGCAACATCTTAAAGATCCCATGCATTTTTCTCCCCGTTTTGCCAGTGAAACTTCCATCAGAAGATTACAGGGTATTCCTCAGGATGGGGGGTCCTGGATTGATTTGAGAGAACTTTCAAATTCTGATGAGCTTTTAACGCCTGCGATGCAGCGACACATCGCCAAAGGTAAACTGGGCTCTCATCCCGATGTGTATGGGCGCATGTGGTGGGACCGCCCTGCGCCCACGATTAAACGAGAATGTGGTCATATTGGTAATGGTCGCTATGCTCACCCTGAGCAAGACCGCCTGGGATCCGTTAGAGAGCTGGCTACCTTGCAAGGTTTTCCTTCTCACTATCAGTTTGAAGCCACGTCTAAAACCAATATGTACCGCCACATTGGGGATGCTGTGCCACCCCTGATTTCCTATCAGATAGGCAAAGTTTGTGAGTGGATTTTGACAGGCAAAAAACCTTCTTTAGAATCTTGCATCTTGCCTCACACGCATCTAGCCTTTGACGATATTGAGCGTTCGAAAGTGTCTAAGTCCCTGTCTCTGTTTGATTTAGCGCCTTATACTCCACGAGCTATGTAAAATACAGAGGCTGGTGGGTAGAGAGCTGATTGTTACTTTCTCGACACTGCCATCTAGGCGCATATTAAAGCTGCTTTGTTCTCCCACTTTGACTTTGGCTGTGCTGCTTCCATTTTTGGTTCTTTGCGTGAAATCAGTTGCTTCTAGATTCTCCATCTTTTTGAGAACAGTTAAAGGGACTTCGATTAAGTCATACTCAAACGGACCGGCTTCGTCTTTGAAGGCTCTAAGCATGATGATGCGCTTATATTCGTTCAAATGCTTTATGACGTTATCAAGGGTTCTTTCCAGAAACATATCACCATTCTGGCATTCCCGTATCCAGCGCGCTTCCATGAGCTTAGAGATTGTGATTGCGGTTCGTGACATTTTTTTCTCTGCTTGTGTTTTCAGAGAAAAATTAACCCCATCGACAATCAAGTCAGCCCCAGCATGAACCGAATTTTCTGTCATGACGACTGTTTTTCCTGCCGCTTCTAAAGCGCCCTGAAAGGCGTACTCAAACGTTTTCTTGGACATTTTTGTAGCATGTAGGGCATGGTAAATCAACAAGCGGGCGGTAAAGTTTTCTGAAAAGGCCTCTGACATGATGTCAGATTCTGGATTCACGCTTTGCTCAATGTGCGTATTTTTCAAAGCATTGGCCATTTCAATCAAAACGCTTAAGCGCTCTGGGGCTAGATTCTTGGCTGCGTTTGCGAGGTCTTCAAGTTTTGTCATTGTACTGCTTCGATTTTTTCCTAGCAGCATATCAGCTTATTTACTAGAGATCTACTGTCTTTTCAGTCTCTTATACAGTGATATCCTCATTTTAAGCTTGTTACTACTCTGCTCCTTTCAGAGTGAAATTCAGATTTATTGAATAGCGTATAATCAAAGCAGCATCTGTTCTGGAGGTTGTTTGTGTCTCAGGAAGTAATGACCGTTGACGAATTGGCTGCCTATCTGGATTTGTCGTCCTCCACGATTTATCAGAAGGTGCATGAGAAGTCGATTCCCTACACCAAGATCCGCAATCTGCTGCGCTTTCCCAAGCCCATTATTGATGCCTGGTTGACGCAAAATACCGTGCACCCTGAGCCGGATATGTTCGAAGAGTTTGCCCGTTGGCATTCGCGCTACTTATTCCGGGAATGGCTGAAATCCAAAGGGGTGAAGCCTGAAGAGGTCAATCAGAAGCTGCTTGAAGACCTGGCCCGTGACAGTTTGCACGATTTACTCGATACCGAAGACTGATGTTTAGCAGCTATAGCGCTTTTCGCCTGGGGGTTGATGAGCACCAGCAAGTGCTCGATGAGTTGGGCATTATTACCCTGCCCAAGCCAATCATGGATATGTCTTTGCGTGAAATCCGCGAATACTTTGGCTATGACACGACCAACGGCATTAAAAAGACCTTGCTGATGCGCAATCTGATTTGGCAGCTTTTCAATCAGATTCAGGCTGGCAATCCGCCTGACTTCTACAAGAAGCAGGGCTTCATTCGCGGCATGTGGTACTACATCAAGAAGAAATTCAGCAATCACCACCCTTTGCGCGGGGATATGTACAATCTCATGAGCAGTCAGCTGACCTTAATGGTCCGTAAGGGGCTTTTTTCCTACGCTGATTTTAATTTTCGCGATCGTGACGCTGACAGCTGGAAACTGGGCTTCGATAATCCGCATATTATCCTGGTGGCTGAAAAAGACGGCTTTATCACCATCATGGAAGATCTACACCGGCGCTATGGCTGTCATACGATCACCTGTGGCGGGGTTCCCTCGTTTATGACGGTCAATTACATGGTGGAAGCCATGCAGCGTTATGGCATCGACATGGAGCAGGAGTTCTTTATTCTGACCTTTTGCGACTTTGATCCCAGCGGCTACAATATTGCCGAGGAGCTGGTGAAGCACTTGCAGAGCTCAGGCCTGAAAAACGTGCATCTCTTTGACCAGTGGGGCCAGGGCCGCAAAAGGCGTCCATGGTTGGAGCTGGCTGTTCCGGAGAATTTTAACGATTCTGCCAAAGACTTTCGTTATCGTTTGCCGCGCTCGACCTGGGACAATCCGACGACCGTTGATTGGGTTAAGTTGACCGGCGGGCTGGATGGCCCCAAATGGAAGAAAGGCCGACC
>CAYMYJ010000103.1:0-2752 GCA_964394615.1 uncultured Bradymonadales bacterium | reverse complement strand
TTTTCAGCCTGGGGGCACGGGCATACGGGTCTCCGGGACGTTCGCGCTCCACGTCCTGTTCCGCACTCACTCAGATGCGCCCATCTCCGCCATCCATGGCTCCCGACGGGCTAGCATACGCCCTCTGACCCGCACGCCCTCAGCTCCGGCTGTTTAATTATGCTAAACTCGTTTTAAATCCGTTCACTACCGCAGGTTAAGCCATGCCAGAAATTACGCGCACCAGCACCGCTAAAAAGTTCTTGAAAGAAACCTCTACGATTCGCGTGGGTGCCGATGCCGTGGATGCTCTGGTTAATGGACTCAATGATTTTACCCTGGAGCTGGTACACAAAGCCGATGCTCTGGCCCAGGCCGAAGATCGCACGACACTGATGGAGCGCGACATTAGCACCGCTATGAAGTCAGCCGGTGGCATTGACCCTTCACCGGAAGGCATCTTTCGAGCCGTTGAAAAAATGACCCCTGAAGAAGTCGGGCGCATTGCCCTGCTGATTGCCGAGTGGGTCAAGAGCAATAGACAGTGACTGACGTGAGTCAGGCCCCTACCAAGCGCCAATTGGCTAATCAGGTTGCGAAGGTGACGGGGCTGAGTCAGGATCAGGCATTGGCGGCCGCTGATGCTTTCTTAGATGCGATGAGTACCGCTGTTGTTGAGCATGGGCGTTTAGAGTTGCGGAATTTTGGCGTGTTTGAAGTTGGCACCCAGGGCAAGCGAAAACTCAAGCATCCTGGCACCGGCAAGACGATTAAGGTGCCTGCCCACAAAATTGTACGCTTCCGTGCTGGCAAAGCTTTTAAGGACAAGCTATAGCAGATTGACTGTTTGGGTCGCTACGCGCCCGGACTCCGTGTCACGACCACGGCACCCCAAGACCCATGGCCGCGCCACGGAGTTTTTTGAAACCCAGATATAAGAACAAAATTATCGGAAAGAAGAAAACTTATTGGCCCTGAAACAGGCAGAATTAAATGTGAGTCGATCGCTATGCCTTCTCAGGGATCATTTCGTTTTAGACAGTGCGCAACCCCCATTCACCACTGCTTTTTTTACCAGCCGGGATGAATGGGAGCCGCATACAACAAAATGCCCTAAAGCATAGCTAGCTGCAATTGCCTGACAACAGCACTGAACTACAGCAGCAGTGGGGCAGAGTTGGCGATGTCTATGAGAAATGGGATGGCTTTGATTCGCACCAGGCAGCACAAGCCCAGCTTGAGAAGTTGACGAAATCTAAAAGACGCGAAGGCTATGTTTTTGAAGATCGGTCTGTTATGCCCGGAAACCTTTCTATGAGACGCTTACAGGCAGTGTGAATGGTGACGGTCAACTGACTTTATTTGACGATATTTGAAGTTAAATTCCTTATTGGGAAAGGATCTCTAGACTCAGGCGCTTGAATACATTTTGAAGAAATATAGGGAAAAAGTAATGATACATAGCTCAATTGACAAAAATTGGATGCGCTTAGAGATAATGATTTCTATTGTGCGAGAGCTCTTTAATTCAATAGAAGATTCTGATTTTCGGCACCGAATGATGCATGAGGGTGAATTTTTTCCATTTTCTGCAGGTGACTATACTTTGATGAATAAAGAAGCTTGTATGATTGATGTAATCGTTTGCTGGTCTGTGATTACCCTAGAATCATTGGCCAATCATATTCTGGCAGAAGGAATAGAGGATAGGGATTTAGCTATAAAGGCTATTGAGAATCCTAGAGCGCTCTGGCAAAAGAAAGAACTCGGAAAAAATTCAAGTGATCTTGCCGCTAGAGTTGCTCGTATTAACAAGCATATTCACAATGGTAGCCTCCAGGATGCTAAATCCATATTAGACATAGCACAAGAAATAGCTGGTATGCGTAACTCAATAGTTCACGACAAGCCTTTCGATCTAACGGATTTAGGAGAGGGTGAAGTGAATATAAAGCACTTGAGCACACGCGGAATACCTGTAAAACGAATGCAATATGAGGACTTAAAAACTTTTTTTTCAAAGTGCGACAAGATAAAGGACTTTATTCTCCATCAATTAGATTCAGTAAATGGAGTAGAGCCATCATTTAGCTCGCTCGTAGAGTGACCACTTCAATAATATTCGTTATTGAATGTGAAAAATAAGGCTATCACTGACTTTCCGTTTTTAGTGGTTAATGATTGGCTTATTTTGGTTAATATGAGTTTAAATCGTTAAGCTAATCATAACTTAAGGCCGTTTTTAGACAACCTGCCAGACAAACTTCTCACTCATCACCCAGGGCCAAAATCCACTACTCCACCCCCCTTTTCCGCCCTCGCTTTCTTTGAATACCTATGATATAATCAAATAAGAAAACCTATTAATTAATCAAAATTAGATTACTAACTAAGTATTCAAAGGAGAATATCATGACTAGTGGCGGCAAGCGGCCCGGTGCGGGTAGACCCACAAAAGGTAAGGATCAGCGTAAAGCTGTCACGGTTTCAATTGAACTCCCTCTGCTGGAAGCTCTCAGACAAGAAGCGAAATTAGCCAAGCTTAGCTTGGCTGACGTCTTTAACCAACGTCTAAAGGCGTCCCTGGCAAGTTCACCTCCCGAAACAGTTAACGATGGTTATAGCGAAATTTTGCGCCTATCCGATGAACTGAATCAAGAACTCAATGCAGCCACTGACGAAAACCTAAATCCCTTGCCAGCTATACCCAGCCTGGAGGCTATACGCGAAAGCTTATTTCAGATGTGCCAGCGACAATATGTAGACCGTCATT
>CAYMYJ010000102.1:0-6504 GCA_964394615.1 uncultured Bradymonadales bacterium | reverse complement strand
ACACGGCTCTTGCGCACTTATTTTCCCCTCAAAATCTGAAATGTGAAAAAAGACGTCGTTTGACGTTTCTACGCGGCATGTCCAACTTTCCGCGTTTCTCGACGATCATCTACACGGCGGGTTCGAGCAATTTGCGTACGACGGCCAACACATGATTGGCGCGTACGAACAAGGTATTGCGAAGTGGGAGGCCACCTACACGTCCGGCCAAGACCAAATGATTGGCTTCTACGATTATGTCGGTGGAGCCGACCTGGTTCCGATTCGAGATTGGCGAAACAACGTGGTCTCGGCCTTCGACATGACGACCCAGACGGCGCTTGGGCACGTTGAGTACTCGCCAGAAGGCCGAATCACGTCAAATGTAAACGGGGCACAACCTTGCGTGGAGGAAGGCACAGGAGCCATTTGTGCGCTTCCTGGTGGGATGCCTTTCGCCTTCAACGGGCAGTGGCGGTCGGACAAAACTGGCCTGACGTACATGAGAAATCGCTAGTACTCCGCGCGCCTTGGCCAGTTTGTGACCACCGACCCGTTGCATTATGTCGACAGCGTGAACCAGTACGGGTTTGTAGGCTTTGATCCCATCAACAGCTGGGACCCCTATGGATTGGGGGCTGATGATTTGTCGCATTCCAGTTGGTTAGACAGAATCGGACTCGGTTGGGAGCAAGGGGACCAAAACGAGAATGAAGACGACGGAAAACCTAAATGTGGGCGTTTTGACGCATGCTCAAGCAACTTTGTGAGTGGGGGCGCAGGTAGAAAGGCCGAAACAGACATCTTTAACGGGGATCAATATGGGTTCAACAATACAAAAATAATGGCTGACGGGATGGCTCAGTTGATTATAACCATGGCAGCGCCGGAGGAGATATTGCTTCGCGCCGCTGCACCGGTCGTAAAAGCAGCAGGGGCATTTGCTAAGCCTGGACTTGAGGCCCTTAAACGAGGTGCGGCGCCAGCTACAAAACTGGCTAAACTTCACGCGGCACGGCTTGGTGGCGCGGCTAAAGCAGCGATGGAGAAGATTTGTAGGGGTGGCGTTTGTCAGGCGATGTGTTTCACCGCAGGAACGCCTGTGGTCACCTCAGAAGGTCTGCTAGGCATCGAAATGGTCGAGGTCGGCGACCGTGTCCCCCAATATGGCGGCGAGCAATGTTCGATCGAACCGTTTGTCGATGACTTAGCGTCATGTGCGGTCATTACCCTCGAATTTGAAAATCCGTTTGGGTACGAGGACTCGCTGGTCGTCGAGCTGATGCGTTCGACGGAGTGGTTGGAGGCCAACCAAGTCGAAGTCGGTGGAACGGTCCGCTTGGCCTTCGAGGAGCTCAAGGTCGACGATGACGGTTATGTCCGCTCGATCTCGTCATGCCCAGTCATCGCGCCGGGCGAGGGCTGTGTGGTCACCGGGACGTTCACGCACCTGAACAGCGACGTCTTAGAGCTGACGTTCGCCAATTCAGACCTCGTCCTGCAACCGACTGCCCTTCATCCACTTTGGTCCGAAGACCGCAACGACTGGGTGCGTGCGGGTCTCTTAATGGTCGGCGAGCATCTGAGGTCGGAATCAGGACCTCTGGAAATCGCGACGATTCAGTGGGTGGATGGGGCGCACCAGGTCTTCAACCTTGAGGTTGCGGGCAACCACACGTATTTGGTGGGCTCTGATGCGGTGCTGAGCCATAACAGTTGTTCAATAGACCCGCGCGATTTGATTCCGACGGAAAAAATCAGAAGTTCTAAAAAAGCTTTTGAGACATTTAAGGAAGTAATTGCTAGGGATGGAATGGTGAAGGAGTCAGTGAAATATGTGGAACTCAATGGTAATAAGTATATTGTTGACGGACATCATCGTGTTCAAGCCGCGAAGGAACTAGGATTTGAGACAATTCCGGCCGAAGTCGTTGAACTTCCTTTTCGCGGCTATAAAACACTGCAAGACTTATTTTGGCATTAGGATACGTTTATGTTGGATATAAATCTTTTGGTCCTCCGGAATGCCTTATCGCACGGTCAAATTCCATCGGATTCATTTAAAATATTGGATGGACTTGAAAAAGAACTACCACCTGTTTTTGGCAGGATTCGAAGCCTTCAACTATTGCGTGTGAAAGATCTCTTATCAGACGGAAAACCAATTGATGCAGCCTGTGAGATTAACGTAATTCATAATCTTCCAATAAGTGACCAACAGGTTTCTGCGTGGGATCGAGATCATTTTTTTCGTTTTGAACTTCCGAATTATTTTGAGATGACTCAACAAGATCTTGCTGTTTTCATGAACGTTTTGATTGATGATTTCATCATCGTAAATCAAATCCCATCGACCTGACCTAGGACAACAACAACCCGACTCGCCGTCGCCGATACCGGCGTAATCCAAGAGTACTATCTGTACGACGCCACAGGCGCGATGGTTGCGCGAGGCGATGATGATGGCGGGTTCGAGCAATTTGCGTACGACGGTCAACACATGATCGGAGCGTACGAACAAGGTATTGCGAAGTGGGAGGCCACCTACACTTCCGGCCAAGACCAAATGATCGGCTTCTACGATTATGTCGGTGGAGCCGACCTGGTTCCGATTCGAGATTGGCGAAACAACGTGGTCTCGGCCTTCGACATGACGACCCAGATCGCGTTTGGACATGCTGAGTACTCGCCAGAAGGGCGAATCACGTCAAATGTGAACGGGGCACAACCTTGTGTGGAGGAAGGTACAGGAGCCATTTGTGCGCTTCCTGGTGGGATGCCTTTCGCGTTCAACGGTCAATGGCGGTCCGACAAAACCGGACTGACTTACATGAGAAACCGCTGGTACTCCGCGCGCCTTGGCCAGTTTGTGACCACCGATCCGTTGCATTATGTCGACAGCGTGAACCAGTACGCGTTTGTCGGCTTTGATCCGATTAATGCTTGGGATCCATGGGGCCTTGGGGCTGACAATCTGTCTTGGAATACGCCTATTCCAGCTCAACGAGATTATTGGATCGCCAAACAAGAGTTTAACCAGCGACGAGCAGAGGAACGAGCCGCGCAAAAGAGTTCTACACCGAAAATCGATGAGCAAGAATTAGCGATAGGAGTATTTAAGGCAGGGATTGTTGCTGTCGCTGCTATGGGATGTAAAAACCGACATCCAGCTTGTGGCCTTTCAGCACTTCTCCTGGTCGACATGGAGAACGAAGATTCGATCCCCAATGTTCTTGTTCCGGCGAATGAGAGTCAAGCCATCGGCATGTTAACGATCGACCTTTGGATCGGCGTCTTTGCACTTTCGAGAACCGCCCCTGCTGAAGCGTTAGCAACACTCACGAAAGACAAAAGTATTACATTTAACGTTGAAGCGGCGGTAAAAGCCGGTTTGGTCAAACCCGACTCTGGCACATCAAAAATTCTCGGAGCGGTAGAGAAGCGTTTTCTTCTCAGTCAGCCGTCTAATCAACTAGAGGCGTTGCAAGCCTTGTCTACGGGTGTCAAAGACGTAAACATGGGTTTAGGATTCGCACGAGAGACCGGGGAACGCTTCGTGTTTCAACATGGTGGCGGTCTTGAAACACACCTTCTGGCCGATGGGACCACCACGGTTTTCCGAGGGACAAATGATGTCCTAGTTAAGATTTGGGAGTATGTTCCATGAAATTGACGATTCGAAGTGATGCTCGTGAACCACTCGTGGTGGTGAATTCCACAAATCAAATTCTTGTTTTAAATGGATTGCAGAGTTGGGAGTTGAATTGCCGACTCAAAGAACTGGAATTCGATTTAGTCCATTTTTCTTGGGAGGAGGTAAATCAACAAATAAAGGGATGTGGTTGTCTTGCGAGTGGGTTTCTTTTAAACCATCAACAGCTTTCTATTGAAATTGTTGGACGATGTGAGGTCTTATCGGCATTTTCTGAGTTACGGACTGAATGCATTACTATTAATTCAGACCTGATTCCTAAATTTGCCCTAGGCGGTGAAGGAAAAGTGCAGCTAGCATCAGACAAAGTAAGTGAGAGCATTCAGATTGACTTTGTTCGTAATTCGAACAATTCGAATACCGCGGAGATTATGTTGGTATTTTAAAACATGGATTTCATCCATTCAAATTTTTTGAGTCTACGATAACGAATATTCATTCAACAAAAATGATTCTCCAGGACGTGATACCGGGCATCGTTTGAAAGGTGTGGTGGTCGACGGGGCAACCTACACAGTGGCCCACGACGTGCGCGGTCGCATAACAACAGCGCTCAACCTCGACCTGACCTACGACAACAACAACCGACTCGCCGTCGCCCATACCGGCGTGATCCAAGAATACTATCTGTACGACGCCACAGGCGCGATGGTTGCGCGTGGTGATGACGCGTCACATCGTTTGTGAGCTAGGTCATGACCAGGGGCCGTTTGCCGTCCAGTTCTTCGATTGGACATGTCCCTGCGCCAACTCCAGGAAAACTGGCCCAAGGAAAGTTTTTAGCACAGCGACGACCTCTTCGAAGGCCATCGGAGCTGGGTTTGGTTGAAGCCGCCTGCAGAAAGCCGCCCATTGCTTTTGTTTGGCGTCGATGAATATTTGCTCAAAAGCTTCGACCGGCACAAAGATCAGCGTTCCTCTGTTCGCAAATGTTTGTCGAATCGCCTCGGCCAGTACCAAACTATTGAATTCGAAGTTTTGACAAAGTAGCCAAATGTCGAAGAAGTCTTTCATACGACTATTCAAAGTACCCAATTTCACCATTGCCTCGAACTTCTCCGCAATGGCGCTCTCTTTGCTATAACAAAGCAATTCCGGCGACGGACTATCAAGCGTTGTTGGGAAACTTGATTTTATGCATGCTGGGTAGACGACATCGCCGAAGCCGATATCCAACTGCATATTGACCCTGGCCGTGCCCAACATCCCAAGAAATCGTAACCGCACACCCTGATAGTCTGCATCCTCGGTAATCCTTTCGGAGCGAATGGAGTCCAGCAGGAATTCTATGCCATCGGGCTCGACCTCGAGCGCCATGATGTCTCTCACCTTGGCAAGAATGTCGGCGAGCTGGTTGCTGGTGTTGCCCAGCATATCGATGTCCATGATTGGTCGGAATTCTGGTGATCCCCAGACCCGAAGCATTAGAGCACCTTTGAGGACAAAAAGACCGGAATGCGGAGACAACGAGAGCCTACAAAGAAATCGCTCCATTGCATAATACTGCAAAAGTTCATTGAAGGGCCGGCCATCAGTTTTGGCGCGATTTAGGAGCCGTTGCCGAATCGATGCGGCGTTGTTCTTTGGAGAATTCACAGACTCGCCTCAAGGTAGGGGCGTATTACATTTTCAACACGGCATATTTTTGCGTATTTTAGAACTGCAAGAAAGTCTGTTTTGTTACGTTTTTTATAGAGCTTAAGAGCTTCAAGGACAACGTCCATCCCAATTTGGTTTCGGAATTTAAAACAATCGGCGAGCGTCTTTTCAGGGTTGTAGATTTTGACAAATACTCCATCAATCTCATGTTCCTCGAAGCCCTCAGAAAAGGCCTGATCCGAAAATCGATGAACGCTGAGTGGCGGGAAATCAAGTTTAGGAGGCCGCGAATCTCTGGAGACAGCCACGAAAACGCTGTGCGGAATCTGAGTGGTCATTTCGTGGAAGGAAAGTGCGGACATGAGGCAAATGATGGCATTTGGAAAGCGTAGGCCGACTGTTACGAGATCTGGATTGCCAAGCGGCGGAAGGTTAGCAAGACGGTATACGCCTCTACTGACCTGCTCGATGACGCCGTCATCACGGAGCTTGTAGAGCATATATCGACTGATTCCTTGCTTGATCGCTTGGCTCATACGCAGTTGCCCTCCAGCCGCCTTGAACACGTCTTCCGCTTTGCTCATCTCAATCCTCTGTGAAGAACGTAATGCCTCCACTTATTCACAAGTGGTAACTTTATGTCTTGTTTGGCTTGAAAGCAAACAAACATGGCGTCGTGTGGCGGCCACTTGATATCCTCCAGAATAGGGCCTCCACCAAAAATGGTTGGCCAGGACGTGATACCGGACATCGCCTGAAAGGTGTGATGGTCGACGGGGCAACCTACACAGTGGCCCACGACGTGCGTGGTCGCATGACAACTGCGCTCAACCTCGACCTGACCTAGGACAACAACAACCGACTCGCCGTCGCCGATACCGGCGTAATCCAAGAATACTATCTATACGACGCCACAGGCGCGATGGTTGCGCGAGGCGATGACGAGGGCGGGTTCGAGCAATTTGCGTACGACGGCCAACACATGATTGGCGCGTACGAACAAGGTATTGCGAAGTGGGAGGCCACCTACACGTCCGGCCAAGACCAAATGATTGGCTTCTACGATTATGTCGGTGGAGCCGACCTGGTTCCGATTCGAGATTGGCGAAACAACGTGGTCTCGGCCTTCGACATGACGACCCAGATCGCGTTTGGACATGCTGAGTACTCGCCAGAAGGGCGAATCACGTCAAATGTGAACGGGGCACAACCTT
>CAYMYJ010000101.1:0-6597 GCA_964394615.1 uncultured Bradymonadales bacterium | reverse complement strand
CCCTTCGAGAGGAGTGACGGCAAATCCGTATTCTTGGGGTTTTCGGTATCCCCTCTTTCCGACGCAAGCGGCCGTGATAATGGACAAATCGTCATCTTTCAGGACCTGACCGATATCCGCGCCCTTGAGGGCCAGATGCGACGTTCGGAACGGCTCGCCGCCGTGGGCCAGTTATCGGCAGCCATCGCACATGAAATCCGAAACCCGCTCGGGTCCATCAGCGGCGCCGTTGAGATGCTGGAGAGCGAAAGCGAAGACGAAAGCGACCGGGCACTCATGGGCATCGTCATTCGCGAAGTCGATCGGCTAAATTTGCTGATCTCGGATTTCCTTGAGTATTCGCGGCCACATAATTTGGCGCTGGAGCCGACCAACCTCGTTCGCCTCATCCGAGATGTGACCGACCTTGCCAAAACCCGTGGGAAATTCGAATTCGAGGTCATCACCCCTCCAGGCGCTCAAGGGTATGTGGACGATCAGGCCACACGGCAGGTTTTGTGGAACCTCATCAACAACGCCTCGGAGGCCGGCTGTTCCAAAATCCTGATTCGCCTCGAGGACGCCGGCGAGGTCTGGCACCTCTTTGTCGAAGACAATGGCAGCGGGATCCCCGAAGAAATTCGTGACCGCATCTTCGAGCCGTTTTTCACCACCAAAACAAAAGGCACCGGATTGGGTCTGGCCACGCTGTTTAGACTGATGGAAGAGCAAGGCGGGGAAATCACGCTCAACGAATCGATGTCATTGAAAGGCGCCGCGTTTCGCCTTACCCTTCAAAAGGCACCGGCCACTATTGCTGCCGGACAATTAGCCTAGTGTCCACTGCCCTCGAACCCCCAAAAATGATGACCGAAGAAATCGAACGATCACGCATCCTTGTCGTCGATGACGAACAAAGCATGCGAGAATTCTTGAGCATCATGCTGTCTAAAGCGGGTTTTCGCGTCGACACCGCAGAAAACGGCGAGGCCGCCGTGGCTCTCTTCAGTGCGGGGGAGCGCTACGCTTGTGTCCTCACTGACCTTCAAATGCCCGGGATCAGCGGACTGGACGTGCTTGAAGCTTCGCGCGCGGTCGACCCAGCCCAACAGGTCATCGTCATCACGGCGCACGCCACACCTGAGACGGCGATTTCAGCGATCAAATTGGGGGCGTACGACTACCTGATCAAACCCTTCAAGATCGACCATGCACGCGTCGTCATCAATCGCGCGATCGAAAAACACGCCCTCCTATCCGAGAACCTCTTCTTGCGGAGCGAGGTCAGCGGCAAGGCACACGCCACCAATATCATTGGCGAGTCGGAGGCCATCAAAGGCGTTTTTGACTTGATTGCACGGGTCGCAAAAACCAAGACAACAATTCTGATTCACGGCGAGTCTGGAACAGGCAAGGAGCTCGTCGCGCGGGCCATTCATGATTCCGGACCCTTGAGCGGGCCTTTCGTGCCACTCAATTGCGGTGCGATTCCAGAAAGCCTCATCGAATCCGAACTCTTCGGATACAAAAAGGGGGCCTTCACCGGGGCCGCTCAGGATCGCGTGGGCATCATCGAAGCCGCTCGCGGTGGAACAGTCTTTCTGGATGAAATCGGCGAACTTCCACTCGGGGCACAAGTTCGCCTGCTGCGAGTGCTGCAAGAGAAGAAGGTGAAACCCGTTGGTGGAGTGGAAGAAGTCAGTGTCGATTGCCGTGTGGTGGCGGCAACGAATCGCGACCTAAGACTTGAGGTCAAAGAAGGCAGGTTTCGGGAAGACCTATTCTACCGCCTCAGCGTGATTCCGATCGAGATCCCGCCGCTACGGTCCCGAGTGGGCGATATCAAGCTCTTGCTCGAACACTTCCTGCGCCAATACGCCGAAGAAATCGGAAATCCGGTGGAAGGCATCAGTTCCGAAGCCCTTAAGCTGCTACTGGACTATGGCTACCCAGGAAACGTTCGCGAGTTGCAAAACATCATGGAGCGCGCAGTCACGCTTGAGACTTCGAATATGGTTTCAACCGAAGTCTTGCCAGCGCTCGTGGTTGCCAGCGCAAGCCAATCTTCGTCCCCATCCTTGGACCTTGACCCCGCTGGCGTTGATCTTGATGAAATGCTTGGAGTAATTGAATCTCGCTTAATCCTGCAGGCGCTTGAGCGATCCAAAGGCGTGAAGACCGAGGCCGCGAAAGTGTTGGGCATCTCGTTCCGTTCATTTCGATACCGCCTTAAGAAGCTTGGACTTAGCGACGATGATGATGAGGCGTCTGAAGCGGTGAGCGACTAGGGTCGCTTAAGTTCCGCCCGATTTTCGTTTTCGTCAAAGCTGATGCCGACCACTTCGACGGCAAGTTAACCGATGGATCGAAGGCTTCACAATCAGCCCATTTACATCAAGCCATCTCCATCTCGGTCGGCACTCATCCAGCAGTGAGCGACATGGGTTTTGGTGCCACCAGGTCCGGTGGTCAGGTCAAGGTCCCAACGAAACAGATGCAAACACCTTTAAAACAGCGCACTTCCGAGCCCCAAAAACCTTCACAGTCGAGGAAATCGCTGGACTAACTCAATCTCGAAACCAATCCCCCCAAGACCAAACCAAAAACCATGCCTCACACCACCGTCTGGAATATACATGGTTGATTCCTCTGACAAAGAACTCCAGAATCAGAACACCTAAGCCCCGAGATGTCCGATACAAGCTCCAGAACAATAGTTTGGCCCGCAGGCGACCGGTCCGTGGATTGCATACTAACTTGGATCTGCCCCTTCCATCATTTTAACTATCCTACGGAGTTCAGAATGAACTTACTTCGAAAAGAGCGGTCACCAAAGGGTGTTACCCTCGTTGAACTCATGATTGTCGTGGCCATCATCGCCATTTTGGCGGGCCTCGCCTCGGTCGCATATACTGGGTATATCAAGAGCGGAAAAGTTCAACGGCTTACGCAAATCGCGCTTGATGTGGCTTCCGGTGAAGAACGTTATCGTTCACGGAACAACATTTACTACCCCGCCGACGCCGTTGATGTCGACTTTGCCGGCAACCAAACCGCCTTTGAAAATCTATTGGACTTCACCACCCCCGTTCCCGCGGGTGTGATTGTTGAAGTCGACGCTTGGGACGCCGGAGGCAGTTGTGCCATCTGCGAAGGCACAGTTGGCGACTTCACCAAACAAGGGTTCGCGGTACGTGTCCAGCAAGACATGAACCCAAACAGTTCGGAAGTGACTACGGTTGTCGTTAACAACCTGCTCACCGCTCCTGTAGTCCTCTTTGAAGGCGAGTGACAATTTACGTCACTTTAAGACGGAATTCGTCACCGCAAGCCTCAGCCATCGAACACCTAGACTCTGGAACCCCTTGTATTCTCAACCAATCACTTAATTTTTTGCGTGTTGGCACGAACGTTGTATTACTTAAGTCTGTAACCCAGTAATCACCCTGTAGGAGTTCTCATGTTGAAAATGTTTCGTACTAAGAAAAAAGGTTTCACCCTTGTCGAGCTGATGATCGTTGTTGCGATTATCGGTATTCTTGCTGCCATCGCCATTCCCGCGTTCCTTCGATACATCAAGAGCTCGAAAGTCTCGGAAGCTGAAGGCATGATGAAAAAGATGTCCGAAGGCGCGAAGACTTATTTTACTTCCGAGCAACGCTATTCGAAAACTGCGGGCGCAGGCGGAGATCAGCCTTGGCACGTTGGTGACGCGGCTGCGGGCAAGGCGAACTCATATGGTATGCCCGTAGCGTGGTCTATGTATGTTTTCCCAGGTGGCGGAACTACCCCTGCTATTTGCTCAGCACTAGGTTCAGGATCCTGTGCTGATACCGATGCGCCGAGCGGCGGTTCAAAGTTGATTCCAAACAATTCCGGATTTGCAATCGGCTCGTCGGAAGGTGCTACTTTGAAGAAGCTCAAAGTTGCGTTTGAGGACCCGACCTACTTCGTTTATGGATACGATCAGTCGGGAACTGGCGAAGACTCCGCAGTGGTGGTGTCGGCTCGCGCTAACTTCTCGAAAGCTTCGGCCGAGGTTCATAAAATTGAGCAGTTCATTTCCGTCAACGCTTCGACCCAAGAACCCATTATTTCTGCTGGTGTCACGACAAACGAATTTGAATAAAACTTAAAATTTGTGACATTAGGAAGGCCCACTTTGCGGGCCTTTTTTTGTGAGTTCAGCTTGAATATCCCCCCAAGCATCCGGTTGGCGCTCGGCTGCGTCGTCGTTGTTTTGCTCTGTTTGAGCTATCTGAACGGAACGCTGCGCCTAGGTTCGGCAATCCTCCAATTTGAGTCATTCACGCCAGAGACCATCTCATTGCCCGAACCGTGGGTCTTACGCGCAGGCACTTTGAATTACGGAACGTTTGCGGCCGACCTGGGATGGGCAGCTGCAGTTGTCGACCACGGCGAGGCGAAACGAAGGGGCCGACTCTCAGATTCATTGGAACACAACGCAGATGTCGTCGCGATGACTGACCCGATGTTTCTACCCATCTATTCGTGGTTCAGTGCAGCCTATCTGAACAACCTGGGCAAGGTCGACCCCTCGGACGTAGGCCGCGTAAACAACTTCCTGAAACGAGGCATGGCAGTTCATCCGACGGAATTCAGTCTGCCCTACTCGGCTGCTCTCAATTATATTGGATATTCAGCAAATCTTGACCCCAACACTCGATTACGCCAAGTGGAAGACGCGATCCAACTTCTAGAAACTTCCTCTGGTCTCATTGGCGCCGACGAATCTGTCCCTTTGCTTTTGGGGTGGTTTTTTCATCGAAAACGCCAACTCATGAAGGGGAAAGCCAACTCAGAGAACACCATAAAACAAGAAATCGACTTCAATCTCAAACTCCTAGCACAAAGTTCGTCGCCAGAAGTCAGAGAAGCCATCCAGGAAAACCTGAAAATGCTGGGCGCGGACACGGGTCTTGCGACCAAGACTTTGATCGATCAACAGCGAACCCTCGATCTTGCGTTGTTGCAGTCCCAGCCTTACCTTCCGTTGGATTTCTGGCTGACCCTTCAAGAAGAAAAACTCCAATGACCGTCATTGTAGAGCTCAAGGATGTCGCGAAGTCGTTTCGCGTTGGTTTTAGGCGACGGCGTGTGGACGCTGTGCGCCAAGTCGATTTCACCGTGAATGAGGGTGAGATCTTTGGCGTGATTGGGCCCAACGGGGCCGGCAAAACGACGACGATTAAGATGATTACGGGGCTGGTCACGCCTGAACGCGGCACGGTCAAAGTGCATGGCATTTCGGCGAGCGAAGTCCGTTCTCGCGAGGACATGGGTTATTTGCCCGAAAACCCTTATTTCTATGAACACCTGACCGCCCGAGAAATGCTGCGCTTTTACGGCCAGCTTTTTGGCATGGGTGGAAAAGCGCTTGAAAAACGAGCGGCGGAGCTCATCGAACGTGTTGGCCTTACAGAAGCCGCCGACCGTCCGTTGAAGCGTTATTCAAAGGGAATGCGCCAGCGGGCTGGAATCGCCCAGGCTCTGATAAACGATCCCAGGCTTGTGATTTTGGACGAACCGCAGAGCGGACTCGATCCGGTTGGCCGCAAAGAAGTGCGCGACTTGATTTTTGGACTGCGTGAAGAAGGCAAAACTGTGTTGTTTGCGTCGCATATCCTGTCGGATGTCGAGGCGATTTGCGACAGGGTCGCTGTTTTGCACCTTGGCGTCTTGCGTGGAGTGGGCAGTGTGCAGGAACTGACGTCGGATGCCACGACCCGATATGAGCTTCGGGTGAGCGGCTTCGACACCAAGGCCTTTGAATACGCCCGTACGCTTCGTGAGAGCGTCGAGGACGTCCTGCTCGAGGTCGACACGCCAGCTCAGCGCGACGAAGTTTTGAAGGCCGTACTGAGCGCAGGAGGCACCGTGCAATCTGTAACACCTCATAAGGAAAGCCTGGAAGACATCTTCATGCGTGAAACCAAGGCCGTCTCATGAATCGCATCTGGCGCCCGATACTCGCCATCGCGGTAAACTCCTATCGCGAGGCGCTTCGAAACAAAATGCTGGGGACCTTCGGACTCTTTGCCCCTGCCCTTGTCGGCATGAGCATTTTGCTCGGTCAAATGTCGGTAAACCAGGAGGCACGTGTCGCGCGCGACATGTCGCTGTGGATGTCGACGATGTTCGGTGTGGCGATTGCCGTCTACGCCGCGATCACGCTCTTCCATGCGGAGATCGAACGACGCACCATTTACACCCTGCTCACCAAGCCCATCACGCGCTGGCAATTCGTGATCGGGAAATACGTCGGTGTCACGATGTTATGTGTGACTGTGACCGCTGTGTGTTTCGGGGTTTCGGCCGCAAACGTCGCCATTGCCGGCGGAGAAATCACGAGCACGATGGGCTTTGCCTATGTCACTCTTTTTCTTCAACTGACGATCATAACGTCGATTGCGATGCTCCTGGCCTCGTTCTCTTCATCTCTGCTCTCGGGGCTCGTCACGGCCGGTGTATTTGCAGCCGGCAGCCTCAGCAGCCAACTCGACGTAGCACGTTCAAGCCTTCGTGAAACAGCCCCTCAGGCCCGTTACTTGATTGATGCAGTTAAACTGGTGCTGCCCGACTTCCAGAGCTTAAACC
>CAYMYJ010000100.1:0-7066 GCA_964394615.1 uncultured Bradymonadales bacterium | reverse complement strand
AAAAGTGAACGTTCCCCACGGGAACCCATTTTCCGTCACTAAGACGCGCCAGGGGTTTACGGAACACGATGGCCACTTCTCCCCCGATCACCTTCCAAATCGCAAGTTCCAGAACTTGTTGACCGGATTCGTTGGTCGAGACCACACGAGTAATGATTTCGGCGCGCCCATCGCGGACCAACTGACTTGAGACCACGAAGGGGCCCATCTCTTTGGGGGGGGCCGAAAATAGAAATGGGCTCTGCGCGACACGAGCTGAGTCGGAGTAGACCTCGAACGTCTTGCCCACATCAATCACGGCGAGTTCCGCCTGATTACGGGACGAGAACTCTCCCTCGAGTACCACTCGTCCGTCATCGGCTTCACCACGGAATAGGTAATTTCGTTTTACCCTGTCCCGTTCTTTGGGATCAGCGACGTTGACCGCGGTGCCCAACTCGATGGGAAACTCCTCCAAGGCGGCTGCGTCGTGAGTGTCGGGTTCGGTGACGTCTGCTTGTTCAGCGGACAGGTCTTCGCCTTGTTTGTCCGCTGAGCCGTCGGGATCAAGATCAGGATCGTCGTCTTCCTCGTACTCGTCGTGAGCCGTCGTGGCGTGTTCGAGTGGCGTCTGACATTCGCATACATATGGACGAAGCCATCCCTTGACGGTCTGACAGCCCGTTGCAGAAAGGACGATTAGGATGAATAAGGCGTGGCGCCGGCGGAAAACGTACATCAGGGGTAGTGCAGGTCCATCGCGGCGAGATTAAACGACTCACCGGAGTTTCGGGTCCAATAACGTAGCTCCACACGTTGCAACCCAACCTCCATGATGCCCAATTCGGTGGCTGCAGCGATCGACATATCTATGATGCCGCGCCAGTTGCCCTCGGATTCGCTGTCAGTGCGAAGTCCCCAAGAGCCATCCAACATGCGTGCGCCGTAGGGGCCACGATCGTTAATTCGGCACCAGACGCGTCGGCGAGTGGTCCGATTCAAAATCAACACAACAGTGTCAAAGGGGAGGGTGCGGTGTGCACAGGTGAATTCCGCAGGGTCAAAGACCTCGCCATTTGCGGTCACACTGCCGTGCCATGCGCCGTCTCCGTACCAAGACGCCAGCCCGAGCTCTTGCACGGGTGGGCTTTCTATCGTCGGGAAATCGACCTTCTCACCCGCTTCATAGTGGGAGAGCATCGCAACCATCATCAACATTTTTACTAGCGACACATTCTTACCATCTAATAGGTATCTCGCTGGCGGTCGCCTCTTATTCGGTTATCCGAGCGGGCGGGTCAAGCACTTTTGACCGAACGACGTCTTCCTTCCTCGCAAATTGCTGAATTCTGAAGCATCTCAGCATCCAAAGAGCCGAGTGTAAGGATCTTAACACCACCGTCTATTCCCGCCGGCGATCGGAAATCCCCAGAATACCGGTGTAAGGAAATATCCCCCGATGTCGGGCAAAGGCGCATGTACACATACCGGAGGGAAACTCCGCAAACTCCCAGCGCATCACGGATTCGACTCGTCCTTGACACAATGTATTCAAATCGGGTCTCATGCGCCTCTTTTCGCAGGGCTCCGCGCCGCTTGCCAGCACGCTGGGTCGAAATGCACATTGGCACGCTTATTGTATCAATGTGACTAGCGTTAATTTCGCAGACGAATTTGCCAGCAGAGCGCTGGTGGTTTTTAGGAGGATAAATGAAAGTAGGAACAAACTGGCGATGGGCCTTGGGAATGGTTGCCGTCTCGACGGTCATGGGCGCAGGTTGCGCACAGGACGTGGGCGACATCGACCGCACAGACCCCAACAAATTGGAAAAGTCGATCTTCGCCAATAATGACGAATGGTATTTTCGTCAGACCGTCGTCGATACCGATTTCCAAGGATCGATGGGTTACTTCAGCGGCCTCGAATCATCCATGAAGCGCGTGCGCTGGGTCATCACCGAAGACGTCCTCTACGCGATGTCGACTGTGGAACCAGCTGAAGGCGTGACCGCCGGGTACTACGACGACGAAACTCGTCGTGTTGGTGTTGTCGCCGCTTTCCCAATCACCAGCCACTTCGACGTCCAGCGCGGATACAACTCGTCGACGGGTGAACAGACCAACGTGATCTCCGAGAACGGCTCGGATCGCAACTGGTACGAACGCAAGTACATGCGCGTCAATTGGTCGAGCAACCTCGCCGACGGCGGCCAGATGTTCGGCAACGAAATGGGCGCCCTGGCGGCCACAACTTACGAAGTGCCTCAGGACGACAGTTATATCGATCCGAACCGCACACGCATCTCGGACACGTACATCGATACGGTCACCTCGTATTATTACGAGCCCGATATCTACGCTTGTTATTACACCTTCGGCCTCGACAGCATTTACAGCTGCGAAGGCGGCGAATTACGCATGCGTAACTCGTTCCTGAAGTTGCCAAAAACCAAGACGTACCAGCCGCTTGACTACCTTGACAGCATGTACCTCCGTAATTCGGACGGCACGCCGATCAAGTCGATGTCACTCTACGATCCAGCAGTGGGTCAGTTCCGTTTCGACATGGAATGCGACGACGACGCGAAGGCATTCGACCAGAACCTCTTTGGTTACTCGACGAACGATTCGTGTACTCAAGCAACCTTCGACATGTTCTCACGATTCGGATTCTTCCGAACTGAGCGCGTGAGCTGGGACGAAGAGTACGGTTCGGGCAAAGAAGATCAGCGTCTGTACTACGCCAATCGTTGGAACATCTGGGAAACCATGTTCAACGAAGACGGCAGTACGATGGACATGAAGGATCGTCAGCCTAAGCCGATCATCTACCACTTGAATCTCGAATTCCCAGACGACATGAAAGACGAGGCCCAAGAGGTCGCTCGTCAATGGAACCAAGCGTTCCTTCAGGCTGTGTCGGTCGCTAAAAATGAGTCGATTGACGACATCAAAGCCGACCTCAAGACACGCTACGGCTCGGAACACATGTACGAGATCCGTGTGAACAGCTGCTCTGCGGAAATGGTGGATGCTTACCACACCGCCAATCCTTCAGCGGGTGCGGACCTCTTCGCTGACATGGCTGCCACGAGTGGCAAAGCCAACGTCAAAGAAGGGTTCTCGTCGCTCTCGAATGAGATGAAGGCTCGTTTCTGTGCAGGTCTGGAATTCCAGACCGAAGATATGTCAGAGGGAGCATTCACCTTCCAGCGCGTGGGTGACCTTCGATACAGCTTCTTCAACTGGGTTGAGCAAGAGGTGCCTTGGCTTGGGTACGGTCCTTCGGCCGCTGACCCTGTTACTGGTCAGATCATCTCCGGTAACGCCAACTTCAACGGTTCGGCGATCCGAACCTACGGACCAATCTCGGCCGACTACATCCAGTACGCCAACGGCGACTTGGATGAAGAGACCATCAAGACTGGTGACCATTACCGTCGCGAGCTTGCTGCACGTGCTACCACTCGGCAGCAGCCACTTTCGCCAGAAGCGAAAGTCGAAATGGCACGTCGTTCGGGCGTCGCTGATGTCGGCGAAATTCCGACTCGATTCGAGCGCAAGCCTACCCTTGATGAGCTTCCTAAGTTCTTCAAGAAGCTTGGACCGAAGGCACTCGATGCCATCGCAGCACGCGCCTCTAGCACTGCTGAGCTTCAGAAGTCTTCGGACACACGTGCTCTCGAGTTCTACGCGCAAGCCGAAGTTCGAAACGTGCTCCTTCAAGACCAAGACTTCCGCATCATGATTGAAGCAGAAGCCACTCAGAAGTTTGGTCCTCTCTTCACCGACGATGACTTCAACAACACCTACCTCGACTTGGTGGCACCACAGCAGTCGTTGGATCGTTATAAACAACGAAACAACTACATGTCGTCGCGCAACATCATGTCTTTGGAGTCGGTCGACAACATGATCACGAATCTCGTGACCTATGCTGGCGTCGCAACCATCTTCAAGGGCGCAGAGCGTCAGAAAATCAGCGATTATTTCGTGAGCAAAATGTTCGTCGGAACTCAGCTGCACGAAGTCGGTCACACGATGGGTCTGCGACACAACTTCCAGGCCAGCACGGATGCTCTGAACTACCACGACACGTACTGGGACATTCAGCGCGCTATTTCGGAAGGCCTCATCACCGATGCTGACCGTTACGCCGTTCCTGCTGACAAGATTGGCAACATCGCTGACGTCCACGCACTTGGAGACAAGGGTGTGGATCTTGGGTACCTCAGCGAGTCGGAGTTCCGCCTTGCTTCGGTCATGGACTACACCGGTGACTTCACCGGTCGCTTTGCCGGTCTCGGTAAATACGACCAGGCTGCCATCAACTTCGCATACGCAGAAATGGTTGAAGAATGGTCGGAAGACGCAGAGTTCCCTGAACTTCGCCCGACATACTCCACCAGCCTCTTCCTCGACGACTACCGCCAGATTCCTGCCGTCATGGCCGGTGTTGACACACCAACTGCTGAGCAGTTCCAGGCTGGTATCAATCGAATCGTGAACGGTCGTGTTTACAAGCCAATCGCTGAGGTTCTCTCGAACCACATCGACGGTCTGAAGACCAACCGTACGAACTGGAAGACCAGCAGCCTTACTTCGCCGTACATGGACCGCACAGTCCCTTACGCATTCTGCTCCGATGAGTACAACGGTTCGTCGCTCAACTGCTCGGTTTACGACTGGGGTTCAAACCAGACTGAAATCGTGAATCATCAGTTCAACACCTACCGTATGTTCAACCTGTACCGTCGCTACAATCGTGGTGGTCTGTACAAGGGTTACGAGAACGTGAACAACTACGCGAACTGGGTTTCGAGCATCTTCACAGCTGCAAACGTCCCATTCCGCTACTACTCGTACTACCAGTGGTATGACTTCGGCGATTACACCGACGACCTTCGTTCGGCTGCAATCGACACGTTGAACTTCTTCACCGAAGTGTTGGCTCAGCCAGAGCCACAGCGTTACTGCATGTACAACGAGCAGACCTCGGAACAGAACAAGTACTGGTTCTACGACCTCACCAATGTCTACGTTCCCGCTTCGTGGGACCGTGCCGGCGGCGAGTGCACGAACTACATCGACGTCGAACTCGGTGCAGGTCAGCCATACGACTACGACTTCACCAACGAATACGACTACCGCATCTCGCGCGTCGGCTCGAACGTGGACAAATCGGTCGCTACGCAGATGCTCTTTGGCATCAGCGGAAACTTCCTTCGTAGTGAGTTCATCACGGATTTCCGTGCCACGAACATCTCGTACTGGACCCTGTTCCGTCCTGAGCTCTACAGCATGCTTCGCGGCTTCATCATCGGCGACTACAACGGCGTCTCGGGTGTCTACAACCCACAGACTTCGTCGTACGATGCCCCTGTGCTAGTCGACCGTGCCACCTTCGGTACGGGCGCACCTAACCCTCAGGCCAACATGCGTCGCGTCTATGTTCCAGTGAGCTTCAACAACCGTTTCAACATGTTGGCTTACTCGTTCATCTACAACAACACATGGCAGGACCGCGACGTTGACTTTGGTCAGTACGCCAAGGTTTGTGTCGGCTACACCGAATGCCAAGACCTCGCACCTGGTACGGTCGTTAAGGAATTTGTCCATCCGATCACCAACCAGATCTACCGTGCTCCGGTCCCTAACGACGGCGATTCGATTTCGGGAGACCTCGTTGATCAGGTCAACACTCTTAAACTTCGCTACGTCGAAGCTAAGACGGCCTTGGACGGCGAAGCTCCTGGTACGGCCAACTACGCCAATCGCTTGGCTACGCTTGAATACCGTTCAGACCAGATGGAAGATGTCGTTGCTCGTCTCGACATGATTCGCTACATCTGGAACGCGCTTGGTCCAGACCAGTTGCGCTAATCGGCTGAGCTGATTTTTTAGGACCACGCTCATATTGGGTGTGGTCCTTTTTTTTTGAGAAAATTGCAGAGAGAATACGACATGAAGAAGTACGGACTGATGGCAGTACTTGCCCTCGCTGTGGCTTGTGGCGACGACGATGGAGCCACGAATAACGCGGCGAATAACACGACGAATAACACGACGAATAATTCGACAACGGTGTCGAACAATTCGACCAACACAGCCAACAACACAACGAATAACTCGACGAATAATTCGACGAACAACTCGACGAATAATCCGACCAACAACAACACCACGGTCTCGGCGGATCCGTATGTTGCCCAGCTGATCTTCCGCCGTATTGCGACCGAAAACTGCCAGCTTTCGGGCTGCATCAAGAGTGAAACCGTCAATTTTGTTTCGAGCACCGTCTCGAATCAAGATGGCCGGCAGGCTAATTTGCCTGAGGATGACGGTAACTATCAGGCACTTGGAGTCGAAGCACAGCGAGAGACCTTCATCGCCAATTTGAAGGCAGGCTCTTTTGAGTGCTCAGATTCGGTTTCGCCAGAAGGGACGACCTATGAGCTCGAAGGCTTCGTTCGGGAGAACGGACAGTCCAAGACCCATCGCGCCGACATCACAGGCTGCGTCGTCGATGCTCAACAGGATATCCAAATTCTCGTTGGACTCTTTGGCGATTTGAAGGCGACTTTCCTCCCTTAAGCCTTTTACGGCGCGCCGCAGGCTGTTGGGCTCGCCCCGTCATTTGCGACCGGTGCGCCGGGCTCCAGCCCGGCCTTGCGATTACATCCCAGGGGCTCTGTTAGCCTGGTGATTTGCGACCGGTGATTTGCGATCGGTGCGCCGGGCTCCAGCCCGGCTTTGCGATTACATCGTAGGGCTCAGTTAGCCCGGTGATTTGCGCCGGTGCGCCGGGCTCCTCCATCCCTGCCTTGCGATTCTGCAACTGAACCTTTGGAAACAGATCCTGAGTTGGCGCGCCGCCGCGCCGCCTTTTCCCGTCACATGGCGGGCGATTCTCGAAGAGCGATACCTGGCGTATTTGGCGATGGACCCAGAGGATCGGCCGGTCTTTGAAGTCCGCCCATTTCGTGCTCAAGAAAAACTGGGAAGGTGCTGGTGAACACCGTTGTGATCGTTCGGTTCGCGTGCACGAGGCGAAGACTCGCGTTGGCGGTCGTTGAATGTCACGACC
>CAYMYJ010000099.1:0-7170 GCA_964394615.1 uncultured Bradymonadales bacterium | reverse complement strand
TGGCATGAGCGAAATGATTACAGGAGCTTCGTACACCACTTGACGGGACGTGACCATTTCCGCTGAGTTCAAAATAGTTTTCGAAACAGAATCGAAATTGCAGGTCTTCTGCCCGAGCAGTCACGTTCAACTCCTCTCTGACTTCGCGGATGCTGGCCACCATGAATGTCTCGTCCTCCTCGAGCTGCCCTCCCGGCAAAATCCAATACGGATCATCGCCTTCCCGCACCAAGAGCACGCGATCGAACTCGTTTCGGCATACCAATGCCGCTCGACGCCAAAGTCGTGTTTTGGGTTCTGTTTTCATCGCTTCGCCGATGGCCTGCGTACCAATCGCAGAATCGTAAAACTCGCAAAATAGGCCGAAACCGGTACCCAATTTTTTCGCGTCAAATCAGCCTCCCTATGGCACAGCGACTGGTGCGTAAGCCATTTTTCAAGGAAGGGCTGAAAGCATGTAAGCGCTAGGCGAGATGGGGCTGGGCGTGTCCATGGCCGCGCCCGGACGTTCGTCGTAGAGCGCGGTGTGAACAAGCCATCGCCCATCGGGCAGACGACCTAGCGACACAGGGTGCACTCGAGTCGCCAGCGGAAGCTCGATGCCAAGGTCTAGCGGCGTCCATGACGCCCAGTCGCCCTCCGCGTGCATGACCGTTCCGTCTTCAAGTACGGCCACCACCTCTTCCGAACCTTCCTCTTGATAGAATGATACGACCTTGCCTGCGTGTGCGGCGCTGGGCAGAATTTCCCAAGTCGCCCCGGTTGGCGTGGCGTCGAAGTCGGTCCGCACCAAGGTTTTGGTCATCGGGAAATACAAAATGACCTCTCCGCCGCGGACCTTATGCTGCACGGGCAGAGCGCTTAGGGCGAGCCCTCCGTCGAGCTGGCCTGGAGGAATCGCGGCGATGGTGGGGGTGAATATTCCATCAAGTGAAATCGCGTGCACGCCGTCAAGTCCAGGGGCATTGGTCGGTGATTCCATCACCAAAAAGAATGCTCCCGCCGCAGCGTCGACTCGAATCGGTTCACGATATCGTTTATCTGCTGCACCCACGCTCACTGAAGGCGCGAACGAGAGCCCTCCATCGGTGCTGAGCGCGAAGCCCGCGCCGGTCTCGCCCGTCCCAGTGGCAAGCACCACGTCGCCAGCGGCTGCGACTGCGGCCATCCCCGAGATAACCAATTGGGGAGCATCAGCGTGCACAGGAATATAGGACATGATTTCTTGGAGCCAGCCCGTCTGCAGCCGCAGTTCATACTGATAATTATTGAATTTTATGAACACCCAAGCTCCCGCACCGCCCGGCAATTCCCGCCAGAAGTCGGGGATTCCTCGATGACTCGCAACCGTCCCAGGAATGCGGTCGGAAGGGTTCGCAAAGGCCAAGCGCTCGCCGTCGATAAAGGGATGTTGCCCGCCAAGGCCCAACACGATCAAGTCGTTGGCGATATGCGTGAAACTAGATGCCCGTCCGGGCGTGAAGTTCTCGAGTCTGGAGGCGAGTGCCCAACCTTTGTCGCTGACGAGTCGATTCTCGAGCCGGTAGAAAAATGGCCGAGAGAAGTCTCCGATGACCAGCGTGGATGCGCCATCCGTTGGCTCCCCAGCGCCCTCAGTGAGGACGCCGTAGCGCCCCTCGGCGAGCAACAGATCTTTGGTAAGTCGAATTGGGTCCGCGTTTCCGACGATATCCTCGAAGCCTGCAAGGTCCCCTAGGTCGACCGAATTGATTCCTTGTCCGAGAGAAACGCGGTCGTTGGGAACGTTGTCGAATGGAGTTGTTGCAGTAGGTGTGCGGTGAATCCAGAACGTGCGTCCGCCTGTGGTTGTGCCAGTGGCGGCTTCGACTTCGATCTTGCCGCTTTCAGGGAGGCTCGAGTCCATCGTGAATGAGATTCGGTGGTCGCTCCACTCGGTGATCGCAGATTGGGGTACCTGCACACCGCCAACGCTGATTTTGCCTTCCATCCCAAAACGCAGGCCGTGAAGCATCACCGTGCTTCCCGTCCACGCGGCGGTCCGAGACGTCGAGAGGAGCCGGGGAGGTTCGCTGTCGAACTCTCGTTTGGTGCCGTAGACAAAGGCATTCACAGCGTTTCGGATAAGCCCGGTGGGCGGCACGATGCATTGTTTGGCCGCACCACTTTTGACCGCGGTGATACATACGGCCTGCGCTTCGCCGGTCGAGGTGTCACGATAAGCGGCGAACCAACGTCCATCAGGTGAGACGATGCCGAGCGCGTCGCCCGCCCAGGGCTTGCCATCGAGCCAGCCGACCCACCAAGTCGCATTGTTGATGTCCGTTGCGTTAGAAGGCACAAGCAAGTTGCCCTCGCCGAGGTCGATTAGACCCAATGGTTCGAGCACGTCTGCTTGTGCGGCACGCTGCAGATAAGCGGTGCGAAACGGCGGGTCGATGCGCAATTGTCCCAGGTCACGAGTTCGAAATCCGCGGACTTCGCCCGTTTTCGAAACCGCCACCAATGCGGCCTGAATCGGAATTTCGGTGAGCTCATTGCTTAACCGGTCTGACTGCGTGACATGGGAGTTGACTCGATAGACAGCTTCCGTGCCGTCGCCGGTGGTGCCTACGAGCGAATATCGGCGTCCTTCGCCTTCATTGAAGTACGCCATCAGCGCATCCGACGTGGCCCATTCCTCTGGGGTTGGGACAGCGCCGGTAGTGACGGCACCAACGGGCGAATAGGTCTCGCCGTTCGACGGCGGGGCGGTCTCGGTTTTCGTTTTGAAAACGGTGACAAATCCCGCAGCTTCGGCGACCACGTAGGTTCCGTGCACGCCCGGCAGAAAGACGCCGTATTCGCCGTTGGCGAGCGAAGTAGTGTCCTCTTGGCGTAGTCCACCGAGTGCCTCAACGTCGGTGCGGAGCGCGCCACTTGGAACGTGTACGTTAAAACCACCGAATTGCCCGTCTGCCGACGTGATGCTGACGCTTTCGGCAAGCGGCAAGTCATCGCGAAGCAGCGCAGATTGGCAGATGATGTCGTGGCCACCCGCCACCGCAGAAGCGGGCTGTCCCGGGAGCACCGGCTCATCGCACGAATACACCTCTCCGCTCTCCACATCGATGGCGCCGGTATCGTATACGAGTCGCTCGCCGTCTGGGCTCCAGAGCAGGCGCACGACCGGGCGCGTCAGGCTGAGCTCCTCAAACGACCATTTTTTTACCGAGGTCATCGTCGGCCCAGAAGCTTCGATGTTGACCTCTGCGAGCTCGACGCCGTCCAACGCCGTAAAGGCGAGTCGCGTGCCGTCCGGCGAGACAGCCACCGAGGAGAAACTTGTCGCCTGGTTTGCGGCGTAGACGGGCGAAGGGAGTCCGGTGGATGGGTCAAAAAGCTGCAGAGACCCACCCCCGGCAAGTACGACAATGGCCTCCATATCGACGGAGCTCACATCCTTGGTTTGATTGCCTGCATTAGGCTCTTCGTCCGATCCGCTGTCGCATGCCTGAGTCAATAACAACGCAAAAATGAGGAGGATTCGTGTCATGACGGATTCACTGTTTGGATATTGATCTGCAATCGAGATGTTCATCCCACGACAGTATTGGCGCAAATTTTTGACTGCAATTTGGCCTCAACGCCGTGGCCGGTACTCAAGCGAGCGAAACCTTGTCAAAGTATGGGATTCTATTTCTAATGCCGCGAATTCCTTTTTCTTGAAATTGCCAGGCAAGTTTTCTTTTGAGGGAAATAGCAGCGTTAAGCGTGAGGTCCGGTTTTAGTCCGTCGGCATCAGCCTCACCCAAACCAGCCAAGGATTTGCGGAATTAATCCCGGTTTTTCTGCGAAACCAAGGTCGATGTTTTTGGGGAAATAAACATGACCGCCATCATCGAGCCATTTGGTTTCGATGTGATTTTGCGCCTCCAACCAGTGTTCTACCAAATACAAGGGAACCATCGGGTCGATGCGGCTGCCCACATAAAGCGTCGGGATTTTGATACGATGCAGGTCGTCTTTAACGCTGGCCGTTTCGTAATAGTCTTCCAGGTCTTTGAAACCAAATCTGGGAACCACCACCAATTCATCAAAATCACGCAGCCGGCGAGTTTTTTTCACACTGGAGATCGTGGTCTGATGGCGGCCGCGGTCGCTGGCGCGCTGATGCATCGCGCGCAATTCCTGCAAAATATATTCGCGGTAGAAAAAACTTCGTGGCTCATCCAAGGAGCTCGCGCCGGGCGAAAGGTCTATCGGGGCAGATACGGCCGCGATGGCTTTTACGCGGGCGTCTAGGCCTTCTGAGGCGGCCTTTAGCGCCAGGTGCCCACCTAACGAATAACCCACGACCAGAATTCGCGAGAATTTCTGAAGCGCCATATGGCCCAGCATCGCCGTCAAATCCGCGGTCAGCCCCGCGTGGTAGATGTCCTCTCCGCTGCCATCGGCGCCACGCATCGACATTCGAAGGCACGAAAAACCCGCTTGTATCACGTGGCCGCACGCGTCTCGGACGTAGATACTGTCGGCGTTTCCGCCCAGGCCGTGCAGCAGCAGAACAAGTGTGTCGGCCCCGACATCGTTCAAAATCCCAGTGACTTCGACCGTTCCAAAGGCTTGGTCTTCGGCCAATGCAACCAGTTTTTGCCCATCGGGTAGACCGGGTGCCCGCAATTTTCCAATCAGTGTCGGACCGACAGTCCAGAAATGTCCTCTCATCTTTCGCACCGAATTCAGTCGTCTTCGTTGATAATGACCACGTCTCCCACGTCGGCCGAACATGCTTCAAGGCTACCTCCACATCCCACCAAGAGCCAAACGGACTTGTTACTCGTTTTTGCTTCCGTCACTTTTGTCTCCAAAGCGGTGGTGCGGATCATCGAATTGATCACCTCGCTCAAAACCTCTGTATCATAATCTGAGCGGCGACCAGCCGAAGTCTCAATTCTCCGAGAAGTACTCAATGACCGTTTGGCGACAGGCTTCGTCAAATTCCGAGTAGAAATCAGACTCGCCCGAGATGAAATCAAGGCACCGGGCAAGGTCGTCCCGATAGCAATCTTTGAGGTGTCCTAGTATCGGCCAGTTCTCGAAGAAATAGTCGATGAGTTCACGCAGACTCAGCGCTTTATCTGACTGGATTTCGGGCCAGTCCGATTCATATTCATCAACGAGTCGGTAACAAATACCGCCCTTGTCACGTCTTGCGAAAACAACGGTTACGTCACGGGTCACAGATTCAAGAAGCACGCGTGCAATCTCGACCTCATCGTCTTGCAAATCGGGGAGATAGTTTCCGCCCATATACATGGGGTGAAACGCCTCCAGGGCCTTCTGATCATCCCGGGACATCGCGGATTTCAGAAGCTCGTCCACAGCTTCGTACCTTCCTTCACGAAACAACTCTTGGATTTCCTTCCTTAGAACGACACTCTTCACTTTACTGAGCAGTTTGCTTTCCTCCGTCGAGAGGTCGAAATATGCGGTGGGCCTGAAATCTAGATTGATAGTTTTTGTCATTTCACCCTCAAAAAAAGTCGATTAAGAAAACAACAAGACGCTGGAAATGAGCGGCCACGCCTATTTGATGGCTTCCCAAGGAAGATTCAAATCCTCTCGCCCGAAATGCCCGTAGGCAGCAGTCGGGTAGTAAATCGGGCGCAGTAAGTCGAGGGTCTCGATGATTCCCTGCGGGCGCAAATCGAATTCCGCCAAAAGCTGCGCTGCGATGTCGAGCTGTGGGTCGACCTCGGTGCCAAAGGTTTCAACCGAAAAGCTCACAGGGTCTGTTACGCCGATGGCGTAGGCAAGCTGCACCAAAGCACGTGTAGCCCATCCTCGTGCCACCACTTGTTTGGCCAGGAATCGAGCCATGTACGCAGCGGATCGGTCCACCTTAGACGGGTCCTTGCCCGAGAACGCCCCGCCGCCGTGCGGGGCAGACCCGCCATAGGTATCGACGATGATTTTACGCCCGGTTAGGCCGGCATCGCCCTTGGGTCCGCCAATCACAAAGCGCCCGGTGGGATTGATCCACGCCCTAAAATTATCTGCGCGAAGCTGGGCCGGAATAATCGCGTCAATGATCTGTGTCTCGATCGCGTGCCGCAATGGAGCAAGTTCGATGTCTGCACTGTGTTGAGTTGAGAGCACCACGGATTCGATTTTGGTCGGACGGCCATCGACATAGCGGAAGGTCACTTGTGACTTGGCGTCGGGGCCGAGCCAAGGAAGAGCGCCGCTCTTTCGTAGGTCGGCTTGAAGCCGCACCAATCGATGGGCATAAACGATCGGAGCCGGCATGAGTTCAGGCGTCTCGTCGCACGCGTAACCAAACATCAAACCCTGGTCACCTGCGCCAAGAGCACCGTCAGCGCGATCAACGCCTTGATTGATATCTTGCGACTGGCCGTTAAACCGGATCTGGATTTCACAGCGGTTGGGGTCGATTCCCGTCTCTGCATTGCTGTAACCCGCTTCTTCAAGCACTTGGCGCACCAATGATACCGCGGCATCGCGCACGGCCACAAAGTCGTCGAGGTGCGTCGTTTTAAACTCTCCCGCGACAATCACACACTGGTCAGCGAGCAAGGTCTCGCAGGCAACGCGAGCTCGAGGATCCCGCGTCAGAAAGGCGTCCAAAATACGATCCGAAATGCGGTCTGCGAGTTTATCTGGATGACCCTCGGAAACTGATTCCGAGGAAAAAAGTCCGTTGCGAATTGACATGAGTTCTCCTAATTGGCCCATTTTCGATAAAGGGCTGGGTTGTGATTTAAGTTGCCTATTTTTCTTCTACAATAATGTTGCGAATAAAGATCCCTGAAGGAG
This sequence comes from uncultured Bradymonadales bacterium, assembly GCA_964394615.1. Taxonomy (GTDB): domain Bacteria; phylum Myxococcota_A; class Bradymonadia; order Bradymonadales; family Bradymonadaceae; genus JBFFMO01. The sequence continues at coordinate 372 of CAYMYJ010000099.1, read as the reverse complement.
GCTCGCCTTCGAAGTCGTTTAACGACCCATCGATTTCGACGTAGGTGGCGGAACGTGCGGTCCAAACCACGCACATGCGAAATCGAGACCGCTGCACGGCCTCTAAAACTCCTTGCAGCAGAAGGACCTGACACTCGTCACTAAGTACGCCGCCTTCGGCAAAGGGTTGTGGGTGTTGCACAAAGCTATCTTCGCGATAATCAATAACCGCATGTGGGTCGCCTTGGCGTACCTCGACCTCGACGCGTTTATAGACCGCCGCCATGAACCGAATGACGACATACGGGTAAATAACGGGTTTTTCAGGAATCTGATGGTTCAAGCCTGTCTCCTGTTTAGTTGCTTTGACCAAAGGGTCGGGCGCAACAAGTT
>CAYMYJ010000098.1:0-8059 GCA_964394615.1 uncultured Bradymonadales bacterium | reverse complement strand
GATGACCTCGCCGTTGATCGACATCGAGCCAAGGCTCAGCGTGCCGTCTTCCCACGTCCAATCCACGCTGCCGTTGACCGCGCCGCTGGTTGTTTGGCTAATGGGCAGCGGTCCATCCCAGACAAACGCGATATTGGCTTCGCCGCCTAGAACCTCGGCCAAATGGGCGTCTTCGCCGTAATTGAAGTCGTATGTATCGACACCGACATTAATTTGGTCGAGTCGATTGCTGGAGTCGTAGGCGAGTGTCCATCCGCGGCCATCGCCCATCGTGGCGGAGGTCAAACGGTGGTCGAGGTCGAACACGTACGAGTGCAGCGTTCCGCCTGGTGTCGTCATGTCCAGCATGTCGCCGCGGTAATCGCTGTTCATCGTGTAGGCTGGACGATCTGGCGGCGAGACCTCGGTGATATTGCCCAAAAGATCGTAGGCAAAATCGACAGAAGTCATGTCGACTCGGGTTCCGCGGGTGACTCGTCCCATGGCATCGCGACTTAGGCGGACGGTGCCATCGGCGCCAGTCACGGATTCGACAAATCCATCCACGCCATAGGCTGTGCTCACGCTTCGTGCGCCTTGAGTTACGCGTATTGGCCGATTGCGTGTGTCGTATTCAAAAACGACAGGCTCTATTCCTGGCGACTCCACACGGGCGGGACGGCCTTCGGTATCCAGCATGGTTTTGGAACGCCGATTTTCGGCCGATTCCGAGGATAAGGTGAGAGTGGCTCGGTCCCAAGTGGTTTGGGCAACACCACGCGAATGCCTCAGAGTGCGGGTGAACGAATCCAGTCCTGACTTCAGGTCGAAATCCGCGTTTAGCGCAGAAAGCTCAGAGGACACTTCTGTGCGCAGTCCTGACGGCGTTTCAAGCCAAGCTTCGGCAGCGTAGCCAGCAATCATTCCGTAGATGGGATGGGATTGAGTCCGCGTGCGGGACTTGGTTCCGTCCTGCGCAAAAGACTCGGACCAGCCGTCACGAAGCTGGGTGGTTCCACTTTCGAAATCTCCAGTCGTGACGCGGTTGTCGGCAATTTGATTATTGGGCGGTGTCGAAAAATAAGTGGTTTCACGGCCTGCAGGACTGGTGAATTTGACGGAGTTTCGATCTTTGTCGCGCTCAAGACGCGCCATGCCGCCATTGGGTTGTTCGTCTGAAATCAGGCGACCGGCGAGGTCGTAGGAGAATCGCCATTCTTCGCCGCGCGGATTCACCATTTTGGTCATCAGACCGTTGTCGTATTCAAATTGATATTGCTCGCCTTCAGGGCTTACGAGCGAGGTGAGCATGCCGCCCGTGGTGGTCAGCGACCATTCCACGCCGTCGGGTCCAATAATTTTGGTGGGTTCACCGTTTTGACGGGCGACCTCGGAGGCATTTTGATCACGGTATAAAACCGTGAGCAGACGACCTTCGGCGTCGTATTCGAAGCGAAGCAGCTCGGTTCCGGTCAGAGCATCGAAGGTCGCCAAATGTCGGCCTTCTGGCGAGAACTCGTCGACCGATGAACCGCCGGGGGTGGGAATCTGGTAGTTGGCGCCTGAATATCCAGGGAACATTTCGCGCAGGCGAACGATTTGGCCGGGCAAGTTGAAGACGATCTCGGAATTTGACCCGATCGAAAACGGATAACCGGATGCGACTGGCCGTTTGGCCGACTCATTGTCGAGCGCCGCGCGTCCTATATAGCCAAAGAGCTGTTCATGGAATGCTTCGGGAACCTCAAAAACCCCTACGCGAGGGGTGAGCGTTCCGTCGTCCTCCACCTGCAGTACGCCTGCCCCTGCGTATTCTGGCTCGGACGAGTTGAGCGAGATGTAAAGGATATCTCCCGGACCCACTTCCATGTGGGCAATCGAGGGAAACTCGCCAGGAATCGATTGAATCACGCCATCGGCACGTACTTTTCGGATGATGGACCGGTCAAATGAGGATGTTTCGGCGAAATACAGATCACCGGACGGGCTGACGGCGAGCGCCTCTAGTTGAGTAATGCCGGCATCCGATGCCGGGCCGTCGTCCCCACATGGCGCGATGTCTTCGCCGCTTGCGATGACTTGTCGTATGCGACCGTCGGTCGTTCGACGGTAGACTATCCGTTCGCAAAATACACGGTTCCGTCGGCGGTGATGTCCATCGCAGCCCAGCTACCGTTCACATCAGTTGCAAACATGCCGTCGGGAATCTCGAGTGCATCGCCGCCACCGATCATCTTGTGAATGGTTTTGTCGGCGTCGACTCGCCAGATCGCGGATTCCGACTGGATATAGAGCCGGCCGTCCTTTCCGACGCGGATGCGTTCCACATAATTGAAACGAGCGTCTAGCGCTTTTTCGCCGTCGCCGGATTCTTCTGTCCAATCGGGTACAAAGTCGGCAGGAAACTTCCCAGCGATCGTGTGGATCTCGTTCGTGGTCGGGTCGATGGCACGCACGCTAAAAGTATCGTGAACATAGATTGTGCCGTCAGGGCCAATGGCCTGGGTCAGTCCGCCGCCAAATGTCCCGGACGTTTTTGCGATTGAGCCATCGGCAGGACGTTCAAAACTGAATTCGCCGTCCGAAATCACTTCAAACACGCGGTCATTTGGACCCGCCACAAGGTCTTGTCCGTTGCCGTAATACATGACGCGTCCGACCGGGTCGTAGCGGTGCTGAGGCCCGATCGTCCAGCCTCCGAGGCCTTCTCTCGCGACGTCGTAGGTTCCCACCTTGATGGTCTGGGTATACTTGCGTTTGATGACTACCAATGCGCGGTCGAGCCCAACCTGCACGCCGTCTTCAGCCGGGTAACTTCCGAATTCCGGCGGAAACTCAGTGACGCCTGTGGGAAGGATTACGAGGACATTAGGTGCGGACCTACCGACATAAGGAGCCGGGTAAACCAAGGCCACCTCGATTTCGACTTCGGCTGCGCCCTGAATGGGTCTACCAAAGCCATCGAGCCCGTCCCAAATGAATTCCTCGATGTTTGGAACGGCACCGATATCCAAAAATTCGCGTTCGTCCAGACGTTGTCCCGCCGCCGTGACGCTGACTTTGGCGGCAATTGGAAGGGATGCACCGGAGGGACGAACGGGAACCTTGATGACCGGCTTACGGCCAGCGACACGCGAGCTCTGGTAGGTGAGTTCAAATGGCGTTCCATTAAGTGGAATGCGCTCACCAAGGGTCTGATTGGAGCACCCAATGATGGAGCCTGCTTCTTGGCCGGAGGTGCATGAATCGGGAAACGTATCGGATGGTGCGGGTGAAGGTGCGGTTCCCGGCGGGTAAAATCCGCCCCAATTGAAGTCGAAAGGGCTGAAGTGCGTTGTCGGCACACGCCAAACGGAATCCCCGGCTTTTACCAAAGTGGCTAATTCTTGAAGCTCGTCGTCGGTGATTCCTAGTTTCGACTTTTCTTCGGCGCCCAGTGGGCCGTCTCCCGCGCTTAGAACGGCGCGACCACTTGATATTTCGAGCACATCAAGCACAAGGCCATTGGGCATAGGCTCCCAAACGGTCTGACGCCGATCGTAGAACCCTGAAGGCACCAACGTGCCGGCGTCAAAGTCTAAGAAGTTGTCCACATAAACAAAAACGGGTTCCGAAAACTCCACGCGTTCGGCGAACTCGGCGACGGCTTCGTCCACTGTGAATTCGGCTGCGTAAGTGTAGAGCGATGTGGGCGGCAGTTCGGCCATCATCGCCCGGCGTCCGTCATCTCCGACGGTGACCTCGGTCAGGCGTACATGCAGGGATTTGAGGTCACGACGATCGCCGTTAGGAAAAACCAGGCTGGCCGAAACTCCCTTTGGGAAAATCGCTGCGGTACGCCGGGCTCCGTCGGCATCTTCAGTCTGTGCGCCACTTACGAGTTGAGTCTTGCTGAAATCGACCTGAGTGGCCTGCCCTTCAAGCGGCACCAAAACAATGTCTTCAAGCGATGTTGCGCCCTGATTGCTGTTCCGCAGAACTCGATCGCTGGTCACGTGGCCTTTTGCGGTGACACGTAAAACAAGGCGGTCGGTCGTGGCGTACGCAAAATCAAAAAGCCCGTCGGCGCGTGTGTAGGTGCGGCCGAACTCAGCATCGTTGGCGATGCTGATGGCTGCAGCGGCGAGTGGGACACCGATGGTGTCAACGACTCGACCGCGAACCGTTCCGATCGTGAGCGGTGTGATTTTATTGGGCGTCAGTCCGCGTTGAACTTTTCCGTCCTCGAAGAACCAGCGAGACCGGTCCCATAATGTAACGACGCCGTTGAGCGGCAGGTCCGGCGCAACGACCGCGGGCTCGAAGACACAGAGTTCGTGAGTGAAACAGTCGCTATCAAGGCAATCGGCAAAGCCGTCTCCGTCATCGTCCTGTGTGCTGTCACAAACCTCGGGAGTCCAAGGGCCGGAGGTCTCAGGGTCCGTTTCGGGGCCACTATTATCGTTATCATCGCAGTCGCCACAGCCGAATAGCGTAACGAGAGCAATGATTGAAATCCACCTAAAATGCCGCACGTGTTTCCCCCAAAATGGAACCGTTGGGTGCAGTTTGGACGGCGTAGGTCTGGAAGTCCAGAGGCATTGTGGCGAGCGTATCAGTCGGTGAATCGCAGGCGGGCAGGATGCCCGCGGAACGGTTGCAGAATCGCAATGCAGGGCTACAGGCCTCGATCGCAATGCCGGGCTGGAGCTCGGCGGACCAATCACAGAATCACAAGGCAGGCCATAGGGAGGCTGTCTCTTTGACTTGACGCCAGAAATTCTGGCAACCGTGTCCGGCCGATTTCTGCGATTCTGCGATTGGTGCGCAGGCCCTATGGCCTGCATGCGATTGGTCCGCAGGACCATGCGATTATTCAAACACATGCGAGCCATAAGGCTCGCGGACCCACCGCAAGCGAGCCATAGGGCTCGCGGACCAATCACAAAAACCACCTCTTGTTCGACCCTTATGCGACAGCCTCATAGGGCCTGCGGACCAATCGCAAAGTGGAGCCCGGCGGACCGCTCACAGAATCGCAGGCGGGCAGGCTGCCTGTGGACCAGTTGCAGAATCGCAATGCCGGGCTGGAGCCCGGCGGACCAATCACCGCGCCCTTCGCGCCTGAAACCTGATTACCTGAAACCCGACAACCTGCCCCTACGGCTTACGCCCCACCAGCCCCAGCACAGCGACGACCAGCAGCAAGGCAAGGCCATGGGCGGCGTAGATGGGCAGGCCGAAGGCGACACCCACATACCCGACCAGGCCAGCAATCATCATCACGACCAAGGCGTAGGGCATTTGGGTGCGCACGTGGTCCAGATGGTCTGACGCTGAGGCGATGCTGCTCATCACGGTGGTGTCAGAAATCGGCGAACAATGGTCGCCAAAAATGGCACCGTCCAAGACAGCTCCAAAACACAACATCACAAGCAGATGGCCGTTGGGTTCGCCGGCGCTGGCAAGGACCGCTAGGGGAATGATGGCGGGCAACAAGATGCCCATCGTGCCCCAGGACGTGCCGGTCGCAAACGCGACGACGCTGGCGAGCAAAAAGGTAATCAGCGGCAACGCCAGGGGCGTGATTAAGTCTTGGACGGCGCCCATCAAATAAATGCTGGTACCGAGGTCGTCACAGACGGCACGGAGCGACCAAGCCAAGACCAGAATCGCAATCGCAAGCCACATCGCTGGCACAGCACCAGCCCAGCTTTTCAGCGCATCCTTGAGCGTCAAAATTCGTTGCGAAACGGCGAGCCCGATGGCCACAAACGAACCCAAAACACTGGACCAAAAAAGCGCCTTGGCGTTGTCGGCATTGCTGAACGCGTCTCGCCACGCGTGGGCGCTGCCCATGTCCGAAATTGATGTCAGGAAGGTCGCAAACACGTCGCCTGGGGCATCAAGCAAATTAGGGATCGACACGTCGCCGTTGGACCAGCCCGACCACCACATCGTTAAAAAGACAGAGGTCAAAACGGTGAAGATGGGGAAAAACGCGTTTTGCCAACGATGAGGTTTATCCTCGATGGCCTCGGTGACTTGATGGCCAGCCGACACCAAGGGTTTGGCCCCCGCTCTGAGGAATTCTCCGCCCATAGCACGGCGTTCAGCAGTCAACATGGGGCCAAAATCTCGGCCCCAAAGGGCATTGATGAACACAAACATCAGCGCCGTGATGCAGTAAAAACGCAGGGGCATGATTTCGAAGAAGATGTCGTAACCGCTGACGCCCAACGAAAGTTGGCGCGAGAGCTCGTCGAAAATCCCGACTTCGTAACCGATCCAGGTCGAAATCACGGCCAGTCCGGCAATCGGGGCGCTCGTGGAGTCCACGATATAGGCCAGTTTCTCGCGGCTGATGCCCTGAGCGTCGGTGACGGGCCGCATCGTGGTGCCCACCACAATCGTGTTTGCGTAGTCGTCAAAAAAGATCGCCAACCCCATCAAAACTGTGGCCACACGGGTGGTTCGGGCGTTTTTGGCGAAACGGGTGACGATGCTGAGCAACGCCTTGATGCCGCCAGCGCGGGTCACAACTTGAACCATTCCGACAAGCGCGACGGTAAAACCGATGATGTACAAATTGAACGCGCCAGAGACGCTCGTGAAGACGTACTCGCCGCCCTTCAGGGTTCCGGCGGTCAGGGAATCCATCGCCAGCACGCCTCCTATCCAGACTGCGGCAAGCAGCGCTGGCACCAGGCTTCGAAAGAAGATCGCCAATAATACGGCCAGCAAGGCGGGCAACACCGAGGTCCAAGACCCGCGGCGTTTTGACACTTCGACCGGTTTTTCGAGTTTAGGCGCGTTGACACTGAGACTGACCGAGGTCAACGACGTGGTGCCGACGACTTTGATGACGGCATCTGCGGTTTCGGAAACTCTTCGGCCTCGGGCGAACTCCTCGAGGATCGCGGCACGAATGGACGGGTCGCCGCGATAAGCGATGGCGAGCTGACTATCATAAGCTTTTGCGACCTCACCGATGGCCTCGCGGGCGGCCACTCGAGCGGTGATTTCGGCGTCCACGGCGTCGTCGGCCTGGAATCTTGGCAAAACCAAAGCAAACAAAATCAGCGCGATAAAAAAGCCGACGATGCGGCCGACGTTGTCTTTTAGGAGTTTCATTTTGGGGCCTCGATGGGACGACATGTAACTCAGCTACCTAACAAGCAGCAAATCAGGCGGAGTTTTCGACAAGAGTCCAAGCCGCGGTTAGCCTTTCCGATATGGGTGATCAGTTGGGCCTACAGTACGAAATCAAGTGTCAAGCATGCGGAGCGCGGTTTCGGATAACATCCAAGTCCGGAGCACCGCCTGCTGGCGCTCTGCCTTGCCCAAAATGCCGTAAGACCATTTTGTTGGACACCGATCAGGAGTCGTCCTGGCAGAATGTGGGCTACGAAAAAGTCTTTGGTCGAAGCGACGTGCCTCAGGCCGCGCCCGCCAAGCCACAGCGGGTCTTCACGGACATCACGGCGATGAGTTTGGACGAAGCCACCAAGCCCGCCGAACCCGTAAGAGAAGAGCCCAAAGTCCCCGCGAAGCCCGCCGCACGCGTGTTTTCTGCGCCCGCTCAGATGGATCCGTCCGCGCCGATTTCGTTGGATATTCTGGAACCCACGGACGTTCGTGCGTTTTTGAACGAAGGATCGTGGGGGGCCGAAGAGCCCATGGCAGAGCTCGCCATCGACCCCGAACCGGTCATCGGCCCCGAACCCATCGCCGAACCCGAACCCATCGCCGAACCCGAACCCATCGCCGAACCCGAACCCATCGCCGAAGCACCACAAAAAATTTCGCGTTCAGCTCTGCGCGAAAGGCTCAAAAAACTGCCTCGGCCGGTGGCACGAGGGGCTCAACCGCCAGCAAAAGAAGAGGTTATTGCGGTCGAAGAGCCTGAGTTCCCCGCTCCACCAGTGGTTGAGCCACCTGCCGCGGCGCCGATCGCCCCACCTCCTAAACCACGTGCGACGATGTTCGACGAGGCTGCGCTCGCCAAAGGAATCGAAGTCCGGGCCGAGGGTGTGTCGTTTCCGAAAATGCAGGTCTCAGACATTGCCCGCGTGATTCAACGCGGTGCGTGGGCTGGGGC
>CAYMYJ010000097.1:0-8424 GCA_964394615.1 uncultured Bradymonadales bacterium | reverse complement strand
GATCGCCAACCCGAAGTTCATGCCTGGGTATACGACCTCAAAAATGGCCTCCTCGTCGACCTTGAGGTCCCTTTCGTTGAGATTCTTGAAAAGATCCAACAAATCTATCGACTTGAGCCAGGATGACGTCTGCCTGAGGTTATCAAGACGCCTTTCCGTTGGCCGTTTCAACGTCGTGTTTCACATGTTCAAGAACACGTAGGTGAATTCGGTGGATGATGGCATCAGACATCATCGACCAGTACCCTATTGGGGCAATATCGATTTCGTACCATGTACTTCCCTCAAGTCTGGTGCGCCCATCTGGCAATGCAACGAATCGAAACTCACCGCGTTTTGACCGTAAATACCCATCCAAATGCGGCGGGTGAATCTCACGGTACGGGCTCCATTCCGCCATAGGCACGGGCTGCGAGCGCACATCAAACGCAAGCCGCTTGCCGGGCTCCCAATGCGTGATGGGTTCGACGAAGGGCCCAGTCGAGAACTCACAATAGCGCACGGCGCCAACGCCCTCGCCTTCGAGCCGAGCCCGAATTGGGTAAGCGATGCCTGTGTTTTGCACCCATTTTGAGGGCGGATCGAGTTCCGAGAAATGAATTACTTTCTCCCAGACTTCCATCGGCGTGCCGTCGATGACCACCATGGATTCGACCTCCAAAAGTGGCGAGCGCGTGTCCAATGACTCGGCCCCTGCCAGCAGTGGCAGAAGTGCGATGATAATCGAAATATTAAGAAGATCTTTGGTGCGCCTGGACCCTGCGATCGCCCGTCCCAACAATGCGCCAGCGACTGCCACCACGTAGGCGGGAACAGCGGCCATCCCGATACAAATCACGCCTTCGAGGGCAAATAGGAGTGTTGCCAAGCCGCTCAAGGTGATGGCGAGGAGCGCGGTGGTAACCGAAGCAGAAACGCTGCGACGTCCACTACGGTTGGTGAGCCATCCTGACAACATGCCGACCACAAACGGAGTCCCGATGAACAGACTCCACCCGTAATCCCCAAGGATGAATACACTGGTCGCCACCATCGACATCGTCAGCGCGACCCCGAGCCCAACGCTCGCCATCGCTGTTCGAACGTCGACAGGCAATATCTCGCCGTCATCGTCGGCGCTCCAGCCTGCCTTGGAGGGGGCGAAACAAAGCCAGACGATCGTGATCCAATTCCAAAGAGGGAGCAAAAACCCCACCCCGAACCAGGGCGAAAAACCGGCGTCCGCTGCGCGCCTCACGCTCATGCTGAGGCCGACCCAAGCAAAGGGCAGCGCGTAGGCAGCCATCGCCCAAAGAAGCATCTCAGGGGCGGGATCGATCGCCTTGTGGCGCAACGCCAACACTGGGGAAAGATACGCGATGAGCGTCCAGATTTTCCCGGTGGTCAAATACACGACCGAAAAATCGATGGCGTACTTCAGTACGGCGAGCCCAAGACCGACCCTGAGGTAGGTCTTGCGGTCCACCGGAGCTTTGAGCCCGAAAAGTAATTGAAGCCAACCCATCTAGTCTCCATGTTTGAATCGATGCGAGAACGTAGTCTGGGTGGTTTTCAACCGCAAGGACGCTTCGATGCGACGCGTGACTGGTCCGCTAGGCTCTAGCCTGGCATTCCGACTCGTGACGGGTCCGCCGGGCATCACGGTCCGTCAGACCAGGCCATTTAGACAACGGCCGCAATGTACGCCGCCCCAAGAAAAGTCGTGACGACCGCCAGCGGAAATCCGACCTTCAAATGCTCCAAAAAACCAATGCCGCCGTCTTCGCGAGCGCCCTCGGCAACGATGATATTTGCGACCGAACCGACCAGGGTCATGTTGCCCGCAAAGGTCGAGGCCATGGCCAGGATAAGCCAGGCCTTAGCGGGGTCTGCCAGAGCGTCGACGGCGTCCCGCACGACCAAAATAAAAGGAACATTAGAAAACACATTGGAGCCGAAAAGAAAAACCGCAGAAAGGCCAAAATGCCCATGGGATTCAAAATAGTGGAGGGGATAGCGCTCAAGAAAAAGCGCAGGAAAACCGCTCTGAATAAACCCGGCGACGACCACAAAAAGACCAGAAAAAAACACCAAAATCGACCAATCTAGGCCAGTAAACATGCGCGCCCCATCGCCTGGTCGTCTCAGAAGTAAGAGCGCAACGCCACCCAACGCCGCGAACGCGATATCGACCCCTAGAAGCGCAAGAACGGCCACCGCGAGCACGGCCCAAACCGCGCCAAAGCTCGCCGGCGAATTTTCGAATTCTACGCGGGGAAGTTCACCTTTAAGGTCGGCGCGAAACCACCAAACCAACCCAAGGTGATTTACCGCGAGCGCCATCACAGCGACGGGCCCCAGAACAAAAAGAAAGGTCCGATAATCCAGCCCTCCAAACGACGCGCAGAGCATGTTTTGCGGGTTGCCGACCACCGTTGCCACACTGCCGGTGTTCACGGCAGTGGCGAGCGCCAAAACAAAGGGCATCGGCCTGAGACGGTAAACGCGAACGAGCCGAAAAAGTACGGGCGTGAATAGAATGACGGCAGCATCATTCGTAATGAATGCAGCCGAGATACCCGCCCCCCAAATCACGGAACCCAGCAATGCGCGAGGCGTTCGCAGGTGACGCATGATGTAGGATTCCGCCCACGCAAAAACCCCATCATTGGTCAGAATGACTCCGAGCCCCATCACGCCAAAAAGAAGGATAATCGTGCGACCATCCACGGCAGCAAGCGCCTCAGACGGCGTAAGCACACCGAATAAGACCATCGCTACCGCGCCGATGAGCACGGCGGTTGGTCGATCGACGTGAATCACGTTCAGCCTGCGCACCGTAATGAGCAGGTAGGTGACCGCAAAAATGAGGAGTGAGGTCACGAGATATTAGCGAATATTATGAAAGACCTTCTGAACGTCTTCGTCTTCCTCGAGTCGGTCGACGCACTTCAGAACTTCTTCCTCCTGTTCTTCGGTGAGGTCGCTCCAAGTGGTCGGAATATGCTCGTCGTCGGTCGAAACCGTTTCGATTCCAAGCTGCTCCAGGCCGGTCTGCATGTCGCCAAACGACGTAAACGGACAGCGCACAATCAGTAGCGGTTCGCCTTTTTCGCCCTCGCCGTCTACGAGTTCTTCAAGACCAAAATCGATGAGCGAAAGCTCCAATTCGTCGCGGTCAATGCCTTCGGGATCGAGGCGGAAGACGCCCATATGGTTGAACATGAACTGGACCGAGCCAGAACTGCCCATATTTCCGCCGCCCTTATTGAAGTGCATGCGGATATTGGCGACGGTTCGGGTCACGTTATCCGTCGCGGTTACGACCAATATCGGGACGCCGTGCGGCGCGTAGCCCTCGTAGATGACTTCGGCGTAATCGCTCTGGTCAGTGCCCATCGCGCGCTTGATGGCGCCCTCGATATTGTCTCGAGGCATCGACGCGGCGCGACAGTTTTGAAGAACCCGACGCAGTCGAGGATTGGAGTCAGGGTCGGGTCCGCCGGCCTTCACTGCAATCGTGATGTCCTTACCAAGACGCGTGAACATCTTGGCCATGCGGTCCCAACGTGCGAATTTTTGTGCTTTTCTAGCTTCGAAAAAACGACCCACTTGATCCTCCTAGAGTCCGAATCCCTTGAGTTCTACTCGCGGATTTTTACGGACGCAAGCGGCCTGCGTGGGACATTTCCTCAGGCGCCCGTTTCACAGGCGGTTTCCGAGCAAACCACTCCGTCGGCGGTTTGCGGAGTCGTTTTGGTGATAAGATCAAGGATTGCTTCACGCAAAACCGAGGCAGGCTGTGCCCCGGAAACGGCGAATTTCTGTTCGAAAACAAAAAAAGGAACGCCAGTGATTCCCAAGTCACGGGCTCTCTCTTGGTCTTTTCGGACCTGAGCGGCCCAAGTTGGGTCATCAAGTGCCGCGACTGCACTCTCGCGGTCTAAACCGACCTCAGCGGCCAATGTTATCAACGCATCGCGGTCGGAAATAACCACGCCATCGGTGAAATACGCCTTCATCAGGCGCTCTTTCATGACGCCACCTTTTCCCAGACTTTGAGCCCACTGAATCAGGCGGTGCGCGTCGAAAGTGTTCCCAGTCTTTGCGTCCGAGAACTTGAATTCAATGCCATCTTGGGCACCGACATTCGTGACGTGTTCACCCATCTCTCGTGCCTTCTCGACACTCATTCCGTATTTCTTGGCGAGCAGCTCAGTCAGGTCGCCCTCGATTCGAGCGGGCGCTCGAGGATCGAGTTCAAATGAACGCCACTGAATGGTAACCGACTCCCCTAGCCCTTCCATCGCGGTTTCAAAACGGCGTTTCCCGACATAACACCAGGGACAAACAACATCGGACCAGATTTCTACGTTCATTTTACATCTCGGAAAGCCGCGAGCGCTTCTTGCGCTTGCCTGAACTCAGATGCCATGCGACCGATCAAAGTTTCGACCGAAACCTCGTCATGAATCGCGCTGACTCCGTGCCCGGCAGACCAGACCGTCTTCCACGCCTTTGCTTCGTCGCCGACCGAGAGTTTTTTCCCAAAATCAACGTCCGCAGGATTGGTAATTTTCGCCAAATCAAACCCGTTATTCTCCAAACTTTGACGCATGAAATTCGCGGGAACACCGGATACTGCGGGCGTATGAACGATATCTTCCGCGTGCGCGTCCCGAATCATTTCTTTGTATTCTTCCTGCGCATCGGCCTCGGTCGTCGCGATAAAACGTGTCCCCATGTAGGCCAAGTCAGCTCCCATTGCGATGGCGGCGGCGACGTCTCTTCCCGACGATAGCGCGCCAGCAAGCAAAATCGTGCCGTCGAAAAACTCCCGAATTTCGGCGAGAAGCGCGAACGGATTGATCGTCCCGGCATGGCCGCCAGCTCCGCCTGCCACCAGAATCACGCCGTCCACGCCAGCCTCAGCGGCTTTTTCGGCATGACGACGATTGGTGATGTCGTGAAAAACCAGCCCACCATAAGAGTGCACGGCGTCGACCACGTCTTTGACCGCCCCCAACGAGGTGATGATCAGCGGAACCTTCTTTTCGACACAGACCATCAGGTCGGCCTGCAATCGAGGGTTCGAACGATGAACGATCAAATTCACGCCAAAAGGCGCACCGTTGGTCGCCGCAGCCACTTCGTCCACGCATTGCGAAAACAATTCGGTCGTGCGGTGGTTCAACGCCGGAAAGGTCCCGACAATGCCGGCATTGCAGCACGCGATCACAAGGTCGGGCCCCGATACAAGGAACATGGGCGCTGCGACGATGGGCAACCGAAGATTTTTGAAGATTGGACTAAGCATCTCGAACTCCTAAGTGGTGGGCCTTACGCTTGGTCTACTTCATTCTGAGACGTCGCAACAGCCAATTTGGCATTGAGCAAGAGCGCAAAGACCACCGCGGCGACCAACAACCATGACAAGATGGCAGCGGCAGAAATGGATTTCTCCAGCACATCACCTGACCACCATGCGAGCAGAATCAAGACTCCGGAAAACCCGAATCGCCCCACCAGACTCAATAACGACAGATACGTCGCGCGCACATGCGCCGGAACTTTGGGGGTGATGGCCTCACGTATCGGGGCGTCTTGCAGCGCTCTGGGGACCGATCGAAACGCCAGCGCCGCAGCAATCATGGGGCTCGAAAAAACCATGCTCGTCATCACGAGCGCCTGCAAAGCCATAGCGGAAATCAAAACCCGTTTGAGGCCAATCCGCCGCGTAAACACGATGCTCCCGCCCGCGATGAGCGCCGCGATTAGCTGCACCACGGCCGCATGGGCCCCTGCAAAAATCGGCGTGCTCGAGGAATTCCACACTCCCTTGTGCGCCAACGACTCAAAATAGGGTTGGTAAAACTCGTAGGGAAGGTGATTCACCACCACGGCGCAAACCCAAAACAAGGCCAGCCACCAAAGGCTTGGAAGCGTTTTTTGATTCTGAAATGTCGCCACGTAGCAGGTCTTCAGCGACGCAAGAACACCCTCGATGAGGTGGGCGTTCTTGGGTTCTTTAAACAACAACGCCGCGCCAAGAGAGATCGTCGCCATCAGGCCCGAGGCGACATACGCCCAGGACAAATCTACCGACGCCAGAAGTCCCCCCGCCAGCGCAGAAAGCGCCCCAGCGATGAAAACCAATCGCGAGAGGCGCGCTTCGCGCGCACCGTATTCGTTGTCACGGTTCAGGTCGGTCAATGTATCAAGGTGAAAGACCGTGTCCGTTCCTGAATTAAAGGCCAATCCAATCGCCAAAAAAACTTGAGCCAGCGCGAGATGCCAAAACTCGCTGCTCATCCAAAACCCAAAATAGGCAATCACCAAAGACGCCGCTGCGAGTACCAGCGTGGGTTTCCGACCAATCCGATCAGAAAAATAGCCAGACGGAACCTCAAAAACAAATACGCCTGCGTAGTAGATCGACTCAAGCAGAAAAACCTGAGACAAATTTACCTTCGATCCAAAATAGAGAAAAAAAACCGGCATCCATGCATAAAAAGAAATGCCGAATTGGTACCAAGTGTAGAGCCGGAGATTTCGCAACATCGCTTTCAGACCATCACATTTTGAAGATTTTCGCAGCCAATAGGCCTAGTGTGGCACAAATTTGAATCCGCAATGAGGTCGGAAACATCTTCGCTCCATCATTTTGAAGGCAGACAAAGTTTGAAGAGTCGTAAAGACGCCGTGATCGTTGTGTTCGCACACACTCCGGCGGCCGAAAACAAGTCGCTCGGGCTCACAGACCGCGCGGCGAGCCGAGTCCACGCTCGGCTGCTGGAAAACACCCTGCGAATGGCCCACGCGACCGGAGCGCGGGTTGTGCATGTGCACGACTCACCAGATTCCGAGGTCATGCAACGCGGCACCGGCTTTGAAGAGCGCTTCCTTAACGCGCTCAAAGATGTGGCCGCGCTTGGAATCAAGCGAATGGTGGTGATTGGTTCGGACTCACCGGGCCTCAATACCGCTCAGTTGCAAAAAGCCCTCGCGGCGCCTCAAAACAAAGTCTGCATCGGTCCCTCGGTTGACGGCGGAATCTACCTCCTTGGCCTCAACGCCAGCGATATCCACGTCCTTAAAGGGCTTCCGTGGAAGAAGCGAAACCTTTTTCGTGTCCTGAGCTCCAGAGTTACCGCCACAGTGCTTGGGCGCCTTTCGGATGTGGACACCTGGCAGGACCTGTACAAGATCCAGAAATGGCTCGGTGGTTTGGACCTATCGGCATCGCCAGCATTTCTGCGGCTGCCTCGACCTCCAACCCTCATGCGTCTTGAAAGCTCTGTCTCGACGTTCCAGCTGCGGTCTCGCGGCCCGCCAGTCCTTGGCCGGCTCGCCTCGTAAACTAAATCAATTTTTGAACATCAAGTCTGGAGACTTGAATGGAATACCCGTTGTTATGGGCCGCGATGGCCCTATATGGCCTGGTGATGTTTCTTGCGTCACCAAGGACTCAGGATTTTGGTGGCTTTTTTATCGGTCGCAACGCCGCAGGATCCGAAGTCGGAACCGGCATGCTGGTGGGATCTGTCGTTATTTCGTGGCTATTTGCCAAGTCGATCACGAACGCTGCCAACCTTGGGGCCAGCTTTGGACTGGTTGGGGGCGTAGCCTATGCAGGCTGGTACCTCTCGATCCCGATCGCTGGAATCATCATCTATTTTTTGAGGACCAAACTTGGCGCGACAAGCCTTGCTGAGTTCATCACCCATAAATACGGTATCGCGGCCACTCTTGGGTTTACACTGGTCGTCATGGTTCGGCTTTTCAACGAGATCTGGAGCAATACGGCCGTGGTGGGAGCCTATTTTGGCGAAGCAGGCAGCACCGCCTACTACGCCGCGGGCTTATCGTTTGCCGGACTCACGCTCGCCTACAGCCTACGTGGAGGCATGCGTTCATCGATCCTTACCGACGCCATCCAATTTGGATTCGGGGTCTTGCTCCTTGCATTCATTCTGGCACTCATCGTGCCGGAATACGGACCTGCCAAATTCGTAGAAAGTGGGGATTGGACACTGATTGGTGGGGTGGACCTCTTGCTTGTAGCGGTTGTGCAATCCTTGAGTTACGCGTTTCACGACCCGGTTTTGACAGACCGCGCGTTCATCAATAAACCCGCAAAAATGCTGAAGGGCTACTTAATCGCTGGCGCAGTGGCCGGGCTTTTTATCATTTTATTTTCATGGGTTGGAATCTACGGAAACCTGGCCGGAATCGACGTCGGCCAAGACGCCCCACTCAAAGTTGCGCAGGCGTTTGGCCTGGCGGCGAGCGCGGTGATGAGCGTGCTGATGATGATCTCTGCGGGGTCTACGATTGATTCGACCTTAAGCTCGTTTTCCAAGGTGGCCGTCATCGATTTAGGGGGTCTGTCCGAAGACGGGCAAACCCACACGCTGCTCGAACGGTTTTCGAGTTGGACGCGCA
>CAYMYJ010000096.1:0-8470 GCA_964394615.1 uncultured Bradymonadales bacterium | reverse complement strand
AACCGAAAACCGAAAACCGAAAACCGAAAACCGAAAACCGAAAACCGAAAACCGAGCGAAGCGAAGCGAGACCTACAGGAATTCGATTTCGATGTCGGTGGACAGCAGATAGCCTTCGTCTGACGTGAGAAGGTATTCGTCCAAACCAAACCCGCGAAGGGTTCGAATCGCCGTATAGACGCGTGAGGCCGCCGCTTCGGGCGTCACACGCTCACCAGGCCAGCCCATTTCAACCACGTCATCCAGCGAAATGCCTGTTCCGGGATGGTCTTTTCGTTGAGTCGCAAGGCCCAAGAGAATCAAGCGAAGCGCCCCGCGGCGTGTGAAATCAACGGGCTCGTCAACGCCAGGTGGGTAAAAGGTTCGGGCGTCCTCACTCAATCGCAACAAGAGGGTCTTCGTGTCGGGTTTGACGCGTCGTTCGAGCAACAAGGTCAAGATATTGGCGGCTTCCCACTGCGGCCAAGACCCAAGAGACGGGTCGGGCATCGCAGCCAAGGCGTTGATCTCTTCGATTTGCTCCTGCCAGGCGGACGGCGACAGCTTGATACGCTCCATCATCGCATCGCCCACCAACGACACAGCATCCAGATAGCTCTCGGCAAACACACCCGGGGCAAGCAGCGCCCGAGCATTCGCCAAAACTTCGTCAAATGCCGGACCGTCGTAAGTCATCGCGTATCCAAGCGCGTAGACACCGCCCAAAACCGCGCGCCAGCCGAGCGACACCGCTTCAGATTGAAAGACCGCACGCGCCGCATGACGAGAAAGCGGCGGGTTATCAAACGCGATATCAAAAAACGCCATGCGTGAGCGCAAAAGGTTGGCCTCCAACGACTCGCTTTCCTCTCCGACCCGTTCAAGAGCGGTAATCAGGTGCCCACGATCCGAAGCAGAGCCAAGAGTCATCGCCAGCCCCGAAAGTGCGCGGACTTGCAGGTCGATCGAGGCCGACGCCTGCGCCGTTCCCACCGCACGTTCGTAATGGACTCGAGCCTCTTCCAGATGCCCTTTTCGACGCTGAAGGTCGCCGCGTCCCACCTGAACCATGGCCAGCCAAACCGGATCACCTTGAGACTCAAGCATGTTCTCGGCATCCAGCAGCATGCCCTCCGCACGCGCCAGCGCACCAGATTCCATGGAATGCAAAGCCAGCTGCGCCAATCCACGCGCCGCCGTTCGCCGATCATCAAGATGATTGGCTTCATCAATATTCTCGGCGAGCAAGGCTTCTCCGCGAGAAACCTGCCCCATTTTGAAGAGTGTCGTGGCCAGTTGCGCCCGCACTCGCAAGCGAACATCGGCATTCTGAGAGCCCGACGCCAATTCATACGCGTGCTCAAGAATCGGCAATGCATCGCTGGGTCGGCTGACCCGGGAAAGGTATGTACCGTGCGCCGAGTGTGCTAGCGCAGCCGTGTCCACATGACCGTGAAGTTCGGCCATTTCTCCGGCGCGTTTCGCAAAATCGATGGCTTCTTCAAATTTGAGCGATTCCGCATATCCGAAAGCCACCAGATAAAGCGACTCGGCAATACGCCCAGGATCGTTGGTCAGCTCGGGGATTTGAATCAGATGAGGAATCAGCGGCGCGACTCCGCCGGTCTCGCGGGAAACACGGCCAGCGGCAATCCAACACCCTGCCCGCAGATCGAGGTCGATATCACGTTCCGCAGCCACCAGAAGATTTGGTACCGCAAAACGCATCGAAGCGAGGTCACGCGGCTTGGTCCCTTCGACCTTTTGAACGAAATAACGAGCATGCCGGCGCCAAACCACCCGCGCATGCGAGCTTTCTTCCAAACGCTCCGTCGCAAATCCTCGCACGGTCTCAAACATGCGGAACCGCCCGTCTACGACGCGCTCAAGCAGGCAATGATCGAGCAGCCCCTCGACCATTTCTTCGGCGTCTGGGTCGGCAAAGATCGCCGCTGCGACTTCAACATCAAAAGGCCCACGCACCACCGAAATGTCGGTCAGGGCACGCTTCAACTTGTCGTCAAGCAGCTCCCACGACCACTCAATCGTGGCCGCGATGGTGCGATGCCTTTCAGGACGATCACGATCTTTGCTCTTGAGGGCTGACATTCGACTGGTCAGCCGCTCCGCCAACGCGATCGGCGTCATCATCCTGGCGCGAGACGCCGCAAGCTCGATCGCAAGAGGCAAGAAATCGACACGTTCGACAACTTCGACGATGGCTTTGCGCGAGGCGCTGTCCATCGAAAAGCTGGGTGCCTGAGCACGTGCCCGGCTTTCGAAAAGGCTCACCGCCTCGTCAACCGACAACGCACTCAGTCGATGCTGATGCTCACCAACCACATGCAAAGGCTCGCGCGATGTCGCCAAAATCTGCGTCGTTTTGTTCACGCGCAAGAATTCGACAAGGTACGGGGCGAACTCCTCGAGGACATGCTCAAGGTTATCGACAATCAAGAGCACACGGCCCAACGAGTCGAAATGGCGCGCGATTGCGGTCGCCGGAGCACCGGTGGTGGTGATTTCAAGAAGCCCCAGCATGCTCGCAATCGCGTCTTCGGCGTTTTCGAATGGGGTCAGGTCCAGAAACCAAACGAAGTCAAAACCATCCGCAAATCGATAACCGTACTCGGTCACAATACGCGTCTTGCCCGCGCCACCTGGCCCTAGAACCGTGACAAGGCGATGCCCCGATTCAAAGAGTTCACGGATCGTCGTGAGGTCGGCCGCTCGACCCACAAAGGGAGTCAGCGGCTTAGGAAGATTGCCTGAAGTTCGTGTCATGTAGGCAATCCTCCCGCACACCTGCTCCTTTCGCAAGTCGTTACGTCCACGAGGTTAAGAATGTTTCAGGTTCTTTCAGTCGCTTCCAATTCCAAGGTCGCAGATGCTCCGTGGCGTGCAGGTCGAGTGCAGTGATCGGGAAATGGATAATGAATGAATGTCCCCGGTCGAATGAATGGATGGATGGATATCGCACGATTTTTGATCTGCTTTTTGTGATGTTATCATCGATATCACACACTTGAGCCCGGCTTTTTGTCGGGCTCAAGTGTTTCTTGGCGCACTCTTGACCACCGGGCGGACTCAGTTCACCATCGGACGCCAAATCCTCGCCAAATTCACGTGTCTTCTTGAGTGCTTTGAAGAAAATGCCTCGACAAGACCGTTGCGCAGAGGCAGAAAGGCGCCGCTCCATTCCCTGAATGTTGATGAGAAAACTCTATGACTGATGAAGCAAGTGCTCAACCCTTGGCAGACGCAGGACCTCCCGGAGGCTGGTCGTTTGCCGGTTGGGGAAGCTCGGAAAAAATCGACGACATCAACGTCGATCCCAACGCGACCCCGCCCGAGCCAGGTCATAAGCTTGGCGAATTTGCCGCGACCGCGATTTGCGGCAACGACATTACGTCATCATGCCTCTACGTTTCGGCGCTCGCCGGTATGGCTGCCGGCCCCGTAGCGCCTTTCGCGCTCCTTGTCGTTGCGGTGGTGCTCTACCTCTTCCGCAAGATTTACGCAGAAGTCGGCTCGGCATTGCCGCTAAACGGCGGCACGTACACGCTGCTTTTGAACTCCTCGAACAAGAAGGCTGCAGCTGTTGCAGCCGTGTTGACGATCCTTTCTTACGTTGCCACGGCGGTTATCAGCGCCGGCGAAGCCATGCACTACCTGCATGAAATCGTTCACTGGCTGCCCGTTTTCTGGGCAACCATTGGATTGCTTAGTGTTTTCGCCGTCTTGAACTTGATCGGCATCAGCGAATCCGCTGGGATCGCGATGGTCATCTTCAGCATTCATATGATCACGCTGACGATCCTCTTTTTCACAGGAGTGATTTACGTCTTCAACGACCCGACCGTCTGGAACATGAACATGGTCATGCCGCCGTTGAGCGAGATCCCGCGGGCGTTATTCCTCGGCTTTGCGGCGGCCATGTTAGGAATTTCTGGATTCGAGAGCTCCGCCAACTTCATCGAAGAGCAAAAACCGGGTGTTTTCCCTAAGACCTTGTTCAACATGTGGCTCGCCGTCGCGTTCTTCAATCCAGCGATCAGCTTCCTGTCGATGGGCATCGTTAAGCTGGAAGACTTCGAATTACACCAAAACAGCATGCTCTCGACTATGGCATTACGGGCCGGCGGAGAAACGTTTGGTCCCTGGCTCTCAAACCTGGTCAGCGTCAATGCCGTGTTGGTGCTATCCGGTGCCGTGTTGACGTCATTTGTGGGCGTGACTGGTTTGATGCGACGTATGACGCTTGACCGTTGTTTGCCGCAATTCCTGCTTGCTGAAAATACTTGGCGCAAAACCAACCATTGGATCATCTTGGCGTTCCTAACGCTCTCGTGTTCGATTTACGTGATTACAGGCGGACATGTGGCTGTGTTGGCTGGCGTGTACGCGCTGTCATTCCTTGCCGTGATGCTTCTTTTTGCGTTCGGAAACGGAATGCTCAAGGTCAAACGTGGGCGTCTGCCGCGCGACGTCATTGCAAGTTGGCCAGCTGTCGTGATCGGCTTCATCGCCGTCCTCATCGGCCTAATCGGCAACGTGTCCGTGCCCAATCTTGAGGTCTTCGGGACTTATTTTGTCACCATCGGCTTCTTGGTCGCTGTGATGTTCCTTCGTGTTCCGCTGATGCGTGGCGTGATGTTCGCGTCCCAAGCTGCAGTCGATAAAGTCGAAGAAATCAACACTTGGATCGCCACAAATATCGAAGGCGTGATCAGCACCATTAACGATCAGGACATCATCTATTTCACCAAGGGTGACAACATCGCCACGTTGAATCGTGCCGCGCTCTACGTGCTGGAAAATGAGCAGTCGACTCACCTCAAGGTCTTGCATATCTATCAAGAAGAAGACGAAATCCCACCGGAATTGGCGCACCACCTCAACGAAATCGACCATATGTACCCGCAATTGCGAATCGACTTCATTGCGGTGAAGGGCCGATTCTCTCCCGAGTTCATCGACGAAATCTCGAAACGCCTCAAAGTGCCGAAGAACTACATGTTCATCGGAACGCCCGGCGACAGATTCCCTCACGAAATCGCCAAGCTCGGCGGCGTGCGACTCATCATCTGACTCGGCTCCGGCTTGTGGGCATCGGGCGAAGCCTGTGCCCGCATTCTTCTTGGGTTTACGCTCCCTGTGGATTTGCGTTAAGCGTGCTTTTGCGCCGCTTTAATCGCGCCACGGGGAGTCATCATGGCCAAGAAATCCAAAAAAATCCCATTGAACGACGACACTAAAGGGTTCTCAAATAACCCTTTTGCGGCTCTTTCTGCACGCGAGGACTTACCCGCGCCAGAGCCCGAAGCCCCTGCTCCTGAAGCCCAAAATACGGGTCTCAACCTCAGCAAGACCCGGGTCCACACCAATATCGAAAAGAAAGGCCGCGGCGGAAAAACCGTGACCGTGGTCTTCGGCCTGGATGCCCTGTCAGAAGCCCATATCAATGAACTGATGAAGGCCCTTAAAAAGGGACTGGGCGTTGGCGTTACTTTGGAAGAAGGCGGCATCGTTGTTCAGGGAGACCAGCGTCCCCGACTACCTCAAATCCTGGCGAAATTCGGCCATAAGGAATCGAAATGAAAAGACTTATCCTTGGTAGCGCCCTGATGCTCAGCGCCTGCGGCGCCACACCAGCCGTGCACGAGGCCGTTCACGTCCAAAACGAATCGGGCGAGTCCGCAAAACTGCCTGAGATCGACATTCCCTACACCAAATTTGTGCTGCCCAACGGCCTGACTTTATTGGTTCACGAGGACCACAAGACGCCCGTGGTCGCGGTAAACGTCTGGTACCACGTCGGTTCCAAAGATGAGGTCCAGGGCAAGACGGGCTTCGCCCACCTCTTCGAACATTTGATGTTTCAGGGATCCGAGAACCTGAAAGGAGAGTTTTTTGAGCCGCTCGAAAGTGCCGGGGCCACGGACCTAAATGGGACGACCAACGCCGACCGCACCAACTATTTCCAGACCGTGCCGACCTCCGCGCTAGACCTCGCGTTGTGGATGGAATCGGACCGAATGGGACATTTTGTGGGCGCAATTTCCCAGGAGCGCCTCGATGAACAACGGGGCGTGGTTCAAAACGAAAAACGTCAGGGTCAAAACCAGCCTTACGGCAAGGTTTGGGAGCTGATCCCCGGCAACACCTACCCCGCAGGCCACCCCTATTCATGGTCGACGATCGGCAGCATGGAAGACTTGAATGCGGCCTCTCTTGACGACGTGAAAGGCTGGTTCAAAGGCTATTATGGCGCCGCCAATGCTGTACTTTCGGTCGCGGGCGACATCACACCCGACGAAGCCTACGCCAAGGTCCTGAAGTATTTCGGGGACATCCCGGCCGGTAATGCGGTCCAGCGTAAGGGCACCTTTGTCGCCAAGATGACCGAACGACGCGAACTTGAGACCTACGACCGTGTTCCGCAGGAGCGCGTGAATTATGTGTACAACGTCCCGGCTTACGGCGACGAAGCGCTCGAAAGACTGCGGCTTGCCTCGATGATCTTGGGTTCGGGCAAAAACTCACGCCTCTACAAACGGCTGGTCTACGACGAGCAGCTCGCCACCAGCGTTTATGTTTACGTCGACGAAAACGAAATCGGCTCGCAGATCCTGGTCGTTGCCGACGCCCGGCAGGGGGTTCCGTTGGCTCAGGTCGAGGACGCAATTGCCCAAGAAATGGCGAAATTCCTAGACGAAGGCCCAACCGACGACGAGATGACTCGCGCTCGGATGTCGTTTTTTGCTGACCGTGTTTCCAGGTTGGAGCGCGTCGGAGGATTCGGGGGTAAATCCGACATTTTGGCTCGCAACGAAGTGTTCCTTGGAGACGCCAGCGCTTATCAGCGCCTCTACAAGACCTTTGCGACCGCAACCAAAGCCGACGTCAAGGCCGCTGCAAACGAGTGGTTTGGAGCCGGCGTATTTGTGTTGCGAGTCCGGCCGGAAGCCACGACCACTGTTGCAAGTGTTGGCGCAGACCGAAGCAAGCTTCCCGAGGTCGGAGAAGTGCCTGGACTCGCCCTGCCCGAGTTGCAGCGCGCCACACTCAAGAATGGAATGAAGGTCGTCCTTGCCGCGCGGCATGATGTGCCCCTTGTTCAATTGCGCTGGGTTATCCCAGCCGGTTTCGCCTCCGACCTTGGCGGAAAACCAGGAACTGCCAAACTCGCCATGGACATCATGGACGAAGGCACAAAAGACTTGTCGAGCTTGGAACTTGCGGCTGAACTCGACCGATTGGGAGCTAGCCTTTGGAGCTCCGCCTCGCTGGACGACGCAGGTGTGAACATGTCGGTGCTTTCGACCAACCTGGATGCTGGCATGGGACTTCTGGCGCAGGTTGTGACCTCGCCAGCCTTTGCCGAGGCTGAGGTCGAACGACGTCGCGCGCAGCTTCTGGCTGGCATCGAACAAGAAAAATCAAAACCCATGAGCATGGCGCAACGTCTCTTGGGACCAGCACTCTTTGGCGTGGGGCATCCTTATGGCACCCCGCTCACGGGCTCGGGCACGCCAGAAAGCGTCAAGAGCATTACGCGTGACGACATCGTGGCCTACCATCAGGCAAATGCACGACCTGACGCATCGACGCTCATCGTCGTGGGTGACACCACGATGGAAGCTTTGCTGCCAGCCATCGAAAAGGCATTTGGCGATTGGCGCACTGACGCCAAGCCGGCAAAAGCCGCTGTCGCTGCCGTCGCACCGACCAAATCACGGGTCCTTTTCATCGATAAGCCTGGTGCGGAACAGTCGATGATTGTCGCAGGCAACATTTACGGAACACGCGCTGAACAAGACCCGATCACGGCGGAAGCGATGAATCAGGTCATCGGTGGCTCCTTTATGTCACGCATCAACATGAACCTTCGCGAAGACAAACACTGGTCCTACGGCGCACGCAGCGTGTTGTTCGAAACCCGTAACCAGCAGGCCTATGCGGTGTTTGCTCAGGTTCAATCGGACAAAACTGCCGAATCAATCTTGGAGATCCAAAAAGAGATCAGCCAGTATCTGGGCGACAACCCCATCACCGCCGACGAGCTTCAGCGCGTAAAATTGAACACCACGCGCAAGTTGCCGGGCCAGAACGAAACGACGGGCCGAGTCTTGGGCAGCGTCGACGAAATCGTAAAATTCAACCTGCCCGACGACTACTTCAACACCTACGTGTCGAAGATGAATGGACTCAGCAAAGCCGACGTCAGCGCTTCGGCAAAAGCCGTCATCAAGCCCGGCGAATTCGTCTGGATCGTCGTGGGCGATCTCTCCAAAATCGAGGCAGGCGTTCGCGCGCTCAACCTGTCGGACACCGTCGAAGTCGTGAAGCAGTAGGCCGCTGACAGTGAGCAGTTGGCAGTGAGCAGTTGGTAGTGAGCAGTTGGTAGTGAGCAGTTGGTAGTGAGCAGTTGGCAGTGAGCAGTTGGCAGTGAGCAGTTGGCAGTGAGCAGTTGGCAGTGAGCAGTTGG
>CAYMYJ010000095.1:5969-8789 GCA_964394615.1 uncultured Bradymonadales bacterium | reverse complement strand
GGCTCAGCAGGGCCGTCCTCGGGATCAAGCTCATCAAGAAACTCAACGCCGGGTTGTTCCACATAAACTTCGGTGGCCGACGAGGTCTGGTGCGTGGCCGAATCTTGGAAGAAGATCCCGTCGATCGCGACCCGGTCAAACGCCCCGGGTGCCCAGAACAACTTCAGCCCCTCGACCGTCTCACTCCACTCGCCGATTTGCGCCAAGTCCAGCACATAGGTTTTTGTATCAGGCCCCAGAACCGGCACAAAACCGACCGCGCGCGCCGCGTCATAAAGCTGCTGCCCGGTCTTCCATGAAAAGCGAAGGTTCCCGCCTGCGCCCGCTGCGCTCAAGCGAATGACCATCTGGTCATAGGTAGCGCTGTTGACGGAGGTCCAGGCGGGGGATTCGGCGCAATGAGCGGCCTGCGCGCCCTCCGCGACGATCGCGGTATGCTCGGCGTTATTCGTGAATCCAGCGCCCTCGCCATCGCACGCCGTCCAGCCCTCGAGTTGCCCCTCGCCGCCGTTGAACTGCCATTCCCGTGGGCTCAAAATGTCGACCTGGATTTGGTCCTGGATGATTTCACCAAAAAAATTGGCATTCGTTGGGGGCTGGTCCCACTCGCTTTGCTCGCCGTAAAGGCCCTCAATATGATGAAGCCAGGCACGGACATTAGGGTGTTCGAGTTCACCGATATTATATTGTTCGGCGCGCATGATGACCTTCACACGCTTGGATTCCTGCGGACTAAACGCATGCATCATGAGCGTACCGTGGGCGCCCATGGCGTCCTTGGGCGGATTTTCAACAGCGCTATCTGAACTGTTAATCACCCAGGTTTGCTGATCATGTACGGGATGGTCGCTCTCGATCGAATAAGTGAGGGGCACCAAGTGGGGAGCGACAAAATCGTAATCGACCAAAACTGCTGGAAGGACAATGGCGCCGACATCTTTGAAGGTCAGGTTCGCCTCAAACTCATCGCCAACCAAAACGTCTGGGACCCCATCGCTCACGCCTTGTTTATTAAAGTCAGTCGCGTTTACCGTGGTCTTAAATGAGCTGCCCAGGTCATTGCATGCCTCGGGCGGCCGGTCCCCGTGGGCGAGCACCGCGAGATGGTTGGCTACCACACGTTGACTGCCGTCCGAGGGATTATTTACAACCCCTTTGTTGCGCACCCACATCGCGGTCGACCCGCCGCCATCCAGGCTGATCGCGTTCCACGCCCCCATGCCTTGCATCAGATTGCCAAGCTCGGCGCATGTCATGCCGCGACTGGAACTTGAGCGCCCGTCAACCACCACCATAAAGAGCGTGCGCTCATCCTCGGAGAACCCGGCGATGGTGCGCGGATGGCGAGCGGTGCAGTGAGCGCCACTAAAAGCTGGAACGACGTTATTATCGAGCACCGTGAAGGCACCGCCGACCGCGTCGTTCATCCAACTGTAATCCGTGACCGTGTTCCAGTCCTTTGACAAGAGCACGCGCCCCGCGCCAAACGCAATGAACTCGCGATCTTCACGGTCCACCGAATTCGGCCAGCGCTCCCCATCGCCAATGGCGAGGTTAATGGGGAGATAGCCCCCGCTGTACAAATCGCCATTGATAACCACCTCGGCTCCCACCGCCGCGCCGAAAGCCGATGGAATTTGACCGCGCTCCGAGTGTTTGGTCGCACGGATGCTTACTCCTGCCTGACACAGGTTCACGCGCACAGCGGTGATGCGATTGGGGTCACTCACCGTCCACTGCGAGTATTCAACGCCGGGAAAAATCCCGGTCCAATCGGCGGCCTGCGCAGACGTTGACCACGCGCTCGATACCAGCGCGACCAGGCAGCCCAAAATCCAGTTCAACATGCGTATTTCTTTAGTCCAATTCATGGTCGGTCCTCTAATAAGTGTCACAACCACTGGCGTCTATTCGCACAGTTAAACAAGCAATTGTTGGGTGAGAATAGGGTTGTTCTTATTCGAAAAGAATTCGTTCCCGGAAACCCGAATAATAACACCCATGTAGGCGTCCGGCAATTTGGGCATCCCGGCAATTTATGATTACCTTGCTTCGGAAACGACATGAAACGCGCGGACGGCTCCGCAGCGCTTCGAAAAGGCACACCCATCGAGCTTCGATGCAAGGGCGCCAACATGATTACAGGCGCGACTGTTGGATTTTGAGTTACACGTCGTAGGTCTTTGGAGGTCGGTCCAAAACTTCCCCTTAAACGCCTCGTCTCCCCAACATCGCTGGGCCGCCGATTCCCGTTTTGGCATCTGTCATTTACCCACCTTCATTTACGCATGTTTAGAGCGCGCCACATCGCAAGAAACCTATACGACTTCGGCATGTTGACTAACGATCATTTTCGATTTTTTCAGCGTCAATCCTCACCGTTGCCGTTGACACGACAAACTCTGGACCACCATCATAAAACTGATGTAAGCCGACACGCGCCCAGCCGGTCGGGTGCAAGAACCAAACGTGGTAAACATTATAATCACCGCGTCCCTCTTGCTTCTCTGGCGCGAATTTCTGAACGCGATCGACCCTAAGCCCACTCTTGTCGACCTTTGCGAGTCTGCCAGGTAACCAACGTTTATAATCTTCAGGCCCCTCGAACACCTTAAACGCCTCGTCTGGATTCGAGGACAGCTCTTCAAGCCAGGCCGACGCGTAAGCCGAAGCCTTGTCTGGTTCGGCGTCCGGCACCTCAACACGGTTCGAGTATGCAATGCCCACATAAACGGCCAAGACCGCCAACATGAAACCCACCGGATAACGGTTTTTTTCGAGCACGATCTTAATGATCAACGGACCGCCGGCGAGCGCGAG
>CAYMYJ010000095.1:0-5869 GCA_964394615.1 uncultured Bradymonadales bacterium | reverse complement strand
AACGGTTTTTTTCGAGCACGATCTTAATGATCAACGGACCGCCGGCGAGCGCGAGCGACAGCCCCAACATCGCCGGGCCGCCGATTTCATAGGGCATCAAAATGAAAGAACCGATGACTCCAACAAAGCCGATGTAGAGTACGTAAAACGGTATAAGAAGTCCGGAAAGAAATCCCGTTTTGGTATCAGTCATTTTCCCACCTTCGTTTACGTATGTTTAGAGCGCGCCACATCGCAAGAAAGCAACACGACTTCGGCATGTTGACTAACGATCATTTTCGGTTTTTTCAGCGTCAATCCTCACCGTTGCCGTCCACACGACAAATTCTGGACCACCGTCATAACATTGTTCTAAGCCAACTCGCGCATGCCCCGTCGGATGTAAAAACCACACGTCGTAATTATTGCAATCTCCGCGACCCTCTTTTTTCGTCGGAGCATACTTCTGAACGCGATCGACCCTAAGCCCACTCTTGTCGACCTTTGCGAGTCTTTCAGGCAACCAACGTTTATAATCTTCAGGCCCCTCGAACACCTTAAACGCCTCGTCTGGATTCGAGGACAGCTCTTCAAGCCAGGCCGACGCGTAAGCCGAAGCCTTGTCTGGTTCGGCGTCCGGCACCTCAACACGGTTCGAGTATGCAATGCCCACATAAACGGCCAAGACCGCCAACATGAAACCCACCGGATAACGGTTTTTTTCGAGCACGATCTTAATGATCAACGGACCGCCGGCGAGCGCGAGGGACAGCCCCAACATCGCCGGGCCGCCGATTTGATAGGGCATCAATATGAATGACCCGATGACTCCAACAAAGCCGATGTAGAGCACGTAAAACGGTAAAAGAAGTCCGGAAAGAAATCCCGTTTTGGTATCTGTCATTTGCCCGCCACTACTTAGATGAGTTCAAAGCTTACATATAAAAAAACGATGCTACATAAACAAGTTAAACTATTGAGCGAGCCTACTTTAATCTATATCAATATTGACGTCCGCAGTGATCACCTCAAACTCCGGGCCGTCGTCATAACACTGATTAAGAGCAACCCGTGCAGAGCCAGTTGGATGCACAAACCACACGTCGTAAACATTACAGTCGCCACGCCCCTCTCGTTCCTGGGGAGCATACTTCTGCACTCGTTTAACATTAAGCTGGCTTTTATCGATCTTCGCCAGTTCGCCAGGCAACCAGCGTTTATAGTCCTTGGGGCCTTTGAATACCTTAAACGCCTCGTCTGGATCCGACGACAGCTCTTCTAGCCAGGCCGACGCGTAAGCCGAAGCCTTCTCCGGTTCGGCATCCGGCACCTCGACTCGGTTCGAGTATGCAATGCCCACATAAACGGCCAAGACCGCCAACATGAAACCCACCGGATAACGGTTTTTTTCGAGCACGATCTTAATGATCAACGGACCGCCGGCGAGCGCGAGGGACAGCCCCAACATCGCTGGGCCGCCGATTCGATAGGGCATCAAAATGAAAGAACCGATGACTCCGACAAAGCCGACGTAGAGCACGTAAAACGGTATAAGAAGTCCGGAAAGAAATCCCGTTTTGGTATCAGTCATTGACCCGCCTTTCGTTTGCAGTAGCGCCGAGGATGCTTTTTTCGTAGGGTCTAGGCAAGTCTAAATCTAGGAGGGGATTTGCGATATTTACGATTTCTTATTCTTTGGTCGATATTGTTTTCCGCATGTTCGGACAATAATGACGCCGGAGCAGACACCTGTGTTTTATCGTTTGAAGACCGCGTGTACTCGCCGTTTGAACGTATCGACTTGGTCTCCACAATCCCGCCCGAAGATTTTGAGATATTGTCGCAGGACATCCCGGTCCTCGTCCTAATCGATGAAGCCGGCCCCTATATTCTGGCTCCCCTTTCCCAAAATGAAGTGGCGGTTTTAGAAGTCCGAAAACCAGAGAGTTGCTCAAGCTTGGAGGTTCGTGTCTCTTCCGTTTCCGAAGCCGACACCGGATTAGACGACATTCTTGGCAAGTTAAGAGAATCAACCGCGGGACTTCCCCAATCGATTGGCGCCAAACGTGTGCCAGCGCCTGACGAATTGGGGAGCGACGTCGATCAAGCCGACTATGCCGCAGGCGTTGTTGCACAATATCAAGCCGGCCTAGACAAGTTGGTGGAATCCCTCAGCGCCGAAGAGCGCACTCAGCTGGCAGGAATGCTCCGAAAGTCCGGTTTATGGGAGGTCATCGACAACATGCCACAATTTGGAAGCCCATCGCTAAACGCGTTTTGGATCCCGACCGAATTCGAAAAAATCACCTCGGCGGCAGATCTTTCAAAGAGGATGGTTTTTGCGGCTCACTTTTGCACTGTGGCACACTCCCAAGGTGCCAATATCGCCTCGGCATTAGGCGCTACAGTCGCAGCGTCTAAGAATGTGTACTTCAAGGCAGGGGCGACCGCATTTTCCGCGGCGACCTTTGTCGCATTTGCTAACGCCACGCTGGTTTGCGCGACCCATCCTGAAACGCTCTCAAACCCACACATGGAACCAGCTACCATCGCCCTGGAAGAGGATGCCGAGCTATGGACAGCCACTGAGTTCACGGTGTCAGCAAAGTCTGGGCCGCCTGCGAACCTCGCAGCACTCGCTGCAGGCTTGGCGTTCGTGTTTAAATCTATCGCTGGCACGGGCATAGCTGCGAAAGACGCGCTAGCTTCGAAAGAGGCACTCCTCAACGGTTTTGCCGGTTCGGAAATCCTAAAGTCCCTCAGCGAAACGATTGGTGCGGGACCTTGAAAACGTTTTCGGATATTCGCCAGCGGGAGGATGGAAACGCCTTATCAGTTTGGCCGCAGGACAGAAGTGGTTCGAGGCCACAGAAGACAAATTCATCCCAGCTATTTCGTGCGATGAAATTGAGGCCATGACGGCAGAAGAATTTCAGATTCAGCTCGTGGAGTCATTCACACGCCAGCTTTGCCCACCGCAGACGATGGCCGGAATCCTGGTCGCGTTGGAGCTTCATCCCATGTGGGGCCTACGTGTCGCCCATGAAGTTCGTTCGGGCGGAGCCACTCTTAACGACGAAGGATTGTTCCCTCGCGACACGCTCGCGAAGGTGCAGGGATTCGTATTTGAAACCATCGCCGAATTCCTCGGAACACTGACCCCCGACGAGCACGACCGCAGCTTTCTTGCCGACGACTTGGCGCGGACTTTTGACGAAGCCGCACGAACCAAAAAGACAGCGATGCGCGCAAGCCTTGAAGCCGGTTCATATCTGCCCGTTTTCATTCCAACCATCCACCCAGCAGGACACCCCTTAGCGGCGCAGCTCTTTGACGACATCGTGAACGACATTCTCGTACCCGCGCACCTTGCAAAATTGCTCAGCAATGGCCGCGTGGCGGTCTGCGCAAAAGCCCTTCGAAAAGTTCGATGCGGAGACGTTGAACCCCAGGAAACACAAGCGGATTGATTCAACCGCCGCCGGACCAACGCCACGTAGCCACCCCGCACGTGGCTTTCTGCGTGTATCCCAATTTTAGAAGGTTGAATTCATGAAAGTTTATCAAAAAATCGCAACCCTGATTCACGACCAAACCAACCCCGATGACACCGAAAAAGTCATCGCCCAATGCCTTCATAAAACCGGTCTGCAATCCAAATTTAGTATCGGCCCAAACACCGACCCAGAGGGGCGCTACTTCTCGCTCTGGCTCGACTTCGCAAATTGGGACGTCGAAGTCTGCGTGTTTCCCGACCTTCGTTTTGGTTTTGAAATCCAACACACGATTCAACGGATGCCAGACCTCGACGAAGACGCCATCCAGAACTTGCTCGACCATGTTTGCCGCCGACTCCAGAAGGTGTTGGACACCGACTGCAGCTGGGCGACCGCAGCCTGAAAATCGGCCGATTTTTCGGTTCGCCCCATGGGCGAACCGACTTTACGCCTTCGCGATTCGCCCACCGGGCGCCTAAATCGCACCACAAAATGAGACCCAAATGAACGAGAAAATCACCAAAGCCTATTCTGACCTTCACGGCGCGCCCATGGACCACTGGTTCGACTTCGCAGCGCTCTATCTTGGTTTGCCGAGAACTCAGGAAATCATCGAAATCCGTTCAAAGATGCACGACGTTGACGACACCGAACAAGGCGCTTTGCGCATACGTCTCGCGCAAATTCGAGATGAAATTTCCATGAATCCCCGATGCGTATTGTTTGGGGGCTGGTTTGTTTTCAAGAGCGAAGATGCCGCGAGCAAATTCACGCGCGGATACAGCTTCGACAGCATCCGGGACGAAGAGTTCATCACTTTTTTTTGACCCAAAAAACCCACTAAAAAACAGGGGAATTAAATGCAAAACTCAACGACTGATATTGCAAAGAAAATCAATTTAAGCGACCTGCTCGACGTCCGAGAACGGGCGCTTCTGGCCTACGCTGAAGCTGAAAGGCTCATCCACGAGGCCAACAATACCATCACCGCTTGCGTGGGCTCGCCGTGCTACAACGTCAGCAACGAAATCCTACGCAAAATCAATTACGGCGGATTCGTTAAGGCTGCGCGCGAGCCCCTGGACGAAGCACTTTGGCTCTTCGCTTTGAAGTACTCTAGCGTGGCGACCACGATGAGCACAGCCCAGAAAGAGGAGTTTCGGAAACAGCTCCAAACCAAGTGGTGCCACGAGACTCGGTCTCACGTCGAAGGCCCACACTTCACCAAAGATAACGTCGTTTCGACGCTCCTACACATGCAAGCCCAGTCCCGCGAAACGTTCGCCAAAATGGTGAGCGACTTGCACTGCTCGTTGTCCAGGCGACACAAGACCAACGCCCCAATGGCGTTTGGCGAAAAGTTCATTTTCGAAGGCGTTCGGTCACGGTGGGGGATGAACACCTATTGGTGTGACCTCTTTCTTGACCTTCATCGTGTGTGCGCCCTTGTATCCAACAGGGACGCACCCGAGGCCTATGGCGGCCTTTACGCGTTCGTTCAGTCACTCACTGTTTTTGGCGAGTGGGCAGAATTCGAAATGTTCCGAGTTCGAATCTACAAAAACGGAAACGTTCACGTGCATATCAGCGAAAGCCTCATCACCGACCGCCTGACCGAAATTCTGCGTGAGCAACGAATCGAATAAACACGCCAACATGCTGAAAAGGGCAGGGTCTTTTCATACAAGGCAAGATGAATCGAGCCCCGCCCTAACAGCCCTAGCTTTTACCTTCTTGCGATGAGATGTCGATACAAGCACAGGACGATGCGGACCGGACTGCCTGTCGCGCTTAATCGGGAAACTGAAGCCATCATCATTCTTTTACGACGTGGCATCGAATCGAAAGCCCCACAAAGGCGAATGTAGGCTAATGTAGGCTCGTTTTCGACCCATTATCATCGGGCTTTTAGCACCATCACGAACGGTGATACTGGCGCATTTCCTGATGTTGTCGGGCACGAACGGGTTGGCAAGCTGAGACGAACTTGTGTACGCTCATGGCTGTTCAACTTCTATGCAGGGGGTTCCCGTGGCCGTGGAAGAAAAATGGGTGCACCGTTGCCGCCTCGCAATTTTCCCTATTGCGATGATGGTGGCTTCAGTCGCTTGCGGTGACGACCCGAAGATAGAGTGTGACTTTCCAAATGAAAGCCGGTGCAACGAAGAGGCCAACTCCAGAGAGCTTTGCGTGAGCGTCAATGACTCTATGGACAAGACGTTAGTAACGTACGTCTGCCGAGTTGGGACGCGCTGTTATGTGACGTCTCCAGGAGCCACCGCGTGCCTCACTATGCCCCCAAATTAGGAGACAGCCTTGACCGCTATATCTCTACGACGGTCACGTCCCGTCAAGTGGTGTACGAAGCTCCTGTAATCATTTCGCTCATGCCA
>CAYMYJ010000094.1:0-10381 GCA_964394615.1 uncultured Bradymonadales bacterium | reverse complement strand
TGGACGAAGATGACCCGTCAATGAAGCTGGTGCTGGCTATCTTCTTTCTCGGGGGTGCCCGGTGCTCTAAAGAGACAGAAACGGTGGCGCCTTACGCCACCTCGGTCGTTTCATTCACGCCCGGCCCTGGTGCCGGATACGGCGCAGAATCAATGCCAGGCGTCGTGTTAGGACCGCCCATGCCCCTCGGCCTCAACAAGGGAGCGACCGACGTCGTTTCCCTCGGCGTGGGCGGTGAAATCGTCCTCGATTTAGGAGAAGAGGTTTTTGATCAGCCCGGCGCGGACCTCATCGTTTTCGAGAACCCTTTCATTCCTCGACGACAACCCGATTCGGTTTTCGCAGAATACGGTGAGGTGTCGGTCAGCATCGACGGGCAAACGTGGTCGACCTTTCCCTGTGATCCGCCCGACACGATCGAATCCTGTGCCGGTTGGCGACCCGGTCTGGCATATGATCCAGAGCAGGTCATCCCGCTGGACCCTGTGCTAACAGGTGGAGACGCACTGGATTTCAAGACGGTGGGTATCGAGAGCGCACGTTTCATACGGATTCGGGACCTCAGTACGTCAGGCGCGGCCCCAAGTGCTGGGTTCGATCTCGACGCGGTGGGATACGTGCTCGATTGATTGCATAAATCTTTGCCTAACCGTTTCTCGCAATCGATTTTTCGATTAGAGTGCGGCGCAGACTTTGGAGCAACCGGAAATATGAACGAGACAACCCCTACAAAATGGCTGTTCGGCCCATTCGCCTATTCCACTTCCGCACGTGTGATGGAAGTTACAGCGATCGTCTTGTTTTTAGGCGGCCTCGGATTTTTGATCTATCGCATGGTCACTTCGTTCGATCCCGCCGTGGTCGACGCGCTCTATTGGATTGTGCCCTCGGCGATTTTTGCGGGCCTTCTCTTCGCAGATTTCTCGTCGGGCATGGTTCATTGGCTCGCAGATAATTTTGGCGACGAAGACATGCCTGTGCTCGGCGCGAATTTCATTCGCCCGTTCCGAGAACACCACACCGACCCCAAGGGCATCACTCGACATGATTTTGTTGAGGTCAACGGCAACAACTGCATCGTCTTGTTGTTGTTTGGGTTCCCCATGTTGTTGTTGATTCCGGAGACCGGTCTTGTTGGAGCCTTCGGTGAGATCCTGCTCCTCACCCATTTCGTGGGAATCTTCGCGACCAACCAGATTCATAAATGGTCGCATCTGGAGAACCCTCCAGTCATCGTGCGTGGCCTGATGGCAGTGGGCCTGATCATGTCGGTGAAACACCACCAAGTGCATCACACGGTGCCTCATGACCGCTACTACTGCATCACGACAGGCTGGATGAACCCAATCTTAGAAAAGATCAGTTTTTTCTCGCGATCTGAGCGATTTCTTCGGGCGTATTGCCCTGGCGTCGATCCGCTTCCTCATGCCCAAAGAAAGCACGGCTTCACCTCCGAAGGTTGATTACCTGGGTTTCACGCCGGCGTCGACGTGATTGGTGCGCGGGCTTCCGGACGCTGGCTCTTTGACTTGGCGCCAGAAATTCTGGCAACCCTTTCCAGCCTATTTTACCACTTCTGCGATTCTGCGATTCTGCGCTTGGTACGCTGGCCTGATGCCTGCATGCGATTCATGCGATTATTCAGACACATGCGAGCCATAAGGCTCGCGCATCAATCGCAAGCGAGCCATAGGGCTCGCGGACCAATCACAACAACAAGCCTTGTCATTGCCCCCTTATGCGACAGCCTCATCCTGCCCGCATGCGACCTGGGTTTCAGGTGGTCGGGTTTCAGGTGGTCGGGCAGGCGGGGGTGGTTCCTGGTGCTTTTAACCGAATCGAACCTGTGATTCCTGATACCTGACCAACCGATACCTGATATCTGACCAACCGATACCTGCCTTCCTGATACCTGACCAAGCGATACCCGATACCCGACTAGCGAGTGAGAGGTTTGTACTTGAGGCGATGGGGTTGATCCGCTGCAACACCCAGGCGTGAGCGTCGGTCCTTCTCGTACTCCTCGTAGTTGCCTTCGAACCAGACCACCTCCGAATTGCCCTCGAAAGCAAGGATATGGGTCGCGATACGGTCGAGGAACCAACGATCATGGCTGATGATGACTGCGCATCCAGCGAAGTCTTCCAGCGCGTCCTCAAGCTCCCGCAGGGTCTCGACGTCAAGGTCATTGGTAGGCTCATCGAGAAGCAATAAGTTGCCCTCGCACAGCAGTGTTCGCGCCAGATGAACTCGATTGCGCTCGCCGCCCGAAAGTGTCCCAACCTTTTGCTGTTGAGTTCGACCCTTGAAACCAAACGCACCCACGTAGGCGCGGGAATTCACCTCGCGCTTGCCAATGGCGATAGTCTCCGCCCCGCCCGAGATGATTTCCCAGACGGTCTTTTCGCTATCGATGTCGTCGCGAAACTGCGTCACGCTGGATATCTTGACTGTTTCTCCAACAATCAGCTCACCGCTGTCGGGCTCCTCGGCCTTGGTGATCATGTTGAAGAGCGTGGTTTTACCAGCACCGTTTGGCCCGATAACACCCACGATTCCGTTCTTGGGCAGGTTGAAACTCAACCCGTCAATCAAGAGTCGATCGCCAAATCCCTTGTGCAGGTCAGTCGCATTGACAACGATGTCACCCAGACGTGGTCCCGGTGGAATGATGATTTCTTTGCGACGGTCGGCATCACGATTGTCTTCGAAATCCCGACGCATCTCATCGTAGCGATTCAGACGAGCCTGGCTCTTGGCCTGACGCGCCTTCTGCCCCATCCGAACCCAGTCAAGCTCACGTGCCAACATGCGAGATTTTGCCGAATTCGACTTGTCTCGTTGTTCCATCAGCTTCTGCTTCTGCTCAAGCCAGCTTGAATAATTGCCTTCAAAAGGAATCCCTTTTCCACCCTCGAGCTCCAAGATCCACTGCGTGACCTTGTCCAAGAAATAACGATCGTGGGTCACGATGATGACGGTACCCGCGTACTCGCGCAGAGCGCGCTCAAGCCAGGCCACGGTCTCGGCGTCCAAATGGTTGGTAGGCTCATCCAGAAGCAGCAGGTCGGGCTTGGCCAACAAAAGGCGACAAAGCGCAACACGACGTCGCTCACCACCAGACAGTTTCGTCACGTCCGCATCGCCGGGTGGAACCCGCAAGGCATCCATCGCGATGTCGAGCGTACGGTCCAGATCCCAAGCGTTCACGGCGTCGATCTGGTCTTGAAGCTTGCCCTGATCCTCGATGAGTTTATTCATCGCGTCGTCGGACATCGGCTCAGCGAACTTCATCGAAATTTCTTCGTATTTCGTCAGCAAATCACGAGTGGCCTTTACGCCAAGCTCGATATTTCCGCGCACGTCCAATTTCGGGTCGAGCTGAGGTTCCTGCGGCAGGTAACCGACCTTGGCATTCGGGTCGATCCAGGTTTCGCCCTGAAATTCCGTATCGAGGCCGGCCATAATCTTGAGCAAAGTCGACTTACCCGCACCATTCGGGCCGACCACGCCGATCTTGGCACCAGGAAAGAAGGAGAGCCAAATACCATCCAGAATTTGTTTACCATCAGGCGTGAACTTCTTGAGCCCCTGCATCTGATAGATGAATTCGCGTGCCATATTTTACCTTGATGAAGCGGTCAGAATCGAAGTGCGATTGCGCGGAAAGCTAGCCCCGCAGAGGCGAATTTGCAATCAGTCTTGGAGGCGCGCTCCTCACTATTTGCGCAAGAATTCCACTTACCCCGGACAAATTCCCAGTGTAATTTTGCGGCAACACAATCTGGCTCAAGGCAAAAAAATGAAATCGAAATTCATGACACGACTTCTCGTCATCACGCTGATCGGCACGACCACATTCACCACCGCCTGCTTTGGCAATTTCTCGCTCACGCGCGGCATTTACGGGTGGAATAAGACCGTCTCAAGCAACAAGTTTGTGCAGTGGATCGTGTTCCTTGGCCTCTGTATCGTTCCCGTGTACGAAATTGGAGCCCTGGCAGACCTTTGGATTTTCAACTCGCTTGAATTCTGGACCGGCTCCAACCCGCTGGCTTCGCGCGAAACCCCGCAGACCAAAGAAGTCGCATTGGGCGACTCGAAGACGATGTTCATGACGAATTGGGGTGACCAGTTGGACGTTCAGATTCGTCACGACGGTCAGGTCGAAACCGCGTTTTCGTTTGTGACCACCGAAGGTGGCATGACCATGCTTGATGCCGATGGCACCGTCGTGGCCAAGGTCAAAGACATGGATGGCGCGGTGGAAATCGTGAACGCTTTGGGCCAGTCCGTCGCGACCTACTCGGCGGACCAGACCAAAAGCGTCTCGGCAGCATTCGAAACCAATGGCGCCAAGGGGGCCATTCAAGCTGCCAACAGCCTTGGGACCAGCGACTTCAACGTCGCGGCACGCTAGTTTAAAGCACCTGCCAATTGAAAAGCACCGACGCTGAGTAAGCATTACCACCGTCATGGCTGGGGCATTCCGACCTCTCGACGACCATGATTTACACCCATATCGTCGACGAGGAGCTAGCAGCCGCAATGCAGACGCTCGGTGCCTAAACGACTCTAGCAAAGCTGACTCTGCAATCTGGATATGGCCTTTCGATTTAACACTCAACGTGGATCGAGCGCACCGCCGCATGCGGTCACATAACGCACAGCGCTAACCTTGGCTGATTCGTCTTGGTTGAGGGTCACAGTCATGTAAGCGACATCGATCCCACAGCGGTTGAATTCTTCAAGCTGCACATCGGCCTGTGCGAGCAGCATCCCGTTCAAATTACGCACATTAACTGCAACCGACCTGTCCAGGGGTGAGTTCATGAGTGAGTACGAACAGATAATGGTATCGCTTACGTTGCTCGGACAAAAATGGGGGAGGAAGTCGGTGGTCTTTCCATCTGGCTGAGTTGCGCCGGTTACCGTCACTAGCTCGACGTCCTCTTGGTTCGAGCCCTCCGGCGGGATCACGCCGACAATCAACCGTGGCCACCCTATACTGTAGCCGCAGCCTCCGGAACACGAACGAACTGTATCAGCCTCGTCCGCTGAGAGACCACACGAACTGAGCCCTGCAAGAGTGCTGCAGAGGAGCATGCAGACAAGCGCCTTTTGCATCATCGAAGTTCCTCGCAGTAACGATAAAGTTGCGGCGATGTTGCACTACACATGGCGGCGCAAGGAGTAGCCATCACCTGCAGTTGGTAGACAAACGTAGGGCCTTTGACATCTACACAACAGTTGTCTTGGTCGGGTTCGGGTACGCAGGTTGTTTGATTCCCCTGCAGATCTTCGCAGGTGCACTCAGTAAAAATCTGGGAGCCGTCCGTCGGGCCTTCGCTGTGGCACTTAAGTTCGCGCTGTGGGTTCTCGGGAAATTCGGCGTTCACCTTAGCCAATAAAGGCCTGCCACCGCTCCATGCAACGATTCCATCAGGGGCCTCTTGCAGTTCGATGGTCCCCTTGACTGCGTTGATGGCTTCTGCTTTAGAGTGCCAGTCTTTCACTTGCACTAGACGCACTGAAGCTTGTGATGAATCGTACTCGTCGATACTTGGCACGATGGCATATGTGCCAGGCGTCGTCCCGGACAGTGCGAATTTGAGATACCAAAAATTAGGTGCGACCGGTTTTATTTGTGTGTCATCAAAGAGTGCACAAGTAGCCCCGCTGGCGTCTGAAAGACCCTGTATATTTCTGGGGTCAATCACAGCCACATTAAAAATTGCACCTTCAGGAGGTGTATCAACATAGGCAAACGAAAAGAGCTGATCACTGGCTTCATCGATTGACTCCAGCCCAACACGCCAGTCTACACTCTGTCGCTCTCTATCGTCTCCCGAACAGCTTAGTGAGAGCATGATACATAACCCCCCAAAAATACGACTCCAATAAGAAAAACTCATTGTTTTACACTTCTGGTAAAATGGGAACATCTGATTCGGTTCGCTGAGGTTAAATATCTCATTACTCAGGGTTCGTAATGGCTTGGTTCAGTGGGGATGGTGCGCAGAAGTCTCCATTATTGTTTAATTGAAGCGTTTGCGACCATCCTTTGTCTGGCTCTACGAACTCGCCAATTGGGGTCGCGTCGGCGACTGCCATCGTCAGGTGGCCATTACCGCATCCTTGAAGTAGTTACACGTCGCGGCACGCTAGTTTAAAGCACCTGCCAATTAAAAAGCACCGACGCTGAGTAAGCATTACCACCGTCATGGCTGGGGCATTCCGACCTCTCGACGACCATGATTTACACCCATATCGTCGACGAGGAGCTAGCAGCCGCAATGCAGACGCTCGGTGCCTAAACGACTCTAGCAAAGCTGACTCTGCAATCTGGATATGGCCTTTCGATTTAACACTCAACGTGGATCGAGCGCACCGCCGCATGCGGTCACATAACGCACAGCGCTAACCTTGGCTGATTCGTCTTGGTTGAGGGTCACAGTCATGTAAGCGACATCGATCCCACAGCGGTTGAATTCTTCAAGCTGCACATCGGCCTGTGCGAGCAGCATCCCGTTCAAATTACGCACATTAACTGCAACCGACCTGTCCAGGGGTGAGTTCATGAGTGAGTACGAACAGATAATGGTATCGCTTACGTTGCTCGGACAAAAATGGGGGAGGAAGTCGGTGGTCTTTCCATCTGGCTGAGTTGCGCCGGTTACCGTCACTAGCTCGACGTCCTCTTGGTTCGAGCCCTCCGGCGGGATCACGCCGACAATCAACCGTGGCCACCCTATACTGTAGCCGCAGCCTCCGGAACACGAACGAACTGTATCAGCCTCGTCCGCTGAGAGACCACACGAACTGAGCCCTGCAAGAGTGCTGCAGAGGAGCATGCAGACAAGCGCCTTTTGCATCATCGAAGTTCCTCGCAGTAACGATAAAGTTGCGGCGATGTTGCACTACACATGGCGGCGCAAGGAGTAGCCATCACCTGCAGTTGGTAGACAAACGTAGGGCCTTTGACATCTACACAACAGTTGTCTTGGTCGGGTTCGGGTACGCAGGTTGTTTGATTCCCCTGCAGATCTTCGCAGGTGCACTCAGTAAAAATCTGGGAGCCGTCCGTCGGGCCTTCGCTGTGGCACTTAAGTTCGCGCTGTGGGTTCTCGGGAAATTCGGCGTTCACCTTAGCCAATAAAGGCCTGCCACCGCTCCATGCAACGATTCCATCAGGGGCCTCTTGCAGTTCGATGGTCCCCTTGACTGCGTTGATGGCTTCTGCTTTAGAGTGCCAGTCTTTCACTTGCACTAGACGCACTGAAGCTTGTGATGAATCGTACTCGTCGATACTTGGCACGATGGCATATGTGCCAGGCGTCGTCCCGGACAGTGCGAATTTGAGATACCAAAAATTAGGTGCGACCGGTTTTATTTGTGTGTCATCAAAGAGTGCACAAGTAGCCCCGCTGGCGTCTGAAAGACCCTGTATATTTCTGGGGTCAATCACAGCCACATTAAAAATTGCACCTTCAGGAGGTGTATCAACATAGGCAAACGAAAAGAGCTGATCACTGGCTTCATCGATTGACTCCAGCCCAACACGCCAGTCTACACTCTGTCGCTCTCTATCGTCTCCCGAACAGCTTAGTGAGAGCATGATACATAACCCCCCAAAAATACGACTCCAATAAGAAAAACTCATTGTTTTACACTTCTGGTAAAATGGGAACATCTGATTCGGTTCGCTGAGGTTAAATATCTCATTACTCAGGGTTCGTAATGGCTTGGTTCAGTGGGGATGGTGCGCAGAAGTCTCCATTATTGTTTAATTGAAGCGTTTGCGACCATCCTTTGTCTGGCTCTACGAACTCGCCAATTGGGGTCGCGTCGGCGACTGCCATCGTCAGGTGGCCATTACCGCATCCTTGAAGTAGTTACACGTCGCGGCACGCTAGTTTAAAGCACCTGCCAATTAAAAAGCACGGACGCTGAGTAAGCATTACCACCGTCATGGCTGCCCCCGGCAAGGTCCAGAGATACGCCCAATGCATGGCCGTCCTGCTGCCAAAACATGTACCCCACAGCGCCCATCAATCCGACTCCGGTGTCGGTGAGTTCAAACTTCTCGCCACCACCTTCGATCGTGATGGCGATGCGTGAGTAGCCTACCCCACCTTCTAAGAAGACGGCCTGAGTTGGCCAAAACTGCACCGCAGGTCCGACCAGATAATGCGAAATGGTTTGATCCACTCCGGAAACACCCGAGTCAGGAAAAGTGAAGGTTCCCGTGGCTTTGAAAAGAATGGCCAGGTTGGGTTGCACAAACCCACCGATTTTAAGCGTAGGCCCGCCTAGGCCGTTTTCGGACTCGGAAGATCGGTCATCCGGCGAAAAAACCTGATGCCCGACACCCAGGCCAACTCCAGCAGTAAAGCCATTGCCCTGTGCCATCGCAGGCGCAGCAAACAAGAGACTCGCCACAAGAACGCACAAATACGAAATCTTAAAATACATTTTCCCCCCTCAAGTCAGGATTTGAAAATGTTCTGTATCAGACACTTTCCGAGTTATGCAAGTGCCGAAACACCGCCTGCACACACGTGCCCGGCTTCGTTCAACGCATCTTCAATCGCTTGAACGGTCCGTTCAAGCCATTCGGGCTGCGTCGTTGTAAATCCCATATGCCCGACACGGAAATACTCGGCCTTGCAATCGGGATGCAGGCCACCGGCCACCACCACGCCGCGTTTCCCAATCAACGAAGGCAATGTAGCGTCGACGCCCGACGGGTAGCGAATCGCCGACAACGCGTTCGCGGCATAGTCCTCGGGTCCCAAGAGCTCCAATCCAAGAGCTTTCCAGGCCCTGCGCATGGCCGCTGCAGTGTTTGCGTGCCGCGTGGACACGGCGTCGACACCCTCGGTCACCAATTCGTTCAAGCCGGCCTGTAACGCCATGATCAAGGGCGTGGCAGGTGTCGCAAAATACGAGCCGCGACGTTCTTCGTAGGCGCGCATGATGGGCAACCATTGCTCAAAATCCATGTACATCGGTGGAATCGAAGCCAACGAGGCCCGGCGGGCGAGCGCTCGAGGACTTGCCACGAGCATCGCAAGCCCGGGCGGCAATCCAATGGCTTTCTGCGATGCCGTCAAGTAGATGTCAGCATCCCAAGCCTGCATCTCAAAAACCTCGGCAGCAGTCGCGCAAACGCCGTCAAAGATGCTCAACGCACCCGCGCTGCGTGCGAGACGTGCGACGCCCTCTGCATCGACTCTGGCCCCTGTGGACGTGTCGACATGGGTCGCTATCACGACCGTCGCCTCATGAGCCTTGATCGCCGCTTCGACGGCATCAAGCGCTGGAACCTCACCGATGGCCGCCCGCACGTGAACGACCTGAGCGCCCCGACGTGTTGCCATCTCGGCAATTCGATCCGAAAAATAGCCGGAATTCACCACGACCACTCGATCGATGGCATCGACAGTATTCGAAATCGCGACGTCCATCGCCAAGGTCCCGCTTCCCGCGAGCACAAAGGGTTGCGATTCTTTTGAGGCACGCCATACTTTGCGCATCATCTCAAGAGACGCGCCAAACGCTTCAATACACCCCGGCGACACGTGACTAGGCGGGGCTGTACTGCTAGCAGCGAGCACGCTCGGGGAAATTTCGATTGGACCTGGAATCATCAGTAATGGACGTGGCATCAAATACTCCGCAAAAGACCCACCCAAGGTAGGACATGAAAGACTGGAAGAACATCCCCGAAGACGAATGGCGTGAAAACCTCGATCCGATGCAATTCAAAGTCACGCGTGAAGCGGCCACCGAACGCCCGTTCACAGGGATTTATTGGAACAAGACAGATCCCGGGGTCTATCACTGCATTTGCTGTGACACCGCCCTCTTTGAGTCCACGATGAAATTTGAAAGTGGGTGTGGCTGGCCAAGCTTTTTCACCGAGTTGGCCGATGCCAAGATCGAGCAGAAAGAAGACTTCACGCTCGGCATGAAACGAGTCGAGATCGTGTGCAGCCATTGCGCTGCGCACCTTGGTCACGTGTTCAATGACGGGCCAAAACCGACGGGCCTGCGCTATTGCGTGAATTCAGCTTCGCTGCGTTTTGAACCCAAGGCAGTGAGCAGTGAGCAGTAAGTAAGCGAGCGGTGGTGAGCCGACGGCGTACCGAATCACCGAGTCGCAATGCCGGACTGGAGGAGGCTGTCGGATCGATGACGAGGCTGTTTTTGTGATGGATCCGCGAACCCTATGGCTCGCTTGCGATGGGTCCGCGAGCCTTATGGCTCGCATGTGTTTGAATAATCGCAGGAATCGCATGCAGGCCAGGGCCTGCGCACCAAGCGCAGAATCACAGAAATCGTAAATAGGCC
The DNA here is from genome assembly GCA_964394615.1 of uncultured Bradymonadales bacterium. Lineage (GTDB taxonomy): Bacteria > Myxococcota_A > Bradymonadia > Bradymonadales > Bradymonadaceae > JBFFMO01. The sequence goes on along the minus strand of CAYMYJ010000094.1, from coordinate 25 downwards.
GAAAACGGTTCCCAGCATTTCTCGC
>CAYMYJ010000093.1:0-10696 GCA_964394615.1 uncultured Bradymonadales bacterium | reverse complement strand
CCATAGGGCCTGCGTACCAAGCGCATGCAGGCGCAACGCGCTCCCGACAACCTGAAACCTGAAACCTGAAACCTGAAACCTGAAACCTGAAACCTGAAACCTGACAGCAGCGAATCATAGTTGAGCGAGCGCAAAGATGGCGTTAGGAGTGCTCAAGTTTAAAACGCCCCAGGCGGAAAGGTCGTATGCCCAAGCTCGTTCACATCACAACCGTTCCCGAATCCCTTGGTTTTGTTGCGGGTCAAATCGATTGGCTCAAAACGCGCGGCTGGGACGTTCATGCGATTTCGTCGCCGGGTGACCTCTTGGATCGCTTTGGGGCCCAGCATGATATCCCGGTTTATGGCGTACCGATGGCCCGCGCCATCACACCCTTTGCGGACATGCGCAGCATCGGCGAAGTGTCTAGGCTGTTGACGCGCTTGGCGCCGGACATTGTGCATTCTCATACGCCAAAGGGTGGGATGATCGGCATGATGGCGGCGCGTGCCGCCCATGTTCCCCATAAGGTCTACCAGATGCGGGGGCTGCTCACGTTGACGGCCACGGGCAAACGCAAGGCCTTGCTGGCGGCGGCCGAAACCTTGACCTGTGGGCTTGCGGATGTGGTGATTTGTCAGTCTCGATCGTTGCGTAAGAATGCGGTCGACGAAGGCTTGGTGGAATCGGCACGCGCGACTGTGCTTCTGTCGGGTTCCAATGGAGTCGACGGCCAGCGGTTTGATGCGACGAAATTTGACCGCAACGCCTTGCGCGACGAGCACGGAATACCGCAGGACGCGGTGGTTGCTGGATTTGTGGGACGCCTGGTTGGTGACAAAGGAATTGTTGAGCTGGCCGAAGCATGGTCGCGAGTTTCGAGTCGGTTGCCCGACGCCCATCTTCTAATCGTGGGGCCGTTTGAAGAACGAGACCCGGTGCCGGCCAAGACCAGGCGGCAGCTTGAAAACGACCCACGGGTTCATATGGTCGGATTTACCCACGATACGGCGCCCTATTACGCGATGATGGATGTGCTGCTGCTGCCTTCGTATCGCGAAGGTTTCCCCAATGTGCCGCTCGAGGCGGCAGCAATGGGTCTCCCGGTCGTTGCGACGGATGTGGTCGGCTGCATCGATGCCGTGCAACATGGTGTGACTGGCACGTTGGTGCCAGCCAGAGACACCCAGATGCTCGAATTCGCGCTAGAAGACTACTTGAGCGATCCAGAGCTGCGGCGGCGTCATGGCGACGCAGGTCGCGAGCGTGTTTTGCGAGATTTTGCCCCAGAGAAGATCTGGGAGGCCGGGCTGCAGCTCTACCAATCGCTGCTGCACCAATAGGCTCAGTCTTTTTCGCCGCCATTGAGCATATCCGAGACAAGTCCCGGCTCATCCTGGTTTTCAGCGATCACCACGCCCGCCGTGTGAAGCACAACAAATGCCGCAAAAAACCACATCGACAGCTCGTGGACTTCCTTCACAAATCCGATGAAGTCTTTGGGAAGCGAGAGTTCGGTTTTGAAATACATGAGCAGGCCGGACGTGATCATGAACGTCACCATCACGTAAAAGACGGCGTATCCTGCTTTGATCAAGAAGAAGTGTTTGCTCGGCTTAGCCCCCGCTGGCGCTTTAAAGTACTTACGAAGTCCGCCCAACATGGGGTGTTGGCCCGGTATGAATCCAAGGATGATTCGCACAACGAAGAGGCCGGCGAGCGTAAACCCGAAGATGTAATGGAAATCCCACATGGGCTCGCGCAACCCGATGGCGATCTTCTTTGCGAGCTCCGGAGTGATCGTCGTGCCAGCATCGCGCAGTGTTGTTTCGATAAACGTCGAATTTGAGTGCCAGCTTAGGAAGGTTTTGCGGAGTAAGACGGTCCCCAAAAGTCCAAGGATGACGAGTGCGTCAAGCCAATGCCAAAGGCGGAACCAAATGGATCGTGAGCCGCGTAAGCTGGATGGATTGTCTTCGGATTTCATGGTTGATCCCTGAGATTTGAACAATTCTACATTAAACGTGAAGTTAGAAAGCCGCGGTTTTCCAACTGCCGCGACACGACGCGTTCAGAAACGGAAAAATCCTCGGCAATTCGCATGATCGTTTCGTCATCCTGAAAGTCACAGCCTTCAGCGGCAATTCTCTTGAGCGCCAGCGTAGGCAATAGAAATTCTGCGGCAAACGACCGTTGTGCTTTCTGTCGGTAGGTATGCGCCTGAGATACCACACTGAAGTTCTCAGAAGGGAAAAGAAGCAAATCACCCAGCATTCTGGCGCGTTCAAAACGTTGCGTCTTGTTGTGCGACTGGCGCATCACCATTCGAAAACTGTTCTCATCGGTTCGAGATGCGGTCATCTTCGCTGTCATTAGGGATTCAGGAAGAAAGGGGATTTCGCTTAAGTTATCTTCTTCATTTTGCATTATTTCTCTGACCCGTATGGCAGCGTTTTTCCCAAACTGCCAAGCCACAGCGTCAGAAAGCGGACCCAATTCGGACGCCACTCGCGTTAACTCACCTCGCTCCATCGGCTCTTGATTCTCCAGTAAGCGCAACGTGTGCTCTGCATCATCAAGGGTCACAACACCTGCGAGATCTAGAACTGCATTTCCTATCTCCTCTTCTAAGCCATCCCACTTTTCGACGATTTGCGGATCCATGTCGGGCTCTAAACCAAGCAATGCCTCAATTCGACGAACGCCAAAGACTTGAGCATTCACACGCTCTTCAAGGACGCTTTTCCAGAGCGACGGCAAATACTCATCCTCAATTTCACAATCCTTGAGACGCATAAGAACCGTGTCCACAAAGCCATCAATAGCGCTTCGTGCTTCACTCACCCCAACCCACTCTTCAGGGACACTCGACCGGATTGTGATCGGCGAGAGGTCTTCCCGTGTAGAATTTTCGAAACAAAAGGAAACACCCCTACCATCCCCGAAAATCCGCAATTTTGGCCATACATAACCATATCCAATTAACGGAAGATCATGCGCCATCATGAACGGAAGTGATTGTTTTCTTTTTTTTTTTGTTGGTTCATAGAGCAAACGGAAAAAGTTCTCCGCCAACCAACAAGCCAACGGATAGGCGGAGACCCTCACAGATTCACGCGTTGAACGCGATCTCTTGTCGGTGACCTCCAACACATTGCAACCGCGGACCTGCAATTCCAAGTCACAAAAGGTTTTGGTCTCAGGTGATGCTGGACCAGACATTTCTTCCCAAGAGCGTATTTGAAATGAAATAGCCCTAGTCATCGCGGCTCTCCAAAATGTGTTGGCTCCAAGGGTCGTCCTTGGATAACAAATAGCCGTGGTAGGTTCCAGAAATCTCGTTATCCAGTCGAGCTTCCACCACGGTGTCATCGTCCGTCACTGCCCAAATATATCTGAGGCTTCAAAAGGGCTCGTCAGCCCAGAGCGAATCCCCTGTTCAAGCAAATCGTTTGCCTCGGCCTTATTCACGATTCCCGCGGAATCACATTCGGTTTTATCCGCGCGAGGAGACATGGGCGGATTCAAGCCAAAATCCCCCGGATTTCGTTTATGATATGGGCTTCCCACATATGAAACCTGCGAGCTCAAACGAGCTCGCTCATCTTCCGAAATGGGCGGATCAGATAAGCTGCGCTTTGGATTTCGTTTGGGTCCGTTTTGCTGCCGTACCATTGGATCACCTCGCGCAGAGACTAGCGCCATCTCAAGGCAATGCCAATACAGTCCATCCTATGTGTTCTGATCCAGCCACGCCTGGAACATCAAGACGTCCCACAGGTGGTGCTGCCAGTTTTTGACATGTCCAAGGTGTTCGTGCCATCGGGTACGAATCAACGAGGCGTCAAAATAGCCGTCTTGTTCAAGGCGTTGCTTGCTCAGAAGCTCTTCGGCCCATCCGCGCAAAGGCCCGCGCAGCCAGGCGTCGATCGGGACGCCAAATCCCATTTTGGGACGTTCGATCATCTCGCGGGGGACATGACGGTAGAGCACCTGGCGCAGGGCCCATTTGCTCTGTCCGTCGCGAATCTTGAATTCGTGAGGCATGCGCCATGCGTATTCGACCACGCGATGATCGAGCAGCGGGACTCGCGCCTCGAGGCTAACAGCCATGCTGGCGCGGTCGACTTTGGTCAAGATGTCGTCGGGAAGGTAGGTTTCCAGGTCGGTCAACATCATCGACGACGCAAAATCGCCCAGGTCGCTCCATGCGACTGGGTGCGACTCGCCGCCTCGAACGATGTCCGAAGACCAATGCGTGACCAGCGTCTCGTAGAGTGCCAACTGGTCTTTGGCCGGAAGCACCGAGGCAAATTTCTGGAGTTTTTCGGTAGGAAGGCGGACGCCCACACCGCTTGGAAGTGCGCGTTCCAACAGGCCAAACGCGTGGTCCCATGCCCCGGCCGAAACGGCAGTCAACCCTTTTGCGACCAGACGTCGAGCATTGACGGGCAGACGACCCATCACCTTCCAAATCTTGGGCCCGAACACATGCCGATTATACCCGGCAAAAAGCTCGTCGCCCCCATCACCACTCAACGAAACGGTGACATGTTCGCGGGCTAGGCGAGACACCAGAAAGGTCGGAATCTGGGACGAATCGGCGAAGGGTTCATCGTACATTGTCGCCAATCTGGGAACGATTTCCAGCGCATCCGCGGCGGTCACGACCAGCTCGGTGTGTTCGGTTCCCAGATGACGTGCGACGGCGCGTGCATGAACGGCTTCGTCATACGCGTCGTCTTCGAACCCGATCGAAAATGTACGAACAACACTTGATTGGTGTTTGCGCATCAGCGCAACAACGGTCGACGAATCGACCCCACCGGAAAGAAACGCGCCCAGTGGAACATCAGAGAGCAATCGATCCTGCACGGCTTTTTCAAGGATCGACTCCAGACCGTTCACGATGTCGTCAGGACTTCCGGTCAAGGGATGGTCGATTCCCGCCCGAGCAACCTCTCGGGCCGACCAATAGCGTTCGACTCGGGTTTTGCCACCCTTGACGATCAGCAAGGTCCCGGGCGACATCTGCGAAAAATCTTCGTAGATGCAAAGAGGCTGAGGGACACAATTCGACCGCATGTACGCGGATAATGCGCGGCGATCGACCTTGGGATCAAACCCCGGAAAGCTTTTGAACGCCTTGAGCTCCGAGCCAAACACGAAGTTCTGCCCCACGCGTCCAAAATACAAGGGTTTGATGCCAAGACGGTCCCTGGCCAGCGTGAGTTCGGAGGTCTCGCGGTCCCAGAGTGCGAACGCGAACATGCCCACGAATTGAGTCACGGCTTCGCGAACACCCCATTTTTCGATGGCGCGCAGCATGGTCTCGGTATCCGAATGGCCACGCCAATTCCCGCCGAGCCGTGTGCGCAGGTCGAGGTGATTAAAAACCTCGCCGTTAAACACCATGACGTAACGACCAGAGTCCGAATGCATCGGCTGGGCGCCTTCGATCGACAGGTCCTGAATCGCGAGCCGGCGATGCCCGAGCGCGACCTCGGACCGCAGGTCAAACCAATGCCCGGCGCCGTCAGGCCCTCGGTGCTGAATGGCGCGCGTCATCTGCCCGAGCACGCGCTCAGGGTCGGCAACACCACCCAAAAAACCAGTGATTCCACACACGGTATTAATCCGATCTTAGTTAGGAGAGGTTCAGTTTCCGACTTTCATCTTCAGAATCTGATGAAGGTTCGTGAAGAGGACAGGGACTCGGCCAGGGGCTTCGCCATCAATATCCAAATACACAGGCTCTGTCTGTGCAGCTCGAATCGAAACGGTCGAAGCGTTGCGACGAGAAACCTGAGGCAGGTCAAGGTGCTCAGCCCTATGGAGCAAGCCGATCAACGATGCGGAATTTCCTTTGGACAGGTCGCCGAACAAAACGACCTGGAATTTTCCGTCGTCGATTCGGGCCCCGGGTGCCACCCACATTCCCCCGCCAAAATACTCACCGTTAGCGACGACGACGTTGAAAAACTTGTCGTGAATCTCTTCCAGGTCGTCGATTCGAACGTCGAGTGCGGCGTTATCGTATTTGAGCCACATCATCGCTGAGGCTGCGGTGAAGCTGAATTTTCCACCCATGCCTTTCCACATCTTGTTGACGTAACGATCGACCATCCCGCCCATGCCGGCGCTGGATATGTTGATGAAAAACCGACCGTCCAGGTGACCATCTGGCCCTAGGAAAACCGAGATTCCCAGGTCGATGGGGCGAATATCCGTGCCCCCCAGAAGCTTGACGGTCTCGTCGACGGACCCCATGGCTCCGACGGTCCGACGAAAATCTCCGCCGGTCCCCATCGGGATGAAGCCAAAAACCGCGTCAGGATTGATGGGCTCGGGTTTCCAGTCCGCCTTTCGACGAACCCAGCCATCATCAAGCTCAAATTCTGTGCGGAAATTCGGGCGTTCAAAAAAGCCATTCACGACTTCGTTGACGGTTCCGTCTCCACCCACAGCAACGACCATTTCCCACCCGGCACGCAGCGCTTCGCGCGCGAGCATCGTCGCGTGGCCAGGGCCTTCGGTGAAGGCGATCTCCAGCTCACCAATCCGCGCACGTAAAAGCCGTTCGACACGGCTCCAATCGCGACGGACTGCGCCGTTACCGCTCTCAGGGTTGGCAATCACAAAGGTCCGATAACTCGACATCCAGACTCCTTAGAATCCGCAAGCAACGCAAATTGCGTCAAGAAGCGTCATCGAGGCCTTCTGGTCTCGGGCACGCCTAAAAGATTTGGTGCAGGTACTTGAACCGCACACCATCGAAGTTCCGCCTTCGCGGTCCAGTTGCTCCAGCCTCAAACGCGCGACCGACTCGCTCGCCTGGGGTGCAACCACATGATAATGCGCCGACCCGCCGCAGCATGGGGCATTTTCACGATTAAATTGGAATTCCTCGGGCTCCGGCTCGTAGACCGCGGCGGTCAACGCTCGCGTCGCGTCGTAGAGGCCAAGGTGGCGGCCCACGAAACATGAATCATGCAACATGACGCCGGTGCCATCGACCCGATCTTTGACCGGGAGTTCGTCGACGTAGTCCGCCAAAAACTCAACCGCATGGATAATATCGACGGGCCAAGGGTTCGTAAAAGAACCATCGGGCCGGTTCATCGACACAAACGCGGCACAATCGGTGATCACGTAATCCACCGGGCCCAGCTCATCGACCAGCGCATCGCGGTAGTCCGAAAAGCCATCTTTGTCGCCCGCTGCAAGCGCCGGAAATCCGCAACAAGCAAACCCGACGCCGTCGCTGCGTGTAAAAAGGCGGACCTTTTTCCCAACGATGCTTTCGAGCAATTTGCCGATCCGCGGAATCAAATCGGGATAATGATGACGAGTCTCGCAATCGGGCATGAACGCGATGTCTGAGGTCTCGTCGAACACGTCGGTCGCGGCCAGCGGAGACGACTCCGGATGCGGCGAGTTGCCGTCGTAGAAGAAGTCAACAAAGCCGTCGAGGGCTTCGGGAACGTGCCCTAATTCGCGCATCCAGGCACGGGCTTCGAACATGGCTTTGGGGACGTCGTTATCGTGTTTGCACCAGGTCTCGCAACGTTTGCAGGCCATGCAATGGTAAAAAATCTCGGCCACTTCTGCGTCGGGTTCGACGGTGCCATTTTTGGTGAGTTCCAAAAGCCGCATCAGGCCCCAGGGCGTGACGGTTTCACGACCTTCGGCTTCGGCTGCTGGGCATGAAAAGCGACAGAGCTTGGGGCAATAGGTGCAATAAGCGGTCGCTTTGTCGGTCTCGGGTCCAAGACTTTTATCCATCACCTAACCTCAAAAATTCTGACATTCATGGGCCCACCGCCAGACGTCGGTCGCGGTCGAGCTCATTTTTGAGCGTCTGTGACCACTGCGACCAATGCACAACCCCGTCTGAGGCCACAAGGCGTTGGGAATGCGCCAACTGTGCGATATCTCCGGGAAGCTCGGCCGGAACTTTGCCCTTCGGATACGTGGCATAGAAGGTGGCGCGATGCCTTGTGAGATCCCAGATTTCGACGTCAGCATTTGCAAACGACTCAAGCACTTGCCCCGCATGTTCGGTGCTGAAAACGGCTCGATGAGTCTGTTTTGCGGTCGCTGATTCGCGGCGATCTGGGTGAGCGGCCTCCAACGAATTGCGTAGGATCGTGACGTCGTCTCGCCCCCCTGTGTCGGTGGGTTTCAACGGCGCGACCTCGCGCTCGATCGACCGCAAGACGCCGTCGGCCGCAAATACAGCGACATTTAGAGTTCCGGCGACGTAGGAGGCCCACGCAATTTGAATGCCCAAATCGAGCATCTTTTGGTGCACGATCATGGCTTCATGAGCCGCTACTTCCCAACGGAATAGCCGTGCTTCTGAGGGCCGCCAGACCACAAATGTGGCGTCTAGAATTGCACCCAGAAAACCTTCGCCACCTATGAATAGATAACGCATATCCGGGCCGCTCGCTTTGCGTGGGGCGGGCAGATATCCGTACTGACCGTCGGTCGGCGTGAACCCCGAAAGGGCGATGCAGCTTGTGCGAATGTCGCCATCCCAAAGCTCGCGCCCCACGCCGTGATGGCGGCCCAATAGCCCGCCGATCGTGGAATTGCGTGGGTTGAGCCCACTGCGTTCCAAGGATAAGCCGCGTTCGCGAAGTTCGTCCTGCAGGTCTCCCCAACGAATGCCGCATTCGACACGCGCCAATTTGCTTTCTCGGTCCACCGAAAGCACTCGGCGACAGGACTCGGTGCGAACGACGTCAAAGACCCGCTCGCCCAACACTGCCGGGCGTACATGTTGCCCATCACCCAACAAAAGCAGGGGGGCATCAAGGCCTGGATTTGCCAGAACCTCAAGCAACTCACCGCTGTCTGCTGGCCAGAACTCTTGACGTGGCTGAGGCAGATCTCGTTGTTTGTAAAACGTCTTTGCGTAGCGTTTTTTTATCGATGCACTCATAGCGCGTACACCTTACCCGGATTCATGATGCCGTCCGGGTCAAACGTGGATTTAAGCGCCTGAAAGAGCGACGAACCGCCAGGATGATCGTGGTGAGTCCATGCGGCTTTGGATTGTCCGACGCCATGATGATGAGTGATGCTGCCACCGGCACGAGCCACCGCATCCAGCCCGACCCTCCAGGTCGTCTCGTAGCGCTCCATGGTCTCGTCGAGGTCAGCCCCAAATCCGGCGAACGTGAAGTAGATCGACGAGCCTTCGGGATACACATGAGAAAAATGCGCCATCACCAGCACGTGTGGGCTAAGCGCACGACGCACCGACTCGTAAAGATGGTTCAGGTTTGCCCAGGTGGTCGAGACCTCCATCGTGTCCACAAATGCGCCCGAGTCGTACATCGCCGACTGCTTGTACGACACGTTCATGCGGTTTTTCAGCCAATGCTGGCCGGGTTCCTGGCCCAAATCGGTGCCGTAATGCGACAAAATGCCAAACGCGTGATGGGCTTCGTCCGCGACGATGCGCGAGGTGCCTTCGAATCCAATCACCAGCAGGCATTCGGCCGGCAGGACATCGATCATCCGATTCAGGGTGAGGGGTTGACCAAGGACTCGACCGAGCAGGGCCGATTTGACCGTGGACAGCCGGCCTTTCAACTCACCGCTGACATCACTTGGCAAAACCTCGAGCGCCAAATCGCCCAATTTCTGAGCCAAAATTTTAGTTTTTAGCGACTCACCACCGCCCGATCGACGCTTTGCGATCAGGGAGTCGAACGCGTCGTAAAGCCTGACCACAGCGGGCCGAACGCCCTGTTGCATCATGTCACGAATCGCCTCAAGGGCGGTCTCGACGCTTGGAAACTGAAACCCGCGATAGACCTGAATCGTAGGATTAGGAGACACGCGCAGAGTCGCTTCGGTCAAAATTCCGAGAGTCCCTTCGCTGCCCAGAAAGAGCTGGGTCATGTCCGGACCGCAATCCGGCACAAGATGGCGAGGACGGGCGGCAAGCGGATCGGGCGCTGTTTCCAAAACCTCGCCGGTGCCGGTTACGACTCGCATGCTCGCGATCATGTCTTCGATTTTGCCGTATCGGGTCGAATATTGCCCGGCGCTTCGCGCTGCCAAATAACCGCCCAAGCTTGAGCAATAGAGCGACGACGGATAGTGCCCAAGCGTGAGGCCCTGCCGGTTGAGTTCTTGTTCGAGGGTCATGCCGATGATCCCCGCCTGCGCGCGCACCGTCATGTCACCTGGACGTGTCGCCTGAACCTTACGCAGACGTTTCAAATCGACGATCACGCCTTCGCCGTCAGTGATCGCGCCGCCGCAAACGCCGCTTCCTGCACCGTAAGGAACGATGGGCGTACCGGTCTGACGAGCCCACTGAATCAACCCCAACACTTCGTGCTCACCCTTGGGTTGCACGATCGCGGCGGGCAGATGATGACGAACCTGTCGACCACGAGTCAGGATGATTCCGCGCGGCCAACAATCGTTGTTGTACGCAAGGCGATCCGGTCCGCTCGTGAGCACGTGCGCCCGTCCGACGATTTCGGAGAGATCGTGTTCGAGCGCCCGGTTCAAAGGTGATTCGCTGTTCATTTTTGCGACCATGGCGCCAAGGTAGTCGGTTTCTGGCCGCTGCGCTAGGTAGTCCGTTATCAGTCGTCTGTTTTCGGCTACTGCGTCCAAAATCGTAGACCATGACGAAAACCGAAAACCGAAAACCGAAAACCGAAAACCGAAAACCGAAAACCGAAAA
>CAYMYJ010000092.1:0-10927 GCA_964394615.1 uncultured Bradymonadales bacterium | reverse complement strand
GCCGCCCGTGTTGATATTGGTGTTGCCATCAGCGTCGACCATGGGGTCGTAGCCGTCGGCCTCAATATCGAGCAAATAGGCGCCATTAAAGGGGCGAAGGCCAGGATTGGTTTCGCCGTCATAGACCGAGAGTCCGTAAGGGGGGGGTGAGGTCAGGCTCTCGGGACAATAGGGGCCATCCTCTTCAAGGTCCGACCGAAACGTCAAGGTGCAGCACGGCGTCGTGGTGCCGTCGGTGAGCTGGCAATCAGCAGTCGTAACCGTTGACGGGGCGTTTACGAAAAGCGCAGCCATCTCATCACAGTTGGCTAATCCTGTGGCCGATCCGCTGATTCCGTCGTCGGTAGAACCTGCATCTTCCGTCGTGGTCGAGGCAGAATCGTTGTCAGTGGTTTCGTCCGAACCGCATGCCGACAGGGCAAGCGCGGCGGTAAGGGCGAGGACCAGAGGTAAAAATGGGTTTTTTATTTTCATTATTTATTCTCTTGTTGGATTTTTTGGGGGGTGGGAGCGGGCAGCGGCCAATTTAGAACATAACCAGATTCCGGGTTGAGCATGATGCGGTCGCGCCTGTCGTCGACATGAACAAAGACCAAATTATGCTGGTTCGGATTGGCGCTGTAGGCGCCCAAATCGAGCAGAAGCTGACGCGCACTTCCCATATGAGTCCGCTCAAAAACGAGCGCCACCGTCGTTTCGTGGCCGGGCTTGTCTTGGATGTCTTTGAGCTGAAGGCGAAGACCGTCTTCTTCGAGGATGATGTGGCTGTTGAAGTAAGCGAGCAGCCGCTCCCGACGACTCGTAGCATCACTGGCTGTGGGATCGTCGGAGAGCAGATTTGACTCAAGGCCATGACCGGACGTGCGCAGTGTTAAGATGACCTCACCCTCACCAGGACTGAGGTCCCATCGAGCAAAGCTAGCATCATGCGCCGCAGCCTGGCTGGCGAAGACCGTCATCATGCAAAACACGACGGCGAGCCATTTAAGTTTCTTGAAAGTCCACATGTCGAAACCACCGGTCGATGTCTGGAAAACGATCCGCGAGTATTCCGAGCTTAGACACAGAATGTGGAGCAATTATGAAGAAGTGCCGTAAACACGGAGCAGTTTCAGAAAGTTAGGAGCTTGGTCCGCATCCTGCCCGGCATTGCGATTCTGCGCTTCGTCTGCGGTCGTTTTGCCGCACTGCAACCAGCAACAGTCTTCGAGATCCCCTAGGCTAGGCGCCTGGTAATCCAGCGATCCAAAGCATTGGAAAATTGTTGTTTTGCTTTGTCGTCGTACGCCGATGGCCCACCGGTCTGAATGCCGGACTGCCGCAACTCATCGTGAAAATCACGAAGGCTCAGGGCCTCGGTCACGTTGTCTTTGTCCAGCGGGCGTCCGCGTGGTGTCACAACGTCACCGCCGACTTCGACCACCCGTGCCGCCAAGGGGATATCTGCAGTGATGCAAAGGTCACCAGCGACGCAGTTTTCGGCGATATGGTCGTCGGCGGCGTCGGGTCCGTGCGGAACAACCACATTTGAAGCGAATTTAGATTTGGGCTCTTCCATCCACCGATTCGCCACAAAAATAGTCGTGATTTCGCGTTTTGACGAAGCCCGTATCAGGACTTCCAGGATGACTCGGGGCAGGGCGTCGGAGTCGACCCAAATAGTTGGTGGTGTTTTTTCGGTCATAAGGTTCTCGGTTCACTGTTGCGGGTTAGCCCCGCATTTTAGGCAGAATATAACCCAGCGAGCCGTGCCTCGCACCTGTCAAACCTGAGTGCTTTCGATCCGCATTTTGGTTCCCATCCAAACAACGACAACGACCAGCGAGCCAAATAGAATGACTTCAGGATCGAATTTTTCGTTCAAAATAAAATAGGCGCCGGTCACCGTCATAAATAATTGCAGCAATTGAACCTGAGAAACCCGGGCGACACCGGCCATCGCCAGCCCGCGATACCAGGCAAAAAACGCCGCAAACTGGGAGACAAGCGCCAAATACACTAGCGCGCTCAAGGACACGGCCCCCGCCGCCGGCGTGATCATGGGAACGCAGGCCATGGCCACCAGCAGAAATGGCATCGCCACGGCGAGGCTCCAACAGGTGGTTTGCCAACCGCCGATGACCTTGGAAGCCTGTGCGCCAAAGGAGTATCCCATCGAGGCGAAGACCACCGCCAGAAGCAGGAAGATATGCCCGACCGCCATGCCGCCTTCTGCTTGTCTTAAAACAAAGGTCAACGTGATGATCGTGCCGACGGCGCTCATGATCCAGAAACCGAGCGACGGTTTTTCACGACCGATCAACACTGCAAAAATCGCTGTGGCAAGCGGAAGCAAGCCGATGACAACGGCACCATGCGACGCCGAAACGGTGGTCATCCCGAGCGTCATGAACGTTGAAAAGCCGAATAAAGTCCCAAATCCAGCCAAGAATATGGCTTTCCAGACCGAGCGCGGGGGAATGGGCGGACGACGAATCACCAACATCAAAATCGCTAGAATGCTCGCCAGAAACCCGCGCCAGATGATGACCTGAGCTGGGTCCAAATTGACGACAGCCAGCCGAGTCATCGGCAAGGTTAGGCTGAATCCTGCCACCCCAAGCATGCCAAATATCAGACCTTTATTTTTCGTGGAGAGGCCAGCAAGCATAACGTCACGTGTCCGTGTGCGGGGTTATCCGTGTTGAAGGGGCCATCGCAACGAGCTACCTTCGAGCCTTCAGATTCATGCGCCTTCTTCAGGGTTCTTTTTCTATGCCAAACGCGCATAACCGTCCTCACGTCTTTATCGTGCAGGCGGATCTTCCTCGTCTAAAAACAGACGCGTGGCTCTTGCCCTGCGATGCTGGCTTCCACGTGCTCTCCTCTTGGATTCCGCAGGAATACCAAGCTGGTTTGGCACAACGCAATACCGACACTTATGTGCTGCCCGTCGCATTATTCGACGAATGGACCAGCGGCCGCAGGCGTACTGTTCGCCATAATGATTGGCCAGGGCGTTCGATGCCGTGGCTGACGAACGTTGGCGGCGGTTCAAAATACGAAGTCGCCTGGTACCTCGAGGCCGTGTCGCAATTTGTCGAAGAAGCCTCGACGTGGGCCAAGGCGGGCTTGAAGCGTTCGCGGCCGCTTCTGGGCGTTCCGGCGGTGGGCACGGGCTTTGGAGGCCAATGGGATAAAAAAGCGGGAGTGATCGATGCGCTTTTTGACCATTTGGTGGAATTAGGCCGGCTGCATGATGTGGACATTGTCTTCACTCTTTTTGACCCCCAATCCTTCGCGGCAGCACAGCTTGCTCGTAAGCGTCGTGTGGAGGTTGGGAGTTTTGGCTGGGATCTGGATTCTCACCTGTTGGCGTCGGCCACGGCCCTTGCTGAACGGGCCAAAGCTGGCGCCCTTGTGATGTTTTTGGGGTCGGGCGTGAGCGTGGGGGCGGGCCTGCCAACCTGGCGCGATTTTCTGGGTAGGCTCGCCGACCAAGCGGGCCTCAGTGATTCGGAACTCGAAGCGCTCCAAAACTTGGACGCCATGGATGCTGGGAGCATCGTCGAGCGTTATCTGGGCGGACGAGAAGCGTTGGAGAAGAGCACCCGGGCTCTATTGGACACTCAGGAATGCTCGCTGCAGCATGCGTTGATCGCGTCGATTCCGCATGAAGCCGCCGTGACTTTGAACTACGACACCCTCTACGAATCGGCGTCCAAAGTCGTGGTCGGGGACGTCGCTGTGTTGCCTCAGGAGCGAAATCCGAGGGCCAAACGTTGGCTTCTTAAGCTTCATGGCTGCGTCGAGCGCGGTGATTTGGTGCTCACGCGCAAAGACTACTTGCGTTTTGGCGAGCGTCGGTCGGCCTTAGCAGGGATCGTGCAGGCGTTGTTGATCACCAAACATATGCTCTTTATTGGCTTTGGGATGACCGACCCCAACTTTTTGCGGATCCTCGATGACGTGCGCCGGTCCTTGGGGGATGTGAGCAATGAAAAAGACCTCTCCCATCCCATCGGGACGGTCCTCATGCTCAACCACGATCCCTTGCGCAATCTACTCTTTGATGCCGACCTAAAGATGGAGTCGATGGCGTCCGCGCACGCACCAGATTCGGCACGGCAACTCGAGATTTTTTTGGATTTAATCGCCTTCAGAAGTGCGTCGACCACCGCGTTCTTTTTTGACTCGACTTATGATGCGTTGCTGAGCGCCCGGGAACGCGAGTTCCGAGACGCCCTTCAGAACCTTCATCAAGAATTCGCCGAGGATCGCCCTGAAAATATCTGGGCAGAGTTCGAGAAATTGATGGCGAAGAATATAAAAGAATAACCACCGCGTTTTAGCTCTTGGCTCGGCGGCCAAAAACGCGACTGGTCCGCCATTATTCAGTACCAGCGGTGGTAGAGTCTGGCTGCGCGGCTTTCGGTTATCGGTTAGGATAACGCGCGTCATCCTTAAGAAACTGTCACCGAGCCGCAACGATGAGACCCGACACTCCCAGTGATCCAAACCGAACCGTTCATTCATGGGGCGCCTGGACTGACGAGGGGGCAGGGCCCGTCGTTTTGGCGGTTCATGGGCTGCCTGGTTCCGTGCGTGATTTCCGATACCTTGGGGGCGCGGTCCATGATCGTTTTAGGCTCATTCGTGTCGACTTACCCGGATTCAGTGGGGTGCCTCGGAGCTACCCGGCAACTGATGCTGGTGCGATAGAATATTTGGACCGTATCGTAGATCTGGTCGACGAGCCCGTCATCATCTTGGGCCATTCTTTTGGGAGCACCTATGCAACAGCTTACGCCGTTGCTCATCCCGAAAAGGTCAAAGGTTTAGCGTTATTGGCGCCCTTTGGTATCCGACCCCACTCTGGGATCAAGAGCTTGCCCAATATCAAGATGCTCAAGCGGGTGATGAACCTTCCGATCGTGGGAAAGGTTATTATAAATCGGATATTATCTGGTTTTAAAAAAATCGGTTTCCGAAATATTTCGGATTTAGATGTCCGGATGACGATCGAGACGCTCTCGAATTTTCATTTTAAAGCCTTCGAGAAACACCTTCGGGCGCTCACATGTCCGACTTTTGTCGCGTGGGCAAAAGATGACCACTTGATTGAACCTGCCATCGTCGAAGAAATGATATCCCTTTTGCCGGCTGGGCCTCGTTTTGTGTTCGATGAAGGCGGCCATAACCTACAAAAATTCCAGGCTGTCGAGGTCGCGGATGCGCTCTCGGAATGGGTGTTGAGCCTTTGATACGGTTTCGACCTGTCATTACTTGCCCCTACATGGCCACCTTGCTAACTTTGCCGCCTTCTACGGACGACGCGTGAGGTGTTGCGATGCTCCGAAAACTAGTGCCCCTAATGTTGATCTTGGGTTCGATGGCCTGCTCGGACGATGCCGAAGAGGTCCTCTACATCATCGACGGCAATAACCAGACGAACAATTCGACGAATAATTCGACGAATAATCAGACGGTTAGCCAGTCGAATAATCAGACCAATAATTCCCCGAACAATAATATTGAGCCGATCCTTCGTCCTGAGCTCGTGACATTGCTGGATCAAGACATTCTGACGGCTGATAACGGCGTGGCTGGACCCTTTCAATTTGACGTCCCGCCCAACACGCAGTCGGTGGTGATCACGATCGTTGGCGATTCACCCACGCAGTACACGGTGCGCCACTGGAATAATGGTGACTCTTCACCGCTGGTGAACCTGGGCTGGCTTGGAACCGATCCCGGCGCTCCGTCGTTATGCCTTAGTTGCCCGCAGCGCGTGACGTCCTCGGAAGCAGCGTTCGCGGCCATGGCGCCTACAAATCCGGCTGTATCGATCACACCCGGCACGCACGAGTTTTCGGTGCTCTCGTTTAAGTTGTTGGGTTTAGCGAATCAGACTCCAGTCGCCGGTCCGGCCCGAGTGATCGTGACCGCGAAGGTCATGCCCGCCGCGCCGACAGCGGGAACGTTGGACGTGAACCTTTGGTTCTCCGGTGCGCAAGGCCTCACGGCAGCGACCGCCGCCACGGACACGAACTTCCAAAAGACGTTGGCGGACGTGAACACGGTCTACGCTCAAGTCGGTCTGAAACTTGGCCGCATCACCTATAATGATATCGAGGGTGATTTTAATGTGATCGAAAACGTGATCGGCGCAGGAAGCGACCTGGCTGGGCTCTTTGCTCAATCGGCGAATGCGCCGCAGGACGCTGTGAACGTGTTTTTTGTCGAAGATTTGCTGACAGGGGCCGCCGGTTCACAAGGATTCGGAATTCTGCTCGGAGTTTCGGGAGGAATCCCGGGACCAGCGGGGCTGATGGGAACCGGCCGAAGTGGCGTCGTGCTTGCTCTGAAACGATCAGCACAGGCGCCGACGCCGCTCTACAAGGTGTTTTCGCACGAGGTCGGCCATTTCCTTGGCCTCTACCACACCAGCGAACAGAATTTCGGGGGCGGGCAGCAGATCCATGACCAACTCCCCGATACGCCCGAAAACGACCCCACGATGGTGATGCATAATTCGGGAAATGGCGACATATTGTCGGCTTCTCAAGGCAGCACGATGCGCTTGAACCCCTGGGTACGTCAGGAGGCAGAATAATGAAAAAGCTCCAAATATTATGTGTGCTTGTGGCCGGCTTTGTCGCCGCACCCGCGATGGCTCAGTCGGCTCAAGACATGGCGCTGCTGGCGCCTGATTTGGCTTCGATCGATACGTTGCCCACAAAGGCGAGTCTGGATGCGTCGTTTGAAAGCCCCGCCGCGGTGCTGATGACCGCTGCCCGCGACCAAAATCTGGGAATCTACGAGCGAAAACGCGCGATTTCCCTATTGAGCCTTTATCCCTCGCCACAAGCTCAGGTTTTTCTGGGCTCGATGTTGAAGGATTCGAATCCTGAGATTCGTGGGATGGCTGTTTACACCGTCGCTCGAACTTTTGGGCAGATCGCCAATGATCAGACGTTTGAGATCTTCGAGAAAGCACTCGGAGATCAGGATAAAAGCGTGAAAGTATGGACTCTTAGGGGGCTACGTTGGGTGCCTAGTGAGCGCGCCGAACGCATGCTTATCGACTGGCAGGCCAATTCGGACCCAGACTTGGCAAAAGTTGCAAAGTCCGCAACCAGTAAGCGACTTCGCGCATCCATGCGCTGATGGCTCTCGCTTCTTGAAGAGTGTGTTAAGCGTTTGGGGAAACTGCGCTACACTCGCCATATCTTTGTACTGGGCTGATGGATGACCAATCGCGATAAACATACGTCTCACCGGCCCAAACGGGCCCCGAAAGTCGACAAGACGCCTGTTGAAGTGGACATCTCTGCAAAGACGCTGGACCAGCAGGCCGAGACTTTTGGTGATTTGAGCCTGCCGCTGATGCGCGGAGCCAATCGCGGCGACATGACGCTCACCGATCCGTTGACCAGCTATCTGTCACGGTTGAGCCATATTGCTCCGCTTCCTTCGGAGCAACAGCAAGAACTCGCCGAGCGCTACAAAGATCACGCGGATAATAACGCTGCAAAGATGTTGATCATGACGAACCTGCGGCTCGTCGTGAAGATTGCGCGTGAGTACCAGCGACGTTGGACCAATCTGCTCGACCTGATTCAGGAAGGAAATGTCGGACTCGCCGAGGCCGTCACCCGCTACGATCCGTATCGAGGCGTAAAGTTTACCAGCTACGCTCAGTACTGGATTCGCGCGATGATCCTGAACTACCTGATGAACCACCTTCATCCGGTTCGAATCGGATCGTCACGTGCTGGCCGGAAGTTGTTTTACAACCTCAAGAAGGCTCGTCGCGAACTCATTCGCCGTGGCGAAGAACCTACGCCGGCCCTGATCGCCGAATACTTGGACGTCGACGAGGCCGAAGTCGTGCGGGTTGCCGCGCAACTCGATGCACCTGCCGTATCGATGGACGCTCCAGCACAAGGGCTTGAGCGAGTCACCGTGGGTGAGCTGATGTCGTCCGATCAAGACGACCCCGAGGAAATCGCCGCTGAACGTGAGATGAACTCGCAGTTGGGCGTTGCGATCAAGTCGTTTGGTGATCAGATCGACGACGAACGCGAAAAAGCGATTTGGTTTGGACGCATGCTCTCTGACGAACCCAGAAGTCTGGTGCAATTGGGCGAAGAATTTGGTGTCTCCAAAGAACGCATTCGACAGGTCGAAGTTCAGATCCGTGATAAATTCAAGAAATACCTTTTGGCCGAACTTGGTGACGACGTCCGTATCAACTTCCTGGATTCACATTGACGCCATCGCGCTTTTTTCTCAGCTTTTTTGTGATTCTCGCGGGCTGCGCGACGACTGCTTCGGCCGTGCGCAGCGCCGAACACGATGATTGTATCGGTGGGGATCTCGACGCCTGTGTGAAGTGGGGCGATTCCGAAATCACCCATGGTCCCACGGGACGCAGAAACGCACTCATCGCCTATCAGTTTGGCTGCACTTTGAATCATTCGGCTTCCTGTGCGCGCTTGGCGGAGTTGTTTGGCAAGTCGAACGCCAACCCCACTAAAGTTAGGGCGGCATTGCAGACCGCATGCTCCGGCGGTGAACAGTTGGCCTGTGTCGAGCTCGGACGAGGGCTTTCTCGCCGAAAGGGAATGCCCTATTTCGCTGCTGCTTGTGACGCAGGGGTCGCCGAGGGTTGCGCGGAATTGGCGAGCGCCTATCGCAGCACCTGGCAATTAGGCGACTACCTCAGAAAATCCGTTGAACTTGATGAAAAGGCCTGTGAGCTTGGATTTCGGCCAGGCTGTGTCGGTGCCGGTCAAGCGTATTTGTTTGGCTCAGGCGTCCCCGCTGACACCGCAAAAGGCCTCAAATATCTGGAGTCGACCTGTGACGAGCGGGAAGCCTCTGGTTGTGTTTTGTTGGCCAAGATTTACGAAGAAGGCATCGGGGTTCCCGTCGACCTGAAACGATCAAATACATACTACCAAACAGCGAGCAGCCAGGCTCAGGCCGAAGAGATCAACACGGCCCAATCGGCGTTCGTGGTCTACGTCGATGGCTGCAACCGTGGGGACCCCTTGGGTTGTTTCAATTCCGCTGTGATGTTGAACGAAGGCGTCGAGGTCGACCGAAATATCTCGACCGCGCGGGAGTTTTTTTCGCAGTCGTGCGACGCGGGTTGCGACCCTGCCTGTGACCAGATGAAGCACATCCGTGTGCGAACCAAGACCGTCAACGGAGCGTCCAAATGAAGCGCTTTGTTGTAGTGGGGTTTGTCGCCTGTCTCGGATGTGCAAGCGGCGGCCCTAAAGCTGTTTCTGGCGGCCTGATCGACGCCGAAGGTTGGCCATACCGTAAGGCCGAGACCAAATATCGTTGTCCAGACGGTACCTATGTTGACGACCTGATGTTGGCTGATGGCCGGCGTGAAGTGACCTGCAAACGTGTTGGAATTCCGCGCTCACTCGGGTTTCAGCTGCAGTGGACAAAAACAGGTGCGCTCGACATGCGAACCGAATTTGATCCTGACGGGCTGCCGATTACACGCAAACGTTGGTTCGAAGACGGCACGTTGAAGAGCGTCGAATCGTTTGTTGAAGGGGCAACCCAGTCGCGCGAAGTCTGGTTTCCAAACGGCGTGTTGCGTGAGCAAGTCATCCGCGATGGGAAGCTGCTTCATGTCACACGCTATCAGCCCGACGCAGAAATCGAGGCCGAAGGGACGCTCGAAAACGAGGTCAAGACCGGCCCCTGGACGCTCTGGAGAGATGGCGCGATCGAAAAAGTTGGTTTTGTTTCCGGACTGGAACAAGGCCCGGCAAAGCGCGTGTTCGTCGATAAAACGATCGAAACAGGCGCGTATGTGGATGGCAAAAAGCAGGGCGCTTGGTCACGCAAGACCGAAGCAGGTCTAGACGTCCGCGACGAAAACTACGTCGATGGCGTGCTCGATGGCCGATTCTTGGCTTTCCATCCCAATCAGACACCGGCCATCACGGGCCAATATGCAAAAGGTGAAAAGGCTGGCTCGTGGGTCACCTATCATCCCAATGCCCAACACAAATCGCGCGGCGCATACTTCTGCGGCAAAGAACATGGGCCTTGGACCCTCTGGCACTCCAACGGGCAAATCAGCCAACAAGGCGAGTACATCGACGGCGTGAAAGTCGGCGAGTGGAATACCTTTGCCGAAGATGGAACGTTGTTGAAGGTCGATACGTTTCAGACGTTCGAATCCACGTGTTCGGCCGCCCCGATGGTGAAGCCAGAAGCCGCCGCACCAAAAAACGGAAAATAAGATGAAAAACTTTTGGGATGTACGCTACGCCGAGGACACCTTCGCCTATGGCGAAGAGCCCAACGATTTTGTTCGCGAATCGACGTCTTTATTCGCTCCAAAAAGCCGCATCCTGTTGTTGGCCGAAGGGCAGGGCAGGAACGCCGTATGGCTCGCCAGGCAGGGCCATCATGTGGTGGCGGTTGACCAGTCGGCTGTGGGCTTAGAACGCGCCACGGAGCTCGCCAGACGCTACGACGTCGAGATTGAGACCGTGGTTGCCGATTTGATGCAGTGGAGCGCCGAACCGAACAGCTTTGACGGTGTCGTGGCGATTTTCGCTCACCTGCCTAAACCCGGCCGCGCCCATATGCACAAGATGGCCGTTCAGGCGCTGAAGTCAGGCGGCATCGCGGTGGTCGAGGCCTACACACCACGCCAGTTGGCGCATAAGACCGGTGGGCCACCCGTCTTGGAATTGCTGGTCGAACCCGACGATTTACGCGCTGAATTCGAAGGCCTCGAAATAGAGCGCCTCGAGGAATTGGAACGCGACGTCAAAGAAGGTCCGTACCACCATGGCGTCGCTGCCGTGGTGCAATTGGTCGCCCGAAAACAGTGAGCTGTGATTGGTGCGCGTGGCTCCAGGAGGCCGTCGGTTTCACTCAACTTCCTCATTTCTGACGGATT
>CAYMYJ010000091.1:6504-12196 GCA_964394615.1 uncultured Bradymonadales bacterium | reverse complement strand
CGCAACCTGGTGGGAGGCAAAGCCTTTGGGCTGATGTTGGCCCATCGAGCCGGATTCACGGTTCCGGCCGGGTTTGTGATTTCTACCGAAGCCTTCGACGTCATGGTCGACCTTGTTGTGCCCATGGTGCACAGCACCAAAGAACTACGAGAAGCCATTCGCGTCGAGCCTCTTCCCGCCCGATTGCTCGCCGAGATTGAAGAAGCGACCAATCATGGGAAGGGCCGATGGGCCGTGCGTTCAAGCGCGTACGACGAAGACGGGCGACGATCATTTGCCGGACAGCAAACCACCGTTTTGAACGTGACAGGCATCGACGCATTGGTGGAGGCAGTCCGTCAGGTTTGGGCGAGCCTCTATGACCCGACGGCCCTTATGTACCGGGCTCGTTTGGCACTTGATGGGTTACCTGGGTCGATGGCGGTTGTGGTCCAAAAAATGGTCGAGCCACGGGTCGCCGGGGTCGTTTTTTCGCGAAATCCTGTCGCTTTGGAATTGGCCGAACTTGTCGTTTCGGCCACACCCGGCCTTGGGAACGTGGTCGTCGATGGCGACGCCTGCGACACGTATTATCTAGAGCGACCGTCCGGTTATTTGCTGCGAAGCGAGGTCGTGGACAAGGGTGTGTTGACCTTGCCGGAGCTCGAAAAGCTGGCCAATCTGGCGTTGCGAACCGAAGGGCTCTTGGCCGCGGACGGCGCCATTCCTGGTGCAGACGTCGAATGGGCCATCGTCGATGACACCGTCTACGTGCTTCAGGCGCGCCAGATCACGGGACATCGAGGCGACGCTCTCGAGGATATCGTCTGGAGCAACGCCAATGTCGGAGAAGCACTCCCGGGCGTCGCAACACCGATGACCTGGAGCGTCTTAAAGGACTTCTCGACGCTGGGTTTTGAACGCGCGTTTGGAGCGCTCGGCTTTGATGTGCCTGAAGATGCGGAGCTTGTGGGCAGCTTTCACGGACGCATCTACCTGAATCTGACCGAGTTCGTGAGCATCGCCAGCGCGATTCCAATCTTGGATCCCACGATGCTCTATTCGATGGCCGGCGGGGGCGGTGCGAGTGTCCTCAAAAATATCACCCGACGCTCGTCGACCTCGTTCATCACGCGCCTTCCCACGACCATTCCGCGCATTCTGGCGACACAGGCCTCGATGCCGATGGTCGCCAAGATTTGGGAGACCTATTTTGACCAGCGATGCGAGGCGTTTTTTGAGCGCGAACTCTATCGCAAGTCACATCGGGCGATGCTCGATGAACTCCAGATGCTGGACCGTCTTTTTAATATGACGGGCCAGATCATGTTGTCGGTGAGTTCGAATTTTTTGATGTCCTATGTGCTGACCTCGGAATTCCTGACCTGGTTTGGATCCGAAGAATCCCATGGTCGCGAAAAAGACTTACTCTCGGATCTTGGGGTCAAAAGCGCCGAACCAGGCCAGCATCTGTTGGAGCTTGGGCGCATCGCGCGGCGTTCAAAACGACTGCGACGCATCATCGGTGAAAACCCCTCGGACCAGGTTCTGGGCTTGCTGATGAAGGAAAATCAGCATACCGACGTCAAACATTTTTTGGACGAACTCGAGGAGTTCCGCGTCCATTTCGGTCATCGCGCCCCACGAGAGGCCGAGCTTGCGACACCGCGTTGGCGCGAAAACCTGAGCTTCGCGTTCGACGTACTGAAGGGCATCCTGAATTCGTCCCATGTCGCTTCCCCGCGTGAAGTCGCGCGAGGCCGCGAAGACAACACCAAGAGCGCGTCGGAACTGATCGATCGAGCCTTCGCGCCTGGTGTCAGCTCGGTTTTCCGCGCTGTTTTGCAGGTGACTCGGCTAAACGCCCGGATGAGAGAATCGACGCGAGCCCGGGTTGTGGACGCTTTGGATATGTATCGCCATTTCCTTCTGGAATGCGGCCGACGCATGGTTCAAACCGGTGTGCTGCACAAAGCCGAAGACGTGTTTTTCCTGAAAAAACCCGAAGTTCAGGCCTGGCTAAACGACGTCACCGTCGGTCGCGGCTTCAAACGCCGCGTGATCGTGCGGCGTGCGGTGTTCGAGGCCTTTGAAGAAATGCCAGATCCCCCCGCAACCTTCGTGATGCGCGGCGAAGAGCGAATCGCGGGAGACCGTGTTCCAGAAGAACCAGCCACCTCTGGAAAGGACCAGCACTTCACTGGACTGCCGGCGAGTTCGGGAAGAGTCACAGGACGAGCCCGGGTGATTACGTCTTCTAAAGACGCGGTGATGCAACCCGGGGAAATCCTGGTCGTCCCCTATGCAGACGTCGGCTGGACGCCGCTCTTTGTTGGAGCAAGCGGCGTTGTGATGGGATTGGGAGGACCGCTGAGTCACGCAGCAATTGTTGCGCGCGAATTCCATATTCCAGCGGTGGTCAGCGTTCCGGGCATTTGTGACCTGATCCAAACCGGCGATTTAATCACCATCGATGGCGACCGCGGCACCGTGACTCGTCGAAACTGATTGGGTGCCAACGTGTCCCGGTCCGCCAGGCTCCAGCCTGGCATTGCGACTAAACGACCTAAATGGCGTTGTCTTCGCAGTAAAGCCGGATTCCACATTCGATGAGCTCGTTGCATGGCTTATCAGCCCCGCACACCGACACCTCGGTCGTTCCCTCTGCGCACTCAGGTGGCATCAGACAATCAATGGTGCCTTCCATGCACGAGACCGACATTCCGCAGATCATTTCCGTGGTGCAATTTGTGTCGGTTGGGCACGACTGAATCAAATAATAGTCGGCTGGGCACATCGGTTGTACTGGATTCTCGCATCGGGCGTCTTTGCGGCATGAGATCGTTTGTCCACAGACCGTTACGTCCTGACAATCCGTGTCTGTTGGGCACGAATCCACCTCGAGATAATCACTTGCACAGACGGGAACGGCATCACATTGAGCCAAAGGCTCCTGGCAGTACTTCGCAGAACACCAAGGTGCGCTGACGTCTATGCAATCCCTGTCTGGCGCACACGCGTCGACCAATTCATAGCCGTTCTCGCATTCCGTCACTTCGGTAGTGGGGTCACAACCAGGATCTGACTCACCTTCACAATAGATCGTCGTGCCACACAGAGTGACCGCATCGCATATTGGCTGCGTCGTATCGCAAGCTTCGACCTCATACGAGGAGCTGTCGCAAACAGGAACCGCGTCGCATTCAGCCTCGCTAGGCTTTGAGGAATCCGAACCGCAGGCACTCAAGGTCAAGCCCGCGGCAAAAAAGACGATTTTCGACAAAAAGATTTTCATGACCGGCACCTTCATTTAAAAAAACTCAAACATTAACGGACATTAACGAACAAAATCTTCGCAATAGAGCCGCATTCCACATTCGATGTGTTCCTGGCATGGTCGATTTGGATCACATGCTGGCACTTCCGTGGTTCCAACGGGACACATCGGCGGCGCAAAACAGTCGATGGAGCCTTCCATACACGCAATCGTGGTGTTGCAGATAACCTCTTCGTAGCAGCTTGTTTCCGACGGACATTTTTCGACCAGGTAGTAGCCTTGCGGGCACTCGGGTGCTTGGTCGCATTGCTCGCCCGTTTGGCATGAGATCGTGTAGCCGCATAACGTCGCGGTCGGACACGGCCTGTCATCCTGGCAGACTTCGACCTCAACCATTCCCTCTGGACAGACCGGATAGGCGTCGCAGTTGAAGACTTGCGGGGTGCAGTGAATCGTAGAACCGCACAGGGTCTGATCGAAACAGTCTTGGTCCCCATCGTAACAGGCCTCAACCTCGTACGTGTCCGGTGGGCAACTCGGGTAGGCGGCGCAGGTGTCCAGCGCCTGACAGAACATCGGACGACCGCCACAATAGGAGCTGATTTCGTAACAGTCGTCGGTCGCGCATGAATCGACCATTTCATAACCCGCTGGACATATCTCCTGAGGAGGACCGGCCAGACACACTCCAATCTCTTCACACTGAATGGTGATTCCGCACAGCGAGGTCGCGAGACAGACGTCGCCGACACAATCTTCAACCTCGGAGAACCCGTCTGGACAGACCGGGTAGCCATTGCATTGTCCGCAGTCAGGATCGGCGTTTTCGCAGAAAGTGTCGCACTGACCGTCCCCATACCAATTGTAGACGTCGCAGAGGTCCTCGCCGGGATTCGTGATCTTTTTGGCGTCTTCTTTGGTCAACGCCCCGGGCTTCTCGGCTGAATCCGAAAAAACACATGCGCTCAGGGTCAAACATCCAGTCAATATCGCAATTTTGGTCAGCATGGTTTTCATTGGGCACCTCCAATCGGTCTTCATCTGACTTTAACTTGTCGCACGGTTCATGCCAGCTGCAGATGTCGCCCTTAAGCCATTGAAAAACAACGAAACACGCATAGCGCGTGTCCGTGGGGTGTCAGAATTTCGTGGGCGAATCGATGGGCTTAGGCCTTGATCACTCAGAAAACTGGGACGGTATCGAGGTCGGATTCTCATCGCTCACCGTCAGATGCCGCCCTGGCAAATGATTGTCACCCCACACATGGTGGCGCTGGTGCACATCGAGTTTGGATCGCAGACCGGAACTTCTCTGGTATCAGGAGGACATGCCGGATAAGCGAGGCAATTCAGATAACCTTCCAAACATGAGATGGTCTGCCCGCAGACGGTATCCTCGTAGCAATTTGCGTCCGTCGGACATGATTCGACTTCGAAATACCCTTCACCACAGCTCAATTCAAAATCACAAACATCAATCGCACGGCAACTTATCGTAGTGCCACATAAGGTCTCTTCGAAACACTGAATATCCGTCGCGTCGTTGCAGCCTTCTTCAACCTCGACCATGCCCTGCGGGCAGGTTGGGTAGGCATCGCAGTCGATGTCTGGTGTGCAATAGATCGCGTGACCGCAAATGCTCTGCTCAAAACAATCATCTGGCTGGTTTGAACAACTGGAGGACTCGATCATGCCGTCTGGACACGCCGGGACATATTCTTGGCAGGTGGATGTAGCCTGGCAGATGATGTCCTCAGCCCCGCAAAAACCAGTGTTCACATAACACTCGCCCTCACCTGGGACACACTCGTCGACCACTTCGTAGCCTGCGATGCAGTCTGTGTAGGGTCGAGAAGCCTCCGCTAAACAGTAAGTCTCTTCGGCCTGGCACAGAATCGTCGAGCCACACAGGCTGGTCTCGATGCATTCGCTTTCGGACTGACAAGCTTCCACTTCATAGAAACCGTCGCCACAGACCGGCACAGCATCACACTGGATATCGCAATCCGGGTCGGCGGTTTCACAGAACATGTCGCACTCACCATCTCCATACCAATTATGGACGTCGCAAAGGTCCTCGCCTGGATTGGTGATCTTCTTGGCGTCGTCTTTGGTCAACGCCCCTGATTTTTCGGGCGAATCCGAAAACACACAGGCACTCATCATTAAACATGCAGTCATCAGGGCAATTTTGGTCAGCAGGAGTTTCATTGGGGCACCTCAATTCGAACTAAATCTTGGTTTAATTTTAGTACACGGTTCGTGCCAGACTCACGAAAAACCCGTAAAGCGTTGAAAACAAAAAATAAAACCAATATTTGGATTAATGGTGTGTCAGAAATTCGTGTGCGAATCGAGGGTCCTGAGCTTCGATCACTCAGAAAACTGGGTCGGGCGTCGACAAAAAAAGGCGGGCAGGATGAGGCTGTCGCATAA
>CAYMYJ010000091.1:5268-6404 GCA_964394615.1 uncultured Bradymonadales bacterium | reverse complement strand
GCGTACCTAATGTCAGATGCCGCCTTGGCAAATGATCGTCACACCACACATGGTGGCGCTGGTGCACGTCGCGTTCGGCTCGCAGGCAGGAACTTCTTTGGTGCCGGGCAGACAAATCGGGTAGGCGAGGCAATCCTCGGTGACTTCCATGCACATGACGGTTCCGCCGCACGAAGTTTCTTCATAACAATTGGTGTCGGCGGGACATGACTCAACCTCGATGTAATTTGCGGGGCAGCCGATGCCAAGATCGCAGATATGAAGTTCGGCACAGCTGATCGTCGTTCCGCACAAAGTCTCTTCGACGCAATAAACATCCTGGGCGTCGTCACAGGACTCGACCTCGACCATGCCGTCGGCGCACGTTGGGTAGCCGTTACAATCGATGTCTGGAATGCAGGGGTTCGGCTCGCCGCAACCAGCCCACTCCTGAGCCGGATGCGTGCCTTCCGGACATACCGGCGCCGCATCCTCACAACGACTAGCCTGACAAATGGTCTCAGGAAGCCCACAGAAGCCCCCGCTGGTAAGACAATCGCCACCATCGGGAACGCATTCGTCAACAATGTCGTAGCCCTCAGGACACTCGGGATAGGGCTGCGACAGAAGTGACAAACAGTCTACATCTGGCTGGCAATAAATGGTGGTGCCACAAAGACTGACTTCGTAACATTCGATGCCGGGCTGGCAGGCAATCGTCTCGTATCCTCGGGTACAAACAGGGACCTCATCACACTGGGTCTCGCAGTCCGGGTCGGCGTTTTCGCAAAACGTGTCGCACTCACCGTCCCCATACCAATTATAGACGTCACAAAGGTCCTCGCCCGGATTGCTGATCTTGGCGGCAGCCTCTTTGGTC
The DNA here is from genome assembly GCA_964394615.1 of uncultured Bradymonadales bacterium. Taxonomy (GTDB): domain Bacteria; phylum Myxococcota_A; class Bradymonadia; order Bradymonadales; family Bradymonadaceae; genus JBFFMO01. The sequence continues at coordinate 5,545 of CAYMYJ010000091.1, read as the reverse complement.
AAGACTCCCGGTTTCCCGGGCGAGTCGGAAAACACGCAGGCACTCATCGTTAAACACACAGTCATCAGGGCAATTTTGGTCATCAGCAATTTCATTTGGCACCTCAATTATCTTTCAAGTGCTATTAGGCACTTCACGCTCTATGCCACGCTGAAACAAACATCCTAAGCCGTTGAAAGTGAGCAGCTTATGAATTAAAAAGCCGAACTATCCCTCAGAAATCCGAGAGCTCTAAAGTCGGCGTGACCCTCGATCACTCAGAAATCTGACCTGTGAT
>CAYMYJ010000091.1:0-5168 GCA_964394615.1 uncultured Bradymonadales bacterium | reverse complement strand
TCCAGCCGGGCATTGTGATTCGCCCGGAAACCGCTCACCACCCACCGCAAGCTGCACGCTGCTGACTGACAAGAGATCTGCTTTGTTGTAGAAGGCGGACCTGTCATTTAGAGAGGTGGTTGTGGGAGTCGAGCAAAAACAGGTTGATGTCGTGGCAATTTCGCCGCCACCCGAGGAACAACGCGCCAAAAGAAACGCCGAGTTCCCCGCAGACGGAGCCAAAAAGGGTCGCTACGACCTGCCAGCTTCTTTGGACACAACGTCACCCGTTGGATTTCGTACTCGCTTGTCGATGACCGAAAAGATGGCTCAACAGGCGCTTCAATTGCTCGCCCTGGAGCGACCCAAAGCATTTGTGAAGGATGCCGTTGTCCCCACCGAACAAGCGCTCTTCGAAGAAGTCTCGCTGGGAATTCTGACGGCACGCCAATCGACCAATTATGTCGGTCATAAAGACATCATTCTTGGACCTTCGGATTCACGGCTGGCCGCTGATATCCTGCGCCAACTGAAGGGAAACGAAGCCCCGGTCCTCGACAACGCAACGCACACCCATATCGTGTTGTCGCGCCCCTATCGCACGCCTTTCACGATGCTGCTGACCTTCATCGGGCATAAGCCCGTCGTCAGCCTCGCGACTGTGGCGATCCGTGGTTTGCGCAAACGCATTCAACACGTCGATGACATCCCAACGATCGGGTACCTGCAGCAGCTCCATATCGGCATTTTGGCCGACCAGATGGAACGTGCCGCGGTGATCGCCTCGGCTGGGCGCCAGCAGGCTCAAGTGTTCATGCGGCCTTTCGCAGGTGAGCATGCACGAACCAACCAGAAGGCCATGCGCAAACTGGAAGAGCTCATTGGTCTGTCAGCCGAAGACCGCGTCAAAGGCTGGCGAGTGGCGACCGTGGCGCAGGTTGGGGAAGTCGCGACCGGCAGCCGGGTCAGAATTACCGCAAACACGTTGCGACGCCTGGGCGCAAACCTTCTGGCGTTTCGCAGCGAGCGCATTCAACCCGGCGTGAATCAGGAAGAAAAGGCCCCGGACGCCTACCAGATTCGTCAAGACATGGACGTGCCGGATGAACTGACGGTGATGGCGGGGCGGGCGGGTTATAACGCGTTCATCCACTGGACCGGCGTGGACCGCGAAATCGCAAAACGCCTGCTGCTCTTGGAACGCATCGACGTGCTGACGCCCAACGGCAAAGACCGCATCAGGGAAGTTCGTGCACATCTGGACTCGGTCACCGACAAGGTGATTGCCAACATCCCGCTCTGGGCTGACCTGCCCACGGGCAAGGCCCTGTCTCGTAATGCGGCTCGCGGCAAAAAGGCCTTCGCGCTGGCCGGACAGCGAATCTACATGGGCGGGCTTGACCAAGAAGCGATCAAAGAAGCCGGAATCGATTGGGTTCAGGCCGTGCGCGCCTTTGGTGCCGCCTCGGCCCGTGGCGCCTTGGTGGCTGAGCTGATGGGGGTGGTCGATCTGCCCGATGATTGCGATTTGCTGGCGGGCATTTGTTTGATGGCCGGCCCGGTGAATCAGAACGATATCGGCAAATCGTTTTACGGCGAAGAAGACCTGCTGCAGAGCGCGTTTCCAAACCAAAAACCAACTTCGTTGCTGTTTTGGACCCTAAAAGCCAAGACGGTCGCCGACCCCATCGGAAACGAAGAACAGCTGATGAATGCGACTCGCAAAGGAGCGCTGGTCGACCTGCGACCCGGTCCGCACGAGGTCGTGTCTTTGCGCCTGAACGGAAAAATCCAACCCATGCGAAATCGCGAGGGAAGAATCAACGCCGAGCGCGCCTTCAGCGACATGAACAATTTTGTGACCGACCCTTATGGCGTCGAAATCCCAGGAAATCGCGGCTCGTTGTGGCCCGACGCCTGGCGCAACGAAAAGCCTTGGTGAAAAAATGAGTGAACTGCCCACATACGGCTCCGCCTACGCCAAAATCCTTTTTTCACGAAAAAAGGGCGGTGAAGTCGGGCACATCGAAGAGTCCGTTCAGGGTGTGCGGATCGACCGCAGCCACCTTCGAGCATTCTTGAAAGTCGCCGGAGCCGTCGACGACGGCCGCATGCCGCCGACCTATCCCCATGTGTTGATCGGCGCCCTGCACGCGCGTTTGATCTCGAGGGACGATTTCCCGCATCCCGCACTGGGCCTGGTCCACGTGGCCAACAAGATTCGGGTCATCGAGCCAATGAAGCTGGACGACTCCTGGGATGTCACGGTGCGAATCGACGGACAGCGCGAAGCCAATAAGGGCATCGAGTTTGACCTGATCACCGAGTTTACGCGCGATGGAGTGCTGGTCTGGGACCAGATCACGACCGTGTTGAGACCCGGGAAAAAGTTGGGTTCTTCGTCGAAGCCTTCAGGCAACATGCGCGAAAGCGGCGTACACACTCGCTCATCGACGATATTTGCTTCCGAAGATATTGGGCGAAAATATGCTTCGGTTTCGGGTGATTACAACCCGATTCATCTGCATGCCTCGGTGGCCAAGCTTTTTGGGTTCAAGCGGGCCATTGCCACCGGAATGTGGACCGTTGCCCGAGTGGCCGCGGAGCTCGATACGGATATGCCTGATTCAGGCTATATCCTTGATGTGTCGTTCAAACGGCCTGTCTTTTTGCCCTCGCGTGTGGTGTTTGAAGCCAACACGCAGGCGAAACAAACGCAGTGGCGCGTACTTTCCACCAATGGAAAGACGCTTCATATGACTGGTTCAGTACTCTCTTTAGATTCGGAAAACAGATGAAATACCTTGTCACCGGCGCTGCCGGTTTTATCGGAAGTCACATCGTCGAGACTCTTATCAAACAAGGCCACGAGGTCCGTGGGTTTGATAATTTTGCGACCGGCCACCGCCATAATATCGCGCCCTTCCTGAAAGATTTTGAGTTCATGGAAGGCGATATCCGTGATGCCGATGCGTGCAAGAAAGCCTGCGAAGGCATGGACTACGTCACCCATCAGGCCGCTCTGGGCTCGGTGCCAAGATCGATCGAAGATCCGCTGACCTCGCATGAAGTCAACACAACCGGCACGCTGAACATGCTGATTGCGGCCCGTGATGCCGGCGTAAAGAGCTTCGTTTTTGCGGCGAGCAGCGCGGCCTACGGCGACACCCCAACGCTGCCTAAACAAGAAGACATGCCTCCTCGCCCGCTCAGCCCCTATGCGGTCAACAAGTCGGCCTGCGAACAATACTGCAGCGTATTTGCAGGGCTCTACGGCCTGAACACCGTCGCGCTGCGATACTTCAACATCTTTGGGCCTCGCCAGGATCCGAATGGTCCCTACGCAGCGGTAATCCCCAAATTCATCGAAATCCTGAAGGCCGGCGGAACGCCCGTGATGAACGGCGACGGCGAACACACCCGTGACTTCACGTACGTGGCCAATGCAGTTCAGGCCAACCTCAAAGCCTGCGAGCATGCCGAGGCCGCCGCCGGCCAGGTCATGAATATCGCGTGCGGCGAGCGCATCTCGCTCAACGATTTGTACCGAATCATCACGCAGCATATGGGCATCGACCGCCCCGCCATCTTTGGTCCCCCACGCGTTGGCGACGTCAAAGACTCGCTCGCCGACATCTCCCGGGCCCGAAAGCTGATCCAATACGATCCGACAGTCACGTATCAGGAAGGCCTGAAACACACCGTCGAGTGGTTTACCGCATGACTTCTGGTTCAGACCCCGGTCAGCGGGCCTCCGGCCCGCATGGCGATTCTGACGCCGATTCTGCCACCGGTATGCGGGCAGGCTGCCCGCATCGCGATCCACGACGAACTGCCAAGTTGTCCGCCGTAGGGTTCGCCATAATCGCCGTCGTCCTGATTGGGGTCTACTTCCCAGCCGCAAGTTACAGCACCATTCCAACCTGGGACGACACAAGTTTCGTCGTCTTTCGCCCAGAAATCATCGATTGGTGGGGCGCCTCGTGGTGGGACCGCTTAGTGAATCCCGCGATCGGATATCCGATCCCGATTCCGACGGCACTCTACGCATTTCTGCGTTCCATCTTTGGCGAGAACGGCTACTTCCAAGCCCTTCACCGAATACATATTGGCATTCACCTCCTCAACACATGGCTGGTGTGGCGATTAGCCAGATCTTGGCTCGCCGGCACACAGGCATCGCGATGTGATTCTGGTACACGGGCATCTTGCCCGCACTATAACTCTGTGATTCCTTTAGGCCTCACGGCAGCCTGGGCCTTCCACCCTGTACTTGTGGAATCAGTCGCTTGGCTCACCAATACAAAAACCCTCCTATCGGCGACCGCGATTTTAGGAGCGTTGCTCCTTCAGGAGCGAGTACGCCACGATCACGCAAGCATTGGCGCGGTGGCGGACCTCGTTTGTTTCTTCCTGTTGGCCATTGGGTCGCGACCCGACGGAGCGATTCTGCCCTGGGTCCTCATGGCCGTATTGCTTGCTCAAGAGGGCCTATCCAGCATCAAAAAGCACAAGACCTGGAGCGCTGGATTATCGGTCCTTTTGGCAGCATCGCTTCCCTACATGGCATGGGCATCTTCGATGCACGAGGGCGTGGCAGAGCGAAGAGCCAGTCCCTTGAGTCCTATCGCTGAGTTGCTTTTTCGCATGGGCCGCGCGGTTCAGCTCTCAGCCACAAGCATCGGATTTCCGCTCGAACTGCATCCAAGTTATTTCTACAGCCCACAGAGCACCGTCGTGGATGGCTTGCCAGGCCTAGCCATCATCGTTTTGGTGTTGGGTGTAGGGTTCTGGGCGTGGAGGAGGCAGAAGCCGCTGGTCCTGACGGGGACGGCTCTCTTAACCGTGACCTTTCTGCCTTACTCAAACCTAGTACATTTGCCGCGACTCGCCGCGGACACTTATCTGTATTTGCCGACGTTCGGGGTCATTCTGATGGCCGTCGGCATGATCAACAGTAGGCGAGCCGCGATTTTTGTCTCGCTCGCCGCAGCGTTGATTGGCGCGGCACTCACGTTTTCGCAGGTACATAGGTGGGAGAACGCCATCACCCTGTGGGAACCAGTTATCGCGTACGAACCGGACGGCGGTCGATCCTACCGACACGTTGCATTTGCGTACTACGTCGATGAAAACTGGGAGAAGGCCGCGCAGGCGATCGAAGCGGGCCTGCCGCATTTTGCCAGTGA
>CAYMYJ010000090.1:0-12326 GCA_964394615.1 uncultured Bradymonadales bacterium | reverse complement strand
CACACGACACCGACCTCGCCTTGACGCTGTCGATGGCTTTGACGCCGGTCGTGCTCGCCGGGGTCTTCTGGAACGCGCGCGCCCTGCGTTTTGGCATCCCGATCATGTACGCGGTGTTGTGGATCACCTTGAGCCAAGGCTCACGTGAAGTGCTTTTTGAAGACCGCGGATATTTTGGCGTTTCGACCGTGATTGAGGACAACACAGACCATGTTCGCCTGATGTATCACGGCACCACCAACCACGGTGGCCAGTCGGATATACCAGGTTATGAACACTGGATGGTCCCCTATCATTATCCAGGTTCGGCTGTCGGACAGGCCTGGCATTCACTCAGCGAACGACGAAAAGCCTCGCGCGTGGCTGTGGTCGGCTTGGGCTCGGGCGGGCTGGCCTGCATGGCCGCACCCGACGAAAACGTGACGTTTTTTGAAATCGATCCCGTGGTGGAGCGCATCGCTCGCGATCCCAAACTTTTCACGTTTCTTAGCGATTGCGGAGGCGACGTCATCATGGGGGATGGACGCATCATGCTTTCGAAGGCCAAGGATGGGGAATTTGGTCTGATCGTACTCGACGCAGCGGGCTCAGATTCCCTGCCGGTGCATCTGTTCACGCGAGAAGCCGCCGCCATCTACGCACGGAAACTCGATGAAAACGGTCTGCTGGTCTTCCATATCTCCAGCCGATACACGAACCTTACTCCGATGTTAGCATCCATTGCGGATGAAATGGGCTGGGATTGGCGCATGCAGGCTCATATACCGACCGAGACGTTTCCGGTGCGCGTCGAAAAAACCCGTGGTTTCGTGATGGCGCGTACCACAGCTGGACTTGGCCGCTTGGCCAACGATCCTTTGTGGACCAAGCCGACCGCTCGGGTCCCGGCTTGGTCTGATCAACGAACCGACCTCTTTTCGGTCATGGAATTGCGTTAATGCTGCACTAGGTTCATTCATGCTTTTCCTTTACACGCTGGCGGTCTTCGTCAGCGCTCTCCTGCTCTTCTCGATCCAGCCCCATGTGGGCAAGGCACTTCTCCCGGTCATGGGAGGCACACCGGCGGTGTGGAACACGTGCATGCTCTTTTTCCAGGCCGCTTTGCTGGTCGGCTACGGCTACGCGTTTGCGACCTCCAAATTTCTGAACGTGCGCAAACAAGGCATTGTGCACCTTGTGCTGATGGCCGCTGCGTTCTTCTTTTTGCCGCTGAAGATCGTGATGTCCGGCGATTGGAGTGATTCGCCGACCTGGCCGCTGCTGGTGGGACTCACGACCTCGGTGGGTCTACCCTTTGTGATGAACAGCACCTCGGCTCCCCTGCTGCAGCGCTGGTTTGCAGACACCGATCATCCTCGGGCCCATAATCCCTATCCGCTCTACGCGGCCAGCAATGCAGGTTCGCTGCTGGCGCTCTTGGCCTACCCGTTCTTGGTTGAACGCACCCTGACGCTGTCCGAGCAAGCCACGGCCCACTTGATCATCTTTGCCCTCCTGTCGTTGCTTCTCGCCGGCTGCCTGGGGCTTGCGTGGAAACGTCTGGTGCCCTTGGCCGACAGCCCGACTACCAGCCCGGCACCGACTTGGGGACTTCGTGGGCGTTGGCTGGTGATGTCTTTCATCCCATCCAGCCTGCTCTTGGGCGTGACGATGGCGCTGACTCTGGACGTGGCGGCGATTCCGCTGCTCTGGGTGGTTCCGCTCGCGATTTACATTTTATCGTTTGTGTTGGCTTTTTCGACTCGACCGCCTCCGCATCGTTGGATGGTGGCGCTTTATCCGATCTCGGTCGTGGCGTTAGCGCCGATCCTCATCACGCATATTTCGGTTCCCATCATCGGAGTCGGGCTGGCTCATTTGACGGTTTTTTTCCTGGCGTGCATGGCATTCCACGGGGAGCTCAACCGCACCAAACCTCATCCTGCGCACCTGACTGAGTTCTACCTGATCATGTCCATCGGCGGGGTCTTGGGCGGCATCTTTAATGCGCTGATCGCCCCGGCCGTTTTTTCGTCGATCATCGAGTACCCGCTGGTTTTGGTGGTTTCGGTCGTCGCGCTGACCTTCCATAAATCCGAGGATTCGCGAGAACGGCTGGTGCTTGCGGCTGTCGCTGTAGCCCTAATCGCCGGATGGACCTTCATGGTGTTTTCACACGACACCGACCTCGCCTTGACGCTGTCGATGGCTTTGACGCCGGTCGTGCTTGCGGGCGTCTTCTGGAACGCCCGGGCACTGCGCTTTGGCATCCCCATCATGTACGCGGTGTTGTGGATCACCTTGAGCCAAAACACGCGCGAAGTCCTCTTTGAAGACCGCGGCTATTTTGGGGTTTCGACGGTCATCGAAGACAAAAAGGACCATGTTCGCCTGATGTATCACGGCACCACCAGCCATGGCGGCCAGTCGGATCTACCCGGATATGAACACTGGGTTTTGCCCTACCATTATCCAGGCTCACCGGTGGGCCAGATCTGGCACTCGATGTCCGCGCGCCGTAAGAACGCGCGGGTGGGCGTTCTTGGCCTGGGCCCCGGTGGGTTGGCTTGCATGGCGGCTCCCGGCGAAAGTGTCGTGTTTTTTGAAATCGACCCCGTCGTGGCGCGGGTGGCCAAAGACCCGAAATTCTTTACATTTTTGAGTGATTGCGGCGCCGACATCATCATGGGCGATGGCCGCATCATGGTGTCCAAGGCCAAGGACGCTGAGTTTGCTTTGTTGGTCGTCGACGTGTTCGGTTCCGATTCGCTTCCCGTGCATTTGTTCACGCGTGAAGCGATTCATATCTACGCGTCAAAACTGGACGCCGATGGTCTTTTGGCGTTCCACATCTCCAGCCGTTACGCCGACCTCACGCCCATGTTGGCCACGATCGCAGAAGAAATGGGCTGGGATTGGCGCATTCAAAACCACCACCCGACCAAGACCTACCCGGTCAAAGTCGATGGAACGCGATTTTTTGTGATGGCTCCTACGACCGCAGCACTTGGCACGTTGGTGGACGAGCCCGAGTGGAAAAAACCCGACGGACGCGTGCCTGCCTTCACCGACCAGCGGGCAGACCTGTTTTCGGTCATGAAGTTTTCGGGCAAATAGAGGGCGCTTTCGGTGTTCTTCGACCTATTTTGACATCGTGAAGTTTCCGGTCGCCGCGCAGGCGGAGGGCCCAGTTCCTGTGAAGTCACCTTCCAAGAATTGGCCGCTTTGCGCTTTGCCCTTCCATCGATATTCGATGGTCTGATCGCCCACACGCTCGACGGTTGTGAACTCGACACATGCTTGGTCGATGACCGCATTCTTGATTTCGAATCCAGCACCAAAATTGTTATCCCCGAGCGTCAGCTCGCCTGTGACTTCGTCATAAGCCATTGGGATTTCGAGTGACGACATGATGAATTTATCCGTGTTCAGGAAATCGTCGCGGCATTCCGTGCGTTTCCCGGTGCCCGAAATCTCCCAGATGCCGTTGAGATCTGGAGTGGTCCCAGCACACGAAGAACTTTGGAAGAGGTCGTCGAAGGCGTCGAAGTCAGGGTCGATCGAACAGCTTAATGCTGAAATCCCGCCTAAAACAGCGACCACCAGAGCCAATATATGAGTGGAGCGTTTCATAAGGACCTCAGAAATGTGTGTTGAGCATCATGGTCAAAGATTGCTGACCAAAATCGTCATGCAATTCAACCCAAGCCACGTTGTAGTCGATGGTAAGCGACACGCGCACGGTGTACGTGCGGAACAAAAGTACGCCGCCGCGAACGTAGGTGCCGAGTCCCCAGGTGCTGTCCGATAAGTCTGTCTCGTGGGTCGTTTGGATCACGTTGCCGGTCAGAATCGTCGAACGTCGAGTGTCGCTGATGAAGCGCAGTCCGGCTCCACCACCCAAGAAGGGGGCAAAGTCTCCCAGTCCAAAGATGAAATAGGCGCCCAGGTCGACCGGGATTTCGTAGTAGTTATTTTCGCCCTTGGGATCGGCCTGGAAGCGCAATCCTACGCGGGGCCCAATCGCAAATTTCGAGGCCTCGTACCAATAGGCTGCGTCGATCGCGACACCGATCGGCACCTCGGCGTAACCGGTGACTGGCAGCATCGCGCCCACGCCGATGGCGACTCCGCCGAATCCCTGACGACGCGTTTCGACCTTGGATTCGTCGGTTGTCACCAGACCCAATTCGGCGGTGTCGCGAACGTCTTGATTGGTGGCGATGGCCTTGGCAAGGCGTGCTGCGACCAGATCTAGTTCTTCGATCTTGGTCACACTCATGCGTTCCGACCGAAGAATCGTCTCGTTTTCATTATCGACGACCTCCACGTTGACGATCAGCTTCTCGCCGAGCGCTGCGATGCTTCCGTAAACCGTCGCTTCGGCGCCCAGCTTGTTGCCCTCGGCAGCGGCACATCGTTTGTCTCCACAAACGGCATTGGAGCGCACAAACTGGACTTCTCGTTGTTTCGAGATTTCAGTTTGGAGCAAGTCGCGGAAGGTAGCCGCGTCATCTTCGGTGATATTTCGCACCCCAAAATTAAGCATCGCCCACGTGGGTTCGGCCGCATGTGCCGTGGTCGTGAAGACCATTGCCGTGGCAATCACGCACAAGGCGAGGACCTGCTGAAAAAAAACTTTCATCCAATCTCCATTTCAAAAACTCTATGGCCATCTACTACTTCACAGCCCGTGCCAAAGTGTCTTTGATTCTGCACAAAAACGCCATCTTGGCTCCATGTCTAGCGTTGCGGATTTTTTGATGACGGCGTCCGCGTCACGACGCTGGGCGCACAGATTTTGAGGCGGATTTATATGTCGTTGGGGTGGAGTAAATGTACCGCAGGAGGGTCTTAAGTCTCAGGTCTCAGGTGGACAGGTCTCGGGCGGATAGGTCTCGGGGTTCCGGTAGACATGTCTCGGGGTTGTGATTCGGTGCGCCAGGCTCCAGCCCGGCAGTGTTTCAGCTTTCGGGCGGCAGGACTGGGGATAGGCGGGAGTTTGGTCTCAGCCCAAAATCACAGATTCGAAGCCGAGACGGGTAAAATCAACCGTTCAACTAGGGCTCGGTCGTCGACATTGTTCTCGCTCACGGTCAGAAAATACGGGGTCTGCCAATCCTGGGTCTTTTGAGCCTGACGACTCGTGGGTTTGTCCCATGGTGGATACACCCGCAGCGCACGTTTGCCGTCTCTATTTTCACTCGCCACGACTCCTTGAGCGACCAACAGTGACGCAGGAAACACGAAGTACCCAGACTGGGTCCCCGAGTGCGCGCGGACCACATAAAGGTCGAAGTCGTCCGCGTCAAAAGGTTGAATCGGGCCAGCCGCGGACCGCTTCCATAACGTGACGAATTGCCCGATTTTTGTCGGCGTGATCTTCGCTTCGCGCCCCGCCACCTTGTGGTCTTTAAGAGCGAAAGTGCACGCGTGATAGGCTTTGCTTGCGGGTTCAAGCTGAAATTCGCGAACCTCGAACCCGCAACGGGCGAGAAAATCTTTGATATGAGCGCTGATAGACCTTCTCCAAACGAAACGCGATGACCGGAAAGCATACCATCATGTGGGGATGGTCTTACCCGATCCCCGTCTACCTGACACCCGACAACCCAAGTCACAATGCGGGCAGGATGACGACACACGATACCCGAAACCTCTAAATCACGGGCACGCAGTCATTGTCTTGCCTATGAGCCCCATATGGCGGTAAAAGACCCGCAACTCTGGAGGTTCAAGTGGACGACCGTACGATCGATGCATTAGTCGACGCCATCACCGAAAAGGTTCGAGACCGCTTGATGCCGGGCCTAGCGCCGGCGGAACAAGGTTCATGCTCACGAGAGGACGGCCGAAAGGTTCACGCTTCGGGATGTCTGAGTTGCGCATTGCCAGTCGAAGGCTGTTCGTCGTGTGGCCTCAATCCGATGGCTCAAAGCGCGTTCGCTCATGGAGCTCCAAAGGTGATTCCTGGACCTTCGGAGGTAAGTCGATACATCGACCACACACTTCTTCGTCCGGACGTCGACCGCGAATCACTGCAAGCGCTGTGTGATGAAGCCAGAAAACACAATTTCTTCAGCGTCTGCGTGAACTCATCAAATGTCCGGCTCGCCGCATCATTCTTGAGCGGAAGCGGAGTCAAAGTTTGTGCGGTGGTTGGCTTCCCACTCGGTGCCGGAACTCCCGCATCCAAGGCATTTGAAGCCCGCGAGGCCGTACGATGTGGCGCCGACGAGATCGACATGGTCTTGAATATCGGCGCGCTGAAATCGCGCGATTACGCCCTCGTCGCAGAAGACATCGAACGCGTCGTGAAATCTGTGCCCGGCAAAGTCGTCAAAGTCATTCTCGAAACCGGCATGCTGACCTTGCACGAAAAAATCGTCGCATGCGGACTTTCGAAAGTCGCTCAGGCGGCGTTCGTCAAAACCTCGACCGGCTTTGGTCCAGGCGGCGCGACGGTCGAAGACATCACCTTGATGCGCGAAGTGGTCGGCAAAGACATGGGCGTCAAAGCTTCGGGCGGCGTTCGGACCTATGAAGACGCCGTGAACATGCTGAAAGCAGGCGCGAGTCGCCTTGGCTGTTCATCATCTGTCGCGATTGTCACAGGTGGCAAAGGCACAAGCGGATACTAAACGATGCGCAATTTCCCAACTCATTTCTGGACCCGCTTTACGGTCGATTTCAAAGACCGTATCGCGTTTGTGCGTCCCGACGGTGAGAACGCGATCGCCAGCGAAACGTATTGGGAATGGACTCGACGCATTCAACGTCTGGCAGTTGGACTGCTCGACGCTGGCTTTGAATCCGGAACACGCATCGGGTTTATCGCCAAGAACTCTCAGGAATGGCTGGATTTGGCGTTTGCCGCATGGATGGTGGGCGGCTGTGTCGTACCACTGCCATCGGATCGGGACCGACGGGAATCTCTGAAATGCCTTGCACGAAGTGGAGCCGACTGGATTGTGGTCTCGGATGAGTCTGGATTGGTGGCGTTACGCGGGCCGGGCAACCTTCCGGACCACTTGCGATATGTTTCGCTCAAGCCCCTCACCGCCAATAAATTAGAAGGCGTCTACGATCTCGACACGCTAAATCAGCGTGGAAAATACCGCCAACAACGCGGGGCGATGAACGACCTGGGTAAACGAACCTACGAAATTGACCCATCGCTCGCGACGTTGATTTTGTTTCCGTTCGAAGCCGAGGACGACCCGCACGGCTCCTTCTTTCAGGGCGGCAAGCTCGCGGTGATGCTCGAGTATCTGGGCGGCGACTTGCAGTTTGAAGAATCTGACCGGCTCGCCGTGTTGATCAATTACGGTTGGTTCTACGGTTTTTTGCTGACCGTCGCGACACTCTTGCAGGGTCGCACAGTCGTGATCGCAGATGGCACCGCAGACCTCGAAAGCCATTTAGGCCTGCTCAAACCCACCGTACTGGTCAGCGGCCCAGCCTATATCGAAGGCCAGACCCGTGGTTGGAAAGAGCGCATCGAAAAAGCGCCAGACTTCATGACCGACGCCAGCGAAACCCGAGCCATGGGGCTTGGACGCGCGCTGGCTCTGGTCGGCGAAAAGGCTGCCAAGAAAGTTCTTTACGACCCCATCCGTCAAGATCTGGGAGGACGAGTCAATCGTCTCTATCTGGCAGCCGAAACTCAGGGGGCTCAGCCGTCTGACGATGTTTACGAAATCCTTGAGAGCGCCGGCACGGCGGTGCTCGGGATGTTCGGGCTGCCTGAAGCTGGCATCTCTCATATCGAACGTCCTGGAGCGGCTCGCGGGCATTCTGCGGGGCGACCGGTGCAGGGTTATGTGTGCAAGATTGCAGACGCACGCGGCGAAGAGTCCGGCATGATTTTACTTCGAAGCGACGTGCTTTCGGACGGATACTGGGACAAAACCGGCCCACGAACGTTGGATGCCGACGGCTACCTTCAGACCCACGTGGTCGGCCATTCTGCGAGTGGTTACCTGTTCTTAGATTCCAACCCCTGAACAAATATGTCTGAACCCCGCTGGATAGAAGCGCTCAACACGGTGCGTGGAACCCGCATTGCGTTTGCCATCGTAGCGGTCGTCTCGGCCGTGCTCTTTTTTGGGAACCTGGGGCGAATCGGGATCTGGGAGCCCTGGGAAGCCAACGAAATCTTCGTGGCAAACGAGTACCTGGACCGCGGCGAACCAGCCCCGACTTCGGATCCAACGGCGTCGTCTTGGAATTGGGCGGTCCCGACCTTCGAAGGCAAAACGGTTGCCCGTCCCCTGCTCAAAACCTGGCTGATTGGCTTGGGCGGCGACACGTCGGGTGAACTCAGCGTGGGAAGCCTTGAACTCAAGGCACGTGGCGCGATTGCCGCGCTGGTTTGGGTCTTTGTCCTGATTGGATTTTGGTGGACTCGGCGACGTTTTGGAACGGCCGCGGCGTTGGTGAGCGGGCTCGCATTTTCGAGCTTCCCCGTGGTTTTCATGGGCGTGCATAACCTCGCCACAGAGATGGTTTTTGTTGTTACGACGTCGTTGGCGCTGATTGCCTGGTTTGAACTTCAATACACGGACACCAAAAAATGGCTCTGGGCGGCGGCACTCGGCGTGGCGCTGGCCTTGTCGTTTCTGGACCAACGTCTGGTTGGGCTCTACTTGGTCCTGATCATCATGGCCGCACACGCCGCCACAGAGGTTGCGTTCGAGTCGGCTTATAAAAAAGAATCGCTGATCGGAAGACCCGAATTGAGCGCGTGTGCAGCGGCCATTGCAGCAGCGTTAGGTGTGTTTGGCGTGGGTTATTTCGTGAGCAAAGGCGGAGAAGGCTCGGCGATGTTCAAGCCGCATGTCTTGCAGTGGTTTGGTGTGCTGATTCCCTTGCTGCTTGCGGCTGCGGGCTTTGCGCTCGCCCGAAAAACCAAAGCCGTACAGACCTTGTTGAGCCCACCGATGGCTCTCGCCTTTGGCATTCCCATCATCACTCTGAGTGTGGTCGCATTTGCCTACGGCTCGGCGAATCCCACTTTGCTGAAAAACGGTGAGATCTTCGGACAGATTCCGGTCCTACGATACCTCCTCGAAAACCATATTTTCGGCAACAGCCTCGCCGTCAAACACATGACCTTTGATCTGTGGGTTCGCCAGATTGGGTTTGCGATTGTGACCTGGGTCGGCGTCGCGCCGTTGGCTGTGGGGTACCTCGCGCGGGCGACTCGAAAGACGTCTGGTGACGAAAACCCGACCGAACCGTCCATCGTTGCACGCCGATTTTTGTTGGTCTGGATGGTCTTTGCTGCGCTCGTGATGATGGGCGCTGCAGCCTTCAATCACTACTTCTATCCCGCATACTTCCCGATCGCTGTAAGCATCGGCGTGATGCTGGTCGACACCAAGTTCTGGACCGAAATGCGCAAGGAGCCATTGGTGCTGCTTGCGATGGGCTTCACCGCCATCACGATCGTGATGATGGTCGGCAAAGACCTTGAGCGCTTTCCGGCACGATTTGTCGAAGTTTATACCGTGATGCAAGAGAAGCTCGACCTGAAGGACGACTTCTCGTTCGGCAAAATCATGAAGCTCCTGAAATACGGACTCATGTTGTTGCTCATGGTTCACTTCTTCGGGCTCGTGTCTTGGGCGGGCCTTACGTGGAAACGTCGAACGGATATTCTGTCGGCGCTGAGACATCCACTGACCCGTTTCAAAGGTTGGATTGCTGGAAGCGCACGCGTTTCGCCCTCCAAAGACCGCGCAGCCGACAAAGAAGCCTATCGGGCCGAAGCAGGCTGGCTTTCTAAGGTGGCGCAATTCGTAGAAACGCCCACGGGTTTCCCGATCTTGTTGGTCGTCGCGTGTTTGATCGCGACAGCGACCTATATCGTCGAATTCATCCCGGAAATTACGAATCACATGTCGCAACGCGGTGTGTTCGAGACCTACGTTAAGAGCGCCGACAAGGACCAGAGGCTGTGGAGTTACGACGTCGCAACTCGAGATGTGTCGGTCTATTTGAAGGACGTGAAGAAAGTCGGTTCAGCCACTGATTTCAGAAAGATGATGGAGTCTCCGGAACGCGCGTACGCCGTGATTCCACGGGCCAACTTGGCCCGAATCAACTACGAAATCCGCAAAGATACAAAGAAGAATCTGGCCGTATTGGATGCCCGTTCGAGCCGACTCTTGCTGGTCTCAAATCAGTTGGGATTGGACGAAAAAGACTATAATTACGTGGCCGAAAACATCATTGAAGACCCTTCAGTAATTCAGAATCAGCTGCTCTTTGATGTGAAAGGTGAAAAGGTCCATCCGACCTTTGACGATCAATTGGAAATGGTCGGTTACTCGTTTAACCATAAGCCCGACTCAGATGGTTATGTGTCCTATAAATGGGGCGACACAGCCGTCATCGACTACTTCTTCAAAGTCAAAAAGCGCGTTCCAGGCAACGAGAAGATCTTTTTGCACGCCGACACCCCAGGCAATCGAATCAGTGGCGACCACTATCCGAATGACGGCGACTTCCCGACCAATTATTGGCTCGAAGGCGACATCGTCCGCTCACGCCAGAACCTCAAAATTGAGGAGTACTCGTCGCCTGGCATCTACACGCTGAATTTCGGATTCTATATCGGTTCGAAACGCATGTCGGTTGAGCCCCGCGCGGCACACGATGGCGGTAACCGAGTTCCAGTCGCTAAAATCCGCGTGAAGTCGCTTTAGGCCTTCGGCCGTTGTCGGTTTTCGGTTTTCGGCTCATGGGTACGCATGACTCCAGTCGTGCATGCGATTCTGCGACCGGTTTCAATACCGCAGAGTTGTTATTGCACATCGATGGCGGTCAGCAGATGCGCTGCGCAATGCCCTGAGCGCGCACGCCTATTGGGCACTTCGTAAACACGATGACTTCTCGGCGACCCAAGCGACCCGAAGGCTCGAAGGCGCGACCGTATCAGACAAAAACGAGATTTTGTTCGAGCGAGGCATCAACTTCAACGACGTGCCCACTTGGCAGAAACCACTCTCGGGTGTCGCTCAGCCCTTTGAATGATTAGAATCGTTTCATGACGCAGACCCCTTCCATAGATCTCCAATGGCTCTTCCCCGAAGTGGACGTTGACGCACTGGATATCCACAAACACCAGGACTTCTTGCTGACGAGAATCCTAGAGCGTGGGAGGCTCGTTGACGTGCAGTGGGCGCTGAAGAGCTATGGAGATTCCGAAATTTTGGAGTTTTTCCGGCGTTGTCAGAGCAATGAACTCACAGCCAGAACGAAGAGTTTTTGGCGAGCCTATTTCGATGCAGAAGGTGAAGAATGGGCGAGTCCACCCAGCTTTCGTCAGAACAACGTGACATGTTGGCCATCATAGGCCGTTTGAAGACTGCCAAGCACTTCTATCTTGCCGGGGGAACCGGTGTCGCCGCGCATTTGAATTATTGAATATTGGTTAATCTCGACATTTTTTCGATGTCGGGCCAATCGGAGATTGATCGCTTCATCAATGAAATTCTCGCGGCCATCCCAGATGCTACAGTCGTGACGCGTTCTGACGTCACGATTATATTTTGCGTTGGAAATCTCGCGGTGGACATCGTTGGTTACGAATATGCGCTGCTCTCGCCACCGATGGTGGGTCCGGAAGGCTTTGCTTTAGCAAACTTGATAGATCTCGCAGCAATGAAGCTGTCAGCGATCACAAACCGCGGCATCTACCGGGACTTTTGGGATCTGCACGAGATTCTGACGGCCTCCGAGATCACATTGCACCAAGTCTTAAAGACGTTTAGTGCACGTTTTGGCATCAAGAAGTCGGACCGGTACCACGTTCTGAAGGCACTTACATTTTTCGATGACGCCGAAGCGTCACATCAAGCAATGCCGCGGGGTTTAAGCGAAGTGCACTGGGACGAAATCAAGCGCTACTTCTGTGTTGAGACCCCAGCAATTCTGAAGATGATGGATTTGGACGACTGATTCAGCTCGTATCGTGACGAGATTGTTTACCGGTTCCATTTGCCGAGGTTGTGGTATTGGTCACTCGTCCAAATGATTTGTGAGCAATTGTCCTCGTGCCTCTTGTCGCTCTGCGGGCGACGCGCTCCCTAGGATCAAGTTGCTTGAAATCTCGAAGACGTACTTCGAATTTTCAAGGATGTCTGTGGACCAATCGCAAGTCGCAATGCCGGGCGGGAGGCCGGCGCACCAAGCACAAATCGCAGGCGCGGCTGGAGCCACGCGTACCAAGCGCAAATCACAAGGCAGGCCATAGGACGCGGACCAAGCGCAATGCAGGCCATAAGGAGGCTGTCGCAAAAGGGGTGACGCCGGCGCGACTTTGTGATCCAGTTAGAGCA
>CAYMYJ010000089.1:0-12349 GCA_964394615.1 uncultured Bradymonadales bacterium | reverse complement strand
CCGACCCGTTGCATTATGTCGACAGCGTGAACCAGTACGCGTTTGTCGGCTTTGATCCCATCAACGCTTGGGACCCCTATGGATTGGGGGCTGATGATCTTTCTGACGATGATGATGGCGGATGCGCATCCGGTGCCGGTTGCTATTCTAATGGCGATCTATTTTTCTTCTCGGCCGTAAACCGCGGCAACGACTTTGCTGACAACACGATGGATCCGGCGATCCAAACAACTAAGAAACATGCCACCACTGCGGCAAACAAGGTCGCTAGCGTTAGGCAAGACTATTGCAGTGTCATTGACTTGCAATGCAATGCGTTGCTGGGTGGGATGGAATACGGCCTGCGAGATGTGCCCGGAGATCGACAGGGTTGGTATCTTCAGGGTGCGTTTGCTTTAGCTGGTGGTTTGGAAGCCGCTAGTATCCGTTTGGCCTCATTAGGCCGTGGTGCTGGAACTAGAGCGCTGAATTTGGTCGATGACGTCGCGGATGCAGCCAAGGCACTTGAAAAATTGTGTCCCGGAGGCAGATGTCAGGCGATGTGTTTCACCGCAGGAACGCCTGTGGTCACCTCAGAAGGTCTGCTAGTTATCGAACTGGTCGAGGTCGGCGATCGTGTCCCCCAATATGGCGGCGAGCAATGTTCGATCGAGCCGTTTGTCGATGACTTAGCGTCGTGTACGGTCATTACCCTCGAATTTGAAAACCCGTTTAGTTATGAGGACTCACTGGTCGTGGAGCTAATACGCTCGACGGCGTGGTTGGAGGCCCACCAAGTCGAAGTCGGTGGAATGGTCCGCTTGACCTTCGAAGAACTCAAGGTCGACGATAACGGTTACGTCCGCTCGATCTCGTCATGTCCAGTCATCGCGCAGGGCGAGGGCTGTGTGGTCACCGGGACGTTCACGCACCTGAACAGCGACGTCTTGGAGCTGACGTTCGCCAATTCCGACCTTGTCCTGCAACCGACCGCCCTTCATCCGCTTTGGTCCGAAGACCGCAACGACTGGGTGCGCGCGGGTCTCTTGATGGTCGGCGAGCATTTAAGGTCGGAATCAGGACCGCTGGAAATCGCGACGATGCAGTGGGTGGATGGGGCGCACCAAGTCTTCAACCTTGAGGTGGCGGGCAACCACACGT
The DNA here is from genome assembly GCA_964394615.1 of uncultured Bradymonadales bacterium. GTDB lineage: Bacteria > Myxococcota_A > Bradymonadia > Bradymonadales > Bradymonadaceae > JBFFMO01. The sequence goes on along the minus strand of CAYMYJ010000089.1, from coordinate 11,209 downwards.
ATCTGGTAGGTGCCGATAAGGTGCTGAGCCATAATAGTTGTAGCCTTGAGGAGGCGGCGCAAGCAGCAAAAATGCGCTTCAACATGTTGATGATTTCTTTGTACCTAAAAAACACTTGCCAGACGCGGGCGGACGATGGGCGAAATTTGCAGACGGGACGGATGCCAATGCTTTGATTAAAGAAAGCATGGAGTCAGCCGACGCACTGTTCTTTCCAAACAACGTAGATAACTCTGTCCGCGTAGTTACTGACTTTAAGAGGGTAATCGGCACAAACGGTGAAACTAAACTTCGAACAATAGTCGGATTGGACGGCAAAATATGGTCAGCATTCCCAGTGAAGTGATTTTTCGGTTCTCAGAGTTGAATTCAACTGTGGTTGACCCAGGTGAATCGTGGCAATTATTATTGCGGATCAATGCAGTTTTTCAGATTTTGATAAATGAAAAAATTGTATATCACGAGGTTGAATTTCCGGTGCTGGAGTTTGCGGCGACGGCTTATGCTTGGCTACACAACCACCAGAAACACTTCCTGTTTACATCCATGGAATCAGCGGAAGAACCATTGTTGGTTTTTGAACGACTTGAAAGCGATGAGTTTATTCTTCAAGCTCTGGGACAATATTTTGGACCATTTTCTGGCGTCGCCCTTCGGATCAATTTGGAGATGTTTTATCATGAGCTAATTTTGGCCATTGAACGGAGTTTTCAGATAGATGTTCGAAGACTCTTTGAAAATATGTAGTTTTAAACAGTTGTGATTGAATTGAGGTCGGCGACCGTGTCCCGCACCATGGAGGCGAGCAATGTTCGATCGAGCCGTTTGTCGACGATACTGCGTCGTGTGCGGTCATTACCTTCGAATTTGAAAATCCGTTTGGATACGAGGACTCGCTGGTCGTCGAGCTGATGCGTTCGACAAAGTGGTTGAAGGCCAACCAAGTCGACGCCGGTGGAACGGTCCGTTTGGTTTTTGAGGAATTCAAGGTCGAAGATGATGGTTACGTACGCTCGATCTCTTCGTGCCCAGTCATCGCGCAAGGCGAGGGCTGTGGTCACTGGGACGTTCACGCACCTGAACAGCGACGTCTTGGAGCTGACGTTCGCCAATTCAGACCTCGTCTTACAGCCAACCGCTCTTCATCAAAAGTTGTCTTGAACGTTAATGTTACTTTTTCATTCGGCCATTTTGTCGCCTCAAGGGCGACAAAATGAAGCGCCTCCAAAGTGGGCACTTGTCATGCTTTGAAGTCTTGCTAATATGTCGTCCATGACGGGACAAAAAGAAACAAAGTTAAAGTGGGTTCTCGACCATGTGCCACATGGGCAACTGATCGATACACGCACCCTGAAACGTCACGACATCGACCGGAAACTGGCGCACAAGTATATCGAGAGCGGATGGCTCGACCCGATCATTCAGGGGCTCTACCGTCGGCCTGACCCCGCGGACAACGATATGAACTGGCAGATCGTCATTCGATCGCTGCAGCATATCATGGACTACCCATCGGTCGTTGGAGGGCGCACTGCGCTTGAGGAACAAGGCTTCAGCCATTACCTCAAACTGGGTGGCAAGCCTGTCGTGCACCTCTACGGCGACCGCCATCCTACCTGGCTGAAACGTTTGGGCGGCGAAACGACCTACGTCCTCCACGGCAGTGGTCTTTTCGCTGATGGCACGACAGAGAATACGGAAGTCGAGAGTTCGGCCGGGCCCATCCTTTGTTCGTCCCGGGAGCGTGCCGTGCTGGAAATGCTCGACGAACTTCCGTCGGCGGAGAGCTTCCATATGGTTGATACCGTCTTCGAAGGCCTTATATCGGCTCGGCCGAATCGTTTAACTGCGCTCCTGCAGCGCTGCCAAAGTGTAAAGGTTAAACGTCTCTTTTTCGTCTTTGCCGATCGGCACGGACACGCCTGGCGCAAGTACATCGACGCAGACGCATTCGATCTTGGTAAAGGCGATAGGGCGCTCGTGAAGGGGGGCAGACTCCACCCGCTCTACCGGATTACCGTTCCGCAAGACCTAATGCCCAAAACGGACGCAGGAGCCCAAGATGCATAATGTTTGAACGGTATGCCACACAGGGTGCGCGCATTAACGTCGATTTCCCAGCATTGGTATAGCCCGCGAGCGTCGATCTTTAAGGCATCCGTCAGTTGATTTAGGTCGCCGTCGACCCGCTTTCTTCGTCCATGATCGGAAGTGGCTTAGTCACTCGGATTGCACCTTCGGGCGAAAGTGATTTCGGTCCGGAATACTCCAAGACAAACCAGCCCCAAGCATCCAAATTCGTTCATCAAAACGAATGTTATAGTGGTCGTGTCCGAAGTACATTCTAAGGTAAGGGGCAACCCCCCCCGCACGACCAAAAGACCGGGATACCTCCGCAGTCAGACCCCACGGAAACACTTCGGCACCCGTTCCTTGCATGAACTGAGCGGTTCCTTGAATTCTCAGGTACCCCGCGGTGATTCGCTCGTCGCTCACAAAATCTTCGAACACGTAGCGCAGCCGATATTGAGAATCGCCATATAAGGCGCGCTGATCCGGTTTGATTCCACCGCCGCGACCCGGAAGGTAGAACATGGCCGTTAACCCTATCTCATGGCTGCGCGTGAGCCGGGTCCTTTGAAACTCGGTCATGAAGAGTACACCCACTCGAAGACCCAGATTATTGGTGGTGAAACTCCCATCATCCTTGTTGATCGCATCGCTTGAACCCGTATACCCATCACGCGATACGCACTCTTCCTCACCACTCTCACCCACCAACTCTTCGCTAGCCAAGAAGCAGCCAGTTTTTCCGTTGGAGTAGTGCTCGCCGATCATTTGTAGATTTATCAAACGCCCGGAGTTGGCCTGCCCCTGCGTCGATTGAATGGTCTGATGAAAAACCTGGAGGTTGAGCGAGGGCCTAAACGATGGAGCCCTTACGGGAGCCGAAAAGACGTTATACATCCGCGCATCGATTCGGGGAGCCAATGAGAGTGAGAACGCCCAACCTGCGCTCAGACCTAAATCTCGGAGATTCGAGTAAAAGAAAACATTCGGAGTGAGGCTTCCCTCTACGATGATGGGAAGCGTTTTCTCCCCACCCAGAAGAAAGAGCGGATAGACCACAAAATAGGACCTTTCCAGAAAGTAGTCGTGATCCCATGGCTCGTCTTCCGCCCACGCTCGACTCGCTGATAAAACAAGGCTCAGCGTAAGTATCAGAGGTCCGAATCGTTTCATTTAGAGCTTCCAAAATAAGAAAATTTGTTCGGGGTAATAGGACGACAGGATATTTTGTCCTTCGTCCGGAATCGTCTGTCTATTGTAAATACCGACCTCCCGGAACGAGCCCAACGGCCCATAGATCGGGATATGGAAATGCTTGCCGGATGCCTTTCGCCTCCAACGCCGGTCGGTGAGAATTTGTGGAGCCTCCGTTCCTTCGCGCCACAAACTGGGTTTGTAGGCTTCCTGCCTTGGTTTGTGAGGTCGATCGACGGGCTTCTAGTTCGTCGAGTTTACTCAACAGCCACAGTTTAACGCGTGTTCAACCTGTGCCATTTAGTGAATGTTGACTCTAATAGCAAAGTTGAACAGCTGTTCAACATTCGGTATAAAGTGAACATGGAGGCATGAATGTCATCTGATTTTCCGACCACACTTGAAGCACTACAGCAGACCGAAGGCATTATATCGACTTGGTTTGGGGCAGACCTAGTTGAAGTGAATTCGAACAAGAATCCGTTGAAGGACGAGCCGACGAGTTTTGCTCTTGCGGTCAGTGGTGTTCCATTTATTGGACTGCTCCTTTCCCGCGGCGATACGCCAAGTGTCTCGATCGCGATCAAGAAGCTCGCGGAGGTCAGGCTTCCAAGGGCGCTACCACTGGTGGTGGTCCCATTTATGGGAGAAACCGGGCGCCGTCTTTGTGAGGCCGCCAATGTCTCGTGGGTAGACCTATCGGGAAATGCAAAGATTAGGGGGCCAAAGCTTTTCATTCATGTCGGTGGGAATTCGAATGCGTTCTTAAGGTCAGGTCGGCACGCCAATGTGTTTGCCGCGAAGAGTTCTCGGGTCGCTCGCCAACTACTTATGGAGCCGTCTCGATATTTGCTCCAGGCTAAGATTGCCGAACTGACTGGTCTTGGACCCGGTTATACGAGCAAGATTGTCAATCGATTGGAGGACGACAGACTGCTCGAACGGCATTCCGATGGGGGCGTGCGGCCACGCGATCCAGAGCTGCTCTTGGAGGCATGGCGCGAACGATACGACTTTTTTGGTCATCGAGTGATTAAGGGAACGATCGCGGCGCGTTCTGGTGTCGAATTGCTTCCGAAGCTCCAAGAAACCTTAGCCGACCTCCCTGGGCAATATGCTGCAACCGGGCTCGCTGCTGCTTGGCAAATGACAAAATTTGCGAACTTTCGAACAACGACTTTTTATGTTGAAAGTGCGCCGTCTGAAGCGTGGAAAAAGGCCGCAGGTTTTCGTGAGGGAAACGCTGGGGCAAATGTCTGGCTCGTGATTCCAAACGATGAGGGCGTGTTTGCAGGAAAGACGGCCGTGGACTCGATCTTATGTGTCCATCCTGTTCAAGCGTATTTGGACGTCTTGGCCCATCCTGAGCGATCTGAGGAAGCGGCCGAAGTCTTGCGCGATAGTTTCCATTGGAGGCAGTGATGACAACACCCCGTCATGCATCCGAGTATCGTGGCGAGGACACGGAGCTTGTCAAAGCAGGATGTCTAACGGTAGCTGCTCAACTCGGCAATTTGATGGAAGAGATCGTCATTATCGGTGGCTATGTTCCAACCCTTCTGCTCGGCATCAATGTGGACGGTGAGGCCAGTATAGAACGTCATGTTGGGACTAGAGATCTCGACTTGGCGTTCTCCGTTTCTATTTTGGATGACGAAAAATACATGGCTATTTCCGAGCAACTGCATCAAGCAGGGTTTGTCCAGGACGTTAATCAGAATAGTAATCCAACTCCTCAACGTTGGACGTACAAAGGATTAAAGCTCGACTTTTTGATGCCACCATTGGATGAAAGCGATAAACCCGGCTCAACGAAACACTTGGAAGCCAATTTTGGCGCTACGATTATTCCGGGCGCGGAACTCGCACATATCGATTTTGTGCGTGTCGAGATAGAAGGCACGACCCTTGATGGGGCTCAGACCACTCAACAGATCAAGGTTTGCGGTCCAGCTGCATATTTGGTGTTGAAAGGGCTGGCGATGGGTAAACGCGGTAAAAATAAGGACGATTATGATGCATATTATATCGTCCGGAACCACAGCGCACTGCATAGCTTCGGAAAACGTTTTGCTGATTTTGTCCATGATAGAAACACAAGGGCCGTTGAGGCGTTAGAAGTGTATCGCGCCCGATTTCATGCGCCAGACAGCGTCGGTTCAATTGCCGTGAGCCAATTTGTGTATGGAGAAAATAACTCGGATTTATTGGCCGACGTGTCGGCCTATTTTCGTGAATTCTTGAATGTCGTGGATGTTTCACTTGCGTTGCGGGGACGTTGATTGGTTTGACGTCGTTATGCCGGACCGCATCAGGCCTCCAACCGTTTGGTCGGCGCGATCCCTTTTGTTGTCGACCCTTTTTCGTCGACATCAATCCACCCATCCTCGAAAATGATTTTGTAACGCATTTGCGAGCGACTTCATGGAGCTCTGAGATGAAATCTGCAAGTCTGCCGACCTTGAGGGGCACACCGGAATTTCGAGCGGAGGCGGAAGCTGTTTTGAATGAGGGTGAAAGTCTTTCCAATTTGCTTGAGCAGGCTGTGATCCTGGAGATCCGCAATCGGAAACTGAAGGCGGCTTTCTTAGCACGCGGCTTAGCTGCGCGAGCTAACGCTGCAGAGACCGGAAACTACCTCTCAGCTGATGATGTATTGCAGCGCCTTGATGAGCGTCTGCAAGAGCGCGAAGCCCAGAAATGACCGTTGAAGTTCGATTTACGCCTGAGGCGTTAAAGGAACCCACGGTCCCTGTGTTTGGGGCGGAGGAAATCGAGGAAGCTCTTCGTCACTTCATCAACGAAGGTTCTCGAAATCTTAGCGTCATTTGTTTCGGGAATTGGCCAGCGTTGGTAATCGAATATCGCGACGACGACTCGTGGGCGGGTTCAAGTGTATTGTTGGTGCATGCACGGTGAATCTTGCGGCGTAATTTGTGGGTCTTTTAATGTTGGATATGAATCTCTTACCCCTACGGAATGCGCTGTCGCGCGGCGTGATTCCGAGGGAGGCTTTCGAAATGTTGGACGACCTCGAGGCGGAAGTCGGGGCGGTTTTCGCTGGTACTCGCAGGCTGCAGTTATCGCGAGTTAGAAGCCTGCTGCATGAGGAGCAACCCGTTGCTGCGGCTTGTGAAATCAACATCATTCATAATCTCCCTATGACTGAAGATGAAGTCTCAGGCTGGGATCGACCCCATTTTTTTCGATTCGAGCTTTTGAATTATTTTGAATTATCTCATCAAGATACAGCGGTTTTTATGGACACATTGATTCAGGATTTTATTGAATTGAATCGGATCTCTAAAGGCTGAACCCAAGAGTCGATATGCGAGTCGCAAGCTGGAATATCAGAGGGAATAATGGAATCAACGCGAAGCGCCAACGCGCAATTCTTGCGGCCATCGAGGCATCATCCCCCGACATCATCGTGCTCCAAGAAGTTGCCTGGAAAGGGGACATCCACGAAGACCTGATGGCGGGTCTGATGCGGCTTGGTTGGTCTGCGGTCGCTTATGGTGGCGTGATTGGCTCGTCGACCGTTCGCCACGGGAACCTGGTCGCGTCACGCTTCCCGCTGACGCTTGACGAGTCCGACTGGGCACCCGGTCTTCCTTGGAAACAGTCATTGATTCGCGTGATCGCAAGCTGTGATGAAACGGAAGTCGTTATCATCGGTGCACATATCCCGAACGGTAGCGGAAATGGATGGGTCAAGATCGAGACGTTCGAGGCTCTGGCCGACGCGCTCGATCCCAACGTCCATACCGGTCCGACAGTGGTCATGGGCGACTTCAATGAGCCTCGACTGATTATGGAAGATGGGACCGTGATTCCGTTTGCGATGAAGGCCACAAAAGACGGGCACTGGTCCTCGAATGGAAATATGAGGGGCAAGTGTGGTCGGCGTTTTCCCCGACAACGTTGGATCGATGGCGTTCGTTCGATCTTGGGGCGTGAGCCAGCGGTAGACTTGATGCATGCCGTCCGCGCCACAGATGGCCCTGCGGCATGGCACACAACGCATGAAGTCCTCGGAAAAAGTCGATTCTTCGACCATGTTTTGGTTTCGTCGCATTGGAATGTCGTCGAAACAGGCTTTGATGATGATGTTCGGCTTCAGGGCACCAGCGACCACTCGTTGGTGTGGGCCGATTTAAAGATCAAGGCTAACTTGAGCTGAATCGAACGCACACGGATTGCGGGTTCAACTAAAAGGCGATCGAGGCGATCCAGCTTCCGATTGTGATGACCACGAGTATAACCAGAAACACGATCGCGAGCCTGCTAGACTGCTTTGCCGCTGCCTGATGAGCCGCAGCAATCGCGGCGTCGTCCCACGCGAGCAGCAACGGGATTCCGTGCGAATCTGCGGTCTTGGCATCGATTAATTTTGTCAGTTTCACAAGTTCGGTCGCAACGTCAAAGATCTGGTCCAAGTATTGAAGTCGCGCCGACGTGACCTTGGACGTTCCAATGGCCATTAGCCCGCCAGGCCCGAGCTTGACCGCGTACCCACGCGCGTAAATGGGAGCGACATCAGGATGTTCGGGATTCACGTGAACGTTTGAATAGGGACCAGCAACCACACTCACGCGTGCCCACCACAGATTTGGTTGATGCTGCGACATATTATAACCGTCTGGCGTATGGTCCACGAGTACCGGAACGCCACCCATCTGGAACGTCGCCCGACAGACCTCAGATGATGCAAGAAATGACTGCTGTGGATACGTATCGTCCCAATACTGGGTGAGCCACTGAGCTAGTTCTAGGCCAGTCAACATGCGGCCTTGTCGCGCTTGGACGGCTTGCGCAAACGTCGCTATTCGGGCAGCCGCGCGCCTACCTGCTCGAATCATGACAACGGCGAACAGCGCCATTAGGAAAGCCAGTCCTATAAGCACCCAACCCAGAATAAATAACGTTTTAAATTGTGCCTTTGTTGCCTCAAACAAATACGGCGCGGCGAGCCCTAAGACTCCGATGACGAGACTGAAAATCGATAAGAGTGTGAAGACGATTGCGCCACTCTTGGAGGGCGCTGCGCGTGTGGTGCGTGCACAAGCCTGCGCCACAGTCTGCCATTCTTGGGCTCGTTGTTCTTTGGTCATAGCCATTCTGGATCATGATGATAAAGAGCCCTTCATAACACATTTTGATGTTCGTTGATGCCTGCGGTGGACTTATCCTTGTGGCGCTGATGAGGCAGAACTATACGGTTCTCCTACTTTAGGAGTCGTTATGCGCTACGTTTTGTTTGCCTTGGTCGTTTGCACTGCTGCGGCCTGTGCGACTTCAAAGCCGCTTCCAGCCTCGCCGACCAAAGCCAAGGCCGGCATGCAATGGAAAATCCATGCCCGCGACATCGACCAGTTCTATGGCGCGTCGCAAGACGGATCCCGAGTCGCTGTGCGAGAGCGGCAACCCTATGGCGAAGTTCGATATCTGGTCCTCGATCAGAACGACGATGAGGTGTGGGAGGTCCCTGATGTGACAAAGAACTGTTGTACTGCTCCGTTCGTGTCACCTGGAGGCAAGTGGCTGGGCACGTACTGTGGTGACGAAGTCCGTGTGTTCGATTTTGCTTCGGGCGCCATAAAACAACGCTTTGACGTGCGTGCGCTCGGCGCTGATGAAAGCTCCATTCGAGTGCGTTTGATGGGCGGAAATGATTGGATCTTATTGCCCCACGAAAATGGTTGGCGCGTGCACAGCTTGATTGATGGGTCTGCCCAGGATGTTGACCTGCCGCCAGAGGCCAAAATCGCCGACGCGATGGCCCTATCTTGGGATGGCCAGTATATAGCACAAGATGGGTGGTCTGGACTCAATGTGTATCCGGTTGGCCTGCCTGGGAAGGCGATTCCCCCTGAAAACCTTAGCTATTCTAGATCGCTAGAATTCACCGCAAACGGCGAGCTTCTGTATCTTGGTAACGATACCGATGTCGATTCCCATGTGTTGGCGCGTATCGATCCGAAAACTGGTGAGGTTATCGGCAAATCAGAGGTCGAATGGGATTGGTATTTGGTGACGACGGCCGACGGCGGCGTGGTTGCGCGATCGGTGAATGATTACCCGCCCGCGATTGAGGTCATCGAATCTTCAGGGTCGTCGATACGGCTCACTCTTCCGCCGAAGTTGAGGTTTTCTGGAAATTTTAGTGGTGATGGTACGGGTGACGGTGGAGCCGTTCAGCGACTTAAGGATGGACGTTTTGTGGTCGCAACAGCGGGATATGGACTGCTCTATTTTTCGGCGAGCGGAGAGCTCGAGAAAAAGGAAGCCGGAGGACCTGTGCGCTGGATTGAACCGGGGCCCAATGACGATCAGTTCATGGTGGGTTGGCTGACAGGGGTACGACTTTATGACGGCACTTTAGGAACCTCTGAGCCCCTAGAATCACCAGACAAAACGCCAACAATTTTCTTTGGGGCTGAGTTTTCCGGTGATGGTAAATACGCTTTGCTTAAGGGAATCAAAGATTACATGACACCCGACATCAGCACGATCGTCAGCAGTGCGGGTTTTAAGACCCCTTTGTTTGAGACCGAAGCGGAGTGCGCGATCTCGAGCACGGGGGCAGTTTTTGTTTGCAGAGAGATTGACGAAAAAGCGGGCACCGTGACCTTGGTCAGCCGCAAATTGCCTAGCCTTGAGGTCGTTGCGAAGATGCAGACGAAGATCGACTTAGAGTACGCGGGTATGTTCTCGCCTGTAGACGTCTCGCCGGACGGTCATTTGGTCGCCATTGGGGCCCAAAAATGGTCTGCCGTCCTCGATATCACGACCCGTCGTCAGCTAGCCTGGGGTGATAATTGGGGGACCTGGCTTAATGGTCATGCCGTGAAGATGAGTGGCTCGGCGTTAACCGTCGTCGACGTGTCCAAAGATTTCGACTTCGAATGGCCAGAGACCGTCGTTGATGGCGACTGGAGTTTTTTTAGACCAGCAGAAGAAGCAGACGACGATGCAGGACATGAGCCTTGCGAGTGCTTGCGAGACGGATGTTCGAAAGACTAAATGCAGCGGTCGCAGCGTAATCTGAGACCGGCCGCCAGTTGCAATGCCAGGCTGGAGCCTGGCGGATCAATCGCAATTCGCTCCACGTGGCGGTAGCAAACTGCTCACTGCTCACTGCTCACCGCTCACCGCTCACCGCTCACCGCTCACCGCTCACTGCCAACCGTCTAGCCTTTCACGCCGCCGGCTGTGAGTCCGCCCACCAGATATTTTTGCAGTTTGAAGAAGAGCGCCACAACGGGCAGTGACACGATGATGGCGCCGGCAGCGAAGTAGCCCCATTGGGTGCTGTAATCGCCGACAAAGCGCTGCAGAACGACGGGCAGCGTGAACTGTGTGTCGTCGGAGAGGAAGGTTGCGGCGAGGATGAATTCGTTCCAGGCGGTCATGAAGCTGAAGAGCGCTGTGACCACGATCGCGGGCTGGGCCAAGGGCAGGATGATTTTGGTGAAAATCACCCATTGGCTGGCGCCGTCCATGACTGCGGCTTCTTCCAAGTCTTTGGGGATGGTGTCGAAATAGCCTTTGAGCATCCAGACCGAAAACGGAATCGACGAGGTCGAATAGACCAAAACCAAGCCGGTCAACGAGTTAAGCATTCCGATTTTATCAAGCAAAATATAAAGCGGGATGGCCATGACCACCCCCGGAAACATTTGGGTGATTAAAAGCGAGGCAAGGCCGGCTTCTCGGCCTGGAAATCTGAATCTAGAAAACGCGTAAGCGGCCGTGCACGCCAGCCCGACACCGATCACGGTGGTGGCCAGGCTGATGGCGACGGAATTGAAGAGCTGCCTCCAGAAGAGGCCGTCGTTCATCGTGATTAAATGCGTGAAATTATCGAAAGTAATTTCGGTCGGGATGGGGTTTGGCGACATCGCAAAACCCTGGCTCGGGCTCAACGCCATTTTGACGACCC
>CAYMYJ010000088.1:0-12699 GCA_964394615.1 uncultured Bradymonadales bacterium | reverse complement strand
ACTGGGATGTGAATGTAATCTGACTGAGTCTTAGTGAGCTCGGTCAGGTTAGCACCAAATTTGCCCAGGTGGAGTCGAGCGACCTTTTCGTCAAGGTGCTTAGGAAGCGTGACGACAGACTTGCCGTAAGCTTCAGCATTCTTGTGAAGTTCGATCTGCGCGAGCACCTGATTGGTGAACGAAGCCGACATCACCAAGCTTGGGTGGCCAGTGGCGCAACCCAAGTTCACAAGACGACCTTCAGCCAAAATGATCACCGAGTGACCGCTCTTGAACTTCCATTCGTGGACTTGTGGCTTGATCTCGATTTTCTCGACCTTGCCTTCTTTGGCCAATTTCTCCATGCCAGCCATATCGATTTCGTTATCGAAGTGGCCGATATTGCACACGATAGCGTTATGCTTCATGCGGCTCATGTGGTCGGCAGTGATGATGTTGAAGTTACCGGTGGCGGTGACGTAAACGTCGAAATCAGCCTTGATGGCGTCTTCGATCGTGATCACGTCGATGCCCATCATCGAGGCCTGCAGTGCGCAGATCGGGTCGATTTCGGTGATCGCAACGCGAGCGTGCTGTCCACGAAGTGACTCCACCGAGCCCTTGCCCACATCGCCGTATCCGCAAACCAAAGCGCGCTTGCCCGAGATCAAGACGTCCGTCGAACGCATGATGGCGTCGATGAGCGAGTGACGGCAGCCGTAGAGGTTGTCGAATTTCGACTTGGTGACCGAGTCGTTGACGTTGATGCCTGGGAAAAGCAACTCGCCGTCTTCAGCCATCTGGAGCAGACGGTGAACGCCGGTGGTGGTTTCTTCGCTGACTCCGCGAATCGCAGGAGTGACACCCTTCCAGTACTCGCCGTTTGCGGCCTGAAGATCAGTCAGAAGAGTCAAGATGCACTGCATCTCGTGAATTTCGGTGCTTGAGGGAGCAGGCACCTTGCCTGAGTTGTTGTACTCAAGGCCTTTGTGGACCAAAAGTGTGGCGTCGCCGCCGTCGTCGAGGATCAGGTTTGGTCCCTTTCCGCCCCAGTTCAGTGCCTGGAACGTACACCACCAATACTCTTCAAGGCTTTCGCCTTTCCATGCGTAAATTGGAACGCCAGCTGGTTTGTCTGCGGTTCCGTTCGGGCCGACTGCGACAGCTGCTGCTGCGTGGTCTTGCGTCGAGAAGATATTGCAGGATGCCCAACGAACTTCCGCGCCAAGCTCAACGAGAGTCTCGATGAGGACGGCCGTCTGAATCGTCATGTGCAACGAACCGGTGATGCGTGCGCCTTTAAGAGGGTTTTTGCCCTTAAATTCTTCGCGCAAGGCCATCAGGCCTGGCATCTCGTGCTCGGCAAGTTCAATTTCTTTGCGGCCAAATGCAACGGTGGCCGGCGAGAGATCTCGGACCTTGTAGGGAAGGTCTGAAAAGAGCGGAAGCCCAGTGTTCATAAACGTGGGCAATTTTTCTGCGAGCGAGGAAGCCATGATTCTCCTGTTCCTTGGAAGAGACACGCGTTGGATGCGTCAAATCTCTGTGGGATACACGGCGCATACATAGCGATTTGCACTAATTGAGGCAAGGCCGTTGCCTCTCAGAGATCGGCGAGCACCAGCCGACCGTCTTCAAGTGCATAGAATATGCGGCCGTTCACCATGTCGAATGCAGAAATGCCCGGTGCCGAAAACTCAGAAATGACGGCGCCTGAATTTGAGTCACGAATAAACAGCTTTGTACTCGGACCTCTTCCCTGAAGATGCATCAGGGTGGGGCCGTTTTCGCCGGTCGAAGCAACTAGATTATGGGCGTCCATGACTTCGACGGCGAAATTTGAGTCGCCACGACTCTCCAGCGTCTTTGTTGTGGCAAAATAGGCGCGTTTGGCGTCGGCCAGCGTCCACTCCGAAGGGGTGATCGTCCCGTTTTTGATCCCTTGCAGGTCGATCTGAAAAAACCGCGGTGGACGGTTTAATTTGTGTGGGGCTCTTTCCAACTCGGAAATCGCGATCTGGATGCCGGCGGGGTGGTTAAATATCCGCTGGGCTATGACGCCCTTGGCCAATGACTCTTGATTGGGTTGCGCAGTGACCGCGCCCGTCTGGACATCAAGCTCGGCCATCCCTGACACAAAATCACCCGTTTTGGTGATGCATCGAGGCTCACATAAGACGGTCGCGGTTTGAGTAAATGACAGAATTGGCGGCAGAGTTTCGCCAGTGTGGATAAAGAGGATGGTTTCGCGGGTCTTTGCTTGCAGGTCAATGCGGTCAAGGGCGCCCTCGCGTCCAAGCGCCAGGCAGATATTTCCCGAGCATTTGATTTGGCGAATCACCCGCAGGTCAAAAACCTTTGAGGGCTGCTCTGTTCCGAGGCGTTGCAGAATATTTCCGACCCGACGGACGATCGTTTTGCCGTCAAAAAATACGCCCCCTGAAGCGGCCGAATTCAGCAATATTTTGGTTTCGTTGTCCGCATGGCTCCATAGTGCGGATGGCGTGCCTCCGAGGCCGGTTAGCCCTCCACTATTTTCGACGGTTTGAGGCCACGATGCGCCCCACGTGAATTGCTCGCCAGGTTCGCCGTCGGCCTTTAACCATGCGGCTTTGGCGTAGTCCGAAAGCCAGTATGCTTCCGAGGGCCACCATTGTGCCAACATCCGATCATCGCGGACAAAAATGCTGTCGGCGTCCTGCAGGCCCTCGGCTTGGCAGAAGACCAGATCTTGAGTGTCGTCTACCGTTGCATACGACACGCTGTCGGCCGATTTGCGCCAAATCTGGGTTTGTGCCGAATTCAACCAGACAAACGTGAATTCGCCTGGCCCCGAGACTTCGCGCGAGCCCTTCTGCCAGATCACAGTCCAGCCGCCGTCGTGTTCGAAGGATAGGCTTCCGGACAAAAGAGCGACCCGACGGATGACGTGGTCATGTTTCAGCAACGTTGCCACGACCCCAGCTTCCCAACGCAGAACAGAATCACCCGTGAGCACCCATAAGGCGTCTTTATCCCAAGCCATAGCGGCCTGTTCCGTCGCTCCGCGAGCCCAGAGGACGGTTGGCGCATCAAATTCTGAGAGAATTTGGCGTTTGTCGTCCACGATCGTGATTTTGCCTTCACCACGCACTGCCGTCAGCGTGCCGTTGGACACGATGAAACGTGGCGACCCGGGATTGACCACACCCTGCTTTATACCTTTAGCCGGTCCGCCCATGAGGAGGTCAAAATCATAGACCCAGTCTTGATCCACCCGTGCAATATGATGATCGATGATGTCCGAGGGCAGCAACTCTAGGACTTCGCCGTAATTTAGAATCTCAGGGTTTTTAAACGGCGTGTCTACAAATGTTGCGGTCCAGGGCCACAGGTTTGCAGGTTTGACGAAACTATCCTTTGATTGTGATGTTGGAGCGGGTTTACACCCCGCAAGAATGACTAGAATGGCCAATAATCGGATTTTCATCGCGCTGCCCCGGGAAGTCTTGGCTTCGATCTTGAAAACTGGTTGTAGACACCCTTCGGCACGCTGTACAGAGGCCCATGGGTTGGCTATGCTCCCGCGCCTGAAGATCAAGCCGAAACACAGGGTTTTTATGGCAGCCTCATTTCATCATTTGCTCGGACACGTCGTCGCCGCCGACGCTGGATTTCATGACAGCGCAGAGCTCGGACAGTTGCTTGCGAAGGCCGGTTTCTCGAAGGAACAGATGGGCGTCGCCCATGACCTCGCCCACCAGGGTGAAGCGCTCTGGATCAAGTACCTAGGTGCCGAGGAAAATCGAATCGCTGACCACAGTGTTCATGTCGCGATCAGCGAGTTGGAGATGTGGGCACAGACGGTTAAAGCGAATCTGCGCACCAAGCTTGCTGCCGATGTGATTGCCGTTGCAACGGGTGCAAATATTCACGCGATGGACCACACCACGACCGCTATTGCTCAGGCGTTCCGCTTGTTGGCGATGATGCGCACCGACGAAAAAGTTCAGGCATGTTTCAAGAACGAGCGCAGCCTGCACGATTCCACGCAACGCGGCTGGGCGCTTTTGAAGGGCCTCTTCCGCAATTGCAAGACACGCGCGGAGGCTGACGGCCAGGCTGGTCAGGCGATTGTCGTTGAATTGAAAGCCTACGAAGCGAAGTTGGCGAAATGGGTCGAGGGCCTCGACTCCGCAGCTGCAAAACTCGGAAACCACGCGCATTTGCTCGGTTTGCTCGGCTACGTGCCTAACGGCATCGGACTGCCGATCGGTGGAGCGGCTTTTGGAGTGGTCCTGCACGAAAAGGGTCAAGGCAAGGTGCCAGACCCCAACGGCGCAGTCCCGACCTCGGGCTGGTCGATCGGTCGTCAAGGAAGAAACAGCGAAAACCTTGGCAAAGGTTGGGTTGAACCTACATTCGAGTAAGTTCTTTCCCGGACTATCATGGAAGCAGATTACTACAAGACTCTGGGGGTCAGCCGCACCGCCGACGACGCTACGATTAAGAAAGCGTATCGGCAGATTGCGCGCGACAACCATCCCGATCTAAACCCCGACGACGCTGTTCGCGAAGAGCGCTTCAAGGCGGCCTCCGTGGCTTTTGAGGTCTTGAGCGACCCTGAAAAACGAAAGCTCTACGACGAATTTGGAAACGACGGGCTTCGCGACGGTTTTAACGTTGAACAAGCGCGAGAGTACGCCCGTTGGCAACAAACGGGCGGCAGACCAAGAGGCGGAAACAGCCGCGGTCGTGGTCAGCCTCAAGGTGGCGCGAATTTCGAAGACCTATTTGGCAATATTTTTGGTGGGCGCAGCCCTTACGACACCTCGGGTTATTCCGATTTTGGCGGATTTCCTTCGGGGCCGATGAAAGGTCAGGACCTCGAAGCGGCGCTGGACCTCGATTTCATGACCGCCGTCAACGGCGCCGAGATGGAGCTGACCATTGGTGGGCGCAACGTCAAAGTTCGCATTCCTCAGGGGGCCGACGACGGCGACCGCCTCCGTCTGAAAGGGCAGGGCCAAGCGGCGCCGCCCCAAGCTCCCAAGGGTTCAGCAGGTGACCTGATTTTGACGTTGAAAGTGAAGCCACACCCACTGCTTCGTCGTGAAGGACTAAATCTTTATTTGGATTTTCCAGTCACGATGCCAGAAGCCATCGTGGGCGCTAAATTGGACGTCCCCACACCGCACGGAGACTTCAAAGTCTCGATTCCAGCCGGCGTTAATTCAGGCGCTAAATTACGCCTGAAAGAAAAGGGCGTTCATCGCGGGAAAAAGAAAGGCGATTATTATGTCGTCATTCAGATCCAAGCCCCCGACCGCATCGACGACGCTACGACGGCTTTGGCCGCTAGCTTAGCCGAGGCCTACACCACCGATGTTCGAGCCGATCTGGCTCTGTGATTTGTGATTGGTGCGATTTGGTCCGCCGGGCTCCAGCCCGGCATTGCGCTTGGTCCGCGGGCATCTTGCCCGCATGCGATTTGGTCCGCCGGGCTCCAGCCCGGCATTGCGCTTGGTCCGCGGGCATCTTGCCCGCATGCGATTTGGTCCGCCGGGCTCCAGCCCGGCATTGCGACCTACAATAGGCAAACAAAGTTACGCCAAAAGCAGCCCGCTCACGCACCAAACTTCCCACCGCTCACTGCTCACCGCTCACTGACTACGGTTGTACGCCAATGGCGCCGCTGATGCCTGTCAATCCCGCACCATTCGAGGTCAGGCCCAAGTCCTCGACCGTGCCTGATGGTCGGAAGACAAGATGCCGAATCGCGACGTTTTCAGCGATGTAGGCGTGGCCTTCCAAATCACCTTGTCGAACCATGACCAAGTCAGCAGGCAGCAACACGGGTGCGGCGGTCGCCAAATTAGAACGGAAAGTCAGCGGCTCATTTTTCGAGGTGTCGACGTCGTAAATTTCGAGTTTATCGCCCTCGAGGGACAAAATAATCGCCGCATTATTAAACGGTGAAACCGCAATATCCTGCGGATCTTCAACGGGGAAATTCTGTACGGAGGAAATTCCATTCAGCAGCGAAACGACGCTGATGCTGTGCGTGCTGAAAAGACCGTTATCACCAACGATCGCGAATTTCGCGTCTGGCGTCACAGCAAATCCACCCAGCCCAACGTCTTCGCCTGTGAACGCACTTCCGGCGACGCGGGTGATCGTATCGCCCACCGTGATTTCATGGACGTGGCCAGGGACCTCGGTGTCGGCAATATCAACTGATTCTACGAAAGCCCGCGTCGGTGAAACGAATTCCATTCCGTAGGCTAATTTGGCAGGCGTCATTAATCCTTCGTCCGTCAACTCGCCGGTTTTACAATCTATTTTTGCGCGGTAAATCCCGCCGGAAACGTTTCGGAAGCCGACGGTCAGCATGTACAAATACTGGCCATCAGGGGCGATCACGATTTCGGAGACGTACTCGCTGGCCGCGAAAGCCTGATGCACGATTTCGGTCGATCCGTCGGCCAGAATCCGGAATGCACCAATTTTGCCGTCGTCCAGCCGCACATAACCCACTGAACCGTCGGGCGTGAATTGGATTTTGCCGCCTGAGGTCCGGCTCAGCGTGAATTGCCCACTTGGAGGCGACAACGTGCCATCGAGCGCGACGTCCTGAATCACAAATAGACCCGATGCCATCGCGTCTTCGTCATAGGGCCGCGAAACGACGAGCTTACGGGTTCGATTGGCCGAAGGAGCTGGCCAACAGACTTCCGTCCCGGTGTCTGCACCGACGTCTTCGGTCGCATCCATGCCCGCGTCATCGACCTGAGTGTTGATGTCGTTCGCCGCGTCAGTTGTCGTTCCCAAATCCAGAGTCGTCTCGATTCGCGCGTCAGAACCGGCGTCGGCCGTTGGGTTTGCTGTATCATCAGCACAAGCTGCCATGCCTAGCGTACCCATCATCGCCAATCTAAAAATCCATTTCATTCGCGTCTCCAGCACATTGGTTCGTTGCCCAAGATGCGTCTATAGCCGGACCACTCTCGTAAGGGAATACCTGGTTTTTTGTGAATACCTGATCCGCGCTTGGTCCGCCTGGCTCCATCCCGGCATTGTGCTTGGTCCGCCGAGCTCCAGCCCGGCCTTGTGCTGGGTCCGCCGGGCTCCAGCCCGGCATTGCGACGAGCATGTTGCTCGCTGCCCAAGCCGTGCTCGATGACACGGCCGGTCAAAACGTTTCAGAGGTCCTGACCGGCTCGCCACGCCGCCAAACGTGACGCTGCGGTCTTTTGAACTTTGGACCGAATCATCGGGGTCCAGCCCAAGAGCACGCCCGGCGCACCAAGCGCCTGTCTTGACCACCGATAGAAGTCGAAGACGTCGTTATGGACTTTGATCTTGCCGTCTTCGAACTCGAATTTGGCGTGCACGATATTATGAACTTTTCGTCCGGTCGCCGAGAACGTGTACCAGGCGTCCCAACGGGCTGAGCCGGATTGGTCGTTGGCCTGAACCTCGGAGACCTCGATCTTCAAAGCCGGAGCTTCACAAAGCATCGTCCACATGGCCCGAACTCCGTCCCCATCGAGGTTTGGAAAAACCGCATCCGAAAATCGCGCGTTTTGGTGGTAGTGCGTGATCATCCCAGCGGCGTCTTTCTGGCCAAATGCCTTGTAGAATGCGTGGATTATTTCTTCATTGGGATGCATTTGCGGTCCTGAATCGGGCAAAACAAAAACCTAACATATCAATGAGTGAAAACCGGCTTACCAAATCACAAGCCAGACACGGTGATTTGCTGCCGAAATTATATTAGGCAGCAGCCAGGACGGCCAATTAATCACACCGTCAGCTCACTGCCAGCTGCTCACCGCCAGCTGCTCACCGCTCACTGCTCACTGCCAGCTGCTCACCGCTCACTGCCAGCTGCTCACCGCTCATTGCTCACCGACAGCGCGGCGGCGAGCGATTCGACGTTGGCGTCGATGAGGTCGGCGTGGGCGGGGCGATTTAGGAGTTCGGCAAGCGCATTGGGTACGCCGACGGCGTGCCCAATGAGTGGCTCAACTACGGTCTCGAATTTGGCAGGATGGGCTGTTGCGACTGCGATCCAGTGGTCGCCACCTACGATCTCGCGAGCAGCGATGGCGCAGGCGGTATGAGGGCAAAATACTTGTCCCCATTTTTCTTCGCCGTTGCGGATTGTTTCCTGAATTAATTTATCGTCGATCGATACCGCGCGGGCGAAATCCGGGCGAGTCGGGTAGAGGTCCAAAAGACGCTCCATATTGCTGGGTGCGCCGACATCCATAGCATTTGCGAGTGTCGGGATGGTTTTTTTCGGTGTGTATTTCCCGCTCGAAAGCCAGTTCGTCAGCGGTTGATTGGCGTTGGCTGCAAAAACAATTTCTCGAACAGGAAAGCCCATTTCGCGCGCCCAGGCAGCGGCCGTGGCATTGCCCACATTTCCACTCGGAATCACAAAACCAGGAGCGACTCCGTGGCGCGCGACGTACCAAAGCGAAGCCGCGGCGTAATAGGTGACCTGCGGCAGAAGGCGCCCAATATTGATGCTGTTCGCAGACGAGAGGCGCAGCGCCGCATGCCATTTTTCGCTGGAAAACGCCTCTTTGACCATGCGTTGGCAATCGTCAAAAACACCGCGCACGGCAAAGGTCTGGATATTATCTCCCCAACAACCTAGCTGGTGTGCTTGGCGTGCGGACACTTTGCCCTCGGGATAGAGCACCACGACGTTCACGCCGGGTTTGCGCCAGAAGGCTGCGGCCACCGCCCCACCTGTGTCTCCCGAGGTCGCCACCAAAATAGTCAGTGGTTTTTCCGACTTCACTTCCAAATCAGAAATGGCACTGGCCAGGAACCTTGCCCCAAAATCTTTGAAGGCCGCCGAAGGGCCATGAAAAAGCTCAAGCAGGCTGGTGCCATGCCCGATATCGATCAATGGAACCGGGAAATTGAACGCGTCATCAACCAAACGGCCCAGATGAGGCTCTAAGACGTCGCCTTCAAAAAACGGCGCCAACACCATTCGGGCGATCTCTTGAAAATTGGCCGTGTCGGAGTCTCCGGTCGCAAAAAGTGGCATCGACTCGGGAACATAAAGTCCACCGTCAGGGGCAAGTCCCTGCCGCAAGGCATCGCTCAGGCCAAGCAACGGTGAGGCATTTCGGGTGCTGCGAAATTTCATGGCAAAATCCTTGCGCCTTGAACCCCTATTTGGGAGACCCAGGCTTCGACGGGATAAGGTTCGGATTTGTAGGCATTCAACACGGCGGCCACGACACGCGCGCCGTCGCCTTTTCGAACGATGACAAACATCGTCGGCCCAGACCCGGAGATATTAAAAGCCAGAGCTCCTGCCATGATGCAGGTCTTCCGGACCTTTTCGAAAATCGGAATCAGGGTCTTTCTGTAGGGTTCAATCAGCAGGTCGCTGCAGGCGTCGCCAAAGGACTCCCGGTCATTTTCGTAGGCCGCACATAGCAGTCGCGCCAGATTCGCCGTCTGGGCCACCACAAGGCCTCGCTCGAACGAGTCCGGGAGTACCTCGCGGGCGGCTTTGGTATCCACACGAACGGCGGGATTGATCAACACGACTTCGAGGTCTTCTGGAACAGGAATCATGCGAATGCAGAGGTCTTCCGGTCCTAAACGACCTGTGGTTTTGTGCATCAATTTTGCGAACGTAAATCCGCCATACAGGCAAGGTGCCGCATTGTCGGGATGTGCATCACCGCTGGCGACGGCTTCACCGATAAGTGCGTAACCCAGCATTTCGGACTGGCTTAAATTCGTCTGAAGCGCGGCGTTGGCTGCGACGATTCCGCCGACCGCGCTCGAGGCTGACCCTCCCAAACCCGAACCAATCGGGATGCCTTTTTGAATATGAACGTCCAGCCCACCGGGGTAGTCGATCTCGGCCAACAAGGCCAAAAGGCCCGCGGTGGCGGTATTGCCCTCGGGTTCAAGGGGGATGACTTCCGAGCCAGGCCCGTCGATTTTCAGACGAATCCCAGGAGTCGCCGAGGTCTCGACTGTGACGGTGTCGCCTTTGCCCTCGACGGCAAAGCCCAGAATATCAAATCCCGGCCCGACATTCGCGACTGTCGCTGGCGCAAAAGCTGTGGCTTTCACAGGCTCGCTCCTAGGTACTGGGTCAAACGAAGCAGGTCAGCAAACGCGCCACCGGCCGTGACTTCCGGTCCTGCTCCTGGGCCTTGAACCACGAGTGGGTTGGTCTGATAGCGTCGTGTTTTGAAGAGGACGATATTATCGGTGAGCTGAATGCGCGCAAACGCATGGGTGGCGGGATAACGCCGCAAAGCGACCTCGGCCTTCCCATCCTTTGAGATCACTCCGACATAACGCAGAACTTCGCCGGCGGCGTTGGCCTCGGCGAGTAAGGTGGCCATGGTCTGGTCGACCTCGGGCAGGCGTTTCATGAATTCTTCGGGGGACGCTTCGCGCAGATTTGCTGGGACCAGACTTTCGACCTTTACGTCGGACATCTCGATTTTTAGGCCGATTTCACGCGCCAGAATCACGAGCTTTCGAGCGACATCGGTCCCCGAAAGATCGTCGCGAGGATCAGGCTCGGTGTAGCCGAGGCTCTTGGCTTCGGTCACGATCGTCGAAAAAGACTTTGACCCGTCGAAGGCATTAAATAGATACGATAAAGTACCCGATAAGATGCCTTCAATTTGAAGAACTTCATCACCGGTTTGAATCAGGTCGTGAAGGGTCTGAATGATCGGAAGGCCTGCACCTACGGTCGTTTCGTAAAGGTAGTGCACGCCGCGTGTCCGGCAGATCTCACGCAGTAATTGATAATAGTCAAATTCGGCCGAGTTTGCTTTTTTATTGGGGGTAATCACGTGGATGCCACGTTTTAACCATTCCGAATAATGACGCGCCACGACCTCGTTTGCGGTGCAATCGATGATCACGGCATGGGGCACAGAATCGGTCTTGATATGTTTGGTAAACGCCTCGAAATCAAAAGCCGGTCCGTCAGCCAACGCGGGTTTCCATTCGGCCAAATCGATCGATTGTTCGTCGAGCACCATTTGTTTGGAATTGGCGATACCACGCACGCGTAGGTCGATCCGAAATTCTTCGGATAATCTTGCCGACTGGTCCTGGAGCTGCGCTAAAAGCGTAGCTCCAACGACTCCCGGACCCACCACACCAATTGAGATCGTCTGGTTCGAAAGGTAGAAACCGGAGTGCACAGCGCGGAGGGCGCGTTGGGCCTCCTTGCTTTCGATCACGATCGAAATATTTCTTTCGGACGAACCCTGCGCCACGGCGCGGATATTGATCCCGGCATTTCCCAACGCCCCAAAGAACTTGGCGGCAACGCCGGTTGCACCCGCCATTCGGTCGCCGACGACGGCCAGAACGGTGCAATTATTTTGGACTTCGATCGTTTGAAGCTGGCCATGATGTCGTTCGGCAAAAAATGCCTCCTCCACCGCATTCTGGGCGATCTGCGCATGGTTTTGAGGCACGACAAAACAGATGGAATGCTCGGAGCTTCCCTGTGAAATCATGACGACATTCACGCCGGCTTCACGCAACGCGCTGAATAACCGGCTCGCGATGCCCGGAACCCCAATCATCGAGGTGCCCTCGACGTTCACCAATGCCATGTCGTCGACGGTTGCGATGCCTTTGACCGCGAACGAACCGGAAGTCTTTTCACTGATGACCGTGCCCGGTCGTTCTGGCGCGAAAGTATTTTTGATGACGATCGGGATATTCAGGCGGACTGCAGGTGCCATGGTGCTTGGGTGAATCACCTTCGCGCCAAAATAAGCGAGCTCCATCGCTTCGTTGTACGAAAGTCCGTCCAGGACGATGGCGTCGGGGACCAGTCGTGGATTGGCGCTCATCACCCCATCCACATCCGTCCAGATGATGATTTGGCTGGCTCTTAGTAGGGCTCCAAAAATGGATCCCGTAAAATCGCTGCCGTTTCGTCCAAGCGTTGTGCTGACCCCATCTGCGCCCGTGGCCACAAACCCGGTCACGACAACGATGGGCTCGGCATTCTTTTCGAACCATGCATCGGCCAGCTTTTGCGAGGTCTCCCAGTCAACAAGGGTGGCTGGCCCGGCATGCAAATGCAGGACTTCGCGCGCGTCCAACCAGGTCACGGAATGGCCGAGTTCGGCCAGATGCCCACAGAGCAGCTGTGCAGACCAGATTTCACCAAAGCCTGAGACAAGGTCGAGCGCGTGATGCGGGACGGTCTTCAACAACCAAATGGCGCGTAAAAGATCTTCGATGTCGTCGAAGTCTTTCTCAAGCCGCGCGACAAGGGCCTCAGCCGTGGCGCCGGTCATCAGCTCACCGACGGTCTCGATATGTTTAGCGCGCAATTTTCGGAGTTCTGCAGCGTAGGCCGCGTCGCGGTGCCCGGCGAGCTCGACGAGCGCGATCAAGGCGTTGGTGACGCCTGACATGGCTGATACGACTGC
Source organism: uncultured Bradymonadales bacterium (assembly GCA_964394615.1). Lineage (GTDB taxonomy): Bacteria > Myxococcota_A > Bradymonadia > Bradymonadales > Bradymonadaceae > JBFFMO01. Next base: position 274 of record CAYMYJ010000088.1, on the reverse strand, counting down.
GGCTTGGCGGTCGGTTGACGAGGCACCGTCGAGGATAATTCTACCCACATTACGATAACGCTCGGCGCTTGCGACGCTGGTACCACCAAACTTATGAACAACCCACATACACGCTCCGTACAGAAATCGGGGCGCCAACATACAACGCGTCGAGGCGCTTCGCTATAGCGGTGAGCAGTGAGCGGTGAGCAGTGAGCAGTGAGCGGTGAGCAGTGAGCAGTGAGCGGTGAGCGGTGAGCGGTGAGCGGTGAGCGGTGAGCGGTGAGCGGTGAGC
>CAYMYJ010000087.1:0-13585 GCA_964394615.1 uncultured Bradymonadales bacterium | reverse complement strand
CGTCGACACGTTGGCGGAAGACCTCTCATACATGCGTCAGGAAGAGAAACTCGCCGGGGACGTCTACCTAACGCTTGGCCAAACCTACTCTGTACGTGTGTTCGAGAATATCGCACGCTCAGAACAAACCCACATGGACAGTATTCTCCCGCTGCTTGAGGCCCGTGCCCTTCCCGATCCGGTTGCTGGCATGGACATCGGAGAATTCAAAGATGCGTCGTTCAACACGCTTTACCAAGATCTTGTCACGCGTGGCCTGATTTCGCAGACGGACGCCCTCGAAGTTGGCGTCGATATCGAAGAGTTGGACATTCACGATCTGACCATACGCATTGACAGCATGCCCCCCGCAGACGTTGTTGCCGTCTATGAAAAACTGCTGTCTGGATCGGAAAATCACCTCAATGCGTTCAATGGCCAACTTCGCTAGTCGTGGGCGCCAAAGGCTTTCCAACAAGCACCGACTCCAGACGGAGCCGGTGCTTGTGCACCCCGATACGGCTGGTTCAAACCATATTCGCAACATTTCGACATCATTGACCGATAACCCCACGCCAACCTGCGTGGAGGTTCAATGCTCGGCCAAAATCACGAATCTATTCTCGACCTCGTCATTCGCGACGCCCGTGGGGTGCTCGAATTCCTTGGGATCGATTTACCCAAAGATGCCGTCATCGCCACGGACCGAGGCCTCGATCTTAGTGAGTCAATCCCCAAACAACTGCTTGCCGACGGGCGAATCGTCATCGGCAAACCGCCGATTCTTGGGCTGGTGCTCGAAGCTCAATCAAACATGAGCGAAACCGATTGGAACGAAAAGAAGTTCAAGTGGCCCCACTTCGCCATTGGTCTACGAACTGAACTAAGGCGCATGACCGAAACTCTGGTGATCACCACTGACCCACGAATTGAGAGGCTTGCCCGAGAACCCATCCAAATTGGATGGAACTCGTGGTGGCGAGCCATGGTTTTGGGCCCTACGCTGCCGCTCTGGATTGCCCAAATGCTAAAGGAAGACCCCATGACCCAACAATATTACAGCCCCATCGTGCTCGATTATGTTGAACAAGGTCGAATCGAAGGTCGCGAAGAAGGGCTCGAGGAAGGTCGCGAAGAAGGCCTCGAGACCGGCCTGGGTCAAAAGAGCGGCCAACTTGGTTCCAGGCAGCGCGTTTCTTGACGACCACTGAGTAAAACACAGGCTGTTCCCGTTGGCGTACGAGGCCCTTGTGTTGACCGTCCGGCAGGTTGGCTGTAGTACCCGTGCCAAGGATTTCCTCTTTCTAAGGTACACCCATGACTCGCGCCGACGGCCGTCAATTCGACCAACTTCGCCCCATCACCATCAACACCGAATTCACCAAATCGCCCGCTGCGTCGGTGCTCATCACCAGTGGCGACACCGTCGTCTGGTGTGCGGCTTCGGTTGAAGATTCGATTCCCTATTGGCTCAAAAAAGAGGGCGGCGGAAAAGGTTGGATCACAGCCGAATACATGATGCTTCCGGGCTCAACGAACCCGCGCTCAAACCGCGAAGGTCGCCGTGGCCAGGTGGGCGGACGCACCCAAGAAATTCAGCGGTTGATCGGCCGCAGCCTTCGCGCCGTGACCGATCTCGAAAAACTCGGTGAGCGAACCATCACGCTTGATTGCGAAGTGCTTCAAGCCGATGGCGGCACCCGCACCGCGGCGATCAACGGCTCGTTCATCGCACTCGCGCTGGCCTGCAAACGGCTTGTTCGTGACCAAAAGATCGCAAGAATACCGCTTAAGCACTCGCTTGGAGCGATCTCGGTGGGCGTGGTCAACGGTGAAGTTCTTCTGGACCTTCCCTACGTGGAAGACGTCGCAGCTGCGGTCGACATGAACGTTGTGACCACCGGAACGGGTCGATTCATCGAAGTTCAGGGAACAGGCGAAGAAGCGACGTTCACCGACGAAGAGTTTCAGGCGCTGCTGAAGGTTGCCCATAAAGGCATCGCCGACATCACCAAGCTGCAGCGCGAAGCGTTGGGCAACGATCCACTCTTTGCGAGCCTCTTCCCATGAATATTTTCGGAATACTCGCCGGTATTTTTGGGGCACTTGGTGTGGGAGCAGGCGCGTTCGGCGCGCACGCTCTGGCTGACAAGCTAGAACCAAGAATGTTGGAAGTTTTCGAGACGGCGGCCCGATACCAGATGTATCATGCGCTGGCGTTGCTCGGGGTCGCGTGGGTGTGGACTGCCACATCACAAAGCACGGCATCGCAAGTTGCGGGATGGGCGTTCACCGCAGGCATCGTGCTCTTTTCAGGTTCCCTTTATGCGATGGCATTTTCGGGGATTCGAGTACTCGGTGCCATCACGCCCATAGGTGGAGTCGGATTCATCGTAGGTTGGATTGCACTCGCAGTCGCGATGAGTAAAACCGGCGTCTGAGCTTTTCTAGAGGAACGTCATGAGTCGTTACGACGTTGTAGTCATTGGTAGTGGTCCCGGCGGTGAAGGCGCAGCCATGGCTGCCGCAAAAGCCGGTATGACCGTCGCGATTATCGACCGCTATGCTGAGGTCGGCGGTGGTTGTGTTCATTGGGGAACGATCCCCAGCAAAGTGCTGCGGCATGCGGTCATGGAGTACGTCGAGTTCCGGCGAAATCCCATGTTCCAGCCGGCCATGGAACACTTGCACGTGAACTTCCCAATGATGCTCAGTGCAGCCGGGAGAGTGATCGAGCAACAAGCGGCCATGCGCCGTAAGTTCTACGATCGAAACGACGTCCGATTTGTGGATGGTCACGCGCGATTCATCGACCCTCACACCGTCGAAGTCACCAACGACGACGGCGCCATTGAAACCTTGCAGGGCGAGAAATTCATCATCGCGGTGGGTTCGAGCCCGTACCAGCCCAAAGACATCGACTTCACGCATCCGCGGATTCTGGACGCCGACACGGTGCTGGAACTCGACACGACGCCGCATAACCTGACCATTTATGGTGCCGGCGTGATTGGCTGCGAGTATGCGTCGATTTTCCGCAACCTGGATGTGAAGCTGAACCTGGTGAACACGCGTGACAAGCTGATGAGCTTCCTCGATGACGAGATCATCGATGCCCTTAGCTATCACCTACGGGACCAAGGCACGATCATCCGGCATAACGAGGAATACGCGAAGGTCACAACCTTTCACGACCACGTCGAATTGCACCTGAAATCTGGAAAGATCCTCAAGAGCGAGTACCTCTTGTGGGCAGCAGGTCGTACGGGCAACACCGCTGGTCTTGGGTTAGACGTCATCGAGTTACCGGCCAACAGCCGAAGCCAGATTGACGTCAATGAAAACTACCAGACAGCAATCCCGCATATCTACGCTGTGGGCGATGTGGTGGGCTTCCCAGGACTCGCCAGCGCAAGCTACGACCAGGGCCGTTTCGCGTGCATTCATGCGGTGACTGGCGAATGCAATCGACGATTGGTCGACAATATGCCCAGCGGTATTTGGACCAGCCCCGAGATTTCTTCCATCGGCCCAACAGAGCGCGAACTGACCGAAAAACAGATCCCGTACGAAGTTGGCCATGCACAATTCCGAAGCCTGGCACGGGCGCAAATCGACCGCTGCACCGTCGGCATGCTCAAGATTCTGTTTCATCGCGAAACCCTTGAGATCTTAGCCATTCATTGTTTCGGCAATAATGCTGCCGAGATCGTCCATATTGGTCAGGCTGTGATGGCGCAAACCGGTGGCAACAACTCGGTGCTCTACTTCGCAGACACCACCTTCAATTACCCCACGATGGCCGAAGCCTACCGTGTTGCAGCGCTGAATGGATTGAATCGACTCTAGAGAACGGCTAAGGATTAAGTATGTGCCGACTTTTTGGTTTTCGATCCGTCATCCCCTCCCAAGTTCACCAGAGCCTCATCAGCGCTGAAAATGCGCTTATGGTGCAGTCTAAGCAACATCCTGATGGCTGGGGCGTCGCCTATTATGTCGCCAACACTCCCCACGTGATCAAAAGCGCGAACGGAGCTGTGGACGATCTTCTCTTCAAACATGTTTCCGGGGTCGTGGCCTCGGAGACCGTGGTTGCGCATGTGCGAAAAGCCACTCAAGGCCAGACGTCGATCGTCAACTCTCATCCATTTCAGTTTGGTTCTTGGGTCTTTGCTCATAACGGCAACGTCCCAGAATTCGAGCAGATACGTGAAGCGATGATGGCGCTCGTTGCCCCGGCGAAACGCCGCTATATCCTTGGCGCGACCGATAGCGAGGTCATTTTCCACCTCCTTTTGACCCATCTGGAAGCCAGTGGAGACATCCACCGACGCGAGTTTCCCATCCCGGCTATTGTCGAAGCGGCCCGAAAGACGGTTGCCGATGTTCATGCTTTGACCGGGCGCGATTGCTACCAGCCTAATCCCGACATGCATCTGTCGTTCATCCTGACCAACGGCGAGTCCCTGGTGGCGCATCAGGGGGGCAAGGAATTGCGGTACTCGACGTACAAGACTCGATGCCCGGAACGCGATTCTTGCTCAAGCTTCGCCCCGTGTTGTGAAGCGCCAACCGCCTCGGGTTTTGTGAATCACCTGATCGTGTCGAGCGAGCAACTGCAGGGCGATAATATCTGGATCGAACTTGATGCGGGACAGATGGTGTCGGTTGACCATCGCATGCGGATTGCCGTGCATTAGCCAGACCGTGGTGGCTTTTCCGAATGGGTGATATAAGTGCGGAAAATCACTTCCTCTCATTGGAAACTCAAATGAAATTCCGAATCGCGCTCATCATCACCTCGCTTCTCGTCGCCTCTTGCGGGATCCCCGAAGAACAGCACAACAAGGTCGTTCAGGACCTTGAGAACATGAAGCAGGAACTCGCCACGACACAACAAGCCAAGGCCGACTCGGAAACCGAGTTGAACGCCAAGATCGTCGATCTTGAAAGCCGGATTGCTGAGCTCGAAGCCACTCAGGCTGCGCTCGAAGGTCAGTTGGCCGATTCTGCTGCGTCGCTTTCGATGTACGAGTCCAAGACTGGCGGTCTTGAAAAAGCACTCGCCGCGACCAAGGTCGAGCTCGACGAGCTTCGCAAAGCTAAAGTGCTTCAGGAAAAACGACTTGCTGAGTACCGTAAGCTGACCGAACAACTGGCGAGCATGGTGAAAACCGGCAAACTCCAGGTCAAGGTACGTAACGGCAACATGGTGATCCAGCTCGCCAATAATATCCTTTTTGACACGGGCAAGACTGACGTCAAGAAGGACGGTCAGGAGGCTCTCACTGAGCTTGCTGCGATTCTGAAGACCATCGCCAAACGACGATTCTTGGTCGCCGGTCATACCGATAATGTTCCGATTTCGTCGAAACGATTCACGAGCAATTGGGAGCTTTCAACGGCTCGTGCCGTAAATATTGTTCAGTATCTTCAGGATGCTGGCGTCGATCCGAAGGCCATGGCCGCTGCCGGATATGGTGAATTCGATCCGGTCGCCAGCAATGACACAGATGATGGCAAGGCGCTTAATCGTCGGATTGAGATCATCTTGCTGCCTAACCTTGATGAATTGCCAAAACTTCCAAAAGAACTCATCGAAGGCTAAGTCTTGAACCGAGTCTTGGCCTTGTGTGTCGCCGTTTTTGCGATAGCCGGTTGCTTTCGGCAGCAAGGATTGACGGCGATCGATTTGACCTCTCAACGAGGCCAGGTCGAGGCCAAGACCATTCAAGCTACGCGTCTCTTAGAGACGGTTGATGCCGACCTCACGGACTTCAACGACCTCTACGAGCGCTTTTTTTCGGTCATGAGACCAAGCCTTTCCCCTTCGTTTCCGGTGGACCTTTACCGACATGCGACGATGTCCTGTGTCACGTTGGCGCTGGGCACGGAGACCATTCCAGACAGCCCGGAGGCCCAAGCCGCTGAGCGAATCGGGATCGGGTGTGCGGTCTCTCCTCTGCCAGCGTTGGTCGAGGCCCTGGACGCCGTGCCCGATCGTCGAACAGACGCCTACAACGGACTCATCATTGTAGACGCGCTGCGGGAAAAACGGGGCATGCTCGAGGGTCAACTGCGCAGCCTTCCCCAAGACACATCAGACATGCGCGAGTACGTCGCATCACAACGGGCCGAAGCCAGGCGAGTAGAACAAGCGCTGAATCGAAAGAAGCCTGAGTACTCCGATGCGGGCTATTCCGAATCCAAAGCGCGACTCAAAGACTGGCGTCAGAAACTTGATGCCCTCGAGTTGGCCGTCGACGCATTGGACGCCAACAAAGAGACCTGGACACAAACGCTCGACCTCCGGCTCGCCGAGTTGTATCGCGGCATTGCCCTGCTTGGCGTGCAATGAAATGGGTCAAACTGGCGCTGCTCGTAGTGTTCGTCGCGATCGCGGCGATCGTGGTGCATTCCGTCGGACTCTCGTCGATTTCGCATGAACAAATCATGGGCGAACTTCAGGAAATGGGCCCCTGGTCGCGCGTTGCGTTTGTGCTGGGCTACGCAGTCCTGATCACGTTGACCGTACCCGGGACGGCCCTGACCGTATTCGGCGCCACCTTTTTTGGACTCGCCGAGACCTACGTCATGGTTTTGACCGGTGCGATGCTGGGCGCCAGCATGAGTTTTGGCATCGGACGGCTGCTTGGGCGCGACGCGGTCGGCTCCATCTTGGAACGAGGTGGCATGTTCGAAAAGATCCAAGCGCTCACTCAAGGATTCGAAAACAGAGGTGTCGTGGCGGTGGCGTATCTGCGAATGGCCTATGTTCCCTTTGTTGTTCTCAACTATCTGGCCCCCCTTACCGGCATTCGATTTCGTGACTTTGTGATGGGCACCTTCATCGGGATCCTTCCCGGCACCTTTGTCTTTGTTTTTCTGGGAAACACGATCCAAATCGCGTGGAATTCAGGAGATTGGACCACGTTAATTTCGTGGCAAGGAGCGGCCGCCCTTGGCCTCTTTTTTGCGAGCCTTGGCCTGCCCTGGCTTGCTGGAAAGCTGATTCGAGGCCGATCCGAGCCGATTTCTTGACAAAAACGCGTCATTTTTTCGTCACGCGCTTTTCTGTTTTTTTAAATGATTTCAGGCAATTGAAGGTCGGTCAGGCCAATTTTCTTAGAAAAATGCCCAAGTTGGCACTCTAAAGCCGCGAAAAACTTCCTGTACACAAGGGAAGTGGTTATGATGGGCGGGTCTACGAGGCTTTGTGAGTGATTGTCACTTCATGGCTTCGTAGAACGATGTGGAAGGAATCCGCGCGTCAAGGAGCAGGGCCTCATGCTGACCCTCACCAGGAAGGTTGGAGAATCAATTCGGATTGGCGACAACATTGAAATTGTCGTCAAAGAGATTCGTAGGAATCAGGTTCGGATTGGTATTATAGCTCCCCGCGATGTCCCTATTTATCGCGAGGAAGTCTACGAAACGCTTACAGGCGAAGACGACGACGCATCTGCTGTCGAAGAATGACCCGTACGCTGCAGCCGAACTCTCCCGGCTAGCTTTTTGATCGCTGACGCCCGTCAGCGGGTAACACCGTTCCATTTCTTGGCCATCCTCTGGCCATGGAAGTACTCGGGCGCCGCGACTAGCGCGCTTCGAATTCACTGATATCATGACTGCAATCCGCATTCGAGGCGCCCATGCTCTGGAAGACCTGCACGATCCTGTCATTTCTGTTGATCAACGCGTGTGGCGGTTGCGAAGACGATGGCGCCAGCACCCATCAAAATCCCAATAATTTGAGCGATAGCGGCATCACTGACGCTTCTACGGGCACCGACCAAGGCAGCGCGAGTGATGCGGGCCCAGATTCCACAAGCGGTGACGCTTCGACCGACGCGGCCGCGTGCCTTAACGCACTCTGCGACGGTGTATGCTGCGGAAACGGCCAAGAGTGTTACGAAGGCTTCTGCCTCGATCCCTGCGCAAATACACGTTGCGGAGCCACCTTCGACCTGTGTTGCGGCGGAAACGAAGTCTGTCTGGGTCAGTCCTGTTTGGTACCCGGTGCCCTCTGCGCCGCCACCGAAGACTGCGCCCTCGACGAGATTTGCGAACCCACGATTGGCCGTTGTGTTCCGCGTGACGCCGTTGAGGTCTGCGAATTCATCCCGCCAGTGGCCGATTTCGAACCACACGTAGACTGCCGCTGGACTCCAAATCCCGGGGATCCCAATCAAGATCGCGTCGATGTCGTGGCCACACCTGTCGTGGCAAATCTCACCGACGATAATTTCGACGGAAAAACCAACACCGACGACATCCCAGATCTGGTTTTTCTTTCCTACAACTACGTTACAGACGGCTGCTGTTCAGCCAATGCAACCATCCGCGTGGTCCACGGCGAGTGCAACGCAGATGGAACCATGACGACGTTGGCGTCGATCAACCTTCGTAACCACGACAACTCAGGTGGACTCGCGCTCGCAGATTTGGACAACGACGGCGTACCCGAAATCATCGCGCCGACTCGCACCAAAGGTGTGATCGCCTACAAACGAATTGCCGACGACGGCTCTGCTTGGGACATCTATTGGGAGAACACCATCTACCCAACCACCCAGCACACACGCGGCGGAGCGATTGTTGGTGTCGCCGACGTGGACGCCAATGGCGAACCCGAAGTCATCATCGGTAATATCGTGTTGAACGGCCAAACCGGCGTCTTAAAATGGGACGGTCTCACCGTTCCAGGCAATCCCCCCGGCGTTGGTGTGGGGAATAATGGTTTCCTCGGACCTTCGTCCTCGGTCGCCGATATTAATCTCGACGGAAAGCTCGAAGTCGCCGCGGGAAACACCCTCTACGACTTCGAAGGTCATGCTCTTTGGACCTTTGATTACGGCGCAATGGCGAACTCGACCTGCGGCGGAAATATCCCCTGCGACGGCTTCAACGCGATCGCCAATTTCGACGACGATCCCGAGGGCGAAGTCGTGATCGTTCGGTTGGGCGAGGTCTTTATCTTGAATCATGATGGCTCGCTTCTTTGGCGCCAGACCATTCCCATCGACGACTGCTCTCGCAACGAATCAGGCCCTCCCACAATCGCCGACTTTGACGGCGACGGGCGCGCAGAAATCGGAACCGCCGCGGCCGACTATTACACAGTCTTAGACATGGACTGCGACGCCGACCCTGTGCCGGCGGGATGTTTTTCTCGAGGAGTTCTGTGGGCGGTCCCGAATGAGGATTGCTCAAGCCGAGTCACGGCTTCATCGGTGTTCGACTTCGAAGGCGACGGCAAGGCCGAGATGATTTATGCGGACGAAACCAGCTTCCGGATTTTTGACGGAACCACTGGCGCCGAACTCTACCGAGACGACACTCACGGTTCACACACGCGAATCGAAATGCCGATCGTGGTCGACGTCGACAACGATGGGAACTCCGAAATCATCATCCCCGAAAACCGCTACAAGGGCGGCACGCCGGGCGTAGAGGTCTGGGCGGACACCCGCGATAACTGGGTTCGAACGCGACGGATTTGGAATCAACACGGCTACCATGTCACCAACATCAATGAAGACGGCTCGGTGCCTGTGAATCAGCAGCCCAACTGGTCGAATCCACGCCTGAATAATTATCGACAAAACGTTCAACCTGCGGGGCTCTTTGACGCGCCCAACCTGGTGATCGAATCGGTCGAAGCCCGCGGCGTGGGCTGTGGTGATTCACTTGAGGTCATCGTCCGCGTGACGGTCGCCAACTCGGGTGCTCTGGGTGTTCCTGCGGGCGTTCCTATCAACGTGATCGCCAATTCGGGAGGCGACTCCACCACGATTCACAGCACCACAACCACCCAGCGCCTTTTGCCCGGACAACGCGAAGTCATCGAGTTCACCTGGACCGTTCCAGCCGCATACGTGCAGGCCGGTTACACTTTGGATGCCTCGATTGACCCGGACATGACGATCAACGAGTGCAAAGAAGACGATAATACCGGGCAAAAGAGCGGTGGAGACATCGTCTTCTCTTCCCCAGATTTGATCGTCAAAAGTGTCGTTTTGGACACGCAGACCTGCGGCCGCACCCAGCTGATCAAGATCGCCGTCACCGTTCGAAATGACGGAACGCAACCGGTGCCAGCGAACGTTCCAGTGGCCCTTACTGCCAATATTGGCGGTGCAGTCGGCGTGGTTCGTACCACACGTATTTTGCTGACAGGCGAAGAAGAAACTCTCACGTTCGATTGGACCGCGTCGCAAGCCGTGTTAGGCAAAAACGTCACGATCACCGCCACGGTGGACCCCGAAAAAGAGGTCTACGCGTGTGATAATCAGAACCAAGGTGAAGCGACAGCGCTTTGCCGAATCATCATGTGATAAAATCATGACCGTTATTGCTGTTTTGCTGCTCTTCATCGCTGCGATCTTTGCCTTTATGTTCTACCGCAAGTCGCTCAGTTCGGAACGTGCCGCCCTTGCGGATGGAAAAGGTGTCGCGGGACTGATCGAGGGTAAACGCAGTGGTGATGCCACGATCACGAATTTACGAATGGGAGATATCGTCACCTATTTTGACGTCGATTATGTCGTCGAGGGTCGAGTCGATTACAACGACAGTGGTTGGCCTTGGACGTGTTTCATGTTGGTCGACGGCGACGACGTGCGATGGCTCGCCGTAGAAGAAGACGACAAGCTCGAAGTCTCAATGTGGGAAGAAATCGATATGGACCTTGGCGCCGAACCTCCAAAAACCATCGAATACGACGGAGAGCGCTTCAAACAGGTAGAAAACGGCCGCGCCAACGTCACGCAAACGGGCAAAACCGGACGGAGAGCTGGCATGTCCTGCGATTATTTCGAATACGAAGGCAGCTCCGAGCGTTATCTTTCTGTGGAGCGTTGGGGCATGGAGACGGAAGTCTCGATTGGACAAGATGTGAACCCTTACTCCCTTGAAATCCTGCCCGGTGGCGGGACCAGCTTTGCGTGAATAGCTGATGACGATCAAAGACCGTGTCGCCCGAAAATTTCGACAGAACCTGAACGTGGTTCTTGATGCCGTATCGGATTTTGAAGCGATGGGGGGCATCCGAAGCGTCGTTGACCCTTTCGTTAAAGAGTTGGGGTTTGACGAAGTAGGGCCACCACCTGGCAAGTCCGGGAACAAAACCATCGCGGATTATTACGCCAATCTGGAAGTCCCCAACGGCTCGGATTTGGCGACCGTCAAAGAATCCTATCGAAACCTGATGCGTCGCTACCATCCCGACCGCCACGCCGGAGACCCCCAGATGGAATCCATGGCGACCGAGCTCGCCCAAGAGCTGACACGCGCATACACGGCGCTTGAGGCCTACCTTACTACGGGTCGTTATTGATGATTTCGGGGGCGGAAACCAAACCAGCCAGGCCTGTCTACGAAACGTTTGCGGCCTTATGCGAAGCCAACGACGTCGACCCAGATCTTGGGACACTCGCGCTTGAGCTGACCTCACTTGAGCCCTTGCTTGAAGAAGGCCCGCGGACCGCTCTAACTCTGCTGGTGCTGAGTTCGCTGATCTCGTTGCGCGAAGGCTCAACCAGGCTGCCCTTGACGGCTGACGCGTTCGAAAGCCTTGGTGAAGGCCTGATCAAAGACCAGCCTGCAGACGTGCTTGCGCGGGCGCTAGAGGCGCTGAATAGAGCGACGCTGATCGCAGGCCCGCCCGGCTCGTACCGGCCTCTGATTATCGAAGACCAATGGATCTATCACCACCGCACTCACGCGTACGAAGAGCGTTTTGTGGGGGCCGTACTCAAGCTGATGAAGGTCACGCCTCGATTCACCGTCGCGCAGGCTGAGCCAGCGATCGTGTCCGAGGGTGCTGGGTTTTCACTGACCGACGAACAGAGCCGTGCTGTGATGCACGCGCTGACCCACCCACTCGCCGTCATCACAGGCGGGCCGGGGACGGGAAAGACGTCGATCGTGGTTGCGATTTTGGCCGCCCTCACAGGCCTAGGCGTTGAGCTCGAACGCGTGGCGATCGCCGCGCCAACAGGGAAGGCTGCCAACCGAATCAAAGACAGCGTCGCCAATCCCGAACCCACGACTTTGCACCGATTGCTCGGCTATTCGCCGTCGGCGAGTCGGTTTAGATATCGAAAAGACAACCCACTGCCCTTTGATTTTGTGATTGTCGACGAGGCCTCGATGGTCGACCTCGTCCTGATGGAATCGCTGCTTCAAGCCCTGGCAGAAGGCACCCACCTGATTTTGCTCGGGGATGCCGAACAATTACCCTCCGTCGAAACCGGGACGATCCTTCGCGACCTGGTCCCCGAAGGCGACGCCCCACACGTGATTCGGCTGACCAAGAGCCACCGCATGCGTGACGACGACCCGGCCGGACGAAAGGTTCTCGAGGCCGCACAGCGTGTGCGGATGGGGGACCTGCTTTTGCTGAAGGACTTGCCTCAACGCCCCGGAAATGACCTTTCAGATGACGGCGTGATTTGGCTTCGCAGCGAAGCGGAGACCGAAGTCGCCGCCATTGGCAGCTTTGTCGATGCGTGGTGCGAAAAGCATGTGTTTTCTCGAAATCTGGAACCACGAGTCTATCAGCTCGATGGCGGCGATTTTTCGGTGGATGACCGCGCCGATTTGGACGCCGAACTCGCCGGCGCCACGCGGGCTCGCATTCTCTGCGTCACCCGAAAGTTTCGGACCGGTGCAGAGGCCATCAACGACGCGATCCGACGTCGGTTTTCTCAGCATGTTGGAGGCGGTGATGGGTTGCTGCCAGGCATGCCGGTGATGATGCTCAAAAACGATTATCATCGGCGGCTCTACAACGGCGACCAGGGCATGCTCGCCCGAGTCGAAAATAACGGTGTCGAGTCCGTCATGGCGGTATTTCGCGCCGATGGGCAATGGCGAGCACATCATATCCATGCGCTCGAGGGTGTGATTGACCTGTCGTTTGCGATGACCGTTCACAAAGCGCAGGGGTCAGAATTCGACGAGGTGGCGGTGGTTTTACCCGACCGTGACATCCCACTGCTCACCCGAGAAAACCTCTACACAGCGATCACGAGAGCCCGCCATGCGGTCTATGTTTATGGAGGCGAAGAGCTTTTTGCCCAGGGCATCACTCGCAAGGTTCGACGCTTCAGCGGCGTCGCCGACAAATTGCACCGTTCCGTGACAGAGTGAACAAAAATAACCACGAAGCTGCGCACACTTTGCACACCAAACATGGCATGATGGTGCCCGGAGACCAGCGATGCCCACATTGACAAACGAATATTACGCCGTTCCACTGCGTGCAGATGAGCTGAGCCGCTTGCTGAGCCTGCTCGAGGAAATCGGCTGGACTCAAGAGCGCTTCGTCGACAGTGCATTGACTCAGTTACACACCACTTTGGCGCGTACTGGGGGTTTTGTGCAGTTCCGAACGCACCCAGGATTTCGCGAGCAAATCTTCGCGTTTCGTTCGGTTCGCACTCGGCAGATTAAGGCCGATGTCGACAAACGAGGCGTGTCGCTCGTCGATGCCATCTACACCGCTCTGGTGATGGAGCTTGAGGCCTTGGAGCGTTCCCTCGAAGCTCCGACTCAGTCCGAAGACAGCCCATCCACGATGGATATCCCCACATCAGAACTC
>CAYMYJ010000086.1:0-14874 GCA_964394615.1 uncultured Bradymonadales bacterium | reverse complement strand
GGAAAAACCTTCGGGCCAGGAAAAACCTTCGGGCCAGGAAAAACCTTCGGGTCAGGAAAAACCTTCGGGCCAGGAAAAACCTTCGGGCCAGGAAAAACCTTCGGGTCAGAAAAAACCTTCGAGCCAGGACAGGGTGGCCCACACAAAGCCTGGCTACCCCGGACAGCGGCGGATGTCGTCCACCACGATGATGTTGATCATCCTCGTGGTCGTGACCCTAACGACGCTCGCCTATGTCCTGACACACCAAAACGAAGTCCCCACACTCCCGCCCGCCGTTCAGGTCGCACCACGCGAATCGATCCAGTTGGCGACGCTCGTGGAACGACGCGCAACGATGATGACCCAGGGCGTCGCGGCGCTTCGGGCGAAGACCACCGAGGAGCTTTCCGAAGAAGTCGGCGCTCTGCTTCAACGTAAGAACTACGGTGACGCCTGGGATCTGATTTCGGAGCTGCGCACCCGAGAACCAAACAGCAAAGAATGGGTCATTCGTGAAATCGAGATTTCATTAGGCTCGCAGGAGTGGTCCGAAGCCCGCCATCAGGCGATTCGAGCGCTCACACGCTTTGATGAGTCTGGCATTGTTGAACTCTATCAACGCGCGGTGCAAAACGACGCGCGCTTATTCGAAAAGCCCATGACCCTGACTCAAACCGGAGACTTCGATCGTATTCGGGCGCTCGGTGGCGGGCGCTCAGTGTCGTTGAAAATGAAAAGTGGCGACCAGACGGTCTACGCGTTCAAACCCGCGCAAGCCGAGTGGGGAGACGGATGGAAGAGCGAAGTCGCGGCCTGGCGGCTTTGCGAACTGATATCCTGCGGCTTCGACGTGCCGTGGAGCCGGCCAGCAAGAATCTCTCGCGAGGACTTGATGGCCCTCTACCCGATGGACACGGACAAACAACGAACGTATTTCGAGCGATTCGCAGAACTCACGTGGGTGCTTGAACCGGGGCCTGACGGCATCGAACACGAATACCTCTATGGCGTACTAAAAACCTGGGTTCCGCATTTTGCCGACTGGCCGATCGAATACACACATGTCTGGAACGATTGGCTCGACGCAGAGGCCGACCCTACACTGCTAGACCAGCCTTTTCAGAAGTCGATTCGCCCACTGATGATCTACAAAGACGGCGAGTATTTTCGAAACCTGGTCAGCGAGGAAGGTGATGCGACGACGATGCGCGTTGCCAAAGGTCTTTCGGACGTCGTCACCTTCGACTACCTGACCAATAATTGGGACCGATTCAGCATCCTCGAACAATATTATGGGGTAAATAATCAGTTTGCGGACGGTCGATTTGTGTCGATCGACAATGGCGCTTCATTCCACGTTCAGCCCAGCATACGTGTGGATGCGCGATTTGAACCCGTCGAGCGATTCTCGCGTTCGTTGATCCGTGGGCTGAAACTATTGCAACCGAATTGGGCTGACGCCATCTTATTCGATAGTCCCGGTGATCTGGACAAGCAGCGATTGGATGTGTTTTGGCAACGGCGTGATGCTGTGTTGGGACGCGTGACCGAACTCGTGGAGCAATATGGCGAGCAGAAAGTTCTATTTTTTGATTAGTGTTTTGATGGTCTCTGCTTGCGCCGCGAACAACGACGAACTCGTCGGAGTCGCCCCGCCCGCTGAATCGGTAGGAGGCCCCACGCGCGCCGACCGCATCTCGCTTGAATCCCCTAAACCGGTTCGTCCCACCAATAATCCAGAACCCATCATATCTATCGATGGCTGGCCATTTCAGGACGAATCTCGTCGATTCACGCTGACGTGGAATTCGGGAGACGAACCCGTCGTGTTGGTCGACCTGCCCTCGCTCAACGGGATTCCGGTCGCCGAGGCTGTCTTCAAACCCCGCGAAGTGATTCGGTGGTCTCAAACCAGCGTGGGCGTGTTTCGCCCGAGTGTGTACCGCGCGATTTCGCCCGTCGAAATCGAGGGCTACAAATACGGCTCCACCTACCGAACCGACGACGATCAATTCCGCGCGGAATTGAAAAAAGGCGAGCAGGTTTTCATGTATCACTACATGGGGGAAGGCACATGTTTGCTGCAGGTGCACAGCCAGATGTTTGAATCGATGTGCCCCACCGCCGACGCTTTTGCCGGCCCATTCAAGGGCTCCGACGCGGCGATGGTTTACCAACCTGCGGAACGAATTTGGTGGGTCTTTTTGGGCAGCACCGGGTCGGGCGGCTGGATGATCGTCGACGACCGAGTGGCCGTAGATATCGAATAAAAAAAAAGCGGCATGACCCGAAGATCATGCCGCGTTGATTGGTTCTTGGCTGCAGGCTATGCAGCCTATCCTGCTCGCTGCTGCTCACCGTTAAGCGCTGATTTGCTTGCCGAACTCGAAGCCTGGTGTCATCGGGATCGTGGGCTCATCCTCGAGCGCCGCGGCCAACACCTGAGTCATATCCTCGGCAGGAATGATTTCAAGCTCAGCGAGTGTGGCTTCAGGCACCTCATCAAGATCGGCCATATTATGCGCCGGCAAGATGATTCGTTTGATGCCTGCGCGATGAGCCGCAAGCACCTTGGCCTTGATGCCGCCCACCGGAAGTACGCGGCCCCTAAGGGTGCATTCTCCCGTCATCGCGGCATCCGCCCGCACTTTCCTGTCGGTCAACAATGACGCGAGCGCCGTGAAGATCGTCACACCTGCAGACGGTCCGTCCTTGGGTACCGCGCCTGCTGGTACATGGATATGCACGTCATGAGTCTTGAAGAAGGCCGGGTCAATCCCAAGCTCCTCCGCATGACTCCTCACATACGTCAACGCGGCTCGCGCTGACTCCTGCATCACCTCGCCCAATTGTCCGGTGATCTGAAGCTGACCGGTTCCAGGCATTTTTGAGGTCTCGATGAAGAGGATATCCCCACCGACTGGCGTCCATGCCAAGCCTGTTGCCACACCTGGCGAGGAAGTCCGAGCCGCGCTCTCGTTATGATAACGCACCTTACCGAAGTATTTTTCGACGTTATCGACATCGACGTTCACCACCACTTTCTCGTCGGTTCGAGCGACCTCAAGTGCGACCGCACGACAGAGTTTCGTGATGTTTCGGTTCAGCTGACGAACGCCCGCTTCGCGGGTGTACCCGGCGATCATCAATTCCAACGCCTTGTCCGTGATGGTCAAAGCCCCGGGCGCAATCGCGTGGTCCTTCAGCTGACGTGGCACCAAATGATGCCGCGCGATTTCCTGTTTTTCAGCACGTGTATAACCGGCCACCTCGATGATCTCGAGACGGTCACGAAGCGGCCCAGAAATATTCTCGAGCTGATTCGCAGTACAGATGAAGAGCACGTTTGAGAGGTCAAACGGGACTTCAAGGTAATGGTCCTGGAACGTCGAATTCTGTTCCGGATCGAGCACTTCAAGCAGAGCCGCTTCGGGGTCTCCCTGCACACCATGACCAAGCTTATCGACCTCATCCAGCAACACCACGGGATTGTTGGCGCCCGCCTTTTTCAAGGCATTGATGATTCGGCCAGGACGCGACCCGATATAGGTGCGGCGATGGCCTCGAATCTCGGCTTCGTCCCGCACACCACCGAGGGCGATGCGCACAAATGGACGGCCGGTCGCGTCGGCGATCGACTGGCCAAGTGACGTCTTACCGACTCCAGGAGGGCCTGCAAGGCACAGGATTGTGCCTTTTGGATTCCCAGAAAGTTTCAACACGGCCATATGCTCAAGGATGCGTTCCTTGACATCTTCCAGACCGAAATGGTCTGCGGCGAGCTGAGCCTCTATGGCGTTCAGGTCGGCCTTGGTTGGGGCACTTCTGTCCCAAGGCAGGTCGGCCATCCATTCGAGGTACGTTCGAACCACGTTGTATTCAGACTGATTCGATTCAAGCGAATCCATCCGATCCAGCTCTTTGGCCACGACCTTGCGCGTGTCTTCGGGAAACTCGATGGCCTCTAAACGAAGTCGCAAATCATCGCCTTCGTCCTCGGGTTTTCCGAGCTCATTCCGAATCGCTTTGAGTTGCTGGCGAAGGATGGCCTCCTTGTGGTTCTTGTTCAATTCGCCACGCACTTCGGCTTCGATCGTTTGCCGAACCTCGGCTTGGGCCCGAACCTGCGCGACCAATCGTGCGACAAGTCGAAGTCGCTCGGCCGCGTTCAAGGTCATCAAGACCGTGATGCGTTGGTCCATTTCCAGCGGCAAAACTGCAGCCACTTTGTCGGCAAAGCGACCTGGCGACTCGTCGGCCGGAAGTTGCCCAGCAAGTGCCCCACCGTCGCTTTGGAGCATCTCCTCGAGCTCCTCTTGGATGACCGCAGCGAGCGTAATCGCTTCGACGGTGTCGTCGCCTTCGTCCTTAAGCGCTTCGCCTTCGACCGAAAAAAACGGTTGGGTCATCAGGTTCTTGTCGATTCGAAAACGGTCCACGCCTTCCAGTACAAGAACCCATGACTCCGCGGGTTGTTTAATAATTTTGACGACACGAGCTAGGGTTCCCATCGGGTGAAGATCACCAAACTCAGGTTTCTGAGTCGCTGAATCACGCTGAACACCGGCAACAATGAAGTCGCCCTCTTTGATGGCTTCAATCAGACGGACCGACTTCGAACGGCCCACATTGACACTGGCTACGGTGCCGGGTTGCAGCACCATGTTGCGTAGAGGAATTAAGGGGTATTCGTTCGATTTCATGAGGTCTCCCTGGTCTTGGCTTCTAAAAGCCATTTCGCCATGTATGCATGACGGATGAATGAAAACTAAATCCGTTCACCGCTCAGTCAACCAATAGATGTCATTATTGTCGGGAAAGATTCACGATGACGTTGCGATCAATCAACAACCACCGTAAATTGAACACTTGAGGCTTTTATTCAGGCGCGTGCAGGCTTATGAAAAATGACCGACGTAAGAAGATTCTCGGCGCAGCAGAAAGACTCGTCGCTCACTACGGAATCGCCAAAACGACGATTTCGGACATCGCCCGCGAGGCTCGATGTGGCGTCGGCACGGTTTATCTGGAATTCACTTCCAAAGACGACATTGTCGGAAGACTGGCCCGCGGTAGGCACACGGCAATCTTGGACGCGATGCGCAACGCCACCGCAGAACACGACCACTTTGATGCACAGTTCCGGGCAATGATGGACGCACGCGTCCGTGCATTCATCGAAATCGCCGGCGACGGGGCGCACGCCGCTGACCTCGTGCATTGTGGCGGATGCGAAGCCGTGAAGCTTGAATTTGTTGGGTTTGATCAAGCACAACGACAAATTCTTGCCGAGTTTCTTCAAGAGGCCACAGGAGCTGGCGTATTTTGCCTCGAGGACTCGGTGGCCATGGCAAACACGATCCTGAGAGCCTACGCCACCTTCACGCCGCCGATTCTCTACACTCAGACGTTCTCGAATCTATTTGGCGAACTGGACCTTATCCACGATCTAATTCTTCAGGGCCTCAAAGCCCGCTGAACCTTCATCCCGTTGGGCCTCATGAAAGTGAAATCTGAAGCGCGTTCCAATATCGCGCTCGTAAAATACTGGGGAAAGCGCGACCCGCTCTTGAACCTGCCCGCTGCTGGGTCGGTTTCGATGACGCTGTCTGGCCTCACAACCCAAACCGAACTTGAGTTCGCGGACGTGCCACACGACCTCATCGTTCTGAATGGAACGACCTTGGAAGGCAAAGGCGCGACCAAGTTGTCCACGTTTGTGGACCGCATTCGGGATGCCTCTGGGGAATACCGACGTGTTCGAATGACGTCGAATAATAATTTCCCGACGGCCGCAGGGCTTGCTTCTTCGGCATCGGGATTTGCGGCACTGACTGTGGCGGCTGCGGCAGCCGCGGGCCTTGAATTGAGCCCACGCGAATTGTCTGTGCTGGCACGGCAAGGATCAGGTAGCGCGTCACGATCGATTCCAGGTGGCTTTGTTCACTGGCATCGCGGCGAACTTGCCGATGGAACCGATTCGTTCGCCGAGTCGGTGGCTCCTCCAGATTATTGGGATTTGGCCTGCCTGGTTCTGGTCACCGTCCGTGGAGAAAAAGACATCCCATCCACGGCCGGGATGAACCAAACCATGGCCACCTCGCCCTATTACCAAGCCTGGGTCGACAGTGTTGCGGGCGACATCACAGAAGCTCTGGCCGCCATCGCCACCAAGGATTTCGAAAAGCTCGCCGACGTAGCCGAACGCAGCTGCCTTGCCATGCACGCAAGTGCCCTCGCCGCCAAACCCGGCGTGCTCTATTGGAATGCAAAAACAGTGGATTTGATCCACAGCGTTCGGTCGCTTCGCTCACAAGGGATACCTTGTTTTTTCACGATCGACGCTGGCCCACACGTGAAGGTTTTCTGCGAAGCGGCCCATGCCGACCGGCTCAAACTGGTCTTCGAACAAGACCCGAATGTCATCCAAATCATCATGGCAAGCCCCGGCGCGGGAGCCCGGGTGGTGCCATCATGAGTCGAGCCCCGGGGAAACTGTTTTTATTGGGTGAATACGCTGTGCTGCATGGCGGCCTTGCCTTGGTGGCTGCCGTGGACCGGTACGTCGAAGCCGAATTGCGTGAAGACCGGGAAGGCTACAAAACCCTTGGGGCTGACTTGGATTCCAGGCTTCCGATTCAGGTGCTCGACGTCGCAGAACGCGCGGAGCTACTGCATGGATTGACCGTCGATGTTTCTGCTGTGTTCGAAGGAGATTCAAAGCTTGGTTTTGGGTCCTCAGCAGCTTCTTGTGTCGCGATCCTTCGCGCCGCACGCCCAGACCTCGCCGATGGCGCCGTGTTCGCGATTGCCGACCACGCCCACCGTGCACACCAGAATGGACGAGGAAGTGGCGCAGACGTCGCAGCAGCCACCTTTGGAGGCCTTTTATCGTACCGCTTGGCTGCCGAATGGGCGGAATACCCATGGATTGGCGAACCACCACGTTTTTCGGAGGCCAATCCAGTCGAACTTCCCTACGACATTCGCATCGAGGCGTTCTGGCTCGGCCACCCCGCAAGTTCTAGCGAGCTCTCGGGCCAAGTCGCAAAACACCTAGAGCGACCCGATGTCCGAGCCACCTTGGCTTCGATCGCCGCTGCCGCGTCATTGGGCATCAACGCCTGCACCGACGGCGATGCCGGCCTCTTTTTGACCGCTTTGGATTCAGGCGACGCGTTGATGGAAAGATTGGGTGACCAGACTGGCGCGCCAATCATCATCGAAGGCCACCGAACCCTACGAAAGCTTGCCAAAGAATTTGGTCTTGTCGCCAAAGCTTCCGGCGCTGGTGGCGGAGATTTTTCGATCGTTGCAGGGCGAAAATCTGCCCGCTGGTTGCGCTTCACAACCGAAGCGACAGCCGCCGGGCTAGTGCATTACCCCGTGCATATCGCCGCGCCACGCTAAGATTCTGATGTTTGGTTGGCTCAAAAATCTGTTCGATCTTTTCTGGGATGATCCTCCCACTTGGCAAGATCCTCACCACTGGGTTGAGGCCGAGTAAAACAGACTGTCGGAGCTTATTACACCGAGATCAATTTGTCTTATTATTGAACCAAGAAAGAGATGTCGGTACGATCAAAAGAGGCTCGTCAGTGAACTGCCTCCACATCGTCAGCGGGTGTTATGAAATCATTGAATTTGGTTTTATGTGTTCTAGTGTTTGGCCTCAGCGCATGCTCAGCTTCGGATGAAGGAGCTCAGGAAGTGTCGACCGAAATTGGGGAAATTTCAGAAGATCCGATCTTGAGATGTTTTTCATTGAAAAATCAGGAGAGTTGCGAAGCCGACGAAAGTTGTAGTTGGGGGTATCAAGCTGAGACTTGGAGTATCGGGGAGGGTTGTCCAGCGGCGGTGACCCTTTGTATTCCGACAGATTTGAATTGCGCGCAAACTCTGACTGCGGGGGCTGATGCTGATGGGAATTGTTGGCTCGCTGGAAGTTTTTGTGGGCTTCCAATTCATGCCGGTACAACAGGGGCGAGTTGCATAGAAGAGGTTGAGTGGACACGTCTGTCTGATGATTGTGGTCGTCCACAACAGAATTATGGCATTGAACAGCCTTCAATGGACTGACACTACTGTGTTGCCATGGAGCTTCGGTCATTGAGATAGCCGCGATCGCCTTACGATTCATCTCCCACCATGTGGGCTGTAAGAGCAGCAGGTCTTTTCCTCGGACATCCGCATTCCAGATCTATCAATTACAGTCGACATTTACACGGGCGAGCTCAGCTTCGGCGATGGCTCTTCGACTAGCCTCGGGCAGGACATGTCGACCCTGTCGCCCTTGGGGCCTCCCGACGAAAACCCAAATGCGACTTTCGTCTATCAGGCACTTGGGATCTGCATCAACATTGAGGATGAAGGAACCGAGGAGCACTATCGAGTCGGCGAGTTTGAGATCAATTTTCGGGATCCAATCGTCGTGCCTTGTTTGATTAATGGACGCCCCGCACACCTCTCGACCACCACGACGATTGACGAGGTCATCGCGCTTCTCAATGGTCTCCCAGATGAAGTCGATCCCTACATTGTAGAAGACGACGCAAGCATGCTTACCTGTGGATGGAATGACTCTTTTTTTAGTCTGTGGCACTTTGAGGCTGGCAAGCTGGAATGCCTGACTCTGTCTCTTATCTACGGATAAGACGTCTACGACGATGAACGCCGCCCATACCATAATGAGGCTCTGATGTTTGAATGGTTAAAAAGCCTGTTCGCCACAACCCCACCCCATCCACGCGACGGCTGGGTGGCTGCACCCGGCCTGCAGATCACGATCGACCTAGGCACCGGCGAGCTGAGCTTTGGAAATGGCCAATCCACGAATTTGGGGCTGAACGCCTCGTCCTTGGCCCCGCTGGGCGCACCAGACAAAAGCCTCTCCACAGATTTTTATAATTACACCCGACATGCGTTGTTCATAAACGTAGATGACGACCTCATCGAATCCATGTCGATCGACTTAGAGGAATCCACGCCACCGTCATTTCTGTTGAATGGACGCCGGGTCGAGTTAACCCAAAGCACCGACACATCTGAAGTTATCGCGCTTATGGGGCCACCCATGGCGCAGCATGACGATGAACTTGATGGCGAAACATCAACGGAGCTCGAATACCGCATGCGCGCTGGTGTTTATAGCGAATGGCACTTCGAGAACGGGAAGCTCTCGGGCGTCGATCTGGCCGATTACGGCGAGGATATGATCGACGAAGAAGTCTTGGACGACGAAGAGGCCGACGACAACGAAGAGGCCGTCTGGTGAAACCAACACAGGGAGCGTGGTCCTAAAACCACGCTCCCTGTGTCACGCTCCCCCGAGCTCTAAAAACTAGTTGGCGTGGTAAATAAAGCCTTTTTTACCGCCGCCTGCGACGTAGATGTCGCCGTTGGCAAAATACCAAGCATTCGACAGCTCGCCTGGCTTATCAGGGCCAGGTGTCATGTCGGTCCAGGTGGTACCGGCGTCAACCGAATGCAGGACAAAGCCGCCCTGGCTGGACGGAAACTTGGTGCCAACGACGACTGTCTTGTCACCGTTCACAGCCAATGCGTACGCGCCGCCTTCAAATTCGATTCCCTGCGCGCGCAGGTTTACTTCCTTCCAGTTGGCGGCCACGGTCGAATCGGTGCCGTCCAGGCGGAACATCAACGGGCTGCGGTTGGCGTTGGTTGTTTGATTCCAACCGACGAGCAACATCTTCTGTGCGCCCCAACTCCAGAAATCCAGCAACTCGCCGCTCTCGAAGCTCTCTTGAAGCTCGACTGGGTGCATGTGGAAGGTCGCGCCCGCCAGTGCCGAGGGCGCCATGAACTGCGCGGGCTGATTGATCGTGCTTCCCACGCCCATGAAGCCGGTGGCGGCAGGACGAACGCGTCGAACCTGGAACGAAGAAGTAGTGTCCGGATCGGCAATCGCATCTTCATGGAGCGTAGAGGTCTCCGTAACGTCGCCATTGGCCGCAACAAGGGTGGCCGACGCGCCTGTCAGCGAGTCGACAAGTACACTTCCGTCAGCTTGAACGGCGATATTCTCTGCCTGGCTCACGCTGTTGAAGGCGTTATTCGAAGGGGTGAACATGACCGTGTAAGAAAGCGTGCCGTTATCGTCGGCGACTTTGAAAGCGCTTCCGCCGCCGGGATTACGAATCCCTGCGAGGTAAAGGGTTCCGTCTACGCGGATAATGTCGTTGATTCGCAGGCTCTCGAAATCAAAGACCTCGGTCCAGGTCATGCCGCCGTCGACAGTTTTGAAGAATCCGTAACCGTCAGCGCCTTCACCGCAACCGGCGAACCCGTTATTTCGATCGTCAAACCAAAGGGCGTTGGTCTTTGAACCCGCACATGCCGAGGATGCTGGAACCCAACCGCCAACAGCGTTATTGGTGTTGTTCGTCCCGTTATTTGTCGAACCGTTCGTCGCGTTATTCGTCGTGCCATTCGTCGCGTTATTCGTCGTGCCATTCGTCGCGTTATTCGTCGTGCCGTTCGTCGCGTTATTCGTCGTGCCGTTCGTCGCGTTATTCGTCGTGCCGCTCGTCGCGTTATTGGTCCCGTTATTCGTGTCATCCGCAGTTGTTCCACAAGACACAGCGCCAGCAAGCAGTAGTGCATAAATGATTGGTTTCATCTTTCGTCCCTTCTTTCGTTAAAAGTGGTCAGACCATATAGGTTCCACCTCAACTCGACAAGAAACAAAATGGGCCGCTCGACGGCGGCCCAATTCAGGAACAAGAAGACGCTCAAGGAGCATTAATGCCCTGAGAGCGTGGCCTTCAAGTACTCGCGCTTCATGATCGCGATATTATCGAGCGAAATTTCTTTGGGACATGCGGCTTCGCATTCGCCGATATTTGAACAGTGGCCGAAACCAAGTTCGTCCATTCGACGAACCATGCCGCCAACGCGCGCATGACGCTCTGGATGCCCCTGTGGCATCAACGCAAGCTGAGTGACCTTTGCGCCCGTAAACAGCGAAGCTGAGGCGTTAGGACACGCTGCTACACAAGCACCACAGCCAATACAAGCGGCGGCATCAAAGGCACGGTCGGACAGCTCTTTGCCAATCCGCATGCCGTTAGCATCAGGTTTGGGCCCAGTATTCACGCTGACATAACCGCCAGCCTGTTGAATCGCGTCCAGCCCTGACCGATCGACCACGAGGTCTTTGATGACCGGAAATGCGTTGGCACGGAACGGCTCGACCACCAGGGAGTCGCCATCCTTGAAAACGCGCATATGAAGCTGACACACGGTGGTGCCAAGCTGTGGCCCGTGCGCCTGACCGTTGATCATGCAACCACACTGACCACAAATGCCTTCACGGCAATCGCTGTCAAATTCGATTGGACGCTTTCCGTCGCGCATCAATCGGTCGTTGATCAGGTCGAGCATCTCAACAAAAGACGCATGTTCGCTGATGCCTTGCGAATACTCCGAGAAGTCTTCGAACTGACCTGCTTCGTTGGGGCCATTCTGCCGCCAAACCTGCAATTTAAAGTTCTTGTTCGCCATCTGCGTCTCCTTACTTGTAGCTGCGCTGGGTGAGTTTCACGTTCTCGAACACAAGGGCTTCCTTATGAAGTTCGTGAGGAGTTCCCTCCCCCTTCCACTCCCAAGCCGCGGCGTACGTGAAGTTTTCGTCGTCACGTTTGGCCTCACCTTCTGGAGTCTGAGATTCCGCACGGAAATGCCCACCACACGACTCTTTGCGGTCCAAAGCGTCGCGCGCCATCAACTCGCCAAGTTCGATGAAGTCTTTGATTCGCGCGGTCATCTCGAGATACTTGTTAAAGTCAGTATCTTGAGGCACCCGAGCGTTTTCTTTGAGGTCCGCCATCAGTTTCGGGAAGATCGTTAGGACCTTCTTGAGGCCTTCTTCGGTCCGTTCCATGCCGACGTAGTCGTACATCGCATCGCCGAGTTCACGGTAGATATCGATGACCGACTTGGTGCCGTTTTTACCGGCCTCCAAGGTGGCAGTGATTTCGGCCTGAACCTCGCCCATCACCTTGTCAAATTGAGGGTGTTCCTCGGTGATTGGAGTCTTGAGCTCCGCCGCCAGGAAATTGGAGTTCGCGAGGTAATTGCCAACCGTATGAGGGGCAACAAAATACCCGTCCGCGAGGCCCTGCATCAATGCGCTGGCTCCAAGGCGGTTTGCACCGTGATCCGAGAAGTTGGCCTCACCCAAGGCAAAGAGCCCAGGCACGGTGGTCATAAGGTTATAATCAACCCAAAGCCCGCCCATGGTGTAGTGGATCGCCGGGTAGATCTTCATCGGCATTTCGTACGGGTTTTCGCCCGTAATCTTGGCGTACATGTCGAAGAGGTTGCCGTATTTATCGGCGACCCCGTCTTTACCGTCACGCTTGATGGCGTCTTCGAAGTCCAAATAGACCGCGCGACCCGTTGGGTTCACACCCAAACCTTGGTCACACACCAACTTGGCGTTTCGAGACGCGACGTCGCGTGGCACCAGATTGCCGAAGCTTGGGTACTTCTCTTCCAGGTAATACCAGCGCCGATCTGGCGTGATATCTTTGGCCTTCTTGCGACCTTCCTGAACCGCTTTCGCGTCTTCTATTTCGCGGGGAACCCAAACACGACCGTCATTTCGAAGCGACTCTGACATCAAGGTCAGCTTCGATTGATAATCACCCGATGCAGGGATGCATGTGGGGTGAATCTGCACGTAACAAGGGTTGGCGAACAATGCGCCGCGCTTGTGCGCACGCCATGCCGCCGTTCCGTTGGAGTTGAACGCGTTGGTCGAAAGGAAAAACGCTCGGCCGTATCCGCCAGTGCATAATAGGACAGCGTGTCCAGCAAACTTCTCGAGCTCACCTGTAACAAGGTTACGTGAGATGATGCCGCGAGCTTTGCCGTCGACGACCACAAGGTCGAGCATTTCACGACGCGAATACATCGTGACGTGGCCGGCCTCGATCTGCCGATTCAATGCGCCATACGCTCCCAAAAGAAGCTGCTGACCCGTTTGACCTCGCGCATAAAACGTACGTGAAACCTGGGCACCACCAAAGGAGCGGTTACCGAGCTCTCCGCCGTATTCACGGGCGAACGGAACACCCTGAGCGACACACTGATCGATGATCGCGCCGCTCAGCTCGGCCAAACGATAAACGTTTCCTTCGCGTGAGCGGTAATCGCCACCCTTGATGGTGTCGTAAAAAAGCCGATACGTGCTGTCGCCATCGTACGGGTAGTTTTTGTTGGCATTGATGCCGCCCTGCGCCGCAATCGAATGCGCGCGACGAGGCGAATCTTGAATGCAGAAACACTTAACTTTGTAGCCAAGCTCGCCGAGTGTTGCCGCAGCCGAAGCACCGGCAAGCCCAGAACCCACAACGATAACCGTGTGTTTACGCTTATTCGCCGGGCTGACGAGTTTCATCGACTCTTTGTAGCGGCTCCACTTCTCTTGTAGCGGGCCACTTGGAATGCCTGATTCGAGGATCATGGTCTAACTCCGCTTTACTTCATGAAGTAGATAAAAGAAGGGATACCGAGGAATCCAGCTGCGAACGCGATTGCAATGGCAACCCCCGCAAGCTCGATTGCTTTGCTGTATTTTGGAGCCATCAATCCAAGGGATTGAAAGGCGCTCCAAAAACCGTGTCGGAGATGAAAACCAAGGAAAACCATGATCGTTGAGTAGAACACAACGATCACAGGATTCTTGAAGGTATCGACGACAAGGCGATGAAGGTCACGAGCAGCGACGCCATCGATCATGGTCGTGTAGTCGCCCTGCACAAAGACCTCAAAGCGGAACCACGCCACGTGAGCGACGAGGAACATACCCAAGCCAAGGCCGGTCCAAATCATGTTGGTCGACGACAGGTTGTATTTGCTTTTGCCGCCCTTGGTCTTCTGAGCGACGTTGTACTGACGACCACGTTGCTTGCCGCCTGCAAAGTGGAGCTTCAGCGCCACCAGGATATGCAAAGCAAAGAGGCCGAGCAGGCCGACCTCTGCGATCATGAGCAGAGGGCCCAGGTCGACGAGGCCTTTGGCGTAAAGGTTGAACGCCGTGCCCTCAGGCAAGTACAACAAGATGTTGCCGGCAAGATGAGAGGCAAGGAAGCCAACCAAGAGCAAACCGCTGGCACCCATCAGGTACTTGCGGCCGATCGTGGATGTGAGAGCTTCTTTAATCGAAAGCATGGAAAAACTCCGAGGGGGATTCCTGATTCGTCCGCAACGTGGGGCCAAGGCCGGCGACCGCTACGACAAAGACACGTCGTTTCCATCAAGATTTGAAACGTTTTTGCGTGCCTCGCGGCCGAGTTCGTCCCACACTTTGGTCGATTATTCAAGTTTCGTCTCGATTGGAACACCTGTTGGCCAGATTAGAACCAAGTCATGAACCCTCCGCAAGTGTACTGCTGCTGCGCTTCCTCCCGGGTTGGCCCTACCGTTTTCTGACCTTTGCTTTTCTGCTCGCGTCGTTTTCGCACCTTTGGCTAGACGACGCGACGCTCGCTTCTTGGATGCCGGCAAATATCGTTTACGTGCTCGGATTATTAGTGATGGTGTGGCGACCGGGGCTTCTGGCCTGGTCGCTATGCGCGACAGGCCTTGCGATCCCCCTCTTCTTCCTTCGCGACCAACTCACACAATCGGTTTTTCTGCTCTTCATCTGTGGCGCCGCGATCGTGGAGCATCTTCGTTTCTGGCGCGGCCATTTCGACGCATCGGCGGTGTTCATGCAGACCGTGCGTTGGTTGACGGTCATCACCTATACGATGGCCGCATTCCATAAGCTAAATCGGGATTTTATTAACCCCGTGACCAGCTGCGCCAACTACGGAATCAACGAGTTAATCGTGTATTGGGGCATGCCAAGACTGGCATTTTTGG
>CAYMYJ010000085.1:0-15006 GCA_964394615.1 uncultured Bradymonadales bacterium | reverse complement strand
AACGCGAGATGAGCCGGTCTCTGCGTTACGACCGCGAGCTCACACTGGTGATGCTCGACATCGATCATTTCAAAGCCATCAATGACACCTACGGCCATCTGGCGGGTGACCATATCCTTCGGCAGGTGGCGCGACGTATCAAAGAACATATTCGTCGCGACGATGTGTTTGGCCGTTACGGTGGCGAAGAATTCATCTTGATGCTGCCAGAGCTGGGCAAAGTCCAGGGCGCACATTTGGGAGAAAAGCTTCGTCGACTCATCGACGGGGAACCTTTTGTATTCGACAACATTTCGATCCCCGTCACGATGTCGATGGGAGTCTCGGATTTGCTTGAATACCGCGAGGCGGTAGCCGCGTTGGGCGATCCCGAGTTGAACCCGTTCGCGTTCGTCAAAATCTCCGACGACCGTCTCTACGTTGCCAAACAATCCGGGCGAAATCGCGTCGTGATGTGATCCTGTTTACTGTTGCGTGCTGCGCTTCCGTGATACGTGATAGTGGTTTTTCCGACCACTGTGAGTCATCATGCGCCGCGCAAAAATTGTCTGCACTATTGGGCCCGCTTCCAGCTCCGAAGAGATGCTCGCTGAGTTAATTTCGGCTGGCATGAACGTCGCTCGGCTGAATTTTTCTCATGGCACCCACGACGACCATCGAGCCGTGTACAACACGCTTCGTAGGCTATCAAAGGACATGGGACGCACTGTCGCGATCCTACAGGACTTGCAAGGCCCCAAGATTCGCGTCGGCAAGTTCGAGACGGGCTCGACTCAGTTGATCGAGGGCTCCGAATTCGTCATCACCGCCGACGACATCCTGGGCGACGATGATCGCGTTTCGACGACCTATTCGGACCTGCCCTATGACGTCCATCCTGGCGACATCTTGCTGCTCGACGACGGTCTTCTCAGACTGCGAGTGGCAGACGTTCATGGCCTCGATGTCCGCACGATCGTCGAGATCGGCGGCACCCTGAAGAATAATAAGGGTATCAACATCCCCACTGCGGCAGTTTCTGCCCCAAGCCTGACTCCAAAAGACCGCGAGGACTTGGAGTTCGGCCTTGAGCTGGGCGTTGATTACATCGCACTCAGCTTCGTGCGCTCCGCACTCGACATCCATATGTTGCGTGCGCGCATGCCGGCATCTGCACCCCAAAAAATCATTTCGAAGATCGAGAAACCACAGGCCATCGCTGTGCTCGACGAGATCATCGCGGTCTCGGACGGAATCATGATCGCGCGTGGTGATCTCGGTGTGGAATTGCCTCCCCAGAAAGTCCCTGTCATTCAAAAGATGGCGATCAAACTGGCGAAGTCGATGGGACGCACAACCATCACTGCGACCCAGATGCTTGAGTCGATGACCGAGAACTCGCGTCCAACGCGGGCCGAGGCCTCTGACGTCGCCAACGCCGTGCTCGACGGAACTGACGCCGTGATGCTCTCGGGAGAAACGGCTTCAGGGAAATACCCGATTGCAGCGGTTCAGATGATGGCCGACATCATCAAAGAAGTTGAAGGAAGTGCCATCTACGAGGATTCTCGAGAAGACATCTCAACCGAGTACTTGAGGAGCTTTCCAAGCGCGGTTGCGCGCAGTGCCTCCATGGCGGCGCGGGAACTTGATGTTCGTGGAATCGTCGTATTGACGCTTTCGGGATCAAGCGCTCGGCTCTTAATGGCCCATCGGCCCAACAAACCCATCTTCGCATGCACACCGGACGAGACTCTCGCCCGCCAGATGGCGTTGTATTGGGGCGTCGTGCCTCATCATATCGACCTGAACCTTCAGGCCAATATTGTGGGCGACCAGACCTACACGATGGAGCACGCCGTGGAACGTATCGAAACGGTGCTGAAGGACCACCACGACATCAAGTCGGGCGACGAAATCGTGATTGTGATGGGCTCACCGGTTCGCGCAAACGCCGAAACGAACCTCATCAAGTTCCACCGCGTCAGCTGAGTCCGAAAATCACGGCGAGTAGCAGGCTTTGCGAGCAAAGCCGTCTCGGTCCGAGAAGAGCTTGCATTGAGTTTCGAGCGGCTCAGCTGTCGTAAACGGGCAGGGCGCCTGGCTCATCACCGATCCATCACCACAAAGCGTTGAACAGTGATGCTTGCCTGGAATCAAGCTCACGCACGCCGCGGTATCGGGACAGATGCCGTCGTCGGAGCACTCGCGTGTGCAGTATCCGATCGAATAGTAGTCTTTCAGGCACGTGCCACCGATGCACTGTGTGTCTGTGGTGCACTTGCCACCAATACCCACAAATCCCGAAAAATAGCAGGCTTGTTCCCAAATCACGCCGTCGACGGTGCGAACCGGTACGCTGATGCACTCTCGACCCGCAGGACATGAGCCTACGGTGCATTTCGGGACACAATGGTCGTAATCCGCAGCAACGTTATTCAGGGGAGCCACGCCCGCTACAAAACACATCGCGTCACGACCACATGAGTCGAAAGTGCAGGTCTGAGTCGTGCAGTAGCCGGTCGAAATCGAGGAGGGACACCCCTCAGCAGAGTCGCAATGGCAATTGCCCGTGACGCACTCGTCGTCGGTGGTACATGCGGCGCCCAGCCCAGATCCCGAAAGACACGCCCCGTCAATACACGTGGTCTCACCGACACAGGGCGAGGTCGTGAAGCCGTCGCCAGTTTGCCGGCACGTCAGCACGGTCGTCGTGTCGAAACATGATTTTTCGCCGGGCTGACAAACGGGCGCCACGGTGCAGATACCGTCGGTGCAGGTTTCGTCGCCCACACACGGACTCATTTCGAACCCCGATCCGTCAGCTTTGCAGCTTGACGATGTCACGTCGTCAGAACACATCCGGTCGCCCGGACAGCACACGCCGCACACCGAAGGAACATCAGGGTCGGAAGTGGTGGTGGAATCCGGAAGGACCGCCATGTCGTTAGACGTCATGACACCTGCATCACCCGCGTCGGCCGAAGGGACTTCTCCCTCGGCGCAGGCAACCAGTCCGATGATAGCTAGTAAATAAATTGAGCGCATGCGACCAAACTACGCGCTTCAGGCGCTCTTTTCAATTTTTGCCGCAGCCTGCCGGTCGGCGAGCTCAAGCGAGGTGTAGAGTTCTGCGACGCGTTCGATCAGCTCTACAATGAGGCGGCGGTACTGCAGATGATTATGCTGCCCGTACATCCAACCTGCACACGCACCAATGATGGCCCCAGGAATGCGACCGCGCGTCAGCGACCCACCTGAAAAAAACCCGAGTTGGGCACCAACGATGATGGTTTCAAGAGGTAACTCGATCTCACGAGCGAGCAACTCGAGTTCATCGAGCATGCCGTTCAATTGGGCGCGAGCCGCACGACGTTCGCCTCGCCGAATATGAGATTCGACACGAAAAAGTCGGGTCGCGAAATCACCGATACGTCGGTCCGTATCGGATGAAGAATCAAGAAAGTTGGCCATGACTCATCTGGGTTGAAGGCTTGGCGGTCAGCATACAGGCAAATCGCACGAGTCCCAAGCTCAGCGGTTCGGAGTGCTTGCAGCTCCGAAGAAACGCACGCCCTCAAAGGTTTGCTCCAAGGTGCCGGCGCCGGTTCGAAGGTCGATCGTGATAAGCTGCCCCTGATCGTTGAGCCCCCAGAGCTTGCCCCAAGCGAAGGTCAATCCGTAGATCTTTCGAAAACCAGTGATGCCGATTTGAGTGCCCGCTCCGGTTTCTCGATTGATGGAAATCAGGCTGTCGTCTTCCATGTCACGCTTAGAGGTCATGTAGAGCGTGTCGTATTTATTCACGACACAATCGCCGCTTGAGTAGAAGTCCCCCATGTCGCCGAGCAACGTGGCAACCCCGGTTTCAGCGTCGACTTCGAAAGTCTGTGATCCTGCGGTGATCAAGACGGCCCCACCTTGGTCGATCGCCATGCCATTGGGGTCACCCACTTCGATTCCAAAGTCGCCCACCTTAACCCATTTGTTGCCTGGCTCGTCGAAACGGAAGAGCCCTGTGCGTGAAACACCAAAAAGCCGACCATCGGGATGGGTGTCGATATCCTGAAGGGTATCCGCACCACGTGGCATCGGGGTCGTTTCTTCGACGATGGTCTTCGCAAATGGGTCGACCCGATACAACTTGTCGTTGCTGTGGGCGAAGAATGAGCAGTCGATGCCGTCGTTGTTCACGCCAGAACAATCGTTGTCGATGTCGTCACAAAACTCTGGAAGGAGTGGAGACAAATACGGAGCCGAGTCGTCGCAATCGTCACCGCCACAAGAGATCGCTTCGGCGCCATCGTTGTCGCGATCGCACGGATTGGGCTGGTTCATGTCCGGGACAACATCCATGTCAGGCACGGTGTTATTAGTGTTGTCGCCCGCGTCGGTCTCGCCCACATCTGGCAAGCCAACGTCTGGAGTCGGCACCCCACGTGGCACGCATACGTCGTTAACTTGGTCGTAGAGTTCGTCATCCGTGCAAGGGATCGAAACCCCTGTCTTATCGTCCGAGCACGCTCCCACCAACAAAATCGACACTACTAACCAGGAGATGTTTTTCACTGAATTCCTCATTCCATAAGTCGCGTGAAGCTATCTGCACGTGCCATCGAGATCAAGAGCCTGATGGAAAGTCGCAAAAAAGTCATGCAGCAGCCACACGTCGCATGATGGCGGCGAGGTCATCCAGAGGTAGCGCATGAACATAATGACCGTTGATTCCCGACATCGGACGAGCCATGCACATCGCGTTGATCATGGCTTCTTCGGTGCATTCGATCGCCGCACGGTAAAGTTTGTCCATGCGGGTGTCTGCCATCGCGCGGAAATCATACACTTCTTGGTCTCCGTCGCGCGGAACGCTGTTGGCGGTCGAGAACCCGAGTACGATTTCGCCCGATCCGTGTGCCGCATAAGAACCTGCACGACCGATGCCCAGGGCGACCCGTTTGCAGAGCCGGTTGATTTGGTGCGTCGAAAGCGGGGCGTCCGTGGCGAGCACCGCAATGATGCTTCCATAGAGATTGGGACGAATATCACCGGGTTGGAATCCTTCTCGGAGCAACCGATTGCCGATGTCGACACCGTCGATCCGGAGGTCTTCCAGACGTCCAACATTGCTCATGACCAACACGCCAATCGTGTAGGACTCGGTCATTTTCACGATGCGCGAAGATGTTCCAATGCCACCTTTGACGTCAAAACTCACCATGCCGGTTCCGCCACCAACATTGCCCTCAGGAACCACGGTATCGGTCGCGTTCGAGAGCGCTTCGTCCACGTGAACTTGCTTCACATGCTGCCCTTTGATGTCATTCAAATAGGAATCGTCGCACTCACCGACCAGCGGAATCAAGACGTCGTGGGTGTCTCCGATCGTGGGATAAAGCTTGGACAACGTCGCAGTGAGGGCGCCCGAGCACATGCCGACGCTGTGAGTATTCGTCAATAGAATGGGCGTTTCAATCAACCCCCATTCCTGCACCTGGACCAAGCCCGAGAGTTCGCCTGCGCCATTCAATACAAAAGAGCCACCGACCATCCGGTCCATGAACACGTTGCCTTCATTGGGCAAGATGGCCGTCACGCCTGTGCGCGCGGGTCCGTCGTCGTGAATCACGGTGCTGTGGCCGACTCGAACGCCAGCCACATCGGTAATTGCATTCTGTTTCCCCGTGGGAAACACGCCAATGGTCAACCCCAAATCCCGATAACGACGACGGTCGCTCATGTCTTTGCCTTCTGTTTTTGCGCCACGTGCGGAGCACGTCGTTGGTTCTTCCAGCGGCGCAACGCTGGAGACAAGATCTGTTTGATAAGCTCTTCGTAGGTGATTCCTGCAGCGTCCGAAATGAGGCAAAGGTCCGACCAGCCTGGAGTGAGGCCGGGCAGGGGGTTGCACTCGATGAAATTCACCACTCCATTGCCGTCACAGCGAACGTCTATACGCGCAACATCGCGACAGCCCAAGGCCTCAAATGACAGCCGGCAAACATGGTTGATTTCTTTGGCGAGCTTCGCGTCCAAAATGGCCGGGACCTGATAGCTGACAAGACCTGCTTCCTGTTTATGGGCAAAGGAATACACAGGGTTCTTAACGCCGGGTTTGAACACGATTTCCATTGGAGGCAACGCGCGCGGGCGAGGTCCTCCCAGCAAACCAATCGTGAATTCCCGACCAGACAGGTAGGTCTCCACAAGGGCCGGCTGTTTGTATTTTTCGATCATGGCCAGCGCCTTCTGGCGCAATTCGGCTTCGTTTTCGGCCACTCCCGAATCCAGGACGCCTTTCGAGGATCCCTCGGCAACCGGCTTCACCATCACGGGATAGGAGATTCCAGCGGGCAGCTTTTCTTTACCGGTAAAAAGCAGCACGGATCGTGGGGTCGGCACGCCGGCATCGCGAACAACACGTTTGGCCAAGGCCTTGTCGAGTGTGAGCGCCATTGTGACTGCATCGGAACCCGTGAATGGAATGCCAAGCATGTCTAGAATCGCGGGCACGACTGCCTCGCGAGTTCGCCCCGTCAGACCTTCAGAAACATTGAAAGCCACGTCGATATTTGCGTCTTCGATTTTACGAAGGATATCTGACCTTGCCTCAAGCAAGACGACCTCGTGGCCCAGGCTTTCGATCGCGCCCTGAATGGCGGCAATCGTGCTCGGTGCGTCGTATTCAGCATCTTCATCGTTCTCGCCATCGATCAAAGGCTTGATTCGTTTGACGTTGAAAAACAGACCCACACGGATCTTTCGTTTGGCCTGCGGACCTTCTTTCAAGCCGTATCGGGTCGCAGCGCTCTTAACCATCGTGTTGAGGACTTCTTCGGTGGTCTTCACACCCGATTGTGCGGCTGCTTCGTAGAGGCCAGCTCCGGGCTCGAGGCTCGGCAGAGCGTTAACCTCAATAAAAAACACATCCCCATTGGGTGCCACACGCCAATCGATGCGCGCCATATCCCTCAACGTGAAGGCGCTAACCAGACGTGCCGACCACTCACACATCACCTTTGTGGTCTCGTCCGAAACACGGGCCGGGCAAATCACGTTCACAAGGTCAGAATGGGTGTTTTTCAGCGCGTAATCGTAAATCGCCACTCGACCTTCACGCGGGTAATCGTACTCGCACGCAGCCAAAATGCCGTTCGCGCCCACGCCTTCAAGAAAAGGCACTGCCACGTCGATGCCGTCGATGAACTGCTCGACGATGAGGCCGTCCGGGTAGCGAGCCAGCAACGTTTCGATGAGGCTATCGCGCGTCTCCGCGGTGTGCACAACTGATTCTTGGTCGATACCTTTTGAACTTCCCTCAAACGCAGGCTTCACGATCCATGGGCCGGGGATCTGGCTCCAATCGACCGTCGAATTCTTGGTCAAGAAGACGCCCTCAGGAACACGAACACCGGCTGTTTTTGCGGTCGATCGGCTCAGCCCTTTATCCAAAGTCACCAGGCACGTATGTGCATCGCTGCCGGTAAACGGAATGCCAAGCTGATCAAAAAGCGCGGGATAGAAGGCCTCGCGTGCTCTACCGTGAAGCCCTTCCGCAGTGTTAAAGATCAAATCTGGGGCAATCGAACTCAAAGTCGATGCGAGCTGAGTGACTCCGACGGCCGCGTCCACCGCAACCACATCGTGACCGGCTTTGCTTAGCCCATCGACGATCGCCGCCACAGTGTTCGGGGTATCGAACTCCGCTTGAGCTTCAGTGGCCTCAGTTTGGACATTATGTACAAAGGCGATCTTCATCATTCTCCTTGGGTAATTCGCCTCTCTCATACCGCCTTTTTCCGATTCCGTGTACCTTCCGTGTCACGGACGTTGGGCACGACGCGGTGCCGACTCAACTCAAGGTGTAACATGCGAATTAAAGCGCATTATCTAGCGTTCGCGCTGCTCGTGTCATGTGCGACCGGACAACCAGAATCTGGACTGGACCCCAATCTTTTTACCCGCACAACGCCGGTGATCGGCAAAGATCCTCGGGGGCTACCTTTTGTGGTGTTTCCAACCGACCAGATCCCGTCGTGGGTTCATGTGACGGTCGACGGACGGGCAGGAATCGCGTGGACCCCTCGGGTCAGCGAACGCACGGCAATGTTGGTGCCCATCACGGCTTTTTCGCCCGATAAAAACGCCGTGGTGACGTCACTCAGCGCTCCTGATTTCGACGGAATCGGAACCGGCACAGCTGGAAACGTAGTTTGGTCGAAGACCCCCTACAACGGGCCCGTCGTGATCGTTCCCAACGTCTTGCAACGAGCTGACCTGCAGACGTCTTGGATTCGCGCAGTCGCAACGGCAGATAACGGACGGCTCAACGATGTCGATGGGGTGCTTCCCGAGCAATATCTCGTCATTCCACAACCCACGCATGGAACCGCGTGCCGCTTCGCAATCATCGGAGCGGCCGTCGAGCATGCCCCCTCAAGTTGCTCGCTCCTACCTGGTCCCATCTCAGCGCCGAAGGGCATCACTTCGTTTCATGCTGCCCCTGTGTTCACCCGGTTGGGTGTCGACATGGCCACCTGGAAAGTCGGAGACCAGTGGGTGACAGGCGTCCCTTCGGCCCGCACGATTCGTGGAGTCGCGCTTTCACCCGTGGCTGAACCGTGGACCGCCGCGTCCGCCCCGGCCAGTGAATCCGCAGCCTTGGGCATCCAGGCAACTCAAGACGGCCAGCCGCTTGTGGCGGCGTATTGGCTCACAAAATCGAATGGCACCCCGGAGGCGTCGTTGAGGATTTCCGATCTCAACGCAGCGGCGGGCCGCAGCACGTGGAGCGAGATTCAACTGACCATCAACGAATCGGCACTTCACCCCGAATCAGCACTGGCTCTCGGACGCGCCGCGGCCATCGAAGACCGACTCGACCAAGCTCAAGAAATGGCAAGGCTCGCCTATTCCTCGTCATCATCGCTATCGGCGCCGACCTCGGGCCTTCTGGCTGGTAGTGCTGCCGAACTTCTGGCCGTGGTTTTTCGCCGTAAAGGCGACCTCAAACTTGCGCTTCAATGGGCGCGCACTGCGTCCGAATCTTACGGCCAAATAGGGGACGCACTACGCGTGGCGCGCGCAGAATTTATCATGGCCGGAATTTCCCTTGAAAGTGGCGACCTTGCCGAGGCCGACCGACTCGCCTCAAATGCGCGCTCTCGGTTCTTTCACGGGGGCGATGTTTGGCATTCGGCACTGGCTGAAGCAAGGCTCGCCGAAATCCAATTTCGCGAAGGAAAGACCGCCGAAGCCGCGACAATGGCCGGCTACGCCTCTGAGCGCTTCCTTGAAATGGGCGATACGCTGGCGGCTGCTCGAGTTGCCGTAACCGCCAACCTCATCTCGAATAACCCCCAAGGCATTTTTGAGTATTTTGACGCCGCAGCGGCGACCGGCGACCGAGAGACCGCTTACGAAGCAGCGAGCGCTCTCGCGCTGGAGAAAGCAGATGCTCGGCGAGGGCTGGAGTTGCTCGTGGCGCTGGCTGCATTTGATGCATTCCAGGTCGACCCCATCACGGAGTTTCGAGCCAACAAAGCCTGGAGTAACCTCTGCGCGATCTCGGAAGCCCTCGTCACAGGCCTTGACCCTCAATCCTTGGAGACCATCAACTCAAGATGTGGCCAAACGCCAACCGATGCCGCCGTGGCATCATCGCCAAAACTACTCGAACAAGCATACGAAGCGCTCCATGCTGGCCGGCTCGATGAAGCAAGTGCTGGCGCAGCGGCCGCGGCCGAACTTTCTAAGGCCGATTTTACCGGCGCCGCTCAAGCCAATATTCTGGAAGCTTCAATCCTGTGGGCGAAAAACCAGGATGGATCGCCAAAAATCCAAGAAGCCGTCCAACGAGTCGAAAACGCCACTGCGCCCGCGCTGGTCGCACGGACACTGGGGCAGCTGGCTTCGGACAGCGCGATTCAGGGGCAATGGAAAGCCACAGCCGAGGTGCTTGGCGCAGCCGTCGCCGCATGCGCACGAACCGGTCAAATTGACGACCGACGTACCTTTGCAATTCAGCAAGTCGAGGCCCTTCATGCCGCACGCGATTTCGCCAACGTCGTCGAAGCCTCGAACCAAAGCCGTCCATGGCTCGCAAATTCCGGGGCCCGTGGAATGGCCTCACGACTGCGACTTGAAGCCCTTGCGGTGGATGCCAGCAAACGCCTTGGCATCGTAGCCCCTCCAAGCGACGCGCTCTTTGCCGAAGCCGAGCCTGCCATCGCTCAAAATGCCTACATCGACTTTGCCGAATTGGCCTTCGATCGACGCGATAATACAAGTGCTCAAGCCTATCTGGCCCAAGCTCAGAAACTGGGGTCGGATGTTCGAATCGATGTCCTGAAGCGCCTGATTCTTGCCATCACAGATTTCCCGGCGGCAGGAGCAGACTCGATGTTCTTGCTCAATGGCGGGGCGACCCGAAGCGATCTATTTGGCCTCGCATCGGCTTTCGCTCCAACCCATGACGAGTTTTTGAAGGTCGAAGCCCTTGCGAAAAAACTGGGTGACACCCCTGAAGGCCGCGCTGCCATGGGGGAATTGGCGCTTCGAACTGGAACACTTGCCGAACTTTCGACGCGCGCTCCATCCACCAATGAAACGTGCATCCTGGCACTTTCGGCGGCCCAAAACCGGCCATCAGGACTCGATGACCTTCGTCTTTGCGCAGACCTCGCGTCGGCACGCGGCATCGAAGCCGATGCCATTTTGGGACGTCCGGTCTCCCACGACCTTTATCGCCGACAGGCCCAACTCGTTGTCGAATTGCAGCCCAAACAACCTCTGGACGAAAAGAAGCTCAAGAAGCTGGAAGACCAAGTTTCCAAGACAAGAGAGGCGGGCGGAGAACCTCTCCGTAAGGCCTTCAACGACTGGATCTCGTACGAGATTTCAACGGGCCGCGGAGCCGAAGCCTCCAAACATGTCGACGATGCGAGCACCGTTGTGATCACACACGCTCCCACAGCCGTGGCGGATGTCGAAAGGCTTCGACTTCAGGCGCTGGCCGCTGCGGGAAACTGGCCCACAGCGTTTCAACACGCGTTGCGCACCATGAATGAAGTCATTTTGGATGGAAATGACGGTGCAGAACTGGCCTATATTTCAGCCCGAATTGCGCTCGTGGTGGGAGCCCGTGAAGTCGCACGTCCTTGGCTTGACCTCGCAGCCTCGCTTGTGGTCAAGAACCCTTCGCTTTCGCGCCGCATCCAAGACACGGCCAAGCTTTTCCTTCTGCCGACTACAGCCAAATGACTCAGAGTCCACGCGCACTATTCACTCGCCTTCGCGGCGTCAGGACCCATAACCTTCAGGGCATTGACTGCGATATTCCACTTGGGAAATTGACGGTCGTGACTGGGGTCAGCGGCTCGGGGAAATCGAGTCTGGCCTTCGACACGCTCTACGCTGAAGGGCAGCGCCGCTACACCGAGAGCCTGTCGACCTACGCAAGGCAGTTCCTGCAACGCATGCAGAAGCCTCCCTTTGATCTGTTGCAGGACGTGCAACCAGCTGTCGCACTCCGGCAGAAGAACGAAGTCACCAACGCCCGCTCGACCGTGAGCACCGTGACGGAATTGGACGACCATTTTGGCCTGCTTTTCACCCACGCCGGCATCACGCGCTGCCCTGACTGCGGAGCAGAGGTCCGCAGAGACACCGTGTCGTCGGCGGCCTCCGAAATCACCTCGTGGGAAGACGGCACCAAAATCGTGGTTGTCGCCGAAGTCGTGGTCGACGATCCCGAACATCGCTCCGCGATTCTGCGCCAGATGATCGGCGATGGTTTCCGTCGCTTCTACGAAAACGGTCAAACGATCGACGTGGCGGAAGAAGACGTTGAACGCATGCTGGACCGAACGGTCTACCCGTTGGTCATCGACCGCCTTGCGGTGGGGAAAGAAGGGCGGCAGCGCATCGGGGAAGCTCTTGAGACCGCATACGGCGTGGGCAAAGGGCGAGTCCTTGTCTACGAACACGAAACCCAAACAGTCCACGTCTTTGACCGAGCGTTTCGTTGTAATTCTTGTGGCAAAGACCTGGTTGAACCTCAGCCGGCACTCTTTTCTTTCAACACCTCTCTGGGTGCTTGTCCGGCCTGCAATGGCTACGGCAGAAGCATCGGCCTCGATTTTCGAAAGATCATTCCCAACACTGGAAAGACGCTGTTTGAAGGTGCCGTAGAACCCTTTGCTTCGCCCAAGTTTTCCAGCTGGCATCGTGGATTAATCTCGGCGTGTTCTCGCGAAGGCATCGCGATCGACATTCCGTTCAAACGCCTTTCTGAAGAACAGCAGGATTTTGTTCGCGATGGCGGCACCGGCTGGGCCGGCATCCGAGGCTTTTTCGACGAGTTGAAGGAAGAACAATACAAAGTCCACATCCGGGTCTTCCTCGCAAAATACCGCGGGTTTGACGACTGTGTGGCATGCCGTGGCTCACGCCTGAGTCAGGACGCCCGCAACACGCGAGTGGCTGACAAAACCATCGCTGATATCTGGAAGATGCGTATCGAAGAGGCCCGCGAATTTTTTCGCAACATCGACCTCAGCACCACATTCCACGAACGCGTTGCGACCTTGCTCGATGAAATCCTCTACCGCCTCGACTACCTCGACGAAGTCGGCCTCGGGTATCTCGACCTCGGACGCCCCTCCCGAACACTTTCGGGCGGTGAGATGCAGCGAATCCACCTGACCACCAACCTTGGACGCGCCCTCACGGACACGCTCTACGTCCTCGACGAACCGACGGCTGGACTTCACGCACGGGACTCACAACGACTTCTGAGCATCCTTCGAGGACTGCGTGACCTCGGAAACACGGTGGTTGTGGTCGAGCACGACCCAGAGATCATTGAAGGCGCCGATCATATCCTTGAACTGGGACCAGGCGGCGGCGAACAAGGCGGAAATCTGGTTTTCCAAGGGGACGCGGAAAGCTTCCAGACCAGCGCCACGCGTACGCGCAGAGCCCTCGATCGAAAAGTCCCGCCTCCACGCGTGGCTTCGAAGCTTGCTTTTGAGAAACAGTTCTTGAAGATCATTGGCGCGTCCGAAAATAATCTGGAGAACGTGACGGTGGAGCTCCCGCTTCGCAAATTGGTCGTCATCACAGGCGTCAGTGGTTCCGGAAAATCGACGCTGATGCACGATGTCCTGCATAATAACTGGCTCAAAAAGACGCAGGGTGGGGCGGTTGAAGCTGGATCGGTCGACCGCATTGAGGGATTTGAAAACGTCTCCCAGATGGTCTTGATGGACCAATCAGCGATTGGCAGGTCCACACGCTCCAATCCACTGACCTATTCTGGTGCCTACGACGATGTCCGAAAGCTGCTCGCCGACTCCGCAGACGCCAAGAAATTTGGTTTGGTCGCTGGAGACTTCTCGTTCAACACACCGGGCGGACGCTGCGAGATGTGTCAGGGCTTGGGCACCGTCACCGTCGAAATGCATTTCATGGCCGATATTGAAACCGTCTGCGATGAGTGCAACGGCAAGCGTTTCAAGGGAAACGTCCTCGAAACGCGGTTTAAGTCCAAGAATATCCAGGAAATTTTTGAGATGACCATCGCCGAAGCGGTCAGTTTTTTTGCCGACCAAAAAGCCATTCGACGAAAATTATCGCCGCTGCTGGATGTGGGATTGGGTTACTTACGACTCGGCCAGTCCACTTCGACACTTTCTGGCGGCGAAGCCCAGCGGGTGAAATTGGCTTCCTACATCGGACAGGGGAAATCAAAGAACGATGCCGGATCAGGTTCGTTGGTCTTCATCTTTGATGAACCGACGATCGGACTTCATCTCGATGATATCAGCGTGCTGCTTGTGGCTTTGCGCCAACTGGTGGCGCAAGGGGATTCGGTGATGGTGATCGAACACAACATCGATTTCATTGTGGAATGTGACCATGTCGTCGACATCGGTCCGGGCGCAGGCCCCCGAGGCGGCCGCATCGTGGTCACAGGCACGCCTGGCGAAGTGGCGAAAGACCCCGACAGCGCCACCGGATTTCATTTAAAGGAATTCTACGACCGCAAGACGATGGCCTGATTAATCGACTGGCTTGTCCCCAACGGGAATGGCTGGTTCGTCGCCCGTCGGACCTGGCGGAGTCGCAGGGTCACTCTTGATCTGAATGTCCTCGGCAGGCCCAAAAACATTGATGAGTTTTGAAGAAATCTCGCCGACTTTGCCGCGAAAGAACAGCACGACGACCAAGAGCACAATCAACATAATGACTTGCGCGATCTCCACTCCACGACGGGAGCTCCGATAACGACGACCTCGACGGGCCATTACTCTTCCTCTTGAAACAAATCCACCGCCGACTCGGCGTGAGGTTTCATACCCTTGATTTGAATCTCCAATCGCGAGCGCGTCCCCGAATAGGCAAAACGGGGAATGAACGCAATGGCCACTGCGCCATCCAGAGTGCCGACCTCGTCACCCATGGCGAATCCAAATCCATCCATCGATCCTGTCTCGTCTCGAAAACGAACGCGAAGATGTTTATTGCCCACCACCTTCACACTGACCGCACGACTTTTTTCAGTCATCAGCATCGGTTCGGGATGCCCGGCACCGAACGGCGCCAAAAGGGCCAGATCGCTCTGAAACTTCTCGTCGACCTCGCCCAGCGAAACGATGGCATCGATCTCTAAACGAGGCTGCGGCAACGGACCTTTCGCAAAAAGGTTCTCCATGGCCTCGTCGACCAGAACCTGAAAGCGGTCCAGCTGGTCTTCTTGAAGTGAAAGTCCGGCCGCCGAGCTATGGCCGCCGAAACTCGTCAAACAATCACTGGCGTTCGACAGCACATCAACCACGTTGATGCCCTGGATCGACCGAGCACTGCCTTTGGCGAATCCACCTTCAACGCCCATCAGGATGGCCGGGCGGTGATAACGTTCCATCAACCGTGACGCCACAATGCCAAGGACGCCGCGGTTCCAATCGTGTCCAAACACGACCAAAATCCGGCGATTATCCGCAGCCTGCGTTGCAGCTTGTTCGTAGG
>CAYMYJ010000084.1:0-16289 GCA_964394615.1 uncultured Bradymonadales bacterium | reverse complement strand
GGCGGACCCATCATAATGCCGGGCTGGAGCCCGGCGGACCCATCATAATGCCGGGGTGACCGGTTATTCGATGGCAGCCAAGTCTGCCTTACACGCATCATCAAACTCGAAGATGGTGGCATCGTCGCTGGCATCCAGACGGCCACGGAGTGCATCCACAAGCTTGGTGCCTTCGTACTCCCAATACATGAGGCAATCGGGGTTGCTGCAATGATGGCCGTGTTCTTCATCGAGATGGTCGGAGGTCAAAGGCGCGCCGTTATCCACCAATCCCAACACATGCCCAAATTCGTGCAACCAGATGGCGGTTTCGGTGAAACCACAAAGGCGTCCCTGCAAAATTGGACGTTGGCAGGAGGCCAGTATATTGGCCTCGAACATCGCGATATTGGTGGACCAGGCAAGGCCCAGGGTCACACTTGCAGCGGTGTCGCCTTCATACGCCCCATCCAAAAACACCATATGTACTCGGACCTCGTTTGGCTGCAAAACGACCGAGGATTTTTCGGCAAAGAGCGTGTTCATTTCATCGAAGGTCCAGATGTGGTTAGCGCCACGTGAAGGGAACGTTTGGTCCCGCACGATCTGAATCCCATCCGGTTTATCCACCAGGCTTGAAACGTATTTGATGACCTCGTCATCGATGTCTGAGGGCGTAAAACCTTCGACGGCGTCGACCTCGAAAACGAGTCTCGAATAAGGTTCTGCGTCCGCGAATAATTGCGCCCTGCTCGCCGAAACAACTTCCTCGGTCCCGTCATCGCTGCAGGACACCAGGGTTAGCGCCGACAGGGCAAATACCGCGTACGTCGTGATTCTTCGCATGATCAATCTCTATTCGACCGCGGCTAAGTCAGCCATGCAATCGGCATCAAATTCAAAAATGGTCGCTTCTTCGCTCACGTTCAATTTGCCACGCAATGCCTCAACCAGCGCTGTGCCTTCATAGGCCCAATACATGATGCAGTCAGGGTTGGAGCAATGGTGCCCGTGGTCTGGATCTTGATGCTCTGCCGTGAGCGGTGCGCCGTTATTCACAAGTCCAATCACGTGGCCAATTTCATGAAGCCAGATGGCCTGTTCGGTAAAGCC
The DNA here is from genome assembly GCA_964394615.1 of uncultured Bradymonadales bacterium. Classification (GTDB taxonomy): domain Bacteria; phylum Myxococcota_A; class Bradymonadia; order Bradymonadales; family Bradymonadaceae; genus JBFFMO01. Next base: position 15,197 of record CAYMYJ010000084.1, on the reverse strand, counting down.
GCAAAGCCGACCGTTCAGAATCGGCTTTGCGCACGAGTTCAAGATATTCTGTTCGAACATCACAATATTCGTACCCCAGGCAAGCCCGAGAATCGTGCTGTCTGCCGTGTCGCCGGCATAACCACCATCCACAAAAATCACATGAATCTTGGTTTCGTTCGCGTTGAGTTCAAGAGACCTGTTCGCGACAAAAAGCGCTTTCACTTCGTCCAAGGTCCAGACGTGGTCTTCGCCCATCGAGGCAAGAGCCTGGTCGCGCACGATCTGGATGCCATCGGGTTTATCCACCAAGGGCGCAAGGTGTCCGACCATGTCCGCATCGATATCGCTCGGAGCAAAACCTTCGACGTAATCGACCTCCAGAATCAATTTGGAATAGGGTTCGCTCAACGCAAAAATCTGGGCGTTCGTGAGTGCGGGGGTGTTATTCGTGCCGACATTATTTGAGGTATTATCCGTGGTGTTATTCGTTGCATTATTGCTCGAATTATTTGCCACATTATTCGTCGTGTTATTTGACGACACGTTGTTCGTGCCAGACGAGTCGTCGCTGCACGCTCCCATCATGATCGCCAAAAGAGCAACACCTAAAGATTTCCGCATATTATCATCCTAAAAAATTCTGGTTCTTTTCAAAAGAACACTGATAGGTCCATAAGACCAAGCCCATTTGAGGATAACAATGCCGCCGTCGAGGTCAACCGCATAGAGACGCAGTGTGGTCCATCACCGAAGCGATGTCACGCTGTGCTCGAGGTCGATATTGAGTCGGAGCCGTCGGTTTTGAGCAACCGACGGCGGCGCGAAAATAAATCAGTGTGAACTGGGATTAGACAAAAAAAAGCCCGACGATCCTGGCTCGACGGGCTGATTGAGCGCACGCGGCGCGTCAATACTGAGAGAGTTCTAGCGGAATCCCTGGCATTGATACTCGTTGCCACTTCCGCCGGAATCTACCCAATCCGAATCCCATCCGGTGCCATCAGAAGACGCGGTGTGAGGTTCTGGACAAGCGTTGCCCGCCTCTTCGCGAATGATGGTTCCGTTTGCGTAGCCCAATGCAAAACAAAGCGACTTGATATTATTGCCAACGACACCGTTATTTGCCGAATTAAATCCGTTGGAAATACTTCGGGGATCGGATGCAGTGGCACAGCTGTTCCGCGACGTTGGGAAGTCGTTATTCAAATTACCTGGGTCTGGCAACGAACGCAGCGTGCCACTGGCCGCACCAAACGACATCGTTTGGGCGACAGGGTCCTCGGTGCAGTAGAAACTTGAGATTGCACAGCCATTATCAATGCACCCAAGCCAATCGAGGCTTCCGTCTCCGACGTTGCGCAGGTCCAGCCCGATTGCTGGCCCTCCCCAAACGTTCGCCGTCGACGTCAGTTCGGCGCACGTACGACTGGTGCAAGAGCCGGCGACGCAGAACGTGCCTCCGCCGCAAACGCTTCCGCAAGCTCCACAGTTATTGGAATCATCGGTCACGAACGTCTCGCAGCCCGGTGTGGCATCACAGTCATCAAAGCCTGGAGCACACAGGGTGTCGCAGGACCCGCCAACACAGACGCTGGCGCCGTTCACGTCGGAACAAACCGTTCCGCAGGCACCACAGTCGCTTGGCGCAGTATCGGTGTCGACACAGTTGCCACTGCAATCCGTGAGACCCGTTTGACAAGACAGTGCGCAGGCACCGGCGCTGCAGACTTCGCCTGCACCACATGTCACGCCACAGCCACCACAATTGGCGCGATCCGAATCCGTGTCGGTGCAGGTTGCCGAACAATTTGTCAGGCCTGATTGGCACGACAAGGTGCATACGCCCATGCCGCAGACTTCGCCGGCGGCGCAGGTCGTACCGCACCCGCCACAATTAGCTTCGTCATTATTTTGATCGGTGCACACGCCGTTGCAGTTCGTCAGGCCATTCTGGCAGCTGACTTCGCACGCTCCTGCGGTACAGACTTCGCCTGCATTACAGGCCGTTCCGCACGCGCCACAATTCGCGCGATCGGTGTCCGTGTCCGAACAGCTTCCTGCACAATCGGTGAGACCGGTCTGGCAAGACAAGGCGCAAGCTCCTGCGCTGCAAACCTCGCCGTCAGCACAGGTCGTTCCACAGGCGCCACAGTTGGCGCGGTCGCTGTCTGTATTGGTGCAGCTTGCGCTGCAATCGGTGAGTCCTGCTTGGCAAGACAGCGCGCATACGCTGTTCGTGCAGACTTCGCCGGGGTCACAGGTCGTACCGCACGCGCCACAATTGGCGCGATCGGCCATCGTGTTGACGCAGTTTCCTGCACAATCCGTCTGCCCTGTCTGACACGACGTTTCGCAGGAACCGCCGGTACACACTTCACCTGCGCCACAGGCCGTTCCGCAAGCACCACAATGGGCGGCGTCTGAGTCCGTGTTGATGCATGAGCCGGTGCACTCGGTAAGTGCGGCGGGGCAAGACAAGGCACATGTTCCCGCGCCACAGACTTCGCTATCGCCACAAGCCGTGCCGCAAGCACCACAATGGGCAGCGTCCGTGTCGGTGTTCACGCAGACGCCTTCGCAGTCCACCTGACCGGTCGGACATGCCAACTTGCATTCACCAGCAAGGCACACATTGCCTGCGTCACAGGTGGTTCCACATGCGCCGCAGTGATCAGTCGAAGTGCTTGTATTAAAACAGCCGCCATCACATTCTGTTTGCCCGGTTGGGCACGAGATTGCGCATGCGGAATCGGTGCAGACTTCGCCGCCGCCGCATGCAGTGTCGCACGCGCCGCAATGGTCGCGCGCCGTAGCTAGATCGACACATGAACCGTCGCAATTGGTCTCGGTGGTGGCGCACTGAGCCGTGATTGGCGTTGTGGTGGACGATGGGCTGTCGTTGCTGCAAGCGGATACCGCCGCAACAAGAAATACCAATCCGCAAAAGCGAAGAAACGTGGGTCGCATGATGGCCTCAAAAAAGGGAGTCTGGTTGAAATCAGCCTCGCATACTTCGAGAGCACGAACGACCAGAAAACAGCAAACTCCTTGGTTCATCGGCGTTTAAAAGCGCACAAAAGCGTCATAATTTTGACGACTATCGGTAGCGCACCGAATCCAGAGCGCTCGACCGCCACGATTGACAAAGAAGGGTCGAAGCTCGGTCAATTTTCCGGCAGCACCTTGGCCTCGAGGTAGACTTCTAGAGGCTCGCGAAGCGGACTCCCCAAAACCATCATTATTGACCGTTCATCAGATAAGATTTGAGTCGCCGCCTGGCCAGGAGTGACCTCGACCAATGCCGTGGGCAACGAGGCAGAGATGCGGACTTCAACCCCCTCGTTGTCCGGCAACATGATTTCGCAATCTTGTTCGCACGAGACGCCAAGGACGGGAACCTCGACTTTAGTCACACCTTCACCAAGAGTCATGATAACCTTAATGATGGCCTTGCGCTCACCGCGTTCCGCCCAGGGAAACCGAAGCGATTCGCCGAAAAACATGGCTCCATCGGGTCCAAATGCGAGTTCACCAGAGTTCGCCAAATTGACCTGATCCGCCTCTCCTATTCGGCGATATCGTGTCAGCCACCCACCTGCGTCGGGCGTCGCCTCAATCACACCCAAATTGGCTAAATCCAAACTTTCTCTGACGGCGATATCCACGGCCCCATCATCGCGAACCCGAAGGCCCATCGCCTGGCCAAAACCCACGGGCCAGCTTTTCCATTGATCGCCATCAACCCGAACAAGATGGATGCGACCGGAATATCCGTTCAACGTTTCAGTAAAAACACCCCAGATAATATTTTCATCGGTAATTACAGGTATCTGAAGTCGACCTTGAATGGGGTCCTGCGGCACATCAAATGAAGTAAAGACGCCATCACGCCACGCCCAAATCGTGTCAATCGTGCGAGCTGGCATCTGATATTCGACCCACTGACCGTCGACGCGCTTCCAAGCAGCAAGCCAATTTGCGTTTTGTTCCACGGCAACAACTGGATTTCCCAACCCGTCGTCGAAAAGCCCAAAATTTTCGTTGGAGTTCAGAAGATCCGTCTCGACGACAATCTCGGTTTCGACGGTCGGAAATTCCTCCAGAAGATCCGTGACGTGCTGCCAAATAATCCGAACCTCATTGGTAGGCGTGAGTTCAACATCCACGCCCCATAATCCGCCGTTCGGGTCTGCAGCCATCACCTTTGCGGGCCGAACATTCGACGATGTCGCGGTGCACTGGCCTTTGGGCACGACCCGCAAAAAACCGTTATTTCCCGCAGCAAGAACGAGCGTTCCGTCGGACAAAAATATCGGGTGAAGGCCCGCGAGTTCTCCAACCACGGTGAAGGGAATGGCGCATCCCGCCTGTCGTGTCAGCGTCAACTCGACGGTTCCGTTCGCATCCCCAAACTCCAATGCATTCTCGGAAACCTTCGCCAATTCAAGACGACGCGGTGGATATCCTCGAAAGTCGTTGAGCGAAAGCACCCCGTCGGCGATACCTGCTGTGCCAGACGCAAAATTGGACTCAAAGCCGACGGCCTCCGCATACCACTGGGTGCCCGCATACTCCTTTTCAACATGCACGACGCGTGGCAACAGAAACGTTTGTTGATTGCCGGAGCGGATCTCGTAGCCTCCCCAATACCCGACCAAATTCGAGATTTCCAAATCAAGGGGTGTGTTAGAATCATCTGCCCCACAGCCAAATCCCGCCAGCACGAGCCCTATATAAATCCAACATAAATTACGCATTTAATTTTGCTCCGGACTTACAAAAAACGCGGTATCTGCAAACACCCACTTGGCACCGTCTGGTTTGGCGATATCAGCCCCCACAATCCACCGACCGTCGGGAAGGCGACCCAAATTGCGGATGGTCGTCTTCAAATCAACCATGGTCTGCACATCGATGGAAAAAGGAGCCCAATCGGTCCAACCCGATGCCTCAGAAGCCCGCTGCACCACGCCGTCATCAAGGACTGCATACAAAGCCCCATCGCCTGGATCGTGATAAACTGAGGCCACATGTCCAGCCGCTGATTCTGAAGGCCATGCTGACCAAACCGGCGTTGTCGCCAAGAGGTCGAGTCCCACCAAGGTCGCCGATTTCGGTGCAAAAATCATCATATTTGGACCGGATGCAATGGGGCGATAAGGCGGAGCGACGCCAGGGGAACCGGCGATATCTTGAACGAGTGAACCATCAGGCCGAACCACATGCGTTCGCTCAGGAATCGCAAGGGCAGTCTCGAAAATAATGAATGCTGGCGAGCCCTGATATTCGGTTTTTATCGGTTCCTGAAACAAGGTGTTAAGACGCCCAGTTTCTGTGCTCGCCAGAAAAACACTGCCTGCCACAGTCCCGCCCTCGGTCCTGAATTGATAGGCGGCACTCCCAGTCATGCCGTTATCGTTCCCGGCAAAGATGAGGGTGTCTCCCGCAAAATCAAAAGAGCCAAACCCTGCGCCAAGAGAACTAGACAGGTCGCCGAAAATCGGGGTCCCCCAAAGCTCAAGACTTTCTTCACCGTAACCCAAGAGCTGCCTAATCGCAGATCCAGCCAAGGTGTAGGTGGTCCCTTCATGCTCACGCCAATAGTCGGGAAGTCCGTAGAGTGCGGATATTCCGGGCCCCCGTTGGTCGATGGTTGTGAAAACGACGCGTTCACCGGCCGCGATCGGATGCCGACGACTCGGAACTTCGACCAATGAACCCGCGAGCCAGGTGAGGTAGCTTTTCGACTCAAGAAGTTCGTTGGGAAGCAATTTTTCGACGGGCTGCCATAACGATGAATCAGCCAGTCGATCCTCGATGAGGAAATTAATTTCGCTTTCAAAATCACCGTTATCAACACGGAGGTAAGCCGCGCCCTGTTCGGCTCCGGCATAGATGATATTCTCGCCGGTCGAGGCCTTCACCTGACTAGAAATGAACACCGGACCAGCGATATTTGGCTCGTCAAATTCAGCTGTTCCCAGGTCGACCAGATTCAGCCCCTGCCCGACTGCATGTGGGCCATGATTCAAGTCATCAAATGGTGTCTTGACCAACGTCGACCGGTAAAGAATTGAACCTTTATCGGCATTATCACCGCTTGATGTTTCCACGACCAACAGGCCGGCCTCCGGCATGTCGTCCGGCGTGCGAAAACGAACCCGATGATCCGACCATTCTACGATATGATCCGCAGGAATCGGCGTGTCTGCGAGCATGAGGTCGCCCTCATCACCAAAACGAGCACCAAAAATGCTGATCGTGGCCCCTGGCCAAGCCGCTGGCTGCGAGAGGGTCGTGACCACAGGCGCTCCCGATTTCTTTCGAACACCCTGCGCCAAGATCGACACCGGCGTCCCGACGGTGGCCTGCGGGATACAAGTTCGTGCGGCTTGAGTTTTGACGGGCCGAAAACACAACGTCGGAGGCGTATCGTCGTGAGGCAGGCTTATCACCATCCAATGGCCATCCGTCGATATGACCCCACCATGGGTGATGACCGTTTTTTCCCCACCTAAATATCCAACCCAGTTTCCTGCGCCGCCGGGCAAAATCCAGTCCGACTCCCCGAAATAAACGACGCCATGATGAGTCAACGGCGCCAACATGTTCTGCCACCCATCGATGGGATTATGAAAAGAGGGCAGCGCTCCCCCCTTTTGACGTTCAAATTCAAAGGCCCTTGTGGTGCCTTCGCGATCGATGGCGACCACGGCCGTGTGCATCACATTTTCGCTGATGGAATTTTTGATTTCAGCGACACCAAATTGTGCTTCACCGGCGATGCTTGTCCTTGAAATGGTCCAAGATGAAATGCCGTAAAGGACCTCCCCTGTTTGCAGAAAACCCAGGGGCGTAAAACGACGGCCTTCCCCCTTGTCCAAAAACGGCCGAAGCACCGTCGACAAATCCCATAAGACTTCATTGTCCCACCGTCTGTTTTCAAAAGCGGCAGGGACATCGTACGCGTCGACGATACCTGGGAGGTCTGGTGAAAATTCTGTCAGACACGACGTCGACCAACCCGTGGCCATACACACCACGTGTTCACCATTGATACCCGAATCCAAGATGGCGAGGCGACCGTCGGGCAACTTCATCTGAACACCATCCCTGAGGGTGAGGGTGTTTTGCATCACGCCGCGACGCAAGCGTGAGGCCGATGGCAAATGCGATAGATCCCAACCAAACTGCAGATCGGTCGTCAGTGCGCCCGCGCGAACATGCGCGTTTCGACATCGTGGATGAGCCGAATCAAGGTCATCAAGTTCACGAATCTCACAGGGGTATCGGGTGCCGTCGTTCGTGTCATAAATCGCTTTGGAACCAACCCATTCTCCAGACTCGAAAGAAAACTGAATGGTGGTCTCGCCGACTTTTTCCCAGTAGGCAACGCGTTCAAAGGTCGGCAAATCGGTCGCTGCATCGATCACAACATTGGCCACAAGGACCGAACCATTGGGCTCTACCGTGGCGACCTGATGCCCGTCGGGAGAAACCGAAAATGAGGTTCCGTTCGCGCGAGGAATCACCGGGAGCTCGAAGGGCGACGCCTTGCCCGTCGTGGGGTCGATTAAGTTGATTGCTGCCGTATCTCCGTCGTCTCGCTGCATCAAGACAAGGCCGTCAACGTCAATGGTCTCGGCCTCGATCACGTCTTCGAAACCATTGCCATCGTCATCGTTCGCCGAGCAGCCGACCAAGACGAGTGCCAAGAGCCAAGGCCCGAAATTCCTCAATTTTCCCAACTTGAACCTCGACTTTTAATATTGAACCATCTTGTCACGGGCTTGACGAAAATCAACTTTCTCCTGAGCCCCGTCGGCGAGTTCCGGACCTTATCTTTGACGATTGATCGGAAGGGGCTTAAACCAAAGAGTGGACAAGAGAAGGTTGAACGATGGCTAAGAATCTCGAAATCATCTACGGCACCGTCGAAACCAATCTGGGAATCACCCTTCTTGCGAGGAATGAAAACGGCGTTGTTGCAGTGATCCCTGGCGATTCTGAGGACATCGTCGTTGCGTCGCTTCTGGACGACTGGCCCGAGGCGACCCGCAACGATGACGCAATGATTGCGGACTTGAATGAATTGGTCAGAGCCTTCGATTCTCGCGATAAAAAAACTTCGCTCGCCTTGGACTTACATGGGACCAATTTTCAAAAAGGCGTTTGGGCGGCCTTGCTTGAGATCCCATCGGGTACGACGCTGACGTATACCGAACTGGCCAAAAAAGTGGGCGCCCCCAATTCCATCCGCGCCGTGGCGACCGCTTGCGGCGCCAACAAACACGCCGTACTGATTCCTTGTCATCGAGTGGTACGCGACACCGGCAAACTCGCCGGCTACCGATGGGGCGTGTCGCGTAAACAGAAATTGTTGGAGCAAGAAGGCGTCTTGAACCTTCAACTCAGCCTTTTTGGGTAGACTTCCTCTGGCCATAAAAACGCGCAACCAGCCATGCCGCCAAGACTTCAGCGGCTTTGGCGCCGCCGAATTTCGATAAACATCATGCGCCGACGGCGTAGCACAGACAGCATGGAGCCTGCGCGATGAAAGGCGCTCAAATTCGAATCACTCGCGACCGCAGTTCACTCTCGGCCGACCAATTAGTTGGCTTTTTTGTGGGATGGCCCAACCCGCCCACATCCACAACATTGCTTCAAATCCTGACCGCCGCACATGTCGTGAGCCTGGCGTGGTCCCATGACCGCATCGTCGGATTTGTCTACGCGATTTCTGACGGCGTTCTATCAGCCTACATTCCACTTTTGGAAGTTCTGCCCGAGCATCAAGGCCACGGACTAGGGAGTCGGCTCGTCAAAGATATTCTGGCCCAGCTCGATGACCTGTACATGATCGATTTGGTGTGCGACCCAGAACTCGAAAAGTTCTATAAACCGCACGGTTTCACGATGCTGGCCGGCATGGCACGACGAAATTACGCGAACCAATCGGGCGCAAAACAGTTCATTATTTAAACTCGACACTTTCGATCGTGCACCGGAAAAACTCGCCGGTAAATCCGACAGCGTCTGGATTCCACCCGACTTGAATCATGGTCGGCACGGTAATTCCGCCAAAGGTCTTATTCTCGAGCACAAAACCGCCGAATTGGGTCGCCTCGAATTCTCCGTCACCGTCGGCATCTCCCCACCGATTAATCCCGATGAACTGCAGCTCGCCAAATTCATCGGTGCGAAACTCCACGTCAGCGTCGTAACCCGGGACACGCAGATGGGCGAAAATCGAGCCGTGCCGTACGGTCCAGGTCACGTCTTCTGAAATCAGGGCCGTGGGTAGCCAGGCGACTTCCACTTCCATTCTGCCGCTGGCCGAGCGCGAGATATCCACACCGTCGGCATGCATCACGGGAATCAAGCCAAAGACCTTCCAGCGCATCATTCCTTCGCCATCCACGAAGGAGTCGAACCCCTTGATCGGCACCCATGGCGCCATTTTAGCGGTCGCTTTCCAGATGAAACCGCGATCCCAAACCGTCACCTGTTCGGCCTCAAAAGGCATCCATTCTTTGAGCTTGATTTCGCCGGTCATTTTCAGCCGAACAGCCTGAGCCAGTGGCGCGCCTGGCTCGATCACTGCCAACAAAAAGCGGCGAACCTCGGGCTGCAGGTGCGCGACCATGGCCGGATCAAAGACACGTGTGGTGGCTTTGGCCTGATCCCAGAGCTCTTCAATATCTGAATTATTTTTCATGGTTTCCGCCTTCTCGTTGAGCCGATACTCGATTCTACCCCCCGGCCGTAGGGCTTCAAATGCAATATTCGCGTGCCGCACAGCGGAAAATTTCCGCAAAGTAGGGCATAATGCGCGGGCCGGTTCGCTGAAATCCTCTTCAGCAGCGACATTGCCCGAGCCCTTAGCACCCGGAACAGACATGAATGACTTGATGGCTGCGCGGTCCCAGATGGCCATGTCACTCGGATTCCACATCATCTTCGCGTGCGTGGGCATGGCGATGCCGCTTCTGATGGTGATCGCCGAAAGCTTGTGGCTGCGGACTCAACAGACCGTCTACCTGGACCTGGCCAAAAGATGGGCAAAAGGCACGGCCATCATGTTTGCGGTCGGAGCGGTTTCAGGAACAGTTCTGTCCTTTGAACTTGGCTTGCTTTGGCCGACGTTCATGGAGCACGCAGGCCCCGTGATCGGAATGCCCTTTTCGTTGGAAGGTTTCGCGTTTTTCCTGGAAGCGATTTTCTTGGGAATTTACCTCTACGGCTGGCAGAAGGTGTCGCCCAAGAAACACCTGTTCGCGGGCGTCATGGTGCTGCTTTCGGGAACGGCATCCGGAATTTTTGTGGTCATGGCCAACGCGTGGATGAACACCCCGGCTGGCTTCGAAGTCGTGGACGGGAAATTCATCAATATCGACCCTTGGGCGGCGATGTTTAATCCCGGTTCATTTACACAAACAACGCATATGGCGTTGGCTGCTTTTGCCTCGGTGGGCTTTGCGGTTGCGGGAATCCATGCCGCGCTTTTACTCAGAGATCCAACGAGCCTTTTTCACAAAAAAGCCCTCAAAATCGCCCTCTTTATTGCCGTGCCTTTTTCATTTCTGATGCCAATTTCTGGAGACATGAGCGCCAAACATGTGGCTCATACTCAGCCTGTGAAACTCGCAGCGATGGAGGCCCATTGGGACACGGAAAACGGAGCGGCACTTCGCATCGGCGGCTGGCCAGATGAAGAGACTCAGACGACCTCGTGGTCGATCGATATCCCTTATGCATTGAGCATTCTGGCTTTCGGTGCCCCCGACGCTGAGGTCAAAGGCCTGAAGGCCTTCGATGATGACTTGCACCCGCCGGTCGCCATCACGCACCTGGCGTTTCAAATCATGGTCGCTGCCGGAACAACCATGATGGGCATCGGCGCGCTGATAGGCTTTTTGGCCTGGCGCCGTAAAAAATTGCCCACCGACCCTTGGGTTCTAAAGCTTCTAGTCGCGGCGACACCGCTGGGGCTCATTGCCGTCGAGGCGGGATGGACCGTCACCGAAGTGGGCCGTCAACCGTGGGTGATTCAGGGCATTATGCGGACAGCTGATGCTGTCACTCCGATGCCACATCTTGTGGTCCCGTTCACGTTGTTCACCACGCTCTATCTATTTTTGGGTGTCGTCGTCATTTACCTGATGCGCCGGGTCGTTTTCATGAGTCCACAGCGCGAAGAAGAAACCCAACAAAACGAGGTCAATCATGTCGAATGACGTCATTTTGGCCGGTATCATTGTCGTCGCGCTCGCGGTCTACACGCTTACGGGTGGAGCAGACTTTGGGGGCGGTGTGCTCGACGCTCTGGCGAGAGGGCCAAGAGCCCAAAAACAGCGCGACGCCATTGCCCATGCGATAGGCCCCATCTGGGAAGCCAATCACGTGTGGTTGATTCTGGTAGTTGTCTTGTTGTTCTCGACCTTCCCGAGCGCCTTTGCCGCCATCTCGACCGCACTTCATATTCCCCTGACGGTGATGTTGGTGGGCATTGTGTTGCGCGGGACCGCATTTGTGTTCCGCGCGTACGACTCGCAGGCGCCTGAGGTTCAGCGCCGTTGGACCCGCGTGTTTTCCAGCGCAAGCATCGTGACACCGATTGCCATTGGCATGAGTGCCGGAGCGGTTGCGTCGGGGAAGATCCTTTGGACGCCAGAATTGGGCGTGACCAGCGGCTTTTTTGCGGGCTGGACCACGGCGTTCGCAGGTTTTGTGGGCCTATTCCTTCTGGCTCAGGCGACGTTGTTGGCTGCGGTCTACTTGTGCTTGGAAACCTCCGAAGAGCTTCAAGAGGATTTCCGCGTCCGTGCGATTGGGGCGGCAATCATCGTGGGTGTGACCGCCTTTGGAACGCTCTTTTTCGCCAAGACCGATGCTCCTGGGATTTGGGAAGGGCTGACCGCAGGCGGCTCCATGCTGGTCTTCCATGCCATCACCGGCGTCACCGCCTTAGGCGCCATCGGCGCCCTTTTGAAACGAAAATACGTGGTCGCTCGAATCCTAGTGGCGGCCCAGGTTGTCTTGGTCTTGGGAGGTTGGGCGATGGCCCAATACCCATTCATCATCGCCCCCAACTTAACCTTCGCGGATGCGGTGGCGAGCCCGACTGTAACCACTCCGATCTTAGTCGCACTGGCCGGCGGCAGTGTGCTCTTGGTCCCAGCGTTTTGGTATTTGTACCGCGTGTTCAAAATGAAAACCGATGAACAGCCGTAAACACCACAGCGCTATTTAAATTCCGCGCTCTCGACCGTGCAGCGGATAAATTCGCCGTCAAATCCTGCGACTTTTGGGTTCCACCCTGCGCAAATCGTGCTTGGCACCGTGATTCCGTTGAACATCTGCCGGTGGACCACAAGGCTGCCGAAATCAGTGCTGTCGAAATATCCATCTCCCGCGACATCACCCCAACGCTCAACCGCCATGAAGGTCAAATCACCGTCGGGATTCATCAGAAATTCGATCTCGGACTCGTGGCCAAAAATCTGCAAGTGAGCAAAAATCGAACGACCAGAAACCCTCCAGTCGACGTCAGGCGAAACCAACACGGTGGGCAACCACGACGCTTCAAGCTCCATCCTTGCGCACGAAGACAGACTAAAATCCTGACCGGCCTCCTCGATCATCGGAATCACACCAAAGAGGCTCCACTTCCTGTCGCCCTCCCCGTTGATGAATCGGTCCGAGCACGTCATCGATACCCATTTCGAGAGATGCGCCGTGGCCCTCCAGATGAAACCGCGGTCCCAAGAGATCACCTGTTCAGCCTCAAAGGGGTGCCAATACTTCAACTTAATTTCTCCGCTCATCTTCAGGCGTACTGCCCGCGCCAGGGGCACACCGGGCATGATGGCAGCGCTCAAGAAACGCTGAACTTGTGGAGGTAAATGCGCGACCATTGCTGGATCAAACGATGTGCGCGCAGGCGCCGCCTGATTCCACAAGGCATCCAATGTGATGTTTTCGACCATGGGTTCCTCCTCCCTGCTTTTTTAACTACCGACAAATTGTACCAGTCGAATTCAAGCAACCGAAATCACTGACTTGACACCCGAGCGTGCGCGCACAAGTTCGGCGCGTTTCAAACACGCAATCTATCGAGGTGAACGGTGAGTAAGACGACCCGCAAATTTAAAGCAGAAGTGACTCAGGTCCTGAGTCTTGTGATCAACTCGTTGTATTCAAACAAGGAAATCTTCCTTCGAGAGCTCGTATCGAACGCTTCAGATGCGCTCGATAAGCTTCAGTTTTTGGCCCTTACAGACCCCGAGCTCTTGGCGGGCGACACCTCGCTGAAGATCCGAATCACCCCCGACGAAGAAGCGGGCACCGTGACCATCTGGGATAACGGCATCGGGATGGATAACGAGGACCTGATCACGCTTCTGGGCACCATCGCGCACTCAGGCTCGCGCGAATTCATGGAAAAGCTCAAGGAAGGCTCAAGTAAAGGCGTGAATATCATCGGACAATTTGGTGTCGGTTTTTACTCGGCCTATCTGGTCGCCGACCGCGTCGAGGTGATTTCTCGCAAAGCAGGTAGCGACCAAGCCTATAAATGGAGCTCGGACGCGAAAGAGAACTTCACGGTCGAGAGCGCTGAACGCGAAGAGCGCGGCACGACGATCGTCCTGCATTTGCTCGACGAACAGAAAGAATACCTGACCCCCTGGCGCCTGCGCACCTTGGTCAAGAAGTACTCGGACTTCGTGAGCCACCCGATCGAAATGCAAAAAATGAACTACGGCGAAGAAGAAACCGTCGTCGAGTTCGAGCAGGTCAATCAGGCAAGCGCCCTATGGCAACGCTCGGCGAGCGAGGTCACCGAAGAACAATACCAGGAACTCTATAAGCACCTGACGAGCGATTGGGAGCCAGCGATGGCCCATACCCATTTCCGCGTCGAGGGCACACAGATGTTCACCGGGCTTCTCTACTTGCCCACACGGCCTCCACACGACCTTTTCAATCCCGAGATGACCCACGGCATGCGACTTTTTGTGAAACGCGTGTTCATCATGGATAACGCCGATGCGCTGATGCCACGCTGGCTGCGATTTATTCGTGGTGTCGTTGACAGCGACGACCTGCCCTTGAACGTCAGCCGCGAGCTGCTTCAGGACTCGCGAATCGTGGCCACGATGCGTAAACAATTGGTCAAAAAATCCCTCGATATGCTCGAGGAACTGGCCGAGGAAAAACCCGAAGCATACGCCAAATTCTGGAAGAATTTTGGGGTCGTCCTCAAAGAAGGCCTTCATTTCGAGCCCAACCAGGCTGACCGTCTTGGCAAACTTCTTCGCTACGAATCATCGACGCAAACCGAACCGACCTCTCTTGATTCGTATATCGAGCGTATGCCCGAGGGACAGGAGAGCATTTACTACGCCATTGGCGCCTCACGGAACCTTCTGGCAGGTAGCCCACACCTTGAAATGCTCAAGAAGAAGGGCTTTGAAGTCCTCTACATGGTCGATGGAATTGACCAGTGGGCCGTCGACGGGCTCAAGGAGTACGGCGGCAAGACGTTGGTTGATGCGCTTCAAGGCGAACTCGACTTGTCGGACGACGATGATGCCGAGGACAAAACCGAAGCACTCGCGCCGTTGACCGTGCGTTTTCAAGACGTGCTCAAAGACGAAGTTTCGGAAGTCCGACTTTCGAAACGACTCGACGAATCCCCCGCCTGTTTGGTGCAAGCCGAAGGCGGAATCGCGACGCATATCGAGCGCATGTTGCGTGAACAAAACCAAGATATGCCTGAGCAAAAACGCATCCTGGAATTGAACGCCAATCACCCTCTGATTACGGCGATCAATGAACTTTCGAAGGGCGATAAATCAGACAAGGTCAACGAATGGGCCGAACTGATTTACGACCAAGCGCTCTTGGCCGAAGGAAGCCCCATCAAAGAACCTGCCAAATTCGCGCAACGCCTCACCGGCCTGATGCAAGAAGTCGCCACCGCACAACTGAACTAAGCTGTGACTGGTGCCGGGCTCCTGCCCGGCACTGCGATTGGCGACGGGTCCGCGGGGCTCCTGAGACTGTCCCATAAGAGGTCGATGAGGCTGATGTTTTGATTGGTCCGCGAGGCCTTATGGCTCGCTTGCGATTGGTGCGCGAGCCCTTGCGATTGGTGCGCGAGCCTTATGGCTCGCATGTGTCTGAATAATCGCATGAATCGCATGCAGGCC
>CAYMYJ010000083.1:0-16561 GCA_964394615.1 uncultured Bradymonadales bacterium | reverse complement strand
AACCGAAAACCGAAAACCGAAAACCGAAAACCGAAAACCGAAAACCGAAAACCGACCTAGTTGCAGAAGCCGGTTTCGTTCAGGGCTTCGAGCATCAGAGTCTGCATGCCAGGAGGCGTCCAACCCGCGCCATCGATGTCGATGTAAACTGGGTTGGTGAAGGCGAGCGTGGCGTCGCCGTATTCCCAGGCGTTAGCGCGGGGCCCGACGGCAAAAAAGACAACCCACGAATCCTTGGTGAAGTTCAAAGTAATCGCTTCATCAAAATCGTTTCCGTTATCTCCGGAGCGATCTAGAGTTTGAACTATTTGACCATTTACGATCACATGCAGACGGGTCGCCTGGCTGTATGAGGGCGTTTGAACGCGCACGTTAAACGTGTGGTCGACGCCTGTCACGGTGTCGCCAGGAAGCATGGCATCAGAAAAGTCGATAAATGCGTGGGCGCCAACGGTGATCTGACCAGCCTTCATCGCAGCGGTCACGGCAGCACCGTCAATTTGGCCTGGAGCCGAATCAATCTTCAAATAATTTCGTGGCACGCCGGCTGGGTTGCCGTTCAGTGTATGTGAATCTGAATTTCCAAGACCGGTCTTTTTAAGCCCCACATTCAAGAAAGACGCGAGGTCACCGAAGGTTGCGCAGGTTGAATTAAAACGATTGATGATTTCCATCGTGTCGAAATCAGTCGACCAATCGTTTTTCGTGAACGTCCGTGGATCGTCCACGGCTGGATCGTAGCCCGTATTGTCAAAGAGCGAAGTCCCACCGCGCGGGTGATTCAATTGAACCACCGGATTGGTCGGCAGCGCTCGAGCTGCGGCGAAAATCTCTGGAATGGGTCGGTACTTGGCCTGCGCTCCATCCATGTAGGCCAATGCAATCGTTCCATTGCCACGCTTTTGAGTGTCGTAAGGCATGGGGTAAACGCCGACATGTCCTGTTCGAGGACTGACCTCAAGGCCCGCAAATGAATTCAGGTCCTGAGTAAAACCAAGCTCATCGATATAGGGCTGCAAATCGGTCACAACATCATGATCGGTGGGCGCAACAAACTCGATGCCTTCACAGACATTATCGATCACGCGATTACGGATGTAGATCGCCGAGTCCGAGCTGGGCTCCATATGCTGATGGAAATCGGCAGCAATCCAGCCGGCGGTATCGACCGAACGGACGAGCTCCACGTTCAGGTCAGTTCCGCCCTCCGTCACTTCGACGGTTTCTTCGATCAGGTCATACTCAAGGCCTCGCGTGACTTGAACGGTATAGGTGCCTGGGGCCAGGAGCATTTCACCCGAACCGTGCGGAGCAAAAAACTCACTTTCAACACCGGTCGCTCGAACGCGAACCAATGCGTGGCCTGGTTGGCCGCCTTCTTGAACCAAAACCCGCAAGCGCGCCGAGGTCGGAACATCGACGGTCACGTCTCCGCCACCCGGGGCGCCATCGACCATCATCGTCGTGGGTTCAAATCCCGGAATCGGCTCGACGGTGAGGCTCGCAGCCTGATTCCAAGCGCTCAAGAGCTCGCCGTTTTGGTCCGTGATGCCGAAAGCCAGCGCAGCACCATCGCCTTTGGACTCAAGATGCACGCGACGGCCCGCCTGCGGCACTCCAGCGGCGTCCTTCACGATGATCTTACGTGGAGTCGGCTGCGTCCCCTGAAATCGCTGCTGACGGGCATACTGGGTCGACAACAAGCTTCCATCGCCGATTCCAAGCCAGCGTCGCCAGGCGTAGGTTTCTTTGGGTGGCAACGGGCGAGGTTCAAATTTGGTGAGGAGCCAAGGATTAACGTCCGAGAACGGCAACTCATCGATCGCCATGGGTGACTCGCCGTACCAAGAAGTCGAGCTCTGTTCGCCGACGGAGGAAATCCATCCGTAGCGAAGGTTGGTCGCAGATGCGCCGTATTTATCGCGAAACGGCTCGGTGCGATCGCCAGGGGCGAGCCATTCACCGGGCGTAATATTCTTGCTGACTTCGAGCGGATTATGCAGCCATGAAACGATTTCGACCTCAGTCGACTCCGGCCAAAGCCGATATTCCGTGGTGAAATCCAACCCATCCGTTTTAAAAATAGTTCCGCCCACGATGCCTAAAATATAGGCGACGGGTGAATCGTATCCCGTGACTCGAAGCACAGCTGGTCCGCCATCCGTGCCGTCGCGCACGACTTTGACCGAACTCGCAAATTGGACATTAAATCCAGTACGCGGCTTTAAAAGGTCAAAAACATCTTCCGACGTATCGCCGCGCATGTGCAGGTCGACGATCGATCCACCCGAGAACATTTCGTTTCGATTGGTGGACTCCGCTTGGATGCAGACTTCGACTTTTTCGTTGTAGAGTCGGAAATCGCCGTTACGGCAATGAGCCCACAGGCCGTGGAATCCGGTCTCATTGGTCAGGATTCGCCCTACTCGCGCGCCGCTGGTTTCCAACGTTGCGACCGCGGCACCATCCTCCGACACACCCGCTTGTGCGGGAGTCAGATTTAGTCCCGGATCGTTGGGGTCGACGACCTCCATGTCAGCGGTAGAGTCGGTGCCGGTGTCGGCTGTGCTCTGGTCGCCAGCGAGGTCAGCCCCTGCATCCATTTGTGCAATGGGGTCGGTTTTGTCGTCGCTGCATGCGCAGAGGAAAATCAGTAAAAAGAGCGATCGCTTCATCCAAAAATCCTGATGACCGGGATAAAGGCGGAAGTTAATCAGGTCGCACCTTTCTTATCAAGGCGCGAGCGCAATCTCGACGGCTTGCGGAGCATCTTCATCCGCATTAGACGCTGCGGTCTGCGCCTTGCGTTTGGACGCTTTGATTTTGCCCACGAGCTCAAAATCCGATGAAAACTCTGGCCAAAGGTTGCCGTTTTCATCCAGCATCCATGGCAATGCCATTCGCCTTGGAACACGAATTACGGCGGGGACTTCCAGCGTTTTAAACACAAAATCCCAGATCGGCGAAGTCACGCCGTGGTTGAGTTGTGGCCGCGAAAAGTGGTGGTAGAGGTGATGTTTGCGAGCCCAAACGCCATAGCGGGTTTTGGGTGGGTGGGTATGCAGGCGTTTATGGATGAATTCGTACGCCAAATACATGACCACAAATCCGACGGAAGCTGCGATCCCGACGGTGCCAAGCCAAAGGTAAAGAGGAGGCGCCAGCAGCGATACGATCGCGACGGCGGCCAAGCCCTTTTTCCAAGAGGGCGCGAAGTACATCGTGTCTGCGTGGTGATGCAGATGCTCGACCGAAAACGCGTTCTTGGCGCCGCCCTTATGACCCCAGCCACGATGCAACGTGTATTCGGAAATCGTCCAAACCGCCGCGCCGATGAAGAATGCAAGAATATGAAACATGTTTACCTCCTCTGCGGACAGATTAGTAAACAATATTCACAAAGTAAACACAGTTCACCGAATTACCAGAGAACGTCCTCTTCGTCGTCTTCCTGCACTACAGGAGCGGGCAGTTTCTGCACGGCGTCCACGCCCTGTGCGGGTGTCATCACGGAACGAACCCCCGGCTCACCAAGCTCCCCGCGAACTTCTTCCATGATATTTCCACGCAAGATCGACCATTCCTCTTCGTCAATATGGCCTGACCCGTCCAAATCGTAGGGCTCCATCCAGTTTGGTTTGCTGGTGATGCTGTCCAGTCGGCGGTTCACTTCGCTCAGGACCTGCGCCTCGCCGTCGTCTTCGATGTAGAGGGTCGACAGGCGTTCTTCGTTAAGAACTGCATCGGGGGTGTGTGCTCGGCGTTCCGCGTTTGAAATGGCGCGAGCTGGATGGAACTCGATCGATCCGATGTCAAAAAGTCCCGAATTCCAAGACAGGCGACCAGGGATCTCGATGTCGAGATCACGACGTACCAGAACCACTTGTGCTGCGCCCGGGGTGACACGATGCCGGGTCGTGACCGCATGTTGGGTCACCTCAAGTGAGACCACCCGGTAGCCGCTTCCTTGTGCCCACGTTCTGAGGCTCGATTCCACGTTGGCACGAACACGAAAATGGTTGCCGATACCCAACACCACAATAAAAACAAACAGCCAAAACATCAGCGCCTCTCACCAAAGATTTTCGTCATCATCGTCGTGCACGACAGGGGCGGGAAGCCTCTCCCCCGCGTGGTCCTGAGCGGGGGTCGAAACTGAACGAACACCTGGATCGCCCAGATCGCCGCGAACTTCGGCCATGATATTTCCACGCAGGATCGACCATTCCTTTTCGTCGACATGGCCGGAGCCGTCCAGATCGTAGGGCTCCATCCAGCCAGGCTGGCTTGTGATGCGGTCCAAACGACTGTTCACTTCGTTCAAAATCTGGGCTTCGCGATCGTCGTCGATATAGAGCGTGGCCAGACGCTCTTCGTCCAAATTTGCATCGGGGGTGTGAGCGCGACGTTCGGCGTTTGAAATGGATCGAGCCGGAAAAAACTCAATATTCATTGGACCAAAATTTCCATATTTCCAGGTCAGTCGGCCGGGTATTTCGCGGTCGTCGGAGTCGCAAACGAGGACCTGAGCCTCTCCGAATAGGCTGTTGTATTTTTCAGTGGTCAACTCAAATAAAATTACCCGAAATCCGCTGCTCTGCGCCCATTTTCTGAGTTCACCCTCGACGTTATCGTGCACGCGAACGTAGTTGGCGATCATCAATGGCAACGTCATAATGATGAAAATCCAAATCAAATAATCCATCAAAACCTCTCACCAAAGAACTTCTTCTTCATCGTCGTCCTGCTTCGCAGGCGCTGGGAGAGTGGAGACCTGGACTGGTTTCGAGACCGCCTGAACTCCTGGGTCCCCCAGTTCACCACGGACCTCCGCCATGACATTAGCCCGGAGGATCGACCATTCCTCTTCGTCGACGTGGCCTGAACCGTCCAAATCGTAAGGTGTCATCCAGTTTGGTTTGCTGGTGATGCTGTCTAACCTTCGATTAACCTCGGTCAGCACGTCGGCTTCCGAGGCGTCGGCCACGAGGTGCCCCGAAACCGCGGGCTGGTCGGGCAGAATCACACGCGCCGGTATGAACTCGATATTGCTCATCGAGTACATGCGAGTATCCCATACCAAACGCCCCTCGGATTCTGTGCCTTGCAATGAACGACGCATCTTGACTTGGGCACGGCCGGGAAACCAAGGAAGCCGTTCATTGACGTTTCCTCGTTGAAAGGGCGGGCGCCCCCCAAAACTTGCGATATGAATGCTGATGATTTCAAGGCCACGGCCCTTGGCCCAATCGCGCAGAGCTTGCTCGGTCGTTGCGCGCGCCCATAGCTTGGGGCCGGGTAATATGACGACAAACAAGATTACGAGGGTAAAAACTGCTAAGGTCATGATGGGCACGGCGCGGAAAATGGGCTTGAATTCATATAAACTACCATACTTAGTATCCACCTTCCGAGAAATTGCGCCGCAACAATTTGACCCCTGAAACCTGGGTCACCAGAGAACTTCGTCTTTGTCGTGACTTGGCTCGAGAGCAGGTCTTTTGCCCTCATGTGACAGTTTGCTTAAATGATTTTGATCTAGATCAAGTTCGACGCCGAGCGCTTCGGGTTGGGCGGGGGGCGGCGTAATAAATTTGATGTAGACGATGCCAATAAAACCAACATTCCAGCTTAGTTCTCGCGAAATTTTGGTCTCCTCGCCAGCGGGAATCAACACCGCTTTGGCGAGTCCGTCGTGAGGATTGGCCCTGCCAGTTGCGGGGTATTTGATGACTTCGATTTCCACGACCTCAAAGCCCTGGGAGGCAGCCCAACGCCGAAGTGATTTTTCGGTGTTAAACTTGATTTGAAAATCGTTGCCGAAAGCGATCATCCCCAAAAGAAGCACAACTAAAAGTACATCCATCATCGCCTCATCGAATCCGTAAATGGTTCGTGAGGCACTATGGCGCAATGACCGGGGGTGGTTCAAGGCTCGATTTGGAACTCAAGAACACGTGCAAGATCACCACAGAACGCCGTCATCGTCGTCGTTAACCACCGGCGCTGGAAGTCGCCGCACTGGCTTGGCGCCCTCCTCAGGAGTCGAAACCGAGCGAACTCCTGGATCGCCAATTTCGCCTCGAACCTGAGCCATGATATCTCCGCGAAGAATGGACCACTCCTCTTCGTCCACATGCCCCGAACCGTCTAGGTCATAGGGCTCCATCCAATTGGGTTGGCTTGTGATGCCATCCAGACGGCGATTCACTTCAGCCAGGACTTGAGCCTCGGTATCTCCTCCGACGATAAGTGCCGATACGGCTGGCTCGTCACTCGAAAAGACCCGGGACTCGATGAAATCGATGTTTTTGATGCCAGTCATCCCGCTATCCCAGACCAAACGGCCCTGAATTTCAACGTCTCGCATCACGTGTCGCAATCTAACTTCGGCGCGACCCGGAACGTAAACCACCTGACCGGGAGCTGTGTAACGGTTTTGAAACGCAGCGCGTTCGCTGTGCGAGGCGATGTGCATGGTGATGATCTCATAACCACGGCCTCTCGCCCATTCACGCAGCCGGTCTTCGGTGGTCGAGCGAGTCCAATTCGGCACCACCGCATAGGCAACGAGGCCGAGCACGCCGAGCACAATAAAGAAAATCGTCATAAAGTTTTCCCCACGACAGCCACTGTATTGAGGTAATTTACCACAAACGAATCGCCTGTCTCGTGGGGAATACCGCATCTTGCGCAGCAGTTTGACCCATCTCGGACCGGTATTGCGGAGTCCAGGCATAAAGTGGTACTGAACATCCGTTTACACCGAGCACCTACGCGGCACGAAGCAACATGACAGAGTCCCCCTTCAAACTTGAATCTCCGTTCTCCCCAAAGGGCGACCAGCCACGCGCCATTGCTGAGTTGCTCAAGGGCCTCAAAGAAGGGGAGCCGTGTCAAACGCTCCTGGGCGCGACGGGGACTGGCAAGACGTACACGATCGCCAACGTGATCCAGGAGATCGGCCGCCCAACGCTTGTGATGGCGCCCAACAAGACGCTCGCCGCGCAGCTCTTCAACGAGTTCACGGAATTTTTCCCGCATAATGCGGTCGAATATTTTGTCTCGTATTACGATTATTATCAGCCCGAAGCGTTCATCCCTTCGACGAATACGTTCATCGAAAAAGACTCGGCGATTAACGACCGAATCGACCTTTTGCGTCATCGTGCGACGTCTTCGCTGCTAAGTCGTGACGACGTCATCATCGTGGCCAGCGTGTCCTGCATTTACGGCATCGGCTCATCCGAAGCCTATTACAACATGCTGGTCTGGCTCGAAAAAGGGATGAAGATCGAGCGAAACGGCCTGCTTCGAAAACTCATCGATGCCCAGTACGAGCGCAACGATCGCGACTTCCATCGCGGTACCTTTCGCGTTCGCGGCGACATCGTCGAGATTTTCCCAGCTTACGAAAGCGAGATCGGAATTCGGGTTGAGTTTTTTGGCGACGAGGTCGAGTCCATCTGGCAAATCGACCCGTTGCGCGGCAAACGGCTTGAAGAATTGCCAAAGATCGCAATCTATCCAAACTCCCACCACGTCGTAACGCCCGAGCGAAAAAAGGCCGCGATCGACAGCATTCGAATTGAGCTTCGCGAACGTTTGGAAGAACTGATCGCCAACAACCAATTGGTCGAGGCGCAACGTTTGGAACAACGCTGCCAATTCGACCTCGAGAATATCGTTACTCAAGGTTCGTGCAGCGGAATCGAGAATTATTCTCGGCATTTTTCGGGACGAAAACCGGGCGAACCACCGCCCTGTCTTTTGGATTATTTCCCCAAAGATTATTTGGTGATCGTCGATGAATCGCACGTCACGATTCCGCAGATCGGCGGCATGTTTCGTGGGGACCGTGCACGTAAAGAAACCTTGGTTGGACACGGTTTCCGCCTCCCCAGCGCGCTCGATAATCGCCCACTAAAATTCGAAGAATGGCAAGAGCGTGTCGGAAGGCTGATCTATGTTTCCGCGACGCCTGGAAATTTTGAGTTGGAGCAAACCGAGGGCGTGGTCGTCGAACAAATCATTCGACCGACCGGACTTTTGGATCCACGGATCGAGATCCGCCCCGCCGTGGAGCAGGTCGACGACCTTTACGGCGAAATCCGCCTCCGGGTCGAAAGAAACGAGCGCGTTTTGGTGACCACACTGACCAAAGTCATGTCCCAAGATTTGACCGAATACCTGACCGAACTGGGCATCAAAACGCGATACCTGCACAGTGACATCGACACGATCGAGCGCATGAATATTATTCGAGACCTGCGTAAGGGGGTGTTCGACGTCCTGATTGGCATCAACCTTTTGCGTGAGGGCATCGACATCCCTGAGGTGTCGCTGGTCGGCATTTTGGACGCAGACAAAGAAGGTTTTTTGAGGTCCGCACGGTCATTGATTCAAACGATCGGGCGAGCGGCTCGAAATTCAGACGGCATGGTGATTCTGTACGCCGATAAAATCACCGATTCGATCAAATACGCGATCGAAGAGACCAACCGACGGCGGGAAATCCAGCACGCCTACAACATCGAACACGACATCACGCCGAAGACGATCATCAAGAAGATCCACGACCTTGAGAGCCATGTTCCCGACGACGAGGAAGAATATGAATCCGGTTCGGGAGTGGTCTTCGATTTTGAAGACGCGACGGCCACGGACATCGAAAAAGAAATGTCGAGCCTACGACAGAAGATGCGCGATGCCGCGGATAATCTGAACTTCGAGGCTGCCGCCCGAATTCGCGACGACATGAAGAAGTTGGAAGTTCGGCTGCTTTCGGTCCGCTAGTTGCGTGAACTAAAAAGCGATTCCAAGTCGTACACCAGGGAAATAGAGTGTGTACAAAATGCCCCCGAAGTCGTCGAACGAGGACAACGGCATATCGGCTTCGTAGAAGACTCCTGCCCTGAACCGGCCCAGCCAAAAATCCACGCCAACCCCGATTCCCGGCGCGATCGTCAAATGCTCGGTCTTTTCGTAATGGTAGCCACGAGCGCCGTACATCAGCGAAAGGCGCCCGCTCACATAGGGATCGATCGTCTTGTTGGGCCGGAATCGGTAACGCATCTGCGGACCCGCGGCATAACCCGACAAGATCTCGCGGTCGTACGAGGCGTGGTCCGAAGAACTGGATCCGGCATCAAAGTAGCCTGCATGCCCGCCGAGCATCCAGTGGTCCGTCAATCCCCATTCCAGATCGACGCCGAATCTAAGACCTATGGGTACAAACCACTCGGATTGGCCAATCAGGCTTCCGGACACGGTCGCGGCGACCTCCTGAGCGGCAAGGGGACTTGTCAGGAGGATTAGGAAAACGGCCATAATAAGGGTGATGCGAGACTTCAGCGGCATTGGATTTGCTCGGTTTAATATGCGGGCGGTATGAGAATCCTGGGCACTCAGAATGAGACCCCGATTCGTAGAGCGGGGATAAGATAATTGACGCGCGCACCACCAAATTCGTTGTAGTCGGCCAGGGGCACGTCGAGGGCGTAAAAAACACCGATTCGAAATTGCCCGATCCAAAAGTCCACACCTAACTCTAAACCAGGAGCCAATGTTACGTGGTCGCTTGCAGGGCTAATATCGCCCGGACCGCGAGTGCCCCACATCAATTGGAGTCGGCCGCTGGCGTAGGGGTCAATCGTCTTGTTTGGACGAAATCGATAACGAACCTGTGCTCCGGCGGCACGGCCGTCCATATAGTCTCCATCGTAAACCATACCATCAGAGCTCAAACTATCTGCGTTGAATTGCTCGACGCGACTGCCGATTGATAAGTGATTCGACAACGCCCATTCGATGTCCGCCGCATACATGAACCCGAAGCGCCCCCTTAAAGTCAAAGCGAAGGCGGCCGAAGCGGTCGCCCCCAATTCCCCCGCACACACAGGGATTGCAGGCATGAACAACGAAGTGGCGAGCCCCAAACTAACGAGAAACTTTAGTGACATAGGTGTTCTCGTTCCGTCGGTTTTCCACCGCGTTTACCACCGCTCGCTGCCAACCGCTCACCGTTATCGGCATTTCGTTGGCGACCAGTAGTAGCGATGACTGTTGAGTTTCATAACCCTAGAGTCATAGTCCACGATATAAGTGCCAGTTTTTCCGCCGTCAAAATTCAAAATTAAACTCGTCTTTTCGTCGGTCGATTCGACGTCCCAAAGACCCAGAATATCGTCTTGGGGCGAAGGGAGGCCGCCGCCATTATAGGTGCTGATCGGGGCATGACCACGGTCACGGAATAGGAACGAGCCGTCCGGACAAAGAATAATCGTATTATTTTTTGAGGTACTTCCTGAATCTCCGCCAAATCCCGAACTTCGGTAAAAGGCTAAATATTCGAGCTTCGAACCACCGAGTTCTTTTTTCCAGTCTTTCACCTTAGTTGGGACCCGCGGTTTAGAAAACCTGATGGACTTTGCGATCGTCTCGACCGTCTTCTGATCCTTGTCGTCAGAGTCGGCTTCTTGAACAACAGCGAGCACGACAGCGCCGTCGCCAAATTTTGAGACAACGCCGACGGCGTAGCCCTTCATTTTATCCTTTCCATCGAAAACCCCGCCAAACTTGGCGCTCACGCCTGATTTGGAAAACGACCGCGGCTCACCGATCACGCGAAGATAGTTTTTCCCGTCGATGATCATGCCTTCGCTCGCGCCCTCCATGAGTTCGTCTGTCGAGGTCGCGGTATGCGGAAAGACCAGAATAAATCCGGCATTTTTAGGCGATGAAAGAACGATTCCGTCGGCGCTTTTCTGCGCAACCCAGCCAGATGGAATTTTGAATTTTAGGCCCCAACCGTCATCGCTGAATTTCGACTTGGATGGTTTTTCTGGACCAATTTTTGAGGCTTTTCCGGTGGTGATGGCGGGTCGTTCCTTGGGAACCACGTCTTGAGCCATAGACGAGCTCGACATGCCCAAACACAAGATTATCCCGACGATCCAACGCTTCACTTAGACTCCAAATCATAAGCCGGGCTGGAGGCCGGCGTACCAATTACAAAATCGCCAGCCGGGCTGGAGCCCGGCGGACCAAACACAAATCGCAATGCAGGCCATAGGGCCTGCGGACCAAAGCACAAACCGCTCACAACTCACTGCTAACTGCTCACTGTTTACGGGGCGTCTTGAGACCACGAATCAGCGACACGAGTCCGACCAAGGTCGGAAAACCGCCGATAATCAGGCTGAAATTCAAGGGCAACATCGCTTCGCGGGTGCCTTGTTCTCT
Organism: uncultured Bradymonadales bacterium; assembly: GCA_964394615.1. Taxonomy (GTDB): domain Bacteria; phylum Myxococcota_A; class Bradymonadia; order Bradymonadales; family Bradymonadaceae; genus JBFFMO01. Next base: position 5,317 of record CAYMYJ010000083.1, on the reverse strand, counting down.
TGCGCGTTCCACGAGGCTGGCTTCCACAAAAGCCAGAGCGTGTTCCACCTGGGACATGCCCACGCCGTAAGCGACCACACCGATCACAAAGATCGAAATGCCGAAGACCAAGAGCACGACCCCCAACCAAATCAACGCCAAGCGCAAACGCTTACGGGTAGACACGGCAAGAAACGCGAGCGCGACGACGGAGGTCAGGTACGAAATGATCCCAAGAATCAGGATGACCCACATCCAGACTCCACCCGCCGCAAAACTTTGTAAGATAGTTTCCATCAACGAAAAAACAGCCTTCCATCAGCATTCACTCGGTCAAGTGCCGACTGAATGATGGCCTCAAGGTTTTCAATCCAATGGGTCATACCCGCAACGTCGACAGAATGCGATTCCCCATCGTGCAAGATCACCTCAAGCATCCGACCGATCACATCGTCAAGCAGCTTGGTTACCGCCGAGCCGACCTCGGTCATCGTCGCGCGCGCCGAGGGATCCTCGATGATGGCTCGAATCAAATGGTCCAGCTCATCGACACCAAGGAGCCATTGGCTGGCATCAGGAAAAGTTTCGACGACGTCTTCGAAATCTTCACGCAGAGTGCTCAAAACTTCGTGTTTGAAAACATCGGGTTCCGATGCCCCTTTGATCGCCGTTGAGAGCGAGAACAAGAGGCTCCCAAGAGTCATCCCAAGCTTCTGCAGGGCCATGCCGGCTGGCAACCACACCGTGAGCCACTCGGTTAGGCTCTCGCGTCGTGCGGCAACAGCGGACAGCGCGGCAACGATCGCCTCGAAGCGAATTTTCCAACGATTGGAGTCGAGTTCCTCGGATACCTCCGAAAGCCCTTCCAGCCCTGATTTTGTAAAAAGTTCATTCACTCGGGCACCGTACTACAGTCGCGGAGGCCGCTTCCACTGGATTCTCCATCGAAGGCTCTGAGTCTTTCCTTCGATTTCGGGCGCCATCGTGACTTCGACGGGTCCCAGGCGCTGCGCAAGCGTGGCGCCATCGAATTTCATCAGCGATTGAATCGGGAATTGGGATAATAACGGGATCCAGGTCGATGGCTCAGCCCGGAAATGCACGGCATAGGTCTCGGAGTCTGCCACCAGAAGCGACCGCTCGGCTTCGAGTTCGGCGGCCTCCAACCCAATTCCCAGGAGCAAATATTCATCGGTCATCACGGCATGGCCAGGGGCATTCACAAGACCAATAGGGCTCGGCTCCACACCGATCCAGAGCGGTTTTGGGCTACGTTCCAAGCCGGCGAGCGACGCTGCAAAGGTTGCCAGATGAGCAGAGGATGCGATTCGATCGGCGGAGCTGACACCAGGCAAAAACGTCGCCAGCAGCACCAGCTTGCGCTGGGCATCGATGGCATCCCCCACCCACACGAACTCAACACGTTCAAGGCTTGGGACAGCACTGACGATCTCGGAAATCGGGTTCAAAGAATTCGGCCCAGCGCTCACGAGATTGCCCAAAATCACCAAAATCAGCCGTGGCAGGGCAAGATTAAAGAGAACCGGATCGCTGTCGCCTGAGTCCAAAATGTCGAGTGTTTGAGCGGGGTCAGCGATGGAAACGAGCTTCTTCCAGGCCTCGTCGTTGAATGGAGCCAGGCTGAAAGACGCGCCGAGCCCCTGATCGTGGATTCGCAATCCTACCGTAGAGGGCGGCACCACCACGCGTTCCGCGGTAGGTGAGGTGAACATCGTCATTTCGAATTCCAGCGCTTCGGTGCTTTCTTGGGCGCCGACCGTCAATGAATACGCCACGCCAGGCAGTTCGTCGGCTCGCAGCTCCCACGCGCGCGCACTCATCAGGGTTTCACGCAGCCCAAAGAGCAACATGTCATCGCGCTTCTTGGCATCGACTCGCGAAACCATCGCCAAAGCGCGCTGGTAGCCCCTGAGGCGGACCAAGCGCGATGCTTCGAGCGTGTCGAGACCGATGGCAAGATCGGTGTCTTTAATGATTCTAGGAGCACTCGGTCGACCCGCCTTTGAGCCTTCTAACCAGGTTTTCAGAGCGGCCAATTGCCCCTGCCCGGACTCGGCGATGACACTGGAGCCTTGAGGCCCAAGGACCACGCCGTCGACCAGGACCACGTCGTTGACCACTCGCATCGAGAAGGCCGGCATCTCAAAGTCGGGATGGGTGTATGCGCGGCCCAGAACGCCTATATTGAGGGGTTCGGCATCTTCGGGAGAAACCCGAACCCAGCCAAAAATGAGCGCCTGATGTTCGATAAAACCGACGAGTGCTCCCGGATCCAACGCCGGAATAACGATTCTTGCTGCAATAGAGGGCTGAATCCCAGCTGTGCGGCGTAGAATCTCGCTGTGGAGGCCGGGCGTAAGCTTTTCTAAACTCAGTGCCTCCAGCAGCGGTGTCGTCCCGGCTCCTATTTTTGTCGAGAGGGCCGCCTCGATTTCATCGACAAAACGCAACGCGTCTACGGACGCCGCCGCGAACCCAAAATACACCGTTCGCTTGGTGTCCAACCCGTACCTGGCCCAAGCGGCGGTGCGAGTGATGTCATCGCCAAAAAGGCGATCCAGAACAAAAAGAGGGGAAATATTGGGACCGGTCTTGTCCGCGTAAAGTTCAGGGTCCGAAGCCCAATCCGCGAGTTCCACAAGCCCCTGGATAAGTGCCTGCGGACGTGCGCTGAGCACGATTGGCGAGCCTTCGGGAAGGTAGAGTGCGTCGCCATACCAGCGCTCCGCGCCGGGCTGAGGCGCGACGACCGCCACTTCTGGCACGGTCTTGGGAGTGGTAGTGCACGCCCCTAAGAGAAGGCTGTAGCCCGTGAAAACGGCCAAAAACACGATCTTTTTCAAGCGGGCTCCAATTTCTGCAGGTGAGCTCCAGCTTCGTTGAGCGACCTAATTCAGGGACGCTCCGAGTCGCTCAAGGGTCGTGCAGGGATAAAAGCCCAACACAATGGCACGTGGAGGGTTTTCTCCACGAACAAAGGGCATCGATGAAGGAATCAAGAGATGCGCCACGTCGCCAGGGCGAACGTTGAACATCGCGGCACCGTGTCCAGCCACCAACAAAGATAGAACCGAGGTGATATTGGGATTATGCCCAAATACGGCCATTCGACGGTCTGGTGCGAGGCTTCGCCCCCGCTGAAGGATTTCGTCACGCGTGGCAGACGCGGGGGATGACGGCGTCAGCCCTGCCCACGAATCCAGCGTTCCACCAAGGCGTGCACAATGAACTTCAGCCGTCTGGCGGGCGCGCACAAACGGCGAGCACATGGCGACGTCGATATGCAGCCCAAGGCTAAGCAAACCCACTGATGACGCCTCGATCTGAAGAGTGCCGTCTTCGGTCAAAGATCGTTCGGAGTCACCACCTGGCGCCCATTCCTCGGCCACACCATGACGAATCAAAAGCAGTTCGAAGTCACTCACATCGGGTCACACGCGTCGCCAATTCCATCCATATCCGTGTCCGCTTGGGTTGGATTGGAATCAAATGGGCAATTATCGCACTCGTCACCCACCATGTCAGAATCGGAATCGACGTTGGCAAGGGTCGAAATCAAGGGACAGAAATCCACGCCGTTTGCGAATCCGTCGCCGTCAATGTCTGGGTCGCAAACGTCGCCAATCATGTCGACGTCTAAATCCTCTTGCCCAGCATTCGAAAGGAGGGAGCAGTTATCACAGACGTCGCCCAAGAAATCTCCATCGGTATCCGCCTGATCGGCATTTGCGACACTCGCACAATTATCACAGGCATCACCGACATTATCGTCGTCATCGTCGGCCTGATCGGCGTTTGAAATCCCGACGCAATTATCACAGACGTTCCCGAAACCATCGAAATCCGAGTCAAGTTGGTTGAGGTTCTGAGTGTAGGGGCAATTGTCCACCGCATTGTCGACGGTGTCGTTGTCGATATCAGGATCACATTCGTCGCCTGCCGCATCACCATCGGTGTTGTCTTGGTCGGGGTTGAAGTCGGCAACACAGTTATCGCAGGCGTTGCCGAAAAGGTCGCCGTCATCGTCAAGCTGCGCTGAATTGGGCACGTCGACACAGTTGTCGCAAATATCGCCGACACCGTCGCTGTCCATGTCTGTTTGCAGCGAGTTCGTCAGGCCGGGGCAGTTATCACAGGCCTCGCCAAACCCATCGAGGTCGATGTCCTCTTGGCCAGGGTTGGCAACGTCTGGGCAGTTATCGTTGGCGTTGGTGATGCCGTCTGCATCGTTGTCGTTGTCACAGATATCGCCGACGCCGTTGCTGTTGGCGTCTTCCTGGCCCGCATTGGGAACAAGTGGGCAGTTATCGACCGAATTCTCAACTCCATCACCATCGCGGTCGGAGTCACAAACATCGCCCTCGCCGTCATTATCAAAGTCGAGTTGGTCTGGATTGGCGACATCCACACAGTTGTCATCGAGGTCTGAGATTTCGTCGTTGTCCAGGTCGATATCACAGGCGTCGCCGTCGCCGTCGTTATCGGCGTCTTCTTGTCCAGGATTGGCAATTGCTGGGCAGTTGTCGTCCATATCATCGACGCCATCGGAGTCGAAGTCCGTGTCACACGCGTCGCCCTTGCCGTTATTATTTGCGTCGTCTTGGTCGAGGTTTGGCGTATCGGGACAGTTGTCGACATCGTTGTCGATGGTGTCGCCGTCACGGTCCGGATCGCAGGCGTCGCCAATCGTGTCGTCATCAAAATCGGCTTGATTGGGGTTTGCGATGTTCGGGCAATTGTCGGCTGTGTCGGGGATGCCGTCGCTGTCGCTATCGAGTGATGCGTCCGAGGCATCTGAGGTATCCGAGGCATCGTCGCCGGCGTCGCTCATGTTGTTGGTGTCGATTTCGGCGTCGGATTCGGCGTCGTTACCAGGATCACTGACACACGAACCGCTCACGCAGGCTTCGCCGACAAAACAATCGTTCACAGTCGAACACGCGGTATCAGTGAAGCTTGGCTTGCAGCCCGAGGCCACCAACAAAGCTGCAAAAACGACGGCCACTCGAACCAATGAAATCTTCATGCACAAATCCTGCAAAGTCATGGCCGCCATCTTACGTGGAAACTCACGCAGATGGAAGATGATGTGGCTTGTGACTGAATTCGGTTGTCGGGGTCGACGGGTCGGTGAATCGACGGGGCGGTGAATCGACGGGGCGGCGAATCGTCGGTCGGTGAATCGTCGGTCGTGACTCGGTCCGCTAGGCTCCTGCCTGGCCATCTCGATGACGACCCTTGAGTGAGGTCACGGTTCCAGACTAAGCCAATCGTTGACGTATGCGGCAAATTTTGGAATCCGTCCTAACCCATAGGT
>CAYMYJ010000082.1:0-16660 GCA_964394615.1 uncultured Bradymonadales bacterium | reverse complement strand
GCAGCGATTTCGTTGATACGCAGCGTGGCGATCAGTTCATACGCCACGAATGTTTCCGAGTTAGCAGTCGCCGAAACTCCTGCTCCAAGGACGTCAAGGACCGTGTCCGCGACGGTAATCGTGTAGGTCGTGCCCACAACCTGAGCGCTCGTGGTCAAGGTCACCTGGTTGCCGTTCACGACCGCGGCCGAAACGGTTAGGCCATTATCCAAGGTGAACTGCGCTGCGGCGTCGGTGATGCTTGCGGCATCAACAGGGCGCGAGAACGTGAGGACCACCGAGGTCTCGCTGGCTGCTGCAGCGTTCTGCACGACAGGTGCAGGGCACACGATGTTGGAGAGTTCAGTGTCGTAATACGCCGAAATCTGAGCCTGAGCCGAGAATCGCCATAATGGGGTGTCGTTCACATTCATCGTGCAACCGTTCTCGAAGCCGTAAGCATCAACAAGGGTCGTTGGCAGACGCAACCGAAGGTCGTTGGACCCGACCACACCCGTCGTGTCGACGATGGCGGCCGAATGACCGGTGCCCGCGCCGAAGAAATCAGATGTGAGGGTGACCGCGGTGTCGATGAGCTCAAGCTCATAATCACCAACCGCTGAGACCAAGTCTGCGCTGGCAGATACGTCTTGAGTGAACAGAGTCACATCGTAGCCGAAGCCAAGTACGGTCAGGTTCGCAATGGCAGTGGCTTTCGGAAAACCTTCGGTCGCAACTTCGGCCGTAGTCACATCAAACGACACGATGTCGCCAACCACAACCGTTTCGGTGGATTCCACAAAAAGGGCTGGCCCCGTGGCGGTCGCTTGGACAAAGAAGCCCTGAAGGTCATTTCCAAGACCGCTCTTGATATAGGTCACGACCGCGCCAGTGATTGTACCGGTCAGGTTGGCACGCACGGCTGTGATCTGAGCAGCTGCGGCAGGATCAGGCTCGGTCACCACAGCCATATCGCTGCCCATGTCCGCCATGTTCATGTCGTCGCCCATGTCCGCAGTGGTCATGTCGTCGCCCATGTCCGAGGTGGTCATGTCGTCACCCATGTCCGCCGCGGTCATGTTGTTCGTGTTGTTGTTGGTGGAATTATTCGTCGTGTTGTTCGTCGAATTATTCGTCGTGTTGTTCGTCGTGTTATTCGTCGAATTATTCGTCGTGTTGTTCGTCGAGTTGTTCGTCGTGTTATTCGTCGAATTGTTCGTCGAATTATTGGTTTTGGTGTTTTCGTCATCGCCGCAGGCAACGGCGAGAACCAAAATCATGAGTGGAAGTGTGCGTTTGGAGAACATATGAGCCTCAAATGAAAGTTATCAGTGAGGGTTATGTAATCACCGATGCCCCCTCTTTCAAGTCTCAGATCAAAATGTCACAGAAATGACGCACAGAATCGAGGATTTACGGCGTTCAGGCCTTCTCACCGAAACCAACGATCACATATCCGCCCGATTTATCATCCTTCTGAACCTCGAGAAGACCACGTTTCGCCGCATCCTCCACCACTTCATTGAAGCTTCGGTAGCCGTAGAACGTCTCCGAGAACTGTGGTTTCTTTCGCTTGATGACCTGCTTGATATGTGAGGCCCAGACGTTTTCGTCCCGCTCTCGGAACAAGCCATCGACCGTATCCAAGATCAGCTCGAGAGCCTCTTCTTTTGAGCCGACCTCGTCCGCATGCTGAGAACTCGCGTCTTTCGGCTTGACCGGGCGTTTTGGACGCGCCGCGGCATGAGCCTTTTGAGTCTTGCGCTGCTCACGAACCAGATCATCGTAAAAGATGTACTCGTCGCAGTTTTCCAGAAGCAGTCGAGAGGTCGACGACTTCACCCCAACACCGATCACAAACTTGTTGTTCTCGCGAAGTTTCGAGACCAAGGGCGAAAAGTCCGAATCGCCCGTGATCAAACAGAAGATATGAACGTGAGGCTTGGTGTAACAAAGGTCGAGGGCATCAACGACCATACGGATATCCGCGGAGTTTTTGCCGGAATACGATACGTGCGGAATTTCGATCATCTCGAAAGCGGCCTCGTGCATTGGCTTTTTGGCCACCTTGAAGCTCTCCCAATCGGAATAAGCTCGCTTGACGACGATCGAGCCTTTGTCGAGCAATCGCTCGATCACAAGGTTGATGTCGAAAACCGGGTAGTTCGCGTCACGCGCACCAATCGCCACATTTTCGTAGTCGCAAAAAATCGCGATATTAGGGTTATTTGAAGGCAAGTTTGCCATGTTTTTTCCATTTTTCTTGGCCGCCAAATATCGGCGGCGCCCATTTATTTAGGGACAATTTTCGGGTGTAGATTCTTCGGGGGTACGCAGGATCGGATTTCCCTGAGCAAGGGACCTGACAAAACAAGCGTATTGGGCGCGGGCTTCGGGCTTGTCGAACATCACGTAATGGCCTGCATCAGGGTATGCCGGTGAGTATTGACGGGCAAATCCCGTGACTCCCTGCGGCATATTGGATTGAATGGGCAATGCGACGGACTCGCCGTTTCCGGCCCACTTCATCCAATCGAACGCTACCGCTTCCAGTACCGGATCGGCAAGGGGCACTCCAAGCGCCAACGAAACCGATGCCCGGGCGCGGGTCGAGAAGTAGCGGTCTTCAAGCCCAGATGGGTTGAATACATGACGAGGGGCCGCACCACGATGCGGGCGCTGGATCACGTGTTGCGCATGCAAAGTCGGATCGATCCAATCGAACACGTGCTGAAGCGCATTGAGCGCGGGATCAAATTCGTCGAATTCCTCTTCTGCACCCAGCTTCAACAAACGCCGCAAAATCGGTTTGATCTCGATCGGGTCTTTGGACGCCAACGCGATTTCAATCAACGTGCCGCCCGAACCCGAGTTGATGAGGGCATCGATTTCATTGGGGATCGACATCGCGGGAATGGAAATCATCGAGCCCATCGACTGTCCCATGATCGCCATGGCATCGGAGTCGAATTTGATGACGCCGTCAGGAAACCAAGCAGGGTCAAGCGATGTCGATACTGCAGGGTCGATCGTGATGTTTTTCATCAATCGCGAATGAAGCCCAAGCTCGTTCGACGCGATGATGAAGTTGTCGACCATCGCACGAGGGTTGCCCAAAATATTATAGAGCTTCAGCCCGGTCGTATCGGGGGCCTGCGGGTATCGCGTGTCATGGAGGGCAAAATCCATCGAGAAGCCAGCAATCCCATACTGCGCAATATTTGCGGCAGGACCGCTTCCCAAGGCGGGCTCGTCGGTTTTGACCGCCCGTGGCCCTCGATCCATCAACTCCTTGCCCTGGCCGCCCGATCCGTGGGCGTAGAAAAAGAGAGGATAGCCCTTCGCGGGCATGGCGCGACGCGGAATCGTAATGTTGATCTGAATCGACTCTTGGTACTGAATGACCGGCTTGCCATCGGCCCCGAAAATGATGCGACCCGCAGGCGGCGCGGCGTAGGGCAGTGGCCCTTCCTGAATATTGGGCACGTTGTAGAAGGCCTTCAGGACCACATAATCATCATAAACCGCCAGCTCTTCGATGGGCTTGGTGGTGTCGAGAGTGGGCTCGGGAAGTGCCGCGTAAAAGTCGTAGATCTGAACCAGACGCGTGGTCGGGTCGTAGGTCGTAAAGAGCGTAAATCCGGCAATATCCTCCGCCGCCGTGCCCGCTGCGATAATGGCCGCTTTTGCAGACGTGTAGTCACTCGCCAGAATCGTTCCGTTCTTGCTGGTTTGGTCGGTGCCGGCCAGCAGCGCCGACATGACGGCAGGAGTCCCAACAGGCTCACCTGCGGCGTCGTGCACGCCATGTGTCACAACCAACGCGTAGGTTGTGTTGGGTTCACGCAGCAATCCAAATGGCGAGCCGCATGCCAGCTGATTGGCAGGATGATGGGTCCCAGCGTTGGCGGTGAATTTACATTTGACCGGGATGCGTTGGCCAACCTTGTCGGAATCCGCATCGACATCGATCAAAAACACGGTAGATGCGGGCTCCATCGACATCTCGAACGTCGACGGCAACGTGTCGGGGTCCAACGCACCGTTAAAGTGCATGAACACAGCGCTTGTGAGCCCAAAACCAGTCTTGAGGTCGTCGCCTGCATCCAGCCAAAGTTTGCCAACCTGCAGCGCGTAAAGCGACTCATAGTCCCGGTAGCCGACGGTTCCGTCAGGCTTCAGCCGCACATCCGAGGGAAAAGGAACGTCGAAAAATGAACCCAACGCGGGGTCAAAATTGAAAGTCGTAGCCGTGGTGATCGAGGCATCAGGCGCAACGTCTGCGGCGTCGGGCGTATTGACGTCGGTCCCGGCGTCTTGGGTGACACTGGGATTGCTGTCGTCGGAACACGCCACAAATCCACAGGCCAATAATATTGCGATCTTTTTCATACTTCCTCCACTCAATCCCAAAGGGGCACGAACACAATTCCAACGGACATGGGGATTCGAAAAACCAATCCGCCACCTACCCACCCAACGTCGGCGCCGCCAAGTTTGGCGTAACTCGTTTCAACAAAAAAACCGATTCCGCCCTCACCTTCACTCACGCCAATCGAACATGAATCCTTGCCCGAGGGTTCAGGTTCATAGGGATCCGAGCTTGAATTAACGGTGCATTCCGCAAAAGGGCCGGTCACAAAACTGGTCCACTCCATCGTCGCCTGCAGCGTCACGCCAAACCCGGAGTCCAGATCGCTCGCAAAAAGGTAATGCCCCTTGCCGTTAACGCCGAAACGCCAACCCGAGCCGTCTTCACCAAATTTCGTGGGGTGAAGCCAGCCGGCCTCAAGAAACGGACCGTGCGTCAGGCTTCCCGAAGTTGTGGGGTAGACTCCCCAACCGGGTCCGACATCAAATGATCGTTCATGTTGTTCCAAGAAAGCCTGCAACAAATGAAAGCTCGCGCGCAACGGAAACGTTGCGGCGCCTGGCTCATCGTCGCCCAGGCGAGCGGCTACCCCGGCTTCGATCTTGGTCGGCGGTATCCCGAAGGGCAAGGGCACACAGGCGCTGAGACCTAGGAACGCCAACGGCCAAAGTCGGTTCAAATCCCGCCTCCGTAGAGGGCCGCGCGCACTGATTCTCGAAATTCGGGTTGGATCTTTTCAAATTGGGTGAGCAAAGTCTTCAAGTCGCGACGCTTGGATTCGGGATATTCGTCGCAAATCGGGCACGCGACAGGCGCAAGCCCATGTTGAGCCACCCACGCGACGATCTTGCGTTCTTCGACCAAGATCAAAGGCCGAATCGTCGAAACACCGCGTTCCGACGGAGTCAGCGCCTTCAAAGGGTCAAGGCGTCGCTGAAAGAGAAGGTTCAGAAAAAACGTCTCGACCGCGTCGTCCAAATGGTGACCCAAGGCCAACTTGGTGAACCCATTTTCATCGCAATATTTATTTAAAATACCGCGACGCAAACGACCACAAATCGAGCAAGGAATCTGGCCGGGTTTGAGGTTTTCCTGAACAACCGAATGGGTGTCTTCTTCGATCACCAAACACTCGATACCAAGCGCCTCAAGATTCGCGTCAAACGCTTTGCGATCAAATCCTGGCTGACGTTGATCAAGATGAAGGCCCGTAATCTCGAAGTCAAAATCCGATCGTTGCCTGAGTTGGTCTAACGCCAAGTAGAGCAAGAGCGAGTCTTTCCCTCCCGAAATGCCAACAGCAATGCGGTCGCCGGGCTCGATCAACCCAAAATCGCGAACCGCTTTTTCAATGAGCCTGCTCACGCTTGCGGACGGATAAGGAATGGGGGCTAAGACAGGGGCGACGCTCATACAGAAACCGACCGCGGAAATGAGGTTCAATAGCGCGGAAAGCTAGTCAGCATGCACGCCTGTGTCAAATCCGGCCCGCTTGCCCCAAGGGGAGAGCTCAGCCTTCGATCTTTTTCTTCATTTTGCAGGTGCTGAAACCAAAGATTCGGTAGAGCGGGCAAAACCCAACCACACCCGTGAGCAGTGGCACGATGCCAATCCATGCCCAGAGTTGACCGGAATAAAGAGCGAACGCGATCAATCCCACGCCCAAAACAACGCGGGCGATACGTTCGTAATTATGTTCGTTGACGGCAAAGAAGTTCATGGCTTGTCCTGAGATAACATGTGGAAGATCACGCCCACACTCTCTTCAATGGTTGTGCCATATACAATAAAATAATTTATCGAACTAAAAACAAGACGTTACACCTGTCGATGCGCGGCCAATTCAAAAGCCAAGACGAATAATATTCGCCAACAACCCTATGATGCAAAAAGTGCGTCAGAGCGCCGGGAAAATTGCGGCGAAAAAGAAGACCAACAGAGCGGCAGCTAAAAACGTGAAAAGAACCGACTTTGAAACCGGGTTTTTAGAGCCCGAAAAAAAGAACCCGGCCAAACCGAACGTCATCGGCAGCAGCCACATGCCCGAGACTTGTACCAATTCGGTCTCGGAAAAGTCATCGAAGCTGAAGACATAGATGTAAACCGCCGCCACCAGGCTCAACCAGAAGCACGTATGAAAAAGGCCCCGCGCCCAAAGTGGGGTCGGCACTTTCGGCGTCACGAGCCGGCTTTTTTGACCTCGAACCATCGACTGATTTGGATTGGCCAACACCCCAAGCGCCTCAGCTGCATTCTGAAAGCGCTGGCCCGCAATCGGTTGAACCATGCCCAAGAGCACTGGCCTCAAGCTCAGCGGCACTTCAAGCTCCCCAAGATTCACCACCCCGGTATGTTCGACGATCGGCATCTCAGATGGGTTTCTGCCGGTGAGCAGAGTCAAAATGGTCATCCCCAAAGCATAAAGGTCCGAGGCCGGCTTGGCCTGCCCCATCGATTGTTCAAGCGGGATGTAGCCAAAAGTCCCAACGCTCGTTGAACCGAATTCATCGGCAAAATTCAGCCGGTGCTGAATGGCTCCAAAGTCGATGAGATGGACCGTTCCGTCATCTGAGACGATCAGGTTGCGCGGATGAATATCGCGATGAATCAAGGCCGGATTTAACCCATGCAAATACGCAAGGACTGTCAAAGCTTGTCTCAGGATCTCGTGCGCCTCTTGCGTCGTCACCGACGCCCCTGCCTGAATCATCTCGGCGATATCGCGACCAGGTACAAGTTCCTGCACCAGGTAAAGACGCGCGCCAGGATTTTCAGATAATTCTCCCGGATCAACCGCGCCGTTTTCTGTGCGTGCAAAGAACTCGACGTAGCTTGGGATATTGGGATGGTCCAGCGCCTTCAACGCACGAGCTTCACGCTCAAAAAGCTCAAGGGCTTTCCAGTCCTTGAGCTTCTCCAAGCTCAGTTCTTTGACCACGACTCGCTGCCCATCCGAGGCCCTCTCAGCGACCCAGAGCGCGGCAAAACCGCCCTCCCCGCGCGCCTCGATGATGGCATAAATATCCTCAGGGGATTCAAGCAACTCGCCTGCAATCATCGCGATCCACCTTGTCTCAGGGCTTCACAAAAAACTCGACGGTCCCAAGGTTCTGCACCTCGAGACTGACTTGGGTATTGGGCTCCAACGGGATGGCCTTGGTGGCTCCGCCCGCCAGGATCACCTGACCTGCTTTCAGACCTTCACCGACTTCGTCGAGCATGTGCACCAACGCCACCAATGATTTGAGCGGGTGCTCCAAAATTGCGGCGCTGCTTCCAATCTCTCGGACTTCGCCATCAACTTTCATGACCATGCCAAGATTGCTCACATCGAGGTCGCGAGTCTCGACGACGTCTCCCAAGACGTATCGCGTGGATGAAGCGTTATCTGCCACGACGTCGATCAGCGTAAATTTGAAGTCCTGAAAACGCGAATCGATGACCTCCAAAGCCGCGCAAATACCGCCGATCGCGGCTTTGGCCTGCGCAATCGTAACTCGTCCTTTCAGGTCACTCTCTAATAAAAACGCGATCTCGGGCTCCACCCGTGGATGGCAATGCTCAGAAATCACCAGCGTCGCGCCGCTATTTCGCGACATCTCGTCGGTCAGGTGTCCGTAAATCGGATTATGAACGCCCATTTGGACCATCTTGGCCTGAGAGGTGAGCCCCATCTTCAAACCGACGAGAGCCTCACCACGTTGGAGACGACGTCCGATGGATTCACGCTGAATCAGGTAGGCATCCTCGATCGTCATCTCGGGATGATGGGCCGTCAACATAGGGATGGGTTTGCTGTGACGAGCCGCGTCATCGACGGTCTGGGCCAGAATTTCGACAGTGGTTTTCTGCATAATTTTTAACTTTTCTTGGATTTGGCGAGGTCGAGCGCAACGTCGACAATCATGTCTTCTTGACCGCCAATCATGCGGCGTTTTCCAAGTTCGACAAGCACATCACGTGAATCGACTCCGAATTTTTCTGCGGCTCTTTCCGTATGAATTAAAAACGACGAATAAACGCCGGCATAACCCAACATGAGAGCATTTCCATCAGTTTGCACCGGACGAGTCATCAGCGGGCGGATGATTTGATCGGCGCAGTCCATCAAGGGGTAAAGGTCGATGTCCGTTCGAATGCCCATGCGGTCGCAAACGGCAATAAAGACCTCGAGTGCGCAGTTGCCTGCCCCAGCACCCATGCCCGCCACCGAGCCATCGATTCGATCGGCACCGGCCTCCACTGCGACGACGCTGTTGGCGACGCCGAGGCCCAAATTATTATGGTTATGAAAGCCGACCTGACAATCGAGCGCGTCTCTTAATGCGCTAACTTTTTCGCGGGTTTCATCCATCAATAACGCACCCGCAGAATCGGTCACGTACACGCAGTGCGCGCCGTAGGACTCCATCAGCTTCGCCTGTTTCACAAGCTCGCTCGTCGGGATCATGTGCGCCATCATCAAAAAACCGACAACGTCCAGACCGAGCTCCCGGCCGGCCTGAATATGCTGTTTTGAGATGTCAGCTTCAGTGCAATGGGTCGCAATTCGAATCGTGTCGATGCCACATTCCACCGCGTGTTTCATGTCCTCGATCGTGCCGATTCCGGGCAGCAATAATGCCGCCAATTTGCTGTGTTTCAGGACCTCGCGCACGGCAAGCAAATACTCGGTTTCGGTATGCGCCGAAAAACCGTAATTAAATGAATTCCCGTTCAAACCATCGCCATGGCTGACCTCGACGATATCGACTTTGGCTTCATCGAGCTTTTTGGCGACGGCCACCATTTGGTCCACGGAATACTGATGCCCAAGGGCATGCATTCCATCACGCAAGGTGCAGTCATTAATAATGATTTTTCGGCCGTCGGCGCCCATAGAGTCCTCGCATAAGCTGTGCTTGGCCACTTCTAACATGGCCAATTATCGAGAGCTACCCTTCTGGCTCGTCTGCGAATTAATGCGTGAGCATTCCTGAACATCGACTTCCGAGCCGGCGATCCCAAACCGGCTTGTTTGGCGCCAACTCGCCAAGTAGAGTGCGCGCCGGAGGTTACTATGCGCCTAATCCACATTCTGCTCATGTTCGCACTCGTGTCTTGCGGTGACGATTCAGACACGAAACCGCAGGTCAATAACGCGAACACCACGGTCGACGCGGGCGTCGACGCCGAGCCAGACGTTGCTGCTGTGCTGATGTGCCCGGACGAAGGCGAGATCTTCTGTGGTGGAAGGTGCATCAACGGTCAGATCTCGATGGACCATTGCGGCGAGTGTGAGAACTCGTGCCAGATCGGCGCCCAGACTTGCCGTGACGGCGCATGCGCGTGCCTGAGCGGCAGGGAACTCTGCGGCTCACGCTGTTATGACTGGACCTCCTCCCACGACCATTGCGGCTCATGCGACACCAAATGCTCGGCTTCTGAGGCCTGCGTCGACTCTAACTGCGTTTTTGTGAACGACCGGCAAGAAGTTCTAGGCGTCTTGGAATTCACAAATAAGGCTCGCGCGCTGCGTCAGGACTGCGGAATCTACGGTTTCAAGAGTCCGGTTGGCCCGCTCCAGCTTGAGGAACACCTCAGCATCGCCGCACAAGGGCACGCCGAAGACATGGCTGCCAATAACTATTTTGAACACGAAGGCCTAGACGGCAGATCTCCAGGTGAACGCGCCACTGATGCCGGATATCCGGGCCAAGCTGGCGAAAACATCGCTCGCGGACAGGCGTCTCCTGAAGAAGCCGTTATCGCCTGGACTGAGTCCGACGGCCACTGCACAAACATGATGACCGACGACTACAAGGAGCTCGGTGTGGGTTACGCGGTTTCGTCCGACGGTCAAAAATACTGGGTGCAGCTCTTTGGAGTTCCGTAACGCGCCCATGGATAATTTTTTAGAAACCTCTCAAAATAAGGAAAATAAATGAAACGCATTCTCGTCGCCGCGGGCCTTCTGGCCTCATGCGGATCGTCAAGTGCCACGCAAACTGAAACGGCCCCAATGAACGAAACGCAACATCACGAAAAGCACGAAGCCGAAGGCACGGAAGTCGCCAAACACGATCCGGCTCACGTGCATCATTTCGATAACCCCGAAAAATACGCAAAGAATTGGAATTCGCCCGAGCGCGCAGAATGGCAAAAACCCGGCGAAGTGATCGCGCTGATGGCCATTACTCCAGGGCTAACGGTCGCCGACCTTGGCGCCGGTACGGGATATTTTGAGTCCTACCTCAGCGCCGCAACCGGCCCCACGGGCAAGGTCTATGCACTTGATGTCGAAGACGCAATGCTGACCTGGATTGCCGACAACTCCAAAAAAGACGGCCTCACAAATGTGGAGACCCACAAGGTTGCGTTCGACTCCACCGGGCTTGAGCCAAATACTTTGGACCGCCTGTTGACGGTCAATACTTGGCACCATATCGAAAACCGCGAAGCTTATGCCAAGCACTTGTTTTCGGTCATCAAACCTGGCGGACGCGTCGTCGTCGTCGACTTCACAAAAGACGCCCCAGAAGGCCCACCCGTGGCCATGCGACTTGAGCCGCAAGTCATCATCGACGAACTGAAGGCAGGCGGATTCAGCGCGGAACTCGTGACCGAAACCCTACCACGCCAATACATCGTCGTTGGCACCAAGCCTTGATTTCGATCCTCCTTATCGGGTTTTCAATCGGGCTTTTTTTGCACGCTTTTAACGTGCGATTATCCGACCGAAAACGAGCATATAAATCCTCCGCCGCCGCTTTTTTTGTGGGTGTAAGCGGAGTATTTTTCTTGCCCGGTGGGTACGTCATCCAAAAAATCATCGGCAGATTATTGATGCCGATGGGAATGCTTTGGGCTGCAATTTTTTTGGCGGCGATCTGGTGTGTTGTCCACAAAAATCGGCGTATGGCTTTGATGAGCGCACTGATTTGGATTTCGATCACTCTGGCCGGAAGCCCCTTCATCGGGGGTTGGCTGATCATGAGTCTTGAGGCGCCCTTTGCCAAAATAGACGTTTATTCAGAGGCACCGTTCGATGCCATTCTAGTCTTGGGAGGAGGCGTCAGCGGTGGGGGGAATTATGCGCAATTATCCGAGTCCGGAGACCGCCCCATTGTGGCGGCACGAATGTATAAACGTGGACTCGCCAGGCTGCTGGTGACATCCGGGTCAAGCATTCCCGGAATCAATGCTCAAATAGATGTGGCCGCAACCACGAGCATTATCTGGCACGATCTGGGCATCCCTGATTCGGATATCGTGCGTGTGCCCGCCCCGGTAAACACCTCTGAAGAAATTGAGGCCTTTGCGCAAATGGCCACCTCAAAAGGCTGGACCCGAATCGGCGTCATCACTTCGGCGTTTCATATGCGTCGCGCCATGAAATTGGCGGAGACCAACCACCTTTCGGTCACCCCATTGCCCTCGGATTTTAAGGGGACACGCCATTACGAAGGGGTTCTATCCTGGATTCCCGATGCCAACGGCTTCATGAAAACCCAAAAAGCCTGTTGGGAATATTTGGGCGCAGCGGTCGGCCGTTAAGCGTTATATTTCGCCAAATAATTCGAAGTCAGGATGATCGAATTTAGTGCGTTCAATCAAAGCTCGCGCAATCTCCCGATGCGCTTTCCGCCTTGTTTCATCAGGGTGAAGGGTCATCAGCACCAAATCGGCGTGCAAGCGCGCAGGCATCGACATCACCTGCCCCGCGACTTCGTTTCCGCGAAGGGCTTGAATCAATGCATTCTTGTGATCGCCACGGGAAAAATAGAATACGGCGAAACGACCACGAACCAAGGCTTCGACTAAGGAACCCACATTTTGAAGGGTGTCTGCAGAAAGGCGAAAAAGTCGTTCAGCCTCGGCGAAATTACCTTTCATGCTCTCGAATTCGGCGATTACGTTTTGGGCGAGACTCCACCCCGTGCGCGAACCCGCGGCAGCAAAAACTTCCCGCGCCTCTACCGCCAATTCACGCCCGTCCTCTTCTAAGAGCCGAGCTTTCAGTTCCGACAAACCGTGCAATGCCCACGCAATATCACGGTCTGAACCGGCCTTGCGCGCATGTTCAGCGCTGATGGCATAAGCTCGGGCCGCCGCCCGTGCCCTAGGCCCATTACTCAAAAACCATGCGGCGCCGTGATAAAGCTTCGCCAAGAGCAAATCGTTGCCTGCAGCCAGAACTAGGGCCTTATCGCTCAACGAGCGAGCGGTCTCATAATCACCCGCGGAATAACGAATATTTGCCATGGCACGCAACGCGTCCGCACGAGCATAGGAGTCAGCACACGTCGTCACGCGCTGCTCCATTCCATGAGCCGCATCAATGGCGTCTTGCAGTCGCCCCACGAACCGAAGGACATCAAGTCTGGCCGTCGCGGCACGGATTCGTCGTGCGTCGTCTGGGGCAGCCCCAGAAGTCGCGAGTCTGCGTTCCAGGTCGTCCGCGATCGCGCCAGCCCGTTGGTATGAGCTTTGAAACAGATGGTCTTCAAGCGCCGCCATAAGTTCGACAAGGGCTTCTTCGTCGAACCCACCCAAGTCGAGATGCACAAACCGGCGTTCTGACGCTGGCATGCCGTGTGATCCTGCCTCGGGCACCAGCGCCGCGCATGCGCGGTGAACTTTCGCCCAACGTCCGGACTCCTGACTCTCATGGCGCAATTCGATTTCGTAATCGCGCTCAGTGAACGCCCAACCCGTGTCGTCGTAGCGCATCAAACCGACTTCAAATGCCGTCACCAAAACGGATTCGACATATTTTTGAACGTTGAGTTCACGAGCGACGGCCTCCAGATGGTCCGGGTCCACCGATCCGCCCAGCGCGACCGCGATCTCCAGAACCGTCCAGGCCGCGTCGTGTTTTGGATCTCCAAGGCCGATTTCCAGCCTCTTCAACATCTGAGCCCAGACCGAATTCATGCCGTGTGAGACCTGAAATCCCGAGCGCAGGCCGAAGCCGTTTGCGCCCGGTTGCAGCAGGCCACGATCGATCAGGTCCCGAATCACGTGCATGACGCGACCGGGATGTCCGGTCGTCGCCGCAACCACTCGGCTGATGGTCGGCGCATCCAGCGGGGCTACCGCTCGAACCAGTGACTCATGCTCGCGTTCAGACAAGGGTCCCAGGGTCATCGACACCGTGCGGGGCCATTGCGCGAGCTCCTGGCGATGGGTTCTGGCGATGGGGCAGTTCACCATGTCGCTGACGACCACAACCGCCAGAATCGGTAGATCAGGCTTGTGCTGGGTCAAATACATCAGCATTTCGAGGGTATCCCAGCCCCATTGTGCCTCGTCGATCGCGAGCATCACCGGACGACTTGAGGCCATCAATTCCAGCATCCAAGCGACCAAAACATGGCGCTGTCGCGGCGTCTCAAAAACCACGTGGGCGTAGTTCGGAATCGCTTCTGGGACCAACATTTGCGCAATTTCCACGGCGCGATCGATCAGGTCCGGGGCGAGTCGGCCCGAACGGGCAAACATGCCCCGCAACGCGGCCTCGACCGCCACCACCAATTCGCCACCACGCAGACCTTGAACGCCCAGCGCACGGGCCAGCGCCGGCCCCAGACCGTGAGCTCCAGCGCCGGTTTCGCTATGGTGCACGTCGACCACATTCATGGCTCCGACTTCTTCGGAGCGCATCGCCACCCACTGCATCAATCTTGAGCGTCCACTCCCGCTTTCACCCGTGATCACCGCGACCTGGAGAGCACCGCTGCAGGCCCTTCGCAGCGCGCTCCAAAGCGACTCGCGCTCCTCGATTCGACCCACAAATGGCGTCTGCCGCAGGCCAAAAAGATTCAGCCCCACCCCAAACATGACTCGGTCATGCATTTCGGTCGCTTCGACCACAAAATACGGCACAGGCGGCGCACCGATCAGCAAAGCCTTTTGGGCGGGACGATCGCGGTCCAGCTTCGCTCCAAGAGTCTCGGCATTCAGCAAGCTGGTCTGCATCGTCACCATCGTGGTGCGATCCACGCTGCGCGTTGTTTTTCCAAGGATCGATGCCGATGGAGCATATTCGTCGGCCCCTTCAACGATCTTCACCAGGCCCCAGGCGGCGTCGGCCGCGCTACGATACCGACGATTGGGGTCTTTTTCGGTCATCCGTTCAAGCCACGCCGCGAAGAGATCGGGAATGGCAAAAGTAGGAACGGGCTTGGGCAAAGGGTCGTAAAGATGCCTCATCGCAATCTGCAACGAAGAATCAGCAGGAAACGGAGGTGCACCGGTGACCATTTCAAAGGCGAGGCAACCCAAGGCGTAGAGATCCGTCCATGGGCCGTAATTTCTCCAATCACCGTGAAATTGCTCCGGCGCCATGTACGACGGCGTCCCAGCGTTCACCTCGGTGACCTCATCCAACCCCGCGCCACCGTTTGCCAAGACGTGCGCGATTCCAAAATCGGTTAGCAGGCATCGCCAACCGCCTTCTGGATGGGAAGCCAGTAGGATGTTGGAAGGTTTGATGTCGCGGTGAATGATTCCACGCGCATGGGCGTAAGACAGGGCGTCAAGAATATCGAAAAGCAGTCGCGATAACTCAGAAAAATCCGAAACCTTGACCTCTTCGAACGTCCCACCGTCAGCGATCTCCATCGCAAACCAAGTCTGGACATCATTGCTCTGAGCAAACTCGCCGACGTCGACAATCTGAACAATCCCGCGATGATTCAACGCGGCAACGGCCTGAATTTCCCGGCGCAACGCACGCAGAGCCTTAGTCGAATCCCCCCGAAATGGCCGCACCACTTTTAACGCGAGTTCGGTTCCGTCGCTGTGTCTGGCACGCCAGACGACGCCCATTCCTCCTTTCCCCAAGAGTCCCGTTGTCTCAAAGCTGCCGTATTGCATAAGAGGCTGGCTCTAACTGTATGCCCAAAAATCTAGAGTGCTCAGGATCACGGAATTGGGCTGAAAAGCAAAGGGCCATTCGGCGTATCTCTGGACACAACTTCTCCGGTTCTCCCGTCAACCCATGCGACCTCCCACAGGTATCCTTGGTCTGGCAGGGTGATCGATGCTGCATACTTCAATTCGTCATCGACAAAGACTCGGACCGTTGCCGTCGATTCGCCAAAGGTCGCCGCGCTGTAATACGCCGCGCCTACCCGGTAAATTACCGGTTCCATCTGTTCCAGCCGGATATTTTCGGGGCCCTGACCATTGATGTCGTCTTTGTCATGAACTGGATCGTCAATGGGATCGAATAAAAAGCCCCAATCCGGCGATGCATTTCGTCCATAACAATCGTAACGAATGCTCCCCCACGGCTCGGGGATGCCGTCCATGTCCAGATCTTCCTGGTCCGTGCCAAGAGAACCTTCTGGATGCGCCAGATGAAGGTCCATATCCGCCCCCACGGTATCAGTTTGATCAAAATCACCCGGTGTATCCCAGGTCAATTCGACATGCAGGCTGTGGGGCAACGGCGCGGTGGTTCCGTTATTCGTGCCTGTCGTCGAGTTATTGGTGGAGCCGTTGGTCGACGTCGAATTATTCGTTGCGTTGTTGGCGTTGGTGGAATTGTTGGTGGTGTTATTCGTCACCGAATTATTCGTGGCGGCATTCGTAGCATTATTCGTTTCTGTCGCCCGATCGCTCGATGGATCGCTTTGATCCTCGCCACATCCCGCCATTCCAACCAACACCAATAATAGGGCTATTTTCACGAGGCTTCCTAAGGGATCGGAGAAAAAATCAAAGGGCCGTCTGCGGTGTCTCGCGGTGTGACTTCCCCGGTCGCGCCGTTAACCCAAGCGACCTCCCAAAGTACATCCTCAGCCTGCATTTCCACCGAGCCCTCATACTGCAATATTCCATCCACAAATATCTTCACCTGTGCTGTGGAGGCGCCAAAACCAGCGTCCTTATAATATGCGGCGCCCACGCGATAGGTGATCGCCTGCATCTGCTCCAGGTTGATATTTTCTGGACCGCCGCCGTCGGTATCATCGATATCCTGAGACGGATCATCAAGGGTCGACGCAGCATCACCCCAAGAAGGCGACCGGTTCTTCCAGTAACAATCGTACACCTCGTGCCCCCAAGGTTCTCTGGTCCCGTCATTATCCAAGTCCATTCGACCGGGATCCAGTGATCCATCGGGATGCGCGACATGGACGTCCATGTCCGTACCGACGGAGTCGTTGGGGTCGGGATCCGCAGCGGTGGACCAGACCAACTGAACGTGCAGGCTATGGGTATGTCCGTTATTCGTCGCGTTATTCGTCGTCACTGTGATGTTATTCGTCGCGTTATTCGTCGCGTTATTCGTCGCGTTATTCGTCGCGTTATTCGTCG
>CAYMYJ010000081.1:12725-17739 GCA_964394615.1 uncultured Bradymonadales bacterium | reverse complement strand
GATTTTTATGTGGGAGAATCAGCCTGCTCGTACACCACGTGGTGGGACACTACCGGTAATCGATCTACTATTCGAGGTTTTATCAACCACAACATTGCCAGCAACGGTGGCGTTGTCTGTCACGGTGACGTTGCCGTCACGCAATTCAATGCTGTTAGTGTCCAACACAATATCGGCATTCGGCATATTTTCCCCTCTCAGGTGCAGGTATTTTATCAAAATCGAGATGATCTGAGAAAATAAACAACTGAGTGTGGCCAGTCAATGCCACGGAGATGATGAACATTAATTCACGACAAAACCAACGCCGAAGACACCGAAAAAGTCATCGCCCGATGCCTTCACAAAACCGGTCTGCAATCCAAAATTAGTATCGGCCCAAACACCGACCCAGAGGGGCGCTACTTCTCGCTCTGGATCGACTTCGCACACTGGGACGTCGAAGTCTGCGTGTTTCCCGACCTTCGTTTTGGCTTTGAAATCCAACAGATGAATCGAGCCCCGCCTTTTACAGCCCCAGTCTTTTACCTTCTTGCGGGTCAATGTCGAAACAAACACAACGGCAACGATGGTGGGCTAAGTCCACCTAAGTTTCTGTCGTACTCGGTCGGGATGAACTCCAAGCCCTCGGTCGAAAGGCGCATCACCGACGAAACCACCGGCATGTTGCCAGCGCAGGCCTCGTCCCCCATGACTTCTGTGATTTTGTAGTCACCCGGGGGAATATCAACGGTCAGCGGCCCCGTGGTTTGGGTCGTTCCGTTATTGGTGGTCGCATTATTGGTGGTGTTATTTTTCGGCGGATTATCCGCGTCGTCTCCGCATCCCGCGAAAAAAACACCAGCCAGCGCCAAAACCAAAATAGTTTTCCATTTTTTTGACCGCATAAAAAAACCCAGTTGCCGTTAACGTAGTTAAATTCAGCCTCACAGACGGAGCGCTTCATGGGATATTCAAAAGCATGCGTTTTGGTTTTATTGAAAACACCCGGTGAATGAGAGGGTTAGAGCGATTCGGGGAGCGGATATACGGATTAAGCGCACCAATCCTGTCGAAGATTGAAACGAAATCCCCCTTAGAGGCATCTTTGGACAATTCTGGCCGTTGTTTTGGGCGGCCTCTACCTGACGACTTCCATCTTCGGCTCATTTATGCGCGCATTACCTCTTGCTCTAATCTTTCTGACGTCCAGTGCTATGGGGTGTGCCAGCACGCCACCAGAGGACACCAGTCCGGTTTCCATTCAAGTCGCCGCTCAGGAAACGGGCTCGCGATTTGATGCTCGGTTGACCGGGTTCGAATATCCGTTTCCCGTGGAAATGATGACCTTCGACACACAGGGCATTTCGGTCGAAATGGCGTACATGGATGTTGCCTCGGAGCAACCAAATGGGCAAACGGTCCTCTTGCTGCACGGCAAGAACTTTTCGGGCGCTTATTGGGAGTCCACTGCACGACCACTGCTCGCGAAGGGATATCGGGTTGTGATGCCGGACCAAATTGGTTTTGGGAAATCCTCTAAACCCCTGGCCTATAAGTACACAATTTCGGAAATGGCCGACCAGACCTCGGCATTATTGACTAAATTGGGGGTCGAAAAGGCGCATGTCGTTGGGCATTCGATGGGCGGCATGATCGCTGCTCGTTTTGTCATCGACCACGCAAATCAGGCTCAATCATTAACCTTGGTGAATCCCATTGGGTTGGAGGATTGGCAGAAGGTCGTCCCCGCAGCCACGCTGGACCAGCTGATTGCCGGCGAAATGAAGAAGACGGGTGAAGACGTCAAAAACTACATGAAAAACGTGTATTTTGACGGCAAATGGAAGCCAGAATACGACGAACTCGCTGAATTACAGGTGGGTTGGGCGACCTCGCCTGACCACGAGACTCTGGCGAAAGTTGGGGCGATGACCTCCGAGATGGTGTTCACCCAGCCGGTCGTTCAAGACTTCCCCAAAATCGCCGTACCAACGTTCCTTATCATCGGAACACGTGACCGGACGGCCATTGGTCGTGACCGTGTCAGTCCAGAAGTCCGCGAAACACTTGGGCGTTATGACCAATTGGGGCTCAAAACGCGCGACGCGATCCCAGGGGCTGAGTTGGTTGAATTGGAGGGCATCGGCCATGCGCCACAAGTGGAGGCCTACGACGCCTACTGGACTGCGCTCAGCGGCTTCCTGGCTAGGCAGTGAGCTGCAAGCGGTGAGCAGTTGGCGGTTTAGTGCGGGCGTCGCAGAAGGTTAAGGCGAGTCCGCCTTGCGCGAACCAGAAACACAGGCGGGCAAGATGCCCGCGAACCAGAACTCAACCGATGGGATCGCTGAGTTCACGAATCAGGATGCCATAGGGCCTGCGGACCAGTCACATGCAGGCCATAGGGCCTGCGGACCAATCGCTGTGCCGGGCTGGAGCCCGGCGGACCAATCGCATGCAGGCCATAGGGCTGCGGAGCAGTCGCAGTGCGGGCAGGATGCCCGCGTACCGGTCACAACACTGCTTACTAGCTCAGTTGGCGGCGCCAGGAGTCGAAAGGGTAGCCGTCTTGACGGTTTCGCCGTTCATCACCATGGACTGGTTTTGACCGCCTTCACGACCGTAGGCGAAGGTTGCCATCACTTCGGCGCGACGATTGCTCAAGGTCACGGTATCGCCGGTGTTGTTCAGGGCGAGTCCCTTGGCGCTGTAGACGCCAACCTCAGGCAGTCCTGTGAAATCTGCGGCATCTCCACCGCCAAAGACGACAACGTAGCTGTTGGCTTCGATGCGGGCCCCCAGCGGGAAGGTGAAGCGCGACATCACGTTGTCGGAAAGGCTGAAGCCTTCCAATTCAATCGCTTCGTTGGTCAGGTTGTGGATTTCCACGAACTCATCTTGCGTTGCGCTGCGGGTTCCATCGCCATTGGCATCGCCCTCCAATCCGTCAGCTGGGTCAGCCAAAACTTCGCTGATAGCGAGTGTTGGGCCGGTTGGTGCTGGAATGTCGTCGCACGAAAACGATGCTGGCATGCAGTAGCTTGCCGAGAGCCAACCGTTGGTCGAGGTCTTGCGGCAGGTGTAGCTTTCTGGGCAGCCTGCGTCGCTGGTGCACTCGTAGGTGCATTTGCGCTCGCCTTCCAATTCTACGCAGCGATTGCCTTCACCGCCGCAATCCGCGTTGGTGTCGCAGGATCCGCAAAGCGCATCGACGTTGGCGTAAGGGTGGCCTTGCGGGTTGTCATCAATGCCGTGCACGCCGTACATCGTACTAAACCACGAGCTGCCCGAGTCCATCGTCTTCAACAATTGGCCGTAACGAACAGGCTTATGTTTGCCGTTGGTCGTTCCAACAAGCGCGCCCAAGAAGTCGGTAACAATCTTTGAGGTCGAGGCGTTCGAGAAACTGGTCGTCGTGACGATGTCCAGATTCTTGCGGCCTGCCTTGGCTGGATTGGCCCAGAACGCCTGGCCCAATGCGTAGGTGTCGCAGCCTTCGGCCAAGACCACCTGATAGACGTCGGATGGCATATCAAGGCCGGCAATCTCGGAGTCGTCCAAATCGCCTTCGGGAGTCTTGCGCCAATTGGCGAGCGCAAAGCCGTAGAATGGACCTGAGTGGCCGCTGAACATGGTGACTTCGTTCTTCTTGAACGACGCGCGCATTTCTTCTTCGAGCTTACGTCCGCCGGCCGCCGTGTCGGCGTCAGTGATGGTACCTGGCTCGCCCCACCAAAGGGTGATCGCAACTTCGACAGGTTTGCCGTTGGCTTCCATCTTGTAGGTCAACGGTGCGCGATTGGTGGCGTATTTTGCCCATGAGTCGGTGGGTGATTTAAACCCTTGGCTCAACAGCCAGTTATAAGTCGCTTCGGCGTGTTTGCGGTGATAATCGCTGTGGTAATCCCAACCAAAAAACGTTCCGATTTCGAGTTTTCCGTCGGCAAAGAGTCGATTGTAATCGAGCCATGCGTCGTTTGATCGTGGCTGAGGCAGGACTTCGAGTTCTTGGTACTCAACGCGGTCAGCGCCAGCGGTGGTCGGCGAAAAATCGGACCACGGCGAGCTGCGGTACCATTCGGCTTCGTAATCGAGGCGAGCCATGTCGGCATTGGAGACTTTGCCAATCGCCAGGTTGAAGCGGATGCTTCCGTCTTCCTGTGATGCGCCATCGGCGTTGCGCGAAAGCTCGCTCAGCAGGTCGTTTTGGCCGCCGATCTCTTGAACAAATCGGAACGTGTAGTTGAGGTCGTCGACCTTGACGATGTCCAGATCTTCGTATGAGCCGTTCTTGGTAAGCGCTTTGAATCCACCGTAGTCCGCGTTGGAATCGTGGTCGGATTTGTCGATCAAATAAGTGTTAAGGAAGTAGCCGATGACCACTTGTTTATACGGAATCAGCTCGGCCACTCGCTTCATTCGCTCTTCTTCAGTGGCGTCGGCGTATTCGGCTTCGAGCGTCAGTGTCGTGGTTCCGCGCACATAATACTCTTGGGCGCTCTCCGAGAAGAAGTTGTCCGACTTGTCGCCGGCGCCAAGAAAGCTTGGAGTTTCTTCCGTCACCGGGGCTGCTGTATCAGCGCCGCATGCAGGAAATACAAGAAGACCGAGAGCCAACATCAAACACTTATTCATCCAAATCTCCTATCGGTGAGTCGCGCGAGTAATATAGCACGTTTCGGGCCAACTTGGAATGGCAGCCCGATGAGCCGGACGCCTCGTGATTGCGTCGTGTCGGCCTCCAAGTGGCAAGTCGATACGCCACCGAAGTGGCCACATGGGAGACCACTTCACGCGTCGCCAACCGTTTCACACTGCGCGTAGCCATCGCATTGCCGCCATAGGGCCGAGTTCCAATCCTGCTGGAGTGTCGGGCCGGACCTTGATAAGCTCAGCGAATGGAGGACTATCATGAATAAGTATTTGATTTTGCTGGCGGTGGCTCTGGCCGGTTGCTCTGACGACTCACCCACGGTCAACGGTTCCAATAATACGTCGAACAACAAAACGACAAATAACGCGACGAATAACGCGA
>CAYMYJ010000081.1:0-12625 GCA_964394615.1 uncultured Bradymonadales bacterium | reverse complement strand
CAAATAACGCGACAAATAACGCGACAAATAACGCGACAAATAACGCGACAAATAACGCGACAAATAATAATACGTCCGGCGCGGACATGGGCACGGATATGCCGATTCCCGTTTCGCCATGCCCGGAGACCGCACCGACAAACGACGAAACTTGCGACCGCGCCGATTTGGTCTGTGAATACGGCGATGATCCAAGAGACAGCTGCCGTATTTACGCGACCTGTGACGGCAGTGGCTGGCAAGTCATACTGCCCCGCTGCACACCGATTCCGGACGCCATCTGCCCGGCAACACGCGCCGACGCCGAGGGTAAGCTTTGCCCGACTCAGGACGCCTGGTGCACCTACGATGACGGCTTGAACTGCGAGTGCACCAATTGTGTAGACGGCCCCGTTGTTGGATGCGCAGGTGACCCAATTTGGCGATGTGCTGCCTCCAACACCAACCCGATGTGCCCTGCTGCCAAGCCAGCGCTTGGCGTGGCATGTTTGGACGATGGCCAAATCTGCAATTATAAATGTGGTCCCGGCAATGGACGCACCTGTGTGGATGGCGTCTGGCAATCCAGCGATGGCGGCCCCTGCCCTATCTCGACCCGCGACGCAAAAACCGACATCGAGTATTTGACGCCAAAACAGGTCAAGTCGTTGGCAGGCCAGGTTCAGGCGCTCAAAATCGCCTCATGGCGTTATACCGACGTCGCGCTGCAGCCGACCAAGACACGATTTGGAATCATCATCGAAGACGCACCGGGCTCTCCGGCCGTGGACACGCGATCCAAGATGGTCGACCTCTACGGACTTTCATCGCTTCTGCTCGCCGATGCCCAGGCCAAAGACCTCGAAATCCAAGACCTCAAGAAACGACTCGAGGCCTTGGAGCGTCGTTTGAACAAGGACAAGAAATGAAACGGCTTCTATTTCGGAGCTTGGCTGGCCCATCGACTTGAGTTTTTGGTGGAGTCTCGAGAAATTCCGACTTCCGGCGATGATCCGAATCAGGTGATGAATACCGTGTTGGGCCAACAGCAGCACGTGCGATGGGCAGGGGTTCTGCAAACCCTAAATTGACCGGTGAACCGCCCCTTGTTGGAAACAACAGAACCTTCGTAGACCGCCGAGAGAACTAGGAGTATGCCCTTTCCTGATGTCTTGTTGTGGGTGCCTGTATGTTCCAAATCCGCCGTATTCATGATGACCTCCTCCCCTCGAACCGTCACTCGATAGAGCAAGTTCAGCTCTTGATGCGAGACCGGTTCCCCGACGTCCTTCAAGCTGATATCGACGGCCTTCCAGGCAAATTGCGCGACCCATTGAAGTCCAAGTTGCGCAGCCTGCTCTGGGTTGCCGAGGGCAACCACGGTGAGCTCAGAGGCTTTGCTTACGCCAAGCATGCACAAGATGTTGGGCTGTTCTGGCTCGATTTTATCTCGGCGGTCAGAGACGGTCGCGGCGGGATTGGCGCGGCGCTCTACCAACGCGTGCGTGAGTCGGCGCGCCAGCTCGAGGTGCCGGGTATTTTCATGGAATGCCTGCCCGACGAAAAAGACCAATGCAGCTCGGATGCGGCCTACAAAGAAAATGTCGCGCGCATGCGGTTTTACGAACGATTTGGGGCGCGCCCAATCATCGGCACACAATGGCAACTGCCTTTGCCCAATGCGGATGAAGGCGACATGCCGCCCATGCTGGTCTTTGATGATTTGGGACAAAAAACCGTGCTTCATCCCAAAGAAACGCAGCTGATTGCCGACGCCATTTTGTTGCGAAAATATCCAAAAATCTGTCCTCCAGAGTATCGAAAGGCCGTCGTAACTTCGTTTACTGAGGATCCAATTCGGATTCGAGCCCCCCGTTACGAAGTCGACGAGACGATTGCGAATGACATCCTAAAGATCCCCAAGGACGAGCGGATCGTGCTGTTCACCCATGCCTCGCATAATATCCA
This sequence comes from uncultured Bradymonadales bacterium, assembly GCA_964394615.1. Taxonomy (GTDB): domain Bacteria; phylum Myxococcota_A; class Bradymonadia; order Bradymonadales; family Bradymonadaceae; genus JBFFMO01. The sequence continues at coordinate 10,678 of CAYMYJ010000081.1, read as the reverse complement.
CCATGTCCGTGAGCGCGGTTACGTTGAGTCGCCAGCACGTATTACGGCCATCAAACGCGAGCTCGACAAGACCGAGCTCTTTTTGGACGGAAAGGTCACTCACGCCCCCGAGGCGGCGATATTGGCGGTGCACGACGTTGAAATGGTTCGCTTCATGAAAAAACTGAGCGAATCATTGGACGATAAAAAAGCGGTTTATCCGTATGTTTTCCCGATTCGCAACGCCGCCCGCAAACCCAAAGATCTAGAAACTCGCGTCGGTTATTATTGCATCGACACCTTCACTCCGATGAGCAAAAACGCCTGGCATGCAGCCCGCGTTGCCGCTGACTGCGCGTATTCTGCCGCTCGAGCGGTGGTCGAGGGTGCGCCAATGGCCTACGCCTTGGTTCGCCCACCCGGCCATCACGCTGAATACGGCACCTACGGCGGGTTTTGTTACCTCTGCAATGCAGGCATAGCGGCAAACGAACTGGCTAAACTTGGCCCCGTGGTCATGCTCGATATCGACTACCATCACGGAAATGGTCAGCAGGATATCTTTTACAAGCGTTCGGACGTTCTGACCTTGTCGATCCACGGTGACCCGAGCTTTGCGTACCCCTATTTTTGTGGTTTTGCCGAAGAAATCGGTGAAGGCGAAGGTGAGGGGTTCAATGTGAATTACCCACTCCCCGAAACCATCACGGTCGAGAGGTTCCTCAAGACCGTCCAGAAGGCGCTCAAACGCGCGATGGAGCACAAGCCAGTCGCTTTGGTTATCAGCCTCGGGTTGGACACGGCCAAGGGCGACCCGACCGGTACATGGTCGCTGGGAGCGGCGGACTTCGAGGCCGTTGGCAAGCTTATAGGTCAGGCCAAGCTCCCCACGGTCGTGGTTCAAGAAGGCGGCTACGACACCAAAGTGCTCGGCACCAACGCTCGTCGGTTTTTCACGGGCCTGTGGCGCGGTCACGAAATCTGATTTTTGAATCGATTCCGGCTTGATGGCGTCTATTGCATCCATGGAAATCAAGACCGGAGATTCGATGTTCAAATATCTGTTTACTTTTATCGCCCTATTTATTGTCGGCTGCGCGTCGACTTCAAGCGTGCCAGAAAACTGCGAAATCCGCGTCGATGGCCAATGTTATTTGTCGCAGGAAGCCGCGTGTGCTGCGGCCGGGTGTCCCGATGATTGCATCATCCTGCAAACCTATCCGGGTCAGGTGGAATGCGGTCAACCCACGACGGTCCCCGATCCAAACCCGGAAGTCGCTTACGCGAAACCTGTTCTGTTTGTCGTCTCTGGGCATACGGCGCTTGGAGATACAGGCAAAAAAACCGGATATTTTTTGAGCGAGGTCGCTCACCCATGGCATGTCCTTAAAAATGCCGGCATCAGCGTCGCCTTTGTAAGTCCTGCGGGCGGTCCGGTGGAAATGGACCCGAAAAGCAACGACCTCAAAGATCCGATTAATGTCGAATTCCTGGCTTCAGATGACGCCAAGTTTCTGACCTCAACGATGAAACCCGAAGATGTCGACCCCAGCCAGTTCTCCGCGATATTTTATGCGGGTGGCCACGGTGCCATGTGGGATTTCCCGGGCAATGAAAAACTGGCGAGCCTTGCGGCCACAATTTACGAAAACGAGGGAGTGGTCGCCGCCGTGTGTCATGGACCTGCCGGGCTGGTCGACATCAAATTGGCAGACGGTTCGTATCTGGTCGCAGGCAAAAAAGTGGCGGCCTTCACCAATGAGGAAGAAGAAGCCGTCCAATTGACTGGCACCGTGCCCTTCCTGCTCGCCACGAAGCTGACCGAACGCGGAGCCATCCACGTGCCAGGCAAGAATTTTGAGGCCAATGTCGTCGTCGACCAACGCGTCATCACCGGACAAAACCCTGCGTCAGCAAGTCAGGTCGGCGAGGAACTGGTCGAACTCATCAAAATAGAACGCTGAGGTTTTAGGCGGTAATCGGTTCATCATCGGTGTACGTGCCTGCAGGTGTTCGACGGAAAAACCCGACACCAAATAACCTAATTAATTTCTCAAAAAGAAAACTCCGGCACGTTCCGTGCCGCTAACCATCATACGTTCGATGCATGACTCAAATTAGGAGGAATCATGCGTTGGACGCTTGTACTGCTCTGTATGCAGTGCGCTTGTGCCGTGGCCAACACCACCAGCCGAGTGGAAACAGATGTAGACCGAACCTACGACCAGGTCGTGCACGCTCCCGACAAAATCACGCTAAGCGATGGACACTGGGACGACACGGCGCTCGTGGCCCGAATTGAACAGACGGTCTTGTGCAGCACTATTCAGCGCAAAGACACGACCACCCGCTACTTCAACGACACCGTAACCGAACATGTCGCGCCCACGATCGTTTTGGGCTCGATAGCCTTGGTTTCTGGCGGCGTGCTGGCGGCTATGTCTGGCGATTTTTCGGATGAACCAAGGGTCAGCGACACCGGCGATGACCAACTTTCTCAGCAGAAAACGGGCTATGCGTGGGCTGCTATTTTGGGCGTTGGCGGCATCATCGCGGTCGGACAGGGACTCTATATTTGGGGGAAATCTGGAACAGTCGTTCGCGACGAAAAAAGCGACGTAGGCCTCGTAGTCGCTCAGTCGCCGGGCACGCCCTGTGAAACCATTCCGTACAACGGAACCGTCCTCGTCGAGCTCGGCCGCTCCAACGTCGACGTGCAAGTGGTCGACGGAGACCTGCGTTTATCGTTAGTGCCTGAATTATGCGAACGCCCAGAGGGCGCACGTGTGATGTTGGACGGCACTCACCTTGGGACGTTGGATATTCAGGACTGTTATTACGCGGTCAAGGCGGACGAGGCGTTGGCTGTGGTGAGCGACCTACGTGACCCGATCAGCGCGCGCGATATTTTGGAGGCCGTCGACTCGCTGAAAATCGCCCAAATGGCGGCATCAAAAATACAAAGTGAAGGGTGGAAAACCCCGATCGAATCGAAACGCGGAGCGATGGCGGCGCGGCTGAAGGACGTCTCACGCCGGGTCATCGACAACCTGTACGTGCAGGTCGTCCTTGAATTGCGAGACGGGAGCGAGGAGGTCTTATCGAGCGTCACGAATCTGCTGGTCATTTCACAAACGATTGGGGACTCACCCAAAGACGACTTCATGCGCCTGATGTCAGCCATCGCTGAAGCCCCGCGCTCGACACCTGCGCTCGTTGATCTCGTGGTGAACGCGTTCCCTATACCCATCCAGCGATGCATCCGCGTCGCCGAATGCGACGGTTTGCCCTTCGACCAAAATGACTTCCAGTTGGCCGTCGAGACGGGCTTCAATCGCAGCAGCGCGCAACTCGTGAAAATGACGACCACCCTGTCGTCGGCGACTCGCGCCCTGAGTGCAAAAGCCAACGAGTCCACCCTAAAAGAAATCGAAAAGGCCGAGACTCAACTGACAGATTTCCGTGACCTTTGCTGTCACGTCGGCGTACCGACGGTTGGCTTCATCGATGCGTGTTCATCGGCACAGGAAGCGCTCGATAAGGCGGCGAATGCCAAGTTCGATGCCGAACAAGTGCTGCTTAAAATTCGGGCCGCGCGCACTGCAAAAGAGTGGAGGGCCGTCTTTCCACAATGCAGAAAGGTCGCAAAAGGAGCCGACGCTCTATCCGGCTTGAGCCATTGCGAGGGCGAGTGCCGACAAGCCCTGGATCGAATTCAAGAAGACTACCGTGCGCTGCAGAGTTTCGCCCCCGAAAACGCTCAATACACCCCAGAAACCATCAAAGAAATCAGGTCAGAGTGCGAAAAAGCGCGATGCCCACGATGCCCTTAGGAGCAATCACATGTTGAAAATTAATTTGGAACAATTTGAACGCCGCGTTGTTTTCCGGACCGCCCGTGGGTACTTCCTGACGGTCGCAGTCATCGCGCTGTTCACCTTCGCGGCGGGCGCGTTTTTTGGGATGAAGGCGCTTACGCACGTCAACCCGAACGAGCCGATTTTGGCACCGGCTCCGCCTGAAATTCCGGCACCGGCTCCGTTGACGATCGCCGACGTAAAAAAATGGCGCACAAAGCCGGTTGACGTCGTGGACGACGACACGCCAGAAGTCGCAGATTTGGTTCGAAACGTCGCAACTGCGAGCCCATCGAGCGATGTCGCTGTTTCGCCCATCAAGGCGGCGCTCGAACGCGTCAAGGCGCTTTTCCCTGCCCCCACCTATGCGTGGGATAGCGAGTATACGAACTCATGCGTTCGGCCTAGCCCCTACGGTTGTTTGAAGCGAGAACGTGTGCTTGAGCGCAAGGGAATCAGCGCAACGCTTGGCGAGCTTATCAAGCATAGCGAAGACAACGACGAAGAACGTCTTCTGCGGCTCTTAAACGCCATTGTGTCGGCGTTGACGCCCGTTGCCGTTGAAAAACGGGGAGAATTCCTAGCCGACACCGTATTTACCCACCGTGAAAAGATGTTCGAGTACGAACGAACCGTGGAGGCACGCGAATTCAAGATTCACGAACTGGAAGCCAATCACCTGGAAGCCATCCGTGCTTACGAGGAAGAAATTGACCAAATAAAATCCACCCGAGAATCCGAATTTTCGTTCGCGGGATATGGGCTGGCTCTCGGCCTTGGTTTGCTGGCCTGTGTCGGCGTGTTCCTGGCACATCTGGCGATCGAGCGTCATTTGCGGGAATTGCGGGAAATCATGCATCCGTCCAACAATCCGCCAGCCAGCTGAGCTCGATCTTGCAGAACCGACTCCTGTCCGCTACACGCACTTTCTGGATATGACTGTGTACCAAGTCATTGGCAGGCAGGATGCCTGTGTACCAAGTTACCGACAGGCGGATGCCTGCGTACCAAGTCACATCAAAGCGTGACGCTCAGGAGCCCGAATGGCCGCTGAACTTGCTGTCCTTTTCGAACACCCAACGTGGCAAAAACCGCTCTTCGACGCGCTTGAAGCTCGCGACATTCCATTTGACGCCATCGACCTAAAAAAGGGTGCTTTTGACGTCACTTCTGCGGGGGTTCCCCGTCTTGTGTTCAATCAGGCGAGCCCCAGCGCGTATGTGCGAGGCAACGGCAATGCGGTTTCGTATGCGCTGAGCCTGATGGACCATTTTGAGGCCAACGGTGCGCGGGTGCTAAATGGCGCAGCGGCGTTTCGCTTTGAGCTCAGCAAAACGGCGCAGATTCGCGTTCTGAAAAATCTGGAAATGCACACGCCTTGGACGGTTGCGTTTAACAACGTTGATGCGTTGGCGGAGCTTCCCGAAGGCTCACTGCAATTCCCGGCGATCTTAAAGCCAAATCAGGGCGGCAGCGGCGCGCGTATGGCCGAGATCGAAAGTCTTGACCACCTGCGCAGCATCGTCGAAGGCGACGCGACCTACTGGCATCCTGACCCGGTTCTTTTGCTTCAAGAGAAGCTGGTGGCGGCCGACGAAGGCATCGTGCGTATGGAGTTTGTGGGCGGTGAGCTGCTGTATGCGATGCGGGTCACCAATACGGCGGGCTTTAATTTATGCCCATCAGAGGACTGCAATCCGACCAGCGGAGAAGGTGTTTGCGCCCTGCCCGTCTCGACTCCTCCCGAATTCTACCCTTATCCAGAAATTCCGGCTGAAGCGGTGGCTGAGGGCACTCGGCTCTTCAAGGCCACCGGCTTTGATGTGGGCGGATTGGAGTACATGGATACGCACGATGGACGGCGTGTTTTTTACGACATGAACGCCAATTCCAACCTGCGTCGTCCGATTGGTTTGGCGATGGGTTTTGACCCGTTCGACCGCGTTGCTGCTTATCTGCAAGCGCAGCTCTCGGCTTAATGTCTTGAATCGAAAAACGTAGCAGTCGCAATGCCAGGCTGGAGCCTGGCGGACCAGTCGCAATGCCAGGCTGGAGCCTGGCGGACCAATCCCAGCCGGACCGAGCACAGCGGCGGACCCATCACAGTACGTGCGCCTTCGTCGCGATAGGTGTAGATTCCGACAAATATTTTGACAGGGGATCCTATGTCTTCGCTTGCAACATCTTATAAACGCTCCGGAAATAACGACGACTACGATGCCATCGTGATTGGTTCAGGGATCGGCGGCCTCACCACGGCAGCGCTCTTGTCTCGCCTAGCCGGCCTGCGCGTGCTCGTCCTTGAGCGCCACTACGAACCCGGAGGCTTCACCCATACGTTCAAACGCCCACGTTTTGAGTGGGACGTCGGCGTGCACTATATCGGCAGCACGCACCCCAAGACGTTGCTCGGCAAGGTTTTGGGCCTTATCACCGACGGTACGCTTGAGTGGGCAGATATGGGCGACGTCTACGATCGCCTGATTTTTGGAAAGGACGTCTACGATCTGCCTCGTGGAAAAAAGGCGCTCATCTTGAGCCTCAAGGAGCGATTCCCTGACGACCACGACGCCATCGACAAGTACTTTGAGTTGCTGCAGCAGGCATTGCAGTCATCTGGCCTTCATTTCTTAGAAAAAGCCCTGCCGCCGGCCTTAGCCGACCTTATCGGCCCAAAGATGACGGCTCAATTTAATGTTCTGGCAGGGAAAACCACGCGTGAGGTCTTAGAAGGCATTACGAAAAACGAGCGTTTAATCGCCGTGTTGACGGGGCAATGGGGCGACTACGGTTTGCCTCCCTCAAAAAGCAGTTTTGCAATCCAAGCCATGGTGGCAAGCCACTATTTTAATGGCGCTTTTTATCCGGTGGGTGGTTCCGGACGCATCGCCGAGTCGATCGTGCCGACCATCGAAGAAGGCGGCGGACGCGTGCTGATTCGGGCCGAAGTCGACCAGATTCTGATCGAGGATAAGCGCGCCGTTGGCGTACGAATGTCCGATGGGTCAACCATTATGGCGCCCATCGTTATTAGCGATGCAGGGGTCTTCAACACGTTCAATCGTTTGCTGAACCCCCAGACGGCGCGCCAATTTGGTGTCGACAAAATCGGCACAAAAATCGAACCCTCTGCAGCTCATATCTGCCTCTACATGGGATTGGAAAACACAGCCGAAGAATTGGGACTGAAAAAACCCAACCTCTGGGTTTATCCCGACGATCGGCTCGAAGCCAATCTGGCTGCGGCCAACGCCGACCCGAAGAGCAAAATGCCCGTCGTGTATTTGTCGTTTCCGTCCGCCAAAGACCCGGATTTCGAAAACCGCTTCCCGGGGCGTTCCACGATCGAAGCCATCACGATCATGCCCTATTCTTGGGTCAAGAAATGGGAGGGCACTGAATGGAAAAGGCGTAGCAAAGATTATGAGGCATTTAAGGAAGAAATGGCGCAACGCCTGATGGAAGTGCTCTTTGAACAGCATCCGCAATTACGCGGGAAGATTACCCATTACGAGCTATCGACTCCGCTCACGACCCAACATTTTGCCGGTTATCAGCACGGCGAAATCTATGGCATCGACCACACGCCGGAGCGTTTTAAAATGCGTGCTCTGCGTCCACAGACTCCCATCGCCGGCCTTTACTTAACGGGGCAGGATATCGCGACGTGTGGCGTGGCGGGCGGCCTCTTTGGTGGAGTTCTATGCGCTGCATCGGTGCTTCAGAAAAAACCTAACCTTCTGATGCGGGTTGCAGCGTATTTTCTGGGTTCTTGACCTCAGTGCGGTCCAATGGCCAGCAACTGTTGCGCTATTTCACCGATAAAATAGGCGTGATTTTCATCCTCCAACTCGGCCGCCCACACACGCATTCGGTTGGCAACAATGTGCCAGCCATTGACGGCCAGGATGCTCTTGATGCCGGCGAAGCCGACCTCGCGCCGTTTACCGGGTTGTGAAACTTCACGGGCCTTCGATTCGGCTTGCAGTACGTCCTCCAGAACACCATCGAGGTTTTCACCTAACTCAAGTGCCACGAGCAGTCGTACAGCCTGCGTGAGCGCCAATTCTGACTCGCAAAGCTCCACGTCACTCATCAGGTGCGATAACAGTGGTGGAAGAAGCCGGAAATAAGTTTGGTCCATGGCGAGTAGACTGGCTGCGAGGTTGCCTAAGGTGGAATCGATGCCAAAGGCGTTGCCGTCTGACTGCATTAACAAAGCCGTGCAACAAAACGCACGTACAAGATGAAGTTCCGTCGTGGACAATTCCCAATTCACGTCGGTCTTGTACGGGTCGACCCACCGAGTCAATTCCAGCACCTCAGCTGGCACCCAAGCAAAGCGCTTAGGTACGCGACTCGACTGACAAATGGCGTCAATCGCGGCTCGATGTTCCACCCTATCCTGAGCGTAATCTGCGCGGGCGATATGATCGCGCAAATGGGGTTCCATGCGCGCTGCTAAGGCGCTCAGCAATTGGTTCATAACCTAATGGTCCGTAACGCTCGCGACCCACTGGACAAATTCAGCGTCGACTTTGTCCAAGTCGGTCATCAACTGATGCAATGACGGCATTTTTCCGAGTCGCTTTTCGACGGCAGCGCGGTAGGTGGCCTGGGCTGCTTTCGCCTCATCCGCCTGATCCTGGCCGACTTCGTCGCCGTCGATCTTCCAGTTCTGACCTGGATCGAGTCGGCGATGACCGGGTTCGGTATATTCTTCGATGGCGGGCGCGTAAGCGATGGTTTTTGCCCAATTTTTACAGCTGGTTGCCAGAGCGCCGGCTCCGCCCTCTGAGCCAAAAAACACGACTGGAATTTGGGTTTCGCCGGGACGAATCCACGCCGCAAATTGGCTTCCAGCGCCGTCGATTCCCAGATGGATAAAGCGATGTTTCGTGGTGGCCCAAAAGTCGCTTCCCAGCCAATGGCCAAGTGTCACTGCGAGCTCTTTCTCGCTGTCGATCGTCGCCTCATAATCCATGAAGGTGTAGATTTCATCGAGGTTTTCGCTAAGCCATTTGCCAAGTTCTTCGGGGGTCATGGGTACTCCTAGGTTGTTCCGGGCCAAGTTGTAAACCAGCCCTCCCCGAGCAACAAGGGAGCGGGCGCATGACTCGCGTTTTTTGCTTCACTGAATCGGCGAAAGTAGAGCGGGTTCCGTCACGAGCTGCCGAACTCCGTGGGATTCAACCTGCTGAAAGACGTTCCCTTTGGCCGCCCAGGTGTTCAGGGAGCCGATATCGACTTTGGCGCACGTTGGATGCACGCTCCACGTGACGTGTGCTGGTGAACATGTGCTCTGAGTGAACGAGGGGCCGGTTGTGGATCCTAAGAACACTACGGGTGTTCCTGTGTCAGCCGGTAGGGATTTTGGCTGATGTTTGCCACTTTGGGTGTCGCCATAATCGAAATCATTGAAATTCAGCGCAGCGGGGTCGTTCACGACCAAGAAAACTTGAGTTTCAACGCGCAGCAGTGGGTCAACGCATGCTTCTGTCAGGCACGCGTCGAGCTCCTTGCCCGGTGCGACATCGCACGATGAAAACACCCAATGAACTTCGATCGTGTCACCGGGCTTCACCCCTTCGAATGCGCCTTCGCCCTCGAGAGGTGTCAGTTCTTGCGGCGTCAGACTCGCAGTTTCGTTGCACTGAAAACCGCCATGTACGCCTTTGCCCGCAGAAACACTGAAGCCTGGCCCTTTGTTCTCGGCGTTTGTATGAGTGTGAACATTGCACAAATTCATTTCCGATGAGGGCGGAGCCATCGGAAAACTTATCGGATTCGTTCCGGAGGGGTTCGAGATGTCACGGGGGGCTTGAGGCCCAAACGAGGTGCAAAACTGCCCTTCGGAGCCGGCTTGATTTGTCACCTCGACCAGAGTGTGGTCCTCGACAGAGGCTGGCGTGGTCTGGCATGCGACCAAGCCCAAAGCGGCAAAAAAAAGATGGATCGATTTCATGAACGTCTCCCAATTAAAGTTGCAAATAGAGGATGCGAACAATTTCAGATTAAAACAGAAAGGGTCCGAATAATTACCTTGCCTTGCGAAAAGTCAGATTGATTCGACAGGGCCCAATCATGGAATGATTCCCTTCCTTGAGCGGCAACACTCCGTGAAAGCGAAGACGGGCGGGTCCGCCCCAAACAAGGACATCACCATGCGCCAACCCGATTTTTTCGACCTTATCAGAGCGTTCCATTCCGCCCAGCTGAAAAGTCGCTGAAAGGCCGAGTGAAACCGACACGATCGGGGCGCCAAAGTCCACTTCGTTTCGATCTTGGTGCAAGGTCATTCTGGCGCCTGGTTCGTAACGATTCACCAGACAAGCGTCGGGTACGAAGTCTGGAAAACCGCCTTGTTTGGCCGCCGACCGCGCAAGGTCCACAAATACCGACGGCATGTCTGGCCAAGGCAAATCGGTGACGGGGTCGGTCTTTGAGTAGCGATAGCCGGACTCATCGGTGATCCAACCCCACTCCCCGCAATTGCTCATCGCGACACTCATCCGAAACCCGCCTGGCGTCGACATGTGTCGAAATTCGGCGAGCTCGGTGATGCAGGAAATCGCATCCAGGAGCCCGGTCTCGTCGGCAAGGGCAAAGCCGCGGAGCAAGGTCACGCCGGGTGCGAGCGCCTCGGCTTTGGTGGCCACCGGCGGAAGTCCAAGTTCGAATTGTGTCATCGGAATCTCAGGGCCTAAACAAGGTTCTAAGGAACTTCTGTGAAGTGGGCGTGTCTCGTTATTACCTAGAAAAAAGCGGGGACATCCATGAGCAGAAAACACCGATTCATTTTACTTGTTACAGCAATACTCCAGATTGCGACGATCGTAATT
>CAYMYJ010000080.1:0-17894 GCA_964394615.1 uncultured Bradymonadales bacterium | reverse complement strand
TCGTCTATGTCGTGTCGAATGTTTTGCCATCGTCGCCTCCTTCACTCAAAATGTGTGAACCGAACCGGGTTTGTCGGAGACTCCAAGAATGTGAGAAAATGGAGTCATGAAAAAGAAACAGAGATATTCAGCTGAGGTCAAGGAACGCGCTGTTCGCTTGGTCAAGGATTCGCTTGCCGACCATAAATCAGAGTGGTCAGCGATTTGTTCAATTGCCATGAAAGTGGGGTGCAGCCCTGAGACGCTGCGGAATTGGATTCGAAAGTCCAATGGTGTCGAGGCGAAGACCCAGACGATTGAAGCCGACGCTGAGCACATAAAACTGCTTGAGCGCGAGATTTTTGAACTTCAACGCGCCAACGAGATTCTTCGCAAAGCGTCCGCGTTTTTTGCACAGGCGGAGCTCGACCGCCCACTCAAGAAATGGTGATGTTCATCGACCTTCACCGCGTAGAATATGGGGTCGAGCCGATTTGCGAAGTACTGCCAATCGCCCCATCAACCTATTACCGACATGTTCAATTGCGGGAACAACCTGATTTGCGCAGCACTCGAGTCAAGAACGACGAGTTGTTGCGGGACGAGGTTCGTCGCGTGTGGAAAGAATCGTTCCGAACCTATGGAATCCAAAAGGTTTGGCGCCAACTCAAAGCAGATGGCATTAAGGTTGCTCGGTGCACCGTGGAACGCCTGATGAGAGAGATGGGATTGCAAGGTGTCCGACGTGGAAAGAAGCCGAAAACGACGATACCGTCACCACGCCCCTGCCCACTGGACCTAGTTCAGCGCAACTTTCGAGCACCAGCGCCTAATCGTCTTTGGGTGGCAGATATTACCTATGTTCCAACGTTCAGCGGGTTCGTTTACGTCGCTTTTGTCACCGATGTTTTCTCCAAGAAAATCGTGGGCTGGAACGTGTCATCGACCTTGCACACCAACGTCGCGTTGGACGCGCTTAACCAGGCAATAAGCGAACGACAGACCGATGAAGGGCTCATTCATCACAGCGACCGCGGCGCACAATATTTGTCGATTCGATACTCGGAACGATTGAAAGAATCCGGATTGACCCCATCGGTGGGTTCAGTCGGCGACAGCTACGATAATGCGTTGGCCGAGACGCTCAACGGTCTCTACAAGGCTGAATTGATTCATCATCAAGGGCCTTGGAAGGGCGTCAAAGACGTCGAACGAGCAACAATGGTGTGGGTTCATTGGTTCAACACGAAACGACTTTACGGGCCGCTCGGCTTTATTTCGCCTCAGAAATACGAGGAGCAATTTTATCGCCATCATGCCAACATCAAAATCGCGGCATGATTTAACAAAAACAGTCTCCGATAAACCCGGGATGATTCAGTGAGACGGATAGCTAAGCCAAACTAGATCACCCCTTCAAGAACGCGGTCTGCCGGACGGTTACATTGAAAGCGTCAAAGTTGACGTTTAAACTTTACAAAATTTAAGTCTGTGAAGATGATAAGATTAACACATTGAATCATAGGGGGACCTTTGAATCGCAAATCGCAAATCGCAAATCGCAAATCGCAAATTATAGTTTTATTTATTTTAACTATGATGGTTTTATGGTCGGGTGAATTGTATGCATGTCTTGGTACTTTGAGTAATTGGTATCAAGATACCAATGCAATAACCAATCGCACTATTTATGTATATGTAGAGCAGGATTTCGGGAGTGAACTTTCCGCAGGTACTGTTACAGCTGATGATGACTCCCTTTCTGAATCTAACGTCCAAAGAGCAATTATTGCTCAGATGGAAAAGTGGAATAATTCGGCACGTGGCTTAAATCTTGTTTTTGCTGGCACTTGGCCATTTGAAAACCCTTCGACATTATGCGGTTTTGTTAGTCATCCTGCAGTTTATGTTCATTATAAACAGGTAACAGGAACAGCAGTGGCAACTGTTTCATATGTCCGTGATCAATTTGATTTTGATAATGATGGGAATACTAATGAGGTCTGTCCGAAATTTCTTCAAATTCAAATGAAAAAAGGAGCCTTATTAGGTTCTCAAGGAAGTTCGTTTGAAAAAACAATGCTTCATGAGTTTGGCCATGTTCTTGAGTTAGGGCATGCACATACAGATACTTATCCAAGTTGTCACTCCGTTATGGCTTATACGGGAAGCGGTGTTCCGTCAGAGCCTTGTTCACAGTCGAGTGATTGTTCGTCAAGTGCTTTGAGATGTGATACCTGGCAAGGGCTCTGTGTCGCAGTTTGTCCATCTACTCAAAGCGGTAATTATGGGCATCCAAGAGGCTGGGATATCTCTTGTATCAAACAATATCAAAATGGTATGGACGCTGAGTACCGTTATGTTGGTTTTTCCTCGCTCGGCGTGGTTCAGCCACCAATTTCTACAAATATTCGAACTGATCAAGGCTTTATTGGGGGGAATTATTTGATCAATAATTTCTCGAGCCAACGCTTACCACTTTGGATCCAAAACGGCGTGTCAAATAATGGAAGTGTCCAATGGTCTTCAATTGGCTATGATGGATATTTTTCCTTCAGTCCAACAACTGGATCTACCGACAATCTTCCAGGTAGACCGATGTTGTCTCGATTTCCTGAATTACCCACCACCCAAGTATCCTATATGGTCGCCGAATATTATTACGGTGATTTTTATGGCGCAAAACTTGGAGTGTATGTAGCTAATGATGAGTTTAATAACGAAGCATTCGATTATATTCAGCAATGCGTGAATTCTACTTGTTCAAGTTTAAAATCTATCCGAAGTCCATTTTCGGCCACAACCGCATTTGACCCAATATCAAACAGTACGGTTATAGGTTATGTGGAAATACCTGCAGATCACACGGCATCATTGATTTTACCCAAAATTTGGGTTTCGCCAGGGTTAACCTCAAATTATCCCAAAATTCATCGTGCGGAAAAGTTTAAACAAAACTTCGCAAACATAAATTTACCCTCGGTGGCCGGTAATTGGAAGTTTCGAGGAGAAACTCATTTTCCACTCGCCATTGCCTGTGCAGATGCTGCTGCAGGATTGACCTACAATTGCATGATGGCTTGGACAGACAATGGGGTCTTTAATGGCGCCATTTTATATACATATTTTCGCCGGGTAGGCGATAGTATTGAATATCTTGAAGACGCGACAGGTAAGAATATAGCGTATTGGCGTGGCACCGCTGACTCCTCGAATAGCCCAAGTTTAGGATTCTTTGCCAATAAATTCTATTTGGCCTGGAAAACCCCTGACTCTCCTAGTCGAATAGCATATACGACCAAAAGTGGAAGTAGTTATGCGTCGGGTTGGAGCACAACCATACATTACACAGAACCACGAATGGCTGATTCACCATCATTTGTAGGCCAGAACGGCAATGAAGCCGCTATGGTTTGGACCGTGACAAACTAATTCTCGGAGGAAAAAATGAAAAAATATTTACTTTTATTAATCTTATTGATCTCTTGTTCGGAAGAACCTCAGATCGGTGATTTTTGTGTGTTAGTAGGTGGGGAAGATTATTTGGATTCAGGAGTTAATACCTGTTTTCTGAGTGAACCAGGAACCGCAGTTTTCATCATGAGGGTTACTAAATCATGGGGTCAGGAAACCGACCCATCCTGTGAAGCCGTCGATTTGTTTCGTTGGACCGCCTTTAACGGTTTCAATGGAGAAATACTGGCATCTACTGAAAATGGTCCGGCCGAAGGCTCTACCATTGAGCTTTTCGATCCTACTTTTGCCATCGGGATCGGGGATACATTTCTTGTTCGAGCTCAAAAAGTAGATGGCCGATGGTTTGCTCATGTCGCTTACGCGATTGATACGAAAAACACAGTCACCGCTGATGAAACAGGCAGTAAGCCTAATTTTGCAACGAACTGGCCGGAATTGGAGTCCGATATCAAGGCCAAATCCGCGAAATTTGAATCAGTCTGCCCAGCACCACACACGACCGCTGCCGAATTTGTGGAATATTCTAAACCCATAGTTCCCAATTATCATGACCGTCCCCAATGCAACCCTAACCCGAAGCCTGCGGAGGAATGTACTGAAGCCAATGGTTGCCTGCCTGACGATGGCGACGATTCCAATTAGTAATTCGGGTATGCCGGCATCCTGCCGGCCTGTGTTTGCGATTTGCGAAGTCTGAATCGTAAGTGAGGCGGGAGTTTGGTGGACCGAATCACAGCACCATCAAGGAACAACTCGGTACGTCGTGCCGCCGACCTTCACGACCACCCGCTCGCCAAGCTTCATGACGGCTTTCAGCTCGGGGTACTTCTTGAGCAGGTTGAAGTACTCGGTCGAGAACGCCTTCACTTCCTTGGCTTTCGCCGTGTCCGCGCCTTCTTCGATCCAGGCGTTGGACTTCCATTCGAAGGTTCGGTTGGCGACATACCGACGATTGGTGGCGTTGCCCTTCACGGTGCTTGAGTCCATATAGTCCTGCGTCGCTTCGGAAGCGGCGACCGCGCCTTCGCCCGTATTTGCATCAAAATCTTTAAAGGCCTTGGCTTTTTCTTCAGCTTCACGCCGAGGTGCCGACTTGCTCATCGGGGCTGCCATTGGACGTCGAGTCTCATCACCGCCGCGATCTCTAGAAGCGTTCGAATTCAGCAACACATCACGTGGTTGGTCGTCTTGCGGCGGATTGGGCCGGAACTCGGAATCATCGACGGCGAGGTAGCTGGTGTACGGCGTGACCAAGCCGAATTTTTTGGCCAAGGTTACGACCTCGGTTTCAAGCTCAGGTTGACGGCCATTCAGACGGATTTGGTCCAGCAAAAAGCCGACTTTTCGGGTGGCCCATAATTTGGGCATGAACTCCAAAGGAGAGGTCGATTTCTCATCGAGGGCAAGGGCTTTGCCGCCGCCACCACCGTACGAAAACTGGCGAGTTTCGGCGCCGACACGACCTTTCACTTCGATCGGTTTATTGAAACTCGATCGGAAGCGGCCAAACAAAACAATCTGGTCTCCACGGAAGAGATCTGGGATTTGGGTCGGGTAAACGTCGTAGATCCGAGCTCCACCGTATTCGATCGAAATGTCGGTCAAAACTGGCGACGAAATCCGCGTGTAGAGCGCCGCAACGGCTTCTTCCATGGACTCGTCAGGTTTTACATAATCGGAACGGCCACGGCCTTTTGAGGCGATGGAATCAAGCAGAAGCGTGTTGACCGAAAATCCCACACCGAACGTGAAGACACGGGTATTCTTGGGTTTGATGGAATCCAGCGACGCCAAAATCGAACCGTTATCGGTCATGCCCACGGTCGGGAGTCCGTCGGTCACAAAGATGACCTGGTGGGGTTTCGACGTCGGCACCTTTTGTTTAAGCGCCGAAACCAACGCGGGTTCAATCGCAGTGCCGCCCGCAGGTTCAATCGCCTTCGCAAATGCCATCGCTTCTTTGATGGCCTCAGCCGTGGCTGGTTTTGGGTTGGCGTACAACGACTCCACATCGGTCGAGAAGCGAATCACATTAAAATGGTCTTGGGGTTTCAGGCGCTTGACGCAAAAGGCCAGCGTGGTGCGCGCCTGCTCGATTTTATCGCCGGCCATCGAGCCCGACGTGTCCATCACAAAGGTGAACGTCTGCCCGATCTCGGTCGATGCGGCCGCGTCGACCTTGGGTGCAATCGCCAACATGAAATAGCCGTTTTCGGCACCGTCCCCGTCTGGATCGTGCGTCATCAGATTCACGCCGATGTCTTTTTCGGAATATCCGATAAAGAGGTCAAAATCGCGGTCCAACGAGGCTTGGAGCTCTTCGACGCCTGCGGTGACCAGACCTGCCTTTTTATGCATCGTGTCGATCTTATGCGACGGCGAATACACAGTCGTGATCGGGATCGACGAGTTGATGGTGGCCGTAAGCGTGAAGTCCTGATTGGTCTTGGCCGTCACGTAATCTTTGCCGACCGACAACGGATATCGGTAGCGGTAGAGCCCGCCTTTGGGCTGCAAGACCTGACCAAACTTGATCTCAAGCTTCTGCGTGCCGCGTGGCGGAATCGGGAAAATGCTCGCCCGGAACAACCGCCCATCGATGTATTCAACAAGGCCGGGATCGCGAACTCGGCGGACGATGCTTTCGTAGATCTGCCGGGCTTGGTCTTTTTCAAGCACTGCGCCGGGGGTCTTCTTCCCGTCGATCCACAACGCAAAATCACTGACGGTTCCGCCTTCGGGGATGGGGAACACAAAGACCGCTTCCATCGGGCGGTCGGTATTATTTCGAAACACCTGCTCGACCGTTGTGACCGCAGCGTTATTGGTGATCACCACCGTGGCACGATGGGACTCGACCGAAAACGGTGCGAGCGATGTGTCGTTGGGAATCAACAAGCCGATGGCGAAGGCCTGGCTCGTGACCAACGAGAGCAGCGTTAGGAGTAGGATTTGGAAGACGTTTCGCATGTTTCACCTCGATGAAGAATCTAACGCGCTTCGGCCGAATTGGATCTCAAAAAATCCATTTCGTGTTTTGTTGAATTTCGTGGGGATGTGGTCGTCTAAGTTGGGCTGATGCAATGAACTTTGAGGAACGCCCATGCGGTCGATTTTGTTGATGATAACTCTGTTTTCGATGGGCTGTGGGTTGCCGATGTCGGGAGGCCAGTGTCGCAATTACACGCCGATATTTGTGGATTGCTCGGACGGTCTGGTCGAGGTTTGCGACAACTCCTCCGGGTGTGATCAGTGTTCATGTGTGCCTGTCGAAGACGTCGGGCCCAGTCGGGCCTACGAAAAGACGCATCCGGGTTAGTTTACGTCTTTTTTTGCACGCAATCCCGCCATATTCACGGATTGGCCTGATTTTACGCGGGTCATTGCCCACTGGTTGATTCAAAGTTTCCACGAAACGAATCACTGGCCTTGAGACTTTTGTGATCGGTTGCTAATGTCCGCGCCCGAGCGCTGCTCGGGTTTCTTGCGTCGTAAACGCATCCCCAGTGACATCTCAAAAGCTCTATGTTTCAAGCCCCGCAGGCAGTATCAGCGCGGGGCTCGTTTATTTTTGCGAGTGCGATCATGGCCATCAATCAGACGAAGTTCGTGTTTATTACCGGTGGAGTGATCTCCAGCCTTGGCAAAGGGCTCACAGCCGCTGCCATGGGTGCACTCATGGAAAACCGGGGGCTTCGATGTACGTTCATCAAGCTCGATCCCTATATCAATGTTGATCCTGGGACGATGAGTCCTTTCCAGCACGGCGAAGTGTTTGTGACCGACGATGGTGCGGAAACCGACATGGATCTTGGGCATTACGAGCGATTCACGTCGGCTCGAATGACCCGACTGAACAATTTCACGACCGGACAGGTTTACGACGCGGTCATTACGCGTGAACGTCAGGGCGGGTACCTGGGCAAGACCGTTCAGGTGATTCCTCATATCACCGACGAGATCAAAACACGGATTCTGGCCGCTGCTAAGGGCGCTGACATCGTGTTTGTCGAAACCGGCGGAACGGTTGGCGACATCGAATCGCTGCCCTTCCTCGAGGCCGTGCGCCAGCTTCGTCACGACCTTGGGTATCAAAACTCGCTCTGCGTTCACGTCACTCTGGTGCCCTACATCAAGGCTGCCGGCGAGCTGAAGACCAAGCCGACCCAGCACTCAGTGAAACAACTTCGTGAGATCGGCATTCAGCCTGATTTCCTGGTTTGCCGCACTGAACACAAGCTCGACGACGAGCTGAAGCGTAAGATCGCGCTTTTTTGTAACGTCGAACACGGCCATGTTTTTGAAGCGATCGACGCCGAGACCATCTACGAAGTCCCTCTCCTGCTCTGGGAACAAGGCATCGACCAGAAACTCGCCGAGTCACTCAACATCTGGTCGCGCGCGAGTGATTTGGGTCAATGGCAGCAGATCGTCAAACGCATCAAAGAGCCTGAGCACACCACTCGCATCGGCATCGTCGGTAAATACGTCGACCTGCAGGAATCGTACAAATCGCTTAATGAAGCGCTGCTTCATGGTGGCATTGCCAACAATTCACGCGTGCAGCTCAAGTTCATCGATTCTGAACTCCTCAAACGTGAAGACATGCAAAAAGAACTCGGCGACTGCGACGGGTTGCTGGTTCCGGGCGGATTTGGCGAACGTGGAATCGAGGGCAAGATCCTGGCGATCGAGTACGCACGAACCCAGATGGTGCCGTTTTTCGGCATCTGCCTGGGCATGCAAATGATGGCCGTGGAGTTCGCCCGAAACGTGTGTGGGCTCAAAGACGCCAACAGCACGGAATTCAACGAAAAGACCAAAGCTCCCATCGTCATGTTCATGGCCGACCAGATGGATATCGACCTGAAAGGCGCGACGATGCGCTTAGGCGCCTATCCGTGCCGTCTGAAGGTCGGTTCGCATGCGCACAGCATCTATAATTCCGAGGAAATCTCGGAGCGTCATCGTCACCGGCTTGAGTTCAACAACTCATACCGTGAGACGCTCGAAGCAAAAGGCGTGACCTTCAGCGGACTTTCTCCAGACGGGAAGCTCGTCGAGATCATGGAGCTGGCCGACCATCCTTGGTACCTCGGCTGCCAATTCCATCCTGAGTTCAAGAGCCGTCCGACCCTTGCGCACCCGCTCTTCAAGAGCTTCGTTGGGGCTTGTGTGAAAGCCGGCGAGGCTAAATAGCGCCGAATTCGCTGAGGGGTTTGATCAAGAATGATTCAAATCCCTCGGCCTTCATTTTGGCTGCGAATTCTTCGGTCGCAAAAACCGCGTCCGGAAGTTCAGACATCTTGAAGAGTTTGTCGTCTCCAATCACGTCCGCGCGAAGCGCCAGATTGTCGACGTAGAGGACTCCGCCAAATCCATAGGAAATCGTGGATTCGCGTTCGTCGATGCCGTCGATTCCGGTCAGGAATTGCATCACGAAATATCCTTCGTGTTTTTTCCTTCCTTCAAAAATATCGACCGAAACAAAGTGCACGTCGACGATTTCTTCAGCGATGAAAAAATCGCGAAGTCGGGTGCTCACAACCCAAAGACCGCTTTCGTTCTCGAGCAGGTCTCCCCCAAATACGCGGGGCCCATAGCGTTTGTTCAGGTCGCGATCGAACGTGAAATAGCCTTCTCCAAGCGACTTGATCGGCTCGTCGCCTTCGAATTCTTCAATGTCGAATTCGTTCAAGCCTGAGAGGCCTGTGGCATGTTTGCTCATCGTTGGGACAAGCCAGACGAAAGTCATGATGGGACTCCAATTAGCATTTTTATTTCAGGGTTCATCGGCTTCCGGCCGCACGATTACGCGTCATCAGGTTCATCGATGGCGACTTCTTCGACTTCTGAATCGTGCACGATGCCCAGACTTTCTGCACGTTTCCGCCATTGCTGGCGTGCAAACATTTGCATGTCTTCGACCTCGTCAGACTCGTCGAGGATTTCCATGCCCAACATCGTTTCTACAACGTCTTCCATGGTCACAACGCCGGCGGTGCCGCCGTATTCTCCGACCAAGAGGATCATGTGCTCACGTTTTTTCAGCATGGCGTCGAGGACTTTTGAGACCGGAGCTGTGAAGGGCAACACGTCGATGGGACGCTTGATATCCTTCAATTTGATCTGCCCCTGATCGCGTGCGTAATAGAGCATCAGGTCGTGCTTCAGCACGTATCCGGTGATCTCATCGACTTCGTCTTCCCAGATCGGCAAACGCGAAAAACGAAGGTTCAGATCGTTCATTTCGACCGCTTCATCGACGGTGAGTTCCTCGTCGAATCCCACGATCACCGTCCGCGGCGTCATGATGTCTTTGGCGCGCAAAGACCCGAATTTGCCCAGGTTTCTGAGCACCAAAGACTCTTGAGCGTGCAACACGCCTTCGTCAGCGACTTTGGTGGCCAGAGCCGTGAATTCTTCTCGGCTCAGCGTCGGGCGAACATCACCATTATTGAGCATCCGGGTAAGCAAACGCGACATGAAAACCAGAGGAAACACCATCACAATCATCACAGGCACGGCCCGCGCCACAAAGGGAGTCAGAACGCGCCAGTAGTTGGCGCCCAATGATTTGGGGATGATCTCGGCCATGAACAAAATGCCGAGCGTCAGAAATCCGCTGGAGATCGCGACTGCGGATTCCCCAAATATCAGATGGGTCTGGACTCCGACACCGCTGGCTCCAACGACGTTGGCAATGGTGTTCAGGCTCAAGATGGCTGAAAGAGGCCGGTCGACATCCTCGCGCAGAGCGCGAACACGGGCGCCAAGCTTGGGGTTTTCTTGTTCCAAAGCCGCAATGTAGGGCGGCGTGATGCTGAGCAACGACGCTTCCATCATCGAGCAGAAGAACGAGACCGTGATCGTCAGGACAATATAAAATATGAGAAGAAACATCACACTCAAACCAAACCGGTGGGCATTCTACACGCCCAGATAGCGCTGGACGATTCGAATAAGGTCTTTCTCTTGAAAATTGAGCTTTGTCAGGTAGCCATCGGCCCCAAGACGAAGCGCACGTTCCCTATCTTCCATTGATCCCAGCGTGGTCAACATCACGACTGGAAGATGTTTCGTTTTGGGATTGGCGCGAATATGCTCAAGCAGGTCCAGACCCGACATGCCCGGCATCTGAACATCGCTTAACACAAGGTCCACCCTGTGGTCACGAAGCCGCCGAACCGCTTGTGAACCGTCCTCGGCGTCGATCACGCGATGGCCAAGCCCCCGCAAAATGCTCGAAACCAACGTGCGCGTAACCTCGGAGTCTTCGACCACCAAGATGGTTCGCACGTCTATCGGGACTTTCGCCGAGATCGTGGCTCGCAAACGCTCAGCGGATGATGGCGACCGAACCTGTTCCAGCGCCACTTCAAGGTTGAGGATCGGAACCACATCCCCCGAATCCGTGAGCGCCAGCCCGCGACAGGTGGTTGCGCCCGACAAGAAGTCTCCCAGAGGCCGGGACATCGCTTCGCGTTCCCCGAGCACATCGTCGACCCAAGCTGCCATCCGCCGCCGTCCGCGAGACAGCACCATCATGGTCAATGACCCGGCTTTCAAGGGACGTGGGGAAAGTCCCATCACAGTCGAAAAATCCACGACCGGGATATGTTCGCCCATAAAACGAATCTCCCAGCCTTTGTCGGTCGGACGAACCTCGTCCTCGGCCGCGATCAGCACCCGTTCAACATCCTTGGCAGGAACCGCAAAACGTTGACCCGCCACGACGAAGAGCAACATGCTCGAAACTGCGCTCAACACTGGGATCCAAAGCTTGAAGGTCGTGCCCTGACCAGGTTCGGAATCGACTTCGACGTTGCCGCCGAGCTCGGCGACTTCGCGTCGCACGATATCCATGCCCAGCCCGCGTCCGCTCAATTCGGTGACGGCGTCGCGGGTGGTAAATCCGGCCCTGAAAATCAGTGCCAACGCATCACCGGGGCTCAGGCTTTCCGCTTCTTCCGTGGTGATGAACCCGCGTTCGATGCCTCGGGCTTTGATCGCATCGACGTCCATACCGTTGCCATCGTCAGTCAACGTGACCTGAATCGCGTCGCCGGCGTATTCGACCTCAAGGCGAATTTCGCCTTCTTCATCTTTGCCTGCCGCACGTCGCTTTTCGGGGGATTCGATGCCGTGATCGACGGCGTTTCGCACTAGATGCAGCAAGGGATCCGAGAGTCCACCGAGGATCAATCGGTCGACCTGAACGTCTCCAAACGTGTGCACAAATCGGACGCGTTTTCCCTGGGAATGAGCGATGTCGCGAATGGCTCGTGGGTAATGACTCAAGACCTCGGCCACCGGAACATGGCGCATATGGCGAGTTTCATCGTCGACCTGCACGGCCCGAGCCGACGCGTGGTGGAGTTCGTCGCGCAACCTCGACACGCTGGCTTCGTAGTCTCGGTGCAGCTTCGTCAGGCGGGCCTGGTGTGATTTGGGCAGATTCGGCGCGGCCGCGCGCGCGAATGCATCGAGGTGCTCCGTGTGCTTTCGAAGCTCTCCTGTTCGGTATTCGATTCGGCGAGTCAAAAGCAGCATTTCGGCCGATGCCTCGCTCAGTCGTTCAAGTCGGGCGAGGTCGACGCGTAACGTGCTCGCGCTCTGGATCTTTAAAAGTCCGGTGCTCGCCTCTTGCGGAGTAGGGCGCACTTCCGGGATGAAGGGCGCGGGTGGCTCGTCGGAACCCGAACGCAGGGCGACGACTTGTTCTACAAAACCCGTGAGGTCAATCGGCCCCGAAAACGACCCGGCAGTCTTGGTCAACAACGAGCGGACCATGTCCAGCCCCGTGAAGATCATGGCAAAAATCTGGGGCTCGACCCTGAATCCGAGGCCTTCGGCGTCAAGGAGCAGATGTTCGGTGAAATGCGCGACTAAATTGATGTCGGCAAAGCCCAGCATGCGCGCTTCGCCCTTCAGGGTATGGGCCTCGCGCAACAGCGTCTGGCGCGACTCTGCCGCATCAGGCTGGTGTTCAAGCTCGACAAGCAGCGAGTTCATTTTTTCGACACGATCAAGGGCGACCGAGCGAAATTTCTCGATGAGACCGGAGACACTCATCGGCTTAGGTATCCTCGACGCTGGCGCTTGAGATGTCCTTTTCTAGGTCATCAAGCTGCTCATCAAAGGACTTCTTTTTGGATTGTTCGGTTCGAAACGTCTCCGAAATCTGCGCAAGCTGGGCTTCTTCGGCATCCGAAAGACCCGATAATTCCAACGTAGGCTGGTCTTCGCGACGACGTGTCATCGCAAATGCAGGGGTTCTGGATTCTTCTCGTTTTGCAATCTGATGTTCGCCAGAAAGTGCTGCTTCGGCTTCTTCGATGGGCACGACCGATGTGGGTGGGTCCGCGTCGACCGCGGCGGGTTCGACTTTCTTGGCCTCCTCGGCCACCTTCTGGGGCGCTGCGGCTTTAACGGTCGCGCGGATATTGGGCTCAACTTGGGCCGGCGGGGGCTCAATCGCCCGTCGTCGTTGGGTCGAAGAACTCGGCTCCACAATCATGCGCAGGTCATCGGCCAATTGCACCAATTCTCCGGCGGCGTGCGAGAGTTGTCGTGTGCCCGAAACACCTTGAGAAATCAGGGTCGAAAGCTCGTCCATCGACTGTGTGACTTGCTCGGTTCCGGTCTGCTGTTGCTGCGTGATGAGCGTGATTTTCAACGCCGATTCGGTCGTTTTATCGCTTAGGTTTGTGCCTTCTTCGGTCGCCATCACACTGGCCATCGAGGATTCTCGGATATCAGCCAAGAGTTCCTTGATATCGCCGACGGAGTCCTTGATGTTTTCGGCCAGCCGCCTCATCTCCGTCGCGACCAATGTAAAGCCTTTGCCTGCTTCGCCAGCCCGCAGGCCTTCGAGTGAGGCGTTAAGGGCCAGAAGGTCCGAGCGATCCGCGATCGATTTAATGACTTCCAAGATCTCGGCGATGCGCTCGCTATGGCCTTTCAGCTCACCGATACGGTCCGCCACCGTGCGATTATTCGACTGGGTACGCTCGGCAGATTTGAACACCGTCTGGGCGCTTTCGGCGATTCTTTTTGCGGACGACAACAGGGTTTCCATCGTGCGCTGAGTCTCCTCGACGCTCGATGCCTGATGGGTCGCCGCGAATTCCTGGACGTTCAGGACGGTCAGGATTTCTTCGGTCGAGCTCGAGATATGAACGGCGGTGTGTGAGAACTCAGCCACCAAAAATCGCAGCCGGTCGCTCAAGTTTCGAATCGAATCGACAAGCTCGCCTGAACCTTCAAGTTCCTCATCTTTATTGCCGTTGGCCACCGCTTTGACGTGTTGTTGAATTTCGACCAGCTGGCCTCGAAGCTCGGCAACGGCTTCGCCCGGATCACCAGCCAACTCTGCCTTCAAAAGAGGGCTGGAGAGCTGGCCCTGCGCCAAGAGTCGAATCTGAAGCGTCAGCCGTCGCAATTGATTATTGGCATCACCCAGCCGTTTTTCGAGCGTCGAGCCATCGCCAATATCTGCGAGATCCACGTCTTCGATTCGGCCCGAGCGAAGCACTGCAGGTTCTGCCTTTCGGATATCCAATTTGCCGGTCGCCAATGATTCGGCCAAGTTTCGGCTTTTGGCCGATTGCGTGGCCATTCGATTGACCGTCGCGGCCAAAGCGCCCATCTCTCCCGACGCGGCTGGGACTTCTCGGTTAGGGACCTCGCCCTTGACAAGCTGACCAAGGTTTTCGACCACCTGTGATAGCGGCGAAAGTACCAGGTAGGCAAAAAGGACCGAAACAACCCATCCCACCACGGCGGCCAGCGTCATGAACTGCGTTCCCTGAATCAGTGCAAAGCCGCCAATGGGTATCCACAGCAACGACACTAGAACAGCAAAATAGATCCAAATCTTCATCTAGTAGCTCACTATCGAATGGCGACTTTTTCCAAAATGGCTGGAATGTCCAGCAGCGCAAGGACTCCACCAGGAGCCCACCGCGCCGCACTTGAAATCTCTAGGACAGGTTCAGAAAGCGTCTGTTTCGCATCGTTTTCAACATGCGCTGGCCACAGCTCAAAACCTGCAACAGCGTCGGCCAAGATGCCTGCGACCAGGCGTCCGTGTTCAATCACCAAAATACGAGGCGTGAAATCTGACGGGGTGCCACTGCCTTCCAAGCCGATCCAATCGGCAAGGTCAATCACCGCCACGGCTTGGCGGCGCAACATCGCGACACCACGAATCGGTGCGTTCAATCCTGGCACGGGCGTGATTTCAACACCGCTTCCACCCACGGCATTAGACCCCGTTAAGGCAAGTATCTCGCGCACAAGCGTGGCCTCGACCGCAAACGCCTGTCCACGAATCGTGAAGCGCAACACGTCAAAACCCGCGTCTGATTCTTCGCTGAGGTCGCCCCCACCCCAATCGAAATCTGCCGGTACTGGTTGGTCTAACTCATCACTCATGGCCGAATCATAAACGACGAACCGGGTATGCGCGAGTTTTGTCGGCGAGCAGCGGGCGGTGAGCGTTGTGATTGGTCCGCGCCTTGCGCTTGGTCCGCGGGCATCCTGCCCGCATTGCGATTCTGCGCTTGGTGCGCAGGCCCTATGGCCTGCATGCGATTGGTCCGAAGGACCATGCGATTACTCAAATATGCGAGCCATAGGCCTTGCGGACCCATCACAAAAACAGCCTCGTCATCGATCCTGATGCGACAGCCTCCTCCAGCTGCGCCCTGCGACCGGTTCTGATGACTTCGTGGCACCAACAACGTACATTGGTCAGACAATAGCTGCGTCGGAGTCGGAATGAAGAAGTGGATTGTCCTGGTAATCATGCTCGCTGCCTGTGGGTCGGAAGATAAACCGACGTTGGGAAATAACGCTGACAATTCGCAAACAGATGTCGGCGCGGATACCGGTGTTGAATCGGACGCAACGCTACCAGATGCATCCGCCGATCAAGGTGCTGACCAAGGTATGTCAGAAACCTGCGCGACTCAGGAAGATTGCCTCTACGCGATAGCCGACAACGCAGTCGTCGACGTTGACGGCGGGATCACCCGTGAGACCGTCATCGGGCGAGACCTACCGCTTCTACTCAACATGCCAACCACTGCCGGACCCGCACCGGTGGTCATTTTTTCGCATGGCGGGTCGTTCGAGCCAGCCGGCCAGAATAACAACCAGAAGTGGGGTGCCTTGCTCGCCCGCAACGGATTTGTCGTGATTCATATCGGCCACTCCTTAGTGGGGGCTGGCCAAGGAACAAAGGTGTGCATGGCAGCAAACGTGCCACAGACCGAGTGTTCCCCGGACGAAGAGGATAATGGACTCCTCACAGTGATTCGCGCGTACGATATTGCAGCCGTCCTCGACGACCTGCCGCGAATATCCGAATTGACTCAGGCGAATAACTACCCGGCACTAGACCTGGACCGTGTGGCGATCATGGGATGGTCAGCAGGTTCGCGTGGGCCATCCGTGTTGATGGGCGCAAAAATGCTCACAACTGCGAATTCGCCGTTGTTTAAACTGCCACATGCGACTCCAAAAGTGGCGGTGATGCTCAGCCCATCTGGGCCAGGGACAGGTGGGTATTTTGCGAACGACGCCGAAAACTCATGGGACGAAATGCGCGGTCCCATCTTTTTTGCCACCGGCACAAACGACGTGAAGCCGTCGAGTCCCGAACTGACTGGGGCCGTTCGCAGGCAGGCGTTTGACCTGCAGAAAGCCGAAGGTAATCGATACCTGCTTTACTCCAATCTGGCGGTCGGTATTGGCGGCCACGGAACCTACGATCTGGGTGATGCCACCTCAGATGGCCCGCTGGCGGACCTGTCCCTGGCGCTGAGTGCGTCGGTTCTGGCTTTTCTGGATGCCGAGTTAAACGGCAGCGACGAGGCCAAAGCTTGGTTGGCATCGGATAAAGCCCTTCAATTGGCCGGCGACGCCGAGTGGTCAAAAAAATAGAGGTCTCAGGTCTCAGGTCTCAGGTCTCAGGTCTCAGGTCTCAGGTCTCAGGTTTCCGGCAGACTTCAACGTTGTGATTGGTACACAGGCCCCTGTGGCCTGTATTGCGATTTGCGCCGCTCCAAATCCGGCAACGATAAATTAGTCAGACAATTTAAAAATTCATTGCTGAATAAAATGCCTATTTGGCATTTGACCTCTGTAACATCCCCGGTTAGTTTCCTCCTCGTTCCACGCGAACACGTACGACATATTAAATCCTTGGGAGGAGCAAAAATGATCTCAGAACTCAGAACTCAGAAGTATTGGTGGAAAAGCCACGACCATTCTATTCGTGGCGTCGCTCGTCATGTCTTGTAACGATCAAAACAACGATGCGGTTACAACTTCGACAGCAATTCCTGTGACGCTGGCTCAAAAACTGATCGACAATATCTCGCTCGCCGAGGGCATCGCCCCAAACGTAGCCGCAAATATTGGCACGGGTAATCAATGTGTTTCGTTCACGCCAGAACTCACACGCCCTGAGATCCGGCAATCGTTGTTGTCGTACCAACAAATCGACGAATCAAAATACAACACACCGTTCCACCGCGCGTTCTGGATGAATTCACGGGATCAAGTACACGACATGCTCACCATCATTTCCGAGTCCGAGAACGGCCAAGGAATGCTTGACTTCGCCCACTTAGATGACGTGGCCGATTTGCATTACAAACGTCTTTTTCGCCAGACGGATGGCCCTATTCTTTCTCTCTTAGTCGTCATTCCCATGGCCGACCAAAATGCGGCTCGTGTGGGCTCAAACGCTGGAGCCTGTGTTACGCAAAACGGCTCTCCCATTAATCCGCAGCCCGGAAACTTGGCAGAATGGGTCAGTGAATGTGGTGTTAGATATCTTGAGGAAGAGAAACTCGGGCAATACTTTCTTTTTTCCACGACCGTGAAAAATTTGGAACAGAGCTTCAATAATGAAGTTGAACAGGGATGGGCCGACACGATCAGGATTCTGCAGGTTGAAAACTACACCAACCAGACAGACTCCTTAGAGCGTCTCGCCGATTTTGCAGCACGATATCCAGGTGTCGAGTTTCAAGTCAATTCACTTCAAGACATTACTGGCGGCGATTACCCACTCTTCGTTAGCGAGGCAGATCCAGTCGTTCAGGCCAAAGATTTTGGAAATTTTGTGGAGTATTATCATCGTGTGGCCGAGACCGCAGTTGCGCAAGAAGATCTTGCCCTATTAGGCACCCCGATTTGGCAACTTGCCACGGTGTATGATGCGAAAAGTCAGCTTGAAGAAATGTGCGGAATCGCCCAGAACGATATCGCACAAGCCTTTGGATGTTATTCGTATTTTGAAGATCGACTTCGAATCATCGAGCGACGATTCACGCCGGAAGTCGCCACCTATGTGGATGCGCTTCAAAATCCATCCAAATACGCGCAACCCAACGATTCCAAGGACTGGGGACGTTTTCTGA
>CAYMYJ010000079.1:11098-18377 GCA_964394615.1 uncultured Bradymonadales bacterium | reverse complement strand
AACACGACCAAAATCCGGCGATTATCCGCAGCCTGCGTTGCAGCTTGTTCGTAGGCAGATCCCAGAATCTCGCGTTCTTCGCCCTGACGCGCCTTGTTCAGGCTCTCGAGCTCTTCGGCGATCTCCGTGGCGCGTCCGTAGCTCGTGGTCGTCAGCAGCTCGACGCAAATTGAGGCGTCGGCCATGCGTCCAGCGGCGTTAAGTCTAGGCGCCAAACGAAACCCAATTGTGCGCGTCGTGATTGGACCGACTTCAACAGCTGCTCGGTCCATCAGGGCAGAAACCCCTGCGCGACGTCTAGCAGCCAAGACCTCCAACCCCAGCCGAACAAAAATCCGATTTTCGTCCACCAGCGGGACGACGTCAGCCACGGTCCCGAGCGCGACCAGATCAAGATATTGTTTGAGGTCGGGCTCCGGGATCAGCTTGAAGATGCCCCGTTTGCGAAGCTCCGAGCGAATCCCAATCACGTAATTGAACGTAACCCCGACAGCGGCAAGCCCTTTGAACGGGAACTTACAGTCGGTTTGAAGCGGATTCAGGATCGCATGGGCATTGGGCAACACGTCGGGAATCGTGTGGTGATCTACGACCACAACTCGCATGCCCAGCGTTCGTGCGACTTTGATCTCGGAATGATTCGAAATCCCACAATCGGTGGTGATAATGAGATCCACACCCTCAGTGTGAAATTGCCGCACGGTATCGACGTTCAACCCGTAGCCATCCTGCGAACGCTGAGGGATGTAGTAGTGAACATCCGCTCCGAGTTCCTTCAGGAACCCGTAGAGCACGCCGACCGAACAGATTCCGTCCACGTCGTAGTCGCCATGAACAACGATCCGTTCACCGCTGTCGATCGACCGCAAGACCTCACGGACTGCGCGACGCATGCCTTTCATCAGAAAGGGATCGTGTAGATGTTTGAGGGAGGGATTCAGGAATGCATCGACCTCATCGAGGTCGCGCATCCCGCGCCGATAGAGGATTCTGGCCGTAACGGGGGAAATACCGAGTTCGGTGACGAACTTTTCCCAACCTTCGTTGTGGCTCTCGGAAAACACCCATTCCCTGACTATTTCGGGCGCTTCCATAAAACGTACCGCGCTGGACGCTTGAGCGCGTCACCATAGGAAACACTCAAGGTCGCAAAATAATTCACGCAGCCGATTGACTACGTGCCTTGAGTTCCCGTCGTGTGCGCAGGTACCGGTCCATGAAGAGCATGACAGGAGACGCGATGAAGATGGAGGAGTAGGTACCGACACAGATTCCGATGAAGAGCGCCGTGGCGAAGTCCTCGATCAATCCACCACCAAAGAAAATAATCGCGATGACCGCAAGCAGGGTCGTGAGGCTGGTCATGATCGTTCGGCTGAGTGTCTCAGAAATTGAACGGTTGATGGTGTGTTCCACATTCGAATCGCCGTCTGAGGTCAGGTTTTCACGAATTCGGTCGAACACAACGATCGTATCGTTGAGGCTGTATCCCACGATCGTCAGAAGGGCTGCGATGATCGGCAAAGAGATTTCCATGTCGATGACGACAAAGAAGCCAACCGAGATGACCACGTCGTGAATCAAAGCGACAACCGCGCCGGGCGCGTAGCGCACGTCGAATCGAAACGCGATGTAGATCAGAATGAGCAGGAGCGAAACGAGCAACGAAAGCATACCGCTGTCGCGAAGTTGTTTACCCACTCGTGGTCCCACGGTCTCCAAGCGCAGAATGCCTTTTGTCGCGCTGAACGCTTCAGGAAGGGCATTATGAAAATTCTCACCAACGCGCTGTTGAAGGTCTTCGAAGCGCATCACGAACTTCAGGCCCGGAGCATCGACGTTGTTTTCTTCAATGACCACGTCACCGACGAGATCTTTGACTGCTGTCTTGATCTGTTCAGGCTTAACGGTGGACGTGAAGACAAGGTCCATACGGTCAGGTTGTTCCTCACCCCAGGTCGAACGCTCAAGCGGCGCGAGCGCCTTGAGAGCCGTTTCAACTTTGGTGATCGTCCCCTGATTTACCACCGAGACGCTGGAGGTCTGCACAAGGAACTGGCGTCCGTCCGTGCCGTAGCGCTGAACGTTCGCATCTGGGAATCCTGCCACTTTCGCAGCGTCACGAACTTCTTCAGCCGAGATGTCTTTCTCGAACTGAAGGATCATGTCCGTTCCACCCTTGAAATCGATTCCGTAGTTCAAGCCTACGAAAGCAACCAAGCCGATGCTCGCCAAAATAAAAAACAAAGAAACGCCCACGGCCGGTTTAACCCGCGCCATGAAGTCAAAAAACAGTGTTTCGGGGATCAATCTCATCATAACGTATCCTCAGACCCAAGCGGGTTCAGATGCTGATTGTGTCTTTGGCGGAGCCAGGAATTTTTGTGTCGAACATCAACCGGGTGAAAAACACCGCTGTGAAGATGGTCGAGACGATTCCGATGAGCAACGTCACTGCAAAACCGCGGATGGGTCCTGTGCCGTACTGCAACAAGACGAGTCCGGCGATACCGGTGGTTACGTTGGCATCCATGACGGCCGAGAAAGCTTTCTCGAATCCGGCATTGATTGCCTCCTTCGCTGTTCGGCCGAGCCCAAGCTCTTCACGAATGCGTTCATAAATAATGACGTTTGCATCAACAGCCATACCGATCGTGAGGATGATACCCGCGATGCCAGGCAACGTCAGGGTTGCTCCGATGGCCGCAAGGGCTCCAACGATCAACAACATGTTCATCGTCAAGGCGATGACCGAGTAGATGCCGCTGAGACGGTAGTAGCCGAGCATGAAAAGCACGACGAGCAACAGGCCCACCGCGAATGCTAAGATACTCGAGTCGATCGAGTCCTGACCGAGTGAGGGGCCAACGACGGTCTCGAACTGCTTTTCAATAGGCGCGGGAAGGGCGCCGTGACGAAGCACAATCACGAGGTCTTCAGCGTCTGCCAAAATCTCGTTGTACGACTGCATGCCGCCCATTGTGATTTGAGCACGGCCACCAGGAATCGCTTCGTTGAAAACCGGAGCACTCTTGATGGTCGTGTCGAGCATGATGGCCATTCGTTTGCCAACGTTATTGCCGCTCAAGTCACCAAAAAGCTGTGCGCCTTTGCTGTCGAAATTCAGCGCCACGTAAGGACGATTGAATTGTTGGTCGATCGCGACTCGTGCTTCCTGCACGTAGTCACCCGTGAGCTCGACCTTTTTCGTGACGTAATACGATTTGTAATACGAGCGCTCTTCGTCGAGTTCGGTCTTCAAAGCGTCCTTGTAGACGGGGTGATGTTCGAATCCGACCATATGGTCTTCATCAACCTTACCCTCGAAGAACGAGATGAGTGGCTCTTTGTCCTTGTTGGTGACCGAGCGGTATCCACCGCCGATGACGCGCAACTGGAATCCCTCGGGCAATTTGCCAGAGAACTGGTTGAAGAAGGCGTTGGTGCCTGCATCATCGACCATGCGGAATTGAAGCTGCGCAGTCTGACCGATCAGCCGTTTAGCACGGTCGACGTCGTCTTCTTTAAGACCTGGAAGCTGAACGACGATGTCGCTGGTTCCCTGACGCGTGATGCTTGGCTCCGAGACACCCAAAGCGTCAACGCGTTCGCGAATCGTCTCGATTCCCTGCGAAATCGCGAATTCTTTGGTCTCTTTGACGTAGTTTTCGTCGACGACAAGGTGGATCAGCCCCCCCTGCATGTCGACTTTCTTGAGCGACTGAAAGAAGCCCAAAACGTCGTCATCCAGTTTGTCTTTGTCAGCCGCATTCGTGAAATTGACTTCGATGTAGTCCGAATCGGGCTTATGACTCACCGTCAACTGCACGTCTGGATGCTTCTCCAGAACACGAATCTCTAAGTCGCGGGCCATTCGGTCCAACTTGTCCTGCACCGCACGTTCAACAAGAACGTGGTATTGCAGGAGCAAGCCGCCCTGAAGGTCGAGACCAAGAGTAAGTGGAGACAGATCGTGCTCTTCCACCCATTTCATCGGTTCGGATTCAGCAGGAGGGAACTCGCCGTCGAGTTTGCCGTCCTGCATGTCGAATGCCGTTGGAAGCAACCCGTACATGCCTGCGAAAATCGCGGCAAATACAATCACCCATCGAAATTTATTTGAATTCATCCATCCTCTCCATCACCAGCAGGTGATTACTTACATCGCCATGATCCAATCGCAGATCAAAGCGCCGTTCAAGAGACGGCCGTTTCGTCGGCGGCGTCCTGCCCCTGATGTCCTTCGATATTCTTTCGTCGAACCTTAATCTTGACGCCTTTCGAGACCTCAAGAGTGATTATCTCGGTATCGACCGACGCAATCTTTCCAAAAAGGCCTGCATCGGTGATGACTTCATCACCGACCTTAAGGCTCCCCACAAAATCCGCATGTTTTTGAACAGCTTTA
Organism: uncultured Bradymonadales bacterium; assembly: GCA_964394615.1. Taxonomy (GTDB): domain Bacteria; phylum Myxococcota_A; class Bradymonadia; order Bradymonadales; family Bradymonadaceae; genus JBFFMO01. Next base: position 13,969 of record CAYMYJ010000079.1, on the reverse strand, counting down.
GCCTGTGGGCGCCAGATCAGCATGTAAAAAACACCCATCACGAGGATGAGTGGCACCAACATACCGAGCAGGTCTCCGCCACCTGGTTGCTGCGCGAGTACCCACACCGAAGTCAATCCGTTCAAATCCATGCGACACCGCGTAGACACTTTCGTGTCCACGTCCATTCAGGGGATCATGCTCAAAAGGCGACGTAAAGACGCCGGCCCATAAGAGGCCAAGCGTTTAGCAGCCTTCCCAATTAAGGTCAAGCACTCACAGAGTGGGGGTGGAGCGGCCCTTCTGCTCGTAATAGCGGGCTCGAAAAGCAGTGAACTCGCCGGCCAGAATCGCTTCACGGGCCGAAGTTACCAATTCCAGGTAATAATGCAGATTGTGGATCGTGCACAAACGGGCCGCCAGGATTTCTTTGGCCTTATAGAGATGGCGAACGTAAGCGCGCGTGAAGTTGCGGCAGGTGTAGCAGGCGCAACCCGGATCGATAGGATCGAGGTCCTTGGCGTACTGCGCATTTCGAATCACGATGGTGCCAAATCGAGTCAGGCATTGACCGTTACGAGCATTACGAGTCGGCAACACGCAATCAAACATGTCCACGCCACGTGCGATGCACTCAACCAAATCGTCTGGTTTCCCAACGCCCATCAAGTAACGAGGTTGGTCGCGAGGCATCTTCGGCGCCGTAAACGCCACGGTGTCGTACATCGCGGGGATGTCCTCACCCACACTCAGACCGCCAAGCGCAAAACCTTCGAAGGGTAGGGCGCAAATTTCCTCAAGGTGACGGGCTCTCCACGACTCGCTGGTTCCACCCTGGATGATCCCAAACATCGAACAGTCATTGCGTGTGCGGGCCTCAAGGCATTCTTTCTCCCAACGGGTGGTGCGCTCGAGCGACTTCGCAAGATAGGCGTCGTCAGCGCCCGCTGGGGGGCACTCGTCAAAGGCCATCATGATATCGCTGCCAAGGATTTCTTGAATCTGAGTGACCCGTGCAGGCGTGAACAGATGCCGAGAACCGTCGATATGGTCTTGAAACTCGACGCCGTCTTCGCGGATCTTGCGCAGTTCCTTGAGGCTAAAGACCTGATACCCCCCCGAATCCGTCAAGATAGGATGGGTCCAGTTCATCATTTGATGAAGGCCGCCGTGAAGCTCGATCACTTCAAGCCCGGGTCGAAGGTAGAGATGATAGGTGTTGCCCAGGATGATCTGTGCGCCAAGGCGCTCCAGTTCTTGGGGATCCATCGCCTTGACCGTTCCTTGGGTTCCGACGGGCATGAAGATCGGCGTCTGCACGACGCCATGCGTCAGCTGCATCTCGCCGGCCCGCGCCTCACCGTCGGTCGCTTGAAGCGTAAATTTGAAATTCTCACATTGAATCGTCATTTCAGCGCCTCACGCGTCAAGAACATCGCATCGCCGTAGCTGTAGAAGTGCATTTTTTCCGCGATCGCCTCGGCGTAGAGCGTCTTGATAAAATCAAGTCCGGCGAATGCCGAGACCAACGCTAGCAACGTAGAGCGGGGCAGGTGGAAATTCGTGATCATCGCATCAACCACCTTCAACTCGTCGCCCGGACTCAGAAAAAGTGTCGAATGACGTGTGCCAGGCTCAAAAGGGGCTGCCAATTTTGCCTCGGACTCCAGAACCCTTACGCTTGTGGTGCCCACGGCAATCACACGGCCGCCACGCCGACGTGTCTCTTCAATGGCACCACGAAGCTCAGAATCGACGTAGTACCTCTCGGAGTGCATCACGTGCTCTGAGAGCCGCGATGCTTTCACGGGCTGAAATGTTCCCGGCCCAACTTCCAAGGTCACGTACGCACGCCGAACTCCCATGCGATCGAGCGCATCAAAGACCTCGGTCGAAAAATGCAGACCAGCGGTTGGGGCGGCCACCGATCCCGGATGCGCTGCATAGATCGTCTGGTAGCGCTCCTCGTCGTGTTCGTACGTGGTCTGCGACGAAACGCGTTTTTTGACGATATAAGGCGGCAAAGGCAGTTCGCCGAGCCTGGCGAGCAGGGCGTAGGCGCCTTCGGGCGCGTCGAGTTCGAGCGTCGCGTGACCATGTTCGGCCGACACCACTCGCAGTGCGGTCTTATCGCTTAGGAAAATTTCGGCGCCGACCTCAAGAGATTTTGACGTTCGAAACATCGCCGTGACTTGAATCCTTCCTTTTTCGTCCACCCAACGCGTTGGGGACTCCGAACCAAGGACGTCCAAAAACAGCAGTTCGACACGTCCCCCAGTGGTTTTATGCGCAAAAACACGGGCAGGCACGACACGCGAGTTGTTAAAAACCAACAAATCGTTGGAATTCAGCTGCCCGAGCAACTCTTCAAATGGCGCGATCCGATGTTCCTTTGTTTCCGTGCAGGCCAGAAGTAATCGGGAGCCATCGCGACGCATGGCGGGCGTTTCCGCAACCAATTCAACCGGAAGAACAAAGTCATAATTCGTGATGTCATCAATATCTTCATTCATCGTCACCTCGCGCCGGCGCTGTTAGCATGATTTCGTACGGTTTTGAAACAACCAGACCATCCGAAGTCCTTGGCCGTTTTGTGCGTCGATGCTACATTCTCGGCGACTTTTAGTGGTAAGTTGACGTTATGACCTTCGAATCCAATGATAAGGCAGCACGGCTGGACCGAATTCGCGCAATCGTCAACGAGGACTTCGAGCGTATATCGGGCTCTGCGGACCCTTTTGTCGTGCTCAATTTGCCCCGTGCAACCGATTGGGAAGAAGCCAGCGCGCGATATGAACGCTACGAGCGATTCTACCGCGCCGAGAACTTCCAACGCCTCGGTGATGTGGACCTCACGCGCAAAGCTCTCGATATTAGACGGGCGGTCGGGCG
>CAYMYJ010000079.1:0-10998 GCA_964394615.1 uncultured Bradymonadales bacterium | reverse complement strand
CTGTCCTATACGACCTTCCGACGACGCATGAACGAGCCGGAAATTGTCGAGGAACAGCGCCGCAACCTCTATCAGGCGACTCGCGTCGATACCAAGAATCCCGATGTGTGGGTTTTGGTGGCACGCATGCACCTCAAGCTTGGGGAACTAACCGACGCCGCTCTCGCCGTAGAAAGGGTGGGAGCCATCGACCCCGCGCATCCGAAACTGGACAAGCTCAAGCGACAAGTCGCAGAACACGCTTAGTCAGTAGCGATGAGTCAATCCGGCTCTTAACGCCACGTCCCCTGACTCGAATTTCAAGCCGCCGCCCAACCCGATAGACCATCCCAAGCCGGGATTCCATCCCATCGACGCATCAAATCCCGAGATGTAGTCACCGGAAAACGTGCGCGCACTCGCGTAGTAGCGATCGAGATGCGCACGAATGCCCGCCAACGCTGTGAAATTTGAATTCAGGGGCGAACTTGGAAATGCCGGGAATCCAGGCCCCGCCCAAAGCCCCCCGTCCCAACGTTCGGCCTGCGCGTTGCCTGCCGCACCAAAAACGGTCAGGAAACCCCAAGTGGCTTCCGCTGAGACCAGCGCTCGAAGCTCCGAACATTCTGCGACACACGACGCCGTCGTTTCAACGACGAACCCCGGGCCTTGGAGAGATAACCTGCTCCATGGCGTGATAAACGGGTCCTGATCAAGTCTGCGCAACAACATCCCAACGGGAAAGGCGAGGCGCCACGTTGACGCCTCAACGGCCTGTTCCAGTGCTGCGTTCACGAAATAGGCCCCAGGTTCGCGGGCGAACAGATAGTCCGGCACACGAGGCGGCAGCGGCTCACGCTGCGAAAACCCATAAACTTCAGCTCCTGCACGCGTGCTCAACCCCAGACGATGAGACCACCGGTCAAAGCGTCCAACCACGCCGGTATGCATGTAGATATTGGGAGTGACCGATGCCGTGGTCGACGCTTCAAAGCCGTCATCCGTGGGAACGACCCCAAAGCTCATATTCATGTCCACTGCAGGAGACACCGCCCACCCGCGCCCATCCAACGGCACTTCGGCCCTCAAGGCCACCAATGCGGAATGAACCGACACGTCCTCACCCACGAGACGCCTTTCGATCCACCGCGATTCGTGTTCGGCATCGGTTTTCAAAACCACGTAGCCCAAGGATTCATCGGAACCAAATCGGATCTTGGCCCGACGCATACGGTCGCGACCAAAAGCCTCGTATTCCTCGATCGACGTGCTCAATTCGTGCCCAGAGCTGCGCGCCGAGGCACCGAATCGAGTTCTTTGGTCCGACCGCAAGAACGCGCCTGTTTCCAGTTCTCGCAACTCGATGGCGCGCGAATCACCCCATTCTGCCATCCCGGAAATCCGGTCCCCATAAGACAGATTGCCCGCGATATACGTCTGAAATGTCGACAGGTCGGCGCTGTTCACCCCTAACTCGATGACACGCGCCTGGTCGGAAGCCAAAAGCCCATGAACTCCGTACCACTCAGTCGGCGCGACGTTCAGCCCCAACCCCATCGATCCCGTAACAAAACCTGAGGCCGAAAACTCGCTGATATCGGCGTAGCGAAACGTCGGCGGCAAAAAGCCAGGCGAGGCCACGTCGGCTTGGGTTGCAAAGGTTGGAAGGCCGGCAACTCTGACGCCGTGAAGGTCAGTGCCATCGATCTGATCGGCCTCCAGCCTATTTCCGGTTACCCCCTTTAAGACACAGGTATTGGAAACCAACGCCTCGTCGATTCGAAAGCCGTCGAACTCAAGGCGTTTTAGGCTCCACTGCCCATCAATCCACTCAGCCTCGTCACTCTTCGAGTCCGGCAACACCAGGAGCCGGTAGTCGAGATTGGACTTCAAAAAAACGACTTCGGCCGCGCTCCAGCCCTGTCCAACGACGTCGTCACATCGCAGCAAGTTCGCATCCACAACACATCGAGCGGCAACGATCTCTTTACGAGAGATTCCGTCGGCGAACGCGGCGGCATTGAGGGGCAGGGGGCTCAACACGTGCTGTAAGCGCTGACAATCGGGGAGCTCGACCGCATTTGCGGTGGCACCGACCAAGAGCGCAATGATGAGAATGAAGAAGCGCATAAACAAAAAAGGGCGCGTGAATACGCGCCCATCATGCAAAAAGGTTCCCAAAAAATCGAGGATTACTCGTCAAGGGCTCGGTTTGCCCCCGTCGACTCTTTCGACTCTTTCGACTCAGCCGCTGCGGCGTTGTCGGCCGCGGCTGCGCTGAACTCAAGGTAAACGTATTTCTCGGTCGTATTGACCTGAGGACGCTCCGAGCTCCGAAGAGAAATCGTCACGATCACGTCCTTGCCCTTTTTCTTGGACTCGATGCGGGTCACATTTCGATTGAAGAAACTCGTATCGATGAACCTTGAGAAATTCCGCGCGGCAAGCTTGGTATCGGTGAACGTCAACACCACAGCGCCTTCGGCGTTGGTGTCCATGCTGTAATTTGCCTCGCGCGCGGTTTGAACAAACACGCGTGTGGACTGATCGCGAGCCTGAAATCCGATCCAAAGCAATTCATTGGCTCCGGTTTTCCCCTTCTTGGCGGCTTTTTCTAAATGCGAGACCGAGTCACGTGTGCCCGGAATTACCCCGCGGTACATCTGCTCGACCGGCATGTCTTTGGGGAGTGGCTTCGTGGCCATCTGCCCGCCGTACATGGTGGTTACACCACTCGTAATTTCAGCGTTTCCAGCCGTTTCGTCCCCAGGTTTGGCATCCGCTGTCGGCTGAGCCGCTTGCGTAGCTTGGGCAGGGGGAGTCACTGGCGCGCCAGGATAATTGGTTTGCTGCGGCTGCACACCATACTGGCGTTCAGCGTCTGCGCCAAAATTCCGAATGGTCTGCGAATACGCGCTTGAGGACCACATGAGCATGCATGCCGTGAGGGCCAACAATCGTTTCGTCATCATGAATTTCCTTGAGGGGAACTCAGTATAAGTAGCTGAGGATTTGTGACTGCCGTGAAGATAACACTCAACACGCACCAGCGGCAAGTTTTGACATGGTTCAAGAGATTGACATCACATTCGGCGCATTGATAGCGTGCGCGCCTCAAGAAATACGTATTGTTCAACACTCGGAGAGCCCCATGCCAGATATCTCAATCCACCGAACTCACGAGCTTTCGCTCGACGAGGCTCGGTCCAAAATCGACCTGATCGTCGAAGACATTCAATCCGAGTTCGGAAATTTGGTGTCAGACGTTAAATGGAACGCAGACAAAACTGTGGCAGCTGTGTCCGGTAAGGCGTTCAACGGCACCTTTTCATTGGGAGAAGGCAAAGTCGGTATCGACCTCGATTTGAAGCTTTTTGTGAAACCACTCAAAGGCAAAATCTCAGGAAAGATCGAAGAACGCATGACCCGATATTTTGGCTGAGCTTTTTGCACTTTGAATGTGAACCGAGGATACCCATGACACTCCGAACTCAAATAGCAGTTCTTGCGCTGGCTGGAGCTCTCTGCGCTCCCGTCGCTGCTTCCGCCAAAATCTCAAAGGCCCTTCGTGCCGAACTCGATGGCTACGTCGAACCCTTGAAGGGTGAAGGCGACCCGGTAGCCCGACAGGCTGTATTCCTGGCTCGAGCTGTGCTTGAGGGTCGGGCGAGCGCGAAAGACCTCGAAGCAGCCACCAAGGACGAGAACAAACGAGTTCGACTCGCCGCGGGAATCGCTTGGTACATGTCGGGCGACAAAAAAGCTGAGGCGTTTCTTCGCGCTGAACTCGCCAGCGACGCTGGCCTCTTGGACACCTTGAACGAGCTTGTCGCGGTGCTTCCGGACAAGACCGAGGCCAAATTGCTCGGAGAGATCTGGAAGAGCGCCACACCCGAGATCAAGATGACCTTGGCAAGGTACATGGCGGTCCAGAAGGGCCCCGTGTTTGATCTGTTGGGATCTGCGATCACTGGGAAAGACGACGCCGATCGCAAGGTCGCGGTTCAGGCCGTCGTTTTTGCGAACAACAAAGAAGGGTTCGCGCCGCTGCAAAAGTTGCTCAAGACCAAGAATCCGGCTCAACGACTGGAGGCAACGCTTGCCTTCGTGCAGTTCTCACGCAATGAACGCCTTGAATCGGATGCACGAGCCATCCTCAGCGGTCTGCTCAATGATTCAGACCCGATCGTCCAGGGCCGTGTTGTGGAGCGAATGATCGAACTTCGCGATCCTGCAGCAATCGCTGGGGCGTTGGGATTGATTAAGGGCGCAAAAGAGTCCACCGATCGACAGACATGGATGAGCCTGCTTCTAGATAACGGCCAATACGTGCCAATTGAGGCCGTGACGCCGTACCTCAAGGCCGAGGACATGAACGAGAAACGCCTTGCACATCAGCTCGCCGCATCGAGCAAGGACCCCAAATTCGTGGAAAGTTTGGTGAAAATGGAACAGAGCACCACGTTCGAAGATCGGGTGCTCGCCATTGAATCTCTCGGGTTTACCGGCTCCGAAAAGGCCACGCCGATCCTTTCACGTACTCTTTTTGAAGGAAGGAAAGACGTTCGTCTTGCGACCGCCAAAAGCCTTGAGAAATTGGGCCGAGTCGACGCTCTGCCAGCGCTTGAGCGCGCATTAAAGGGTGAACAGGATCAAACGATGAAGCTCGCCGTGATCGATGCGATTGGTTCGCTCAAATCACCTAAAGCTTTGCAGGCGCTTCGATTCCTGGTCACCAACTCCGATTTGAAGGTCAAGGAACACACCCTGCGGGCGATCCGTCATATGGCTCTCCCCGAAGGCGCCCAGGCGCTCGAGGTGCTGTTTCGAGACCGAAACACGGATATTCAGTGGTTGGCCTTCCTGACAGCGATGGAACTCAAGCCTGACCTTGGCATGAAGAATATCAAGACCGCGCTGAGGAATCCTCCAAGCACGTATATCGATGATGTTCGTGGCATTCGGGGCGACAACGCCAAGAAACAGGTGTTTGAATATTTGTTGACCCAGACCACTGGGTCTGCGCAATCCGATGCGATCAAGCACGCGCTGACCCACGGTGGGTTTGACGAAATCCTTCGAAAGCTCGCCCTAGATCCAACGGTGTCCGTTGGAGACCGCAAAACGATCCTATTGAGCTTCGCGGCAACAGGCGGCGATGCGGAGTGGGCCGTGATCGAACGCGCTGTGCGGGGAAACGACAGCAAGCAGCTCTCACAGCTCGCAGCATGGCTGCTCGTCCGTAACCCATCCGACAAGATGGAGCCGACCTTCCGTGGCAACCTGAGCCAGAAGGACGTGGCCATCAAATCCTTGGCTCTTTACGGGATCGCCGCAGCCAACCAGTAATTCCGGGCATTCGATTCGCCTGACAAAAAAAAGACCGATGCATTTCTGCATCGGTCTTTTCGTTTCGGCCAGCAAGGTGGCGCCTAAAACGTTCCGTTCAACGATGCGGCCACTCCGTCAGGTGTTGGAGCGAATCCAAAACCAAGCTCGGGTTCAGCCTCTTCGCCACCACTGTATGCCTTGTAGAGCAGGAATCCTCCGACAAGTACGGCGGCACCACCGACTGAGTACCCGACAAGCTGAAGGGTTTTCGCTGAGCTTCCTTGTCCCTGAAGGTCATCGGCTTCCGCTGCGTCAGCAGGACTGCTCAATGCGGCGTTGGCGCCTTCACAGGTGTTGCCTGGACGAGCGCATAATGCCGCGAAGTCATCGTCCACACGACCGACCTCCAACGTCTCGTAGACGCCAAATCCGATCGCCGCGACACCCACACCAACAACCGCCCAACCGAGGACCGGCGAAAGGCCTGATGAAGTGCTGACGACCTCAGTGGCCGTACCCGCGAATTCAAAGTCTACGCTCTCAGACTCATTATGCCGAAGAATCACGGTTTGACTCTGTTCAGTGCCGTCCTCGGCCCGAACCATGACCACGTGCTCACCAAGGGGCAGGTTCTCCAAGGTTGTCGGAGCAAATCCCATCTTCTCGCCGTTCAGAAAGATCTCGGCGGATTTAGAGCCTTTGAGCGAGACCTCAAGGGTACCGACCGCGCCATAAAGGAAATTCTCGACGATGGCTGGAATCGCATCCTTGATCTCGTCGTTTGTCCCTTGAATCGTCTGGTCAGCCACATCGCGAACGAAGTTCCCTTCACCAAAATCGAAATTTCGAATGGTGAAAAGAAAGACATCATCGGAGCGCTGGACAGACCCAAAAATAATTTGGTCGGCATCGACGATATCGCGCAATCCCGACAAGCAATCGACCGTCGGTGCGTCACAACCAGCGGTGAGTGCCAAATCTTGAACGGTAATCTCCCCGCCACGCTTCACCGACATGTCGTCGTTTTCGTCGACGACCCGATTGAGCTCCTTGTAGAAGGTGGACATCACGTCGTCTGGAACGTTGAAACGTTCAAATTTCAAGATTACGACGCTAGCGCCGCTTTTTTGGCCGAATGCCATGCCGCTTACGAGAGTAAGCAACACAAACCACACAGCGGACACGAGAACGCGAGAACTCATCCAGTCTCCTTAAGTCTAAGTGGATCCATTATTGAGCTTCTGGCGTTTGTGGGCAAGTCACTTGCGTTTTTCGCGCGATCTGGCAAAGAAGCGACGGCACGGAGGTTGAAATGTTAGCGTTGGAAGCCGTCGAAAAATCATTTGGAACGAGAGCGATTCTTAAAAGCGTCTCTTGGGCTTTGCCTCGTAATGCTCGTATTGGTCTCGTCGGGCCCAACGGGGCTGGGAAGACGACCTTTTTGCGTGTGCTTGTGGGCAGCGAAGAAATCGATTCCGGTCGAGTCATCCACCCCAAGAGCGTCCACGTTGGATTCTTGCCTCAGGAGATCGCTTTAAGCGAACGCGAGGGCACCCTGATCGAGACCGTGCTTCGCGGCAGAGAGGATCTGTTAGCCATCGAGGCAGAACTCGCAGGATTGGAGCCCCGGCTGGCCGAGTCCGACGAAATTCGCGAAGTGTACGCCACGCTCCAAGAGAAATTCCGCGTGATGGGGGGTTACGAATTCCGCAGCCGCGCACGCGAAATTTCGGTGGGCATTGGTTTTAAAGAGGCTGACTTCAATCGACCCATCGTTGAGTTTTCGGGCGGTTGGCAGATGAGAGCGTTGCTGGCGAGGCTGTTGTTTCGGCGACCAGACCTGTTGCTGCTCGATGAACCGACCAACCATCTGGACCTTTTGAGTATCGAGTGGCTCGAACGTTTCCTGGGAAGGTACGAGGGCACCGTCATCATCGTGAGCCACGACCGCTACTTTCTAAACCGAATGGTCGACCAGATTGCCGAGCTCGATAACGGCCGACTCACGCTCTATCCCGGAAATTACGACCAATATCGAAGAACCCGGGCCGAAGAGAGAGAGCGACAGACGGCGGCGGCTTTGAGGCAGGGGAAAGAGATCGAACGTGTCGAGGCGTTCATTGACCGGTTTCGCTCCAAGGCGACCAAGGCCGCTCAGGTTCAGTCACGCATCAAACAACTCGATAAGCTGGAGCGGCTGCATACCCCGGATGCTGATGCATCAACGGTGAGTTTTCGGTTTCCGCAGCCACCGCGCTTGGGCAAGGTCGTTGTGGAGGGCAGGGAACTCGCCAAGGCATTTGGCGACAACGTTGTTTATGAGAACCTCAATTTTGTCGTTCATCGCGGTGAACGTGTTGCGCTTGTCGGCCCAAACGGGGCAGGGAAGACCACACTGCTGAGAATGCTCGCCGGCGTCGATGCTCCCGACCGTGGGACCGTCGAGCTGGGAAATAAAGTTGAAGTCGCCTACTTCGCGCAACATGCGTTGGAGTCTTTGGACCCAAATCACAGTGTGTTGGAGGCCGTCCAAGCTGCGGCAACAAGCGAAACCTCGGGAATCGTCAGAGACATGCTCGGCGCGTTCAAATTTTCGGGCGACGATTCAAGCAAGAAGATCTCGGTGTTATCGGGAGGCGAAAAGAGCAGGGTGGCCTTATGCAGGCTTTTGATGAACCCGGCAGGGCTGCTCTTATTGGATGAGCCGACCAACCACCTCGACATCGCAACGCGACAAGTTCTTGAGGAAGCGATGTGTGCGTTTGAAGGCGCCATCGTTTTGGTCTCGCATGACCGCTTTTTCGTCAACGAAGTGTCCACCCACGTTGTTCATGTCGAAAACGGCAACGCCATTATGTATGTCGGCAATTACGACAACTACCGACTCACACGTCTGGCGGCCGAGGAAGAGCTCGTCAACACATCGGCTGAAGTCGATACCGGCGGCTCCTCCAGGAAAGACGTGCGGCGATTGCTCGCCGAATTGAGGGCTCGCAAACAAAGCGAACTCAAAGAGCAAAACAAGGAGTTTTCCAAGGTCGAGAAGCGCATCGAAACCCTAGAACAAATCAGCGAAGATCTTCGAGCGCAGCAGATGCTCCCAGAAGTGTATTCCGACAGCGAAAAAATGCGGGACGTCAGCACGAAGCTGCGCCTCGCTGCTGAAGAACTCGAAAAATGTATGGGGCGTTGGGAGGAGCTGGGCGAGCAAATCGAAGAGGTCGAAGCTCGCTATCGGGAAGAAGAATCCGGCTTACGGGACTAGAGCAGCGACTTTCTCGTCTGATTCGGCAGGGCGGCTTGAGAAGTACTGTCGGACCGCCTCGCTCGCAGCGAACGGTCCCTTGATGCGCCAGGTTGGGGTGTTGCAAACCAACCCTGAAACTGCAATTTTCTGGCCGTCACGGTCTGCAAAACCAACAAACCATGTGAACCCCAAATAGGGGTTATAATTACTCAAAGTGCCTGTTTTTCCGGCCACCACGATGTCTCGAGGAAATGCGTTTCGCTGGCGGAAGTATTTCCGAGCCGTTCCCACCGTTGTGGTCTGCTTCATCATTTCACTGAGTTTTCGGGCGGTTTCTTTCTTCATCACACGCTTGAAGACGTGCGGGGTAAACTTGATCACGGTTTCGCCAGAAGCATTCTCGAGCTTCTCCACAATCGAGGGCTGCATCATCACGCCATCGTTGGCCAATGTGGCACCAATCAGGGCTCCGTGCAGCGGGCTCAGGTAGGTATGGTAGAAACCAGCCGCTGAGCGAGCTCTTTCAAAGGGATCATCGACGAATTCAGCGGTGCTGACCTCGACCGGGAACTCAAACGGAATCTCGGAATTGTAGCCAAAACGTTCCGCCCAAACCTCAAGATCTTGTTTCTTGAGATGTTTGTAGGTGAGTTTCGCGATGATCGAGTTGATCGACCACGTTAATGCCGCTCCCAGAGTCGCGCATTTATGGTCCCGTTTGGGATCACCCTTGATATTTTGTTGAGATAAGCCGCTCTTGCCACCGTGGTAACACGTGTCTTTTTCTGGATCGATGCCGACGGTCTCCAATAGAGCCGCTGCGGTAATGATCTTAAAAACCGAGGCACTTGGAGCCAGGGATTTCCGCGCCAAATCTTCGACGACTGGTTTGCCCTCGGTATGGGACACAAACGCTTTCACTTTGCCCGTAGACGGCTCAATCAACACAACGCCGGAGTGAGGGACACTATAGTCGTCGAGCATCTTCTCAAGCGACGCTTGGACATCAGGATCGACCGTGAAGGTGACCTTGGAGCCATCTTTGAGGGTTTGAACCAGATGGTCTCCCTCGCGAACAGCCTTCTTCAGGCTGAGCCCCAGGCTCGTCCAATCTTTGTTTCCAACGGGAATCTTGACGGGCTCAAACGCGCGAGCTGCCTGAGCAACACTGGCAGCTCTGGTTTTAGCGTTTTCCGCCGTCCCTGATTGAATGGCTGCTTGTGATGCCTGGAATTGGGCTTGACCCACGATTCCCACAGGCGATTGGCCAAAAACCGGCAACGAGCCGGCAATCAAAAAGGCCGCGAGAAGAGCACTAGATACTTTAAGACGCATGAGACTCACCGTGTTTGTCCTACATCTGTTGTATTAGGCTCGCTCTAAGTGTCAAAAAAACAAATCAAACAAGAAAAAAAATGGCCCCATAAATGGGGCCAGTGGCGGGAGAGGGATTTGAACCCTCGACCTTAGGGTTATGAATCCTACGCTCTAACCACCTGAGCTACCCCGCCGCATTGGGACGAGGAAACTAGTCACTAACTTGATTCTTGTACAGTCAAAAAGTGGATTATTTGTGTTGGACCTTGATGTCGAGTCCACGTAGTGTTTCAAGTCCACTTTTTGAGAGTTAGAAGATTATGAGCGTCGACGCGCAAAAAATCCGCGACGAGATTCAACGGATGTACGGTCAGCTTGAAAAGTTGACCTTCTACGAACTATTGGGAGTTGAAACGGATGCCAAATCCGATGAGATTACCGCTAGTTTTCGGCAACTTGCCAAAAAGTGGCATGTCGATCGTTTCTCGCAAATTGAATTGAGTGACGATGAACGTTCAAAGGTTCAGGCCATCTTTTCGGCCATCAATGAGGCTCATCGAACGCTGACAAACCCCGCAAAACGCGAAGATTATGATTTCGAGGAAAGTGACGCGCCAAACGTGGCCGACATTTTGACTGCCGAGAATTTTTTCCTTCGTGGAAAGAACATGTTCAAAACAGGTGGTCATCGTGGCGCCCATGAGCTCTTCAAAGCGGCCCATGAAGCCAATCCTGAGGAAGGTGAGTACAAAGCCTATTACCTGTACACAGAGTACCTTCAAATCTCGAAGGATGAGAACGGTCGGGTTTTAAATAAGACTCGGCCGACGGCGATTCTCAAGGAGTTGGAAGAGATTCAAACCCATGTGAAAGAGAAAGATTGGATGATGACCTTTATGGGAACCATTCAGTTGGGGTTGAATAATGAACGCCAGGCAATCTCTTATTTCCGAGAAGCCACCTATCTAAACCCCAATAACCATGATGCTAAACGCCAGATTCGTTTATTAGAAATGCGTAAAGGTGGGTCAAAAACCGGTGGGTTCTTCGCGAAGCTTTTTGGCAAGAAATAGATTTCTGAGTGAATTGGGAGCTTAAAAGGCCCCCCAATTCTCACCGCCTCA
>CAYMYJ010000078.1:0-18543 GCA_964394615.1 uncultured Bradymonadales bacterium | reverse complement strand
AAACGTCGTTTCTGGATTCCAGAAAGCCTTGCCTACCAAGGCCAGCCCGGCGCGCCTGCCGGCATGCTGGTCTTTGATATCGAGCTCCTCTCGTTCAAATGAAAGACACGCCCCTGATTATTTCGACGTTTTTGGACGATGACGGCCGAGTCAGCGGCATACGGTCTGGGTCTGTGATTGAACAAGCGAAGGCGCTTGGTTTGGCCACGGCCGAGTTAACGATTCAACCGCTTTCTGCAGGCTGGGATGCCGAACCACCAGGAACGTTCAAGAGCGGCGCAGGGCCGATCTTTGCGTTGGCCGAGGCCAAACGCCTGCTAAGTTCGGGGATGGATTTGGTAGTGGTCCGTGGCAAAGAAAAGCTGCGCACGACGTACACTTCCGAAGAACGCGCGCGGCTCATGGATGTCTTTCCGGGCACTCCACTTCCCCAAGCCTATACCGAGCTTGCGCAAGAATTCATGAACCTGCATGGGATTTCGGAAGACCTGTTCAAGGAGCTTGCCCGAGCGCTTGAGGCCAATTGCCGAAAAACAGCGATTGAACGCGGATTAGAAGTCCCGGAGGTCGGAAAAAACGACCGATTTATTACGCGACTATTTCGTCTGGCCGATTGTGCGAACCCGGTCTGTGATTTTGAGGGAGAAGTGTTGTTGGCCACGCCGGATGCGGCTCGTAGACTGGGCATGGCGGGCCCACAACTCGCAGCCGTTGCGATTTCCGAGATTCCAGACGGGCCGAAAAACATTCCTGTTCTTGCGAAATACGAACATCTAAAATCAGTGTGGGAAAGGGTCGCAAAAACGAAGGAAATATCGAAGTTGTTCGGGGATCCTGGCGCCATCGCGCTTGAGGTCTACACGTGCTTTCCTGTCGTGCCGTTGGCGTACCTCTGGGCGGCGGGTTGGGCCCAAACCCCGGCTGAAATGCTGGAGTTCCTTAAACACCACCCCATTACTCTATCAGGCGGAATGAACTTCGCTCGCGCGCCTTGGAATAACCCCGCATTGCGTGGAGTGATCCTTGCGGCACGTGCCGTTGAAAACGGAGCGATGCTGGGTTTGGTCCACGGAAACGGCGGACTGGGTGGGCGTCAAGGCATCTGTGTCCTCGAGGCCTAGCCCATCATGATGACCACACCGTGAGAAACAAGTCCCGCCAACATCACGACAACAAAAACCACGACCAAACGATGCCAAACCTTCGAAGCATCGCCGGCCCCCTCCGAAGCAAATCCAGAGACCGTTTCATCAGCTTCGGCGCCCTTTCTGACCTCACGCAATGCTTTCCCGCCCGCCTTAAGGGCTCGGGGAACGACCACAAACGCGTTCATCAGAGCACCGAACATCGCGGCCCCAGCGGTCACGATATGCAACCAGAGCTGGTGCTGCCCATGAATCAGGGTCATCGCAAACATCAAGGGCACCGCGATCGCGAGAGCTTTAAAGAGCACGGTCGTTAGCCGCATTTGAATCGGGATGAATTTTTCTTTGCCCATCCATTTTAGAAGAGCCGGCGACTGGACAAAGAAGAACCAGATGGTGGCGCCAAACGCGAATGCCCCGATGAGGATATCGATAATTAGGGCGACTTGATTCAACATGAGGTTGCTCCACTTAGTGGCTTTACAAATGAAGCATATTGTTCCACCTCTAGAATAGAAACGACTAATATCGGGACTCATTATCCCATAAAATGAAACAATCGCGATTATGTCTGAAGATTTCGACGATATTCGTTTTCGCGACCTCCACTTTTTTGAGCGACTCGCGACGCTTGGCTCCATCACGGCAGCCGCAAAGGACCTGCGTCTGCCTAAGGCAACGGCGAGTCGCTGGTTGGTGCAGCTTGAGGACCGAGTTGGCGTTCCTTTGGTGAAACGGACAACCCGAACCATCGCCCTGACCCCTGCGGGCAAGGAGTTTCTTACCCGTGCACGAGACATTCTCGCGGCCGCCAAATCAACACGTCAGGCGGTTCAGTCCGACACGCCTCAAGGGCTGTTGCGGGTTTCGGTGCCGGTACCGATGGGGCGCATGTTGGCCGGGCCAGTTATCGCGCGATTTCGACGACGTCTGCCCGAGGTACGCCTCGAGATCAAGCTACAGAACGAACGGATAGATCTGATTCATGACGGCTTTGACCTGGCGATTCGCGGCGGTGCCCTCACGGATTCCGACTTAATGACTCGCCGACTTTCGGCAGCTGCGATGTGGCTCTACGCCAGTTCGTGCTTCCGTGACGAGCGGCTGGAGAACATCCCGCTCATCACCTCGCCAGGGGACGAGCTCCTGCTGCGCAGGGCGAATATGCTTGTCCGCGGCCAAGCGGCTGTTATCGTAGATGACCGTACGGCCGTCGCTGACGCCATGATCTGGGGCGCTGGTGCCGGGCTACTTCCTTCTTTTCTGGGTGAACAGCCGCGCGCGGATGGATTGCTCGTCCGTCTACATGACGACCCCATCGTCGCCCTGCCCGTCCACGCCATTTTCCACGCTTCTCAACGTGATGATCTACGGCTGATCATCTTGATCGAGGAGATCGAAAACCAGCTCAAAGTCCTCCTTTGAGGGCGGCACTTCTTTGACGAAGAGACACTCGATGCGAATCTTGATTATCGAAGACGAAAAGAAAATATCTGGCTTTCTAGAACGCGGACTCAGCGAGGAAGGGCATCGGGTCGACGTCGCCGGGAACCTCGCCCAAGCCCGGGCCGAGGCGTTGACTCAGTCCTATGACTTGCTCCTTGTTGATCGCATGTTGCCTGATGGTGACGGTCTTTCGCTGGTCAAAGAAATGCGCAAAAACGGGGACGCCACGCCGGCCATTTTCCTGACCGCGCGCGACCAAGTCGAGGACAAGGTCGAAGGCCTCTACGGCGGCGCCGATGACTATCTGGTTAAGCCCTTCGAGTTCGGAGAATTGCTCGCGCGGATTGCGGCCGTGACAAGACGGACACCCAGCGCTGGCACGATCGTCGTTGGGGACCTGACGATCGATATTCCCCGACGGCGAGTCCATCGCGGGGAGGTCGAAATCCAGCTCACTGCGCAGGAATTCAGTCTTTTGCGCTATCTGGCAGAGCATCCTGGCCGTGTGCTTTCGCGCACGCGAATCTTGGAAGCGGTCTGGGATATGTCTCACGATCCGCGAACCAACGTCGTAGATGTGTATGTTTCTTACCTGCGCTCCAAGATCGATAAAGATTTCGAACGCAAGCTGCTGCACACCGTGCGCGGCGTCGGATACGTGCTTGAGGACCAACCAAGATGAGCCAATCGATCGCTCGACAGGTAACGGCTGCAACGACAGCCATTTTGGCGGCCACCTTGCTACTCGTCGGAATCGCGACTGCATTCGCTCTGCACGGTTCGCAACGAATCGCGCTCGACGAGGCGCTTCTGATAGCGGCCCACGGAGGGGCGCATCCTAAAATCAAAGACGATGTCGAAGTCGAACACAGCCGGGCTCCAATCGACGTTTGGATTGTGGGGCGTCATGAAAAACGCATTCCTGCGAGTCTGGTTCAAGCCGCATTGCGGCAGAAAGGTCCGTTCTACGAGACCGTGGGGGACGAACGGGTCGTGCTGCTGCCATTCGAGGTCGGAGACGACCACGAACACGAACATGAGCACGACGTACGATTGAATCTGGCTGCAGCAGCAGCGCCAAAGATCACTTATCGCCGCTCTATCGGTCCGTTTGCGCTCGTTTATTCTCTCTTTGCTATTTTTGCCGCGCTTTTGGCGACGTTCGTTCAATTGCGCATGGTTCGCCGTGCATTCACCCCAATTGAGCGGGCCCGCGAGCAGGCGAGCCGGGTTGCAGGATTTGGAGATGACCAACGGCTTGATGTCGATTCCCCCGCCGAGATTCAACCGCTGCTCGTCGCGATCAATGACCTGCTTGACCGACTCGACCGCTCCTATCAAGTCCAAGCTCGGTTTTCGGCCGAGGCCGCTCACGAGCTGCGTACGCCCGTGACTGCGATGCTTGGTGAGCTGGACGTCGCCCTTCGCAACACACGCTCGCCCGAGGACTATCAGGCCGTCTTGACGTCGACTCGCGAAGAGGTCGTGCGGCTTCGACAATTGGTGGACGGCCTTACGGCCCTCACCCGGGTGGATGCGGGGGACCTTGGGCGCACTCGTGAGCCGATGCGAGCCGGCGAAATCGCCGCCAATGCGCTGCGCGCCGAATCGGAAGCGTTAAAGTCGGCGGGAAATACGGTTGAATTTGTGCTCGATGACGACCCTGAGATCGAGGTTCATCGATCGCTGGTTGAGGCTGCGCTTGCGAATCTACTTCGCAATGCCGCGCGGCATGCTCCGGGATCTGAAGTGAAGCTGCAGGTCATGCAAAAGGGTGAATTTGTTGAATTTCTGGTCGACGACGCCGGACCAGGCGTCGACAAGGAAGACCGCGACGTCCTCTTCGACCGCTTTGTTCGCACCAAAGAAGCCCGTGACCTCGATCGCCAGGGCCTCGGCCTTGGGCTGTCCATCACGCGTGAAGTCGCGCGGCGACACGGGGGTGATTGCACCCTGGAAGAATCCCCACTTGGTGGACTAAGAGCGCGACTTTCCTTAAGAATCACCTCTCCAAAAACCTCTAAAGCGCAAGTTTAAGCGAGATCTAAGCTAGTTCTAATCTGCCTCCAATCTTGGGCTCGTATCTTAGATATCGAACCAAGAGGAGGTTTACGATGAACAAACAAATTGCATTCGCTTACGGAATCGCCGGTCTCGCAGTTGCTGCGGCCTTTATCACTTACATCACCGCTCCCGCCGACGGTTTTGACACCGGTGCGGCGCCCGAGCAAGTCCAGGCATCGTCACTGGACCAAGTCCAGATGTCGCCGCTGGAGCAACCCATCGTGGCCACGCCTGATGGGACCATTTTGGCCCAGGCCAACGCGGCTGAGCTTCCCCCTGAGTACGTGTATGTCGACGAGCCAGCCGCCCAAAGGCGACACGGCGACGACGACGATAGGGGCGAACATCATGAACGGGGCGAACGTCGCGAACGCGGCGAACGTCGTGACCATGACGACGACGATGACTAAACGAGAAACCCAAAAGAGGCTCGTGGACCTCTCGATCGTCACGGTGTCGGCGCTTGTCATGAGCGGAACCTATCTGCTTGCGACTCGCCTCGACGCCGTGCGCCTTACCAAAACGGTCACCGAGCCTGCACCGCTCGTCGTCGCGGCCAAACCCGCGGCCATTTTACAGCAACCGCCCGTGGCAGGGTTGATCCCCGCTCCGGCTCAAAGACGCCGCATCATTGTGGTGCGGCGGTCGAGGGCATCATGATTCAGCGCGAGTTCCATGCGATGGGGACGGATTGGGCGATTCTTTGCCAGCACGCCCAGACGAGCGCTCTGGCAGAGGCCGAAAACCTGGTGCGTAAATTGGAGGCGCGCTTCTCGAGGTTTCTGCCAGAGTCGGCTTTATCCAGATTAAATTCAGAACGGCGAGCAAGGGACACTGAGTTGGCCGCCGTGCTCGGCGTCGCATTAGAGCTGCGTCAGAGCACTCAGGGCCGTTTTGATCCAACGCTTGGCGCATGCCTGATTTCGCTGGGATACGACCGTGATTTTGATGCGGTGAACCGTCCTTCGGTGGACCCAAGCAAACCCTTTTTCGCAGACCTGAACATCCATATCGACGGCGATGAGATTATTCTTGAGGGCGAAGGCCTCGTGGACCTTGGAGGCATCGCGAAAGGCTGGGCGGTTGACCGCGCCGTTGAATATTTGGCCGCCGGTGGCGCCAAGGAAATCCTGGTCGATGGCGGCGGAGATATCCGTGTACTTGGCGGCGAATGGCCGATTGGTGTGGGTGATAACCACTCCGTAACGTTGAAATCAGGCGCAATTGCTACGTCTTCGACCAAACGCCGACATTGGACCTCGGGTCAGGGACTGAAGCTGCACCATATTCTCGACCCACACACGGGGCTTCCAGCGGACACAAACGTAGACACCGTGACCGTCATCGCGGCCGATGCCGTAACGGCGGATGCCCTGGCGACCGCTGGGGTCGTGGACCTGGCAGGTCAGCTTCCGAGGTTCTTGGAATCGGGCGTGCAAGTCGCTGTGCGCGGAATCGACGGCGCTTGGTACACCACCCCCAATTGGAGTGAAAACCCATGAAAAAGGCATTCCCAGCACTCTTCTTAAATCTCACCTGGATGGCACTCGGAGCCGCACTGCTGCTCAGTCTTCCCGCTTTGGTTGAGCTCTTTGCAAGCCCAGGTGTGCCGCTGATGTGGTGGGCGGGACGTGCGGTAGGCATGCTCGCTTATACAGCCCTGTGGTTATCGACGCTTTTTGGCGTATTTGTCGGCAGCCGCGGCGCCGGCGGACTCCTAGACCGTTCGATGATGATCGACCTGCATAGTCGGTGGGCCTTGATGGCGCTGGCCGCCACTGTGTTTCATATGCTCATCATTCTGGTCGACCCGCATTCAGGCGTGTCCCCTTTATCGGCCTTCGTGCCGATGATTTCCGAGAAATTAAAAGGGCCAGTAACACTTGGGACCTTCGCCATCTGGGGAATGCTCTCCATCGGTGCCTCGACTTATTTCATGGATCGGCTCTCCAAAACGGTCTGGCGCGCCATCCACGCGATGGCATTTGGCACCTTTTCGCTGGCCCTTTTCCACGGAATCCTCGCGGGAAGCGAGACGCAATTGCCGGTCATTAAAGCATTTTATGCGGGGACCACGGCGGTGCTTTTGGGCGCAGTGATTCAGCGAATCATGCTCAGTCTCGACGAAAGTAACTCAACAAAATCTGGAGAATTATCATGACTAAAATACTTATTTGGGACCTTCCTACCCGCCTTTTCCATTGGATGCTTGCGGGCTCATTCATCGTCGCTTTTGCGATCGCGAATTTCGTGGACGACGACAGCCCTGTTTTTGCCATCCATATGCTCCTTGGAGGCGCGATGGCGTTGATGGTGCTCTTACGCGTGGTCTGGGGAGTGGTCGGGTCGCGCTATGCACGCTTTGGTTCTTTCATGTTTGGACCGGGCGAAATCATGGCGTACCTCAAAGGAACCGTCAGTGGAGGCGGTAAACGCTATATTGGTCATAATCCAGGCTCGTCGGTCGCAATCTGGGCCATGTTGGTCCTAACCCTTGGAATGGCGATAACCGGCATCAACATGTCCAGCGGCGAGATTTTTGAGGAGCTTCATGAGGTCCTCGCCTACTCGTTGCTGGCAGTCGTCATCACGCACGTAGCGGGCGTGATTTGGCACTCGTATCGCAATCGGGAAAACCTCACGATGAGCATGGTGAGCGGCCATAAAGACGGCGAACCCTCGCAGGCGATTTCGACGATGCATCCCATTATCGCGATCGTTTTTCTGGTCATCACCGGCTCGTGGGCAGGCGCGCTCGTGCAGAATTACGACTCCGCCACAGGTACGCTCATCATGCCTATTTTGGGCACCACTCATCAGCTTGGCGAAGGCGGCGAAGGCGGCGAAGGCGGACACGGGGGCCGTGAGTCCCACGAACGCCATGATGATGATGACGACGACGATTAAGGCTGACACGACCTTGAACCGGTCGCCTGGGGCCTCCGCGCATGTGCCAAGATGGCGCAGCACGGAAGCCAACACACCATCAACATATTGATTTTCAACCACTTTAACCGACACCCAAGTATTGGCACGCCACATGAAGGGTCATGTAGGGAGAAGTGACCAATGCTCAAACGAGAGCTTCTGGGTGAAGATTATGTTGAAAACGATAATGTGGATCGGTGTTTTTCTGGTTTCGGCGTGTGAGCAGGCGGAAGCGCCCGTGGCCCCGCCCGCGACTCAGGTCCAAGCACTGAAATTGCAGCGTGCCGATACGCGGCAAGTTCTTTCATTCCATCCTAAATTAGGAATGTTGCTTGGCGCGGATGAGCCGGCTCTTGAAAACGCGGATCACGCTCGGGTGATGTCCGTGATGCTCCAACACCAAGAGCTTGAGGCCGAGGTGCTCGATGGGTTGCAGGACGCTAAATTCCTTGCCGATGGCAGCATTTTGGCCATTACTCGGTCCAAAGACCTCGTCCACGTGCACAACGGTGAGGTCACACACCTTGAGCAGGGCGTTAAGGGGCCACTCAGTTTGGCCGGCGATTCTGTCGCGTATCGAACGGGTGAGATGGGCGAGTACGTTCCAGTGGTGCGCAACCTTTTGAGTGGAGAGCGCTTTGGGGTCGACAGCGACGTGGCCCCGGCATGGCAGGTGGCGCTTTCTGATTCCGGAAAAGAGATGATCTTCGTCAGCGCACACACGAACGAAACCACCCTGATTCGCGTCAGTGTTCCCTCGATGAAACTGCTTGAAGAAACCGAAATGGCGGTGGTTCCAATCGGCCCTACGGCCCCAATCTGGCGAGGAGATATTCTGCTCTTCGAAACCGAAGCGGGATTGGTCAGATTCCATCTGCCCACGCGAACGTGGACGTCGCTGAGTGGAAGTCGACCCTTTGTCTCCACAGACGGCAGGGTCTTTGTGCACGACGGCGGCCTTCGTGACATTTCGGAGGTGGTCCGATGATACGCATCATTCTTGCTCTGATGATTTTATTCGTTTCGGCCGATGGGTTTGCCATCGTCAAGATGCGCCGCCCCTTCGCCAATAACGTGGCCTTTAACTACGGGTTTGATAACAAGGCTGGTGGCGCATGTGAGGACTACAACTGCGGAAGCCGCTGCTACAACGACCATCACGGCACAGATTTTCCCGTCCCGACTGGAACCGATATTCTTGCGCCTGCCGCAGGGACCGTTTCATCGACCTATAATGGATGCGCAAGCACCGGTTTCTTGGGGAGTGAATGCGGCGGCGGATGTGG
This sequence comes from uncultured Bradymonadales bacterium, assembly GCA_964394615.1. Lineage (GTDB taxonomy): Bacteria > Myxococcota_A > Bradymonadia > Bradymonadales > Bradymonadaceae > JBFFMO01. The sequence continues at coordinate 9,674 of CAYMYJ010000078.1, read as the reverse complement.
AAACTACGTCACCATTCAACACTCAGACGGCACTCGAACTCAGTTCTGCCATTTCCAAATCAATTCCATCGTGGTCAGTCCTGGCCAGGCGGTCACATGCGGTCAAAAGGTCGGCCGCTCCGCGAGTTCCGGCAATTCATCAGGCCCCCATGTGCATCATGCATGGTACGCCGATGGCGGACGAAGAGACCTGTTTAAAGGAGCTTGTACAACCTCACCGGGCGCGTGGAATCAACAGAACGGATACCGAGATGCGGTCGGTGACTCGTGTTTATGTGTGCCTGCTGCGGAAGCTTGTGACGGCCAAGACAACGACTGCAATGGCCAGGTTGACGACGGTGACGTCTGTCAGATCGAATGGCTCAACGATCGCGTCGAGTCGTATGCGCCATCACAATCCACCGACGTAAATGGAGACGGAAAGGCAGACGTGTGTGGACGAGGTGGGGTCGGATTATGGTGCCATCTGGCGAACGAAAATGGGTTCGAAGTGGATCCAGGCGTTGTCCTCCCCTTGAGCGATGCAGCTGGATGGACAAACCCCATCTACGCCAGCACGATTCGCATGGGTGATATTGATGGGGATGGAAAAGCCGACCTGTGTGCTCGAGCAGCCGACCGCGTTTATTGCTGGAAGCTCGGCGCCGAAGAGTGGGAACAAATCGACGGTCCGGCGCTTTCGGACGACTCAGGATGGGACAAACCCGAGCATTATTCGACGATCCGACTTGCCGATATCAATGGCGATGGGATGCACGATCTATGCGCCCGTGCGGGGACTGGGATGCGCTGTTGGCTGTCGGAAGGCAATGGGTTTTCATCGGAAGCCATCGTCGGCCCAGAGTGGTCCAATGACGCTGGATTTAATCAAGCCAAGTATTATGGAACCCTAAGAACAGGTGACATCAACGGCGATGGCCTGGACGATTTGTGTATTCGTGCCGCTGACGGAATCCAATGCGCGCTGAGCCATGGCGCCGGATTCGACCCAATATTTCATGGCCCAGACTGGCTCGACAGCAACGGATGGGGAGTTCTTACCTATTGGTCGTCCATTCGAATGGCAGACGTCAACGGGGACGGGATGTCAGATATTTGCGCACGTGCAGGCGCGGGTCTGCGATGCCATTTGAGCCAAGGTACCGGGTTTGGTGAACCCATCGTGGTGGCGGAACTTTCCGATGAGTTAGGCTGGAACGACGTCTCGAATAACTCCACGTTGCGCACTGGTGATATCAATGGCGATGGCGCTCAGGACCTGTGTATCCGGTCCAACTCCCAAGTCCTCTGTTATGTTTGGAACGGCGCGTCGTTTGACCGTGTCGATGGCCCCGAGTGGACGGATGCAAACGGATGGAACGCAGCACAGCATTTTGACACCTTACGCATGGGAGATTTCAACGGAGACGGACGTGCGGACGTGTGTGGTAGGGCTGCAAGCGGCTGGCTTTGCGCCGCGGCGGACGGCACCGATTTTTTCACCGTGCCCGTGCTTCCCGAATTCACGAATGCGGGCGGTTGGTCGGCAAAAAAATACTACTCAACGCTCAGATTTGGAGGCCCATCATGCAGGCTGGTTGAGTCCTGTAATGGGCGTGACGATGACTGCAATGGTGTCGTCGATGATCACCCCATCGATGCGGGCGGCCCCTGTGTTCTTGAACAATCAGAACACTGCATGGTCGGAGAACTCTCGTGCTCCGCTGGTGGACTGATTTGTTCGCCGGTCCCTGACGCAAACAACCCCGAATGTGTCGATGTTAACGTCAACCCAGGTGCCCCAGACTCACAAACCCCGGAGAGCACAACAGACGGCCAGAACAGCGGAACCTCAACCTACGCAACGGGCAACGCTTGTTCGTCGACTCAGGCGGGAAACTCGTGGTTGTTTTTACTCTTGGCCATCTTTGGCTTCGGGCGGCGCCGGCTTCAGCACTGAACTTCGAGGCCCCTAGCCGCGTTCGCAGCGACTTGGTCTGGGTAGGACTCCAACCATTCGAGGGCAATTTGCCGGGCCGGCCTGGGCTGCGTTTCTTCGTGTTTTGCCATGATCTCTAGCAGGCTAGAATCGTGGGGCGGAGCCACTCGAAGGGCCGCCTGAATGATGATGTCTTCAGGGTGATTCAAACATTTGGTGGCGGCGGCGACCCACGCAGCTTTATCTTTGAAATGGACAAGGCTGGCCATCATCGTGTCCAAGATTTCTGGGGTTGGAGCTTTGGTTGCAAACGGGACCCAATCCTCGAGCATTCGCTCCACATATTCGGCAACCCTACCGGCGAATTTTGAGTCGTCTTGCTCGATTAAGGACCGCACCTCGTCGCCCCAATATCTGGGTTCCTGAAAATCAGGGATGCGTCGTTTCATGGCTTGAATCGCGGCGCTGCGAATCTCGTCATCGTCGCAGCGCGTCCAAGGTTGAATGACTTCGATTTCGACCGAATCATCCTCACCCGCAACGCGTAAGGCCCAGATGTTTTGCGCCCTTCCCATCGATACGGCAGCTGGATTGGTTTCTTTAGCTAGCGCGGTCCTCACATGCTGTCGTACATCGGAAATATCCCCTCCGAGGCGTTTTGCTGCAAAACGAACCACCGGCATGAGAGTCTGCTCCAGATATCTCAAGGCCTCAACTTTTGTCAGCGCTTGGCTGCGTTGTTCATCGCTCCCTTGTTCGGCCGCCATCGCGATATTCCAAAATGGCTCGGGCTCGCGAGACCAATTGATTCCCGAGAGCAATTTGCGAAAAGTCGGGGTGTACGCGGTGTCCGGTTTGTCATCGTCCAATGATTCTTCAACGCTATCGGGCAAAACTCCAAGTCGCCAGAACTCCTCGCGTAACTCGTAGATATCTTCGATGCTGCCTAATGATTCTTCGCCCCACTGAATATCGTAGAGGATCGCGGCGCAATCACGCAAAACCCGTGCTGGGCTCTCTGCACAAACGGCGATGAGTTCGCCAAGTTCATGGTCTTTTTTGCAGAAAAAGAGGCGCCAAAGGGCATGAAGTCCAAAGGGCACATCTGTTTTGGCGCGCTCTAGGACTTGTGCCCAATTGGTGGAATCAATCAGCGGCCAATCGTTTAGATTCATATCGCGTGCGATATCTTCCAGCGGCTTTCCGCCACGAAGCAGATCCACAAGCCAACGTGACGCTTTTTCCAAACCCACGGTGTCATCATCCTTCGAGTGAAAAATAGTCGACGCTTGCGGTGCCCGTTCCAAAAATGGCCCGCACGGGGTCCAAGTTCCATCAAGCTGCTTCCAGGCATGCTCCATCGCGTCGTGACTAAGTGTTTCGCGGCCAAAGTAGGCGTCAACGCTTGCGACCAGGTACGCAAAATGACTCAGGTCCTTCGCAAAAGGCCTGATGGTTTGTTTTGTTTTTGGCTCAAAGACGAAAACTTGCGGTTCTTGACCCGCGTGTTGGCAAGCATTAACCAGATAGAGTGTCTGTCCTTCTGAACTTCCAAGCGTCACCGCCCCGCAGAAAACCTCATAAAGCGGCGTGCTGGATGGATGTATCTGAGCCCCGCGAATCAAGGTTTTCATGAAATTTTCGTCCTCTTCGAGGAAAAAAAGCGAAGAGCGTTGTTGATGGGTAAAAGTCGACAGGTTGGGTGAGCGGTTTTTGAGGAGCACATTCAAAAACAATTTGAGTTTCGGGTGCATTTCTTGGCCCCAAAAGTCGTTCCAAACCAAGACATATGCTTCGTTCATCTCCGCGGAAGCATCGACCGAAACTGTCTTCAGAAATGCATCAAATCCCGAATCCAAAAAAGTGTCCGGGGTATGGTCCGAAAACAATAGGTCCTTGTAGGCGTCCTCGATAGGCACGCCGAATTGGTTGCATCGTGCTCCGTTTCTCAAAAAGTAGGTGCGAATTTCCCGGCCATCTTGGACTTCTGTCTCACAGCGTCGAACGCTGTAGTGGGCCGGAACAAAATCACCGTCACTCTTGGCTTCGCAGCGCGTGTAAACTGCTTTCCCAACTTGCTCCCCTTTGAAATAAGTGGCTCTAAAGGCCGGGGTTCCGTCTCGGTGATCGTGCACGACATCCCCATGCAGGGCGCCGTATCGGGTATAATTCATTATCTTTCGCAATCTTCCTTTTTTATCCCAAACCCGCCATGCGCCTACAGGATGGTTCTCTTTCATGTCCCCCAATTCCCATGTTTCATTTTGGTGATTCCACACCGCCACTTCGGAGACGGATTCGGGCCTTTTTTCTTTCAGACTTGCCAAGTAATAATCGGCCGACAGGGTGAAGGCTCGGCTCATTTCCTGGGCTGACACCACGTAGGTTGTCTTTGCTCTCTGCATGAGGCTGACTTTCCAGTTCTTGCCTTTGGGGCCATCGAAAATCCAACGCGCCGAGTCTTTATTGGGGTTCTTAACCTGTTTACCATCCGCAGTTGACAGAAAGGGTACCAAAAGGTGGAGCGTCGTCTCGGGAGCAACACGACCAAGGTGTTCCCCAAGATCAATCGACCGACCCTCATCATCGCACGGCACTGCGTTTTGAAGGCCGTCACGCGTGTAAAATGTGAAGTGATAAAGCTGGGGTCGGCCCCGGTCATAGGGCATATCCATGCGCATCACATCGTCACCGACATTGGGCGGAAAGATCGAACTCTTGTCGGATTTTCCAGACGTTGCCAGCGTCCAGACCTGCATCCCGTGCGTCTTTCCGTGAATCCAATCCGCCCATTGCGCAATCTCGCCGTTTGGATGCCAGCGCTCCAGTCGGCCATGCAATCCCCCAGCATCGTCGTAGGTTGCTTTGCAAACCAGCGAGCCGTCGGGCGACCACCAGAGCCAGGGGCCAATCTCTTGGCCTTCAGGGTTTCTCTCTCCGAGCTCCCATTCGTTTTCTTTGGCATTCCACTCGGCATGCATCGGGATTGAATCTGGTCGATTGGGTCGTGAATCTTGGGCCATCATGTCCTCCATAAAATCGAAATCTAACTGGAGCAACAGACGCTGCCAAGACCGGCCTCGACCCAAAGCGCGGCTGGAGCCACGCGTACCCTTCAGGCGCGCACAGGCGCGGCTGGAGCCACGCGCACCGGGCATAGGTGTGTTAGGTAGGCGTGGAATTGTAGGGTGTGGCTGGAGCCACGCGGACCAAGCACAGGCGCGGCTGGAGCCACGCGCACCCGGGCACAGGCGCGGCTAGGGAACCGAGCACCGGGCACAGGCGCGCACCGGGCACAGGCGCGGCTGTTCAGCGCCGACAACTTATAATCGACGACCAATCCGTTCGTTATGTCCGAAAGTTTGGGCCTTTCAGCCATGAAGTGGCCCCGGTTTCTTGGACACGAGCCTGCTAGTATGAGCAGGAAACCTACGGAGGTCCATCGTGTCGGTGAAAGTCAGGAAGAAGAGACTATACGAAGACTTCCTGCGTGATGCTGACGAAATCTAATGAACTCAGCGAGGCGTCCGCGTTAATCGGGGAAGAATGGTCGGTAGACACAATCGCCAACCTCGCGCTTGTGGAAGACAGCCGGGCGACACTTCATTTTGGCCCGGATGGCAACCTAACCGGAAACATTAGCTGCAACCTCGTCTTCGCAAGCTACGAAGTCGATGGATCTGAGCTAAAGATCACGACGGCGGGCGGGACCCGTTTGATGTGTGCGGACGCGGTCATGGAACAGGAACAAGAGCTGCGTGCGCTCGTACGACGAGAACGCTCACGCTTACCCCTGACGGCACAACCATCACCGCTCACCGGTAGCATTACAGCGGTTGATGCGGGCCATCATCTCAAGCTAGATTCGGGAACATTCAACAAGATAAGGGTCTCCCATGAGCGATCATAATGCAGTAGCGACGTTTACAAATCATTCCGAAGCCCAGAACTCAGCGGCCGAACTTCGCGCGCTCTTTGCTGCGCACGCCGAGGAAGTGGATGCAGGCGGAGATGTTCTAGACGAACTGACCGAGCCCCAGCGTGCTTTTGCCGCCAAGTATGGATTCGATTGGTTCGATCCCGATGACGAACCCTTGACCTGGGGCGACGGTCCAACAGCGATGGTGGGCGATTTACCCCACGTGGTCGCCGTCGGCCCTAAGGTGGTGCTCTACCACGCTGGCGGAACCGATTTTGCCGCTCTTGAACCCTACTTCAAAGCGCTCGCCGCCCCTTTTTTGTCTGAGGCCTTTGCGCCAAGCGTGTCCGTCCTCTTCAAGGCGACCGCAGACAGCATCTTGCGCCAACAGCTTGAGGCGTATTTCTCGCAAGCAGACATCCTTGGCCTCGACCGCCGTGTCTGGACTGCTGCTCCCCCATGGAAACCGACAAAGCGCCCCTCGACCGACTACAACAACGAGACCTGCTGGTTCGTCAGCGAAGAAGCGCTCGGTTTTCATCTACCCATGCATATCGGCGACCTCGAGCTCTTATCGACCTACCTCACCGAAAACGGCGCTCAAGACCTTGAACTGGACGTCAAAAACGACGAGCTTCATGGGCGTATTAAACAACTTCAAGCCGGGCATCCACGGCAGCTGAAAACAGCCGTAGTCGGCGGCGACTATGAGGTGATAAAGGGCATCGCTCAGGCGGGCGGAAACACCGTGGTCTGCACGCAGATCGGAAATATCTACGTACAAAAAAGCGGGGCCTTCGAATACAAGCTCAACCACCGTGGAGGTCTGTACGGGGTCTTCCAAGTGGCCCGAGATACGCTCCTGGCGTGTGGCCAGGGTGCCATTTTCCGTTCGGAAAATGCGGGCGAGGCTTGGCAAAAGCTTGAGCCGGGCGAAGGGCACCTCTTTCATATCTCAGCTTCGCCCAATGGCACGCTCTTCATTGCGGGCACGGGCCGAATTCTGCGCTCCACTGATCAAGGCCTAATCTTCACTGAATTTCAGGTCGAAGGGATGTCAGATGTCCATTTTCAACAGGTCGTCGCGGTCGACGATCAGCGGCTCTTTGTGGGGGGAACAAACGGCATCATCCTGCGGACAGAGGACGGCGGGGACTCCTGGCAAAGCCTGAACAGCGGCGTAAGCGCGGCCGTCTGCCGCATCTTAGCCTTTGGACCCCTTGACGCAGTTTTTGTCGGCGACGAAGGCGTCGCTGGCACCACGACTGACGGCGGAAACACATGGGTTACGCGTGACAGCACCACCACCACCGCCATCGAGGCAGCTTGTATCGGAAACGATGGCAGTGTTTACGGGGTCACCAGCGATGGAAACATCATCGTCTCGGACGATAAAGGTATCCATTGGCGTATTATTCCGACCGGTATCTCCAGTGCGTTCTGCACGATCATAACGACAGAATCTGGTGCACTACTTATGGGAGGCGCCGGCGGCAAGCTAGTGACACGAAGTGGACTCGACCAACAACGACGAGTTCAAAAATAGATTTTACTAAAATAGTCGACGCAGCTAATTCACTCGATGGATTTCGGAAGAACGCGCGGATTACGACCACGTGTAAGTAGCGAAACAACGCCTGTTGAAACCTCGGCCACCCAAACCGTGGCTTCAAATTCAAAGACCACATATTCACACGATTTCGTAAAAAAAATAAGTTGGGATAATTTCCGGATAATCGTGGAAACCGCGCGTCTTCCCTTCGATTTCCACCAGCCTTTTCCGCGTCCCATTCTTCTCGATATCCAACCCAAGATCACCATTGGGTAAAAGGCTTTGCCCGTCCTTTTCACACACGGTGGGTGTCGAAAACGTCCGGTAGACGTCGTCATAAGGCACTTTGGGGATCACGGTCCGAGCGCCAGAATCTGGGTCGATTATGTAGGCTGTATCGTGCGACTCACCGTAGATTTTCGATCCATCTTTGCTCCAAGAAAGTCGCATCAACCATTCCGGTTTCTGCGGTGCAAAGACCGTCACGGCGCGTGACGCAACGTCGATGATGTAGACTTGGTCGTCATCCCCCCAGGCTGAAATCAGCGTGGCGACTCGCCGCAACCCTCTTGCCATCGGGGCTGATGGCTACTCCGCTCGCTCTCCCGTCCAGCTCCGAAATCCGCTTAATGGCTCCGCCCGATCCGTACATCAGATAGAGGTTGGTGTTCGAATCGCTGAGCACCCAGACCGACCGGTCAGGAGTGATCGCTTGAACGCTGTAGTCACCAGAAAACACCGGGAACAACACCTCGCCATCCAACCTGACGTGGGTCAAACCTGTCGCCACGTCGACATAAATATAATCGTCGACCGTCACGAAACTCAGGTCCGCCGCTTGTTCGTTGACGAGCGTCCCTGCCGTGCCCGGACATCCCGACAAGATGCCCAGAACGCCCACTCCCACGAGACAAAGATAAAAACGCTTCATAAAAACCTATCGACACATCATGTTGATCCTAACACATCCTCCCACAACGATAAATTAGCCGGGCCACTACATGAAAAAGTCCCAAAACATCTCGGTCGTCCACAACGCCCACAGGAACCCTACCAAAACGGCCGAACAGGCTTGGCGAGCCGCTTGGTGACCTGGCTCAGATGTGCGCAAAACCGAAATGAGGTGCTCAAGATTATTGATTTGGCGTTACCTGAACTGCCGCCTGGTATTAATCTGGAGGGAACGTTGTTGCTGACTCTTTACAGTGATTTTGCGTATATTGAAGTGGCTCCGTTTTTCCGGACACATGTTTCATAGTTCACGCAGCCTGGGTAGAATGCCGACCGAATACACTCGAGTCTGGGATATATCCGCGCATGAATCTGCTCGCGGCCTCTTGCCAATTCACGTTGAAACTTGGCGCGCCGACCCAAATTCAATGCAATCGTGCGTCAAGCAGTGGTATAAGGCTCACCTTATCTTTGGAGATATTTGGAGAAAAAATGGCAAAGAATTTTGGAATTCAGAAAGACATCGATGTTTTGGCTCAGCTTTTGGATTGGAAAGGCAAAATCGTTTTCGATGTCGGCTGTGGCCCCGGGCATTTGACGCGCGGATTGGCGGAATTGGGCGCCACGGTCACCGGATTTGAGCCGAACCCCATTCAGGCCGCAAAGAACCTAGCGGCCCCGCCCTGTGATGGCGTGACCTTTGTCGAGGCGCCCGCACAAAAATTGCCGGTCGAATCAGGCAGTGTCGATGTCGTGATGTTATCGCGGTCTTTGCACCACGTGCCTGCCGAGCTGATGGACGAAGCGCTCAAAGAAGCGAAGCGCGTGCTCAAAACCGAAGGTGTCTTGTTGGTCCTTGAGCCCGATATTCACGGCCAGTTTTCGCAGATGATTCGACCTTTTCACGACGAAACCCATGTCCGGGCGCTCGCGCTCGAAGCGATGGATCGCGCGGCCGACCTCTTTAAAAACGTCGACGAATCGTGGTTCAGCTCGGAAGCCCGCTTCGAGTCGTTTGAAGCGTTCAAGCAACGGATGATTGGCATGAGCTTCAACGATATCGTCGCCGAACGTATCGAAACGCCCGAGGTCGAGGCCTGTTTCGAAGCCGGCCGAGTCGACGACGGTTATCGATTTACGAACCCGATTCGTATCCGGTTATTCCGTTAACTCCGAACACAGAGTATAGCCGTTTCGACTGCAAGAGCCGGTGGGCCGCCTGCGACTCACCGTTGACCGCTCACTACTCACCGCTCACCGCTCACCCCGTAGGACCCCAAAATGAATGAACCAGCGTTGATGTTCCGAGCCGGCGCCGCCAAATACCGGGACCT
>CAYMYJ010000077.1:0-19257 GCA_964394615.1 uncultured Bradymonadales bacterium | reverse complement strand
CGATAGTAGTATCCCCATCGATTCTGTGTCCCCGAAACTGCGGCCCTCATGGGTATGACACTTGTTGTTCCGTTTATGAGGATCTCGAGGTTAAACACCTGCGGCGGCAGAATCATGGCCTCCGATTGGTCGAGGGGCATCGATCCACACCCAGGCCCTACACCCAGTAGATCATCGAAACCACTGTATACAGGTGCCGGCGTAGACTCTGCGGTGTATGGGTAAGAAAAAAGGGTCAACATCCTCGGATCTGGCAAGGGTCCGAAAGGATCTCTGACTCCTGTTAGGGTGGCCGCCCCAATAGGCCCCACCTCAGACTCCCATACCCAGCTCGCTTCACCGATCTCCTTGGTTTCAAAGCCAAAAATATCGGCAGTGTGTGTCATCGACCGAGGCAGTAAAACGACTGGGTCTGTCCCATGCTCGAAAGGCAGTTCGATGCTCACGATTAACCCCGCGCATCGTGAGTGCTGCGGAATTACGGGAAGATCGGCAAAGAGTTCGTGTTGGCTGCCATAAAACGGATCGTCCACAGAGGCGCGAAGAATCACTGGCTGATCGGGCTCTTCGGCCGCAACCTCTGGCTCCGCGATAGGCCACGGCGTGAGTGTGTCGCCGTCAGAGGCTGAACATCCGAACGCCAAAATAAATGCAGCGAAAGGCCAGGATTTCAGGTTCATTTAAAGCCCCACTAAATCGATGAGTGTTGGCCAAGAATCAGGGCAGCCCGCGGTCTTTCTTGACGCTTAATGTACTTTATCCCGCCTACCTTTGAAATCCGATCATGAGTTTTCGCCTTTGGTACCTCAGTTCGAGTACGACCCGTGCTCAAGTGGCTCAAATGTCGCGATTGGGCTCAAATGTCGCGATTGGGCTCAAATGTCGCAATTAGGGCTCAGGATGTCGTAATTATGGCTCGTAATGTCGTAATTAGGGCTCAAAACGTCGAAGTTAGGGCTCAAATGTCGCAATTATGGCTCATAATGTCGTAATTGGGGCCAGAATGTCGTAATTGGGGCTCAAAATGTCGCAATCATGTTTGGAATGTCGTATTCATGTCGCAAGGTTTATCCGGCAAGCAGGTTCTCGATGGCTCTTCGTAGTGACAAAATTCTTCAGATTCTTGGTGAAGCAGAAGGTCCAGTTTCGATTGCCGAGATCGAGGCGGAGCTTTCCGTCACTCGCCGGACTATTCTGCGTGATCTGAACACACTGATCGAGTCAGGGTTAGTGCGCGGAGACGGGAAGAGACGAGGTCGCACGTATTCCCTGGTGGGCTCGCCAACTCCTTCGATGCCAGGCACATGGAATCAAGCCTGGCTCAAGGGATATGAACCTAATCGGACGTTTTTGCTTCCGGCGGAATTACGCGCTGGACTGGCTCAGGTGGGTTCGCCCACGTCGGTTTTGCCAGCAGGAACCTACGCCCGTCGAATCCTAGACCGCCTGCTGATCGACTTGTCCTGGAGTTCGAGTCAATTGGAGGGCAACACCTACACTCTTCTGGATACTGAAGAACTGATTCTCAACGACAAGGCGTCCGAGCACCATTCACCGCTCGAGACCGCGATGGTTTTGAATCACAAAGCGGCGATTGAGTTTGTGGTTGAAAACGCCGACGCAGAAATCACCAGCGGATTCATACGGAATCTGCACGCATTGCTTTCCGAAAATCTGCTCGCGGATCCCGGGGCCGAGGGCAAAATCCGCGTCCGGCCCGTCTTGATTTCCGGTACCGAATATGTGCCCACTGCTGATCCAATCACCATCAAAGAAGGCCTAGAGTCCATTTGCACCAAGGCGGAGCGAATCGAAGACCCATTTGAAGCGTCGTTCTTTTTACTGGTGCATTTGCCCTATCTACAGCCTTTTATTGATGTAAATAAACGTGTGTCTCGCTTGGCGGCAAATCTGCCATTTATAAAAAATAATTATTATCCGCTTTTGTTTTTGAAAACCGACCGCAACGAGTACCTGCGGGCGATGCTCGATATCTACGAATGGAACGACATCGATGCTTTAGTCGATATATTCGTGTCGAGTTATCGGTACAGTGCGGCCAAATATGCTGTGATTGCGGAGTCATTGGGGCAGCCAGACCCCGTACGGCTGAAGTACCGGCAGGTTATCAAAGATGCTGTGGCGACCCTGATTCGGGAGCTTTGTCGCGACAGCGAAGTCGAAACACGGGTCACCAAACTACCATTATCCGTTCCCACCGAGGCGCTAGCAGACGTCAGACGCATAATCGGCGAGGATATTGCGGCGTTGAACGAAGGGAATTATTCGAAATATCCGGTGCGTCCCTCTGAATTTTTGGCGTGGCAGAATCTTCGAAAGAATAACGAACAGAAAGGGTAGGCATGACACTCGATGAACTCAAAAAACGCGTCGCAGCAGGCGAGGCCTTCGACTATCTGTTTTTCTGGGGGCATTCGCAGAAGGATGTGCTTACCAAAGCGTGTTTCAGCCAATGGTATCCCGCGTCTTTTGTGGTCGAGGGCATCACTTACCCAACGGCAGAGCATTGGATGATGGCCGAAAAGGCTCGGTTGTTTGATGACGAAAAAACACTGGCGTTGATTCTGGAAGCCAAATCCCCCAAAGACGCCAAAAGTCTGGGCAGGAAGATTAAGCCGTTCGACCACCTCAAATGGGAGGCTTGCCGATTTGACGCCGTGGTCGAGGGCAATATGGCGAAGTTCGGTCAAAACAAGGACCTGCTCGAATTCCTGCTGAGCACAGGAGACAAGGTTCCGGTCGAGGCCAGTCCCAACGACGCCATCTGGGGCATTGGTATGAGTGAATCGGACCCGGCAGCCGCGTCGCCGCTGACATGGAGTGGCATCAACCTGCTGGGTTTTGCGTTGATGGAGGTTCGGGCGAGGCTGCGGGCGTAGGCGTCGCAGGTTGCTCGCGCACCCGAATCCCCGCTCACCGCTGAATGTAATCAAGTGATTTCAGGTTCTTTCAGGTCACTTTCAGCCGGGCGTTGTGTACGGTCCTCTCGTCAAATGAATCTTGTGAGGACCAAAATGAATTTCAAATTGCTTTCGATGCTTCCCCTTCTTCTGCTCAGTGCCTGCGCTGTCACCGATGATGCGGTTGAGCAGGTCGACCCCATCGATGAGTGTGTGTATTGCGATAGCCGAGCCGACGCGTTTGGAATCGCCCGTGATAGTTACCTGGCTTACGGAATTGTTGCTGTCGCCAACAACGCTACCCTGGCCGAGCTTGATGACGATGTGCCACTGGATGCACGCGCTGCCCGGGGCATCGTTGCTGACCGTCCCTTCGAATTTATCGAACAAGTCGATACCGTGTCGTATGTTGGAAAAACAGCGTTTGCCGCGCTTGCACAGTACGCTACCGACCATGGCTACGTGCCGTTTTGTGGTGACGGCGCGGTGCAGCCCATCTTGGAGGCCTGTGACGACGGCAACTCGGTCGATAACGACGGATGTTCCGCGGCTTGTACCATCGAGGCGGGCGGCAATCTTCCAAACTATTTGGACGGAAGGTCCGAGATTATCCGCGGTCGAGATATCGGTGTCAGTGCTGTTGACCCCAACGGCTATTACCTTCGGCGAATCGCGAAAACCGTTGATGTGAAGGACGACGTTAAAGCGATTTTGGACCGAGCCGACGGTATTGAGGCGAACTCGACCGCAAACAACTGGGTGTCGTGGGATGAGCTTGCGATTCTGTCCAAGGCGCCTTTCTACGATTCGTTGTTCAGCGCCGAAAAAACCGCGCTGAAAGCGGCCTGGCAGCTCCTTGAGGTCAGCAGCGCTCCGGTTGTCGAAATCGATTATCAAGGGGGCTTAGCCGGGGCAAGTCAGCCATTTACCTCGCATATCGAACGTGTTGGACCGCTCGCCGTTCAAGGGACTCGCCGAATCTCGGAGCTCGAGGCGGAGGAGGAACGCCAGGTGGCGCAGCGACTGCAGCAGATGCCGGGCTGCAACGCTGACAACAACTCAAACACGATCGAGTTTGCAGACATCGAAAAGGGCCTTGCCGATTATGGTCCTGTCTTTACAGCGGATGAAAACTGGGCCTTGGGAAATCTTCGTGAATATATGTTCGAAGGTGCGGAAGCGTCGACAGGCGGAGACTTTGTGATGGAGTGGGCTGAACAGCCGAGCTCACGAACGGTCTCGGTGGTATTGGCTGAATTTGACGGCTGGAGTTTCGAGTTCAATTCGGGCCTTGATGTCAACTTCAACGCCTTCGACACCCCCGATAGTTATTATCCCAACCAGCCCAACTTCGACGCGATGTTGCAGACTAAATCCTGGGTTACATCTTCCCTTACGCGCAACGGCACGCTGGATTACTCGTGCAACTCACAGTGGCAGGTGTGCAATACCCCGTTTCTTTACCGTGGGGTTCGCTTTATCAACCTGATTGGCCAGCAAACTTCCCCTAGCCAAGAATCGAAGCCTATCCTGATGGAGTACTGGAAGAACGGGAAGCGTGTCTACAATCGCCTGGTTCATTTCAAGAATTTGAGCGTGGGATCCGCTGGGTCAAGAAACTACGATGCCTACGCAGGCGCTCGACCGATGGTTGCAGGTCAGAACATGTCGATTTCCAAGTCTGGAACGGTCAGCTATGGCTCGAAAGAGTACACGCGATTTCGCTTTGTTCCCGTTGCCACGGCCTTCAATCGAAATCTAGAAAAGTTTTTCCCGAACAGCTACGACGCCATTGAACGCATGCTGAGGCCAGGGCGTTATAATGAATTTCAGGGGGTTGTTCTGGAAGTTCACGATTCGCGAAATGTCATCGCGTATTACGGCGGTTGTGAACAGCCGTTGACGTTCAGTCATGGCGATGTTGAAGGCACGGTTTGCGGTCGTAAGGTTTTGATTACTTTTGATAATATTGCCGCGACGCTCCACGTGAATAATCAACAGGTTGATATCTACAACCGTAACGATGTTTTCAACGATAATCAGTCGCGGATGCTTGGCTTTGATAAGAGCTATTACATCGTCGAATAGGCTCGATGAAGCAGGTTCTGAGTTGCAAGGCGGGCCATATGGCGCGCTCTTTTTTTTGCTCTGACGAGCTGGATTCTCGTCAGTTGATTTCAGGTTCTTTCAGATCAGTTTTAGGCGAGCCTTGTGTAGGGTCATGTCATCAGATGAATTTGAGCGAGACCCAAAATGAATATCAAATTGTTTTCGATGCTTCCCCTTTTGCTACTCGGCGCGTGCGCTGTCACCGATGACGGCCCGCTGGAACAAGTCGACCCGATTGATGAGTGCGTGTTTTGCGACAGCCGAGCCGATGCCTTTGGAATCGCTCGCGACAGCTACTTGGCCTACGGCATCGTCGCCGTCGCCAATAACGCCACGTTGGTTGAGCTTGATGATGACGTGCCCTTGGACGTGCGCGCTGCCAGAGGCATCGTCGCAGAACGCCCATTCGAATACATCGAGCAGATCGACACCGTTTCTTACGTCGGGAAGACCGCGTTCACCGCGCTCGCTCGTTACGCGACCGATAATGGCTTTGTACCTTTCTGCGGTGACGGCTCGATTCAGCCAATTTTGGAGGGTTGCGACGACGGGAACTTGGTCGATAACGACGGATGTTCGGCGACTTGCACCATCGAGGCAGGCGGCAACTTGCCAAATTACTTGGATGATAAAACAGATATCATTCGTGGCTCCGCGATCGGTGTCAGCATTGTGGATCCCAACGGCTATTATCTTCGTCAGCGTCCGAAAAACCTTGGAGCAACCGACGAAGTTAAAGCTATTTTAGACCGTGCAGACGGCATCGAAGCGAACTCGACCGCAGACGGCAAGGTTTCGTGGGATGAGCTCGCGATTCTATCAAAAGACCCATTCTACAGCTCACTTTTCAGTGACGAGAAGGCGGCCCTGAAAGCCGCGTGGGAACTCTTTGAGGTCAACAGCGCCCCGGTTGTTGAAATCGCTTATCAAGGTGGCGTGGTCGACCGCACGCAGCCCTTTACACCTCATATCGAACGCGTTGGACCTTTGGCTGTCCAGGGCACGCGCCGAATCGTCGATCTTGAGTCGGACACTCAGCAGACTGTGGCACAACGCCTTCAGCAGATGGCCGGCTGCAACGCTGATAACGACTCAAGCACTATTGAATTTGCGGACATCGAAAAAGGCATCGCAGACTACAGCCCGGTGTTCACGGCTTCCGAAAATCGGGCGCTTCAAGACATCCGTGAATTCATGTTTGAAGGAGCAGAAGCATCGACCGGCGGCGACTTCATGATCGAGTTCCCGCAGCAGCCAAACTCGGGCGGCGTTTCGGTTGATTTGGTTGAGTTCGACGGATGGACTTTTGGGTTCACCTCAAGTCTTACGGTCAACCACGATGCGTACGACACTCGTTATAGCTGGTACGCAGATCAGACGACCTTTGACGCAAACCTGCGCACGAAGTTCACGTTCAACACGTTTCTGAAGCGCAACGGGTCAACCAACTACTACTGCAACTCGCCGTGGGAGCTGTGCAACAGCCCATTTCGGTACCGCGGCGTGAGCTTTGTGCACCTCGACGGAACTTCGGCGAGCGGTGGTCGTGAAACGAAACCGATGTTGATGGAGTATTGGAACAACGGAAAACGCGTTTACAACCGAATGGTCGAATTCAAAGAAACCTATTCGAATTACGATAAGACCGGGAACTACGACGAATTCGCGGGTGCGCGTCCCGTTGTTGCAGGTCAGAACATGTCGTTCAGCAAAAACGGAACGGTCAGTTACGGCTCAAAAGAATACACACGATTCAAAATGGTGCCGGTCGTCACAGCGTTCAATCGCAACCTGAAGAAGTTCTTCCCGACCAGCTACAGCGAACTCGAGTATCAGTTCGCCCCAGGCCGCTACAATGCATTCGAAGACGTCGTTTTGGAAGTCCACGAATCACGCAACATCATCGCATACTATAATGGTTGTGAAGCTCCGATGACCTTCAATCAAGGCGTGATCGAAACCACCGTTTGTGGACGTAACGTGTCGATTACTTTCAGTAACGTTGCTGCGACCTTGCATGTCAGCGGCGAGGAGATCGACATCTACAACAGCAACGCCATCTACAACGGTTACGAATGGCAACTGTTGGGATTGGATAAGAGCTACTACATCGTTGAATAAGTTCGGTACCTGACCCGAAACAAAAAGAGCGCGCCAAATGGCGCGCTCTTTTTTTTTGCCGAATAAATCGGGCTTAGAAATGATTGGCTTTTCGGCGAATCAATTTGCCGCGAGTCGTGTCTCCAACAAACTTGCCGTCCTTGATGGCGACCTGTCCACGAACCGTGACAACGCTTGGTTTGCCGTCGATTTCGACGCCGTCAAAACCGCTATAATCGTTATTTACATGGTGATCTTTCATCGAGATTTTGCCCCGATAATTCGGGTCAAAAACGACCAAGTCCGCATCGGCACCGACCGAAATTCTTCCCTTCTTTTCGAGGCCAAAAATCTTTGCGGTTTGGGTCGACGCGGAATCCACAAATCGATTCAGACTGAGTTTTCCTCGGCTTACGCCATAGGTGTAGAGCAGGTTCACGCGGTCTTCGATGCTGGGGATTCCGTTTGGAATCGAGGTGAAGGCATCGCGTCCCATATCTTTTTGCTCGAGGTCAAATGGGCAGTGGTCTGTGGCGACCGTGTCGACCAGGCCATGCGCCAATCCGTCCCAGAGCGCCTTCTGGTTGCTCTTTTCACGAAGGGGAGGGGACATGATGTATTTGGCGCCCTCAAATCCGTCGCGCTCTGCGTAGGTTTTGTCCAAAACAAGGTGTGGAATCACGGCTTCAACAAAGATGTCGACACCACGCTGTTTGGCCGCCACAGCGGCATCCAGCGCGGCTTTGCACGAAAGGTGAACCACATAACCAGTGGCGCCGGTCAGCTCGAGGAACGACGCAAAATGGTGGGTTCCTTCCGCTTCGACCTGCACTGGGCGGCTTGGTTCATGCCATTCGGGTCCGGTTTTGCCTTCGGCCAATAATTTGGTGCACATCTGCGCGACGAGCTCGGCATTTTCGCAATGCGCGGTCGTGATGACGCCCAGTTCCTTGG
The DNA here is from genome assembly GCA_964394615.1 of uncultured Bradymonadales bacterium. GTDB lineage: Bacteria > Myxococcota_A > Bradymonadia > Bradymonadales > Bradymonadaceae > JBFFMO01. The sequence goes on along the minus strand of CAYMYJ010000077.1, from coordinate 11,173 downwards.
CCAGTTTCAACGCGGCAAAGAGCTCGTCGTCATAGACGCCAAAAAAGTCTTTGTACGCCAAAAACACTTTGAACGACGAGATGCCGTCTTTGACGATTTCACGAAGTTGTTTTTCGGATTTTTCGTCAAATTTCGAGACCGCCATATGGAAGGTGTAGTCGCAGGCGCTGTTGCCTTCGGCCATGCCTTTCCAGAGGTTGTAGCCTTCCAATAAGTCGTCGGTGCGGTTGGGGCAGGCCATCTCGATAAAACTTGTCGTCCCACCGTGCAACGCCGCGATGCTCGCCGTTGTGTGCGAGTCTTTGGCGTGGGTTCCCATGAAAGGCAAGTGGATGTGAACGTGAGGGTCGATGAACCCAGGGAACACGTATTGACCCGTGGCGTCGATGATTTCGGTTCCCGCGGGGACGTCCAAATCCTTACCAATGCGGGTGATCGATTCACCTTCGCAATAAATGTCTGCGTAATAGTCGTCTTCGGCGGTGATGATTCGACCGCCCTTGATTAGCATCGGCATGGAGCCTCCTTTATGCGTTTCTGAAACGCCGCCAGAGTAACGCGTCTACCGCGGGGATCAAGAGAGACTTGAATTGCATTGAACGAAGGCGACCGCAAAGTCGGAGTTCGAAGCAGGTTTTTGAAAAACGGACCTGTGCAATGTTGTCTTGGTTTTTGCGAATATTAATTCTTAAAAATGCAGGATTTCGGATTGGAGAAACCAAGCAAGAAAAAAACGACCGAAAGACAAAGTTTCCACTTGCGACGTTTTTTTTTCACTAGTCTTCCCTTCAACCAGAAACCCTTGGAGGGGAAAATGCGTGTTCTATTCTTTCTTGTCTTAAGTCTATTTTCAATTTCGGCCTATGCGACGGACTACAACGAAATTACGGGCTATGAACTGAAGCAAGCTGTGGTTGTTTCCGCGATGAAGTTCGAGGTCGATCCAACAGTGGCTAAAACGCGAATCATCTCGGGTAAAATGGCGCGTGAGTTGATTGAGTCAGCCATTGGATCACCTTGGACAGGTACCGATGGGCCGTTTTTGTTTGACATGGTGACGGCTAACCGTTCCAAACATTTGCAAATTGTTCTGCCTAATGGACGGGAAATTGTTATTGTGGCCACTCATGATGGAGTTGTTCCCGCAGAAGGTCTTGGGAAATTGTTTATTTTCGACGTGAGTACGCACGCTGATGAATGTCCTCGCGGGCGATGGGGCGAAGTGAATACACCAAAGACAGTTTGTATATGCATGCCTTCTTGCGATGTGGGCGCATGTGTAGGTTGCGCTCGTGAGCCTTACGACTCAATTGGTGCATTGGACGCCGTGTTATTGCAGGACTTGGATTATGGATTGGTTTCGTTTTTCTAAATGGACATGTCTATTTTTAATCGCCAGCCATACCGATGTGGCGCGTGCGGAATGGCCCGCGCCAAGGGGATACGAAGCAGATTCCCGCTATGTTGGTTATGATCTCTTGACCCCTGCGGTTCTTCAGACACTGCAACGAGATAACCAAATCTATATCACATTTGCAGGGACCCCTGCGTGTGGTGTGGCAAATATGGTTGCAGCAGACCTTCTTGCCTTTCAAAAAACTCAAATCCCTGAGATCCCAATTTTCATCGTGGATGACACTTCGGCCGAATCGGTTCGAAAAGTCGCCAAACCAATCGGGTCTGTTCCTTTAATCCTCATTTTTCGGGGTAAAAAGTTGATTGATGGTCAGTTGGGACTTGGGGGATGGGAGAATGGTGGCTTTTTTGACGCCATGATGGACCGACAAGGCCTCCCCTTATCTGGCAGAGGCAGACATGAGGGGGAGGGCATTTTATATTGGAGAAAAAACTGGAAAAATGGACCCCCAAAAAGGGTCGGAAAGTTTTTTGCGATCAGAACCTTGGCGGAGGTAGATCTCAGTGAAGCTGACCTTACGGGCGCCATATTCACTCACTCCGTGATCACCCATTCCAATTTTCGCAACGCGGTTCTTAAAGATGGGAAATTCGAAGACACGGTATGGATCAACACTATTTGTCCGGATGGCTCCAACAGTGACGAACATCAGTATACTTGCGTCGGCTTTTAGCCTGGTTTTGATGTCGTGTGCTTCAAGCCCGACACGAAATCCAGAGCCTCAAAATCCCACGCCGATATCGCCGTTTGCCATGGATTCCTTCGTGGAGTTTCCTGAGCCCGTCTTAGGCATGACTCGCTGTGGCGACAAGCTTTTTGTTGTTGCCGGACGGTCGGTCTGGCGGGTGGGCACGGATGGCCAGAAGGAAGTGCTTTTGCCCAGGCTCTCTGGTGAGGGCGTGCGGTTCGTCTACTGCACTCATGACGATGAAATGATGATTTTGGAGGACGTGGCAGCAGGAACCTGGAAAGACCTGAACCTGTCGCCTTTAACCGATGATGCTTATCGCGCCAGCAAATTCTACCTGCCGGAGGATCACGATTTCAGGCGAGTCTCTGAATATGAACTGCTTTACTCCACCTATCTTTACGGCAAGTGGTATGTGAATCGCGGCCGCGTGCTTGAGAAGTATATCGACCACGCGATCTTAGCTCACGGTCGTTTCCCGATCTCTTGCGGCGCCGACTGCATCTATTTCATCTCCGAAAACGACAAGGGATACGAAGTTCGACGTCTGCAGGGCCAAACCGAGACCGTCGTTCAATCGTTACCGGAGGCCATGCCTTGGGGATTGGAACGCCTCAACGACCGTTTTGTGATTGGCTATGAAAACGAAGTCTATTGGCCGGACGACGAGACGCGAGTCGCGATACCATCTGGTGTCACGCAACTCTTGGTTTGGGAGGGACGTCTGGTGATTGTCTCAGGATCCCAACTTTTTGGAGTTGTTGACCCCGTGGATACAGCGTCGAGAACGCCCTAAAGTCGCGTATCAAAAGTCGAACACAACTTGTGTGAATCAGATGTTTGCCGAACTCAGACATGGTCGCTATGCTGCGCCCGTTCTTAGCCAACTACCCTGAGGTTTCTGATGGGCGCCATCACCAAATTTGCCGCTAAATCGTATGATTTCACTAAGTTCGTCGATGCCAAAAACTGGATCGGCGGCGAGTGGGTCTCTCCAAGTGGAACCGACGTACACGAAGTCATCAATCCCCGTTTTGGGAAGGCGATGGCGAGCGTACGCATGTCCACAGCTGACGACGTCGCAAGCGCGGTTCGCGCTGCGAAAGCCGCGTATCCCGCGTGGAAAGAAATGCCGATGCGAGAGCGCGCGCAAATCTTCTATCGCTTTAGAGAGCTGATGGAGCGCGACATGGAAGAGCTGACCTGGCTCGTGTCGCACGAAAACGGCAAACTATTTGAAGAAGCCAAACCGGAAGTTTTGAAAGCCATCGAATGCTGTGAGTACGGCTGCTCGCTTCCAAATATCGCCGGTGGACCTCAGATGGAGGTTTCACGCGGTGTTGAAGCCAGCGAAACCTACGAGCCACTTGGCGTTTGTGCGGGTATCACCCCCTTCAATTTCCCGTTCATGGTGCCGATGTGGATGATTCCGCAGGTGCTTGTGGGCGGAAATACATTTGTGTTGAAACCCTCCGAACAGGTGCCGTTGAGCGTGATGCGCATGGCGGAACTTCTGGACGAAGCCGGGCTTCCAAAAGGTGTTTTCAACATCGTTCAAGGAGCCCAGGAAGTTGTGGAGGCACTTTGTGACCACCCCGACATTAAGGCGATTGGTTTTGTCGGTTCGACCAAGGTCGCCAAGCTTGTTTACGCACGTGCAGCCGCCTCGGGCAAAAACGCTCTCTGCCTTGGTGGAGCCAAAAACCACCTTATTTTGGTTCCAGATGCAGACGTCGACGTGACCGTCGATAACGTCCTTGCATCCTTCACCGGCTGTGCTGGTCAGCGTTGTATGGCGGCTTCGGTTCTGCTTGCTGTGGGCGACGTGAACCACTTGATCGAAAAGATCGCTGTGAAAGCACGTGGTATGCAGCTCAAAACTGATATCGGCGCCATCGTTAACGAAGCCAGCATGAAACGAATCATCGGCTACATCGATGATGCCGAAAAACGTGGCGCCAAAGTGTTGGTGGACGGCCGTCCTAAACCAGGCGCCGAAGGCTACTGGGTCGGCCCAACGATTCTGGACAACGTCACGATCGACATGCCAGCTGGCTGCGAAGAAATCTTTGGACCGGTACTGTCGATTGTTCACGTTCCGACGCTCGACAAAGCGATTGAAATCGAAAATGGAAACCCTTACGGCAATGCTTCATGCATCTACACGTCGAATGGTGCCACCGCGCGCTACGTGTCGACACGCGTCGAAGCCGGCATGGTGGGTGTTAATGTTGGTGTTCCAGTGCCACGCGAGCCTTTCGGTTTTGGCGGCTGGAATCACTCGAAATTTGGTAACGGCGACATCACGGGTTGGGACGGTTTCCGTTTCTGGACTCGTCCTCGCAAAGTCACGACCAAATGGGCTCTTCAGCGCGACACAAGCTGGTTGAGCTAAGTTCGATTCCTAAATAGTTTCTGGGTTTTTGTTTCGCCCCGGGCCGTGCATAGCGTGGTCCGGGGTCCATTTTTGGCGCTCATGATCGAGCGACTCGAAGAGAGTTTAGATATATGTCGATGTCTTCCGAAGAGATGATCCATCTTTGCAAAAAACACACGCTCTTTACGTGGGCTGCAAGCGGGAAAGTTAATCCGCTGCCCATCGAGCGCACCGACGGTGTGTACGTGTACACGCCTGACGGCAAAAAGATTCTCGATTTTAACAGCCAGCTGATGTCCGTAAATATTGGGCATAATCACCCTAAAGTGCATCAGGCGATTAAGGACCAACTTGACCGCGGGCTGACCTACGTTCATCCAGGCGCAGCGACGGAACCTCGGGCACGTCTTGGTCAGCTCTTGGCCGAAGTCGTCCCGGGCAATATCAACACGTTTTTCTTTACGTTGAGCGGTGCTGAGTCGAATGAAAACGCCATTAAAATGGCGAAGGAATTCACAGGACGCACCAAGATTATGGCGCGTTATCGCTCCTATCATGGCGCGTCGAATGCCTGCATGCAGCTTACCGGTGACCCTCGTCGAATTCCCAACGAGCCAGGCATGCCGGGCGTTGTGCATGTTTTTGATCCGTGGCCCTACAATTATTCTTTTGGTACGACCGAAGAAGAAATTACGGAAAATAATCTAAAATATTTGGAAGAAACCATTATTTATGAGGGGCCTCAGACCATCGCCGCGATGATTATCGAGACGGTCACAGGCACCAACGGCATCCTCGTGCCGCCCAAGGGCTACCTTAAGGGACTTCGAGCCTTGTTGGACAAATACGGCATTTTGCTGATTTGCGACGAGGTCATGGCGGGCTTTGGCCGTACCGGCAAAATGTTTGCGTTTGAACACGATGATATCGTTCCTGATATCCTGACGATGGCCAAGGGCCTCACAAGCTCATACCTTCCGATGGGCGCAGTTGGCGTTTCTGACCCCATCGCTGAATTCTTTCAAGACCACGTTTATTGGGGCGGATTGACCTACTCTGCCCACGCGCTTTGCTGTGCTGCGGCCATCGCGTCTGTCGAAGTCATCATTGAAGAGAACCTGCTCGAAAATACGGTGAAAATGGGCGAAGTGATTCGCGGCCATATGCAGCGAATGAAGGACAAACATCCTTCAGTGGGTGGGTTCCGTCAAATTGGCCTTTTTGGCATGATGGATATTCGCAAGAACGCCGCTGGTGAGCCGATGGCACCCTATAATGGTGCCCACGAATCGATGACCAAGTTGGCTGGATTCTTCATCGATAATAATCTTTTCACGTTCGTGCGTTGGGCGAGCTTCATGTGCAATCCGCCGCTTTGCATCAACGAAGCACAGATTGCCGAAGCGTTCGAAGTCATCGACCGCGGCCTCGACATCACCGACTCGTATTACGAGGGTTGAGCGAGCACGCCGGGCCTCGTGCCCGGCAAGTTTTCCGGCACGGCCTCCAGACGACATCACTCGTCGACGTCGAGACTTTCCGGCAATGCTTGGCTGCGAAGTATTCTGACGACCAGAATCTGGCTGTTTTCAATTCTGAAATAGATTGAGTGAGAGCCAACGACCGCTCGTCGGTATCCTTCTCTGATCTCGTTGACTTGCGAAAAACGCGAAGGGTGGGCGCACATTTGTTCCAGAATTGACCGTAGCAGGTCGCGATAGCGTTCTGATTGAACGGGCCCGAAATGGCGTTCACCGTATTCAGCGATGGCGGTCAAGTCACCCAGAGCGGCCTCGGAAAAGACAAGAACCTTCACGTCGTCACACGTTCACGTGCTGCCGCCCAGACGGCATCTAAATCGACCGGTCGAAACTCCCCCTTTTCGCCCTCGATTAAAGCCGCCCGAAGCGTGTCTAGCTTTTCGGAGCTTTGCCGTTCTTCGACTTGTCGTGCTCGAATCAGGGCGCGAATAACTTCGCTTTCATTGCCGAAGTCGCCAGAACCCAGCTGTTCTTTGATCCAAGCATCTTGTTGAACCGTAAGCGTAATACTCTTTTTGACCATGACCATAACGCCTCCATCTTGCTGAGTAGTATTAAATACTACCAAAGACTGTTTCGCAAGTGGGACAGATGCCTCGAAATCGGCCTGGTCCTAGGATTGGAGGGTTGGATCGGTGAGCGCCCATCCATCAATACCCAAATCAGGGGTTCAGGCACACGCCTTGCGTTTCGCCAGTGATGTCATTGGTTACGATTTGGCATTGATAGCCAGTACGGCATTGCGTGGCATCGGTGCAGGTGGCCACACAAATGCCGGGATCGGTCAAACACACAGATCCAAATGGGCAGCTTCCGTTAAAGAAACACGTTTGGGTACAATACCCATCAGGAAAGCCTGCTTGGTTGATGCAGCGGTCCATAGAGGCGCTGCATTCTGGCAGGCCCATGCTGCATGCACCACCGACTCCTGAAGTGCCGTTAGGGCGCGGGGCACATTCTTTGGTACCGTTGCCGTCATGGTCATAACACCCATATCCGGGGCCGCGACAGTCGTTATCCGCTTGGCAATTTGGGGCACAGAATCTCTCGGCATAACCGGTCATTTTGAAACAATGAGACCCGGTCGCGCAGCCGAAGTCGTTCGTGCAAATATTCGTGCAATACCCTCCGTAAAAATCGACGCTGTTCACACAGATATCGCCGCAACCGGCATTGGTGGTGCACGTGCCGCCGATGGGGGAGATGGGAGTGTTGACGCAGGTGTTGTTTTGGCAGGTATCGCCAGCGTTGCAGGTTCCACACGTTAACATGGCGCCGCAGCCATCCGAGATTTGACCGCAGGTTGCCCCCGCAGCAGCACATGTTGTGGGTACGCAGGTGCAGTCGTTATCGTTTGCCGAGGTGCATCCGGCGGCACAGCATCCATCTGAATTCTGGCAGGTCGTAATCGGCTGATTGATGCACACCACATTGCAGAGGCTGGGCGAGCCTGAAACGTTGTCGACGGTGCACGCGTTGTTGTCTTCGCACGAAGTTGGGCAGTTGCCGTCACAAACTTCACCTGCGACCACAACGCCATCCCCGCACGAGTTAGAGCAGTCGTTGTCGGTGTCCTCGTCACATCCGGTAGGGCAGCAGCCGTCGTCGTTTTTGCATCCAGTGATGCGACTCGACAGGCATTCCAGGCTGCAATTTTGCGCCGAACCCGACTGCACCGTGGTCAAACAGGCATCCGCGGAGTCACAGCTTTCGCAATTGCCGTCGCAGGTCTCTCCATCGTCCACAACGCCATCTCCGCAGGTCATAGAGCAGTCGTTGTCTGTGTCCGAATCACAGGCGGCCGGGCAACATCCGTCATCATCGAGACATGTCTCGACGATCGAGACCGCGCAAGTGGCAGAGCAGGCATCGGCACTGCCCTGAAGTGTCGCGATCGAACATGCGGATGCGTTGGTACACTCGGTTGGGCATGCCCCATCGCCAGTCGCTGCCGAATCACAGGTTTCGTTGGCAGACACAACCCCATCGCCGCAGGTCACGACCACGGGTTCGCTCTTGCCTCCCTTTCCGCCGGGGCTGCCGCATCCGATGGTCATCACCAGAATGAAGAATAGATTTATGAGTTTCATGGGGCATCCGTATGAATGAGAATCCGGTAGATGTTATCACTTCGTATCAAAATTGGACCTGAAACGTCCTGAAATGTCCTGAAGGCGCGCAACATCTTCATTCAGATTCTTTCAGTGGGAATCTCGGCGCGAAATCCCTACGGTCGTTTTTTGGACCTTGAGGAGATACGGATGAAATCATATTTTTTGTTGGCGTGTGTTTTGGCTGTGGGTTGTGGGGATGCTGCGGGCAAGGCCAAAAAGCCGCTGATTGTGGAACCGAATAACACCACTTCAAATAATAATGCTGGGACCAACAACGGTACCACTTCAGCCTGCTGCGCCGGTCTGCAATGCGGAGGTTCAACGACTTGTGAAGACGTGGTCTGCGGAACTTGCGACGAAACATCGATTTGCAATGAGTCGCAGCAGTGCGAGGAATTGCCCGCTGACGGGCCTCGAATCATCGACCTGTCGATTAACACGACTATGGCTACTCCGAGCACGACGCTCACGATTTCGGCCATCGTGACCGACCCAGACGGGATCGATGATTTGATTGGCGGAACGCTTAAGTCTCCGACCGGCGCGTCTTACGGGGCGTTTCAGACTTCGGCGGCCGAGGGGTCGTACGAGCTCATGCTTACGTGGACGCAGCTCAACACGGTTCAGCCCATCCTTTTTGACGCGCCCATTACTCGCGACATTATTGCTGAGTTCTACGATCAGGCAGGGAATAGGGTTCAGAGATCGTTGTCGCTCACGCTCGCTTGCGACGTCGCCAATGGCGCAGCTTGTGAGCCGGGGCAATGTTTCAACCTGAATACGGACAATGACCATTGCGGTTCTTGCGGCAACGCCGTCACCGGCGACGTCTATTGCGATCAGGGGCAACCGGCGTGTTCAGACGGTGACTACTGTAGCGCCACGGAAGTATGTTCTGGGCGTTATGAAGTGAAAGCCTGTGGCGACTGCTCGAATAACTGCGAAGCTAGGGCTGCCCAGTTAGGGTTCACGTTTGAAAACGAAAACGCCTACCTGGGGTGCGCAGAAGATGGAACGCAGTGTGAAGCCAGTGTGATTTCGACCGTCGCCAAGTCATGCATCGCAATATGCGGTGCCGCGACATGTTCGGGAGCGAGCGCGAGTTTTGCGGAATCAGGGGTTTCGGCGTCCTGCGAGACTGATTGGTCGGAGCCGCGTTGGGTTCGAGATTACGGTGCCTTGCAGCTGATCTCTTGCTACTGTCATTTCTGATAGAACCACATCCTCGCGGGCCACGAAATCAGTTGCCGTCAGGTAACGACCCACCACTGCGCATTTTCATGCCGACATAATAAACGATGCCGGCAATCCCAAATCCAACAAACCAAGCGTACGTGTAGATTTGGTCAAAAAACGGCGGAATCACACCGTCGTCGATGGCGCCTGCGACGTGCAAAAAACCTGGCAGGTTGGGCAAAACAGCCAGCACAAACGCGATGACGGCGACCGGGTTAAAACCCGAGCTGTACCAGTAGCGACCTTGTTTTTGAAAGAGGTCGTCGAGGTCAATTCCGTCTTTCGAATCATAAAATAATCGACGATTAGAATCGCGCCAATCGGCCCCAAAAGTGCCGAATATCCGATAAGCCAGGTGAAGATATAGGCGCCGGCTGATTCGATGAGCTTCCACGGCATAATGACCAACCCGATGCCGGCTGTGATGTAGCCACCAAGCTGGAACGAGAGCTTTTCGGGGTTCATGTTCATGATGGCGTTTGCAGGCGACACCACGTTGGCCGCGATGTTGGTCGACAACGTCGCAATCGAAAGCGCAAACAACGACACCAGCACGGTCACCACGGCCATCGGGCCTTCGCTCGCCTCGCCCATGCGGCCCAAGAGGACGGTTGGGTCCCAGATGGTTTCGCCAAATATCACAGGGGTGGCGCTGGTCACGGCTACGCCGATAAATGCAAACAAGGTCATGAAGAGTGGAAGGCCAATCGCCTGGCCCAAAACTTGGTCGCGCTGCGTTTTTGCATAACGCGTAAAGTCCGGAATATTCAGCGAAAGTGTGGCCCAGAATCCGACCATCGCGGTCAGTGACGGGAAAAACACACTTAGGAACTGGCCTTCTTTTTCACCACCGACTGCAAACGCGCTGGGCTGCGACATCATCGTGCCAAAACCATCCGCTTTGACGTAGGCCCACGCCAGCAGCGCAAGCCCCATCACAATGAGGAAAGGCGCCGCGATCGACTCGAGGACACGGATGGTGTCGACGCCTTTTTTAATGATGACGACCTGGATTCCCCAGAAAACCAGAAAGCTCAAGAACTCGCCGAGATTGATGCCAAGGATGGGCAGGTCTGCACCTTCTAGTGCACCGCCAAACAGGATGTTCAAAAGCTGATAAATGGCGAAACCGCCAAACCACGTCTGAATGCCAAACCAGCCGCAGCCTACCAGCGCACGCAAAATCGAAGGGATATGCGCGCCCCAAATGCCAAAACTACCACGAGCTAGGACCGGGAAGGGGATTCCGTATTTTGTGCCCGGATGGCCGTTCAGAATCATCGGAATCAATACGATGACATTGCCGAGCATCACGGTGAAAACGGCTTCAGACCAACTCATGCCGTTCTGGATCAGGCTTGCTGCCAACATGTACGTAGGTACGCAGACGACCATGCCAATCCAAAGGGAGGCCATGTTGAAGACCGACCAGTGGCGCTCTTCGGGCGTTGATGGGCGAAGGTCTTCGTTGATGAGCGTGGGATCAGGATTGGAGAGCATGAGGGCCTTTATAAGTATGCAAAAATATGAAGTTTCGAAGAGGCGGAATATTGCTGACGTGGTGCTGGAAGTCAATTGCGGGGCGGTGAGCACCGGTGAGCAGTGAGCCGTGAGCAGCGAGCGGTTGAATCTCAGGGTCGCAATAATCGCAGAATCACAGTGCCGGGCTGGAGCCCGGCGGACCCGTAGCAGAATCGCGGTGCCGGGCTGGAGCCCGGTGGACCCGTCGCAGAATCACAGTGCCGGGCTGGAGGAGGCTGTCGCAAAAGTAGGTGACGAGCAATCGGTTTTGTGATCCAA
>CAYMYJ010000076.1:0-19556 GCA_964394615.1 uncultured Bradymonadales bacterium | reverse complement strand
TTCACCCTAAAACCGGCATGTCCAAGTTTCCCCGTTTTTCAGAGAGCGTTAACATGCAAGAACAAGTGCCGCACTATTTTAGTGCGGGCGGAACAACCACATGGACCGGCATTAATGTGGTGCATCTGGATCAACCCTTTGAAAACGGCACCTATCAAATCAACTGGATTGCGTCTTACAACACCGACACCAAAGGGAGTTCGACGATCACGTTGTCGGGACTCGATGGCAAGGTCGGTGTTCCCGTTGGTTCGCAAACGACTACGCAAACCAAGACACCGTGTTTTGAATGGCAGTATGATTACGAAAAATGCAAAGACGCTGACTAGTTCATGTACTGATTGGCACGGCCACCTGCTGGAGAATCGGCGAATACAGGTCGACAGGAGTCAAGACACCGTCAATTTCGACGTCTACATCATCACACTCAAGCGTGACGACTAACGCATATCGGGCCATTGATTCCCACATCTTGGTAGAGGTATGCGTTTTCCACCAACCTGTGCTGGGAAAAATCGCGATGTATTCGCGGCCCGCCAACTTATTGGCTTCGCCCTCCCACACATCAGAATGCAACGACCCACGATGTCGATTCGTCGTGCCGAGCGACCATTCCTTTGCGTCGCTCTCAGAATCCGCCTTTCCCTCAGCGGCGCTTATGCGTCGTCGGAACTCAGCATCCGATTCGCCAGATGTCTTCACGTCGAATTTCAAGCCATGAGACGCGTATTGATATTTCGTCGAAAATCCTACACCTCGTCTTGCCGGGTTTGGTTGCACAAAATACGACAACGTCACCCGTAAACGAACACGTGTCGTTCCCAGGGCTAGCAGTGTTTCCTCAGGCCAAGGCAATTTGTGAATGTTCATTTCATTGAACGTTGGACTGCTCGACTCCTTTTTAAATGGCTGCACTTCATCTTCAATAATCAAGGTCGCCGAGTTTTTGGCGCTTTGAAGTGCACGATTTAAGGATGGAACTCCAAAGCCATGCACACGAACAAATGCGGTCAAATCAGTCTTGTTTTTGCCTCGGTGGCCCAACATCGGCGAAGTCCAGGCCGCCGAATGCAGTACCAGCGCCCGCACTGTTTCTGGCCAAAGGTGCGGATATACCGACCAGATCTCGGCGCAGTTTTTCGCCACTAGGTTTGCGGCCGCACTGGTGTCGCCTGAAGTTATCAAGCTCCCATCGGCGCTAGTCGTCAATAATCTCAGGCTTTCGACGCGATCAGATGGAGTGGTCCAGCCGGGCTCCCAAGCGAGGTTCCCACCTTCGGCAAGCACATCTGGTTTAAGGGGCCACGACTTATCCCACAAAAGGCCTGTCCTGCTCACAGGACTGAGGGCGCCAGCAGGTGCCACCGGCTTCCAGTCTGGAAATTTGGTTATGGGTTCGATAACGGACCGACTTGTATACGCACCGACGGTAATCGCGTTCCAGGATTGTCCCGGAGCCTCAATCGGCGAGGTCGCATTTTCATCCATGTATGCATACCTGTCTGACATGCCGATGTTTCCGCCAGCTAGCACAAAAAGTCGTTCCTCCGTTGCTATGCAGTCGTCGATGGCTGCAGACCATGAATCCGGCTGGCCATCAGGTGACGGAGCAGTCCCAACGGCCATCGCAAACACGCGACGACGTGTTGGGTTATTGATGTCGGCGATGGACGCACAAGAACGCGTGATTTCGCCGTAGAGCCTTGGTTCATTCTGTCCGCTTCTTGGAAGTATTTTTACGGACTCAATACGCGTTTGCAGTTGAATTCTATCCGAGGTTTGCAGCATGAGGTCCAATTCTTCCCCGAACAGGGCAAATCCGGCCATTTGCGTGCCGTGCCCACTATGATCATCTGAACCCCATGCTGAGTCATATGTGTCGCAGTCACTCTCGGGATCTACGATGGCCGCGAAAAGTGGATGGGCGGCGAGCAACCCCGTGTCCAACAAACATACAGCAGGCGCGTCTTCGCTGGGCGGAATGATTCGCGCCGCAAGGTCTGCACACCATTCGGCTCGATCGATCGCCGACATCTCGACGAAATCTTGAGTGACCGGTTTCGCACTTCGAAGCTCACGGAATACGTCTAACAACCCCACCGATTCGGCCAACTGCGCGGGAGTTCCGAAAAGCAGCACCACTCGTCTGTCCAAAAACCTCAATGTCTCATGGCTGACGCGCAATCCCAGCCGCTCTGCATAGGTTCTCAGGCGCGCCAAATCCGAATCGGTTCCAACCCAGGCCTCCCACCAACACGGGGCACTCCCACTGGGAATTGATTGAGCTTTGTCGGTCCACAGCGATTCGATTTTTGCACGGCGCACATCCTGAATACTCTTGATAAGATTCTCGTTTCTAGGATTTCCGTTCTTTTTTGTATCTTTAGCAGGGTCCAAAAAGTCGACCAACTTTGCTTCGAATTTGCTGAACTTTCCGTCCGGAACCAATACATTAACGATGCCTAAATTCGGATCATTGGGAGACACTTGAAACGAAGCCAATTGAATGCCAGTGCGGGAATCCTCGAATGACGTGAGATTGAGTTTGTCTGTAATCTCGACCTCAAATGAAATTAGACTTGCTTCAACCTCATCAAGTCCTCGTCGTTTGCGTTCTTCAACAACGTCGTCGAGTTCAGAGCCGATAATCTCAAAGCGTTTTTTGAGCATATCGCCGTGGCCTCGACTTTTATCCCATAGCTTCTTGGACCGCGGTGTGTTTTTAGACTTGTATGGATAGGCCGTAGCCGAGCCTGAGATAAAGATATGTTTAAAACGGTCTGCCATTCTCGCCCCAATAATTCTTAATCAAATGTTTGCTATGGTTTTGATGTCACGCGTTCGTGCAACGCGTGTTCGATGCTCATGGTGTCCAGCGATAGCCGGTCATCCAGCACCATCTCTTTTGCTGCATCTTCGCATGCACGTTGGAGCTCGGCAAAGCTAACCCCAGTTGCGAGTCTGCCCAAATGCTCCCAGTCCACGGTGCTTGTATCGAACATCGCCAGAACATTCTTCATCAACATCACAGCCTGAACCGCGTCAGGATTTTCGTACCGAATCAAATCGTCGAAACGACGAAACAACGCTGAATCCAAAAGGTCAGGATGGTTTGTCGCCCCCACAATCAAGCTCAACGACGACTCTTCCTCGAGCAGCTGAAGAAACGTGTTCAAGATTCGCCGTACTTCACCTACATCATTGGTGGCTGCGCGATGCGAGCCAATCGCATCAAACTCATCGAAGAAATAGACTCCACGTTGCTTTGACATCGCATCAAAGACGAGCCGTAGTTTTGAGGCTGTTTCCCCAAGATATCGGGTGATTAGGCCTTCGAAACGCACCGTAAAAAGCGGCAAGGCCAATTCACCGGCAAGAACCTGTGCTGTCATGGTTTTGCCGGTACCAGGCGGTCCAGCGAGCAGGATTTTACGACGGGGTGAAAGCCCATGGGCGCGCAACCGCTCGCCCATTCGTTGTTCACGAAGAACTCGCCGGATGCTCTTCTCGACACCCTGGGTGAGGACCATGTCTGCAATTCTAGCCCTAGGAAAAGAGGCTGTGATAACGCCTTCAAGTTCCCCACGTGGTTGTGAAATTGGGATAGGACCGCTTGATTTCTGCACCAACATATCGCCCGAACGTCCTGCGTCGACAAGCTCTTTTAGCTCGCGCGCAACGGTCGTATGCCCCTTTTTAGCTTCGGTGGCGGCAAGTTGAAGCATTACCCGATAAAAACGCGCATCGTCGTTTTCGGTGAAGCTCCGCACTAAGGTTTTTAATTGTTCTGCCGTTGCCATGCTGATCCACCATTAGGTCATGCAGAACATACTCGCTCTTTCAAACGAGGCGAGTCAAATTTGTCACTTCGACTTCTGATAGGCCCCGAATGCCGAGCCTCCGTAGGTTCCACGGCCATTATATGTCCGCAATCTGGTATCAAATGTGAATTAGTTCATGCCCATCGACAAGGCGAACTTCAGGTCCGACGCATTCCGCCGTTGGTCTGGGCTCAAGTCGCTCCGTTTCAGGTACTCGCCCAGCAAGCGCGCGGCGAGCGGGTCGTCGTCGACTTGGCGTTCTATATATGAAATCAGGGACCACATGGCTGTGGGGTCGTAGGTTGCCGCTTCAGAATGAATGGCCGTCGAGACCACGAGTTCTCGGCGTTTTTCCCAGATATTCCAGGTCATGACCTCGGTGGTTCCGACGATCGAATAGAGACCGCCGGGCAGCTTCATGATTCGATTAGCCGCCAAAAGCCGTGATAAGCCGCCATACACGGCAGCATCGGTCCCGCGATACCCAAAATCCTCGACAAGGCGGCTTCGTAGTTCATGAGGGTACGCAGCGCCCAGCCGCGTCAAAATGCTGTAAATCGCTTCACGCACCAGCCCGCCGTTTTCGCCACGTGCCATCAAGCCATGAGCGGCATCCACACGGCCATCAAGACGGCTGATCCACTCCAAGACCTGCAGAGAGTTCTCGTGGGCGGTGATGACATCCTTCAACTCGCCTGAGAGCCCAGCAAGGACCTCGTCGCTGCGTCGAACATCGCCGTTTTCCGGCAACAAAGTCAGGACGGATTCAATCAGCGCATCGCGGGACGCCGTGGTGAAACCTAGGTGCGCCAACGTGGTATAGTTGCCGTGTCCCGTGGCCACAAAATCTGGGTCCTCGCTGATCATCTGATAAATCGAGGTCTGCGCAAATCCATAGGGGCGAAGCCCTTTGCTGACCGTTCGCCAATGAACCAGCTCATTCGCTTCATCAAGGAACTTTGTGACCCGGTCCTTCAGCGAAAGACCTTCCTCGGTGAAATAGTCCATATGAGCGACCAAGAGGTTGTTCTTGAACGTCCGACCCAGGCGATGACGGTAGATGCCGTCTTTGAGCAGGTGCGGCGTCATGCCCGCAGGCAAGACTCGCTGGTGGCTCATCTCGTCGATGATGGTGTTTGCACCTATCGCATCCTGACGACCCTTCATGAAGTCCAAGGCCCACTCTACGGCTTGATGCAAGTCTTCAATGGGGAATGGCAGCCGGTCCTGATGGATGTAAAGACCATGCGCCATATTCCAAACCACGGGCGTGCGAGCGATATGCGACCGCGCGGCATGATCATTAAGCTCCGGCAGGTCCGGCCATTCCGGCATCGCTCGCCGAGCATCATAACCCACCAGGATTTCTCGAATATCGCTGGCGTGTCCCAATTCCAGTAATTCTTCGGCCAAAATATCGCCGATATTAAACCATGGGAAAACCACACGGCCTTCAACAAAGGTCACCTTCCAATGGTCTTCGAGTAGGCGCATCAGCTCGTCGCGCTCAATCATGATGCCGACGGATTCTGCGATATCGAGTGCGTCCTCGAGGTCCATCGTGGTTTGCCCGGCTTCTTCAAGGGCAGCCCTTAACGCCGAGATTTGCCGTTCAAACTCTTCGCGCTCATTTTTAGAGAGCACACGTTTATGCCGGGGCGGGTCGTATCCCGTGAGCTGAATGGCGAGGTCCAGCCGTTTGGCCTCGTCAATCGTGCGACAGACCATCAGGTTTCCGGGCCGTTCCAGGCGCGCGAGTTCTGGGGCGAGCAGGTCTGTAGCGACTTCGGCATAGAGCTCGGAGAGCTCGGTCCAACGTCTGGCGATGATTTGTCGGACTCGTTCACGTGTCAGGTCATAGCTCTGTCCGATTTCCTCTAAAGTTTCGTCGCCAAGTTCGTGGCGATTCACCATGTCGCGTTCGCGTTCGTCGAGGTCCGCAAAAGCCCGCTGTAAAAGGTTCTCGACGGAATAGGGCGCGCCGAGTTCACCAAATAAATAGGCTTCAGTGCCTGTAGAGGTCAGCTCGGCAAAATGCTCACGAATCTGCGCAACCGTCGTTCTGCCCAGTTTGGGCAAATCAACTAGGTTCGATAAATTGTCACGGATATCAGCCAGAGTTTCATATCCCGCCTTTTCCAATGCGGTCTTGGCCTTATTAGAAAGCCGAACCAGGGCAGGGCGCCATGGGTCGTCAGGACGCACGTGATGCCAAGTGTGGTCAACGTCGGTGTCTTCTTCCAACCCACTGGTTTCGATGCCTGTCCATGCCTCTGCTTCTAGAATTAGGTCTTTTAGTTGGGCGACTTTAAGGCGGCCGACGCCAGGGATTTCACGCAGGTTTTGAAGCTTAAGATCCAAGACATCCCCAACCGTCGAGATGTTGAGCTTGTCTAAGGTACGCAAAAGCAATGAGGGCGGCTCCAACACAGACACAGCGTCTGCGCGTCTGCCTGCCGTGTTAGATTCCTGGGGCTCGTCGGTCGTTTCGGCCACGGACTGTGAAGCGAGCTCTAAGCCTTGAAAGAACCAAGGTGAACGCGAGTCCTCGACCTCACTGTGTGGACTATCTAAACCAATGCTGGGTATATCAAAGGCCTGTGAGATTTCATCGACGACGCTTGCGATTGGTGTCCCGGCTGTGCCTGGTCCGCCGGGCTCCAGCCCGGCATTGCGATTCACGACCCCAACATCACATGCAGCAGCCAACGACATCAACGCATGTGCTCGCCGAACCACAGTCGATTCAGACAGGCCGGTTTTGGTGATGATTGTTTGTAACGCTTCGGCCAACGGCGTCCCCGAATCGCGCAGTGAGGCCACTTGCACCATCAACGGTGCCGCCCAAAAGTCCTGAGCAAAACACTGACTTCTTGCATCAGAATCGCTTTGAACCCACGACTCGCCTCGCGGCGTAAAGTGAATACCTGCGCGGTCGCGAGTCACCCAACCCAAGAACTCAGCGAGCTCGGCGTAGTACGCCAATGTACGGTGGGTGACATGGTCTTCATCAAACTCTACGCCCTCATGCCAAGCCTGCATGAACTCACAGAGTCGATCGTAGGAATTCGCCTGCGGCACAATCAACGGCGATTTATCCTGTGTCTGAATCGCGGCCGAAATCCCCTGAACCCAAACACCAATCGCCGAATTGGCGAGCGTTTCTGCCAGAACCGTAACTTCAGGTGCTTCGGGCGATCGACGAAAGGCGTCTTCGACCAAAGCGCGTATGTGTCGTGAGATCACGCCTACGGGATGGGTACCCTCGTAGCCCTTCCATTGGATGTTTAATAGAATTGGTTGTCCCAGCGCTTCGCTTAGCGAGTCTGACGCCAGCCTGACCACTTGTTCACGGGCTTGTGACGTGTCCATTCTAAAACCTAATGATGAATATCTGGCTGATTCAATTGTAGATACGCCAAAAGCACCGAAATGATTTTGGCCAAAAAGTTTATATGGATTTTAGTAATGCCTAAATCCATATGAGATATATCTCATATATAAGACAGTCATGAGCGTGCTGGTGCGATAATATAAGACGCAACCAATTCAACACAATCTAACCAAATGTCGCGACAGGTTTCAAACCAATTGCTGATTTCTCTAGAGCCAGATTTCATTATAAGCGTGGAGAGGTGCTCAGCAAAATGTGGTCCTAAGCCTACTGTCTCTGGGCAATTGCAATCGCCTAAACATGGTGTTACGGAAAAACGACAAGAAGCGTGGGCGTTTTTTAGATCCAACTCACGCCAGCCATCGAAATCTGTCTCAATTGCTTGGATTAGGGTTTTTAAACCAGACATGATCTTATTTTTTTCTAGAGCCTTCAATAATGGAATGGTGATAATGCTTTCAATCTTCCGAGCCTGAAGATGAGTACAATCACAAACATAATATTGGGATTGAAGGGTGGCAATGGCCTCACGAGTTTGGTGAAGTACTGAGTTCGTAACGCCTGTTTGGTTTCGATCTGTATCTGGTATTGCAATGATTGGCATCCTCACGGGGTTTCTTGAATACGCTTCGACGACTTTGGGTGTGTTTTGGCCACCGCCATTTATTGTTCGGAAAGACGACCGATAACCTGTTGGAATTTGGGTTCGTGCCAAATTTCCGTATATTTCAGCATCGCTGGAATCCTCCCCCACAATTTCCGTGATGCCGATACCTACATACTCCCAAGGGACTGCAATCTCACCATTTCCAAGAGAGTAAGTAGAACCGTCTTGTATGATTCTTACGGAGATTTTTAATTCTTTTGTTAATGCACGTCGTTCCGTCATTCTTGCAGAAATTCGCTCCAATGCCCGACATTGCGTTAGTGAAAAGATATCTTTTTTATTTTGGAGGAGCTTTAGGATTACACGATTGATTACCACCACGTGTTCCCGGCGATATTCTGCGTCTAACAATCGACTGACCGTTTCAGTGAAATTTTCACTATCGATAACGAATTGACAGGAGTCATCAAGTGTGAAAAGCATTTTTAATCTCCCAAAAACGCATCAAAGAAACCAAAAGGCCAATTTTCCAATTCACCCAATTCATTTATGGTCACCACACGAATTGATGAACCAGCCGCGATGGGTTCGACGACAAATATTTGAACTTTTTCCGAAGACAGGTTTCCGTCCTCAATCTCGAAAGCTATCGCATCGATAATTGTTCTGCTGTGGGTCTCAATAATAAAGTCAGCCAAATTGTTTTCAACAGTGGCGGTAATAGTTTTTGCCATCGCGGCTTGCAATGCGGGATGTAAGTGAAGTTCAGGCTGTTCAATAGTAATACGCTGTTTACTTCGTCGGTTAAATCTACGTTTCTGATAGTTTTTCTGCCAGATTTCGGCAATCAAAGGAAGCATCTGAGCATAACCAAAGCCAACATCGGCAAGGTTTTGTTTTTTTGAGCGTCCATCATCGATAAATATCGAGACATGTCCGGGTAAACGCTTTGTATTTATTGAAAAGCCGAAATTCTTTTTAGTCCAATTTCGAAAGTCTTTTTGTGAAGCATCACCAAGCGCATCAAAGAACATCGCAAAATTTTCACCTTTAGGATCAACCGATCCTACTTCCAAATCCTGCTTTCTATAGAACCGCTGCGCTGGTGCACGAAAAGGACCTTTATAAGCGGTGTTTTCAGCAAGTTCTGTTAAGGCATCGTTCACATAAATTGCTACCTCGGGCAAACGATGCGCAAACAGTCGTCGTTGGAGCCGAATCATCTTGAGTGCATCGATCTCGATGTCAGCTATTGCTCTTTTTGTCCAGTTACCACATTTTTCCAGAATTCGTGCTTTTAATATTGACCGATTTCCGCATGGTAAATTTGCCAACACATCTATTTTCTTTTGACGACTAGTGCGACCATGGAAAAGCCACTGTGTATCCAAAAGTGTGTCGTGAACGAGTTGCTGACGTCTGTGATCGATCATAATTACAGGTAAAAAAGCGGATGATATGGAATGACTGCGGAAGATACCTGGGAAATCGGCTCCATTAATAGTTACCTTTTGTATTTTGTTTTGTTCGAAAGTGATTTCCGCTTGGCATTCGTCTGATGCAATAATTGAAATTGAACGTAATTCAGTGCGGTCATTTGATGTGGAAACCAATTCAATAGTAATGCCGTAGTTTTCATTTTCTACAAGAAATAAGCGTGGTTCATTCGATGGTTTAAATGAAAACGATAGTGAAACGACACTGCTTTTGTCATGTGCAAAAACAACGTCTCCAAACTCGCCAAAATCAACCAAAGCGCCGTTCCAAAGAAGAGGTGAAGATGTTCGGGTCGCGGCGCTTTGACTTAAGAGCGGAAAAAGCCTCAACAATGAGCTTTTACCAGCTGAATTACGACCAATAATGACAGTTAACGGTCGGATCTCGACGTATCCTGTGTCTTTAAATGCTCGGAAGTTTTGAAGTTGGAGGCCATCTAAATCATGCATTGATTAACCTTTTGAAATGATTCGGTTATTGTTTCCGATTGTGTTGTTAAAATTTAACCAAAAAAGTTGAGTGCGGCCCATGCGGTGCGGTAATCTTCTTCCCGGTCGCAACGAGTGAATGGGGCGTGATAAGTAATGATTCGTTCGACTGGGCCGCCAGGGAGTGTGTCGTCGATGATGGTTTGGTTGACGATGCCAGACTGCATGTTTTTGACGTCTTCCCAACAGGACTCGGTGTTTGATTTCCGAACCAAGCCGACGCCTGTGAGGCCGCGGCTGTTTGTGAACACGATACGGCCTTTTTGGTCGTACCAAGTGTCTTGTTCATATGAACGCATGACTGGAAACTGAACGCGATAGATGGTTTGGAGTTCTTCGAGTTCCATACTAATTGACATCGCCATCAAAACATCGATTTCAACCAATGCCTGACGTCGGCCGAGGTCGGTGCGTAGCGCGGATCCACGAGTCCACATGCTTGGATTTGGAGGTAGTGGTTCTGGATTGACGTCCGTCCAGTTTGCTTGGTCTGCTATTTTCGGAAAGTTGCGATTCCACAGTTCGGCATAGTGTGTGGTTAGACACACAAGGCGTAGGACTCGCGCGATAAGTGGTCCGTAATATTCTGGATTCGGCATAGGGAGCTGGGCGAGTATATTGGCATTGGCGTGGCCCTTACCCGTGCTCTTCATAAAGAAATCGAGGCAAACCGACAAGGCGGCGGCTGCTAATGCTAGCATATATAATTCTTCGCGAAAAATCGTTGCGATAGAAGTGTGTGGATGACCACATTGGGGCGGGATGATACATGCAGCTAATGAACGCTCATTTGCGATTGGCACCATTTCTCGATTCGCGAAGCGGTAGAAGTCGGTGACTGGGCGTTTGTCGCCCCATGGGACGCGTGGGGTGCGGGCGGCGTATTCTTCCGGTGAGCAGACGGGGACGTAGTTGGTGCGGGGTAGATAGTCGTCGGGGATGTTGGTGAGGTCGATGACGTCGTAGTGGCTGCTGTTTATGCACTCGGCACGTGGGGTTTTATAGAGCGGGTTTCCGACGTAGAAATGGGGGCCGCTTAGGACCCACTCGTGGGCGTCTTTGGGGAAACGGGTTTCGCGTTTGATGGTTTCGTCTTTTTGAGCATTTGTTTCGTTCCAATGTTGTGTTGAGAAATACTCGTCCTTGAGATCTCCCAAACGACGAGGTTGGGAGGCGAATTTTCGTAACACATCCAGCAATTGTATTGAATGTAGTGCAGGCAAGCGGGCCTGTAGGGCTGGGGTTCCCTCGTCGTCGTAGAGTTGGGCAAAAAGGGCGAGGACATCTTTGTTCACATGGATGATGCGGTCGCGGTGTCCACTTACGTTCCATTTGTTGTCGTCGTCTTTAATACCTGGCACTGGGCCCAATCCATGATGTTCGAAACATGTGTCTACGGTTGATGCAGTAAACAGATTTGCAATATGTTTGGCATTCACCGGACCGACATTACTCGCAATATTAATACTGTATGTCAGGACGTGGTGGACTTCGGCGAAAAGACCCATTTCATTCTGAAACTGAAGGTGATAGCGCAAGCGTGAGTAGATTCCTTCACGGAAGGTACCGCCCCGCGGGTCGTCGTAAATTCCCTCGGGATGCAAAAATCCCGAAACACCGTTCGTCCTTCCGATCCGCCAACTAAGTGGTAAAAAACACTTGTAAAGGTTGGTTCGAATTCCCTTAAGTTCGGAGTAGTTTTGCATCGCGTTCAAGAAGTTTTTCGTTCCTTCGGCTTCTTCGAATTCTGAAAAATAACGTTTTTGAAGGCTTGGTATATTTGTGAGGGCTTCAGTTCTCAGATTAGCCACATCAGATGCCGAGATTTTTTTGAGCACAAAGATCGGGTCGACGTCGCCCATGACCGATGCTTCGTTCCACTCAACGTTGAGCCAGGGTGGGTTCCCTAGGATGAGGTCAAACCCACCGCGCTCGGCAAAAACGTCGGCAAATTCAAGCTCCCAATGCAAAAATCGGTAACGCTCGGCGAGCTCGGAAACTAGGCCTAGGCGTGGGTTGATTTCGACCAGGCGATTCACGTCTAGGGTGCCGAAGTCGCGGGCGAGCTTCTGGGCGGTCTCTTTGGGCATCGTGGGGGCAAAGATATCGGATTGGTCGGGGCCGGCGCTCAAAACCAAGCTGGTGCTCAGAATCATGGCTAGGTCGGCCAGATATTCGTCGCGGTTGGGTAGCTCTTCGGCTTTTTCGATGGGCCAGAACCAGAGCGCACACCAGTAGTCCATGACCAGCTTCAACCTGCGATAGGGGCTAGAGGCGCGGACGTTTTCTGAAAACAACTCGCCGTGCCAAATGGCGTCTTTATCGCGGGTGGTGGTTTGGCCGTTTGTGGTGTTGGGTCTTTTGGGCGCGCCATAAAAATCAAATGGGTCGGTAGTGCGTTTGCGGATGTCTTTTAACATCACGACATGGCGGTCAAATAGGCTGTCGACCTGGTCCGAAAGCTCTTGCAGGTTTTGGGTGTCGGCCGAATCTAAATCTTTGCAAAAGGTCTTTCGCCATTCGTCGATGGCCTTTACGGCGTCGGGGGCGAGCTCCTTTTTGACGACCTTATCTTTGTATTCGGACATGGCCGAATCAGGCAGCAGGAAGTGGAAAATCGAGCCGGCGGGGCGTTTTTGGTTATGGCCGACGGCTGTGGGTTCTTTGCCAAGCCAGGATTGTTTTTTGCCCGAAAATGTTTTGGGGCCGTAGACCTGTCGGCGTGCGCCAATCAGCGAATTGCCGCATTGCAGCTGCATGCCAAACCACGGCACAAAATTTTGGCCGTCTTTGGATTCGTGGATGGTGTTCAGCCAGAGTGAGACCTCGGCGAGCTCGACTGCGACTGGGTTTAGGTCGACTCCAAAGACGTTGTTGTCGGCGATGAAGGTTTTTACACGTTGTTTTTCGTAGGCGTAGTCGTCGTGGTTGATTCGGGATTGGGTGTTGGGAATCTCAGGAGTCGCAGCCAGGCGGGAGCCTGGCGCACCAGTCGCAGTCACAGAGGCTGAGAGCTCTCGTTGGCGTAGTTTTAGATAGGCCTCGGAGAGCTGGTTGACGGCTTCGTTAAGGAACGCGGCCGAGCCCATGGCGGGCTCGCAGATTTTGAGGTCCAGGATGTCGTGGGCGCTCATTTTGGAGTTGCCGTCTTCGTCTTCGAGCAATTCTTTGAGCGCGTATTTGACCAGGCATTGGGTCAGCGATTCCGGTGTGTAGTAGGACGCCGACTTTTCGCGGTCTCGCCCGGCGAGTCGGTAGATGAACTTGCCGCGGGGGTGTTTGATGTAGTCGGGTTTATGGTTGGGGTCGTCGGACTTTTCTAGGACACGTTCTTTTTCGGTGTAACGGTCGAGCTGGTCGCGGGTCACAAAATAGGCGGTCTCTAGTGGGTCCCATTTGTCGGCGTCGGGGGAAACTTCGTAGAGGTCGTCTTCGGCAAAAAATCCACGGTACGAGAGCAGGGCCTCGTAGACGGCGCCTAGCTGGTTGATGCCAAGCTGCGCGTAAGAGATTCGGCCGGTGCGGTCGCGTCGGGACTGGGCTTTGGTCAGGGACATCAGGCGGATGATTTTTTGCATCACCTCGTTTCGGATCGAGAGCTTGGCCAGTGTGGGTGTGCGGCTGGGGTCGAATAGATGGCTCTTTAGTGGGGCTAGTTCGAAGGTGCCTTGGTAGGACTGGATGCCGGCCTCAAGCGACTGTTGAGAGGTGGTTTGGGCGCCGTCGTAGATGAGGTCGAAGAGCAGCGAGATGGTGTCGTGGATATACGTGCCCTCGCGGGCCGCGGTCGTGGTTAGGCGAACAAGCTCGAGGTCACGCAGGGATTCGACGCTGTAGCCTTTCAGGTAGGTCGCAGAACGAATGGGCGCGTAGCCGAGCTCGGGGCGTGCCTCGATGTAGAAGACAAAGAGCAGGCGGTACATGTAGCGCAGGCATTCAAGGCTGAGCGTGTCGGCCATGTCGCGGTCAAAAACACCCTGCTTTTTTGCCTTCAGCGCGTAGACGGCTTCGTTGCCCAGAAGCTCGATGGCTTCACGCAGGGCGTATTTAAGGTCTTGGGATACGCCGTGGGCGTTCTTGTGTGAGCTTTCGTCCAGGGCGTCGAGCACGCTGGCGCCGTCTTCTGGCGCGGTAGAGGCACGGTGTGTCAGGGCGGTGAAGGCCTTGATGGTGTCGGAGTCTTTTCGGCCAAGGATTTCGTTGAGGTCAAAACGCAGGAGGCGTTTTTCGGCCCATTTGGCGCGGTCAATCAGGATGATTTGGGATTCGCCGACCACGAGCAAAAAGCGGGGTGGGGCGTCCATTCCAAAGACGTCTTTGGTCAGGATGTCTTCGACGCTTCGTTCAAAAAAGCTGGGGTGTAGGTCGTCTAGGGAATCTTGTGAAAACTGCTCGGGGTGGAAGGTCGACTGCAATGGGTCGACGGCTTCTTCGCGGCTGAGCACAGGGATGCATAGGACTGTGGGCTCGTTGGTGCCGGGGCGGTTCACGCCGGCGAAGATTGGGACGGCGTCGTCGCCGCATAGGAGGTCGCGTGTGCCGGGTTCGTAGCCTAATGCGTGCAGCAAGGTGGCCGAGAACTCTCGATGCGATACAAGGCGTTTGGCGAAGTCTGACGAAGCTTCGGTGGCGGCGCGGCGTTTGAAGAAGTCGCCGGCGAGTCGGGTGATGAGTGTCCACGGTTGGTCTTCGTGGTCGATGTCGTTGGCCCAGCCGTTGTAGACGTGGGTTTTTAGGTCGCCCCCCAGAATTGCGGCGAGATAATGCTGCGAATAGAAGTCGTTAGAGTTCTCAATACCGACGAACACACTTGCCCCTGACCGATTGGAGTTTTTTTCAGGTTACGCCGGGGCGAGCGGGTTGTCACGGCGGTTGTGACTAAGCCAAATCTATGGAGAGCAGGTAGTCGATGAGGTCACCACGGCGAAATGTGGCGGACAGCTGCTGAAGGGAGATTGTACGTTGGCCATATAACTCCACTAGAGCGTGTTGAATATCCTGCACAGCTGATGAATAGAACTCGTCACCTTTCGCATCGATAAGATCCTTGGCGATGTCGAAGTTGCGATGGTCGAGTTTTGGTAACTCGATCCGCATTTCTTGAAGTAGCCGACGTCCCATCTGCATGGCGATAAAGCAGGAGGCATAACGCACAAACTCAGGATCACTGCTTATTGGGCGGCGTCGGTGGTTCTCTGCGATGCGATAGAGAAGCACTCCGGTCACGACTTGGGCACCATTTAGGCTGGGTTGGAAGATCGTGTCGTAGAGCTTCCCAAAGTGTTCTCGAGTTAGAAACTTTGCTTGATGGGGTGCACTTCGCCACACAGCGAGAACGGCTTCTGCAGCAGCGCCTGAAGTTATATCTGTGGCGCGAGGCGGGCCTTCCATTCGTTTTCGCCGGTAGGTGTAGCCCAGAGGACGAATGCTCTCTTCCAGCTGAAGTTGGATTTGATTGTTTGAACGTAAGTCGCGCAAATCCACGGGGTTCTGGCTATTTGTTGCGTGGGTGATCTGGAGAATTAGGTCTTCGTTGTCTTTTGGTAGCTTGTAGATTCTCACCAGAACATAGGCATCGGCGGGCAGTGATTCCCCTTTGGCCAAGAGTTCGTCTTCGGTCTTAAGGATGGTCATACAGGTCTGGCCACCGTTCACAATCTGCAGATCATCCAACTTCACGGTAAAGTCGCTCGCCTGCAGCGCGTTGTAGTTGAAATCCGAACACACCAGTGTCAGGCCGTTATTAAAAAAATAAAAATTGGAGGCGTTCGGGGAGAGCAGAGTTTCTTTAATACTTTCATTGATTCGGTTGCCATGAAGCCCTAGATAACGGCGAATATTGCGCTCCAAAAGTTGGTCGCCATGTTTGCGCATGATGGCGGCGACTTCGCTCACCAAAACTCGACCGATACACACTCGGCTAAACTTCATATCCTCAAATATCGCTTTTCCGGCCAGGCGCACCGAATCATTGACTTGTTTCGTGCGTTGCAGCATCTGCACCAAAACATCCGGTCCAACATGCTCCCAGGTTACTTGCTGCCCAAATCCGGTTCGGTCGATCGCCTGCTGGCCTTCGTCATTCCAGCGTAGCCCATTATTGCAGGCAATGGCCCGTATCTGCGGGATATAACCATCGCTGATCATAGATCGGGCCTGCTCTACCTGTGCGTTTAGACGAGGGTTGATAGCACCCAATTCCGAGCGAGGATCGAAAATATAACGAATAGCTTTGATGAGGGCATCGATTCCGTTCGCTGGAAAATTGGCGGGATTCGTGAAATCCGTTTTGTATTTTCCTTGAATGATTGTGACACCGAATTCGCCGTCTGATTCTTCGCTGATATGCATCGCATCGACTCCGAAATCACCGCCGCCTTCTGTGAGGCAGTCGAAAGCCTGATCGAAGTCGAGATCGAGCATAGTTCGGACACATAAGAACACAAATGCAAGAGACTTTGACTTGGACTCCGGAATGCCGAGTTCGTCCCTCGCTTGAATGGCGATGTCTTCCCTGAGTTTCTCCACCTGCTGATCAATAATCGATGTGTTCAAATTCATAGGACGTTCCGTCAATGGGTCTCTAACTGCCAAGGTGCGTGATTTTCCGAACTTTGTAAAATTGCGCATGGGGTTTCGAGGTGAAATTGCGCATCGTTTCAACAGCTGACGTACTCTGTCCAATGGCCGTAAGGTTTTGTTCGGAAATCACTGGAATCTGAGATCGCGAGCGCCTAAATTGGTCATCGAGAGAGGTTGTTAATGACGATTGAAAACAAAGACAAAAACCGAGTCGCATCGACCAACGTCGTCGAGTATTCGGCGCAGCTCGTACAAGTGGCTTTGGCAGAAGCTCATGCCTCGGGTCTTCGGGTGCCGTCGTATGCTTTAACCCCACCGAAGCTGATTAAACGAGCGCCCCTATCGGCCCGTTAAGACTTGACGATCCCGCTCTGCATCACGCCAATCACTTGGATGAACGGGTAGTCTTCGGTGGTGAGTGAGTCAGTGACCCAATTCACGTACTCGTTGAAGACCCGCGTGATTCGGCGTTCTTCGATCTCTTTGGCCAAGGCATCGCGGTCCGAGCTTTTGCCTGCAAAACGTTCGTTCATGTGGGCGATTTGGCGTTCTTCCAGGTCGGCCAATTTGGTCAGTTCTTCGTCGAGCTTTGGCTTCAATGCTTCTTTGAACGCCTTGTGGCGCAACGACATCAGCTTGGTGGCTTCTTGGCAGGCTTGGGCCAGTAGGGCGTTTGCCGACGTCAGGTCGATGTTGGTGCCCGAGTTCACCAAGGTTTTGGATTGAAGACCGATGCGCTGGCGCAGGTCGTCAAAGGACTCAGAGCGTTGGAATTTGCCGTCTTCGAAAACCAGGGCAAACCATTCGTGCACCAGCGATTGGCTTTTGTGGTTTGGAATCATGCCTGAGATCACAAAGACCAACTCGTTGGGCTTCAGCTTAGGTGCGATGATCACAGGAGCCGCGTGACGTCCAAACAAGCCGGACATGCGGTCGTTCACCCAGCCGGATACGGGGCTGAGCGGCCATAGGTAGGACACATTGGGCCATGACGATTCTTCGGTGCGGGCATGGACGATTTGTTCCTGCATCACGGCCGCATCTTCGCTGAGCTCCAGCGTTCCGTTTTTTGGATAAATTTCGGCGGGGAATTGGTCGAATCGGTCGAGCAAATCGTCTGGGGCTTCGAATCGCACGGTATGGGCTTTGGTGTCTGCGGCAGTGGGAACGGCGAGCTCTTCGAGCGCGGTGCGAACGTAGTCGGCTTCCGAGGCAAAGAGGCTCGGGAGTGAGATGGGCTTTTCGGTTTTTGGGGCTTCGTGTCGCAGCATGAGCTCAAAGAGGTCGACCTCTTCGGGGGCGGCATCCAGGCGTTTTTCGAAGTCGGCAGCGTCGACCCGGCCTTCGATGACGTCGGCTGTGATGTTTTCTTCGGCGTCGATATCGTAGACCCCCAGCAGTGCGCTTGGGTCTCCGATATTCATGGTCGCTTGTTGGTCTTTGGTGACCAGCAATTGCAGGACTCGCACGTCGCCCTTTAACTTGGCGTTATTGGACTCGGTGTGCAGGTACAAGATGAGCGGTTTTTCGGTCTGGCCATACCGGTCGATTCGGCCGTTTCGTTGGCGGAAAACCATTAAGGACCATGGGATATCAAAATGAATCATCCGATGGCATTGGTAATGAAGGTTGATGCCTTCGCTGGCAACGTCCGACGCAAGCAGCAGGCGGATGGGAGCGTTTTCTTGGCCAAATTGTTCGACGATTTGCTGTTGGTCGACGTCTGAGAGGCCGCCATGAAGCATCGCGACTTTATTGGGGTCGAGGCCCAAATCCCGAATCAGGTTTTCCTGCAAGAATTTGAGGGTTTCGATGCGCTCGGTAAAGACGACCAGGCGGTCGGTCTTCTTGTGTCCGGTCCACTTGAATTCGGCGTGGTCGCCCAAGATTTCTAAGAGCCGTTGGTATTTAGAGAACTCCGCGACGCCGATGGCTCCGACGCTATTTCTTAAATTGCTGAGGGCGGCGATATCGTGTTGGTGATTGGCGGAATTTTCGTGGGTCTCTAGGTTTCGGACACGATTGTCGATGGTCTGCAGGCACGCGGCAGGGCTTGATAAAAGCGCTTTTTCCAGCGTGGTTTTAAACAACATCGCGCCGCCGACGGAGCGCTGGTCGAGCTGTTTGAAGGTCAGGTTTACCAATGAATCAAAGGCGGCTTCTTCGCTGTCAGAAGCCGTCGACGAGGCATGTCGGATTTCGCGTTCAGGGAATGACATGCGCACCTGTGAGGCGATGTCTTTTTTGAACCGGCGGACAAAAAGCCCGTCGATGTCTTTGGGCGTGTATTCGCTGGGGTTGGCGATGGCCGTGGGGTCCAGCATGTTCATCAAGCTGGCAAAGGACTCGGGCTTTCCGTCGTGCGGGGTGGCCGAAAGCATGATGAGCGAGTCGGAGCGATGCGAGAGCATTTCTGCCAACGCCGAACGCTGTGATTGGTTCTTGCCGCGCACAGCGACGTTATGGGCTTCGTCGATGACGATGACGTCCCAATGGGCGCGCTCAAGGTGGATGCGGTATTCGTTATTTTGTTTGAGCGTATCGACCGAAATGATCGTTTTATCAAAATGATAAAATGGATTTTGGTTGGTCGGGATACGTTGGCGAATACGCTGCAGGCCCACAGAATCCAGCCGAACCAGCGGGATCGAAAAACGGCTCCACATTTCTTTTTGAAATTGCGTCAACATCGAGCTGATGGCGACGACTAGAATTCGCTTTCCTCGTCCGCGCTGCATGAGCTCTGAAAGCAAAATGCCGCATTCAAGGGTTTTGCCCAGACCTACGGCATCGGCAATCAGAATGCGCTGACGAGGTTTGTTGAGCGCGATTTGTGCGGGTTCAAGCTGGTAGTCGAGCACGTCCATCGCGGCGCGATGCCCGATATGAAGCCGGTCGTCGGTCGGCGGAATCTGGCGAAGCAGGCTTTCCATATGCAGCAGGCTGGCGCGGAAACCCGGCGAGCTGTCTTGGACCAATGTGGTGGCCTCGGGGGCAAGGACCGTGATTTTGCCGCGTCGCTCTTCGAGCTCTTTGACGAAGATGGCCTCGCGGTCACGCACCAGTTCCGACACACCTTTGACGTGAATCACAAGTGACCCGTCGGAGGCTCTTTCGGTTCTTAGGACTCGCCAGGCTTCGGTGCGGACTTCGACGATGGCGCCAGG
>CAYMYJ010000075.1:0-19735 GCA_964394615.1 uncultured Bradymonadales bacterium | reverse complement strand
TTGCATCCACCGCCGTGTTGAATCTCAACTCTATCGACCGCGCCTTCAGGTCGCGCCAAAACAAGGTGGACGATGTTTTCAGTCGCGTCGAAATCACCGTTGGTGATGAAGCGTTTTACGCCTTCGATTTCCCAGACATCACCTTCGATATGGCGAGCCTTGGTGCGGGCTGCTCCTACGTCGCTGCCAGCGTCGGGCTCGGTAAGGACCATGCTGCCGCCCCAGATGTTCTCGACGGTAGCTTTGAGGTAACGCTCTTTTTGGCTTGGTGTGCCCAAGCGTTCGATCGTCTTGGCGATGAAACCACCAAAAATATAGAAAATCGCGGATGGGTTGGAGCCTGCCATCATCTCGAATGTGGCCCAGATTACGGAAGGAGGCGCACCATAACCACCGAGGCTCTCGGGCAATTCAAAGAGGTGCCATTGGTTTTCCCAATACGCGGCGAGGCTCTTTTTGAGCGAGGCCGGCAGATGCACATTGCCTTTGCCGTCGAACGTCAGGCCTTCGCGGTCGGCCGATGCAAAACTAGTGGCGAGTTCTTGCGTGCAGAACTTCTCCAATTCGCTCAAGACGTCTCGTACTGTGGCTTCATCCATCGACGAGAAGCGCGGTGAGGCCAACGTGGTGTTTTGCACCTCATGCAATTCGAAGAGATTGAAAAGGATGTCGCGAAGATTGCTTTTATAGTGATGCACGGTCGTCATTTTTGCCTCAGGCTGCCCAGATTTTCGATTTTGCCGACAATTATCAGGATTGGCTAAGTCAGTAAACACTCACATAGCGCGTGTTGTGAGGCCTGCCCGATTGACACTTCGAAGGCTTTGTCGCTAGAAGAGGGGGCCTTATTTGATACTCCGAGGATACTCGATGATGACGAACGGATTTCGGTACCTGTGCGCAATCGCACTCATGACTTTGGTGATGGGTTGCGACAAGAAAGAACCCGAGGGTAAAGCGACTGAGACCAAACCGGTCGAAGAGTTCGTTGCCGGCTCAAACGCCACGGAGTTCACAGCCGCACTGACGGCCGACCCCGAGACCATGGACCCCGCCAAAATGAGCGGTGCGGTTGAGGGCGAAATTGCAATGAACCTTTTTGAAGGTTTGTTGATGCCTGGCCCAACCACAGAAGGTCTCACCGACACGTCCAAACTACTGAATTTCGGTGTGGCCGAGTCCTACACACTCAGTGACGACGCTCGAACCTATACGTTCAAACTTCGTTCGGATGCCAAATGGACCAACGGTGAGCCGGTCACGTCAGAAGACTTCGCGTTTTCGTGGCGTCGCGTGCTGACCAACGGTTTCCCCGCAGACTACGCATCGATGATGTGGGTTATCGACGGCGCGGAGGCTTATAATAAGGCTGAAGCTGGCACTGGTGATTGGGAAACGGTCGGCGTTAAAACCCCGGATGCGCAGACTTTGGTCGTTACTCTGGTGAACCCAACCCCGTATTTCCCCGAGCTCACGGCGTTCTACACATTCTTTCCTGTGCCTAAGAAGGCCGTGGAAGAGAAAGGTGATGAATGGACCAAACCCGAGAATATCGTCTCGAACGGTCCTTACCGTCTGGCTTCCTACCAGCCTCAGCAGGAAATCAAGTTCGAGCTCAACGAGCATTACTGGGACAAGGCCTCGGTCAATCTGAAGAGCATTCGATTCCGTATCATCTCGGATTCGAACGCCCGCGTGAACGCGTACAAAACCGGTGAACTTCACTGGGCCGGCTCGGGCCTTCCTGTTGCGCAAATCACGGCGCTCTTGACCCATCCTGACTTCAGACAAGAACCGCTTCTTGGCACGTATTATTACCGTGTGAACGTCTCGAAGGCCGATTCCCCAACCACCAATGTTCTGGTGCGTCAGGCGTTATCGCTGGCCATCGACCGCGACTCGTTGGTCAACAACACGCTCAACGGCCTGTACAAGCCTGCTGAGTCGTTTGTTCCACCCATGCCAGGCTACACGTCGACGACCAAAACGGCGTACAACATCAAACGAGCAAAAGACCTATTGGCCGAGGCCGGCTACCCCAATGGCAAGGACTTCCCAGCTGTTGAATTGCTTTACAACACCGACGAAAACCACAAGCTGGTCGCCGAGTCGGTTCAGGCGATGTGGAAACAGAACCTGAATATCGACGTGAAGTTGAACAATAAAGAGTGGAAGACCTACCTGCAGGATGTCGACACGATGGCCTACCAAGTCGCGCGTGCGGGATGGATTGGCGATTTCAATGACCCAATGACCTTCCTGGACATGTGGACCGCAGAAAACGGCAACAACGACACAGGTTGGGCAGACGCGGAATACGACGCGCTTATTAAGTCAGCGCAGCAAGAGGTCGATAAGACCAAACGTATCGCGATTCTTCAGCAGGCAGAGACCATCTTGCTCGAGCGTGGGCCGATCATTCCGGTGTACTACTATGCAAGCAACCTGCTCATCTCTCGCTTCGTGAAAGGCTTCGAGCCTCATAACCGCGACGTGCATTTGTTCAAGTACATGTCGCTTCCGTCGAAGTAATAAGAGGCCGACGTGACGCGATTTATCCTTCGACGCCTTTTGGCGAGCATCGCAGTTTTGCTCGTCATCATCACACTTTCGTTGTGGCTAACGCGACAAGCACCGAGCAATCCGTGCCTCAAAGAGCGTGAAGCCAACACGTGCGCGTGTGTGAAAGACAACTTCCTGGATAGGCCGGTCTTTCCCGTCTATTCCGGTGAGGTTTTGTCGCCGGTGCAAAACTGTTCGTTTTGGAAACCAGATTCGGTCGTAAACCTTGGTCCAGTGTCGATTATTGGACCGGGTGAGTGGGGCGAGACTCAGTATTTTCTGTATCTTGGAACACTGGCGTCGGGCTCGCTTGGCCAATCGATGAAGACCGATTTAACCGTGATCGAGACGCTCAAATCAGGGCTTCCATACACGATTCAACTTGGTTTTCAGGCGCTTCTGATTTCGCTGCTGCTGGGCATCCCCGCAGGTCTTCTTGCCGGTCTTCGCCAAAACACGATGGTGGACTACAGCACGATGTCCGTCGCTATGGTGGGCGTCAGTGTGCCAAGCATCGTGCTTGGTCCGTTGATGATCATGCTTTTTAGCCTCAGGCTAGGCTGGTTCTCCGCTGTGGGTTGGGAGTCGTTTTCGGACTCTATCCTGCCAAGCTTCACACTCGGGCTTTATTACGCTGCTTACGTGGCGCGATTGACCCGCGGCGGAATGCTCGAAGTGATTCGCAAAGACTACATTCGGACCGCACGGGCCAAGGGCCTCACTGAAACGATGGTCGTGATGCGCCATGCGCTCAAGGGAGCCCTTCTGCCGGTCGTTTCTTACCTGGGGCCTGCAACTGCCGCCTTGTTGACGGGCTCAGTGGTGGTTGAAGAAATCTTCAGCCTTCCAGGCATCGGCACCCATTTCGTCCGGTCTGCGCTTAATCGCGACTATAATTTGGTTCTTGGAACCATCATTCTTTACAGCACGATTCTCGTGTTTCTGAACATGATCGTGGATGTGCTTTACACCCTGATCGACCCCCGCGTGAGTTACGACGACTGATGGCAGACTCGAACACACATGGCGAACTGGAGAAGGGCTCCAGCCTTTGGGCTGATGCCTTTCAACGTCTTCGCAAAAACAGGGCTGCGCTGATCAGCGGTGCCATTTTGATTCTCATCGCCTTGACTGCATTGCTTTACGAAGTCGTGTCACAATATGGAACAGGGTTCATGATGGAGGAGCAGCACACGTGGGTGGTTCCAAAACCGCCCGGCGCGCGCAGCGTTCCCTCCCATTTCTACGAGCTTTCTCAGGCAGGACTTCTGTCTTGGGAGAATACCGATTCGAATAAAGACGGTTTTGTGGAGCCACGCGAAATCGTCGATGCTTATCGCAGCCTAGAATTTTCGAACCTCGACTTGGATAAAAGCGGTGCGCTTTCGTACGACGAGTACGTCGATGCGCCGCTTAGCCGCGTTTCGCCAAACAAGTTCATTCCCGATTGTGCTCGCTGGGCGATGATCAAAAGAAGCATGGCTCCGATTGAGGATCCCACCGTATTTGCTTGCGATGCGGGTGCGGACAACCTGATGCAACCCAAGGAAACCGGCAAATTGGTCGAGCTCGTGAGTTCGGGTGAGGCGCAGGAAATGATCAACCGAGTCGACAAGGACTCGGACGGCTTGATTTCAAAGGCTGAATACGTCGGCTTGCCGATGCCTCGAACCCATATTTTGGGCAGCGATAAGCTGGGACGAGACTTGCTCACCAGAACCGTCTACGGAGCCCGTATTTCGCTGGCAGTCGGTTTGTTGGCGACGTTGGTCTCATTCATGATTGGGGTGACCTGGGGCGCCACTGCGGGATTCCTGGGGGGCAAGGTCGACAACATCATGATGCGACTGGTCGACATCCTTTATGGGTTGCCGTTCATGTTCTTGGTGATCCTGCTCATGGTGGTTTTTGGGCAGAAAATCTATCTACTCTTCCTTGCGTTGGGTGCGATTCAATGGCTCACCATGGCGCGAATCGTTCGTGGCCAGGTCATCAGCCTCAAAAACCAAGAGTTCGTTGAAGCCGCCGAGACCATCGGTGTTTCGAATTCCGGCATCATTTTCAAACATCTGATTCCAAACGCACTCGGTCCCATCATCGTCTATGCGACGTTGACCGTGCCGGCAGTCATGCTCGAAGAAGCATTCCTGTCGTTTCTTGGCCTTGGCGTTCAAGCCCCTCAAACCTCTTGGGGAGCGCTCATCAGCGAAGGCCGCCAGCTCATGGAGACATCTCCGTGGTTGATTATCTGGCCAAGCGTTGCGCTCGCCGCGACCTTGCTGAGCCTGAATTTCCTTGGTGATGGTTTACGCGACGCACTCGACCCACAGCTGCGGAAAGACTGATATGGCCGAGCAGATCCCACTTCTTGAACTCAAGAACCTGAAGACCTACTTCAAGACCGACGAAGGCATCGTTCGGGCCGTTGATGGCGTGTCTTATTCAATCATGGCGGGCGAATCACTGGGGGTCGTGGGCGAGTCCGGCTCCGGCAAATCCGTGACGCAGATTTCGGTACTCGGCCTGATTCCGCAGCCTCCAGGCTTCATCCCGGGCGGCGAGATTCTCTTCAAAGGCCAGGACCTGTTGAAGATGCCTAAGGCGGAGCTTCGCAAGATTCGTGGAAACCGAATCTCGATGATTTGGCAGGACCCGATGACCAGCCTGAATCCCTTTTTGAAGGTGAGTCGGCAGCTGATCGAGCCTCTGCAGATTCATCAAAATATGGGAACCGAAGACGCTCGGGCCAAAGCCATCAAGATGCTGGAACGTGTGGGTATTCCTGCACCAAGCGAGCGTTTTGACCAGTATCCACACCAGTTTTCGGGCGGAATGCGTCAGCGCGTGATGATTGCGATGGCGTTGCTCAATGAGCCGGAACTCCTTATCGCAGACGAGCCCACGACGGCGCTCGATGTCACGATTCAGGCCCAAATTCTGGAACTGATGAAGGACCTACGCCGTGACCTCGGCACCGGCCTTATCATCATCACGCACGACCTTGGCGTCGTTGCAGGTATGGCCGACCGAATCGTGGTTATGTACGCGGGGAGGGTGGTCGAATCCGCGCCCTCGCGACAGCTCTTTGAGCGTCCGGCACACCCTTATACGGTGGGCCTTCTGAAAAGCGTTCCTCGTCTGGATCGAGGGCGGGCCGAGCGGTTGATCCCGATTGAAGGTCGACCTCCAAACGTGTCCAAACCGATTCCAGGTTGTGCTTTTGCGCCACGTTGCGCATGGGCAATGTCGAAATGTCACCAAGAATGGCCACCGGCCGTCGAAGTCGAACCGGGGCGCATCTCACAATGCTGGCGCGCCACCGAAGTATTTGAGGCTGAACTGGGCACGCATGCGAGCTCCGAAAAGGTCGAGAAGTTCGAGAAGAAAGCCCGTGAAAGCCAGGCCGAGTCTAAGGAAGCGAATCATGGATGAAGTTCTCCTCGAAGTTCGCGATCTCAAGATGCACTTCCCGATCTATCGCGGTGCGTTGATTCGCAAAGAGGTGAATCGCGTCAAAGCCGTCGACGGCTTGACCTTCGATATCATCAAGGGCGAGACGCTTGGTCTTGTTGGTGAGTCGGGTTGCGGCAAGTCCACGACAGGACGTGCGCTGATTCAGCTCTACAAGCCGACAGCCGGCTCGGTGAAGTTTAAGGGCCAAGAACTCACGACCCTGAGCAAACGCCAGATTCACCCATTACGACGTAACCTGCAGATGATTTTTCAGGACCCCTACGCGTCCTTGAATCCACGCATGACGGTCGGCGACATCATCGGCGAGCCA
This sequence comes from uncultured Bradymonadales bacterium, assembly GCA_964394615.1. Lineage (GTDB taxonomy): Bacteria > Myxococcota_A > Bradymonadia > Bradymonadales > Bradymonadaceae > JBFFMO01. The sequence goes on along the minus strand of CAYMYJ010000075.1, from coordinate 13,389 downwards.
CTGAGTGTTCATGGGTTGGCCACGGGCCAAGACCTGATGAAAAAGACTCAGGATTTGATGGATATCGTAGGCTTGGACCCTCGTTTTGTCCGCCGTTATCCGCATGAGTTTTCGGGGGGGCAACGGCAGCGAATCGGAATCGCTAGGGCACTGGCCACCCACCCCGATTTCATCGTTTGTGACGAGCCTATCTCTGCCTTGGACGTCTCGATTCAGGCTCAGGTCATCAACTTGCTCGAGGACCTTCAGAGCGAGTTCGACCTGACCTACCTGTTCATCGCCCACGACCTTGCTGCAGTCAGGCAGATCTCGACGCGAATTGCCGTGATGTATCTGGGTAACATGATTGAGCTTACCGATGGGGGGCGCCTCTATGAACGCCCGATGCACCCGTACACACAGGCGTTGATTTCAGCAGTGCCGATTCCCGATCCCGAGGTCGAATCGACCCGTGAACGCATTGTGCTTTCTGGCGATGTGCCAAGTCCGTTGCACCCACCAAGCGGCTGTGTCTTTCATACCCGTTGCCCATTTGCGTGGGAGAAATGCACTAAGGAAGTCCCGACTTTCAAAGAAGCCGAACCGGGTCATTTGGTTGCCTGCCATCTGGTCGACGAGCCAAAACGTCGTTTCGAGGCTCCGAACGCCGAAACCGACGCTCAAAAAAGAGCAGCCGTTGCCGCAATGAGAAAGGCTTGGAACATCGAATCTAAGGATTGATGTCCAATTTGCCGGCTAGCTTCAGGTAGGTGTGGGTCAGGTCACCGTCTTCGCCGAACTCGGCTCGAAGCTCGTCCATCGACTTATCCATAACCAATTCACCCTGCACCAACATCACGATTCGGGTGCAAACGCGCTCTAGCATTTCCAGGATATGGGAACTCAGAAGTACCGCGCCACCGTTTTCCCGGTGTTCTTCGAGTCGTTTACGGATGCGGTAGGTTGATTCTGGGTCGAGGCCCACAAAGCTCTCATCCAAAATGAGCAGAGGCGGGCGCCCGACCAGTGCCGCGGCGATCGCGAGTTTTCGCTGCATCCCGCCGGAATACTCCTTAACGACTCGGTGTCTGGCTGCGCTCAGTTCGGTCAACGCGAGCAGGTCTTCGATCTCCTGGTCCGTCGAGGAACCTCGAAGGTCTGCGACAAAACGTAGGTACTCTTCGCCCGTCAGATAACCGTGTAAATCCAAGTCTTGTGGCACAAAACCAATATGCCTGCGCGCTTCGACCGTGGCGTCCATGACGTTTACGCCGTGCACGTGAATCGACCCATGATTGGGCGCGATTCGGCCCATCACGGTATTCATGAGCGTGGATTTTCCGGCTCCGTTTGGCCCGATAAGGCCGATGAACTCACCAGGATTAACCTCAAAGCTCACGTCATTCAGGGCTTTGATTTTTCGGTACGACTTGCTCAGTTCGGAGACTGCCAAAACACTCATGATTCCAACTCCAAAACCATCGCCGAGCCCGCAGCCCATCCGCTTGAAAAACAAAAGAGACTCAACACACCGCAAAGAGCGGCCGCGACAGGGATAGACCACACCGCGACGGCCGTCAGGAGCGCGGCTGTGATGACCGGAACCAATGCCCCCGGTCGTTGCTTAGAAACCACCCAAAGTGCGGTGTACACGCCTTGCAGCGCGAGCGGCGTGAAGATCGCGGCCAGCGCAATCCAAGGAGACTGAACGCCATGATGCCAACACACCAACGCCAACACGCCGCCGTAGGCCGCAGAGCGCTTCAGGATATCCCATGAGATATAAGCCGTCGTTGCGACGATTTCGTCGCGTAACGTGATGGGCAACGTTGTTGCTGCCGCGTTTCCCAGCACACGAGCTTCGGCGCGGCGCCAGGGATGAATGGTGAGTGTGATGATCATCGGCGCGATGAAGAAGGGCGTCAGACCGTCACCAATCAACCACCACGACGAGATCAGCGCGCCAGCGTAGAGAAGTGATTCGACGTTATCCGAGACCATATTATGGCGTCGAAGTTGAATCCACGTGCGGCGAAGCGGCAGGGGAGCCTTGACGAATTTCTCTAAAAACGTCGGTTCCCATCGCGTCGTTTGGTATTCGACATCGGTCGTGAACCCAACGGTATCGGCTTCGCGAAACCATGCCGCGATAAGATGGAATCGCGGAAACTCACGCCGCGCGGTCGCAATGCCTAGAACCGAGGCGATGCCAACCAATCCCAAGCCCATCCAGAATGCCCGTGTCACCGACCCAGCCTTCAACACCTCGCCCAATGCAAGTTGAAGCAGGACCAAAACGGCGAGTGAACCCGCGAGCGCCGCGCCAGGAGCGTAGATGAACGCGGCGCCGGTGCCTCCGTATACGTCACCTCCCACCTTGGCGTCTGGATGCCCATATTGGCCGCCGAACCACATGACGACCCCTAAAGTGATGCACGAGGAAACCACCAGCCCGCCGATCATCAACGTTGCGCAAAGCAAGAATACAAGCGGGTGACTAAGCAGGAGTACGGCAAAAAAACTTGAGCCCACCAGACCAAAAACGACGGCTTCGACCACGGCCGTGGCGGTTCGTTCCGCCAGAAGTCCGCTGGTTGGGACGGGCAATAATGAGAGCGCCAGAATGTCTTCGCGCCGAAAGAGCAGTTCCATCACGCGAAAACACTGGATGGACGCCAGAAACGCGGCTGCCCAGAACGCGACCTCAAGGGCGCGAAGCCCCGGGAGCATAACGGCACGCCCCATTTGGGCAGTCCATGCCGTCGACGCCTCGATCAACACGTCTTGGGCCATCCAACCTGTTGTCGCCAGAACCCCAGCGATGACGACAATTCCTGCGACGAGTCCGCGTCCCCCGCGCGAGCCGCTGGCGTGCCGAATTGACTTTAACCGATACTTTAAGAGCGTGGAGGCAGTTTTCATTGGATATGAACGCCTGGAACAGATGTAACGTGGCCGATTTCCTGAGCCTTGAACCCTGCGTCACTCAGCCTCTTGACCGTGTCTACGCTGTGTTCTGGAGCCACCACCATCACGAACCCGATGCCCATGTTGAACACGTGATAGGCCTCGGCCGTGTCGATCTTTCCGGCCTCCAGGATGAAGCGAATCACCGAGGGGACTTCCCACGACGATGCGTCGAGCCGAACACCGAGCTCCGCGGGCATCACTCGCGGGATATTCTCGTGGAAGCCGCCGCCGGTGATATGCGAAGCGACTTTGACATGAGGCACGGCCTGCATGGCACGGGTGTAGAGACGCGTAGGTGCCAGAAGCGCGTCCCCAAGTGTGGTTTCAAGTCCATAGGATTGGGTCAAATCGAGGCCGCGGTCGGCGACGACTTTGCGGACAAGGCTGTAGCCGTTGCTGTGAAAACCAGTGCTGTTCAGGCCGATCAAGACATCGCCGTTTTGAACGTTTTCTGGTTTCAATAAGGCGTCGCGTTCCACGATTCCAACGCAGAACCCCGCAACGTCGTATTCGCCAGTGGAATAGAACCCAGGCATTTCTGCGGTTTCGCCACCGATCAGAGCACAACCGCTCTCGATGCAGGCTGTCGCGACTCCATGAACGATTTGAGCAGCCTGGTCGGGATTCAGTTTCCCGGTGGCCAGATAATCCAGAAAGAAGAGCGGGCGTGCGCCAGTGACAATCACGTCGTTGACGCACATGGCGACACAATCGATGCCAATCGTGTCATGTTGGTCCATCTCGAACGCAATCTTGAGTTTGGTTCCGACTCCATCGGTGCCGGAAACCATGACGGGATCACGCAATTCCAGACCTGCATCGCGCAGTGCGAAGAGCCCGCCGAAACCTCCGACATCCGACAAGACGCCCGGAATTCGGGTCTCACGCACGAGCTCCTTGTAACGCGCGACCGACTCGTCGGCGGCGTCTAAGTTCACGCCAGCTGCCGAGTATTGCTTTGACTTCGAGTCTTCCATGTCGTTCCTCGCCTTGTTTAGTGCGGGTCACGTGGCTAATATGCCGCGCGAAGCTAACGAAAAGGACAGTGGATGTCGAGACGAGCGAAGTCACGGGTCGGAGTCGCAAACGGCGGGGTTTGGTGGCCCGATCGAACCGGTTTGCGTCGGCCAAAGGATATGACCATCGACGTCATGATACCGGCGCTGAACGAAGAAGAGAGCTTGGGGCAGGTGTTGGACGCGCTGCCCACGTCCTGGGTTCGACGGGTGATTGTCGTGGATAACGGCAGCACTGACCGCACCGCTGAAATCGCGCGGGAGCACGGTGCCATTGTGGTGAGCGAGCCCGTTCGAGGCTACGGCGCAGCCTGCCTTGCGGGAATTGCCGAAATCGCAAAAGACCCGCCTACCGTGATCGTCTTTATGGATGCCGATTTTAGTGACCATCCCGATGAATTGCCTCGAGTCATCGATCCTATCATCGCGGGCGACGCAGACTTGGTGATCGGAAGCCGGACCATCGGCGCACGACAGCGCGGCGCGCTTTTGCCGCAGGCGGTTGTGGGCAACAAGCTCGCGTGCACACTGGTCGAGTTCTTGTACGATTATTATTACTCGGATTTGGGACCATTTCGGGCCATTCGATGGACTGCGTTGGAAAGCATCAACATGAAGGACCGGGACTTCGGCTGGACCGTCGAGATGCAGGTCAAGGCGGCCCGCATGGGGATTCCGACCGTTGAAGTGCCCGTGAGCTACCGCAAACGCGTCGGTGTTTCGAAGATCACGGGAACCGTCAAGGGAACGGTTCTGGCGGGATACAAGATTTTGTACACAATCTTTGCGCAATATGTGGACGAAAATGACCGCTGAAGTGGTCATCTTTGCAAAAGCGCCCGTGCCCGGGAAGGTCAAGACGCGCCTTGCCGCGACGATCGGGCCAGAGTTGGCGGCGGCGTGCCATCAAGCATTCATCGCGGATACGGTCGCGACCGTCGTAGAATCAGGCCTTACCGGTCTGATTGCCCATGCGGGTGACGTTTCACACCACGGTTTTGATTGTGCGCGCCAAGCTGGTTTTGAGTTCGAGGAGCAGCCATCGGGAGACCTTGGCCACCGGATGTTCTCGTTGCTTGAATCACGGCTGAAGTCCGCGGGTCATGTTGTTTTCGTGGGCACCGACTCGCCGACATTACCCGCGGAGCATATCAAGCGTGCTGTGCAGATGCTCGACGAAGTCGATGTCGTGATCGGCCCATCATTCGACGGTGGCTACTACCTCATCGCCTTGAAAGAAGCGCACCAGGCACCGTTCGATGGGATTTCGTGGAGCACCGAAGCGGTGTTCTCTCAAACCGTCGATCGATGCCTCGCCGCCGGTCTTACTTACGCTGTCCTGCCGTTTTGGTACGACGTGGATCATGTCGAGGACCTTCGATTTCTAATTCACCATCTGGGTCATCTTGCTCAGGCTCATCCCACGTCTCATCAACATACACGAGCGCTCATCAACGCACTCGATTCGACCAAGCTGCTGGAGCTTTGAACGTGGTGAAGACCGTTATGACCGCGCTTTGGACCGCAGAACCTCTCGGGCGAGTCCTGGTCGAAGGCGCCACGGAAGCAGATGTATTGGTAGGGGCACTAGAGGTGCTGAGATGAACATGCCAACGGCCGATCAACGGCTTGCCGTCTGCGCCAAACCAGAAGGTCGGCCTCATGTAATGTATCAGTCCTGGAAGGAGTTACTCTTTTTGCATTGGGAGTTTCCGGCCGAGGATATTCAAGCCACGCTGCCGCCAGGATTGACGGTTGATACCTTTGAGGGCAGGGCGTTTGTTGGGCTTGTCCCATTTTATATGCGTGGGATTCGACCACGTTTTTGCCCCGCACTGCCTGGCATCTCTAACTTTTTGGAACTCAACGTTCGGACTTATGTTTTTGATGAACACGGCCGACCAGGGGTCTGGTTTTATTCGCTGGACTGCAATCAGGCTTTGGCGGTTCGTGTGGCGCGCCGCTTTTTCCATCTGCCTTATTTTGACGCCAAAATGAGCGCTCCAACCGGTCAGACGTCCATTGATTACGTGTGTGACCGAAAATCCGACGAATCAAAAACACATATCACCTATCAGGCTGGACAACGGCTTGCGGTGCCTGAACCGGGCTCATTAGAGTTCTTTCTTTTGGAGCGATATCGGCTCTTTTCGTACAACCCGAAAAGTTCGCAATTGTATTCGGGGCGGGTTCACCATGTTCCGTATCCAGCTCACGAAGCGATCTACGAAATTCACGAGGAGGGATCACTTCGTCTGGCCGGTTTTGAGACCGATGCCAAGTCCCCTGTGCATGCCGTCACCTCGCCCGGTGTTGATGTGAAGGTTTATGCGCTCGAAAGGGTTCCTGCCATCAGAGGTTGACGGGTTGCATTACGGGGCGGGTAGTGGGTTCGCGGCAATACGCACTGGCGCATTTTGGCGATTGCGAGCTAGAATAAGCCATCTCAGATTGGTAAGACGGCAGGTTCGTGAAGATACGGTATTTCCGTGGTTCCATCTGACGGGTTATTTGTGCCACTATGCGGCGGCAGATCAAGCAATCACGTGATTGCTGGGTTGTTGGAGGCCGTTAGGTTCTTGAGGGTTTGAAGCGAGGTTCGACTTGGCGACGAAAGCGAAAGAAGAAAAGGGCGTGACACAGTGTCCCGCAGGTACCGTTCTCTTTAGAGAGGGCGAGACCGGGAACAAGATGTACGTCATCAAATCTGGTCGGGTGCGAATGACAAAGCGCGTCTTTGATACGGAGATCGTCATCGAAGAACTCGCAGCAGGAGATTTCTGCGGCGAGATTGCATTGTTGAGTGAACAAGCTCGCCCAACAACTGCAACGGTTACGCAAGACGCGACCGTGATTCAGATCGACGCCGCACAATTCGAAAATATGCTGCGCAGCAACGCCGACATCTCGATTCGTATGATGAAAAAGATGGCGAAACGACTGACCGAAGCTCAGTTCAGAATTTCAAATTATGCCCTTCGTAAGACCAAGGCTCGCATGCTTCATCAGCTGCGCGCCGAATGGTTGAATGCAGGTCGCAAGCCAACACCGGTCCCTGACAATTTGCCCGACATTCTGGGCATCGAGTTTGGTGAGGTGAAGAAGTTGCTTGGAGAGTTGATTCGCGACGAACTCGTGAGCATCGACAAAAAGGGCGTGCTTACCGTCACAGACGAATTGGCGCTCGATCGCAATATTCGATACTTGGAACTGCACGATCATTTCGAGTACCGCAACGCCTGAGCCCGTTATGGCCGATCCTTGGCGCGCTTTTTCGACACGCCTCTACGACCAAAATCTTTTCGCCATCAAGCTAGGGCTCGACAACATGCGTCGGGCCTTTTCTCTTGAGGGGCATCCGGAGCGTTGTGTGCCTGCCATCATTGTTGGCGGTACCAATGGCAAAGGCAGCACGTGTGCGATGCTCTCGAGCATTCTTCAGGCACATGGCCTGCGCGTTGGGCTCTACACCAGTCCGCATTTAATCGAAGTGCGTGAGCGTTTTAGAGTCAACGGGGCTCCTGTGTCGCGCGACCTGGTGTTGGGCACGGGCAGGCCACTTCTCAAGACCTATGGTCGACCCGACTCCGACCCCATTCTGACGTTTTTTGAACTCACCACTCTGATGGGCGCAAAGATTTTTGCGGAACTCAAAGTCGATGTCGTGGTTTGGGAGGTGGGCCTTGGTGGTCGCCTGGATGCCGTGAACACGATTGAGCCTGCGCTCACCATCGTCACCTGCATCGACATGGACCATGAACAGTATCTGGGCACGACGATCGAGGCTGTCGCTGGTGAAAAAGCGGCACTTTTTCGACGCGGTGTCCCAGCCGTGATTGGTGCACAAGACCACGCCGAAGCCCTCGCTGTGCTGCGGGATCGCGCGCCTGAGGCGAGTGTTGCCGGAGTCGATTTCGAAGTGGATGAGGCTACGATTCAAAGTCGTCATCAAGCGACTGCCGTCCAAGCCGCCAAGACCTATTTGGGAGAGACCTTCGATGCCGAAAAGGCGGCCTACGGGTTGGCGGCAACCTTGTGGCCGGGCCGGATGCACTTCCTGACCACTCAGAGTGTGGGGTTGGAAGGGCCGTGGATCCTAGACGCAGCTCATAACCCTGCGGGTGCGAAGCAGCTCTTTGGAAGGCTCGCAGCACATAAGGTCGGGGCATTTGTTGTTGGAGCGTCCAAAGACAAAGACATGCGTCGGCTTTTTGCACCATTGGCTTCGGCCACGGCTCCAATCTTCGGTGTCGAGATGATGACCAAACGAACAGCTTCGCCAGATATGCTGCTGGAGTGGATACCGCGGCTGAAAGCGTGTGGTTCCACAATAGAGATGATGAAAGCGGCACGGCGGGCTGCCGGGCCGCTTCCTGTGGTTGTTTACGGGTCGATCTACTTGCTTGGAGAGTGCCTGGAGACTCTCGGCTACGAGTCTGATGACCTCGTTACTTATTGCGAACCGGTCGGCCAGACACCTTGACCCTCAAGCTCTTCAGCGTGAAGAGCAGCACCTCCAGCTCGGTGGCTGAGATGTGTTTAGGTGGGAGTGCATCCTCGATTTCCTTCCAAGTAAGTTCTCCGCGCTCCATGCCGCGTTTGATGAGTTCACGTTTATTTCCGTGAAAGTCGCCGATATCCGGTGGATCCTCAAAGTTGTCTTCTGTTTCCATGATGTACCTCGTCTTATTTTTCAGATGCAAACTTAGGCACGAAGGATTCGAGGGCACGAAACCACCAAGAAAAAGAAAAACCCGCTCGGAGGCGGGTTTTTTGAAATCACGGTCGGGTCGAGCTTAGAAACTGGTTCGTCGTCCCGAGAAGCTTCCGTCGGTGTCGATGATTTCCGAAGCAGAAACCTTGATTTTGACTTCCCAATCACACTCAAGCGTGGGGCTACCAAGGTCCTCAATGTAAGGAAGTGGCTTGCCTGTCCATTCACCCGAGTAAATCGCTGGCTCGTGGAGGCGGCAAGGCTTGCCGTCAGGCGTGCCGATGAGGAAGTTGTCCTCGCCGGCCACCGTGAGGTTCTCGGTGAGGAACGAACGAATGCCGTCCGAAGCCGACTGGAGCATATTATTGCAAAGGTTTTTACTGAGATTCTTGACGGTGTCTCCGCCACCAACCGAGTCCGCAATCGATTGACCAAGTGCCTCACAACCATCACCACCGCCAAATGCGAGGCTGATCAGTTCGTTGAGTGCGCTGTCGATGCTGGTGACGTTCTGACCAAAGATGCTTGGCAACACGACTTGTTCGATGATGCCAAGAATCAGGACACCGTAATTGAAGGACAGGGTGTGGTCGTCGATCACGAGGCCGTAACCTGGGTTTTCTGGGTCGTCCATCGGCACCACGCTACCCGTGAAATAACCTTCGATAACGCTTGAAGTGGCGCCGAGGTCACCTGCGCTGAACGTTCGCTCACGGCAAGCTGCAGGGGCGTTCGGAGCACATGCGCCGGTCCAGAATACGGTGATGTCTTCCCAGACCTGCTTGCCGGGTTTCACGCCCATTGGGTCTGCAGCCAGGATTCCGATGACCTGATTGGTGTTCGGGTCGAACGAAGCGTCGGGCTCATGAGCAATGCGTAAAACGCCGGAAACCTTGAACTCTTTGAGTGATTCATAGATGTCGCCGGTGATATCGACTGTACCCTTAACCCACGATGGTGCTTTGTCGTTGATCCAAGTTTCGAAGAAGCCGTTCAACGCATCACGACCCAGACCCGCAATGAAGCCGTTGTTTAGGAACGAGTTGATCGCATTCTTGAGATCGCCAAGAAGTCCGTTGTCGGGAAGGTAGTCGACAATCAGTCCGATGAGGCCGGTGTCGCCATTACCTTCACCCACCAAGAAGCTGGCAGGGTCAGTGGCAAGACGGCCGATAAGGTCAATCGCAAGGCAGACGCCGCCTGGAAGTACGCCGTTATAACCGCCGACTCCGTCAGGGTTGCAGATTGCGTCGGTGATGCTGAATGTGTTGGTCACATCATAGGCGCCAGCAATTCGAGGAAGGTGGTCGATCAAATTGACCAAAACGTCGACGCTGTTGCCGTTGAGAATCGGCGGGTTTCCGTCCTGACAACCAAATGCGGATTCAACTTCGGAGTTTGCTCGCGAAGTTGCACGTGCCGCAACGGTATAGGCCTGATTATTGGGAAGTCCTGGGAAAACCACGAGGGGGAGGGTGCCATCGAGGTTGGCGATCCCGAGCTGGGTCGATTCAGCCGTGAGCACAGGATTGGTTGCGGGGTCGGCGTCGCGTTCACGAGCCAAATCCTCACGAATCTGCGCACATGTGACGTCGGATTTGTAGAGGAATGTATTTACATTCTTAAGCTGGGCGTTGCCCGCATGCGTGAACGAAACGCGATAGCTCGCCGAATCCTTCGGGCTGACGCCCACCACAAACTTGATGGGGCTGACGGTTGCATCGCTAGGCGCGCTAACGACGACTTCTGCGACACCTTGAACTGCAGCGCCACGAATATTGACCTGTGCGAATCCTTCGTCGTTTGTTTGCGCCGAGATTGCATCAAGGGTCGTACCAACGGCTTCACCCACCGTGAGGTCGAAGCTGATTCGAGCTCCGAACACGGGATTATTATTGCCGTCCAGCATCTGAACTTTCAGCGGGTAGGCCGAGTTGAAAGTCACATCAACGGCACAGTTCGGCTGAGCGGCACAATCACCTGTGTGTTTGAGCTTGGAGCCTGCCGGGACAGGAGTATCGACTCCAGTCGGGACATCATTATTAGCAGTTCCAGAAACGGAGTCGTCACCGCAAGCCACGAGCGAGGTGACCAATAGGGCGGCCGTAAGGACCCCGACGAAGCGTCGAGTGTTTAACATCATATCTCCTCAAAAAGTTGGTGCTACTCACACCAATAAGCTGTCCAAATCGGACCACCGACACCATTTAATGTATACGGTATTTTAGACGAGTATACCGAGGGCCAACTTTGGGTCAAGGAACAGGCACATTCGCATGAGAGAATCAGGTCGACAGCGAGATTAAGGTTTCTTGACACCCATTAAGCCCGTGTTAGCATCGCGCCTAATTCACCATCACGACCAAGACGTTGTTGCATGCGACGGGAGTCACATAGGATGAACCAAAACCCAACCATCATTTGGGTCGCGCCTCTAGCGTGTGTGTTGTTTGCTTCCATGTTTTCTGGTTGTGCAAGCAGCGCCGCAAACGCGGCCAATGAAGCACGTTTCGCGACCGTTCAGGCAAGGCTTGAAGAGGCGGAACGTAATAACGGACGCTTGACTGTGCGAATGGAGGAGCTCGACGATCAAGTCTTCTTGCTTCAGGACCGCGTCGAGGCGAATCGGCTTGCGTTGCAGCGCCGTGGCGTCATGCGTGGAGCCTTCGAGGAACAGGTCGCTCAGGCGCCTCAAGCTGCTCCAGAATCGTATTACGACGGCAATAACTATCAGGCCCAACCTCAACAGCAGTCCCGTCGTAACGTGACGCGGATTCCGCTTTATGAGCCCGATCCTTACGCTGAGCAGACTCAACAAGTTGATCGTCGCGAAGAAGTGCATACCCAAACAGCACGAACGTCTGAACCAGAATTAGTCATCACCGACAAAGAGTACGACGCATTTGTTGGAGGCACCCCCTCAAGGCAAACCCCGTCAAACACAACGTCTGGCGGCCAGAAACGTCAGGCCCAAGCTCCAGTGACGTCTGAGAAACTCTCAACGACCAACGGAACGCCGTCGGTTCAGGAATTGGAACAGCCGACGACTCAGGTGGAGAAAGCGACTCGAAAGGATGCACTGGGCATTTATAAAGACTCGCTGGCCGCATACAGGGCAGGGCAGTACCAAGAAGCCTTGACCGGTTTTCGCGAATTCCTCGACTCAAAACCACGTGCCGACTATGTCGACAACGCGTTGTATTGGTTGGGTGAATGCGAGTTCGGATTGGGGCGGTTTGATGAGTCGGTGACTTATTTTAAACGTGTGATGAGTGAGCAGCCAGACGGCAACAAAGTGCCGGATTCCTTGCTTAAAATGTCTTTGGCGTTTGAACGCCTTGGAAATCCAGACCAAGCCAAGAAGGCATTGCAGCAACTGACGTCGCAATACCCTTCATCGAACGCCGGCCAACTCGGCCTTCAGAAATTGAACGAGATGTGAACCGGACTCCGGAGGAAATTTAATGAAGAAAGATGCCTGCATGTCCCTCGTTTTGAGGTCCGTCATCGCAACCGCCGTTGCGGTGGGGTTCTCGCTCGGGGCGACGACGCCAGCTTCGGCGCAGAATGTCCGTAATGGCAGATCAGCTCCCGATTACGTTGTGGTGAATTCTGGCGATACCATGTGGGACCTTTCAGGGGCCTATTATGGTGATAACTATATGTGGCCACGGATGTGGGGCTTCAACGCTCATATCACCAACCCTCATTGGATCTACCCAGGAGACATCATTTACATGAAGTCACCCAATGCGGTGGCGGATTCAAAGGGCGATCCGGTGGTTGTCTCTCGGATGAATGATGGTTCCATGAACCTTCCTGTGGCTGGATTCGTCTCCAAAGAAAGAGTGGAATACTCAGGGCGAATCATTGCCTCACCCAAAGCGGCTGCCATGTTGTCACCTTTGGACAAGGCTTGGGTTGGTTTTGGTGAGGATGCCTACACCGACGAAGAGAAAGAAGACATTGATGAAGAAGATCGCGCGGTTGGTAAGAAGGCCGCGAAACCACAAGTTGGTGAGGTTTTCGCAATCATTCGAGAAGTGGGAACGCTCGAGAATGAGGATGGTGATACCGAGGCTCATAAATATTTTGTGATTGGTACACTGCGTATCACTGAAGTGAGCGATAAATATCATGATACCGCTGAAGTCGTTCAGGCTTGGCAAGAGATTGAGCGCGGTGATTATCTGATTCCATATGAGCGCCAACTCAAATCAGTCCAACCGGTTCAATCTGACCGCGATATGGTTGCCAAGATTATCGATAGTGTTGACCCCATTTCTCAATTCGCAGAACACCATTATATCTTTGTGAACAAAGGTGCGGATGATGGTTTGCGAGTTGGAAACCGGATGTTCATCTACCAGCGCTTTGAAGGCCTTGATTTGGATTCATCCGATGAAAAGATTCCTTGGCAACGGGTAGGCCAGGTGTTGGTGCTTGATGTTCGCAAGAACTACTCACTGGCTGTCATCACCGACTCAGCACGAGAAGTTGTGATAGGTGACCGATTGGAAATGTATTCAGGGTACTGACCAACCTTTATAGGTGGTGAACTTTAATGGCCTCATTCGAGGCCATTTTTGTTTCTTGAGAAGTGTGGTTTTCATCATCTTAAATGATGAGTTTACATAATACACATTATCAGACGTTGAGGCGGTGAGAATTGGGGGGCCTTTTAAGCTCCCAATTCACTCAGAAATCTAT
>CAYMYJ010000074.1:0-20890 GCA_964394615.1 uncultured Bradymonadales bacterium | reverse complement strand
TCTGTACTTGGTGCGCCAGGCTCCAGCCTGGCCTTGTGCTTGGTGCGCCAGGCTCTAGCCTGGCATTGGTTTTTGCGATTCGATTTGTGAATTGTGCCTAACGCGCGCCGGTCCAGCCTTTCCATCAGATCTGCGATTCGATTCGCGAATTGTGCGTGCCTAACGCGCGCCGCTCCAGCTCGGCATTGGTTTGTGACTAGGACGCAAGGTTCCAGCCTGGCGATCCAATTTGAGACTCGATTGCTACCGCCTATCCATCGGATCTGCGATTCGATTCGTGAATTGTGACCTACGCGCAGGGGCTTCAGTCTAGCGATCCGATTTGCGATTCGATTTGCGATCCGATTCGGGAGTTTATGCAGTCAAACGAGCCGGTGCCCGAAGAAGAGAAGCTATCCAAAGTGCCTTGGCCACACATTCGAAGGCACGCTTAACCGAGCAGATTCGGAACAGAGACGCAGATCGCGGCAAGCCGAGACAAGTGGTCGGAAGATTTGTCCAGAACTTCGTGGCTGATCATACTTCCTCGCCAGCCTACGATCGACGACCGTGCCATCTCCTAACGACCCATCATTAGGCGGAGTAAAACGGAGGCCTGGGTAAAGATTGGTTCGCGGTCTTCTTGCTCGCTTCGACTACCGGTCCCTGCAAGGAACCCAAAAAATAGTGTGCGTGGCACGCTGGTCGCTTTCTTTAAAGATTCACCAAGACAGTCCCAGCGTCGGCTGGGTTTTGTCGTTTCTTGGGTTGCTGCCTTTTGCCAAAGATTGGTTCGCGAGCATCTTGCTCGCTTCGACCTTGGTCCTCAAATTTTGGAGCCATCAAGATAGAGTCCCGGCTTCGGTTGGGTTTTGCCGTCTCTTGGGCTCGCGGGGATGTTGCCCGCAGGCGTGCTGGTGATTGCTAGAGCCGGGTTCGCGGGCATCTTGTTTTTGACCGAGTGTTGCGCCAGTTGCATGCCGGGCGGGAGTACGAAAACTGGCAACCGGGAATTTTTCTTAAGGGTTGGCTCCGCGTAGCAATCCGGTTAGAACATTGGAAAGACACCCAATGGAAGTCAGGGGGGGAATACGTGAACATTAAACTACTCGGAATGGCATTCCTGCTATTTGTGTTTGGCTGCTCTTCATCGTCGCAATATATGCCGGAAAATAACTGGCCATCCAAAGAAGCATCAGAGGCTCTGGCCAATCGGCCCGTACCGAAGGTCACGGCAGCGCCAAAAAAGGCACGACTGGTGGTTGAGCAGTGGGGATTGGTCGGGGAGCTACCCGATCATTTTGGTTATTCTAAACCCGAACTGAACACGAACTGGGAGAAAGGCGTCGAGGCCATTGTGGCCCAAAACGCTAAACACCGCATGTCGGCCGCTGCGATGTGTGTGGCCCAACAATCCGCTGAATATTTTGCGGCGTACGGTGACTTCGCGACCGAGGGAGTCAAGCAGTTCATCGGTGCGCGTTGTGGCGCAACGTCCCAATCCTTCGGGGTTTCATGGTTGTCTTACGAGGACGTTGTCGATCCTGCCGCCGCGTGGAGCGATGACAGAGCCGGCATATCGAAGTGGGTAGGCGGTCGCCTCGATGGCTCCGGGGCATTCGATGTCGGTGTTGCGGCCCGACATCATGATGGAGTCTTGAGGTTTTTTCTGGTCAATGCCGAGCGCAGTCTTGATTTTGAGTATACGCCATTCGTACATGCCGACTCGGTGGTGATTCGCGGAACGTCAAATGTCGCCAACACCGCTAGCATCGGCGCGACCATCACAAAGGGAGAATTCGGATTCGCATCATGTGAGCGAGATTCGAGGATCGCCTACCCAGCATTCGTGTTTACCTGTCCGATTGAGGCTTCCGACTCGTTTGCGTATGTTGATTTTTCGGTGGCCAAAGAAGGGCGCTTCTTGGCGAGTTTTTCGGGTCGAGTGATGGTGGCCTCTGCCACACCGCCGCAGAGTTACATGATTCCCGCCATTCGTCGTGCGGTTGCGCAGGCGCCCGTTTCGCAAGGAGATTCGATCCAAACGGCGACCGGGCTTCCGATTGTTGCGGCCAGTCAGTCGCGTGACGGGTTTTCGGCGGAGGTCGTTCGCGTCGCAAATCATGTGCGCGCTCAAGCAGGGCTGGAACCGCTGACGCTTGCAGTAGCGCAGTCAAAGTTTAACTCCAAGATTGCCCCCTTCATGTTCTCTGAGGAAGCCGAAGCCGATGTGGATTCCGAGAACGAAGCCTCTATGGCAGTACTGGCAGGATGGAACGTTGAGGGATTCATCGTCGACGGGTTCTTTCGAACCCTGGGCATCAGCAACACGGATCCCAGTTCTTATGTTGACGCTGTGCTGGAGTCGGCTTCCGGTCGCAGACTGCTTCTCGGCCCGAGTGTTTCTACGTTGGCCATCGGAACGGTCGCCGATGGGGATGGCGTCGACGTGCTTGCATCGAGTTACGTGTTTTTACCCGAAATGGATTTCAACAGGCGTGTCGGGGAAGCCTTACGGGATCTTAATCGGCTTCGCGCCCAACGAAACTTGCCGCCGCTAAAAGAGAGTATCAAGTTGCGCGGAATCGCACGCGAAACCGCTGCTCGCATCGAGAAGAACGAAATCGGTCTCGATGCCGCTGGTGCAAAGATGTCGGATCAGTATGTATTGAAATATCATAAGGGCTGTCGGTATTGGAGATTCGTCACTCATGACTTCGACGACATGGATTTCGCGAAGGAAATCATTGAAACCGAGAAAGGGCGGGTGTCGATCCTGGTGGCTCCATATCGGCCCGAGGGTTTTGCATGGGGTTTTTACGCGATTGTGATCGTCGTCGAGAATTGAGAAGTGGCGAACGCCCTGATAGTCTCTTTGCCGTCCTTGATTTCACGGAGTTCAAAATGAAGACAGTTCTACTCAGCGGCGTCGCAATCCTCGGCATGATGTTGGCAGTTCCCGCGTTTGCGTGTGACGGTCACAAAGGCGGAGCCTCGGCTCAAAACGAAAAGACCAGCTGCGAAGCTTGCGGCACCGATAAATGCACCTGCGACAAAGAAAAAGACGGTAAGACCTGCACAGCATGTGGCACGGATAAGTGCACTTGCGGTCATGGCGACAAAGACGCCAAGAAGGATGCGAAGAAGTCCTAAGCCTTCTTAAGTTCGAAAAAAGCTGCTTCGGCGGCTTTTTTTTTGCCCATTTTTTTATGAGATAAAAGTTGGAAAACACCGTCATTATTGACCATCCTCTGGTGCAACACAAACTGACTCAGATGCGTAACCGGGAAACTCCGACCGAAAATTTTCGGCGTCTGATGGCAGAAATCGGGCTCTTGATGGGATACGAAGTCACCCGCGAGATGCCGCTTGAGTTTGAGGATATCGAGACCCCGATCACACACATGAGGGCTCCGGTGTTGAGCGGGAAAAAGGTCGCACTGATCACAATTATGCGTGCGGGGCAGGGTATCTTGGACGGGATGTTGGAGCTCCTGCCGGCCGTTCCGGTGGGTCATATTGGTTTGTACCGCGATCCCAGCACCTTCGTGGCAGTCGAGTATTACTTCAAGGTTCCTGCCCAGATGGAAGCTCGTGATTGCATCGTTGTCGATCCGCTCCTGGCGACCGGGCATTCCGCAGTGGCCGCCGTTGACCGACTGAAGGAAAAACGCCCGAAGTCGATACGATTCATGTGTTTGTTGGCCACCCCCGAGGGGCTCGAATATCTGCATCGTTATCATCCAGACGTCATGGTCTACACGGCGGCCATCGACGACGGACTTGATGAGCGTGGATTCATCTTGCCGGGCTTGGGGGATGCGGGCGACCGGCTCTACGGAACCGCATGACGCGCTGCGTTGATAGGTGTATACATTCTTGACCGTAGTGCGCTTTCGGGCGAAGTTGATCGCGGCTTCGGCAACACGTGACGTTGCCGCCGCTCGCTGGGTTTTTCCAAGTCAGGCAGAAGTCTATGGACGTTCGTTCTCGACCAGATTCTTCAATAGTTTCCACCACTTTAGTGGCGGTCATGTTGGCAGCGGCCCTTGTGGGCTGCGATAAACCACTCATTGGGGTGGTGGGTACCGCTCAAACCGCCGGTGGCATTGAGTTCACGGTTTCGGACTACGACGTCCGTTATCTTGAGATCAATGACGGCGACAACACCTACGAGTACCCTCGTCCGGTGTTGAGGTTGCCGATTTCGATCAAAAACGTTGACGAAAAAAGTTTCATCTACAGCCCGTCTCATAGCTCGCTGCAGATGACGGAGGCTGCGACGCCGATTCTTTATCTTGATCCAGGTGCCGAAGCAGACTTGCCGCCGGTGAATAAGAATCTGATTTCCGGCGTGGTGCTCGACAAAGGCAGTGTGGAGGGGCAAATCGTGAATGCCACCACCTTGGCGAAAGGCGAGTCGGCTCAGGATGTCCTGCTTTTTGAGGTGCCCGACGGGCCGCAGAAACTGATTCTCAGCATTCCTCCTGCGATGCATCGCGGCAAAATGCCTCTCCTGTTCAGGATCGACTATAAGCCCGTCGAGCCTAAGGGACCCAAGGTCTATGCACTCGGACAGGCACAAGATTTTAACGGCGTGACGTTCTCGGTGACAGGAGCGGAACTCGATTACGTCAAGACTCAGGATGCGGCTCAGGGCGAAGGTTTCTCGTCGGATCCCCTTTTCAAGGTCTCGTATGAGATCAAGAACGGGTCGGCAGAGGCCATCAGGTTTGAACCTGGTCATAAGGCGATTAACCTTCGCGGTGCCGCGATTTACGGCGCCGACACGGCTTATAATCGCGTGAAATTTGCAGCCACGACTACGGTAGCGGGACAGGCCGACGGGGCCGTCACACTTGAGCCGGGTAAATCCGTGACCGATTTTGTGTTGTTCGAGGCTCCGCCCAAAGAGATCACTCAAGTCAGTTTTGAATACCCAGGTTCTCTTTTTGGTCGCACGGGACTCGCTCGTTTCAACGTTCCATTCGAATGGAAAGACGTTCCGAAGCCCAAAGAGCTTCAGAAATAATCCATGTCTATCTCTACAAAACCAGCCAGTGGCTTTCGTGACTTCCTTCCTAAGGATGTTCGCCGACGCCAATTCGTATTCAACACGATTGAACGCGTCTACGAATCGTTCGGATTCGAGCGCCTTGATACGCCCTGCGTGGAACGCCTTGACACCTTGTTGGGTAAATACGGTGAAGAGGGAGACCAACTGGTCTTCAAGATTCTTCAGCGCGGGGACAAGCTTCAGCGCGCGCTGCAGGCCGAAGAAGTCAAAGATACAGACTTGGCCGACGCCGGCCTTCGCTACGATTTGACCGTGCCCTTGGCCCGTGTTTACGCCCAGTATCGCAACGATTTGCCGCGTTTTTTTAAGCGTTATCAGATTGCTCCGGTATGGCGGGCCGATCGCCCTCAAAAGGGTCGATACCGCGAGTTCTTTCAGTGCGACGTCGATGTGGTTGGTTCTTCCTCCATGACCGTCGAGGCAGAGGTCACTGCTGCGCTGGCTACGATCCTCAAAGAACTTAGGTTCAACGATGTTCGAATTCACGTGAACCATCGCAAGGTACTCTTGGCGCTGATGCAGGTTTCCGGGATTCCAGAATCTCAGGAATCCGACGCGCTGATCGCGATCGATAAGCTTGATAAGGTCGGTCGCGATGGCGTCATCGCCGAGTTGACGACCCGTGGCATCGCCGATTCTGCGGTGACCAAATTGATGGCCGTGCTCGAAGGCTGTCCGGGGCCAGGACAACCTGGGTTTTCGAACGAAGCGATGCTCGCGCATTTGCAGCAGTCCCTGAGTGCTTCGGAAGAAGGTGAGGCAGCCGTTTCGGACCTTTCGGATCTGCTGGAATATGCTGCAGGTGGTGCCGCTGCATCGCTGATTTGTTTGGACCCGTATCTGGCTCGTGGCCTTTCGTATTATACCGGGCCAATCTTCGAGATTCGCAGCGACGACTTTGCAGGCAGCCTCGGCGGCGGCGGTCGTTACGACGGATTGATCGGCATGTTTATGAAGGGCGATGTCCCGGCGTGCGGATTTTCGCTTGGCGTTGAGCGCATCCTTGTTTTGATGGAAGAGCGGGGACTTTTCAACGATGACGAGACCCACGTCGATGTGATGCTGATGCTTTGGGACAAAGAAACCACGGCGTCCACCATGGCACTCGCGGCCGAACTACGAAGTCAAGGATTGCGGGTGGACGTGTATCCAGACCACGACAAGTACTCGAAGCAATTTAAGTATGCCGAGTCTCGTAATATCCCGGTCGTGGTGATGATGGGAGCCGACGAGTCGGCGGCCAATGAAGTTACGGTGAAAAACCTGACGACCGGAACGCAGGTCTCGGTCCCGCGCAATCAAGCGGCTCTCACGATTCGTGAACTCAGCTCGCCGGGTTAACCACGCGCGCGACGAAGAGAATCTCGCCGGTTGGTTTGTCCACGATTAAAAACGTAAAGGGGCGATTGGCAACGAAGGATGCCCGGGGGGCCTCTGCCATTCCACGAGTGCTCATGATGACGGCCGTTGATGCTGCGGCTTCGGTGCCAGCCTCGTCTACGTTGATGAAGCCCTCGTGCAGAATCGCGGACACGTAGAGCGGTTCTCCGCCTTCCTTAACCATCCCCGAAAAGTCGGCCTTTTTCTGGTCGAACGCATCCTTCATCCCCATTGCCATCAACGTCTTGTTGAGTTCGATCGCCGTTCGGATTTTGAATTTCGGCACCTGAATCTGCATGCGCTCCGATGACATGCCAGCAGCCAATGCCGTGAATCGTCCAGCTGAGAGCGCAGCGTCGACTTCTTCGTATTTGCCGGGTTCGGGCAGTACGACAACGGCGACGACCGAGCCACCCGCATATGGAAGCTCGATCGCTTGGTACGATTTATTGGCGGTATAACCTACCGTTTCGGTGAGGTTCATGAACGGCACGGTCACGTTCTTTCCGTCCAATTTTGTGAAGGGACCGTCAGCGGTCGCGCTTTTAGGGAATGGTACTCTCCACGGTGCATTGAAGTAGACGGCGTTGGTCAACACGACGCGGGTCAATGAATTCAGAACTCCGGGGGGAATCAGATCGGGGATTCGTTGTTCGGTGGCGTCGGAAATCGACGTGTTGATCGTTTTTCGAGCGTCTTCGGAGGCCGCAAAATCTAGGGTTTTTGGCGTCATCAAGAAGTTGGTTTCCACCTCACGCAGAAACGACGTTTTCAAAGAGTGGCCAGAATCGACCCATATATTATTTGAGACGCGAAGTCTGAAACCACGTTCCCCCGCCCCTTTTTCTCGTGCGGCAAGCGCATCAAACAAGGTCCGTTGGTGCGTTGCGTCCTGTTTTTCATGTGAAATGTGAAGCACTTGTTTCATCTGCTCTGCTGTCTCTCCAGCGGCTCCGACCTGAAGGGCGTCCAACAACGTGCTGATGCTGTGCGGCGAGTAGACAAGGTTTTGGACAGGCATGACCTTGTGCAAATCAAACGCGAAGGCGCTGTGCCCAGAAACCAGGTCATTCAAGCCGCTGACAACCATCGGTTTTTTTACCTCTTCGTTCAGGGGCTGTTCGCGCTCGGAATCGCTGACCGTAGCTGGGCCTTGCTCTTCTTCAGCCGCTTCGGATTGAGTGCCAGAACCCACAGGCGCCGACTTTTGTTCGGCGGCGCACGATGCGAGTAGCATCAGACATAGGATATATTTGAGGTTCTTCATTGGATCTCCCGTCGTGAGTCGTTTGGAACGTATTATTGGATTTTTGGATCTACGGCGCATGCAGCAAAGGACACAAGGTCGCCCTCGGAGAGCCTCTTCAGTGGAATATCGAAGAGGTCGGAAAGGTGTGCCTCGGTCATGACGTCCGCTGGCGGCCCATCAAAATAGATGGCGCCGGCTCGCAAACCAATGACGCGATCAAAGTACCGGGCCGCAAGTCCCAAGTCGTGAAGAATCGCAATCGCGGTTCCGCCTGCGCGAACATGTTCACGCACCAATTCCAGAAGCAAGATCTGGTGTTTTAGGTCGAGGTTTGATGTCGGCTCATCCAAAAGCCATACGGGGGCTTTCATCGCGAGTGTGCGGGCCATCAACACCCGTTGGAATTCGCCGGAACTAAGGCTGGTGACGGCTTTTTTTGCATATTGGCCGACCCCAAGTCGCTCCAGCGATTTGTGGGCTTGGGCGACCTGTTCTTTGGATTCCAATGACCATCGGCCGTTCACCATATGAAAAGCCATTAAGACGAATTCCAGGACCGAATACTCAAAAACGACGGCGTGGGATTGAGGCACAAACGAGACGAAACGAGCCCATTCTTTCGGGTTGGGACATGCTTGGCATGTCACGCTGCCTTGATCGACCTCGCGAATGCGAGCCAGTGCGCGCAGAAGCGTGGACTTACCAGCGCCGTTGGGCCCAATGATGGCCACCGATTCGCTCGCCGCGGCTTCGCAATTGATTCCCAGAAGAACATCGCGTTTTCCCAGGCGAACATGCACGTTTTCAGCTTTGATCATTCGCCCTCCTGTCGCAGGAGGTTTCGTCGCAGGAAGTAAATGAAGAGTGGCGCGCCGATACATGCCGTTACGACGCCCACCGGCAAAGACGTGCCCAAAACACTGAATGAGAGCCTGGCAATCAGGTCGCATGTCACCAAGAACGAACCCCCGACCAGAGCGCACATCGGCAAGAGCAGCCGATGGTCGGGGCCCACGATCAATCGAACACCGTGGGGAACCACAAGTCCTACAAATCCAATCAAGCCCGTGTAGGCAACACTGACCGCCACTCCAAGGCTCGCCACAATCACGACCCAACGGCGTGTTTTCTCGACGTTGACGCCGAGCGCTCTGGCTTCGTCTTCGCCAAGACTCAGCAGGTTGAGCTCTCGGGCAAATGCCACCAACACCACACAACACAGCAAAATCGTGCCGCTGAGCGCGAGAGTCTCACGCATCGGCGTGCCTTCCACCGAGAGCGTTCCCATTAAGTAGAAGAGCAACTCCTGCGCCTTTTGCGCGGACAGAATAGCCTTCAAAAACATGATCACGGCCGACGCAAACGCGTTGAAGACCACGCCCGTCAGCAAGAGCACATAGGTCGAAAGTCGTCCGCCGGGGAGCCAGCGGCTCACGGTGAGGATCAGCGCCAACGACGCCAGTGCTCCGGCAAAAGACGCGGCTGGAACGGCGAGCGAGAGCCCAGCACCAAGCGTCGCGAGCATCAACGACCCGCCCAACGCTGCGCCACCCGAGACGCCCAGGATAAACGGATCTGCCAGTGGATTGCGCAACACGGCTTGAAATACCGCCCCCGAAATCGCCAGCGCCGCGCCGACCACAGCCGCGAAGATGACTCGTGGCAATCGGGCGTAAAGCAAAATGGAACTGTCGCCGAAAAGATCCCAGATATTGCGGGTGGTCGAGCCCCACGCCAATCCGGCCACGACCGCCACAAGGAGCGCTGCTGTAGCGGCGAGGAGGTAGCCCGCAAGCCGAGATCGAGTGAGGGCGTGGCGTTGCATACTAATGGGCGTGGGATTTGCCGCGGATCGCGAGGGCGATTCTGCGGTAGGCGTCGACGATGCGAGGACCGGGACGCATCATCGAAGGGTCATCGAAATGATAGACATTATGGGATTCGACTGCGCTCAAGCCCGGAATCTCGTCCCAGAATGTACTTTGAGTCTCTTCACTCATCGAAAAGTCGAGAATTCGGTCCGGGTTCAATTCGATGACTTTTTCGATGTCGAGTGTTGGCCAATTTTGGTCGCTTTCAAGGACATTTCGGCCGCCGGCGCGCATCAGGAGATCGTGCGAGAACGTGCCAGGCCCGGCTGCGATGATGGGCTTTCGACCATAAACCATGAGGACCGACGGTCGATCCTTGAGTGCAAGTCCCTCCAAGCCCTTGAGTGACTCCCGCATATCCGAAGCCAACGCCTCAGCCCGAGCCTCGCTGGTTCCGCCTAGGATTTTGCCGATACGGCTCACGCCGGTGAATGTTTCCTCGAGGCTTTCCATGCGAAGAAAGACGTAAGGAATCTTAGCTTGAGCCAGCATGCGCGTGATCGCGGGATCGCCGCTCGAAGTCACACCGATCACCAAATCGGGTTTCAGCGTGAGGATCGCTTCGGTGTCCGGATCGATTAGGCCCCCAACTTTGGGGATTTTGAGCGCCTCTTTTGGGTAATCGCAATAGCGCGTGACCCCGACGAGTCGGTCGCCTGCACCCAACGCAAACACGATCTCGGTCAGGTTTGGAGCCAGAGACACGATTCTTTGAGGCTCCGAAGGCACGGAGAGACTCTGCGTGTTGACCGACGTTGGGGTTTGGGCTGCCTTTCGTTCGCACGAAAGGCAGAAGGTGAGCACGACAACAAATAGAATCCAAAGAGGATTTGTCGTACCAGTCGTTCGTTGATATGCTTCCAAGTAGAACACCGGAGTCACAAGCCGCAATGCAGTTAACACGCCTTTGCGGGCTTCCGCAAACCGCTGGGTAAGTTGCCGACTCATGTCTAAAGAATTATTGAATCAAGGCGAGATCGAAGCCCTGCTGAATGAACTCGAAGCCAAAATGCAAAGGCTGCGGGCGATTTACGAGCAGTATTTCTTGGGCATCGAGCGTACGCCTCCGACGACCTTGCAAAAGGACGTCTTTCGGCTCATTCAACGCGCCGAGAATATCTTCATCCGCAATACCGCACAGAAGTTCCGCCTGCGGGCTCTCGTTCAACGGTTTTCGTCCTACAAGGCCTATTGGAGCCGGGTGGAACGTCAGATCGAAGAAGGCACCTACGTGCGAGACATCCATCGAGCTCGCAGAAATCAGGAACGCCGCAAGAGTCGTGCGACCAACCCCGACGATCATCTGCCGATCCTGGAACTCGACCTCGAGTTCGATGGCGTGGACGATTTGCAGGCCGAAATCGAAGAGATGGAAAGGGCTGGAGCCTTTGACTCACACGAGCGCAGGCCGAACGAACCGCAAATGCCTTCATCCATTCCGTCTGACGCCGAAAGAGAAGAGCGTCGTCTGGAAAAACTGGCCGAGATTCGTCGCCAACTTCATCCGACTGACGCGCCTGCACCGGCTGTCTCACCTTCAATCGCATCAGCGTCAGAGCCGAGCAGCGGAGACGATCGCCAATCCAAGCTTGATCGACTCAAAACTCGCCTGAATCGCAACGAAGCTGCACCTGCTGCCAATGAAATTCGCGGTGCAGACATGGATAAGCTGCGTAAACTCGCCGCGATGAAGGCAAAGATTGAGGCCGAACGCGAAGGGACATCGCCTGCAGCACCTGCGGCTCAGAGGACGATTCAGCGCTCAACGGGGCCGCAGAGAGTCGTTCAACGTCCTGCTCCCCAAGAGGACGAGGCGCGCCAAGTCTACGACAAGTTGATCGCCACAAAACGGCAACTCAACGAATCAACGCAGGGGCTTTCTTACGATCAGGTTCGCCAGTCGATGCAGACCCAGCGCGACCAGTTACGCCAATCACGTGGTGCCGCTGATGTGGACTTTCAGGTCGTCGTTAAGGATGGTCGCGCGTTTTTGAAGCCTGTTCCAAAATGAGTGCGAATTCATCGTGGAGCCTGGTTCAGGAAGTGGGCGGAGAGGCAGCCTTGTTGGAGATCATTCATGACCTCTATGATCGGCTCTTTGCTGACATGATGATTGGGTTTTTCTTTCAGCCTCATGACAAGTCGCGGCTTATTCAAAGCCAATACGACTATTTGACCGCGCATCTTGGCGATCGCAGCGGAACCTACGAAGGGCCATCGATTCGCCGCGCACATGAAACACTCCCCATCTTGTCCGGACATTTTGATCGGCGGCATCAAATCTTGATAGCCGTCCTCAAAGACCAACACGTACCCGCACATATCCAGGAAGCGTGGATCAAATTTGATCTGTCTTTGCGGGATCTGGTGGTTCGTGAAGGCAAGAAAGTCCGCGATTCACATTATACCTGAGGGCTCTCGCCTCACGTGGACACTGTGACCAGTGCGGTGCGCGCGACAGTGCCATCCTCCAACACGACGCCGTGTCGGTGTACCTCGGCGATCTGACCTCGTGAATACGGCGACTCAGCCATCGCGATCGCTTCGTGCAGATGCGGGTCGAGGGTGTCTCCGACTTCCCCGGTCAATGTTGCCCCATTCGACGTCATGAAACGCAAGAGCTGGTCACGAATCGCGACTAAACCGTCTCGCCATGGGCCTGTGTCCGAGTTCATTCGCAAAGCCAAGTCGGTGGAGTCGAGCACATCACCCAGGCCAGACAACAGCTTCGCGCGCTGATCTCGGCGTGCGCTCTCGACCTCGGATTCGGCTCGACGATGAGAGCGCGAGAGGTCTCCTTCTAATTCTTGAATCCGACGCGAGAGCTGTTTGATCGCGTTTTCGTCGCCGACAGGATTCACGGTTGCATGAGCCTGCGCAAGAGCGTCCGCTAAATGCTGGTTCTCCGCCTCCAAGCCCTGTATCCGATCGTCCTTAGACGAGGCATCTTCAAGTTGGGCGGCAAGTCGCTGATTCTGGTCTCGCAGGCTCAAAATCTCGGTCTTCGTCTGATCCGCCCCATGTTCGACACCTCGCAGGCGCCTCACTTCTTCGGCAAGCGCGTCGCGCTCTGCCTCGATTCTTTGGGCAATATGAAGAGGCACGCTTTGAGACATACGATTCGGTGAATTTCGGTAGGTCATAACCAACCCTCATGGGTGATCGAGAGAAAACCAGACACCGAGGAAGGATAATCACCGTTTCCGCACTTTCGAGTTGATTGCGCCTGCGCAGCTCCTGCCGCGTCATCGAGCTCGGTGACGCCCTCCTCGAAACGTGAATTTGCTCGCAAACCACGAAGATCGAGGTCAACTGACCCCAATGTGCACGGAAGTTGCGGCAAACACGCCACATTGCGGCTTTTTTCCTTTGTGGTAGTCTGTTCGTAGAAAGCATTTGATTCAACTGAATTCCAACCTTGGAGACGCCGATGCGCCAGCATTTGCTGCCGATTCTCGCGCTCACGACGACCGCATTCTCGCTTATTAGCTGTGGCGAAATGGGCGGCGAAGCACCCTTGCCGATCGACTCCCCAGCGACAGTTGCCGCAGTGGAGACCTTGCCGATCGACGATATCAAGGACCAAATCGTAGAAATGCCTGACGGCATTGAGTTGCGTCCTGGCGTCGATGTTTGGGAGATGGCGGAGGCTGTCAATCCATACATGGTGGTCGATCCGAATTCATCGTCAGTGACTGTGCTGCCACCGGCCTGGGAGGCCTTTGAGCCAGTCGGCATCGATGACGTCGTGTTCGTTAAGGGCGTTGGATTTATGGTCGACAGCATCGACAAACAAAATGACGTCTGGACCTACGAGGTTTCGGAAGTCGACCTTGGGCGCGTCGTCTGGGGCAATTTCCGCATTCCATGGGAAATGCCCACGACAGGTCTCGCCGATACCCCCGAAGACATGATTGTTCGTGAAGAACCTGTGTACGACGATTTCGGAAATGTCGTCCGTTACGATCCGCTCACGCTGGTCGACATGCGCATTTTCAATGATTTTACGGTGCGCGCCTCGGGCGGACCATCGGGCAATTTCAAGTTTGATGGCAATGTTCGAATTCCAGCGACCATGAAAGGCGTGTTTGAGGGACGCGTGGGGCGGTTCAACAGTTCTTACCGCTGCACAAATCCTGGCGATGATGACGATTTCTGCATCGACCGGCTTGCCGCTTATGCCGAGACGACCTTCACAGCGAAAGCGAACATGAAGGCCACGATTAGCAAGAGTGTGCCCCTGTGGAGTCCAGACCCTAAGGTTTTGTTCAAAAAGACGCTGGGCGTGGTGCCACTGGGAGCTACGGGTCTGAGTGTGACCGTGGAAGTGTTTGGGCAGCTTACCGCAGAGATCAAGGCTACTGGCGAAGTTTCCGCAGAAGTTGAGTACGAGTTTTCTCGCACGATTCCATTTGGATTTGAGTATATTAATAAACCTCGCCAACGCCTTACCGGAGTTTTTGCGATTCCCAATATTCGCGTTCCGATCACGGGCACGGGCGGCCGATTTACAAAGCGAGCATTTGATTACGACGCGAAACTCGAGGGCTCGGCCGGGTTTGAGCTTGGCGTAGGGTTTAGCCTCAGTGCTGCAGCAGGAGTCGTTAAGCTTCGTGGTGCCGAGATCAAGGGCATCTTGGAAGGATCGGTCACCTACCGTCCCCTGCAAGTTTCGTCCGATCCCAAGGCTTGTGCAGAGGCCGCCGTCGAAATCTATGGCAAGGCAGAAGCCCGGCTTCAATTCGAGATCGACCTTCGACTTTGGTCATGGACCAAGAACATCTCGTGCCCCGCAGCCACAGGTTCAGAGGCTGCTCCATGCGCAGAAGTGTCGACACGTAAATTCGAAATGGCCTCAGGATCGTGGGAGGGCTTTTGCCTCGACTCAAGTGCCTACGACACGCTCGTCATTGAGCCGATCGATGATTCGTCCGGCTACGACGACATCAGCGGCTATGACGTGGACTCGATCTGTGTAACGCGCACCACTCCTCCAAATCCACGAGCAGGATTCACTGTTCCACGAACGATTACGTTTTGTGCGACCTCGGGTCCAAATGCCCTGCGAGGTAAGCCTGACTCAACGTGTCCTTTGAAGTCAGCGAAGGTTGCCGGGTTGACCGGACGTACTGAAATCAAATTCGATCGTTCGTTGTTGCCGGGTGATGTGATCGTGTTGGTGCAATCCAACAACCCTGGTGCATGTAACGGAAGCGGCAAAGCGAGATTCTCGCTCAAGCGCGGCAGCCGTACTCATATGTTGGGTGGCGGGACATACAAGGAAAACAACGTAACACTCACTTACGAGTGATGAATGTCTGAACAGCCCTCAAACTCGCCCATCTCAAGTGTCCTGGGCATCACAAGCACCATGAGCCTTAGCGCCATGGTGCTTGTTCTTGTTTTGACGGCTTGGCACTGGGAAGGAATTGTCTGGGTGGGCACTCGCTACGGTCTTTTTGTGGTGGTGCCGCTTGTCCTTCTGATTGGGCTTTGGACCAAATCCGCAGGGAAGACAGCCGGGGCGCTTCTCCTGAGTGTTTTGTGTGGGGCCCCGCTTTATCTGTGGGCACTTCCTGAGACACGCGTAGCGGTTCTCGAAATCGCAGGAAGCGCTATTCCAGGTTCGTCGATCGTAAGGGCCATCGAGGACAGCGACGGCGATGTCGCGAATGCGGCATGTGTTGCGTTGGTCTCACGCGGTTATGATTCTGTTCGAACGCAACTGCCGGAGTTGATGAAGCGTCCGGAAGTCGTTTCCTCCTGCTTACTGCGTGATGTTGAGGGCACCGACGCATCGGCGCTCTTGCGCAAGCAGATTGCACAAGAGTGGGAAGACAGAATTCTGAAAGCGAACACCCCCAATGCGTGCGGGTTGTTGCCTCATCTTCAAACCTTAAGTCAGGTCCAAAGTGCCGATGCTGCAGCCAGATTGCTTCGCATCGCCACGACGGCCCACCATGATGCGGTGAAATTATGTGCCATGGAGGCATTTTCAACCACGTATCCATCACCGTTGAAACAGCTCCAAGCCCTCGGCAATCCGAGTCAAATTGACCCGCTTGTCGCCGAGTCGCTTTTCCGCGGGTTGACCAACATGACCTACGGCACCAAAACGACCGGCGTCTTCAAGGAGATTACCGACACTCCACTCATGCGTCAGTGGGGGCTTAGCCTTGGTTGTCGCGTGATCGTAGAAAGCAAAAACGCGTCGGAGACGGCCGGTATGCTCAATACTGCTGTGTCTTTGCAGGGATGCGGGATGGCAGAAGGAGACCAGGCATTAAGTGTCTGGTCGGGTGCATGTATTGACGCTCTCGAGGGCAATCAAGAAGGCTTGGTGACCACTTCTGCCGTGTGCGATCGAATCCAGAAGTATGCGTTTCAGACAGCAACCACAATGGCATCAACCATTGTCCATGGTGCGATAACACGCCTGACGCAGCAGGAACTCGAGCGTCAGATCGCCATCGGTGATCGCCAAGAAAAGTGGATGGATCGACTCGCTCAGTTCACCGGTTCGGAACAGAGCGAAGATGCGCTGTCCGACCTCCCTCCCGCAATGGCTCAAGACGTTCGTCGTCAACTCGGCGCAATAAAGCGTTCACAAACTAGCGAAATGTATGACCTGATTGCGGGCTCCCCGATGCGCAGTGGAATGAATAAGGGCATGGTCGAGGTCTACCTTAAAGGAGGAAACGGTGGTCTGGACCCGAAGGTGCGCAAGGCGATCGAAGAGTCCGGTGGGAATGTCGACGAAATTTTCTCAAAAGAAAATATGGCCAACATGAACCTCATCGCGAAGGACAAGCACCTCGACCAGTCTGCGGTGAACGTCGATGGGTTGGATGCCGGAGTGGAGAACGACGCTGGTGGCATCACAGTCGAGGAGTTTCTGGGGGAACAGCGCGATGATAAATGAGAACCAAACATGTGACACAAAGTCGCAGGTGATCACAGGTTTTTGTGATGTTTCCTGCCTGATAGAGCACGGAATGATTCTTGCGTTAGTTCTTACAAAGAATAATTACACGAGAAAATTATGATGAAGGCATCCTGGCTAACGCGTAGCGTGGCGACGGTGTGGATACACCTCCTTGGGGTGGTGTCCGTCACACTTGTGACCACTCTGCCATTCTTGGATATGAGCGTGGTCGAGGCCTACGTTTCCGCGATGAAGATGGCGGAATTTCGGACGTTTAGCGAGTCGGACCTCATCATTCACGTGCTCTTGGCCGCCTGTATCTGGGCGCTCATGTTTATCTCTTATCGCCTGATTCGTACACGAGTTCGCCAACACAAATTGCGCACGATACGAGTGTCTCGCGGAACAGCCATGACCGAGACTTTGATCATCTTGCCCATTTGGATGATGCTTTCGATGGGCATCATGCAGCTTTCGATCACCAGCATCGCCGGCGTCTTGACCAACCTCGCAACGTTTCAGGCCGCGCGTGCCACTTGGGTTTGGGCCGGCGAGATGCAGGGCAAGAGGTCCGGAGTCTCGTACGCCACGGTGATGAACAAGGCGCGTGTTGCAGCAGCGATGTCGCTCGCGCCTGTTGCTCCTGGTGATTACCTTCACGATCCTTTCTTCACGGTTTCGGGCTCTCTCAAGGAAGCGCGCGCCGGCATGCTCGCCCAGCAATTGCCCATATTGGTCAGCGATCAGGGGGCCGTTGCCAAGCCACTCGTTTATGCGATGGAACTCGAAGATATTGCCGGTGTTCTCAGGCAGGGCGACCGGGCGCATTTGTCTCTTTGGCGTTCCTTGGATGGAACTTCGTTTCGTACCCGCTCGGTTCGAAAGCTGACCTGGGCTTATCACGCCACCACGGTGATTCCGGCCGTTTTGCTCGGACGTGCTGGTGCAGTCGTAATTTACCAACATCAGATCGCCATGCCATTGGTGCCTCAGATCTTTGGGCAACCTTCGACGGTGATGGGACGTTATGGCTATTACCGGCCAATCTTCCGGGAGTTTCATTTCCCAGCTCAAGTGCCCGCTAACGCGAAGTATCCACGATGAGGTATTCCATGAAGTCAATTCAATCGTGGACCCGACGATTTCACCGTGAGGAAAGCGGAGCCGTCTTTTTGCTCTCCTTGGCGGCGATTCTGATCATCATGATGTTGGCTTGGGTCATCATCGATGCTGGAAAGAGCGCTCGCGACAAAGTTGAGTTGCAGGCTTCCGCAGACGCTGCGGCATTTTCACAATCATCGGTCAAAGCACGCGCTGCGAACATGATCGCGTACACCAATGTTGCCAAGCGTTCGATCATCGGAATTCAATCGATGTATTTGGGAATGTACTACGGCTATGTGGCCTGGGTCGCCTGGCGTTGGAGCAAATGCAAATGGTACCGCCCGGATATCTGCATTGATGCTGCCATCAATACGGCCATGTTGGCCGTTGAAACCGTCATGGATTACCGCAAATTGACGGGGATTTTTGGGATTTTTGGGAGTGGTGCCGCAAAGACTTACCATGCCAAGGACATCAAGGCCTTGGACAACTACCAACAATATATGATGTGGCTTGCACCGTGGTGGTCGTTTTCCGAAGGCATTGTTCGTGGCATGAGAAATGGTGCGACGACGACGGCAAGTTTCCCTCCCCCCCCAGGCGTGATGATTGGTCCGTTTGCGACCATGTTGAGCAAGTTACGTCTGTTCATGGCGGATACCCTACATTTGGGAGGTCTCTTCACCACGGCCGGCATGGTCGACGTGTTTCCTTACGAACGAGGGACTTATTGGGGAGATTTGCTTTGGGATAATATGCTCGGCGACGGGGCCTATATGGTCGAGCATTTGGCCAACTCATTACACCATAAGAAGCGTTCAAGTATGGGAGCGGCGACTTGGCGCGCCTACGGTCTGGGCATGCTCGCATTCCCACTCGGCTTCTGGCAAACGACTGCAAAAATGGGCGACGAGGGACGGCCATGGGTTTTCCGCAAATTCCCGACTCAGGCCGCCTGGACGACCTCAACCTCGAACTTGGTCTACGCCTACGGCAACCGGCCTGAGAAGTTCAAGGAAGACCGTCAGAAGTACATGTTCATGACCAAGGAATACAAAAACCAACTTGGCGTTGTGGACTCATTTGGCTATCGGACCTCGGGTGCATGGTCGATGGCGCGAGCTGAGATGACCTATCAAGATGGCGACCCCAATCCGTTCCGCCCAAGCTGGACCGCTCGTTTACGTCCAGTGGCGTTGCCAGGAGAGTGGCAAGAGGCAGGTTTTGATCTCAATCAGTCGTATCATGACGTTCTGCCCTACATGGCGCTCTCATCACTCATCGGAATGGGGAGTATTTCTGGGGTCACATCAGCCCTGCAGGACTTCGCCAACATGGAGCGTGCAACACGCGGGTTTGGTCACTCCACCATTGAGGGGATCGCGAAATGAAAAATCCGATCTTGAGACTGCTTGAAGATGAATCTGGAACCACGATCACGGAGTTCGTGATCACGCTTCCGATTTTCATCATGTGTTTTGTGGGAACCCTACAATTGGGACTTTTCAACGAAAAGTCGGTCAAGACGTGGGCTCGCGCACATCGAAATACTTTTGAACTCGCGATTCCATCCAGCAAAATCCGTTGGTCGCCCTACATGCAACCCACCGTGGGCGCAGGATTGTCGGCAGCTGGAATGCTCTTTGGCAAAAAACCCATTCACCAAACCTCGGTGCAAAGAACGCTTGTTATGGCCGCCGAGGGCACAACCTACCTGGGCATGGGCCTTAAGGGCCATTGGGGCGAGTCTTCGGCCCGCACGGCTCCCATCGATGCCGTTGTTAAAATGCGGTACATCGAAGGCTATCGCTCCTCGAACTCGTCGACGATCATTGGTGGCTCAAAGTTGACCAAAGACCTTGTGGACGAAAGCATCGGTAGTTTCAGTGGCTCTGGTAGCGGTGCGCTTGGTGTCCTCAACGGCCTCTTGTCGGGCTCTGGCGTCCGTCCCGCGATGGCCGCAGGTCAGCGTTATGGAGCGGTGGTCGGTTTTGCCACCGACAACATGGACGTTGGTGGTTACCATATGCCGATGAGAGCTCATTTCAACACCTTGGTGCCACCTTATCCTCTTAAAGGATTTGAGGCTGCGGCAGTACCGACGGGCGTTGTGCGCCTGACGATGGAAGGCCAGAAACCCTACAAAGAGATCCTCGGAATCAAGTGGAGCCAGCCTTATCCTGGTGGCAGTTCAAGCGTTCCAACCATTCCGTTCCCGTGAGGCTTAGATGAATTTCATAAAACCACTCATCAACGCCGCCAAAATCACCTTCACGGGTGCCACTGTGGCCGCGATCGCGTTTGGATTTGGCGTTTTCGACAAGAGCGCAGAGGTCCCTAAATCTGAGGCCGATATCCTTTCGCTGGATTTCGCGGATCGCACGTCGACCGAGAAATTTGTCGCGGGGCTTCAGGACCTCGGTCATAACGCGCCAGAAGTTTATAATCTCAACGGCAATACGGTTTTCTTCTCGTCTGCGATTCACAAAGAAGAACCGCTTGTGGTGATGGAGAAATACGAACGCGAATTCTACGAACAGGGCCTCAATCCAGAAATTTTCACCGGGGTCACGGATGAAAACGCCGACCGGATGTTTAAGACCTCGTTGAGCGGTGGCGTGGTACCGATGGTGATTTCTCCGGATAATATTGTCTTGGGGGGCGTCGAATCGACCGGTCCGACCAAGACCGAGGAAGACCTTGTTAAGAACTTTAACGACAACAAGGGAAAGGCCCCTTGGAAACTCTTTGACGCCCACAAGTACATCGAGATCAATCGGGATGGGGAAAACACTCTCGTGACGAGCTCGTGGAGCGACAAGGGGTTTGATTATGAGAAGATGATTCCAGGGGCGAAGGTCGCCGATGTGAACACTGATGTGGAAGTTCCGGCCTGCCCTGGGTGCATACGATTGACCAACTTTGAAGATCTCGGGGGCGAAAAAGCCTATCGAGATAACATCTTCGTCGGGTCTGCGGATCCCGTTCAGCAGGTTCAGTTCTACGATCGTGCGCTGGTTGGCCGTGGTTGGGAAGAAACCGAGTCGAGTGTCGTCATGGAGAAGCTCCGCGGTCTCGTTAAGTTCCAAGGACAGGAAGCACAAATGCGTGAGTACAGCCGTAACGGTCAATTCATGCAGGTTCTGTCGCTTCCAGATTCCGAATCGAACCAGACCATCACTCATACGGTGATGAGCGACTGAGGCTTGCATCGCGCCGCACTTCCAGCCAGAATTCCTTCAAATTCTTTCGAACTCAATAGACTTGGAGCTCCTTCATGAACTGGCAACGATGGTCGCTGGCCA
>CAYMYJ010000073.1:0-21291 GCA_964394615.1 uncultured Bradymonadales bacterium | reverse complement strand
AACCCGGCGTTGAGTTTCTTGATGAGCTTGATCCCGAGGACGGCCCTGCTGAGCCTGGCGAGAGCGACAGCGGTTTAGGTTCTATGAGTGCCACTGGATCGGCCGGCTGCGGCTGCGGCTCAACGGGAACTACCTCGAGCTCCGCGCTCTTACTTATCCTGGTCGGTCTGGGTTGGTTTGTCCGCCGGCGGGTCCGCCGAACTTAGTTCTTTGAGTATTAGGACTTGTCTCATCCTCGCGGTCATCGTCGTGCTCATTCGAGTCATTTAGGGCCGCAAAATCCTCTGAAACGACAAACGGCCGCGCAACGCGGCCGTTTTTTTAGTTCCAAATATTTAGGGGGGTGTTGAGTAGTCGTCATTGACGACTGCGTTATAGATAAACTCGCTGATGCAGGCGACTTTGTTGAGGTCACGAATACCGCGAAAAGAAATCGATGCGTAGCCAGTCTTGTCGTTATTCGTGAAAACTCCCGCGGTTAGGCCCTGGTAATGAACAGGCTCGGCTCGGGTTAATCTAAGCCAGTGTTATGACGGTAGGCCGGAGTTCGAAGTTGCTATCGCGGATGTCACGATTGATTCCGAGACGGTTCGGAATACCCCGTCAAACTAGCTCATTTTGGCGCAGGACTATGGCTTTGAGTGGACCATGGAAAACATGGACACTTACCGTAACTTCAACTTGGTGGCGGATGTCCAATGCGATCCTTCCCTGGTTAGGTGAAGTTTGGGTTCAGGTCCTGAAGCAGGGATATCAGGCTAACAAAAGCCCAATCTGAAACGCCCGAGTCATCAAAGGCAATCAGCCGCTCATTATCGTCGCCTTTTACCATAATGGTGTGGAGCCAATCCTCGCCGTCATCGGGGTCCAGAATGTACTGGTCCTCAAAATCGTTTGCCTCAAGCAATTCGACCCATGTTTCGATAAGCCCGTCTGGATCATCGGAACGGACCATAATTTCACAGAATTCTACGGTTTTGGTCGCTCCCATGTGTTTGAGGATGGTGCGCAACGTGTCACCACCCATTTCAAAGCCGCCACCCCAGAAGAATATAAGTCGTCCGGCTTGCCTCAGCTCGGAAGCTTCCGCAAATGTCCCCTTAAGCAAAAACCGAGCGCTCTTTTGGTGCGGCCATTCAATACCGAATTCTCTCCCGAAACTGGTCAGAACCGATGGCACTGATTCCCAACTCCAAGGGTTAGGGTCGAGCGTCTCGAATTCGATATATTCGGCTTTGAACTTGGTTAATCGTGCCATCGCTGACTCGGCGGACTTCAGGTCAGGAAACTCCGCAGCTTGCATCACTACATGTGCCATCAGGCTCTCTCTTGAGGTTTGTTACTCGTGCTTGCTATTTGCCTACAAAAAACGGGCTGAGCCGTCCATTTGCGGTCACCAGCGCCTCAGAACGCGCACGAGTCAACGCTACGTACACAAGGGACCGTTCACCGTTCTCGTCGTCCTCACGAACAGCCTTGTCGTCACTTGTGTTGTAGCGGGGCAGTAGGCCTTCGTTGGCACACGCCACGACCACACGGTCAAACTCCAAGCCTTTCACACGATGCATGGTGGCGACTCGCACGCCTTCGGTGTCGGCGTCGTCGCTTTGCATTGAGGTCAACACATGGGTTGCGACTCCGCGCGCGTTCAAGCCTTCGGAAATAGTCTTGGTCAGGTTTCGTCGTGGCACCGTGACACAAATCGTTTTCCAAAGTTCCGGGTCCGAGCCCACAAAATCGACGATGGCGTCCATTTCTTGTTCGATGGTTTTGAAACACACCACCTCGGGTTTGGCCCCGTGACGATGCGACATGTAGCCCTTGCTCGAGTCTTTGCCTTCGTCCAAATCGTCGACTTCGACGTCGTGGAGTAGGGCGAGCGCGAATGAGCGGATTTCGTCGGTCGTACGGTAATTGATGCGCAGTCGGAAACTGCGTCCGACAACGCGGATGCCGCACCGGCTCAACACCACACGCTGTTTGTAGATGCGCTGATGGGCATCACCGACAATGAAGATATCGTTTGGACCTTCGGGAATCATGGCGCGCAGCAATTCATACGCGGCATTCCCAAAGTCTTGGCCTTCGTCGACGATAACCGCTTTAAAGGAAACCAACTCTGGTCGGTTTTTAATGAGTGTCATCGCGTCGCGCATGGCGTCGGGGGCTTCTCGCAAACCGGCGCGGTCCAACGCATTACGGTATTTTTCAAAGACTTTCCAGACTTCCATGCGTTTGGCGCGATGAAGGCTGACACCGCGGCCTGTACGCGAGGCCATCAGGTATTCGCGCAGCGTAGTGATGCCTTGAGATTGAATCACGCGCTCCCATTCTTCGCGCCAAAAAGTCGGGTCAAAATCCGAGTCAACCTGCGCATCGACGATGTCTTTCCAAATGCGGCGGATTTTTTCGTCGAGGCCAAAATAAACGACAGAAAACTCGTAATTATTTTGCCGCAAGAAATGTGAAACCCACGCATCCAGATTGATGACTTCGATTCGCTCGCGCACAAGGCTCGGGCCACATAGCGACTCGAGGTTATGCCGGATGTCCGTGGCAAGGTTTTTGGTGAAGGTCGTAAATAAAATACGGTCGGTTGGTGACTTGCATAGCGTTTGAGCAAGGTGTTTCGCACGATGCATCGCCACAACGGTTTTTCCGGTGCCGGCTCCACCCAAAACGCGAGTGGCGCCACTGCGGTCCGCATACGCGACCTTCTGCTGCACTGGGTGCAAGAATATTCGCCATCTGGCCATCTCGAAGACCTCGTCGACATCACGTACTTCGTCGATAACCTTGAAATGTCGTTGGGTGCCGGGTCGTTTCAAGGCTTCTACGATGTCATCCGTATCGATTGTAGCCGCTTCCTCGGCCACAGGGTCGCGCATCAGGGCTCGCCAGACCTCCTCAATGCTTTCACCGTCTGCAAGCCACGAGAGTGCCTCGTAGGCCTCCAGGGGCAGTCGGTTGCGGAGCTTATCGAAGTCGACGAGCGTCAAACAGGCACGGACCTCGGGTAGGAACTCGTCGGGCAGACCAAAACGGCGTAATTCACGGTCGCGGAAATCATCAAAAAGCATCTTGATGCCGGCTTCGCTTGCTTCGACCAACGAGCCCATATCCAGCGGCAGCACTTGGATAGTGCCGGTGTCAGGATGAACGGCCACGCGCTTGCGGCATGCCCAATCGTAGGCATCGTCATGGTTGGCCACGAAAAGCGCGATGTAGACGTCGCCCAAGTCGGGCTTGAGGACAATCGCACGGTAGGACTGGTCGACACGGCATGAGCGCAGGTTCTTGTCTGCAGCGCCCTTGATGGTCTCGTAATTCGTCCCAGCACTTTCGGGATTGGTCCGGAAGTCCTTCATGAATTTCAGCGCTTTTTTCTGGATATCTTTGGGAAGCGAAAAAGCTGCTTCCAAAAATGTATCCGCCACAGCGACGGTGGGTTGAAGACTCATGACAGGCTCCCAAGTAATTCCTGCAGCTCAGCCACAGTGACTTCCAAAATATCAAAAATTTCCCATCCGCTGCCCACAAAACCACGAAACGCTGCCTCGTGGCCGTCCGGATCTTCTGATTGGGCCGGTAAGAGCGCGACCTTGACCGCCTCCCAGGCCGCTTCGGCGTTCGCGACGACTCTGCCGTTGGCGTAGAGCTCGTAGCCGCTGATAGGCGCGCTTATGCCTGCGTCTCTTATGCTGGCAAGCTTTTCGCCATAGGCGGGTGACAACATGGTCGCCAATTCAATCACGTCGTTCCACGGGCCCTGGTCTGCCACTTTTGCCGACCCGCTTGGCAAGGTCATGCGGTTCAACAACTTGCCAAACGGCATGTCGGCTTGGTTTTCAGAAGGTAGGCAGAAGACCTGACCGACAAATTGCACACGGTTCAGGGCCCAAAGCAGAGCCGCCCAATCTTGTTTGAACTGATGTTTTTCACGTCGAAGCGGTGTGTCGTCCATCCAGAGCAAGGCCAATGCTTGACTGATATCGCCCTTTTTGGCCGCTGCGCTGTCGTTCGCCAAAAGAATGCGCAACGATGAATACTCGAGCGTGGACTCTCGGTCTTTGGCTAACGGCCACTCGCGGTAGCTGATGAAAGTCGAGCCCGAAAGCCGGCCTTCAATGGCGTCCACAACATTGGGGTCCACATAATCTTTCAAGACGTTCAGTACCGACGCCTTTTTGGTCGGAAACTTGGAGACGCTGGCGACAAAGTGAGCCGCAAAAGCTGCGGCAAAATCGGGTTGTGAACGCTCGGATAAATAGCGGAATAAAAGATCAAAACTGGGCGCTTGGAAATTCCATGATTTGGAGTCTTTCCCACGATATGCGGCCTGAAGACTGCTCTCATTAACACCACTGTCCAGCATGTCGCGTGCTGCACTTTCTGGGCTATCATTCAGGGCTCGGTCGATATCTTCCCACGTTAGGTTCCAAACCCAGAACCCTTGGCTCGACAAAATAGCCATGCGCTGCATGAAGTCTTTTTCGAGCCGGTCCTTATGGAAGGCCAAGCCGTCCGTAAAGATGACGATTGGTCGCAGGTCAGGGTCGTTTTCGTTTTCGGGCCAAATCACGAAGTCAGCACGCGAAGGAAAAACCACGCCATGCTGAGTTCCTAACTTCACCTGAGGCTCGATGGTCCAGGTGTAGTCCGGGAATAGGAGGGCATAACCTGATTGCCCCTTCACCAGTTTAGGCACCATCTTCCCAACGGGCGCCAACCTACGAGCAAGCGCCTCCAGGAAACGTTTCTCCAACATGCTTTCGACCAGAGCGGTGACGCTCACCTGCCCAAGACTGTCGATTTCTTTCCACGAGTCGCGGTGTTTTAGGATGAGTGAAATCTCTTCGAGTGCGGTCGAACGTGAGGTGTCGGCCATGTCGCGGGACCGGCGATACGCAAAGAGGCATTTATAACAGCCGTCTTTGCCCTCAACGTCCTTGCACCCGCATTCTGACAGAACCTTCTGCGCACCCTCTAGGATCTCGAAAAGGCGTTTTTCGTCACGAACCAGTTCGCGCAGGTACCCTGTGCCGCCGGGGACGGTGTCATAAAGCACCAGAAACTGTTTGCGCTGCATCGTGTCTTCGATGGGCTCGCTATAGATCGTGCTTTCTAGGTGGTCGATGCGTCCGCCAAAGTAGCGCTGCAGGCCGAGCTCCAAAGCCGCTACAAAACTATGAAGTTTTGGGGTGAAACCGGGCTCGTCGATGAAGGGCAACAGCATGCGAACGGCTTCGGACTTGAACTCGCGGTAAAGAAAGACCGACGCTTCGTAGTCGGTGGCCTCGGTTGAATGCCGATATTTGCAAGACCCCGAGTGTTGCGCTTCCTTGGTCCCTTGGACTCGCCCGCAACCGGTACAGAGCTTGAATCCATCGCGCACGCTGTCATTACCGGCGATTCGCAACTTTGAGCCGTCGGCGCCTCTATCACCAAAATTAATCTCCCTAAAAGTGGCAGATTTTACGAACTCGACACCAAAGGGGACTTCTTCTTCGGCAAGATGCCAGGCGGTGTTTCCTTTTTTAGCCGAAAAATGGACCAGCATCTCCCGATTAAAAAAGCTGGGTTCACGTTCTTCGCGCTCGTCATCGATTCGGCTGTCTGAATCTTCGGTCCACGCAAAGACCTGCGATAGTTTGAGCATCGTTCGTTTTTGCCCAATATCCGACCAATGCACGCTGGCGCAGTTGGGGCAATTCGATAGAACCTCGGACGAGGTAACCTGTTCGGTAAATGAACAATTTGGACAGAAACGCCAAGGTTCAGGAACCGTCTTTTTCACGTCAACCTGATTCACGGTCACACGACGACCACCCGCATAAAACCTAGCGTTGGGCGCAAGCTCGACAATTGCCGAGCGAGCAGGGCGTTCGTAAGAAAATTCAAGGTTTTGCTGAGGTTTGCCGTCTTCACCTTCGGATTCAATACGACGTTTCCAAATGATGGATTTTAGGGTCACGCCGGCTTCTGGGAACGCATAGTTGGGCGTCAAGCCTTCATCGGCAAAGAAGTTCAACAAGCGTCTGTCATTCAGGTCACGCACAAGGTTTTCCAAAGCGCCGCGTTCACGTCGGAGCTCCTGTAGTTCATCCTTTTCCGACGGCGAGAGCGTCTTTTCTTCATCCAGCTTCTTGATTCGTGTCGTCAGCGTCCTAACCTCGCCGCTTCGCACGTCGCGTTCCTTCCTTAGCGCCAGAAGTTGGTCGACAAGGCGCCACGCCAGCGAGCCTTCGACGTCTTTACCACCGCGCATGAAATTGATGACTGCGTCGCTGGTCTCGGGCTCGATATCCGGGAACATCGCAAGGAAATCACGCAACAACTCGGTCTGATTCAGAATCAGAAAGTTCGTGAAATTATGCGGAAATTTGGCAAGATTTTCGTGTTGGTCCAACGCCGTGAAGACCTCGCTGACCTTGCCCGGCAGGCCTTTCTTGGTGACCTGGTCTTTGATAACCCAACGGTCCAGGCAAAACGCCGTCAACTGCCGCGCAAGCACGGATGAAGCGTTTAGGAAGACACCGGGTGTCGCAATCTGACCGCGAATCATTTCTTGGGGTTCAGCAAAAAAGTACATCTCGTGCGGGTTGGCGTTGGCAATCGTCAACACCACCGAATTTCCGTCGCGTCGACCGGCTCGGCCCACACGCTGAACATAATTTGCAACGTTGGGCGGGACCGAACACAAAATCACCGAAGACAATGATCCGATATCGATGCCCATCTCTAGCGTTGGCGTACACGACAAGAGGTTAATATCCCATGGTTCTTGCTCCGCACGCTTGAACGAATTCTCGATGTTCTCGCGGTCTTCGCGTTTAAGCAGCCCGGTATGTTCGGATGCGTTTACGCGATGAACGACCCCATTGGCGTATAGATTCGCGTAATAAGACGTCGGTTTTGAGTCGATTTGGTAGGTCCCACCGTCGTCCAAAACAAGGCTTGGCAGCCCATTCAGGATCTCGGCTTCAGGTCGGGCAAAAAATGTGCGGCTTTGTTTGGCACTGGTTTTTAGCTGAAGCAGGTCGGTGGTGACCAAGAGTGCATCCGGACGAAGCCCCCAAATCTGGGCACTTTCCATCTGGCGGCGTTCGACGACTTTTGCGGCGACCATGGCTTCTAGAGCAATTCTAGCAGTGTCGGCCGCAAAGTTTGAAAGCAAGACATGATGATGTTCAAGCCGTTTCGAGATCCATTTTCCTTCCCAGGTGGAGTGGGTTGCATTCGAAATCGGATTATCGAATTTGGCGCGCCCACGCACGTCGGTAAGCAGGATGGGCAGGCGAGCGTAGAAGCCGACCTTTGCCAAAGGGCTGTTAGCCGGTCGCCCAAACATGTAAGTATTTTCGCCGAGTGTAGCCAGATAATTTTCGGGCAACTCTGGGTGCATCATTGCACCACGGTCACGCATACGTGAGGTCAACCCGGTCAAAATCTGAACGGCCTCCTCAATCGGGACATCTATTTTGAATTCTTCCTTCAGTCGTCCGCTGAAATCCGCGGCCGCGTTGGAAAGTCGAGTAGTGTCGACGAAAGCTGCGGCAGCGCCACTGCGGCGAAGGGTGCGGCCCACCTGGCTCTTGAACGTGAATTCGGCAAAAATCTCCCACGACATCCGTCGTGTGACCAGCTCAGGCAGTTGCGAACTTGCCGGCAACTCCCCTTTGGTCCGCAGGGTGTCGTAGTCCGCGCGCCATTCCAAGCTGGGCGGGATGAAGGTCGCGACAAACGCTGCGTCTCCAAGGCGTTCGCGCCAGTGTTTAGGAACCGCGTCACAAAGCTGGGCCAACGTCAGGCCCGGTGACTCTTGGGCCACGTGGTACATGGCGACGCGCAGGTTGAAGCTCCAGGT
Source organism: uncultured Bradymonadales bacterium (assembly GCA_964394615.1). Lineage (GTDB taxonomy): Bacteria > Myxococcota_A > Bradymonadia > Bradymonadales > Bradymonadaceae > JBFFMO01. The sequence goes on along the minus strand of CAYMYJ010000073.1, from coordinate 13,424 downwards.
GCGGGCGCCAAAAAATCCAGCACGATGCGCGGCGTCCTGCACACTGTCAGAAAAGGTCAGCAGGCGACGGTCCTGATTAAATCGTGTCGTGAAAAGCTGACTCACAAAGGTGCTGGTCAGCGATGCGGCCTGAAATCCCAATAACGAAAGGCCTTCCTCACCACATTGTGAGCACGAACGGTCCAGCTTTTGGACACCTCGTTTCAGCGTCACATTGGGCGGGATTTCGACCGCCAGCAATTCGTCCGGGTTATCAGACGGGGCGCTCTGCCCAATCAGGCTTGTGGGATTAATCCAGCGTTTGTTTGCCCCTTTAAGTTTTAGACCGCTTGGGAAAATAAACTTAACTCGGGTGTCGTCTGCGAAATAGGCCTTATAAAAAGTCTGAATATCGCACGCGTAATTGCTGGGTGATTGATTATCAACCAGCGTTCCCCAGCCCATCAGCCCGCAATCCCTGCAAAAGATGACGGGCAGGTGGTGCTGATGTTGTTTGAAAGTCAAATCGTCGTGGTAGGCGAGCTTGGGCTTGTCGGAGACGCTTGCGACCATGCGGCGCATTTCACGTTGCCAGAACTGCAGACGAACCTGAAGCCCGGTGCCGGGCTCACGCGCGTAGGATGCCAATGAAAGCAGGCTGATGGTCTGCAGCCGCTGAACCAATTCACCGTGTGATTTTGAAAAGAGCTTTTCGGCAATCTGGTCAATGGTCAGCAGGTCATCCTGCGCGATGATTTCCAACAGATTACGAAAATAGATATTTCGTCGCAGGGCGCTCAGGGTTTCCTCGGGCGTCGTGGAAGCCCTAAACCACGCAAGGCTTTGGGCCGCGATGAACGAGGCTTCGTCCGCATAATTGCTGACGGACAGAATCTCGGGGTCAATGGGGGTATCGAACTCGGTCGAAATCAAGGTGCCGGCAAGAAAGTCCGTACTGGTCTGTCGGGTCTCACCCACGACGCTGTCCCGAGTGAACTCTTCCGCAAAGACCTGCGACGCATATTGCGTCAGGTCGTCGATAGCGCTTTCGTCGCTGCCAAGGGTGGCCGAAGTCCCAATGGCGCATAACGAACCAGCAGGAGTGCCCAGGCGAGCCTTGAGGCGCCGAATCAAACAGGCCAGGTCGGTGCCTTGTGCACCGTCAAAGGTATGGAGCTCATCCACCGCCAAGAACGCCAGAGTTTCGGGCGTGTTGTCGCGCCAGAGCTGCACGTCGTCTGGACGCATCAACAAATAGTCGAGCATCTTGTAATTGGTGAGCAAGATGTCGGGCGGGTTGGAGCGAATGGTTTTGCGGTCAGTGATGACGTGGTCGGCACCCATCGACGTGAAAGCGTGGGCCTCGGAATCACCGACATACATCCCGATATTGAGCTGACCGCGCAGATTATCGTTTTCGTGCACCAGCTGCGCTAGGCGCAGCGCCTGGTCGGAAGCGAGCGCGTTCATGGGATAAAGAATAATCGCTTTGATGCCACGTTCGCTGAGTCGTGTGGCGCAATGCGCCAAAATGGGCACGGCAAAACACTCGGTTTTGCCGGAGCCGGTCCCTGTGGCGACAATCGTGTTTTTACGAGCTTTTAAGCGCTGAAACGCGACTTCCTGATGGAAATGCGGCTGGTACTTAAGGGGTACCAGCTCGAACCCAGTCTCTTTGGATTTGCCTAGGCGAAAAGGCAATTGCACCGATACGTAGGGCCCGCGAAAGAGGGCGTCACGGTCGGTGACAAAATCCTCGATCAGCGTGTCAAAACCAGGAGTCGACGACCAAAAGCTTGTGCGAAGGAAATCGCCCATGCCTTGTTCGAGCTGTTGGACAAGTGCGCCAGGAAACATTTGAACCCACGATGTTCAGGAATCCGCAGGTTACGAGCACTTGTCTCAGCGGGCAACAGCGTTAACGGGCATGGTAGGTGGGGAAATGATTAGTTTTACTGCTAAGTGGTTTTTTTAATTATACATATCGCAGATTTTCCCAATCGCCCTAGGCTTGCAATCCACGTAATACGGGCAATCGTCACTAAAAGTACATGCCATCAGACAGGTACTGGTATTTGCAGTGTGGGCGTAACAAAAGCTGCCATCTGCATCGCAATCCGCGTCCGATGTACAGAGTTCGCCAAACTGTTCATGCGCGCCACAAGAAGTCAGAAGCTCGTTGATGGTGCAAACAGTCACAATATTATTCGTTACATCGCGAACGGTTTTTACGCCCGCTCCATACGGCCTATCACACGTGACGCCCGCGAAGTTCCGTAGGCAGTAGCTCCCGTTTGGTGCGCCTTTGTAGCTCGTGGCAACACATGAGTACTCCGCATGACAACTCGATGTGCTGATGCAGGGTTGGCAGTCATATCCCGAATCCATTTTGAAAGTGGAACAAGTGTTCGTGGCGGGATCGCACGAGAAATGGTCGATGCCGTCAAAACAATCTGTCGTTTCGGTGGCGAGCGTGCAGGCGACGCAGCTGCCATTCAAACACTGTTGTTGGCCCGGAATATGAGCGCAGTCGGTGGCATCAACACAGGCCACACACGCGCTGTCCTGACAACGCGAGCTGCCAGCATCTGGGCAATGTGTGTTTTCAAGGCAGGACACGCACTTAAGATCTTTAAGAGGGCCGGCATTCCTGCAAACATTGCCGTCGCTACAATCGTTGTCGGTCAAACATCCTACGCACGAATTGGTCGGGATATCGCAAACCGAATTGGCGCCGCAGTCCGCGTTCGAAAAGCAGCCGTAACAGGTGAACGTGTTGCGATCACAGCGTAAACCTGTCTCGCAATTCGCGTTGGTGATGCAGTCCACGCAAGTGTTTGAGTTCCGGTCGCAAACCCCAGTGGTGCAGTCGTCATCTTTTGCACATTCAACGCATTTTTCGCTGACTGGGTCACAGACCTTGTTTCCCGTGCATGCTTGACCACAGGGACTTGGTATTACCACGGCCATGTCCGCCGCCGCGTCTGGGACAACACCGCCATCAATCATTGATATGGCATCTTGAATGCCAACATCACTGGCCGGACCGTTTGTATTGGAATTATCAACAGGACTTGCTGATTCGCTGCCTGACGAGCAACCGAAAACACCCAAAAGTGACCACAAAGTTAACCAACGCATAGAAGCTCCGCAAAAGGGCTTTGGTTATCGGTCAATGATTGTGTTTGTTGCGAAAATTTTTGGTCGCTCTTTGAAATGTGTAACAGGCCGGCCGTGGGCGTTCAAAATCGCACCATTGCGACAGGTCTGCGGGGCCGGCGGGCGAGTTAGTGTCCTCGCCACATGCCATCAGACCTGTCGCGAGGCTCGTGATAACTATTAGGATCGAACGCATCGTGCTCATGGACATGGCTTATTGCCAGTAACTCGAATCCATCGGTCTTCAGGCCTCGTTTCTAGACCATCTACAAATGCGTTGATTTCGCACGCCGATAGCTTGGCGTTGTACTCAAATGTGACACCTCCGGTAACTGCACGTACTTGGTCTAAGGCAGGAATACTGGTGAGTTCCTCGTTCTGCGAGATGTTGACGGCCCGAAAGTCAGGACTTGATATTATAATACCTTCAATGCTCTTTACGGACGTGGAGCGAACACCAAGGAAGTCAATGATCTCGACATTTTCAAGAGGCATGAGGGAATTGATCGGTGCGTGGCTAATTTCCAGCGTGCGGATTGTTTCAAGCGAATCAAGGCCTTCGAGGCTGGTGACTGAGCTGTCTTTGATAAAGAGTCCGGACGGTATCTCAGGATCATTAACTTGACCGCCAAGATGGCGCACGTTGTTGAGCCCTTTTAGGTTCTTGAGGCTTCTGGTGTTAGAAATCTCGAGCCAGTCCACCATCTCCAAACTTTCAAGCCCGACAAGATTCTCTGGCCCTTGTTCGTTGGTGTTGATCGACAAATAGCCAACTTTTTTCCATCCATGAAGCCCCGCGAGTGCTCGTCCTCCTTCACCTTCAAAAACAACTTGCTGTAGTTCGTTGCAGGGCGAATTGCAGATTACTTGAATGTCAGCAATATCGTGGACAATAAAGCCTTCCTCAAGAGTACAATTCTGCCGTGGCCGTTCGAAGTCGCACCATTGCGACAGGTCTGCGGGGCCGGCGGGCGAGTTAGTGTCCTCGCCACATGCCATCAGACCTGTCGCGAGGCTCGTGATAACTATTAGGATCGAACGCATCGTGCTCATGGACATGGCTTATTGCCAGTAACTCGAATCCATCGGTCTTCGGGCCTCGTTTCTAGACCATCTACAAATGCGTTGATTTCGCATGCCGATAGCTTGGCGTTGTACTCAAATGTAACGCCGCCGGTAACTGCACGTACTCCTTCTAAGGCAGGAATACTGGTGAGTTGGTTGTTCTGCGAGATGTCGACCGCCCGAAAATCCGGGTTGGAAATTATGATGCTATCAACGGTTTTCATTGGGGTAATGCTAATACCAAACCCCTCCAAAATCTCGACACCTTTAAGCGGTTCGAGTGAATCGATCGGTGTATTGCTAATACCAAGTGAACGAATGGTCTCTAATGAATCAAGACCTTGTAGGCTTGTTAGAGAACTATCCTTGATGATCAGGCCCGAAGTTTCGTCAGGATCATTGATCGGATCCCCGAGGTGCCGCACGTTGTTGAGCCCTTCGAGGTTCTCGAGGCTTCTGGTGTTAGAGATCTCGAGCCAGCCCACCATCTCTAGACTTTCAAGCCCAACGAGATTCTCTGGCCCCTGTTCGTTGGTGTTGATGAATAAATAACCGACTTCCTTCCAACCCTGCATTCCTTCTAAAGCTTTCCCGCCATCGCCGGTGAAGTCGACGGACTCGATGCGTGTGCAAGGCGAAGCACACAATGCTTCAATGTCAGAGACCTGGCGTATAAAAATGGTATCGTCGAGCCAGCAGTCTTCACGGTGCCGTTCGAAGTCACACCACTGTGACAGGTCTGCGGGGCCAGCAGGGAGGTCTGAATCCTCGCCGCATGCCATCAAACCTGCCACAAATAAACTCGCTATAATGATTAGTATCGAACGCATCGTGCTGTCACTCGTACGGGTTTAGGTTCACAATTATTGGCCGAGAATATGCCACAATTATCATAACGGCCCGCACGGGCACGCAGGACCCACGTGCCATTCACATTCTCGACACCCACGTTTTCTCCTGCGCCATCAAAATCACCTTTAACTTCAACAAGGTAACAGAAGCCCTCGGACGCGGACAAAAGCGTGTCCTCGATGCGGGCGTATGTGCCGTTTTTAATGTCGATTTGGTACTCTTGTGGATTATTGAGCGAAGCGGGATCAATCACCGGGAACTGGTGCACGCTTGAGCCGAAGAGGCGCATGCCCGTGCTGTATCCTCGAATACCGCCGACTTGGGAGTTCGAGCGTAATCGGGCAGGCGAGACCGCTTGCTCGGTCCAAGCGCCCTCGCCGAGTCCATTCATCTTTCCGCCTAATCCGGCCAGCGGCGCGAGATAGGGTTTTTTGGGGTACGGCACGCCAGGAGCGACAGAGGTGTTTGTGTTTCCTGATGTTTCAAAGTTTTGGAGCGTGTTGAAAAAATCGGGATCTAGCACACAACTATTGGTGTTGGTGTCGCATTCCTCATAATGTTTGCAGTAAATGCCACCACAGGTGTCTCGAACGAATCCATCGGAACACGTAAAGGTCCCAGTAACGCGCTGCGAGGTGTTATTGCGTTGCGAAGCGACTTCCATCAGCCAACCGTTTGAAGATTTGTTGGCCGCAATATGAACGCGTTCGCCTCCGCCAGCAAAATCACCGCCGATACGACTAAGCATGCAGATGCTGTCGTAAAAGTCGCGATGAGTTGCCGGGCTCGTTTTGTCCAGCTCAAGCTCCTCGATATTGATATTTGGTTGGGTTGGAATCCCGTAGGTCTGCCCAACGGGCGGAAGGAGCTCTGGGTCGGAAATCTGGTCGAGCCGATTCACGAGGTCCTGAATTTCATTGGCCGCGCCACCGCACGCTTTGCAGATGGTGTTTTCATTGGCGGTGCTTAACGAGTCCACACAATCTTGTGTGAGCCCATCGATAAATGGATTATTGCCATCAAGAAGTTGGCCGAAATCACTGAGCACCGATTGGTAGTTCTTCCGCTCAGCGTCCGTGATGGGTTCATACTCTTGTGGATTGCTGTAAGCGTTTTCGACCACGGTCAGCTTGTTCTGCGCGCTTTTGCGTGCGCGTTGGCTCCAATATTCAAACTGGTAGTAACAGTTGAAGGCGCCTGTGATTTCATCACCGATGCAGGTTTCTTCGAGCGGGCCATTTGCGTCGTAGACCGGTGTGCGCTCCCAAATTGTGACACCATCCGAGTTCTCGGGCGCTTGGTAGACGTCTCTTAGGTCGAGCCAGTCTTCCAACAGGATTTTACCGTCGCCATGCCTATGGCTGTAATAGAACTGGATGCCGGGGTACGTGCGGGCGATTAGATTGATGGCATCGTCTGTGTTGTGGTTCGTGTAGGACTCCACATCGAGGATTTGATAAAAATCCGTCCATTTCGTCTGCTCGTTTAGAATTGGTGTCAGGTCGGGCACTTTTGCCGACAAGAAAAAGTAGTGGCCGAGCTTGCGCTCGCCCATATACCGAACGCCGCAATCAGCGATCCACGCTTCGAGTGTTGTCTCTCCCTGTCTGCATTCGATCGTAGTTTTATCGACGGTGATATCCGCGGTCGGTATGACTGAAATAATGGTGAGTACGGGGCCGTCATAACCGTCAAATACTTGGTCATAATGCCTTTCTGCCACTCTCTCGAAGTCTTCAAAATCAAACACTTTACCGTCTTCGATCGCAGTCGACTGTAAAAGTCGCCGCTTGTATTGCCTCTTGCTGTGAACCCAAAAGGCACGGTGGAAAGGCTGGTTGTATTGATTCTCTTCTTCGTAAACGGGCGTTCCAGGCGTGGTGACCACTGTCGGAAGTGTGCGATTAGTCATTGCCGACATGCAGATATTACCAGTGCCATCATCACCCAAAAGATTGATGCCTTCTCCGTACCGAACAGAATCCGGAAGCAGTGGCTGCTCCGTCGTTGAGGCGGAGTTGGCTGGCTCTTGGGCGTCTGGTGTGCATGCACAGATAAGTGCTGTAAACGTGCAAATGGCTAATAGGCCGAATGATTTTCTCATGTTTCCCCCTCATGATTTTTTTATGTGCCAGACGAGGCTAAACGCAAACTTACACGGGTGTCAATACTTTGACGCTTTTTGAAGTTCGTTCCGGCATGACTGCGAAGGAAATCGCCCATGCCCTGTTCGAGCTGTTGGACAAGGGCGCCAGGAAATATCCGATTACGTTCTCTTTCACGATCGCGTAACCGATGCGCTGCTACTTCACTCAGACAGAAATTGCTCATCATAAATGGATGATTTCAATTGTTTATGTCTTGTATAAGCCACATGTTTTTCTCGCTGCAAACGGCCAAGGACCATTCCGGGATGAAGCGCCATAGTCTGGGCAAAATTGACGATGTTTGACGGGGTGAAGGCGCTTGCCGCCACAAATTCTGCCCATTTTGAATCAGGGATAATTTGAGTCGCCGCCCACGCATTGGCTTCGATCTCTTGCTGAATGACCTCCTCAAACTCGGTATCAACAAAGGCTTGCCCTTCGTGCAGCAGGACATGTGCAGCTTCATGAAAAAATGTGAACCAAGTGACGTCTGCAACCTTGTGCCGAGTGGTCAAAAGAATGAAAGGACGTTTCTGATTCCACTGAACGGCACCGGAAACCTTCGACTTCGGTAGCGAAGGCGCAATCACGATTGAAACTCCAACCTCTGCCAGGATTTTAGGAAGATCTTGGAGGTAGTCAGCCTCACCCACACGGCCAGATTCACGAATCTTCCCGAGAGCAGTTCGAAACGCCTCAGGATCAAATGGTGGAAGTTCAAGACTTGTTGACTTAGCAGTCGCCCACCTGAGCAATACCGAGGTTGCATAAATATTATCATCCGCACCACTGGTACGGCGGAACTGCGCCGATGTTGTGCCATATTGACGCTGCCAAGCGTCAGAGTTTGCGACGCCGAGGAACGAGAACAGCTCTTTTAGCGCAGCGACCTTGTTTTTGCCTTGAGAGATGACTCCTAGTTTTCGAAGTTCTTTGAGCGGGAAGTTTTTCAAAAAGCTCACTTCCTTTTCGAATTCTTCGTTTTCTTTCTGACGGGTAAGGAATTCCCGATAATTATTCTCAAGATTCGTCCAAAACGTGGCGTCAACGCCGAGTACCCGTTCAAGTTTGAGGGCCGTGTCGTGAGTGAGAGCCATCTTGCCATTCATAAGATGGCTCACTGCTTTTTCGCTCATCGCGATGCGTGTCGCGAGTTCAGCCTGCTGCATTTCGCGCGCGTTCAAGAGATCCCGCAAAGTGTCGCCTGGTGGAAACACCAAATCCGGCGTGTATGTGTTAACCATGATAATCCTCACATAAGTTGACGATCTGGATGGCCGTTACGGCATCAATCTCCAAACCGCCATCTGCCTTCCTAGGCACAGGCTCATTGTTGACCACGAAAGTCATTCGGTAGTTTTTCGTAACGTCGACCGCGAATTGTTCGTCGCGATTCTCTGTCAGCTGGTGCAATCGCACCAACGGTGCGAGCTGTCGAAAGTGAGTCAAAGTCGTTGCCGCGCTAAGCCATTGCAGAAGCCGAGAGATCTTCTTCGCCCGATTGCCATATTCCTTGTTTAGTTTGGCGAACGAATTGGCCAGCTTAGCTTGCTTCTTTGATGCAAATTCAATCTCCACCCCTGAGCCTCCGTGGCGTGAGCTAACCAAGTCCTTGGTTTACCTGTGAGGTAAATTAGTGGTTTCGATGTCGGGCGTCAAACAGGAAGTTTTAGACCGAACTTTCAAGGTTTTAGGGCGTGTAACTCAAGATCCAGCAGTCGCGCAGGCTCGGTGAGCCGATGATCATCCCAGCACCCTTGTATCGAAGCTCGATGGGGGTGCCTTTTCGGAATGCCGCCGCGACATGTGCCTGTTCTTTGTCGACATCGGTCATGGTGGTCATGAACTGATTTGGGCTCTGCAGCCGTAGGACGATGGAGTCGGTGAAGTCTTTGTAGGCGGTTGTGACTCGTCCTGTGACCACCAGCGTACGTACCAGGTGCGATTGACTTCACCGGGCCTGTGTTTTGTGAGGTAGTGCGTCGAAACCAGAGTTTGATACCTTTGCGTGAATCGAACGGCAGCGAATCATGAAGGAACAACATGGCGCACAAAAGAGCACAGCAAACCAACGATACTGCATTTTTCGAGGCGCTCGCCGCGATGTATCGGGCGAATCCTTGGCGGGTTCTTTCGAAGGACGAATCCGTGTTCACTTTGAGCATTCCGAAGCTGGGTTTCGACGAATGCGTGGTTTCCGTGATCGGGAGCACGTCAGGGCCAAAGGGCTTCACGGTTTTCGAAAACGTCAAAGATTATCAACGGGTCTTAAAAGACGCGGCGGATGATCAGCGTGAGTCGGTGCCCGATCATCTAGCTTTGACCTTTGCGAGCAAGGCCGACACCCCAACCGATATTGTTCAGGCGTTCAAAGAGAACGACTTGGAGCTGGCATCTGATGAGGCCTATCCATTGATGTACGCGGTCGCTGCCGGCAAGGGCAGGTTATTGGAGCCGAGGGAGCTTGAGCTCTTGGCGGCGTGTGCCTTTGTGCTCTCGCAGGTTCATATATTTATCGGGCCGCTAAGAAAAACACATTTAGCTGACAAGGTGTTCAAGTGTGACTTTCCCATCGATGGGTCTCAACCACTGCTGGCCGTCGTGACCTTTGAGCCAAAATCGTTCGAGGCCTATGTATGGCGTCGCCTAAGTGAGCAGGATGCGTTTTACGCGTTGAGCGAAGAGAACCGTCAGCGCTTTGGCAGGAAGTTGCTTGAACTGTTTGCCGCGTCGCCCGAGGCCGCCGGCATTTACAATGGGTCCTACTGCGTCTTGGTCATGGACATCGCGGCGCAGTTTTTCGAGCGCACCATTATTACGATATCCGGGGCGGACCTTCGTAAGCTCGTGTTCGACGTTATTCCCGCCAAGGTCGTCATGCCAGCGACCGAGGCCGAGCCATTGGTCGCAGAACTTCTGGCTTTTTTTGCGTTTGTTGAGCGCCGTTTTGGTTTTAAAAATGCCGATGTGCGTCGACGAGTATTAGGACAAAAAGCTGTGCCAACGCTCGAGAAAAAACTGTCGAGTTCGTAAGAACATGAGTGTGGGCAAGATGTTGCTCATGGACGGTGCAGATGCTGGGTTCGATATGCGGTCAGCGGAGAGTGTTGAAGCATGGATGGCGCTGCAGATGGCAAAGAAGCGCTGAAATGCCTTGAGGCAAAAAAGTGCCTTTTCGCAGTGCCGCCACGACATGAACGTGTTCTTCAAATTTCCGCGGTTTTCGGTGCTCAACTACATTAGATAAATAGCAATAGTCATAATATTCATCATTAAATCAATGATTTATATCATGCAGGCTCACTCAGGTTTATGGGGTAGTTTTCCCACACTTCGCCGTCGATCTCGCGACCGGCTGCCTTGGGTCGAGCACCGCCCCATTGCTTGAAGAAAAACGGCACATCTTGTTCTTCACAAGCTTTGCGCAAGCCTTGTATCCAAGCCACGCGACTGGCTCGTGGGGTCCACTCACCGTCCAGGTAATCAACAAGCCCACGTCGACGTCGTGCGGTGTCCTCCCAAAGGTGTTTTCCGGATTCGCCGCCCGCGATGACCCAATGAATTCCGGTCAAGTCGATTTCATCCAACGGACCAAGTAAGGGTTCACAACTCAGGAATCTGACGCCTGCGTGTGTTTGACGCAGTTCATCGATACGATGAAGGACCTTTTGATTCTCGACAGACGTGCCAAGCCAAATGTGTTTTGGGGCCAAGTAATCATGTTTATCAACCAAACGTTCGATCCAGTTTCTCATCCGGTCTGGCCGTTTGGTGAGCACTTGAAATTGATGTTGTGGTGTTTGAGACATCACATCAAACACTCGACGAACAAAGTCGAATTCTGAATCTTCGTGGAACAAGTCCGACATACTGTTGACGAACACTTTGCGAGGCTTTTTCCAAGATAGTGGCTCTTCGATTTTGTCCCAATGCATGGTGAAATCAAATCCATTCACATAACGACTGCTACCCATCGCCTTCAAGCGGGCGGACATATTCTCGGCGTAACAGTATTTGCAACCCGTCGACACTTTGGAACAGCCAGTCGAAGGATTCCAGGTCACGTCGGTCCATTCAATTGAGCTACTTTGTGCCACGCTTATCTCCAAACTTCTTAATGATATAATCCGCGACCTTGAATGCCAAACCTTGTGCTTTCGGATTCGGGTTCGCAACTGCGAAATATAGCGAATACAACCACGAGCCATTGGCATTCTTCAGATAAATTGGCGCCGAAACACGCGGGAAAAGCCCGTTTAAGCGTTCTTCGAACCATTGCTCGATGTCCTCTAGCTTACGACGTCGAAGTTCGGTGTCAGTTCGTTCGAACATGTCTAAGGTGACCGTAACCTCTTCGTAAGCAGCTTCTTTCCATTCGTCGGTGCCAAATGCAGCAGAGAGACGTTTGGCCCAACCATCTGGAACATCGGCTGAGTTCGGTAACATACGATTATACGCGATGCCAAAGGGGACCAGCAGCCAGACATCTACGCATTTGGTCCTGGCGAGCTGTTCAAGTGTTTCCCATTCAACCTGAGCACCGTAGGGGTCCAAAAAGACCACGGCTCGCCAGCTACGCCAATCTGTTTCCATTGCGATTCGACGAATCTCTTGATTCGCGTCGCCTTGGCAAATGTGGATATTTGCGTCGGGATATTCGTCTTTCAATTCGTTCAGCGCCGAAACATGTTTGCTCGCCCGTTCAATAAATACATAGCGATCAAAGGGATGTTTGAGCTCGAGTGCGTTGCGTGCAGACCCATTTAAGAATTCGTGACTTTCAGGATCTTCCTGCCCCATGTCTTCAATCGTGATTCGTCCAGTGCCAGCAAATGCATCAATGTACATCAGCTGAAACGGTGTTCCTTTCAAAGCCATGGTGTAGAATTCAAGGTAGTCCTTGAGTGCCAAGAGCTTTGTCTTCGTCCACATTCCACCAAATTCGTGTTTGTCTGTCATGGTTTCCCCTCCAATCTTCGATAAATGGGTATATGAACAAATGTACAGTGTCAAGCGATTTGGTAAGAAGCCATAAGTCTACGGCGTGTAACTCAGAATCCAACAGTCGCGCAGATTCGGTGAGCCGATGATCATCCCGGCTCCCTTACATCGCAGCTCGATGGGTGTGCCTTTTCGCAATGCCGCCGCGACATGTGCTTGTTCTTTGTCGACATCGGTCATGGTGGTCATGAACTGATTTGGGCTCTGCAGGCGCAGGACGATGGAGTCGGTAAAGTCTTTGTCAACGCTTGCGACTCGTCCTGTGACCACCAGCGTACGCCCCTTGTACCGATTATCCGCTGCGACCTCGTTCGCCTGGTACGCTCGCCATAACGTGTTGTTGTCGACAAAGGTACAGCCGGGCGTGCCACCACATTTCTTGGTCATTTCTTCGCGCTCGGCGGCGGCATCCTCGGCTTTCCTCCGGTCCTTCGCAGCCTTCTTGCCGACTCGCTTTTGCAATCCAATCGCGCGTTTGTTGAGGTTTCGAATCTCGTCAGTGGCTTCGACGGTTCCAAGTTCGGTGAGGATGCGCGTCACTGTGTTGTCGGCACCGACCCAGTTCTTGGCATCTGCCGCCGCCTCAGCCGCCGTCAGATCGACGCTGACGCGTTTTTCAACCCATTGGGAACGCAGGGCGGGGGCCACGGCAGACTCGCGCTTCTGCAGGTCCAGAATCAGTCCATCTGCTTTGTCGAGGTCTTGGGTATCAAGGGCCGCCTGCGCACGGTGAGCGACCAAAGGTGTGTTCGCTGTCTGCAGGCGTTCACGAAGCTCGTCGCGACCACTAATTGTAAAGAGCGGAACGATCCGTGCCGCGCCAGCGCATATCGTGGCCTGAATACCTAATCAGGGGACAAGTTATGAAAGCGATAGTGTTGTTGGTGATGGTTTTGTCCAGTGGTTGCATTACCGCACGGGGTGTTGGCGATGCGGCTGGGCTTCGAAGTAAGAACGGCGTCTGTTCAGTGGCAAATTCAGGAATGGGCGGACCAGGAATTACGACATGTTTCCAAGTTGGGTCGCCAAAGATGTTAGACGACGACGGCAAGACGCCGAAGGCCGTTATACATGTGACATCCAGCTCGCTGACTTTGGCCGATCCAAGTGGCTATCAATTGGAAATCCTTAAAGATGGGCGGGTGATTTTTAAAGACATGTTGCAAGTGTAGATGATCGTCGAGAAACGCGGAAAGTTGGACATGCCGCGTAGAAATGACA
>CAYMYJ010000072.1:8361-21852 GCA_964394615.1 uncultured Bradymonadales bacterium | reverse complement strand
AGATCCGAAACTCTGGCCGATGAACACCACATACATCGCTCACCGCCAGCTGCTCACGGCTCACCGCGGACCGGCCTTCGTGACCAGATGGCCGACAAGGTTCCGCCCGAGATCAGGTGCCAGACTCCCCACCATGCGGCGACAACCGCCATGGGTCCGTTTCCATCAAAAAAGCTGAAGATTAAAACCAGGCCCAGGCCCGAGTTCTGAATGCCTGTCTCAAGCGCGATGGTTCGTCGTTCAGGCTCTTCGAGCCTCGCCGCCCACGCGATGCCATAGCCTGTGAGCAGGGCCAAGCCGTTATGCACAGCGACCAAGAGCGCGACATGTCCGACGTAGGCGCCAAAGGCTTCGCGGTTCACGATTAACGCGATGACGATGAAGGCCATCAACACGATTCCGGCCAGAATCTGGGCGGGTTTCTGGATTTTGTCGGCGAATTTCTTTTGGAAATGCCGCAAGGCAGCGCCTGCGGCGACAGGCAGGGCGATAAGGATCAACGTCGTTTTCAGCATGTCGAACCAGTCGACAACCACACCCACTTGGTCTGAAGCATCTGGTAGAAACTTGGCGGCGCCCGCAAAGATCAGGGGCGTCATGAATGCAGCCCCGATCGTCGCAATGGTCGTAAGGCCCACCGATAATGCGGTGTTCGCCCGCGCGAGCTGGCAAAAATAATTGGACATGTTGCCGCCTGGACAGGCGGCCACCAGCAACATCCCCAGCGCGATTCCTGGATGGGGTCTAAACAGGAAAATCAGGCCTAGAGTTAGAAGCGGCAGTGCGACCCATTGTGACGCAAGCCCCGCGACCAGTGCCCGTGGGGTCCGCTTGAGGCGCTGCAATTCTTCGGTTTCGATGCCCAACGCAACCGCGAACATCACAAACGCGAGAGCTACGTTCAGGACTTGGAGACCTGCAGCGCTGAATTGGACGTGCGCTTCGTCGATAGGTGGAATCATGCGCCTATCCTCGCCTGTCGACGAAGATTTTGCCAGATCAGATTGGTTCGTATAGGTGAGGCAGCGCTTGTTTTCGGGACGCCGCGTAAATCAACGAGGTCTCTAGGTGAGCGACTTCTGGGCGAGTTGTGAAGGCATCCATGGCCAGATTTCGAAGGTGTTCGGTGTCGCGAACAACAACATGCACCACAAAATCCTGTCGTCCCGCCAAATGGTAGGCGGCAACGACCTCGGGGAGCGACAAAACATGGGCGTAGAAGTCCTCGACCTCGGCGCGTGAATGCTGCTTGAGCTGAATGCCGACCATGGCTTGCAGTCCGATTCCAAGCGCTTCGGCGGCAACTTCTGCGTGAAAGCCTAGGATGACTCCGGTGTCGCGGAGTCGTCGAATCCGTTCAAAACATGATGAGGGGGCAAGCCCAACCACGGCGGCAACCTCTTTGTTGGTTAACCGACCATCTTTCTGCAAGAGGTCCAAAATTTCGAAGTCTATTCGGTCGAGGCTGAAATTCATGATGAAATTCCGATAACGATTCGTTGGATAGTGTCCTGTGGGGAATATATAATTAGAAAAGTTCGAAAACAACGAATAAGTATCGGAGGCTATATGTCGGGACTTGCCACACATCTGATTCATTCGGGTAGAGAACACCTCAACGACCTGGGCGTGCACGCGTTGCCGCTCGACCGGTCCACCACGTATCCCATCTCGGACCTCGCCAGGGCAGGCATCAGCCTTAACTCGCTGGCGCACGGCGCCCCGTCGGCACCGGATGCCGTTTACGCACGCTTGCTCAATCCAACCGTCGCGCGATTCGAAAACGCCATCGCAAGCCTTGAAGACGCACCAGAAGCGGTCGCTTTTGCCAGCGGCATGGCTGCGGTCACAGCGGTTCTTTTTGCCGCCAAAACCATCGGCAATCACGTGATCGCGATTCGCCCAGTTTACGGCGGGACCGACCATTTGTTGACGTCTGGCATGTTGGGAATCGACGTGACCTTTGCGACGGAGGCCGACTTTCATTTGGCGATCCGTCCTGACACCTCGTTGATTTTGCTGGAAACACCTGCGAACCCGACGTTGAGCCTTATCGATATCGAAGATGTGGTTAGCCGGGCCAAGGGAGTTGCCGTATTGGTGGATTCGACCTTTGCTACGCCGGTCCTTCAGAAACCACGCCTTCAGGGCGCGACTCTGGTTTTGCATAGCGCCACCAAATACATCGGTGGACATGGCGACACGATGGGCGGAGTGGTGGCAGGCGATGCGGATTGGTGCGCACGGATTCGCGGCGTGCGAGTGGCCACTGGTGCGGTTTTGGAGCCACGCGCTGCTTACGACCTGCATCGTGGGCTGCAGACGCTTGGTGTGCGTGTCGAAGCGGCTCAGGCCAATGCCATCAAGGTGGCTCGATGGTTGTCGAAACACGAAGGTGTCTCGGCGGTTCATTTTCCGGGTATGGGCGAGGATGACCGCGGTTTGATTGGCCGCCAGATGAAGGGGCCGGGCGCGATGGTGGCCTTTGAGGTGGCCGGTGGGTATTTCCAAGCCGCCAAAATCGTCGAATCCGTTTGTTTGATTACGGCTGCAGTGAGCCTTGGGTCGACCGACTCGTTGATTCAACACCCGGCATCTTTGACCCATCGAGTCGTCGACGAAGAAGCTCGCAACTCTTGCGGCATCGTTCCGGGATTAGTTCGGCTTTCGGTCGGGCTTGAAGACGCCGCTGATTTGATTGCCGATTTGGCGCAGGCGTTGGGAATCAAAACGGTATCGAAGGCCAAGTCGCCCCAGAATTGCTTTACTTCAGCTCTTTAAGCTGCGATTCGCCCCATTTGGTCGAAAAGGGAATCGCCTCTTTTGCGCTCAAGAAGAACTCATGTTCACAGCCATCGCCGATGGGCTCTTCCGAGAATCCTACGCCATCTTTTGCGATGAGCAGGTCGTACATGCCTGAACCGTCGGAGTTGGGGCATTTGGGGTCGACCACCTTCCCCGCAAAAAGCTTGGTACGCAAAGCTGTCGGCAGCTGGTGTTTCATCTCGGCGGGATTGACGTCGTCAATAAACCACTGCCAAGGGTGGAATTGCTTGCCAGTCTTGAGCGAAAAACTGAGATATTGAGTGCTTATGCCCGATCGTCCGGTTCCTGCAATCCATCGATAGAGCGCAATCGTTATCCAGTGTTCGTTAACAAACACGAGATTGGCCGAAGTTTCGTCGACCTCATAACCGCCGGTCTGCGCCAAGGCGTCGCGTCGTGCCTCAAAAGACCTTTTCAATTGAGCGTCGTTGGTGAGTTCTTTATTCAGCTTTTTGTTGATGGCCTTGATGGCGGGAGTCGTCCCCTGGAATTTAATCCCGTGTTCCGCACCGTAAGTAAGTTCGCGAAACGTCAGTTTTTCGCTAGATTTCCAAGGCCCTTTGACGAGCTTTGGCCGAGCCTCCAACGGAAGGTTGTAAGCGTCAGATCTGCAGTTTTCTACCGCGTCTGGGCTGATGACACGCTCAAGGCGTAGTGCGAGTGAAGGGCTAGTTTCGTCCTTCGCCCATTCTCCGGTTAACTCGTTTTTTGTGACCTCAGCGATCTTCCACTTGCCGGTGTCGCCTTGCTCTTGCCAAAGGTCCCCAGCCCCCTGTTGTTCAAGCCGGATGGGTTTAAGGTGTTTTTGGTAATAGTAACTGCCCGTGCCGCGTTCATTGAAGCAGACCGTCACCTTGTGTTTACCGATATGGCCCGTCCAATTCCCGGACGGTAAGGCATATGAAATGCTCGAAAAAACGAGCAAAATGCTTGCGCTTAGAATCGAAAATATCATTGGGGTGCGCATGGCCGGCCTGTGCAAATCTGGGAAGTGGTTGAAACAGATTCTTGGGCCCTTAGACGGCAACAATTGGGTTTTATTCTATGATTGGTCGCAGAATCGCAAGTCCAGACTGGAGCCTGGCGGACCTAGGGCCCATAAGCCGCGCGTACCAGGCGCAGGTCATATCGTGCGTGCGTCCTGAAAACTGAAACCCGACAACCGACCCATTGATGAACTGAGAACTTGTCTGGAAACTGCGAACCGCTACACTTCGCCCACTTCGGAGGGTGAAAGATGCGTTCAATGTTTTGGTTGGTTTTAGTGTTGTTGGTGGGATTTCCAGTGGGTTCGATGGCTCAAGAGCCGTCGATTCAAGAGGACCTTCTTAAAATTCGTCGTGATCCTCCGCCTGAGGCGCTAACTCAGGGGCATTCGTACCTGACGTCCGACGAGTCTGAACTCTACCTTTTTAAACCTTATGTGACACAGAGAGGCGGTCTCTACGTGGGAATCGGCACCGACCCGAACTACGTGTTCGCCGCATGGAGCAAGGCTGATGTCGCGGTGCTTGTGGATTTTGACCAGAACGTAGTCGACCTGCATCAGGTGTACGCGGCGTTTTTTGCCAAGGCGGCAACCCCGGCCGAGTTTGTGGCCCTTTGGGAGAAAAAGAACGAAGAAGCCGCGCATGCAGCGATCGACGCCTTCGATGCAAAACGCGCCAAACGCCTGAAGCGAATCTACAAGTCGGGTCGCCGCAAGGTTCTGCCCCGTTTGGAGTGGATGCGCGACCACTGGCCAACCCTTGGCGCTTCAACTTTTGTCGACGATTTGGAGCAGTATAGGTTCATCGCAAAAATGTCGAAAGAAGGGCGTATTTATTCGGTGCGCGGGGATTTGACCAAAGACAAAACGATGAAGGATATCGGCAAATTCGCCAAGAAGCATGACCTCAAGGTTACGACGCTTTACCTGACGAATGCCGAGTATTATTTCACATTCGAAACCGGCGATTATGTGGCGAACATCACCGGGCTTCCGATGGAAGACGACTCGATTGTTTTGCATACCTTCCCGCGAAGCCAGAAAGAGTATCGCTATATTTTCGAGACCGGGCCGCATTATCAGGCATGGGTGAAGAGCGGAAAAATGGCCGATTTGCGCGAGTTGATTCGTCGCCGCGCCAAGAAAATTGAAGGCCACGAAAACCTTCTGCAAATCACCAAAATGCCAGATGGCACGGATACGGCCGAGCCGACTCCGAAAGCTGAGCCCAAGAAGACCTCGCCCGTCACAAAGCCTGCTGTGAAGGCGGCAGAGTGAGATTCTCTGGGTTGGTGCTGCTCGTATTCGCCATCGCTTGCGAAGCTCCTCAACCGACGCCGGACGTGGTCCCCTCGGTTCAGTCGGTTCAAACCGCCGAGCCGCAGCCAAGTGCTCAATGTCCGACTTCTGGCAAAGACGACCCATGTTTTACCCCACCGGAAGGGGTCAATGCCCAGGGAATATACGTTCGGCCTCCATTTGTGGAACGTGTCATAGAACCACAATCGTGTGACACGAGTGATGGGGACGAGCCGTTTAACTCCAAAAACATCGACCCGCTTTATGATGCGGCGTTCGAGAAGCCCTACACAAACCCATTCCAAGACGGACTGGTTCGTCTGCGATTCGATGTTTCATTGCCGATGTCGCAGGTTCTCGAAGTCCGCAAGGCCAAGACCAGTGCCATAAAGGTCGAATTCGTCGGTGGTGGCGTCCGTGTTGCCGACGGTCCGAAACAACCGCTCTACAAGGTCGACAAGGTCAAAGAGATCGAAGCGCTTGTGTGGCTTATGGGCACCGACGTGCTGGTGCAGGTGCATGACGCCCAAACGGGGCTCGAATTGCTTACCGTGCACGCCAAAGACGTCGCTCCTGGCGACGGAAGCGTCAAATGGACAGGCGCCAAGCCGAACTTGCTCGTGACGCGCGCCTCGTGTTCGCCGATGGCGCCCGTGGCTGCGAACGCCAATCCGTTGCCGCGGTATTTCGAAAAGCCGCTGAATTCCATCCTGACGCTTGATTTGGCCGAGATCGAAAATGACGGCGAGAAGTTGATCGTTGCGACCAGCTCTCGGGGTTTGGAGGGGGAGTACTGCGCCACGAAGTCGCTTCCGGGCCTCTTGGTGGAGTCGCCATGGCGCTTCATCGATCCGAATTATGCGGCGTGGCGGACGACTCCGCCGGTAGAGGTTGATGGGCGACTTCGTTTTGACCTCTCGTACAAGTCTCCACAAATGGTTCAGGAGCTGTTGACGGAGTTGAACGCACGTTTTCCGGAAAAAACTCGGTTGGAGCAAATCGGTCTCTCGTCTCAGGGCCGACCAATCTTGGCCCTGGTCGTCGCCAATGGCCTGAAGCCTGACGATATTCGGCCGCCGATTTTGATCAATGGGGCGTATCACGGCGACGAGATTCTTTCGACAGACGTCGTGTTCGACGCGTTGGATGTCCTTTTATATGGGGACGATCCTCGTGTTCAGGGCTGGCTCGACCATTTTGTATTTTGGATCGTTCCCATGGTGAACCCCGACGGTGTGAATGAATTTCTAGAGCGTTCACAATTCAGCGGTCGAAAGAACGCACGGGATCTGGACGCCGACGGATTTATCGAAAAGCGAGAGGGTGTCGACCTGAACCGGAACTTCCCAGTGGAGTGGGGCACGTTGGTACATGAGGAGCTCGAGGAGCCTTATGGCAAGTGGTACCGCGGTCCAGAGGCCGGTTCGGAATCTGAAACAAAGGCGATGATGGCCTTGGTAGACCGCGAACGATTTGTCGCGGCCTTGTCCTACCACACCGGAACCACGGCGGTTTTAGGTGGTTATTCGATCGATTCACTCAAGTCACCAAGTCCTGATGAGTCGATGATGTTGGCTAAAAGAATCGCTCCTGAAATGGGGACGGCGCCCAACGGTCGTAAGTTCCGGTTCCGAAAAAACCTCTATCCGGTCGAGGGTGTCGACCAAGATTGGATGCGTTTTAAACATGGCACCATTGCGTTGTTGATCGAAGCCTCGCGCGGTTCTCCTGCGGGTTGGTGCAAACGCAAAGCCGCGATTATTCCAGGCCGAAAGGCGTGGATGGCACTCATGGACGAACTCGCCGGTGGACCACTTGTCATCGGACGAGCGACTCGTCAGGGCAAGGCTGCCTTGGTGCCGGTTTCGATCGAAGGGCAGCGTGTTTTCAATTCAGAAATCTGGACCTCACGTCCACGAGACGGTCGGTTTTTCCGGTTTCTTTCGAAAGGTCAGGACACCTTGCGGGTGGCCGGCAAAAAGGTCTCAACCAAGGGCCACAAAGCCTTTGAAGAAATAGAAGTGGTGTTGCCATGAATCGTGATTTAGGTCTGCCAACTCTTCTGCTCGCAGTGTTTCTCTTGGGCGGATGTGAATCGACGCCAGCCCCCAAAGCCGAGCCTACGACGACTCCTGTGGCGGCTCCAATCGCGCCCCCCACGGTGGTGGCTGAGGCTGATTCGCCAGCGGACATTGCGCCACAGGTCGACCTTCCGAAAGAACCGGAAGTCCGTAAGGGGCGAGCCTGTCCGGCGGAAGTCGAGGGCATGTCTTGCATTCCGGGTACCGAGTTCACGCGCGGCATGGATGACGATGCACACGCGTGTGTGCAAGACGACCAGCCCTCGGACCGTCGCAGCGCCGCATCGCCGGCCGCGCGAATCTATGTCGATACATTCCTGATGGATAAGACTGAGGTCACCATCGAGGCTTATGGGAAATGCGTGAAAGCCGGGAAATGCCCGAATTCAGGGCCCGTTTATGCCGATTATCGGGCACCGAAACAGCCGATCACGGGCAATCCTTGGTACGACGCGGTCACCTATTGTGAATTTGTCGGTAAACGCCTGCCGACCGAAGCTGAATGGGAGCTTGCTGCGCGTGGACCCGACGGAGAACTTTCGCCGTGGGGGAATGCCGAGGCGACCTGTGATTTAGCGGTAATCATGGACGATAGGGGGCGAAGCTGCGGCGAAATTAAACGTCGAGGGGTAAGCCCAGAAAAGGGCCGCGTGCTTGAGGTTGGCTCCAAGCCCGCTGGGCGTTACGGGCTATTTGATATGGTCGGAAATGCTGAAGAATGGGTCGCGGATTGGTGGACGCCCACTTGGGCCGAATGTGGCGCGGATTGCCTCGGGGATAACCCGAAAGGTCCATGCGGCGGTGCCGAACCTTGTGGTGACCTGAAGTATCGCGCGGTTCGTGGAGGGTCTTGGTACTGGCCTGCCGAACACGCCAATGGTTATCATCGTCGTCGTAACCACCCGAACAATAAGCCATTCCATCATTTTGGTTTTCGTTGCGCAAAATCGCTCGATCCCATCGATGCCGACGCCGAGTGAGCTCAAATGATGAAATTACCTTGGATGTTTTTTGCCGTCGCGCTGGTGGCTTGTTCTGACGACAAGCCCGCAGTCACTCAGGCTGATGCGTCTGTCGACGCAAGAGCCATGACGGATGTCGGAGACACCGGCATCATCGATTTCTGGGACATGAACCTTGCCTGCTACCACAGGGAACAGCCCTCCACCGTTCCAGCAATTCGTGTCCCGAGGTGGGCGTTTGAACCTTGGATTTCCAAGGATATCTCGGATGGCGCCGACACGTACGCGTTTGTCGAGGGGTTCAAGAGTCGCAATATCCCTGTGGGTGTCGTTGTTTTGGATAGCCCGTGGGAGACGCATTACAACACGTTCATCCCCAATCCTGAGCGTTATCCCAACTTTGAGCAGATGATTTCTGACCTTCGTGCCCAGGATGTGCGAGTCGTGCTCTGGGTCACGCAGATGGTCAACGAGATCGGGCTCGATCTTGAGCAGGGCGGCGATGTCTACGTGGGGCCAGCGTCGAATTATCTGGAAGGCAAAACCTGCGGGTATTACGTCGATGACGGCAAAACCTATAATTGGTGGAAAGGCCGCGGCGCCGCTGTGGATTTTAGCGATCCTGGTGCCCGTGCTTGGTGGCATGCGCAACAAGACGTCTTGCTCGATATGGGCGTGGCGGGTTGGAAACTCGATTTTGGCGAGAGCTATATCCGGCGCGATACCATCAAAACCGATGCCGGCGTGGTGCCTCACCAGACGTACTCGGAGTCGTATTATCAAGACTTCTGGGAACACGGCGCGTCCAAGCTGGGCACAGATGATTTCCTGACGATGGTGCGTGGATACGACAAGAGCTACGATTTTGAGGGCCGGTTTTTTGCCAAACGTGAACACGCTCCAGTGGCGTGGGCAGGCGATAATCGCCGCGACTGGGTGGGCCTTGAAGACGCACTCGACCATATGTTTATGAGTGCTGCTGCTGGTTATGTCGTCGTCGGGTCGGACCTGGGCGGCTATTTGGACCGTGACGACGTCGATCTGGGGATTTTGGTCCCCGCTGACCGAACAAATTTCCTGCGCTGGGCGGCTGTCTCCGCGCTCTCGCCGTTCATGCAGCTTCATGGTCGGGCGAACCTGACCCCTTGGACCTTCCCAAACGATCCAGACCCGGATGAAACGGTCGATATTTATCGATTATGGTCCACGTTTCACAGCGAGTTAGTGCCGTTCATTTACGCGTTATCCGAAGAAGGCTTTAAGGATTTCACTCCGGTATTGAGGCCTGTGGGCGAGCCAGAAACATGGCCTGGGGATTATAGATACACGCTTGGGGATGCGCTTTTAGTCGCGCCAATTTTGGACGAAACCGGTATTCGAGAAGTCGAGTTTCCAACCGGCAATTGGCTGGATCTTTGGAGCGGCCAGCCGTTTTCGGGAACCCTGACTTTCGACATCTCAAGCAGCCTGCGGCGGGCTTTGATTTTTGCTCGCGAAGGGTCGATCGTCCCGATGAATATCTCGACTTTGGCTACCAATCTTGGTGGTCCTGATCTGGCCGGCACGTTGACAGTGCTGGTCTTCCCGAGCACAACGCCTGCAACGTTCACCTTGCATGAATCGACTCCGGCGCAGATTTCGGCGGTCATCGAAACAGGCGTCATTTCGGTGGAAGTCCCAGCCAACGATAAGCCGATTTGGCTACGTGTCTTGGCGCCCACAGCCACGACGGTTCGGGTAGACGGCGTTGAGCGTCTGCCTCAGCCGACACGAGCTTTAGCCGCCGACACAGGATTCGCTAAAATCGATGGTTTTGTGTGGGTGAAGCTTAACGCCGCTGCAAGCGTCGAGATCCAATAGGAAGCCCTAAAGTGAGATACCACACGGGATAGCTCGAACCGAGATTCCGAAGGTGTCGCCAATCTTCAGCTGATTCATCAGCGCGGCGGCTTCCTCGATGGCTGTGTCGGCTTGCCGCCAGTCGTGGACACTCACCGACAGGTTCCACGTAGAGTAGTCGCCCTTGGTTGGGCTCAGCGCCCCACAGGTACCCATCCCTGTGCCAATCGTCTTGATGCCTTTGGCTTCTAATCGAGCCGAGAGCAACGCTGAAAACGCCTCGAACGTGATTTCTGAGCAGTCTTCGTTGAACAAGTTTTCCAGATCATCAGAACAGCCCCTTGCTTCGGCCTCGACCGAGATTCCGAACGTGTTGCCAATCTGCAATTGATTCATCAGCGCTGCGGCTTCCTGAATCACAGCGTCGGCTTGGCGCCAGCTGCCAATGCGCACCGAAGCGTTCCAGGTCGACGGATCTTTGCTGGCTTGACCGCAAATGCCAATGCCGATGCCGATGACGTCGATGTTTTTCTCCTTCAGTCGGGCTGCAAGGGTCGTCGAAAAATCCTCGAAGCGAATCTTTAGGCAGGCGCCTTCGGGCACCATTTCTAGGTGGTATGGGCAAATCTGGGGCTCGGTGCCTTCCACGCCAAACACGATTGCCCGTGGGCCGGAGCCTCGCATCGGAATGTACGCACCTGATTCCTCGCAAGTTTCCGGAGTGCCCACGTACACGCCGCCCAACGACTTCGAAATCTGAGTCAGGTCCTTGGGTGAACCCTTGGCCGGGTCGACTTTCACTCGTCCCCCGATGATTTTACGTGAACCTGAGCCATGAAGCGGAATGTATGCGCCGCTTTCTTCGCAGGTGAGCGCTGCCCCGACCTTAACCCCATGAAGGGTGGCCGAAGTTTGGGTCAGGTCCGAACGAGTCCCGCTTGGTTCAAGGTTTTTGCACGTGGGGGCTTCGGGTGAGGCTGAACAGCTCATCAGAAGCAAGAGGCCAAATGCCGCCAGTGTTTTGTAGAATATCGACATCGTCGCCTCCTACGAAGCCCGTTTGGGGTAAGGCCGCAGCCCGAGTAGGATCTCGGCCCGCTCGGTCAATGGCTGCGCCGCAAGCCCTGCATCAGTGTGTTCGGCCAGGTTTTCTTTGACCAGATCGTACACCGTGGTGCGATCTTGACTGGCGTCGATCTCGACGACCTTGTTTTTGCCTCTGAAGAGCTCCAAGGTCGGCAGAGTCTCTGCCTTAAACGTGTCAAACCTCAGCTTCATGCTCTCGATATTATCGTCGCTTCTTTCCGAATATTTTGCTCGTCCTGCAATCCGTTTTTCGAGCACTTCGTAGGGACACTCAAAATAGAGCATTCGCGGCAGTTCAGCGTCGTGTCCAAAAATTTCGTACCAGCCCTCCATGTTGTTTAAAGAACGTGGGAAACCATCGAGTAGGAAATTGGTTTTTCCGGTCGTTCGGATGGCGGTATCCATGGCGTCTTTGAGCAAGGTGACCGTGATCTCGTTGGGCACCAGCTGACCGGCTGTGATGTACTCCTCGATTGTGGCGGCAGTCGGCCCGCCAGCTTCGCGAGCGGCACGCAGTAGGTTCCCGGTCGATAGATGTGTCCAGCCCAGCTGTGTCGCTGCTAGCTCACACATGGTTCCTTTGCCAGATCCTGGGCCACCGAGGATAAAAATCACGTTCGGCTTGGGGCAGGGTTTTCGTGGATCAAAATGGTGCAAAACCACTGTGGGGGCCGGCGCGACGCCCTTTTTGTAGACGTGCCATTCCTGGTCTGTGGGCGGCAGTTCGGCTTCGCTGGTGATGTCGTAGGCCAGATGCCCGTCCAAGCGGCAGATGCGCCAAGATTTGTAGCTGTTCGAGTATGAGAGCGCGGGGCTTCGTTCGCTTTTTCCGTCCTCTCGGTCCCACGCCATCTTGCCGTTCCAGTAGCCAACCGTCGAAATTGTACCTGACTCGGATTCGGCTGGCGGAGCCGCTGACGGCACAAAAAGGCCGTCCACTTCAGGCAGACCCGCGCCCGAGACTTCGATGAAAAACGTGTTGGGTTTGAGGTCGTTGGATTCCACGATGCGGTCCTTTGCGGTGGGGCTTTCATTCGGAGGGATGAGGCCCCACTAGACGTGGTTTCTTGGGATCGCGCAATCATCGTCCTGATCCGGGCGGCGCCAGTCTGACCAGCCCGGAGCCTTTGGGACCTGCCGCGTCTGAGGGCAAAAAAAGACCCAGCGGGCCATGGCGGCCGGCTGGGTCTGGTAGGTCCTAGTCAACCAAGTTTAGCGAATGCTTTTGGCGGGTCGAGCCCACTCGATGCATTCGGCGAGCAAGACCGAGTAACCGCTGCCGCCGCCATTGCTGAGGTCTTGTACAGTCACGGTTGCACTCGGAGTCGCGAGGTCGACCTTCGTGATGTTGTTGTAGCTGTTCGCCCCGCAGAATGTCGGCGTAAGGGCCGAACTTGGGATGATGAGTTCGTCACCAGCTGCGGCGTGGTAGCGCAGAATGTAGATGGAGGACACTGGGCTTGCGAAGTTCAGTATGAGGTCATTATCGACACCCGTAAACGCGCGTTGGCCGCCTACAGGTTGGTCAAGACATGATGCCGACCAGTCCGGTGCTGCTCCGAAGGTTCCCCAGAACGAGGTGAACGACTGAAGCGTGTCTCCAGCGGTCGTGGTGTACGGAAGTGCGCTCATGTCGACTGCACGGAACTTGACGCATTCGGTCTGCGGAGTGAGGCACGCGTCGTCAGGAACGACCGATGTCGTGGGACATTGGCTGGCTGGAACAAATGAGGTCCCACCGTCGGCGTCGGTGCAGCAAACTTGGTCTTCGCAAAGCAGTGCGTTTGAGACTTGGGCGAATGGGCAGGACGATTGCGGAAGGGTTTCGTAACCGCTGATGGTCTCGCAGCAGACGTCCACCATGCACTCGTCAGCGGCGACAGGCACCTGTGGTGCCACACATTGGCCTGCTGGAATCAGCTGTAGGCCCAACTCGCCTTTGCAGCAGACTTCAGCACAGAAATCTGCGCCAACTTGGCCGTTGGGGCATTGGCTTGCCGGCATGGTTGCGTAGCCACCGGGGATCTTGCAGCAGACCTCGGGATCGTCGATGCACATGTCAGCCGGCGCGAGTGAACCTGCGGGGCAGGCGCTCTCAAGAACGGTCACAAATTGTCCGTCGATCCGGCAGCAGACTTCTTCTTCAAGACACAGGTCAGGGGACGCGGGGCCGTCTGGGCACTCGCTCGCCGGGACGTTCACGTAGCCTGCCGTAGTCTTGCAGCAGACTTCGCCGTCGAGGCACAAGTCAGGGTCCGACGAGATATTCTGGCACTGGCTTGCCGGCATGGTTGTGAAGGTGCCGTCGTCATTTTTGCAGCAGACGTCGCCGTCGAGGCACAGGTCAGGGTCCGGCGAGATATTCTGGCACTGGCTTGCCGGCATGGTTGTGAAGGTGCCGTCGTCATTT
>CAYMYJ010000072.1:0-8261 GCA_964394615.1 uncultured Bradymonadales bacterium | reverse complement strand
TTGCAGCAGACGTCGCCATCGAGGCACAAGTCAGGGTCCGACGAGACATTATCGCATTGGCTCGCCGGCATGGTTGTGAAGGTGCCATCGTCATTTTTGCAGCAGACATCATCGTCGGCGCACATGTCATCCGGGGCAAGTGAGCCGGTTGGGCACGCGCTCGAGAGCACGGTCACGAATTGTCCGTCGATTCGGCAGCAGACTTCGGCATCCACGGTCATGCATAAATCAGGGGAGACGACGTTCGCGCACTCGCTGCTAGGCAAGGTTTGGAAGGTTCCATCATCATTTTTGCAACAGACATCGTCGTCACAAGCGCAAAACTCGTCGGCTACTGTGCCTCCTCCGAGCTTTTTACAATCTGCCGAGGTTTCTGACGAAAAGGTTCCGTCCGGGAGCTTGCAGCAGACGACGCTGTCGTGCCCTACGACTACTGGATCTCCGCACGCCGTAAGGCTCAGAAGGACGAGCGACGCAAGCTTAAGAGATTGTTTTCCAAAATTGGTTTTCCAAGATTCTGACATCATTTTTCTCATATTTTTAGAAATATTAGTACAAAATGGACCTCGCGAAATATTCGCGGTCAAAATTGACGAGTGAGGTCCATGTGTTTGCTGTAGAGCAATGGGTGTGCCACTGAGCGAAGTGCAGTCAAAATAAGCGGACTTTTAAAATGACCTGTTTGCAGGGCTCATTTGGACGACATTAATGTCTGTCTTGATGAAAGCCTGGGGTGTTTTGACCCCATCGGTTTTGTGGCTTTTTGAAATATCCAAAATTAGTGAAAGTATTCACCGGAATAGCGAGTTTTTTGACAAAAAAAGACCATCGCTGGCGGCCTAAACGAATTGTCATCCCCTTGATTAATGCGGGCGCTAGCGTCTATTGCAGCTTGAGTTTCAGGAGTTTTCAGTTGCTTGCCGGCGGGCTCATGAATTCAACTGCCCCCTCGATTTCAGCCTTTTTAGCGTTACCAATGAAATAGAAGTTCACATGACACATCGCTTAAGTCTCAAACTAGCCGCCGCTCTCATTCTAATTTCCTTTGGAACCGCATGTGGAGACGGTGCAACCTCCAAGGCGAAGGGGACTGTTTCGGCGAATAATACCGCTTCGGCGAATAATACCGCCGGCCAGAACAACGTGGTTGACCCATCGTGTTGTGAAAACACTGAATGCGGCGCGTCTCCAACATGCGACTCCACCTGTGGGACTTGCATGGGAGACATGACCTGCAACTCAGGAGTTTGCGAAGTGACCGCCCCTGATGGTCCAAAGATCCTTGATTTCACCGCCAATACGAATTCTGTGAACCAGAGCGCAACGCTGCGTCTCACCGCGATCGTCACTGACCCTGATGGTATCGATGACGTGATCGGCGGGACTCTCAAGTCTCCGAGTGGTCAAACCTACGGCGCATTTCAGACCTCAGCATCCGAGGGTGCGTATGAGATCGCACTGACATGGCCCGATATCAATAGTGTACAAGCGCTGGCACCTTTGCTGCCTGGCGAGAATACGGCTCGGGTTTTCATTGCCGAGTTTTATGACCAGTCGGAGCACAGAACCAGCAAGGAGATTCAGATTTCCTTCGGATGCGAGGACGCCTCGGAAGGCGTGTGCGACCCTAATGGTGCATGTGTGAATCTTGAATCAAGCTCCGATCATTGTGGAGCCTGTGGAGAGTCCATTGATACTCATGTCGCACGTTGTGAAGCAGGCGTACCTGCTTGTTTAAGTTTTGGGGACATGTATTGCGATGGCACCTGCGTCGATCTCGACTACCAGGACAACTGCGGGAGATGCGGCAATAACTGTGCTGACTGGGGGAGTTCGTTAGGCGTCAGCGCGGACTGCGTGAATACTAATAGCGCCACGGGAGGCAGGCTTTGCGCAGGAGAGTTTGTCAGCAACAACACGCAGCAAAGCTGCATTGATTACTGTGCATCCAAAGATTTGTGGTGCATTGACGCGTCTGCGTACTATTCCCTTGGGCAAAAATCCGGTCGATGCGATTGGACGTTCTATGCGAACGACAACGATTTGGGCGTATTAGAAACGGTGTATTGTACTTGCCAACAGCTGGTTGAGTAAGATTAGCGACGGATTAATCGCGCTATTTTGCGGAATTGCGTTACAACCCAGCCGTGCCGGCAAGGCCGTGGACAAACGTGCATAATGAGGTTGTTGCATGAGTGAAGATGATGCGGTGGCCCTGGGGATCCTGACTCAAGCGGATATCGAGGCTCGCCTGGCTGAACTTGGTCTGGCCGATGGCACAACGGTGCTGGTTCACACGAGCATGAGCGCTTTGGGATGGGTTTGCGGCGGTCCAATAGCCGTGATTCAGGCGTTGCTGGATGTGGTGGGGAAGACTGGCACCGTGATGATGCCGACTTTTACAGGGCATCTTTCGGATCCTAGCGGTTGGGAGAGCCCAGGCGTGCCCAAGGCCTGGTGGTCGGTTATCCGGGCGACCATGCCGGCCTTTGACCCGGTCACCACGCCTACGCGGGATATGGGCGCCGTGTCGGAGTGTTTTCGCAATTTTCCTGGCGTCATGCGTTCATCGCATCCGTCGGTGTCTTTCGCCGCACACGGTCCAAACGCTGAGTTTCTTCTGGATGACCACGATCTGAATTTTGGTCTGGGCGAACGCAGTCCGCTGGCGCGGCTTTACGATAAAGGCGGCTCAGTGCTGCTGCTCGGTGTGAACCACCAGAACAACTCGTCACTTCATCTTGCCGAATACCGTTGGCAACATATCGACGACACGCAGTACCGCGCAGGAGCACCGGTCTTGGTGGGTGGGAAACGCAAGTGGATTGAATACGACGATGTCGACAATAACCCCGATGATTTTCCGCGAATTGGAAAGGCTTTTGAGCGCCAATTTCCGGTGGCGACTCACCAAATTGGGGCAGGTACGGCCAAGCTGATGCTCCAGGCCAATCTGGTTGATTTTGGGGTTTCGTGGATGGACCGTCACCGGCCACAACCCGATTACTCAGCCAACATGCCCCCGAAAATCCGCAACACATAGCGTTCGAACTCTTCGGGTGGCCAGGCGCGATGAGTCACTAGAAGCTCGTACATCGAGGGGGAAGAGAACGCCCAGATGCCGTCCGCAGCGCGGTCAACCGTCCAATCCGGGCTGAGCATTCCATCAATTTCGAGGTGGAAAAAAATGTCCATCAGGAGTTCCAGACGTCGCTGAGTCCGCTCTTCGAATGCGGCGGCGACTTCCGGGTCTCGATCTCTTTCCCTTTCCATCACCAGCGCGATTTCGTGCGTCTCGCCGGCGAAACGCGTCGTCAGCGAGATGAAGCGACGGGCTCGCGATATCGGGCTTGATGCATCGATCGTCGCATCGAGTTTGCCGTTGATATCGAGGCTGTCATCGACGTGCTTTGTGAGGGCGAGCAGCAGGCCTCCACGTGACCCAAAATGAAGGTACACAGCCTGCCTCGAGACTCCAGCAGCTCGGGCGACATCGTTCAGCGAGAATGACGTGGTTTTAGAGTCGACCACCAGTTTCCAGGTGGACTCAAGAATTAAAGATCTGGTTTCGGGCGATCCGGTTGACACCTGTCTTCTCCCAATACGGCTTTTCAGTGGCGGGGAGCATACCAATGAACTCTGCAGCCGCAATGTCAAAGTGGCGTGCAGGGTTGCCATCTGTGGGATTCTAGCCACAAACCGCTGTTTTGCGGTGCCTAATTGGGTGCAAACCCCGGTGAGGGGCTTCTAGAGCATGAATCACTGGTAGGCCCACTATCCACCCACAGCGTCGTTTCAGCGCATGGTTTGGTGGTTTCTTGGTTGGCCTGTCCCTTGCAATTCGGTATGGACGTTATCTATTCCGACCTTGATGGAGAGAAAATGCGTTTGAACGTTTTGTTGTTGCTGGCCCTATTCGCAGCTGTCGGTTGTGCCGAAGATAATTCGGCAAAAGGCGTCGAAGAAGATTCTCTCACGTCAGGCAAGGACGATTCGTTCTACCGTCCGACCGAACACGGCGCCTTGCGCTTCAGCGCTAAAAACGAAGCCACGATTTCGGCCGACGCACGTTTTCACGCGTGGACGTTCTCGCTCAGCGACGACGCAACCATCGACTTGGCGACCGAAGTGAGCACCAACCTTGATTCGGTGATGTATCTTTATCACCGCGAAAATGAAGGCGCATCGTGGGGCGCGTACCTTAAGAAGAACGATGACGACGGCGGGAAAATCTCGTCACGCATCAAGCTCGAAGCCGGTGCAGGTGAATACCGAGTGGTGGTTAAAGCCTTCAAGAGTGCGATGCGTGGTTCATTCAACCTGGCCGCCACCTGTGAAGGCGCTGGTTGCGTTGTTGAGACCACCTCATGCACCGCGGATACCTATCAGCAGATTCCTGGCGCAGAAGATGCGACGAGCACGTGTGCCACCGCGATCGCGACGGTCCTTTCAAGTCGCGAATTGTCGGCAAGTTCAGGTTCAGTCGACATGGCAGCCAAGTGTGACCTTAGCGGCATCGAGTTGACCGCGGTCGATTTCTACCGCGGTTGGTGGAGTGGCTTCTCTGATTTCGAGGAGCAATTCGACTATGGCGACGGCATCGAACTGAATTTCCAAACACGACGCCTTGAGGCGGGAACGGTGGTGGATCTGGACGCTGGTGGAGACGAAGACGGCATCACATTCATCTTCGACGCAGATAATCAGTTGCTTTCGATGTTTCAACACAATCAGAGCCCAACGTTCGAATTCTTCTGTGCAGCTGGCAACACCATCGATTCGCCTGACGAAGAGTGTTTCCAGGACGTCATGTGGGGAATTGGTTACGCCGACGGAGTCGCGGACGAGGGTGAAGGCGTGATGTCGGAACTCAGCGGCGATTTGCTCAAATTGGCTGTTCAGGCCGGTGTCGAAAAATTGGGTTACGACGCAGGCGACACCGCGACCTACAAGGTGTCCACCTACGCAGCGACTGAGGGCGGAGACGGCACCTCTGTTGAGCTCACGGTCAATAGCGACACGGCGACATTCTTCTTTGTTTCGCCCTCGGACGAGCCCGTGCTTCGCTTGATCGAAGCGGGCGAAAAAACGCAGTTCGTTTGTGAGTAAAAGCCCTTCTTTGTCAATCGCTCAGACCTTCTGATTCATGTTATGATCCCGGTTCAACAATTGCATTGGTGAACCATGAAGATTGGCATTCCAAAAGAGGTCGGTTCTGACGAGGCTCGCGTTGCGGCCGCGCCCGAGACCGTCGAGCGGCTCCGTAAGCTGGGGTTTGATGTTTTAGTCGAACGGGGCGCGGGACTTTCCGCGAGTTTCTCGGACGATAAATACGAAGAGTCCGGCGCGTCCCTTGGTGACACGAACGAGGTTTGGGCTGCGGATTTGATCATCAAGATCAACGCCCCCAATGACGCGGAACTCGACCTGATGTCGGAAGGAACCCACCTTCTGTGCATGATTTGGCCCAAACAAAATCCCGAACTTCTAGAGAAATTGCGCTCACGTCGCATCACTGCGATGGGGCTTGATTGCATTCCTCGGATTTCCCGCGCTCAGGCGATGGATGTTCTGTCGTCGATGGCTGCCATCGCGGGCTACCGTGCCGTGGTCGAGGCTTCGGGCGCATTTGGCCGCTACATGAATCAACAGTTCACGGCGGCAGGGTCCACGCCGCCCGCTAATGTGTTGGTCATCGGAGCCGGCGTGGCGGGCCTTGCGGCCATTGCGACGGCATCAAACATGGGGGCCAAGGTCACCGCATTTGATGTCCGAGAAGCCGTGAAGGAAGAGATCCGCAGCCTTGGTGCAGCGGTGCTCGACCTCGACTTCGAAGAAAGTGGTGACGGCGAGGGCGGTTACGCCAAACAGATGTCGCAGGCGTTTATTGATGCGGAGCTTAAGCTCTTTGAGGATGAAGCCAAGGATTTGGACATCATCATCACCACAGCGATGGTTCCCGGGAAGGCACCCCTGCTGGTGACGCGCAAGTGCGTCGAAAACATGAAGCCAGGTTCGATCATCATCGACCTGGCGGCGGATTCTGGCGGGAATTGTGAACTGACCCAGCCCGGAAAGGTGGTCGAGCATAACGGCGTGAAGGTCGTGGGCTACACGAATTTGACCTCAAGGTTGCCGGCCCACGCTTCGCAATTCTTTGGGCGAAATATCGTCAACCTGCTTGAGTTGACCATGAAAGATGGGGAGTTCCACCTCGACGATAAAGACGAGATTATTCGTGGCGTCCTGGTGACGCGGGATGGAGAGCTCATGTGGCCCGCTCCTCGGGTCGAGCCACCCCCCGCGCGCCCTAAACAGCCCGAGATCGCGGTGCAAGTCATGGTGGCCAAGAAGCCCGCGCCGCCTAAATCGGGCGTGGCGTCCAAGGTTTTGATGGGGGTCGGCCTGGTCTTGGCTGTGCTGATTGGACTCTACGCGCCTCCTGATTTTGTGGAGCATTTCACTGTCTTTGTGCTGGCCTGTTTTGTCGGCTGGCAGGTTGTCTGGAATGTGAACCCTGCGCTGCATACGCCACTGATGAGCGTCACAAACGCGATCAGCGGAATCATCGTCATCGGCGGGATTTTGCAGGCGCTCACGGGAGCGAACACGCTGGTCTTGGTGTTGGCGGTGGCGGCGATTCTGGTGGCCAGCATCAATATTTTTGGTGGATTTCTGGTGACTCAACGCATGCTCAAGATGTTCCGAGGAGGCGACCGTGCCTGAGTCACTTCAAAGTATTTCTTACCTGATTGCGGGCGTTCTTTTTATTCGCAGTCTCGGCGGGCTCTCGCAGCAGAAAAACGCGCGCATGGGCAACTTGCTGGGCATTCTGGGCATGGCGCTCGCCCTGGCTATCACCTTTGGACAAGGAAAACCCTACGCATGGGAGTGGGCGATTCCGGCCCTCTTGGTAGGCGGTTTTATCGGTTGGCTTGCCGCATCCAAGGTTGAGATGACCGCGATGCCTGAGCTGGTTGCAATCCTGCACTCGTTTGTTGGACTTGCTGCCGTGCTTGTTGGGTTTGCGACGTATCTTGCGCCGTCGACTCACGCGACAAGTGCGGAAGCTAATATTCACCTGATCGAGGTTTTTGCTGCCATTGCGATTGGTGCGATAACGCTGATGGGGTCGATCATCGCGTGGGCAAAACTTCGCGGAACCCTTGGCGGTTCGCCATTGCTTCTGCCCGGTCGCCACTTGCTGAATCTGGCGCTGGTGAGTGGTCTGGTGGTCATGGGCTTCTTTTTTGTGAAAGAGGGCCACAGCGAACTCGCGCTTCAGCTGCTGCTGGGAAATGCGGTTCTATCGACATTATTGGGACTGCATTTGGTGTTGGCCATTGGCGGTGCCGACATGCCTGTGGTCGTGTCGTTGCTCAACAGCTACTCAGGTTGGGCGGCGTCGGCCGCTGGATTCATGCTGAATAACGATCTGCTGATCGTCACCGGGGCGCTTGTAGGCTCGTCTGGCGCGATCTTGAGCTACATCATGTGTCGTGGCATGAATCGTTCGATCTGGAATGTTGTTTTCGGAGGGTTTGGCGTGGTCAAAAAGGGGCCTGCCGGACCACCGCGTGAACATGGCGAGGTCATTTCGGCCGATGCTCCCCAGGTCGCAGCCGCGCTTATGAAGGCTAAGGTCGTGGTGATCATTCCCGGGTATGGCATGGCGGTCGCCCGCGCCCAACACGCTGTTTCAGAGCTGACTCGTCGTCTCAAGGATAACGGTTGCGAGGTGCTCTTTGGCGTGCACGAAGTCGCGGGCCGCATGCCCGGTCACATGAACGTTCTACTTGCCGAAGCCGATATTCCTTACGACGTCGTGTTGGAGCGAGAACACGTGAACCCGCGGATGGCAGACGCAGACGTGACGCTCGTGATCGGGGCCAATGACATTGTTAATCCCGATGCGCTCACCGACGAATCATCGCCGATCTTTGGAATGCCGCAGCTCGAAGTGTGGGACTCAAAGTGTGTGGTCGTCTTTAAGCGGTCGATGTCACCAGGCTACGCGGGCGTGCATAATCCACTCTTTTTCCGACCCAACACCTGGATGTATTTTGGCGACGCCCGCGAGGGCGTGGACAACCTGCTTAAACACCTCTGACTTCGAGTCAGTCGGGGCGCCAGGACGATCTGCTTCGCGCGATATAGGCTTGGTTTGAGTCACCGGAAGCCTCGTAAACACGGGCTGCCAATTCATCAATATCGCGGGCGTCGGTTGTTGAGTTGTCATCAAGGCTTGAAGCGGCGAATTC
>CAYMYJ010000071.1:0-22342 GCA_964394615.1 uncultured Bradymonadales bacterium | reverse complement strand
TGCTTTCCGGGGCCCCATGCATCGCGCAAGTCATGCTCGATGACACAGACGGGGTCCATCAGCGTTCGCGCTGCATGACGTTGCGTCGCAGACCACGACCGTAAATAGTTCAGGAATTGTTCGACAGGCCAATCCAAGGCGATTTCGAATTTTGGTCGGTCGGTGATTTCGTCAAAAGGCAGATCAATGCTGGCGTAACCGGATTCGACAAGGTCGCGTTCTGGAGCCCAGTCTGACGCCAAAATATCGCTGTAGAGGATGTCGATAATGGCGTCGATTTCGGGGGAGATGTGTGAATTGCCATAGCTCAGCAAAACGACCAAACCGCCAGGAATCAGCACTCGCTTACACTCTTCAAAAAACTTCGGAAGGTCGAACCAGTGGGCCGCCTGCGCTGCGACGACGATCGCCGCCGAGTGGTCTTTGACCGGCAGATCTTCGGCGGGTGCCACGCCATAAGAAATGCGTTCATGGGTCCTGGCTTCCTTGACCTGTTCAGCAGAGGCATCAAAGGCGACGACTTTCTTGAAGTGGTCGGCCAGCAAAATGGCGGCTTGGCCATTGCCCGTGCCGACATCGACGGCCAGGCCATCGCTTGGGGCCAGCTCGGCGAGCCATGCAAAAAGCGCGGGTGGATAGGTCGGCCGAGCTTTGGCGTAAAGATGGGCATGTCCCGAGAAATGGTCGTTCCACATCTTCATGATCGTTCCTCAGGCATTGGGTACGCGCGCACAGCGCCAGGCGGACCAAGCGGCTATTCGGCAATCCCGCGTGCCTCAAGGATAAGACGCGTCTTCAACTCGTAGAGTTTCAAGTCAAAACCAACCGGGTATTCGTGCGGGTTCACAAAACGTCGAATGCCAGGATGAAGCCGTGACAGTTCACGAATCGTTCGGTCCCTCGAGTCGTGAATCGACGGTATCTCGTACACGCTTTTCCCGTCGCGAAAGATAGGCACCAAGAGCGCTTCAAACGTGGCCGAGGTCGGCATGAGCTTGCGCCGAGTCATGTCGGTCGGGTCGACGATCACGTGTGGCTTAGACACGCCTGTGAGCTCGTCGTAGAGC
This sequence comes from uncultured Bradymonadales bacterium, assembly GCA_964394615.1. Taxonomy (GTDB): domain Bacteria; phylum Myxococcota_A; class Bradymonadia; order Bradymonadales; family Bradymonadaceae; genus JBFFMO01. The sequence goes on along the minus strand of CAYMYJ010000071.1, from coordinate 21,275 downwards.
AAATCGCCGATATAGTGGGTGCCGTCAAAGAAGCGCAGCACCTGATGAATCCCGGGCGTCGTGCTTTTTGAGGTCTGCTCCGAGAGCTTGAGTCGGTGATCCCAATGCCCGCCGTCGTTGATGGCGCCGAGCTTGTAGACGCCGCCAAGTGCGGGCTGGTCAAAGGCTGTTGCAAGCTTGGTCCCGACGCCCCAGATCGAGATTTTAGCGCCCTGGTCCTTGAGCGAGCCAATGATGTGTTCATCCAGATTATTGCTGGCGACGATTTCAGCGTCGTGAAGTCCGGCTTCGTCGAGCATCTTTCGGGCTTCGATCGACAGATATGCAAGGTCTCCACTGTCCAGGCGAATGCCTAATAGTTTCTCGCCGCGCGCCTTCATTTCGAGGCCGACGGTGATGGCGTTCCGTACGCCCTGAAACGTGTCGTAGGTATCGACAAGCAAGATCGTGTTGCCGGGCATGGCCTTGGCGAATGCCCGGAAGGCCTCGAGCTCGGAATCGAACGCCATGACCCAGGAATGGGCGTGAGTTCCGCGAACTGGGATGTCGTATTTTTTGCCCGCCATCACGTTCGAGGTCGCGGCAGCGCCTCCAACATAAGCCGCACGGCTGGCCGAGATCCCGCCATCCACGCCTTGAGCGCGGCGCAAACCGAACTCAAGGATGGGCTGCCCCTCGGCGGCCTGACTGACGCGCGCCGATTTGGTCGCGATCAAGGTCTGAAAGTTGAGGATATTCAGCAGGGCCGTCTCAAGCAGTTGGCACTGCAGGATTGGCCCCTTCACACGCAGCAGCGGCTCGTTGGCAAAAACCGGCGTGCCTTCCTCGACGGCGTCGATATCACACGAGAATTCCAAGGCCCCAAGGTAGGTCAGGAAATCGTCATGAAACAACGACTTCCCATCGATCCCTTTGAGGGTGCGAAGGTAAGTGATGTCGCTTTCGTCGAACGAGAAGCTCTCCAGAAATTCGATGACGGGCCCAAGCCCTGCGGCGATCGTGTACCCGCTACCAAAGGGCGGTTTGCGAAAATACAGGTGAAAACACGCCTCTTGTTCATGCATCCCCATGGCAAAATAGCCATCGGCCATGGTGAGTTGATAGAGGTCGGTCAGCAGGGCTTGAGACGTCATGAGAATTCCAGGTTGGGCTTGAACTGAACTATGCGAGTCCTTCAGCGATTCGTTTGATGCCTTCGACGATCAACTCGTCGCTGGTGGCATAAGACAGCCGCATATACCCCGGGGCGCCAAACGCGGTGCCCGGGACCACGGCGACTTTAGCGTTTTCGAGCAAGTAGTCTGCGAGCGCCAGGTCGTCAGCAAATCGTTTGCCTTCGCCGCAGAACGACGAAACGTCGGGGAACACGTAAAATGCGCCGCCAGGTGTGGGGCAGGTGATGCCTTCGATGGCGTTGAGCGCGTTGACGATCAGTTCGCGTCGTCGTTTGAACACGATCACCATTTCTTCGATCACGGAATCGTCGAGATCAAGAGCAGCCAGCGCGCCGTATTGGGCAAATGACGTGGCGTTCGAGGTCGATTGGCTCTGCAATTTGCCCATCGCCTTGATGACTTTCACAGGACCGATCGCAAAACCAAGACGCCAGCCGGTCATCGCAAAGGTCTTGCTGAAACCGTTGAAGGTGATCGTGCGGTCTTCAAGGTCTGGGTTCACGGCAACGAAGTCCGCAGCGATGGGTTCGTCGAAGGTCAAGCGGTCGTACATTGCGTCAAAAAACACGACGACGTCGGGTCGGTCTGCGACCACGCGGCCGATGGCGTAAAGCTCTTCGGCAGAATAGACCGCGCCTGTTGGGTTGGACGGCGAACAAAGAATCAATCCCTTAACGGCTGGGTCAGCCAGTGCTTGCTCAAGCTGCGAGGGAGTGACCTTGAATCCGCTATCCGCGCCGGCCAGGATACTGACGGGTTCGGCGTCGGCAAGCAGGACCTGTGCTGGATAACTCACCCAATAAGGAGCTGGAATCACGACTTTGTCGCCGGCCTCAAACAAAACCATCGTGGCGTTGAAAAGCGCGTGTTTGCCACCTGTGCTGACGATGACTTGGTCTGCCGTCACAGTTCGCCCACGACGTTTGTAGTCAGCGGCGATCGCTTCTTTGAGCGCCGGAAGTCCATCCGACGCAATGTATTTTGTGCGACCCGCATCGAGCGCGGCTTTAGCGGCCGTGCGTGGAGGCTCTGGTGTGTTGAAGTCTGGCTCACCTGCTCCAAAAGAAATCACGTCGACGCCGGCGGCCTTCATGGCTTTGGCTTTCGAGTCGATCGCAAGTGTTGGGGAAGGTTGGACACGACCAATGCGGCGGGCGAGTTTCATGGGGTCAATCCTGAGTGTCGAGGTATTTCTGGTGTAGGGCATCAACGACGTGGTCGGGGACCATGCCGCGTACATCGCCGCCAAAGCGGGCGACTTCTTTGATAAGGCTTGAGCTGACGTAGAAATGGGCTTCTTCCGTCATCATGAACACAGTCTCGATGTCTGGCGCGAGACGACGATTCATGTTCGCGAGCTGGAGTTCGTATTCGAAATCACTCACGGCGCGCAGGCCGCGGAGGATCACGTTACAGCCCTTGGCGCGGGCGTAATCGACCAAGAGCATGCTAGCAAACGTGTCGATTTCGACATTATGGTTGGGAAATGCCTGCTCGATGAATGAGACACGTTCCTCAACGGTGAACATCGTCGAGCTTTTTCGCACGTTATGGGCGACAGCGACGATGACTTTGTCGAACATGTTCAAGCCACGAGCGATGATGCTGGTGTGGCCGTTGGTCAGCGGGTCGAAGCTTCCGGGATATATGGCAACGCGGGAGATAGACATAGGAGCTCCGTTAGACGTTGCCAAGGATGTAGCACAGTCGAAAGCGTCGTGCGACAATGTTGCAGATCAGACCGAATACTGCGGCGTAAGGCGAGTATGCAAGACCTAGTGATTCTTGGAGCAGGTGGGCATGGGAAAGTGACCGCCGACCTTGCTCGTGCGTGTGGATTTCAGCCGCGTGCCTTCGTGGATATCGCCCGAGTCGGTGAGGTCGCAGAACCCGGCGGCACCAAGATCGACATGGACCAGGTCGCATTTATGGCGGCCGTGTTGCGTGGCGAAACGCCCTTTGGACCCAACGCCACGGTGGCTATCGGCAATAATGCCGCGCGTCTCAACTTGTTTTTCGAACTGAAGCGCCACATGAACCTGCCGACCTTGGTTCATCCGACCGCGTGGGTGAGCTCGTCGGCTGAAATCGGTCTTGGAACCCATATCTGCCCCATGGTCGTGATTCACCCTGCATCTTGGGTCGGTCAGGCCACCATTTTAAATACCCGCTGCATCGTTGAACACGACTGCGTGGTTGGCGACGGCGTCCATATCAGCCCAGGTGCTGTGTTATGCGGAGGCGTGCACGTGGGTGATGGGGCGTGGGTTGGCGCAGGTGCGGTCGTGATTCCGGGGATTCGCATCGGCGAAAACGCCATTGTGGGTGCGGGCGCGGTGGTGATTCGGGATGTGCCGGCTGGGGCGAAGATGGTGGGCAATCCGGCACGGATCCTCGGCTAGCGTTCTCGCCTCTACTTCTCGTGCGATAGTATTTGTCTTGGCTGTTTGAACACTGTCATTTCGGTCTGGGACCTGTTGAATGAAGTTCAGGTTTTAAGCGGCCAACCACGAAGTTGCGGGGGTCGGAACCCACTGCAATTAGCTGGAATAAGTCAGCATGGTTCGTAATCCAGATCGCTTCGGCTGTGAGCGGTGCCATCATCACCACCTTGTCAATGTTTGCTTTTGCCAAGTTCTCAAGCCAGTTGCTCTCGGATAGTTCTTGCGGCGTTCGATCACTATACAAAGTAGTTTGTTCTATTGCGGGATCGACGTAGACGAGCCGGTTTTGAAGCCTTGAACCGAAAAGCGGGTAGACGAACCAATTATGTCCTTTTCCATCCCATCCTGCAGCGACCGCAATTTTCTGGCCTTCTGCGTGATCCGTTGCCTCCCAAATTGCAGCCGATCTCATGCTGAGGGCGTGAACTCCCGTGACAGGAATATTGGTAAAACTTAGTCCGGCTTCAGCATCGCGATAGACGTCGTAGCGGAAAATCGAACGAATCGGTTCCGCCGCAAACGCGGTCCAAACACACCAGCAGACAACTGCGAGGCCTATCATCTCAAACCGGTATTCGACTCGAAACTTGGCAACGACTGCAGTTATGATAATCGCAGGCGCAAGTGTGACGACACCTACCAAAAGCATCGGATATTCCGCTGGGCCGATGTTTATGGGCAGCAGATAAATTGTGTTTAGAAGCAATGCAGCTATGCCCAAAAGGTAGCCAGCACGCCCAATTACTCCTCCAGCCACACAGAATAAGACGACCCCGATGGACACATACCTAGCACCATTCCATCCGGTTCCTGTCATGCTCAGTGCCAGTCCTACGATTCCAGTTCCACCCATCACAACCAGCGGGACGATGATTCGAGAGTCCGTGCGACGAATATGTTTGATTGCGAGGAGGCCCAGTAAAATAGCGGGCCCAAAACCTAGGCCGAAGTTTCGGTGTTGTAAGAACGATGCGTAGCCGCCAACAAATAAGCCTTTGAAGTAGACTAAGGGTGTGAAAACCGCCGGTGCGGCGTTTAAGCGGGCCAATTCAGTGCTGTGTGGAAGGTCAAAGTAGTTGAATGGATAGATGGGACTTCCGGTATTTTGTGCAAGCCAAAGGCTTTGTGGAAGCATAATGGCCGTCCCCAAAATGATGCCTAACCCAATCGTGAAGCCGACGGACTTGTGTTTCCACGCGGTGAACAGAATCGCCAAGAGAAGAGTTCCGCCGAATAAGCCGGCTGTTGGTTTGACGGCAACTGAGAGAACGATGGCTACAAGGCTTAAAGCAAGTAATTGACGCTCTGGTGTTGTGTAACCCCTCAACAGAAGAGAGACGGCAAGCACTTGAAGCAGGAGGACGAAGTTATCCACGTAGGCTGTGTAGATGTGTCCTGTAATGGCCGGAAAGGTGGCGGCCGCAAGTGCCAAAATCCACGATATGCGACTGTCCGCATCGAGTTGGCGCGCGATGGAGAATGCTCCTAACACTATTCCAGACCAGATGGTGACGCCGATGACCGACACCATTAAGTCAGATTGACTGAATAACATGCCTAGGGTCTGGGGGGCCTCGCCCATAAGTGGAAACCACCGATAGTATTCCCAAGCCCCTGGAGCCTCATAGATGATGTTTACGTTACCGCTCTGGCACCAAAAAGCAGCACGGACCAAGTGATACGTGAGATCGTCCCATGCCATTGGCGGTACAAGGCTATTTCGGAAGAAATGAAAGCCAGTTAGGCCAAAAACCGGGAGTAGGAAACGTGGTGGTGATAGAGCTTGAATATCCTGCTTGAACTGTTCGAAACACGCGTTGCGATGCACCCCGTCTCGGCCCAATATCAGCATTGGTGCTGCGCATAGCATCAGCGCGACGAAGACGACCGGCGCGAAAAAAATGCCGAGAAGTAACGTGGTTTGGAAAACGAAGCATGCACAGAGCGCGACAACCGTCAGGCAGGCTGCCCATCGGACGCTCGCATGACCCACGTCCGAGCGATAGACCCACAGGTAGCCGCCCGTGAAGAGACTGCTCATTGCGACTAGAAACCCAAGCAACCCAACGAACAACATTATTGGCCAACCAATGAAGCCGCAGCCTCGTTCACCGCCTCAATAACTCGGTCGCGTTCGTTGTCACTGAGTTCGGCACTCGAAGGCAGGCTGATGATTTCTCGAACCACTTGTTCGGAGACGGGCAAGTGGAAAGGGCCATAAGACAGGAGCGGCGCCTGAAGATGCGTGGGTATGGGATAGTGGATTTTGACGTCGATACCGGCCTCGGAAAGCCGCGCCATCAACTCATTCCGTCTGGGGTGACGGATCACGAATGGACAGCTCACCCCCTTGATCTTTGGGTTGGTCGGAGGCAGGCGTACGTTTCGAAGTTCACTCCGGTAAATGCCTTCGTGGTGTTGCCTACGTTCGATGTAGTCCGAAACGTATGGGAGTTTCTTGAGCAGTATTGCAGCATGGAGGGTGTCCAAACGAGCATTACCTGAGATTGAGTCTATGTGGTCTCGATCACGATGTCCCAACGAGCGCTGCTTTCTCAAGTTGTTCGCGATTTCATCGTCGTTGGTCGTAACGAACCCAGCATCGCCGAGCGCCGCGAGGACTTTCAGGGGATGCATCGAGAAACATCCAGTGTTCCGACTTCCAAGCAACTCGCCATTGAATTTGGCACCGAAGGCTTGAGCAACATCTTCAATCAGAGTCAGCTGGTGCCGCTTACAAATCTCTTGAATCCTGTCGAGGTCGCACGAGTAACCGTTTAGATGAACCGCGATGACCGCACGTGTTTTGCTCGAAATCGCTTGTTCAATTGCGTCGGGGGAAATCACCATGGAGTCTTCATCGACGTCGACCAAGACAGGTTTTGCGCCGACCATAATGACGGCCGTCACCGACGCGAAATAGGTGTGAGAAACGGTAATAACCTCGTCACCAGGACCGATGCCATGCGCCCTCATCGCAAGCATAAGCGCGTCAGTCCCCGAATTCACGCCGACAACGTGTTCCACACCCAGATACGCGCCAACTTGTTTTTCGAATTCAGCAACCTCGGGACCGTTGATGTAGCTGCCGTGACGCACCACGCCACGAACAGCCTCAACAATCTCGTCCTCAATCGCGGTGTTTTGCGCTTCGAGGCGTACATATGGAATCTTCGTCATAGAGCCTCTTGGTTGGCGCCTCGACCAAATGTGAATTTCAGGGCTTGGAGCAGTCCGTCGAGAGAGGTCGGCTGGTTTCCCATGCGCTGGATGTGGTGTGCGGCAAGAACACTTGCCAAAAACAGAGCGACGGGTTGGGTGGACCCCGTGGAGGTACATGCGGAAAACACCGCAAAGAAAACGTCGCCGGCTCCAACAACATCAAGGGGGTTTCTAGAAAGCGCGGGCAGGTACTCAGCTTTTAAGTTTGAGGCGCCTTCGATAGGGGACATCAGCAACGCTCCTTTGCTGCCCATGGTGATGACAATCGAGGAAGTATTGGTGGCCTTCAAATATCGACTCGCAAGGTTCGAGAGACCGCTTTCGTAGTCACCGAAAGCGAACCGTAGTTCGTCTTCGGTAGGGGCTGCCAATGTTGCGTTTTTCAGCTTCAGCAGATGAGATGCGCCCCCACTGCTAATATCCACCGAATATGCAGCTCCCTCGCCGCCGAGTTCGCTCAGCGTCTCCATCAGTGAGCTGGTAAACAAACCATATCCAAAGTCTGTTACAAAACAGTGTTTTTGTGCTGGCCAATCCTCACGAATCTTGTTGATAACATCACGCGAACCAATCGACGATAGAGGTGTCGGGGACCCTGCGTTGACCTTGAAAACCTTTTGGTTTTCAACTAGATACCTCGTTTTTACGAAGACCGGGCGAGGGTCTGCCCTAACCACACTGAGTTGAAATCCAAGCTCATTGCAAAGCGACTCGAAACGGGGACCATTTGTGGCGTCGTCGAACACCGTTAGGAAAGTGGAATCGCTTCCAAGGGCTGCGAGTTGTGCTGCGATGAGTGCACCACCACCGGGATACTCCACTACCTCGGTGGGAGTGACTGACAAAACTGGATGTTCGGATGCCAGTGATGCATCCTCGCACCGAACATACTGATCGATAATGGCATCACCAAAGACCAGGAACGGAACACCACGAAGCCGGGAGAGAGCCGCTTGACACACGTCAAAGGTGATCCCATGAGTTTTGCAGAAGAAACGACGCTTCTCCTCAAGCAATTCTTCGTCATGTCTTAGGAAGTTCAATAAACGCGTGGAGGAAAACACCACGTCGCCGGAGGAAAAAACAACGCGCCCGGCATGACTTTCTACCAACGATTGTTCTTTTAGAAATCGGACGTCCTGATTTGTCTCGTACTCCTTACCCTTGACATAGATGTCGGGTCGGATGGCGTCCAGAACTTCCAGCGCAGTTGCATGTGGATCAATGACAACGTGATCCACAAACTCGAACACCGCTAAGTTTTCGGCGCGTAACTCCTCATTTATGAAGGGACGGTCGTAGCCTTTCGACACGAATGCATCGCCGGTGATACTCACCACCAGAATATCGCCTTGCGCTTTGGCGAACCTTAAATAACGGACATGACCAGGATGAACGATGTCGAAACAACCATGACATTGCACCACGCGTTGTCTTGCAGCGGCATATTCGTCTCGCGTCGCTTTGAGATCATCCCAGTCGAGAATCTTTTTGTGTTTCATCTGTTCCATGACTTCCAAACCGAAGGCTCACTCAAGAGAAGCTTGACGTTCCGGTATCGATCGTTGGTCCAGTCAGGAACGAGGCCCTGATTCCAAGCTTCCTTCAAACCCATTATCGCATCATCGACCGTGCGAGTGGGACGCCATTTTAGGACCTCCAGAGCTTTTGCTCCAGATAGGTGATAACTGCGCAGATCGTCAGTCGGACTGACCTCGATATGAGTGTCTGCAATATTTGCCTGAACGCGCCGCGCGAGTCCCATGACCGAAGCGTTTTCGAACGTTACGTTGAAAGCTTCGCCGTTAATGAGCTTCGGATCGGCGTGCAGCAAATGGACGTAAAAGTCCACGAGGTCATCAATGTGAATATTGGGCCGCATTTGAGAACCGCCAAAAACGCGAATGGTCCCAGTCTCGATCGCGTGAGACGTCAAAATGTTCACGGTGAGGTCAAGGCGAAGCCTGGGGGACCAGCCACAAACGGTTGCAGCGCGAACCGACACGCCACAAAACGAATCATCACATAACTCGTTGAGGATCAATTCCCCATCACGTTTGTACTCAGCGTACAAAGTCATAGGTTCAAGTGTGAGCATTTCCGTGACGTCTTGTTCCTCTTTGATTCCGTAAACGGACGCCGAGGACGCATAAAGAAATCGCGAGACGTTTGCGTTCTTGCTTTCGACCATCACGGCTCGGGTACCGTGTAGGTTGACGTCGGTGGTGAGGTCCGCATCAACATCGGAACTGGGGTCATTGGACATCGCCGCAAGGTGGATCACAGCAAAAGGTCGATATTCTGCCAAGACACTACGGAGCAATTCAGTATTTCTAATGTCGCCCTCTACCAAGCGAACATTGTCTGGGAAATCAGTCGGTCGGTCGAAAAAAAATCGATCGTACACAACGACAAAATATCCCGCGGCAGCCAATTTGTGGGAAAGTTTGGTTCCAATATAGCCGGCGCCGCCGGTGATCAAAATTGTCTTTTCTTCCATGAAAAGTTCGAGCTCTTGTTGGGTTGTACTGAGTTGGTTATCGTAGTCTAGCTTACCTTTGTTAGCATTGGCTGTCATGAGGATTTGAATTGTGATTGATGCAGTCGTGTTCGACATGGACGGCGTGTTGATCGACTCCGAGTTGATCCATCTGAACGCGTACCGCCGAGCACTTGGGTCGGCCGGCACAGATTTCACCCTAAATTGGTTTAGAGTAAACGCACCGGGGATCGCCAGGCATGAGGTTCTGCAAAAATTCTCACGCGATACGGGGCAAGTCTTCGACATTGAGGTTGTTGCGCAGCAAAAGGCCAACGAGGTCGATTCAATTCTGCGCAACACTAAGCCCGAGGTCAGCGAGGACCTACTTCAAGCCCTGACAAGTTTGAGCGCGCGATTTCCGCTTGCAGTTGCGACTTCCAGCACGTCGGCGATTGATTTTCTTAAGTGGTCAAAACTGCTTGGGTACTTCAACTCGATTGTGACATCAGATGACGTGGCTCGTGGAAAGCCGGCTCCGGACATCTTTTTGGAAGCGGCCAGGCAATTGAAGGTATCGCCCAAGTCTTGTGTGGTGATTGAAGACTCCGCCGCCGGAGTTCAAGCAGCTAGGGCTGCGGGGATGACTGTGATCGGTTACTCCATTGGTGGCGAGTCTATGGAGCTTCATGAAGCAAATGCTATTTGTACACACATTGCCCAATTGCCTGACCTGTTGAGTACGTTTTGAATCGTCGAATTGCCTTCGCAATTATTGGGTTGGTGTTATCAGCAGTGTTGTTGTGGTTCATGTTGAGTTCTATTCCCTTCGATGAACTTCGCGCGTCCATTGTCTCTGTCACGGTTCCCATTCTTCTGCTCTCGTTGGTGAGTCGACTCTTCGGTTTTGTCTTCATGGCAGGTCGCACAAGAGTGTTAATGGAAGCGGACATCAGTTTCCCAGATCTTTTGCGAGGCCAGCTTGCTGGTTTTGCCGGAAATAATCTGCTTCCGTTGCGTCTCGGGGAGTTCGTGCGAGTCGCCTATTTGGCGCGACGCTCCGACGTGCCCCAGGCAAGTTGGCTTGCTGTTGCTGGCTTGGAACGCCTTTTCGATATGATGACGTTGATGGCGATGTTCCTCATCGTCGCTCCATTGGCGTTGGGGGATTTTCCCAAGCAGGCATCATTTTTCGTTTTAGGAATTGGCGTTTTGACGGTCACGTTCACGACTTTGATTGTGGCTCGATACCCTGCCCGAATTCTGCAACTGGCACGTATCCTCTTAAAACCGTTCGGTGCTCGATTGGGCAACTCATTGCTGAGTCGATCAAGCCAGTTCATCGATGGATTGGCGGGCCTTCGCTCTTGGCGCAGCGTCGCCGCTGCAACACTGTTTTCCTTAGCGTATTGGGGAATGTCTGTGATTTCGGTTCAAATCTGGATTGCAGCGTTCGGCTTGTCACTTCCATGGTACGCGCCGATCTTCGTCATCGGAATGCTCGCGTTCGGCACGGCCCTTCCATCAGCCCCGGGTTTTGTTGGAACGTGGCATTATCTTTGCCAATCAGCATTGGTGATTTTGGCCGTTCCGAAGGCGACCGCCGTGGCGTTCTCGTTGGTTGGACACTTCATGACGATGGTGCCTTTCACGTTGGTCGCCGTCATTATTCTGGGGACGACCATGTTCCGCGAACAATTTCGACAAGCCACTAATCTTTGACGGTCTTGTCGCGTATCACGTGATCCCGATAAACGGACACGCTTTGGTATCCGCGATACACGTCAACGAGTGCCTGAATGATGGATTTGGGTCGGATGGCTTTCGAGCTACCGGATGACCTACCACGTGCTCTGAATGGAACCTCTCCAATCCTAAGGCTAGGGTTTCTTAGCAGTGCTTTCCCCAAGAGTTCCGCGTTGAAGGCGTGACCGCTCGAAACCACATCAATGTCCTTGAACACTGATGCGCGATAAAGCTTCATGCCGTTCAAATACGTGTATGTATAGCCATAGAGGGCGTTGACTGTCTGAGTGAAGGATTGGGAGGCGATCCGTCTGTGAAACGGGCGGATAACACTGTTCTGAAGGTAGCCAAGGACGAGGTCGTGCTCACCCCTTATCGCGAGATGAGCTCGAATGGAGTCAAAAATGAGTTCGCCATCTCCAGGGAAAACCGTAAGCCAACGATCGTCTGGAAAGTCGTTGTAAACATTAAGAATAGTACGGCCCACACCAAGGTTTCGCGGGCTCGCTTTCATGGTTATGTTCGGAGCCTCGTCACATAATTCTTCCATGATTGCAGCTGTGTCGTCGGTCGAACCATCATCGAGCAACAAAATTTCCACATTCAAATCAAGATGCGGGGCTATACGTTGGATTTCTTCAACTGTGCTCCGAAGGTTGCCGCTCTCGTTATAGCAGGGAACCAAAACGGTTAGAGTTTCATTCATTCGGCCACCGCCTCAGCAATGATGTTTCTATAGTTTCGGATTTCCTGTGCACTCAGTTTCTCCATGCCCCATGTGCTGAACAAAACGTCAAGCGACACCAGGTCAACACCACAGGGATCTTTGTGCAGCAGCGCGGAGTCATATAATCCAAGCCCTATGGAAGGGTTAGGTGTTGCCACGTCCTTTAGCCAGGCGCTTCGGTCCTCATTCACGTCCCATGCTGTCTCGAAGTCGACAATTACGGCACATTCCTGAACATGATCCCACAGCAGGTGTTCGTCATGAAGTTCGTTATGCACAACGCCATGAGATGCCAAATGGGTTACAGCCTCCAGGCATGATGCTCGAATGATATCCTTTGAAACTCGGCGAATAGCCTGAGGTATTGGCTCGACCGACCGTGCTTCTAGCTTGAGACAATGGTCCTGAACCGCCAAAAGTTTAGGGACAAATCGTCCTCCAACCTTTTCGAGACTTTTGGCCTCTCGTTCTGCGAGCGATGGCCCCTGCAGGACGTTTTTCCAAACAACACCATCGGATGTTTGCAGGACTTCCATGAGTACGGAGTTCTTGTGTTGCTTGCGCAGAACCCACTCGATCCCAACCGCACCGCCGATTGACACAATCGCCCGTCCAGCTCCGTCCTCGTCAGGTCTCAGGCCACTAAGGTACTTGCCCATGCCAACAGGGCGACATTTCGACTCATCAATACCGCAGCACGCAAGCATCGAGATCAGACGAGAGTAACTGTTTGTGAGGAAAACCTCATCTCGGTCGGTCCATTGAGAGTATTCGTCTTGGGTCAAACTACCTTGCTCGATAACAAGTACGTCACACTTGCTCGCTAACTCCCCGATGATGGCCTTTGTCTCTTCAATTCCCACATCGCGAACAAGGTGATGATGAACACTCATCAGAATGCAGACATCAATTTTGGGTCCCGCCGTGAGTTCTTCGACAAGCGTTTTTGAGATCGAGCCTTGTCGAAAAGTCAGATTGGGCAGTTCATAGGCGCCGACGAGGGCATTGCAGGTGTCGATGTTCCCTTGGAAATGGTCGATACCCAATCCATCAGAAATTGTTTCATGAAGAGAAAGTAGGAAGAAACCGTTGGCACAGCCGAGGTCGAGAACCCGTTTGTGTTGAAAGTCCACCTGTCGTTGAATGAGCTCCAAGCGCTGTTGACTTGAGTCACGTTCTGCCGGCGTATCTGGGAAGCCAGGCAACGGGATGGGTTGATATAATAATCCAACAGTGGGCGGCATGCCGCGTGGACGGTCCCTCGCTTGGGCTTCCTGCACTATGCGTATGAGGTCGTCGATTTCACAGGCTGTCGGTATTCTCATCTATGGTCTTCTTCAATGGTTGTCGTGTAGGATCGGCAAGCATGCATCGTTGAATATCTCAGAGCCTATTGATGTCGACAATCCTGATCTCAAGTATGGGGAGCACAGCCGCTCAAAATCTGGCAAGAGTCCTAGGGGATTCTGGGTGGAGGACGATCGGCGCCGATATGGAAGCGTCACATGGCGGCCTCGGATTATGTGATTTGGATGTACGACTTCCACGTGGAGATGACCCTGTGTATTCCACCAGGGTGTTCGAATTTCTTGATGACCAGCGAGTTGACATTTTTCTCCCCGTCATGGAGCCGGAATTACTAGCTATGTGTGGCTTCGCGTCCGACAAGATTTTGGTGTCCAACGAACCCACAATCTTGATGGCGCGCTCGAAAAGGCGTCAGAATCTTGCATTTCGAGACGCTGGATTGGTTCCGATGGCCGAAGTTGAAGCTCATTGGGCGGGGAAGGAGTTGTTTGCCCGGCCAGATTTCGGTACGGGCAGCCGTGGTGCGGTCCGAATCGGTTCAGAGCCGGAACTGAACCACTACAGAAAAGCTCACTCAGACGCGGTTTACTGCGAATACCTCGCAGGAACAGAACTGAGTTTTGACGGGTTCGCCGATCAAAATGGGATCTTACGTGGTCTTGTCACTCGGAGACGAGTGGAGGTGCGCAATGGACTCGCCGTCAAATCCGAGATTGTGCAAACTCCAACAGACATATCCCGACGCATCGCGAAGTTCGTAGCGCACAACGAAGTGAGGGGGTTCTTTAATCTTCAGGCCATTCAGGTCGAGAACGATTTTTTCTTTCACGACTTCAACCCCCGACTGGGCGGAGCGATGTACTTGTCTTTTGTCGGAGGGTTGCCAGCCGATACCTTACTCAAGGCGTGGATAAAAGGTGGGCCGTGGCCTACATGCCAACCGAAAGTCGGAACTAAACTGTTTCGACGGTACGAGAATGTGATTCAGGAGCCCCTATCGTAGTCACCGTTTTCGATCTCGACGACACGCTATATCCGGAGCTCGAGTATGCGCGCAGTGGGTTGAGGGCCGCAGCAAAATACCTATGTTCCCATTTGAAGACGACGGTGGATGTTCAACAAGTCATGCTGGATGTCTTGGACGAGGGGGTTCGTCATCGCATATTCGACGTCAGCTTGGAACGACTCGGGATTGAGTTTCCTATTGCACGTCTGGTGGAGGTGTATCGGTCTCATCAACCAGACATTCATCTGTCTGCAACAGCGCACGAAGCGCTGACTAAAGCTCGGAGTTTGGGGGAAGTTGGTGTGATTACTGATGGACCTTCCAAAGTGCAATGGGCGAAGATTCGAGCGCTTCAACTTGAAAGCTATGTCAATCACGTTGTGGTTAATGACGATTATGGCGCAGAAACATGGAAACCCAGCGAAGCAGGTTTTCTTCGAGTCATGGCGGCGATGGATGCCCAGAAATTTTGCTATATCGGCGACAATCCTGAGAAAGACTTTGAGGCGCCAACTCGCCTTGGTTGGACTACGATCCGCACTACCGTTGATAACCCCATGTATCAAAGAAAAGTCGTGGTTGATGCGCAATTTGTCGTGAGTGACTTGTCGGGAATTTGGGAGGTTTGGCCTTGAAATGCAATTTCGATTTTGACTTAGCGGCAAGGACCTGAGGTGATGAGACCATGTTCAAGATGATCGGCCATCTATTTAGTCGTATGAAAGAGACTATCAGAATTGAAGTACATCGTGAGTTGAGCGCATTTTTACTCAACATCCGCTCACAACGAGATGGATGCGCCGCGGTCTTCACATCCTTGTTTCTTGTTCAAATGTCGTTTATCGGATTTCTAGCTGTGAGTTCCAGTGGTCAAGAGCTTGCTAGAGATCGTTTCCAGCTGAATCTCGATTGGCGAGAATGGGCCGTCATTCAGGTTACTCCTGCGATGTATAATTTCGAAAATAAGATAGTTTACATCGACCCGACGACGGAAAAGCCTATTCATGGATTTTGGGTTAACCATCATACCGCTCGGGGGGTCTACGAAGTTCGTAGGAGGTCGCCACTCGCGAAACGAAATGGATGTGTTCAAGTCCTGTTATCCAGCCGCTACAGAGGACGTGAACTTGTTACTCTGCACAAATTGTGTAGGGATCAGTATGCAATAACAGCCATACGAATCGGAGTGGTCGATCAACAGGGCGAAGTAATTCCGCGACGGAAATGAAGGTGCGAAAAGTTGCAAATAATTCTGTGGTGCGAGCCCAACGGGTCTGGGTATTGTCGCTATTGACAGGTTGGTTGTGGGGAATTGACGCGATTGTGCAGGATTATGAATTCTACAAGGATTTGAAACTACACAGCGATTTTTTTCCAGAAGTTTTTTGCAGCCCATTGCTCGCTGCCATACTGTTCAGCACTGTAATTGCCACGAGCATATTGGCGTTAGCGATTTCGGATTCACGACTTTGGTGGGTAAATTACGGAGCTATACTTATAGCATCTCTGTTTCTTATTCTTGGCCCTTTTGGCTTCGCATGGCAATTCCCGATCACCACGTTCTGGGGCTCATGGCTGTATTTGTGGCTGATACTTCGCCGAGAGAATTCCACCTCGTACATAGACCTTGTTGGGCCAAGAATTTCGTTGATGGTTGTTTCTCTAGTGTTCTTTGGTGGTGTTTGGGGCAAGTGGACACAGGGTTATTGGAGCGGGGAGGTTTTTTCGTTTCTAATTTTCGCCTATCAGCCTGAAGCGAAGTACACACTTCTGCGCGAGAGTGTTTCTGAATCCACTATGTCGATGATTGCCACCAATTTCAGTCGTGTTGCCATTCTTGTGGAAACACTTCTAAGTTGTGTTTGGCTATTCCCGCGTCGCATTGGATTGGTGTTTTCCTTCCTCATGCTAACCGGAATGTGGATGATGTCGCCAATCGGTATAATCGATGCTATTGGGCCGTTGTTTGGAGTTGTGCTGGCCGGACTGTTCTTGCTTCCAAGTCGACAGTTCTCCTTGGGAATGAATGGGGCGAGTTCCAAGCGACAGGACACGCATATGGTTGATTGAGAAGCTAAGTCTGACGTGACCGAAACTGCAAACGGACTAATGTGCGTCTAGCTTGTCTCTCGTCAAATGGGTGGCTGCACCCTAACGTAAGCTGTGCCCTTCCGGGGGCAATGACCCAGATTGCATTTCATCGAAGAAATTCGAAGAGTGGTTTTCACGGTCATGTTGTAGAAGGAAAAGCAGCATGAATCTTCAAAGCCAGTCCCCGAAACCCTCGGTATCGTCCAATCTGGAGCGAATTAGCTATCTGGATGGACTGCGATTCTTTGCGGTCCTCGGCCCGATGTTGCATCACCTGTATCCGAAGACAAGCGATTTCTCCTCAAGGCTCCTTCATCTCGGCAGCATCGGTGTGGACATTTTTTTTGTCCTCAGTGGCTTTCTGATAAGCCTGATCCTGATTATGGCAAAGGACAGTGGAACCCCCTGGCGCAGAATCGTTCGGGCTTTTTATGTACGTCGATTCGTTAGGATCTTTCCCGTGTATTGGCTTGTGCTCGTCTGTTGCCACAAGCTGGGTTTGTTGAGTTCGGGCGATTTTCTTTGGAACTTTACTTACCTGTCCAACTTCTGGATCGTCAGTATAGAGAAATGGCCAGGTGTTTTTTCGCATCTGTGGTCACTCGCGGTTGAAGAACAATTCTATCTGTTTTGGCCCCTTTTTGTTCTCTGGACACCAAAAAAACACCTCGCGAAAGGGATGTCTGTGGTTGTTTTGGTTGGGGTACTTTGGCGAATCGTCTGTTGGAATATGGATTCACCAGAGGGGCGCGTTATGGGGGTGGTTCTGCCCATGGGCTGCATTGATGAGTTTGCCATCGGGGGGCTCTTGGCGCTTTATTGGAGGGAGGCTGCCGAACGGGAACTACGATGGCTTCTCCCTGTTTTTCTTGTTTCAACCGTCTTTGTAAGTGCGCACATCGCTCTCTTCTTGTTGGCGGAGTCTGCGCCTCCTTCGCTTATGTTAATTTCTCCGATCTTCAGGACATCGATCGCAATGATGACGGCGTCTTCAATCGGCCTGATTCATTTTCGGGCGGAACTTGGCTTTTTGGATACGTTCTTTCGTTGGCCGCCATTTCAGTACGTTGGGAGAATTAGTTACGGAACATATCTCCTCCATCCATTTATCCCACTCATACTAATCCAATGGGGTGGACTCCGTTTTGCGAAAACCGCCGCCCCTGGGTGGCAGAATCTGCTAATTTTCCTAACCTATGCTGTATTCACAATTTTGCTGGCCACTGTGAGTTGGTATTGTTTTGAGCAACCGCTAAATCGGCTCAAGCGATACGCTCCGTACGTGAAAAACTCGTAAGGAGGGTGAATAGAGCCCGTTTCACGTTTCTATGGGCGGCTCGGGACCGTCCCTACCGCAGTCGCAACGTCATGGTCGGTTTTGCCCGTAGAACGCACAGGAACACCGCCGAGTGATGTCGTCAGGAAGACGTCTCCCTTTTGCGTCACATCTTTGATCAAGAAGTGCCGGAGGACGTGGGTTTCTGTGGGCCATACTGCCATAGGTACCCAGGGTTTTGTTGGGTCAGGTACCCCGTAGATTCTCGACTCGCCGTCACCGACATACAAGCCAGTTGCCGTGCCCTTGGGAATTGGCATTGCCGTATGAAACACTAGTTCAACCGCCAAGTCATTGCCTCTCCATGTCATGTTCGATCCCACAAGCCGCACACCGTTTTCGAAGAGTACGTCTACTTTGTTTTGGACAGGAGGAGCCTCGGCCAACATCAAGTCGGCATCCTGTTTTCCGTAGTGTTGCTGGTATCGCGCCAAAACCGTGTTGCGCCATTGCATCAGTTGCAGCTCCAGTCGATCTCCCTGGCCGGCGAGTTCCTTCAGGTTCTGTGTTTCGTTCGGGTCTTTGTTGAGGTCGAAGACCTCATCGGGTTGGTTTCCGAAGTGGTGGATGTACTTGAGCCCGCCCAAATATGCGGACATGCAGTTCTGCGAGAACCAACAATGGGAAGGAATCACGCGTTCCGCCGTCAATGTGGTGATGTCTGAACCCGCATAGTCGGCACCCGCCAGTGAAAAACCGCTGAGGGCAGCGATCGTTGGGACAATATCGAGTTGGCTGACGCCCACCGACACACGTTTTGGTGCCGGGTTTCGCCCGTCGAAAATTAGGAGTGGCACGTGGAGTCCTTCCTCGTACACGACGTTGTCGTGTTGGAATCGGCTGTGTTCACCAAAACCCTCGCCATGGTCGCCAAGCACGATAAAAATCGTGCTTTTTGTCAGATCGAGCCGTTCAAATAGACCAAAGACTTCTTCCAGATATTTGTCCTGATTCTTCAGGGCGTTTAAGTACCGATTGAACTCTTCGTCTTCCGAGAACTGAACCACTTCGTTCGTGGTAGGCAGCTTGTAGTTGTGGTGCGGACCGACCGTGAGAGCAGTTAAGAGGAAGGGTTGCTGTGGATCCTGTTTGGCCAGCCATGCTTCCATCGGCTGAATAAGAACTCGATCCTCGACTCCGAAGTAATTGACAGGCTCGAATCCATCGGCTTCGAAGTCTTCGAGGGATTTGAACTCATCAAACTCCAGCCGGTCGACAAGCTGTTGACGACTCTCGAAGCTTCTGGTGGCGCTTTGCATGAAAAGCGACGTGTATCCTTGGTTTTTCAGCAGGCTTGGCAGGCAATGTCCGGGCAACCCTTTGGTCGCTTCGACGATTGGCATCTCAAGATAAGGCTCAAATCCACACAGGATAGAAACCAGGGCTTTGGAGGTATGTGGAACGACAGCGTGAGCCCTTTCTGCCACGACACTTTTTTCCGCCAATTTTGCCAGAAAGGGGGTCGTTTGAAGTGCGGGGTTGTAAACAGTCGTTCCACTGGCCCGCGTGGACTCCAAAACGAGTATGACGATATTTGGGCGTTGTTGGGGTGAACCGACGAGTTTGGCATCGGAATAGTCATTAACCACCCCGACATTTGCGGATTCGTTGAAGAACAAAGTACTCAAACCCGTCGCAACGACGTGTGCAGACGGGGTTCTGACCGAAGCCACGGCGTCGGAAAAAAGCGCAGGCAAAAAGGCCGTGAGAGCGATCGCTGCGCCGCCGCCAATCAGTCTCGCTCCAGTGCGTGGCTCCGATCTGAGTGGCGAAACAGCTCTCCGCCAGATCAGCCATGGAAGCGCCCCCAATGCGATCACAGCCAGACCGAAGCCCGGTAGGAGCCAACCTGGTGTTTCGCTCCACATGACCTCCCAGGTATCGGCGAGGTGGGACAACGCGAACGCAATCATTGGGTAGTCCAGGGCGTTCCCAGTCGTGACAAGGAAGTTTGTCGCGGCGGCCTCGATCGCTAGGAAAAGGGCAAAGACCAGTTGGCTTGCGCCGAGCAGAGATTTTCGCAAAGGAGTCGCGAAAAACAGCCCAATGACGATCGCGCCGAGACCACCGTAGAAGCCGAGGTCCATGCGGATATTGTCCAAGAACGCGGTGCTCCAGCCGATATGGACCAATCGGATGATCCTCATGACTGAAATGCAGATCATGGATGGCAGAAAAACCCCAACCACGAACGCTCGAATTTCCCGACTTTGGGGCCAGACTTTTGGAATTTGACTGCTATCCATTCATCGCACCCACTGCTCAATCCTCAAACGAAGATAGGCGATTGTAGTTTCGCACTCCAATAAAAGTACAGGTCGTGGGAAGCCAAGGTTGCCTCGCCTATTCAAGAACGGGGTCGATTGACCCTGTGATCGCGGCCTGAATACTTCGATCTGAGGCGCGCACGTCACAATGCAAACGATGGACGAGACGGCGATTTAGTTTGTGTTCGAGCCGTGAATCCTAGACTTTCAAAGGGTGAGGTCCGGTTTTCTTAAACCGTCGTCTTGGTTGATGTACTCCCTAGTATGTTGGCCTGCGACTTGCACCTACATATAAAACATGAAGTACACGCTCCTCCTCATCACCGCGTTCCTTTTCAGCCTTCCAAGTCCGGCAGATGCGCGATCGAACCGCGTGGGGCAGTTCCCTCATGGGTCTGCGTTTGGTTGTGATGCCTGCCATACCAGCGCAGGGGGGCTTACGGACTTTGGGTTCGATTCCTACACGTACACGAGCAACGGCAACCTGACTTGGCGCGATTTAGCCGCCAAAGACAGCGACGGCGATGGCTATTCGAACGGCGTTGAACTTGGCGATCCCAACGGCAACTGGACGACCGGAAGCGCGACGCCAGGTGGTAATTACACAGACCCAAACGACCCGGATGATAATTTCTGCGGCGATGGCACGATGCAGGCCAACGAAGAGTGCGAAGGCTCAGACCTGCAGGGCGCTTCGTGTGGTTCATTGAACCTTGGGGACGGAAACCTTAAGTGTACGAATCGTTGTGTTTACGACGTCGCTGTCTGTGGAGGCTGCGGAAATAACGTCCAGCAAAACGATGAAGAATGCGATGGAACAGACCGCGCTGGTGCTTCGTGTGAGGTGCTTGGTTTCGAGGGAGGAACCATCTCATGCGGAGCCGATTGTCGCCTGATTACATCGGCATGCACCGGTCAACAGACGGCAGGGGCGCTTTGTGGCAACTTGACCCGTGATGTTGGCGAGAATTGTGACGGAAGTGATTTGGGAGACACTGTCTGCCAGACCTTGGGGTACACAGGCGGATTCTTGGGTTGTTCGGGGCAATGCACCTTTGATGTTGCCGGTTGCACCTCATTTGGTGGGACCGACCCTACTGAAACCCCTACGAACCCTGATAATGGTTTGAGCCCATCCAACCCATCCACACCCAACGATGCGTCGGAGCCGATTCTTTTCGAAGGTCGGGCATGCAGCGCGGTTGGAGCCGACCCCAGCTTTGGTCTGCTTCTGATCATGGGTCTGTTCTGGCGTCGTCGACGCTGAGAGTCGAGTCGCAAGCCGTAACGTAAGGCCATAGGGCCAGCGCACCAAGCGCAGTAACGTATGCGTGGCTTTCGCCCCGGTACGGAGTCGCGCCTCCCGAAACCTGATTGCCAGAAACCCGACCCATCACTGCTCACTGCTCACTGCTCACTGCTCACGGCTCACGGCTCACGGCTCACGGCTCACGGCTCACGGCTCACGGCTCAC
>CAYMYJ010000070.1:0-22351 GCA_964394615.1 uncultured Bradymonadales bacterium | reverse complement strand
AAACCGAAAACCGAAAACCGAAAACCGAAAACCGAAAACCGAAAACCGAAAACCGGTCCGCTGCGCCGAGCAATTTGCGAGGCGCAGCGGACCGAACCTTCAGTATCGACGAATAGTCTCCAGAACGACGTTCTGATTGGTCGCCATCTTCCCACCGCCAAGCTCACGACGTTTCCGCCACGTCTCGACCTGAGAAAACGTGTTCGTGTCGAACCCAGACACCAGCAACACGCCCTCCATGTCCGAAGGCACAGGGACAGGCGCGTAAGCCGCCAGGTTCCATAAAACCACGTCGACCGCGCCGAACATCTGGCGGTAGATCCGAAGCGCAACCTCTAAGGGAGGCACGTTCGTAAACCCGACGCCAAGCTTTTTCGCCATGGCCACAACAGGCTTCATGGCAGGCCCGCCCACGGCAACGGCAGGATGAAACTGCATATCCGAAAAAAACCACAGACAGTCTGGAGGTTTGACATCCCGGTTTTGCTGCAACCACAGGATCAAATCCATGACGGCACCAAAAACCTGAGTTCCACCCCACCCGCGGTTCAATTCAGGCGCCTTTATGAAGTCCAAAAGACCTCCTCGTCGACGCGCGATATGCAGGTATTTCCCATCAGCGCCCGACCAGCTCATCATCGATTCGTCGCAGAACGACGCTCCAAGCCCTGACGAGTGCGACATCAACGCCGTAAGTGTTAACGCCACATCCATCGCTCGAGTCGTCGAAAACGCGCCACCGACTTTCACAGCCATCGACCCCGACACGTCGGCAATCCCCAAATGCCGCCCAGAAGGCAATTTTCGAGCGATTTTTTCGAAAACCACATCCAAAACCGGTTCAGCTTCAGGAACCGCTTTAAATGCCGAAAAAACCTGGTGTGGCCAGACTTCCCGAAATCCTCGGTCCTTGGCCAAAACCTGCAATTTATCGGCCTTGATTCCGGCTGCCATGAAGTTCCGCAGATTACGCATGAACGCCAAATCCCCCATCAACCCTGGCATCGACAACACGGCTTTCCAAACCCGATGATTACGCTGAATCGATTTCCGGTTCTCGTCGGCCTGCGTTCCAAAATGCCCGTAAACCTGTTCCCAAGTCACACGGGCAGCCTGAACTTCTGACGCAAACGCCTCCGACATCGCGTGCCCTTTTGGCTGCGACCAAAGGAGCTTTCGAGCCCGAGTAATCGGCAATCCGACCAAGAAGTCCTTCCGGTCACGCGACGACGCATGCAGATACGCCCCGACGTTCAACGCCAATTCACCATCTGCACCGAGCGCCGTGAGCTCATCGCGCAAGATGGCAATCACGTCACACAGACGCCACTCCGCTTTGGCGTTCGCGTACTTCATCAACTGGTATTCATCGAACGAAGTCAGCGCACGCGCAGCCCCCTGCCGCGCAGCCACAGACGGACCACCCAACCCAAGCCGTTCAAAATGCTGAAAAAAGGCGACCACATCATCAGGCCGAAACGAAAGACATTTTTGGACATAATAGGCCACAAAAGTCGCGTCGGGCGTCAAGCCATCCAACATCGCAGGAACCAACGACCCCTGGATTCGGTTTCCCTTCCCGTTTTTGGGGTCACGCATCCACGCCGCGTATTGCCACGCAAATTTCGGTTCGACCGCAACCACCGCTTTTAAAGCCTCATAAAGTCGAAAAACTTCATCAACTTCCGACTGATAATATGCGTCCGTGATGAGCGCCGACCCCAAAGTAAAGGTAAGGTGCGTGCGAGGATCCGACTTCAAAAGGCTATAAGCGGCAGCTCCCTCAAAAGTGAGAGCACCCAAGTCTTTGATTTGAACTCGTTTGATTTTTTTCATCACAGCCTCCGCGTAAACATTCAAAAAAAGGCAGGGTGGGATTCGAACCCACGACCACGTCGTCCAAAGCGAAGTAAGACATCCAGACGGTCGGATCTCTATACGTGCTCTACCACTGAGCTACCTGCCTGATTCTAGATATTGCGTCGATCGTGCCAAACCAGGCGCAAAGATCAAAAACGATACAAATCAAACACTTATACACATCCAGCAAATCCAACAAGCCAAATATACTATCTCAAAAAATAGGATCTTATCTAAACGGATAATGCCAATTCGAACATACGATTGGAGAGCGAGTTTTAGGTTCTTTCAGATGACCCATCGAACCTGAGCTGCCAAATATGAAAGAAACACGAGGCTGAATATGACCACCCGAACGCCCATCCCCTTCGTCCAAAGCCCCGCCCGCAACGGCACTTTCCAAGAATTCTTCCCAAACACCGAAGAGCTCCGAACCCAAGGAAGCTACAAGGACGGCCTGAAAACAGGCTCGTGGAAGACCTACTCCCCAAGCGGAACATTAGAATCCGACCTGGAGTGGTCGCGCGGCCTTCAACATGGGCACGAGCTCCGCTGGTCCGAAAGCGGCCAGCCGCGCCTGACGGGGCAATACATTGACGGGACGAAGACCGGGAAATGGACGTCTTTTTACGAAAGCGGAGCGTTCCACGAAGCCTCGTTCTACGTGAACGGTAAACGGCAAGGCGAATATGTATGGGACGCAGAAGACGGCAGCCCGCTTTGTCGAGGCGCTTTTTCCGAGGAATGTCGCCATGGTTTATGGACCTGGTGGGATAGTCCCTACGCACCAAAAATCGAACGTACTTATTGGCAAGGAACGTTTGATGGAGACCATAAACAGTGGGATAAAGACGGTTTTTTGCTGCAGATATGTCCGTATCGCCGCGGCTATAAACATGGCTTAGAAGAAGCCTTCCATGAAAAAGGAAAACCGAAATTCCGGGGCGAATGGCTGGGCGGAAACGCTGTCGGCGAGCATCAAAAATGGGATATTGATGGCATTTTAACAACCACTGCTTTTACCGACGGATTGGAAAAATCCGTGGCCACAAACACAAGGAAAATCAACGGTCTGGTAAAAAAGCTAACGAAAGCCAAAGACGGCCACAAAAAATCCGACCTCTTAGCCGAGATGGCAGGTTACGACGGTCGCGGGGCGCTACTGCTGAAGCTCTGGCGAGAAGGACTTTATGACGTGCCATCAGATCCACAAACCTGGGAAGCGCTTCTGACAGCGGCCGGACTGATGAGCCCGGACGAAATCATCAAATTCCTAGAAACTTCGGTCAACACTGGCGTGCACGGCCTTCAACTCCCTTATTGGTCCAGCATTTTAGACGCACTCGTGATGTACGCTTACGAAGACGATCCTGCGCCCTTCGATGCCGCCTGGCAGACCTTACCCCCCCTGAACAAAAAGGGCGTTGCCTTTGTGATGGCGCGTTTTGGCAAAGATGTCGGCGATACCTTGAAAGATGAATTGGATATTTTGCTCAGCAAACACATTGACAATTTTGGCTTCGACACGCGCGTGCTTTGGCCCGTGGACGGCCGCGTTCGACAGGTGCAGCTCTTCTTCGAACCAGGACACAAAAAAACCGAATATTTCCACCGCTTCCTGGACCTTTTCACAACCAAAGCCGCGTGGATCGAAGGTCTGCGACAGCGAGCCAAAAAGGACATCGGCAACGGCTCAACCAGGATTGCATTCCGGCAATTTCAGGAACTCATCGAGGCCGCGTCGATCCAAGAATTAATCGGCCTTATCGACGCAATTTCACTCGATAATTTCACGCACACCTACATTCAAACGGCACTCACAGATTGGCGTTCGTTTTCGGCCAAAGAAATCACCCATATCGCCCTCAACCTGAAAGACACTGGGCTGCGAAAATGGCCCACGATTTGCCTCGCCGTGCTTCAGCACCATCAAGAAAGCAATGATATTCCCGACTCACTGATCGAGGCCTTTGTCCTCGATGCAGAGTCCCCGACTTTTTCGTGGGATTGGTATTATGCGCCGCTACGAGCCGTCGACGAGAACCTGCGTGGACTTGCGGGCTACAAGGCAAATTACCCGGCATTTGGTGTTGGATGTGCCGTCCCGAGGTCCAAACTTATTCACGACGCACTCGCCGTCATGCCTGACGCAGCGGTGCTGCGGATTTTTGAGCGCTACATGGCCAGTGATTTTTTCAAATCGTATGCCGCACCTTATGCGTATCGCCTGCCGGATACCGAGCTTTGGCAGCGGGTGATTCAAGTCCTTGACGCTGAATCCAATGGTCACGACCCCCGTTACACCTGGGAATTCGCAGGAAATATCGGCCTGCCCTCAGTTCCGATCATCGAAAAGTCCCTGGGTAGCGTGAATGCGAAGCTCAAGGGCGGCTTGTCTTGTGGAATCGTAGTGGCTTTGGCGCAGGCGGCCAGCCAAGGTGAGAAAATCCCAGAGGCTTACGATAAACACATCGATTTCTCGAAGATTTCGCCGGATTACAGTGGACAGTTTTTGGTCCCATTTTTTGCGCGACTCATTCATCTGCTGCCGACAGAACGCGCCGAACCGCTTTTGCTTGCAGGTTTGAACTCGGATCAATTTGGGTCAGCTTTCGGCATGATTGGGTCGCACCCGACAAAATCCGTCTTGGAGACAGCCTTCAACCGTTTGCTCGACCTCGAGACCACCCTGAAATGGGGGGCAAAAGACAGTCTCACGATAGCGATTCAGAGCATGCCAAACCCCGAAGAATGGATTCGGTGGATCTTTGCCAATGGGGGTGGGGGAGGCATCAAGGACGAGTTGTTGCAGGCGATTGGCCGCCCCGCTTTCGAAAAGCTTTTCGCCGAAATCACCCAGACGATTACACCTCCAAAAGAACTCGACCACATCGATAAATTACTGGCCTTGACCGCCGACAACACCAAAGGGGACACGCTCTATGTGCTGCGACGCCTCGACAAAGAACCCGACGAGTCATCGTTGAACCGGATTGGCGGATTCCCTCCTGGAATTGGCACCGAGGCTTGGCCGCTCCACGACGAAGAACCGATGGCGCATCTGTTTTCACTGGACCTGAAAACGATGCCGGATTTGGAGCAGCGTTATCCCAAAGCCCGCACCATGAGCGTCTTTTGCCACCAGCCTGAATACAACGAAGCATGGACGCCAGACAGCGGGTGGACCGAAGTACGTTTTGTGAGCGACGCCGATATCACCGCCAATCCAGCGCCCCACGACGAAGCCCCCGAGACCGAAGACGCCGCGTTTGAGGTCGTCAGCTTGAAGGTCCCCTACCACCTTCCGCCTGAGCTCTCGAACGCTGTCTACGCAGCCGGCGCACGTATCGGCGGCGAGCCGATCTGGCTTCAAAGCGATGAGTACGAGGGTGATTTTGTGATGCAATTCGACGAGAGCTTCGTCCACATGAACCTTGGGGACTGCGGCGTGATGTACGTCTTTGCGGATACAGCGTTCTGGCAGTGCCACTGATTTACCCGGCTTGACCCAAAGAACGACCCCACGTACTTCTTCATGTGTTTGAATGAACGCCTCGGAGACATCATGAAATATCTCGCGCTGACACTGATTTTCCTGCTCGCCGCCTGCGATAAAACGCCCGTCGAAGAAACGGCAACCCATTCGGCCACACAAACGGCCGCAGCCGCACAGGAAGATGTCGCAAAAACGGCCGCTCAAAATGGCGATTCGGAAACCAAACCAGCAGCACCAGCAACCGGCGAACTCACCTACGCCAAAGTTTCAAAGGAAATCGTCGAGGAAACTATCGGCACGGTAAAAAACAACCGTGCCGGCGACAGCCTGGTCGATGGACTTCGCCTCTTGGAAGTCACCCCGCTTGCCCACGAGGCGTTCAAAGGCCCTATTGGCCCCGCCAAAGACGCGATTGTGTTTTTTGACCAACGCCCCGAAAGCGACATGAACGTGTTGGGTTGGGTCATCGGAACCGACGGCGGCGAGGTCAAAGCTTGGCGTCTCGTTCAACAAACGGGAAGCATCGACGAAATCAAAGCTGTGTTTTTCGAGGACATCTACGAGGACGGGTACCCAGACATTTTGGTCACCTATTCGTACATGCTGGGTATGGGCCCGGCAGGCGCCGTGCCGCAGATCGCGACCGTAGCCTTCACCTACGAAAAAACCACCGACCAATTTGAGGCCCACGACGAACTCTTTGACAGCGGTAAAATGCCCGAAACCGCTGCAGACGCACGAAAATTCTTGCGGGCCAGAGGCATGATAAAATAGCGCGAGCCGCTGCATTTTGGACAAAAGAAAAGGCCCGACACATGTCGGGCCTTTTTTGGTTTTCACCTCACGCAAATTCTACTCGGTATATCCCAGCAGGTTTACGCCCGTAACCGTTGCCGCAGTTCCGGGAGGCGTCGTGCCAATCAAACATTGTGTCGCCGAGATACTCACACCCAAGGGACACGAGTAGGTCGCAGACGTGTACAGGTTACCTTCCCAGATAAACGGCGTGGTGCCTGGGGGCGTTGCCGCGATGAAACAATTGGCGCCGTCGTACCAACCGTCGGGACAAATATTTCCAGGCAGCGCCGACGTGTACAGATTCCCCTCCCAAATGAACGGCGTCGTGCCTGATGCAGGCGTCAAAACATAACAATTTGCCCCATCGTACGAACCGACAGCACAATGCGCTTCTTTCTGCGCGTACCATTTACGTCCGTTCGCGGTGATGTTGGCGCTCGAGATGGCCGAAATCACATCGCACTGAGTCGGCGCAATCGTCGGATAGATCGAACTACCGTTGGCCATGACGGCGGGATAGGCACACTTTTTCGCACAATACTGCCAAGGATTATACTTCGTCTGTGGATTGATGAAGGGCATCCGCTCCGCGATGAAATTTGGGTGGGTTTCGTAGATATTTTGGAAACGCTGATAAAATTCCAACAGACCGTTGCCATTGCTGATGGGGAAATTCGAGAAATACCCATGCGATGCATCCGCGCGGAAGGCGTACATGACGTCAAAAAGGTCGAAATTCTCGTCGCCCCAACGGCATTTTTTGTTGAACGTCGCCCCTGAATAAGGTGTCGCACTGTCGTTTGGCGACGTGACGTGCACATAATCACGGCTGTAGTGATTATCGACGCTCAGCAGCTGCAAGCCGTGCATGGCACCGGCGTCGTTATGGACAACACGGTCTGGAGTCGACAGCAGCGGCTCCCCTTCATTGATACAAGCCCACGACGATTCAAGGTTGTCGAGCTCACGGGGGTTCCCCATAAATGATGAGCAGTCTGGGCTGTTGAAGACCGCACCACACATCACCTCGCGAGCCACATACTCTGCAAACCCCTCCAAGAACGCCAGATTATCGTCTTCTTGGCAGTTATGGGTTCCCCAGTCGTCAAACGATATCGTCCAATTCCAAGGCCACGGAGACCCATTGGTTGCGATATCAATAGGCCCCAAGAATCCCGGAATGATATTCGCGATAATCCCTGCCTTGTGTTTGTAATGCCAAGCGTGTGCGGCCTCATGCATCACGGTCCGAAGCCCGTCATCCGACAGATAAGTCGTGTGGATTAAACCAGTCGGATTAGGTGGCGTAATTCCCCAAGCACTCGAATTCATCGGGAAATTCAGATGATAAGCGCCGTTGAATTTGAGCCACGAATTCTGCCCGCCAAGTGCCCCATTAAATTTCATCAAGGCATCAAAGGCAACCGCCTGACTTCGACGACCTGCGACACCATAAATCCCGGCCTCGCCTGGAGCAAAGGTTCGTGTCCCCATCGAATGGTTGCCGTAATTCATCCAACCGGTCTGCAACAATTCAGAAAAACCGCCCCAGACAAAACCGTCGAAGGTGAATTTGTTCCAAACCATGAAATCCCCGTCATGAAGGCGGTATTTCACACGGAATTTTCGCTTCTTTTTGGAAAACCAACCCGAAAAGGTTTTCTGTGCCGAAAAACAGCCATTGCCGTCCGTCTTGACGACGCCCCATTGCCCATAAAGTCCCAGCCCGAGGCTGGTCGAAACTCTAATCTCCGCGCGACGAAGCGGCAAAATAGGGTCGTTGGCATTCATGCCGTCATCTTTGAATTTCAGGCAGCCGCCCATCGACCACGTATGCGACGATTTGGCCGCAAAAATGATGTCGCCTTTGCCAACACCGTATTTCGAGATGCCCTGCCCTTGTCCTTCCAAAACGATGACAGAATCATCGTAAAAACCGTCCGTGGGAGCAGCGATCGAAATCGTATTCCTATCGACCTTCGACCACCTGAGGTCTCGCTTATCGCCGGTCATCGCCAGTTCAATGACGGACACAGGCGCGTTCGAACCCGTGTAATGAAGGGTAAGGGTTCCGTCCCTTTCGGTCGTCGCCTCGACCTCCCCGAAGGTCCCGTGGCGCTGTACATAATCCTTGATGAGCTCTTCAGGCGACGCGTCGGCCGAAGTTAGGAATGCACTCTCTAAGGAGCCGTGGATGCATGGAGCGTGAGCTTCAATCACGCAGGCTACATCGTCCGCAGCACAGGCTGCTTCGGCGCCTTCGCAGGCCCAAACATCGTCCACAATCGCCAACGCGAAGGTGTTGATATCAATGGAGGTTAGGTCGATTTCTTCGGGACCAAAGAGCAGCACGCCGGCTGCGGGCAAATTGGCGGGGTCGACATGAATCAGCCACCAACCACCTTCGACTTGTTCCTGCGAAAAGGCGATGTCGTGGTCACGGCCATTTCCATCACGCAGCTGCAACTTCATGGGTGCATCTTCTGCAGTCAAAATTTGCAGTTCGGCGCTGTCTCTAGACCGAACGTAAACTTCGGAGGTCAGCCCATCATAGTCTTCGATCGGTCCCTCCTGAACGATTTGAACTGCGCCGTGGACCACATAGAGAGCCGGCAAAAGCCGGTTCAACGCCTCGATATCGTGGGCGGCTGCAGCTCGGGCGACGTCATCCAAATTCCCGCGTTCGATGACGTCTTTAGGGTCAGCTTTCGGGTCAATTTGGGTTTGTGTAAGGGCTTGGCTCTCTGTGGTCTCTTGCGGAGCTTCAAGCTCTTCGCCACAGGCAGCCAAAAAGGATAATAACGACAAAAATGCGCATGTCTTTTTCACATCTCCTCCCAGAGGATGTTCGAATTCGGCCCACAACGGGTGAATTGCTGTTGTGAAAAGACCCTAACAAAGGTGTTTTCGCCGACCAAAAGGCCAATTCTCGTCAAAATTATGACGGTTTTGCGCAAATCGAACTAAAAACCCGCCAATACCGTCAAAAATCCGTCACTTATACCGACCCATTTATTTCGTCAAAAGCGTGATACAAACACGTTCCTCTTGCCCTTAATCAACTCGCCGTTCCGAAATAATTTCGGACTCGTCAATCCATTGGCGCCCATCGTCAATTGGTTTTGCCGAAAACGCTCATGTTGGATCACGTGCTTCATTTTTCTCCCAGGAAATCCGCTGTATTTCGATGACCTAAGCATAGCGTCGACCGGGCGGCGGACCAAACTCAATCCCAGAAGACCTCATGAGCCCTTCTGGAACTCCGGCACAATGCGTGCCGGCTCATCTGCCACACTCGGATACTCAACCAGTAGCGGAGAACGATATGAAGGGGCGGATATTGATGTTGGCTCTATTAGCCATGGTCTTCGGCTGCGACGCCGACAAAAGGGAAGTCAATCAAAAGGCCAAATTCCTTTGTGAAAATGACTTTTCGGAAAAGGTGACTCTGCAGGTTTGGCCTAGCGACAAGGCGATCGAACAATACGTTATCGCGCCAGATATCATGGCGTTACGGGCCGACGACCTCGCGATTACAAATAACCCATTTGCGGGACTACTTGGTGGTCTACTTAACTCCTTTAAAGCCGCACACGAGGCCACCGTGGGCACGATCACGTGTGATGTCGAAAAGACCACCGTGCAAGGCGCTTCGGCCACTGTGACACTGGCCATTCGATCCAAACGGCTCGCCGACGTGGAAACCAACGTCTTCCCCAAACTGGCAGATCTGCCGGACCACACGGCGAAAGTCGCCTACATGAAGACACTTTTGAAGGCCGGCGAGTACCGCAACGAATCAAAAGACCTGGAATTTAGGAAGGTGAATGGGGCTTGGTTGGTCGACTATGGAATCGCCGCGAAAAAGGAGGCCGAAGCCGCTCAGAAAGCAGCCGACGACCTGCGCGAAGAGCAATTAAAAAAGCTTAATAACCACGCCAACGATCTTTTCGAAAAACGAGAATGGAAAGCGGCCCTCGACGCTTTCAATGAAATCAAGACGCTGGATCCCAACTTCCCCGACGTCGATGCCTCGATCGCCTCCGCTCAGGACATGCTCGACCACACAATCGGCGGCAAATGGTATCTGACCGAGGAAAAAGACGCGATGACCGACGAACTATCCACTTACCTGTCGATGTTAAGCGATGAAAAAACAGGCACATTTGGAACGGAATATGCCGTCATCACTCTGCGCTGCGTACGGGGGAAATTGGAATCATTTGTTTCCCTCAAACAGATGATTGACCGCGATTGGCGCACTCAAACAACTCCGGTAAAAATACGCTTTGATGCCGAAAAACCCATTCCAATGCGCCTAGGTACGAACACTGGCCACGACGCTATTTTTATGAAATCGAGCTTCCTCGACCTGCTCGGGTCACATCCCAATACCAAGTTGGCAATCGAATATGCGCCATATGGGTCGGGGCCAGTTGTGACCACGTTTCAAACAGCGGGCGCCGACCTCGCCGTCGCACACGTACAGAACGCTTGCAAAAAGTAGTCGGTTTGATGATTCTTACACGCTCTACCTATCGTGGATTTGTGTCTTGAATTTGGCTTCATGACCAGCGTCCCGATTTCTATCTTCGCCGCTACGCCTGCGGTGCACATTTATTTGTCATTAATAATGATGATTTCGGAGTTCTAATGCGTCGTTTACGACAAATGTTTTTATTTATTACCCTACAATCTCTGGCTTTAGGCGGTTGTGGTGACTCCAGCGGATCCAGCAACGCCAACTCAAACGTAAATAATGTTCCAGGTACGCCCGTCGTTTCGGTAACCCCACTTGAGCCCACGAGCTTCGACGACTTGACCTGTACTGTGGTCACGGCATCGCTCGACCTCGATGGCGACGCCATTGTCTACAGATTTGCCTGGGCACTCGATGGCGACGACGCCGAAATAAACACCCCGACCGTTTCTGCATCACGCACCTCGCCAGGACAAACATGGACCTGCAGCGTCACGCCTTCTGATGGGAAGACTGACGGCGAAACTGCCACGGCCGCCGTTACGATTCTGAACCAGCTTCCGGCCATCAATAGCGTTAGAATTACTCCTGAAAACGCGACGACACTTAACGAGCTGACCTGCACTGCCACAGGCGACGACGACCCTGACGGGCAAGCGGTCGAACTCACCTTTGCCTGGAAGAAAAACGGTACCTACACAGCTGATGTCGGTGACAAGATCCCGGCCGGACAGGCCAAAAAGGGTGAGTCATGGGAGTGTGAAGTCACGCCCAACGACGGCTTTGACGACGGTGCGAGTGTCATCTCCGCCCCCATCGAAATCCAGAATGCGACACCTTCGGATTTCACCCTCTCCTTTGATGTTGAGTCACCAACCACAACAGACGATATCACGTGCGCTATCGAAACAATGGCCGACGACCCCGACGGCGATGAAATATCGTACGAATTTGCCTGGTCCGATGCGCAAGGCAACACGTTCGACGGCGAGGTGCTTGCGGCAGGCCAGACCGCCAAAGACCAGGTTTGGACTTGCACAGCGACGGCCACAGACGGGGATTCCACGGTCGATGCCACCTTGGACACAACGATTGGCAATTCGGCCCCTACAGCCCCCACAGTTTCGCTGTCACCCGCCGCGCCCTCAACAACCGATACCCTAGCTTGCCTCGTCGACAGCGCAGCTACAGATGCCGATGGAGACGCCATCACGTACCTCTACGCCTGGACAAAAGACGGCATTCAGACCGCGCTTACGACGCCCAGCGTTCAGCCAGACCAAACCGCTCGTGGTGAAATATGGGGATGCTCAGTCAAAGCGGACGATGGTGCGACCCAAGGTCTTGCTGGCAGTGCCGAAATCACGATTAGGAACCAAGCTCCTGCGCCGCCTACAATCGCCATCTCCCCCACGAATCCCAAGACCGCCGACCCGTTGTCTTGTTCGGTCACAACGGCAGCAATCGACCCAGACGGCGATGCGCTGACCTATCGGTACTCTTGGACCGTGAATGGTGTCGACGCAGCGATGACGACCTCGACCATCCCGGCCGCACAGACCGCCAAGGGCGAAACCTGGGCATGTGCCGTCCAAGCCTTTGATGGCAACGCACTCAGCACGAGTGCCGGCGCACAGACCGTGATTGAAAACACCGCCCCATTGGCGGCCACGATCGCCATCACTCCGCAAAATCCCAACACAACGAACGACCTGACGTGCGGTGTCACAGCTGCCGCTTCGGATGCAGACGGCGACATGATTACCTATGGTTATGCATGGACGGTCAATGGAAGTCCTACCGCCCACACAGGCGCGACTGTAAGCGTAGGGTTCACAGCCCGTGACCAAATCTGGACGTGCACGGTAACGCCAAACGATGGCGCCGAGGCGGGGCCCAGCGCGGCCGCGACCACGACAATTTTGAATTCACTACCGACTCAGCCCCAAATTGCCATTATTCCTGCCGCCGCGACGTCCGCAACACCATTGACCTGCACTATCGCGACGGGTTCCACCGATGCCGACGGCGACACCATCACCTACACGTATCGATGGTTTGTAAATGGGAGCGTGGTTAATTCGACCGCGACTCTTTCGGCTGGAGCCGCCCAAAAAGGGGACCAAGTCTACTGCGAACTGACCGCGACCGACGGGCAGGGAAACAGCCCAAGTGCCACCTCTACCACCACCACGATTCTCAATTCTGCACCGACCGCCCCAATCATCGAGGTTGCCCCGGCCGAACCACTGGTCACGGATAATCTGACCTGTAACATCGTGCATCCATCGGTGGATTTCGACGGTGATCCGGTCGTGTACAGCTACCAGTGGGCAAAAAACGGAGCGCTTACCGCGAATACAACCAGCACACTTCCTGCCTCAGCAACATCGTACGGCGACCAATGGGAATGCCGCACGACCGCTACTGATGGCACGGGCGTCAGCGCCACAGCGACCTCGGCCGCTAACGTCGGGTACTTGCCAAGCTGTGCCGCTATCCTTAATGCAAATCCATCGACTTTGGATGGGCTCCAAACCATCGACCCGGATGGTGCGGGTGGCATCGCATCGGTGGAGGTCTATTGCGATATGACCACCGACGGTGGCGGCTGGACACTCGCCACGGTAATCGCGGCGAACAATCGCCTTCATATCAACCAAGCTGCGGTCGGCGCGCCAAGCTCGCCAACGATGACCACATTTGCAAAATTATCCGACCAATTCATCAATGCCATCAGCAATGCTGACGGCGATCCCAGCGACAGTGCTTATCGAATGACCTGCGATGGGGCGACAGATTATCTTCTTTACGAAAATGGCTGGGACTCACAGTCCCGCGAAAACACAACCGACTACACTTGGACCTATGCCTGCGACGACTACACCTGTGTTACGGCAAATAATTGGACTGCCGCAGCAAGCGTGGTTTGGGGCCCTGCTGACTACGGCGGTGGCTCTTACCCGCAGCACGACAAATTGCAATATAATGCTGACGGCTCAAACGGTTGCTTCAAGCTTGGAACAGGTGGCGGACACTCCGGACTGCTCTGGGTTCGATGATTTTTTCTAGATAAGAGCGACGTGCCGTCATTCATTGATGGCCGTCGCGACCCGCTCTGCCTCCTGCGCCCTTCCCTCCGAACCCACTATCCATCGCCCCCTGGCGCCATCGTCGAACTCCGTACCGAAGCCTGGCGAGCCTCAGGACCGAAAGAGCATCGGTAGCGTCGATCGTAAGCCCTTCTGGGATTCCGGCGCGATGCGTGCCGGGCCGTCTGTCAGACTCCCTACTCAAACCAGAAAAGGCCAAAACACCATAAAACAAAAAAACTTTGTCACAAAACACCTTGCTCAGACGTGGACCTTTATGAACGCCAACATTAGGAGGCATAATGAACACCGAAAATCTCATCCAGCTGCTTGTTTCCTCACTCGAAGTCCCCGTCTCTAGCGACGATCAACGACTCATGAAACTGCTCGGGTCGGCGATGCTCGCAATGGGTGGAGTTTTGATGCAGGTCGCAAATGCTGAGGTGAACGCAAAGGCACCAGTCGAGCCACCAAACGTCGAGCCACCAAACGTCGAGCCACCAAGCGTCGAGCCACCAAGCGTCGAGCCACCAACGGTAATTTCTGCGCCAAATCCGCCCGACGACGCAGCGTATGAAACGCCGGTCGATTTTATAAAAGTCGCCAACACAAACGTGGCAATGACATCCACCGCTTTTGAATCAAACGTCGAAGTGTTTGAGCGATTTCAAGCGAATCTCTCGGCGATTGACCTTGATGACCCCGCACAGGTCCGTGCATGGCTCCGCAAAGCCAAAAAGGGCTTCAAAAACTTTCAGCCACTGCCCGGCGATACGAAACGTCGCTACCTCGAACTCTTGGTTGCGATCGGCCGTCATCTCTCGAACGGCGGCTTCATGAAAGAACACAGCCTTGACTTCCATAAATTGAAAGAGAGCCATGTTGATGGTTTTGTTTATGGATTAGCGGCAAATCACGAACCGCAGCACGGCCAATGGGTACGCGATGCACGCGCTATTTTACAGGAACTTCAACCACCAGCACCACAGACTAAACAACCATCAGCGTCCAAGAAGAAAATGGTCACAAATAAGTCACAAAAACCGGTCAAAGTTTGTGACCAAGTCCTTGGATTTACCCGTGGCAAAACACTCGCGATTGTCGGTGGAACCGAAATCGCAGTCGCTCGCCAGAATTTGATTCAGGCAATGGACCTCAAAGAACTCCGATGGGTAACCACAAAAAAGAAGAACCAGGTGGCATCTGCGCTGACAAAACTCAAAAATGATAAAATCGATTTGGCGGTCGTCACCTTGCGCTTCACCTCACATGGAGCGCAGGAACAAATGCGCGCCGTAGACAATCGACGGGTCATTTTCACCAAAGGATACGGAATCTCGGAAATCGAACAGGCGATTATCGAATGGATGGAAAAGGCTGAATAAACATATTTGGGAATGACACCGACGGTCTACGAATCAGCGCTTAATCTGATGTTCGCACCATTGGCAACGACCTCCTAGTCTGCGTTATATTGAAACCCCACCTCTGCCTCTTGCGCCCTGCCCGCACCCAACGCACTATGCGGTCCTCATCCTAGATACGGGGAAGCCCATGATCATCGCACCTGGCGCCATCGTCGAAGTCCGCACCGAAGCCTGGCGAGTCCTAAGAACCGAAAAAGAATTGGATAGGTCGCCTGTGACTCGGCGGACCAATTATAAGTAGCGAGCCCGATTTATCAGAGGCTAAACCTTGGATCACTTATTTGACCCACAGACTGCCGCTACGACTCCAGCCTTCACCGAAAACAGCACATCCAGTACCCTCACTTGCCCCATTTTGTGCGCCATAATCCGAATGGCCAGCCATACAGGCCGGATAATCCGAAAATCCGTAACCGCTTCGACTGGCAGCACATTCGAAGATTCCATCCCGGTTATTGTCCATAAACCAGGTGTAAGAATTGAAGAGATTTGAAGTGAATGTTGCTGCGGTGTTGCGCACGAAGGCTCGTTTTCCTGTACCGCAATACCACCGCCAATAACCTACGGTGTTAAGTGCAGTGATGTCGGCGTCTGACATCTTTGCTGCTTCATTGGCATTCGAGATATCACCGTAACTTCCAGGGTTGTTAGCGTGCGCGACCGACCCGGAGGTGATGTTGATTGCACGCATCCAACCACCACCGTCGACGGTCATGTCACAATAGGCGGTGAACAACGGCCGAGGGCCTGCACCATCAACGTCGATATTATATAAACCGTCGCCAGTCGAATCACCATTATTCAGGATTTCTAGACAGGACGCGCCAACAACTTCGACATCACACGTGGCTGAGCAACCATCATGGGAATCAAGGTTTCCGTCATCGCACGTCTCGTTCTCATCGAGGATGCCATTTCCGCACAAACAACCAGCTGGAAGGAACTCGACTTTGATTCGATGCCAACCGGCGGACGGCGCTGACCACGGGGCTTTCAGGAAGCCTCCACCGTTGACCATGTTATCAAACACAGTCGCCACCGCCGGGCCGTTCAGACTTGCGTACATCTGGCGGTCAAATCCACCACCTAACAAAGAGGTCGCGGCAAGATTGACCGTCGGATCGAGGTTCACAAAATAGAAACCATAATAATTTTCAACCGTGGACCAATAGGTGTCGGCGCTGACCACAAGTCCGTTGGACGAGTCAAAGGCATGACCGCCAAGGTCAAAGATATTCCAATCCGAACCACCGTTTGCGGTACCGCCGCTAATATTAGCGACACCAATCGCGCCTTTACGAACTTGCCAAGACCCTTGAGCGCCAAACGTATCTGAATACAACACCATTCCGTCGCGGTCTTGGACGCTGAGGTTGTCAAATTTGGAGTTCATCGTCTGAATATTTACTGCAGACGACACCATGCTCAAAAACGCTGGATTCGCGGGCTTTTGGCTGATGAGTTCATCGATAAAAACCATGCCGTCAAAGCTTACGCGAGCCTGTGTAAGGCAGGCGCTCGACTGGCACTGATTGGAGCATTCGTCTGTGTTGTCGAGGTCGCCATCGTCGCACATTTCCCCGATTTCAACGGTTCCATTACCGCATATCGCATCGTCGATGCGGACCCAGACCGCGCCATTGGTCAGTGTCGCCGACTCGCCGTTGGCATCGTCTGCGCCCGCTGGTCCTGTGCCCTCGTTTAGGTGCCATAACCAATCGGTACTGATCGAGTACTGTTGACGGCGTTCTGGCGTAAATGGCCCCGTGTGTGCTGCCACGCTCGTCATGCGAAAGTCATCGACCATTCCATGAAACGTCGAGCCGGCGCCTGCGTTGGAGTGACCACCAATACCAAAGCTTGACCACGTGGACGCCACGATCGCGCCACCAGCAGCCTCCCGTGCGTTTTCGACGCCATCGATGAAGAGCACAAAATCGACCCCATCAAAAACCAGGCTGATATGTTGCCAACTCTGAAGTGTGATCGCGGAGAGCGACACGAGTGTGACCGTCCCTGCTGTGGTTTGGATTTCGCACATCCAGTGTTGGGCATCTGCGCCAAAGGCGCTGGCGCCGGCGACAAAACAACGCACACGGTCGTCGCCAAATGCCATTCCTTCAGCGGTGTACTGTGATGGCTTGAACCAACCTTCGAGCGTGAATTCAGTCACCGAGGTCAACGGCGGCAACTCCAAGTGCGGTTGAGCAGCATCGTCACCATTAAAATAGACGCCCCAATTTTCATCCGGCGCAAGCACCGTGCTTGATGCCGTTATTATGCTGCTGGAATCGGTGCCATCGAATGCCCGCGCGCCGCAATCAAGTTTATCACCCACGGCTGTCTGGGTTCGTGAGAACCAAGGTGTCGTGTTGCCGGTGGAACTCAGGTTAAGTACCCAGCCAATGATGTAGCTCAACGAGTCGTTGTCGGCGTCGGTCGACGTTTGATCGACACGGCAGTAGACATCGTCCTCGGTGGTGATTCGCAGTGGTCGTAGTGCATTCTGCGGCGCCGTTGGTGCGGAGTTTTGAATCGTAACGCTCGACGCCGAAGAGGTCGATGTCCAGCCATCTGAAACACTTGCTGTGCATTGCCACACCTGGCCTTTTGCTGTGGCCGAAGCGGCAATAGTCGAGCCAGTGCCTGCTGCTACACCATCTTTGGTCCAAGCATAAGACACAGTGACCGACTCGCCGTCTACGTCCACTGCGGCATACGTGGCGTTGCACGTCAGGATCTGAGTGGTGTCGGGGCTTGTCCGGCTGATGGAAACCACCGGCGCGACAGGTGCCGTATTACCAATTATCACGTCAGCCGTGGCCATCGGGCCGCTGTCTACGCCGTCGTTGGGGGTGGCTTCGCATGTCCAGACATCACCCGGCGTCGTGTTTGCTTTTGCGAGCGCAGCCGTCGTAATGCCCGACGGTGCTTGATTCTTGAGCCATCGGTACGTGTAAGTGACAATGTCATTATCGGCGTCTGCGGCTCCCGTAGCTGTACACACAAGGTCTGCATTAGCGCTTGGAGCCGTGGGCGCAATCGCGATACCAGGCGCGCCGGGCGCAGAGTTTTGAATGGTGACAGCGGATGTGGCCGAGGTCGATGTCCAGCCATCTGAAACACTTGCTGTGCATTGCCACACCTGGCCTTTTGCTGTGGCCGAAGCGGCAATAGTCGAGCCAGTGCCTGCTGCTACACCATCTTTGGTCCAACCATAAGACACAGTGACCGACTCGCCGTCTGCGTCCACTGCGGCATACGTGGCGTTGCACGTCAGGATCTGAGTGGTATCGGGGCTTGTCGGGCTGATGGAAACCACCGGGGCGGCAGGGGCCGTGTTGCCAACAGTCACATCAGCCGAAGCTGTCGGACCGCTAACTGCGCCGTCGTTGGGGGTGGCTTCGCAGGTCCAGACATCACCCGGCGTCGTGTTTGCTTTTGGAAGCGTGGCCGTCGTGATGCCGGATGAGGCTTGGTTTTTGAGCCAGTTAAACGTGTAGGTGATGGTGTCGTTATCGGCATCTGAGGCTCCAGTAGCCGCACAAATAAGCTCTGCGTTGGCGCTTGGTGCGGCGGGCGTGATCACGATACTGGCCGCGCTAGGCGCTGAGTTTTGGATGGTGACGGCGGATGTAGCATCGGTAGATGTCCAGCCATCTGAAACACTTGCTGTGCATTCCCACAGCTGGCCTTTTGCTGTGGCCGAAGCGGCAATGGTCGAGCCGGTTCCAGCCGCGGCACCATCTTTGGTCCAAGCATAAGACACAGTGACCGACTCGCCGTCTGCGTCCACTGCGTCAAACGTAGCGCTGCATGTCAGGATCTGAGTGGTGTCAGGGCTTGTCGGGCTGATGGCCACCACCGGCGCGGCGGGCGCTGTGTTGCCAATTGTCACGTCGGCTGAAGCTGTCGGGCCGTCGCCTGTACCGTCGTTAGGTGTGGCCTCGCAGGTCCAAACATCACCCGGCGTCGTGTTTGCTTTTGGAAGCGTGGCCGTCGTGATGCCGGACGAGGCTTGGTTTTTGAGCCATCGGTAGGTGTAAGTCACGACGTCGTTGTCGACATCGGAAGACCCACTCGCCGTACAAACAAGGTCTGCATTAGCGCTCGGCGCAGTGGGCGCAATCCCAACGTTGGGGGCGTCGGGAGTAGAGTTTTGGATCGTGACCGCTGCTGAGGTCGAAACTGATATCCACCCGTCTGTCACACTGGCTGTGCACTCCCAAACCTCACCTTTGGCTGTGACAGTGGGATTAATGGTGGGCCCATTTCCAGCCAAAACGCCATCTTTCGTCCATGCATAGGACACGGTGACCGACTCGCCGTCAGCATCCACGAGGTCGAACGTAGCGTCACAGTTTAACGTCTCAGTCGTGGTTGGACTGTTCGGACTGATCGAAACAACAGGCGCTGCCGGCGACGTGTTGCCGATCAGTATGCCTATCGTCGCCGTCGGCCCATCGCTCGTGCCATCATTAGGAGTAGCCTCACAGGTCCAAATATCACTAAGAGCCGTGTCCACATTTGACAGCGCGGCCGTTGTGATGCCCGCAGGCATCTGATTTTTCAACCAGCGATAAGTATAGGTTACGACATCGTTGTCCGCATCTGTTGAGGCCGTCGCCGTACACAAAAGATCGTCATTAGCACTTGGACTTGTGGGCGAAATCGCTATGGTTGGCGCCCCAGGAGCGGAGTTTGCAATCGTGACCGTTGCCTTGGCCGAAGTCGATGTCCAACCATCGGAGACGCTCGCTGTGCACTCCCACACCTCTCCTTTGGTCGTGTCCGCAGCGTCGACGGTCGGGCTGGTTCCGGCCGAGGCACCATCTTTGGTCCAAGCGTAGGTTACGGTGACCGTTTCACCATCGACATCCACTGCGTCAAACGTGACGTCGCACGCCAATGCTTCCGTCGTATTAGGATTGCTTGGACTTATGGCCATAAGCGGCTCAGCAGGTGCAGTGTTGCCAATAACCACTTCTGCCGAAGCCATCGGACCATCGGTGGTGCCGTCGTTCGGGATGACCTCGCAGCTCCAGGACTCACCCGGAGCAGTTGCCGACGCCGGCACGGTGTCGGTGTCAAAATCGGTCGCACTTCCGTCTTGGCTCCAAATGAATGTGTACGAAACCGAGTCGTCATCCGCATCGAGACTGCCGCTCGCGACGCACTTCAAATCACTTGCCGCATTTTCGCCTATGATTTCGACCGTCGGAGCACTCGGAGGCGAGTTTTCAATCGTGACCTCGATCGTGGCAACGGTTGACAGGCCTCCAGCGGTAGCCGTGGCGGTGCAGGTCCATGTTTCGTCGCGGTTAGTGTGATCCGCGGAAAGTGTGGTGTTAGTTATAGTTTGGTCGCCGAATTGCCATTCAAACGTAAGCGTGATCGGGTCGCCATCAGGGTCGACGGGCTGCTGAACGACCTGACACTCGATGTTATCGTCGGTATGGGGGCGCTCGGGGACAACCACAAGACCGAAGTCTGAGGGCGGAAGATCAATAGAACCAGTGTCCGTCTCGGCGTCGGGAGCGCCAACATCCGGCGAACCGAAATCGACCTCGGTCTGATTATTCGATGAGGGGTCTTTGCCCGAATCGTCAGGACAACCGACCAAAAATAACGCTGCTGACTGCAAAAGAATCAGCAGAACATATCTCGAATGATAGGACATATCTTCCCCGAGTGGGATGGATGTATTTAGACAGCATTGAGTGATTTAAAAAATCATTACATAACGCAGCAAAGGCAAACAATCACAAACATCTAAAGTTACAAAACTGGCACGCTGCGTGCCAGTTTTTCGCCTAATGTAGCAACCATGTAGGTCGAAGTGAGATGACTCCGATAGCATTTTAGAAGTTGGGCGTAGTGACGGAAATTTGACAGAAAAACGAATCCAAATCGATAAATTATGCGTCACCTCAAAAAAGACCCCCACTTTGGCGCGATCCGTTCCGTTCCGCACTATCTTGTCGTATCGATTATGATTTCCACGGGCTTATTTTCGGACCATACTTCTTCGCTGAATCCCATTTCTTTCCGGCTCCCCAATGCGCCATTATCGACAGATAGGTGTTTTTTGGGCGTATGGGGAGAGTTCGATGAGGGCAATGCACGAGCCCAAAAGCTCCGACAATTTGAGTTGCACACTAATAACTGACACCACACATGTCGGCGATTCCCTGCTGGACGGCCAAAGAGGTAGATTTAAATGACTTTCTACATTCACACACACTGCTATGAAGGCGGTCACAGGTACGGCCCATTTGATACGATACATCAGGGCAGCGACGCCCTCGGATCCTATATCGTTGGTGACGATGATTTTTGCATTCGCTCATTGGGACCCAGTTCAGAAGATCACGCAATCATCCTTCCATTTACGACGCCTCGATTTCCTGTCCATCATCGGGGTCTGCGAATTTCTGATCAGCCAGGAACACCCGGTTATAAACCAGCCTCCCGCCCACCTCTCAGCGCTCTAGATAAAGTCCTAATTCAACGCGGGTTTTTGCTCGAATTGCACGATCAATTTCATCAAAGAAGACCTAAAGACTCAAGATTCAGGCTACCGGAACTGTCGGATAATGCGCACGACGACGACCATCAGATCTTTCAGACACTTCCTGAATCGGTTTTTGTAAACCCAAGAAAACGCAATCTGGCCTTAGAAAGTTTGGCGAATATCAATAAACTACTGAGCCTCGACAATACTGGCCATCTGTCATGGAGTGACCGCACCGACCAAAGTTGGCGAGCATTTTTCTCAAAAGATCACGGAAGGAAGCTTTCTTTACGAATTCTCCCATCGCCCATCGCAGGCCTTGCGAAAACCTTGTCGGCTGCGGGGGTGAACGTATGCGGTTGGAGCCTCAATCCCGACTCTGGGGAACTTACGCTGTGTTTCGCCAGCCCCTTTGATGAAATTCTTGCCGATTGGATAACAACTCACGCTCGACGATCGGCTGATGACCCGGTCGAAGTCGTTATTTATCAATACAGGCTCTACTACCGAGACATGAAACAACTGAGTGTTCATTTCGCCAAACAGCTTGGGGGTCGTGAAGTGATGACACCAACGGTCTACGAATCGGTGATTAATCTAATGTTCGCGCCATTGGCAACGACCTCCTCGTCTGCGTTATATTGAAACCCCACCTCTGCCTCTTGCGCCCTGCCCGCACCCAAC
>CAYMYJ010000069.1:0-22901 GCA_964394615.1 uncultured Bradymonadales bacterium | reverse complement strand
TTCGTCGCGTTATTCGTCGCGTTATTCGTCGCGTTATTCGTCGCGTTATTCGTCGAATTATTCGTCGCGACTGTGACGTTATTCGTCGAATTATTCGTCGAATTATTCGTCGTATTATTCGTCGTATTATTGTCCGAAGGTGTTTCAGCCTTTGTCTTTTTGGGAGCATCCCCACAGGCAATCAGACTCGAAACCGACACCATAAAAACCAAAAATTTCATTTTGTTCTCCAACTCATCGTTCAGTCGGGG
Organism: uncultured Bradymonadales bacterium; assembly: GCA_964394615.1. GTDB lineage: Bacteria > Myxococcota_A > Bradymonadia > Bradymonadales > Bradymonadaceae > JBFFMO01. The sequence continues at coordinate 22,650 of CAYMYJ010000069.1, read as the reverse complement.
CACTATGACGAGTCGACTGCGCTTTTTCAAAACAAAGATCTCCTATATCAAATCCCACAATACGGAATTGCCGTTGACCGCTGGCGCGAATCAGGAAGCGCATTCGGTTTCGACGACAAGAATGCTGCGAGACTGATCTAAGATGAATACGTGGCGCATTTGATGCTCACTAAATTCCTAGACGAGTCTGGTTGCCCGGCGCCGGGCCCAAAGATGCAGGCCAAGCTCTACCGACACCACACCGCCCGTAAGCAACAACAGCACCTTCGTGCCGATCGCGAGCCGCGCCTCTAACCCCGAATACCCGACCATCTCGGTGGCCGCGCCAATGTTGGGCCAAAGTGTCAACGTCGCAAACATGGCCGCTGCCCCAATACACACGCTACCCATCACGTGGGTCATGTATTCGCCGCGCTCCAAGCCGCCAAGTGAAGCCCGCGAGTCCTGTTCAACGAAGGTGTCCGCGATCGTATTGACGGTATCGAACGCAAACAACACCAACAGAGCCATCACAAACCCGCCCTGTGGCTCGCCGAAGGCCACGAGCGAGAGCATTCCGCAAAATAGGAGACCGCGGCAGGTGTGGGCGAGTTGCTCGTGATTGCACTCCGGGCGCTCAAACAGGCGCAGTTTATAGAGGTGGTAGTAACCGACATCAAACGCGCCGATGGCCGCCAGTACCATGAAGAGGACCAACAAAGTCGCCATTTTAGACTCCTACCGGCAGTCCGATCGCATGGGCACTAGGCTTTTTGCCGGAATCAGGCCGGCCGATGGCCCGAACGTCCCAGACAAGTCCCAGACGCTCGAAAACTCGAATGGCTAACCAGCCAAGATCGAGCTCCCACCAGGCGTGCCCCATGCGGGCCGAACTTGGAAAGGCATGGTGGTTATTATGAAAACCCTCACCAAACGAGATCAGCCCAAGCACAAAGGTGTTGCGGCCCTCTTCGGCAGCGCCCTCGATGGCATAGCGCATATAACCCCATTTATGGGCCACGATGCCAATGAACCAATGGCCAAGAATGCCGGCGCTGACACGCATACAGACGGCGACAACCACCAGCTCCCAACCTCCGACAAGAGCGAACAGACCGGAAAGTGCTATCGTGTAGAGAGGCCACGTGCGCTCAAAGAAGCGCAACCAGCGGTCTTCCGCCAGTTCGTGTGGAATCTCGACGAGCTCTGCCTGGGTGGGCACGTAGGTCAGATGCAGGTTCCAGTAGAAGTCGCGTAAAAGACCGTGGCGGTAGGCAAAATAATCCGGGCTCTCGGGCTGGTTTTGCCAGTAATCACGCAGGTAGTGCACACGAATCCAGCTCAGCGGACCGCCCAATCCTGTAAATATGAAGAGCGTGACAAGCACGTTTCGAAAGGTCTTCGAGGTTTCAAAAGCCTCATGAATGATGCCTCGGTGCAGCCCGATGGAATGCCCAAGACACAAGGTCAACAACCCAAAGGTTGCCCCAATCGCCGCACGCTCAAAGTTTAGAGCGTGGAATCCCAGCACAAGAGACGGAATGAGCATAAGGTAAAGCCAAGCGACTTTCGTCCAACCGAAGCGTGTGTAGCCATGGGCGGTATTTAATTCTGACATATCGACCTCCTGAAAGGCGCGGCTCAATCAAAAGTGAACACGTTCATTTCATAAAGTGAACATGTTCATTTCCACAAGTGTTGTCAAGAGTGCCTCGTCGAATTGAGCCCCCGACCGAAGATGTGTTTGAGTGCTAAAGCTAAGGCACGGGCCCAATCACCGCATCGGCAATGCTGTCCACAAGCTCGCGAAATACCGGAGTCGATGCCGCAACGGCGAGCATCGGCATCCAACGCTCCATCTGCTCAAGCAGCCGCGTGGTCGCCTCTTGGTCTGACGAGCGATCGACGAGCCAGAAGAACACAATCGCCAGGTGGATCACGTAGAGGTGGCGGCCAAGTTGCGTCGCCTGGGGTTCATCCGGTGCCAAACGTGCGTAAAGCACAGCTTCCCGAAAAACCGATTGCACATGGAGTTGAGAATATGGGTTTTCCGGCGGATAAAGACCCGCCGTGTCTTTCAACAGAAAGCCCGTGATCATCCGCAGTGTGTCACGATGCGGAGCGAGCACAGCAATGCTGGTGCGCAGGCAAAATAGAAAACGCTCAGGCCAACGATCCTCGGGCATATGGTCTCGAGCGGCGTCTTCGAAATCATGAGAAAGTCGTTCGTACAAGGCGAGCACGAACGATTCTTTCGCCGCAAAATATCGGTATACCAGCCCCAGGCTGACTTTGGCGCGAGCAGCGATTTGACGCAGCGTTGTCGACTCGAAGCCCTGTTCTTCAAAGAGCGAAAGCGCAGAATTCAAGATGCGTTGGCGTGTTTCCTCGGCTTTGGGGGTAAGTTCAGCCATAGTGCCGGTCCTGGTTTGCGGGTCAATCTCAAAGATGAACGTGTTCAATTAGTAAAAAGGTGTCAACTCTACTTCATCCACGCCGTCTCGGTCTCGACCCAGACCAACGAGATTGCCGCACAACTTGGTCGAGAATTGCTCGAGAGCAATCGACCAGCTTGTTCCAACTCAAAACGAAAAGGGTGTTCCATCGGCCTTTTCAGTGGATGAACGGTGGCGCCGCATAAGCGACTTATGTCGGGGGTAGAGGGTTTGTCGTTTTTTTTTGTCTAGGCCTTGATCAGTCGAGCCCACGGTGCTATTCCACCCGTCCCTTTGGGGCGCATAGCTCAGTGGGAGAGCACATCCCTCACACGGATGGGGTCGCAGGTTCAATCCCTGCTGCGCCCACTCAATGAATCAGCGGTCCTCAGACGAGGGCCGCTTTTTCGTTCTTGCCCTCCCCGCCTCTTTTTGTTGCTTTTGGGTCAGACCTGCGTGACGCAAACGACAAACCTCCTAGAAGTTTCCAACGAAACACCAGGTGAAATTGTTGACCTTCAATTGGAAGTCGACCTGCTGATGCAAAAAATGCGCAGAGCGCAAAAAATGCGGCCGAGAGTGCGCCTTATTGATCAAAAACAGCCCAAATAGGCCATATGAGCCGTCGGAAGGTGGGTGGCACGTATTGTGCGCTGGTCATGGCGAAGTGTCGACAAGCCGTCAGGCACCAAAGCACACCTCAACCGAAATGGAGAAGCTGCATGAGCCAAGAGATTCCAAAGACCGTAACCTTCCCCCAACAACTCGACATCACCATCAGCAATATGGGCATTCTCGGCCAAGAGCTACCGGGAGTGATGCAGGGATTTGGTGGACTGCACAAAGCGAGCACGGTGCCAGGCGCCCTTGACACCAAAACCAAAGAACTCATCGCTCTGGCCATCGGTGTCGCGGCACGCTGCGACGGTTGCATTGCATATCATACCCATGACTGCCTTAAAGCCGGCGCCACCCGAGCAGAAATTATGGAAGCCCTTGGGGTCGCAATAATGATGGGCGGAGGCCCAAGCGTTATGTACGCAACTCATGTGGTCGAGGCGATCGACCAATTTAATGAGACTGGGATCAAATAAAGTCCCGGCAACAATCAGCAAACTACGATGGGGTGGACCTTCCTGATTTAAATCGACGGGTGGGTTTTACCCATTTTCGCGGTAGGGTTTAAACGCACCCTTAATCCGACGATTCTCCCAAACAATTCCCTGAAACCAAATCAAGTAGAATTCATCAAACAGCCCACGGACGCAGGCCAATGGGTTTTGCCATCCACCTACCTCGCCGTAAAAATTAGCATTTCGGATGCAGCAAGGTAATTAAGAGGAAAAACCCCTGCCACGCGTGATCCCGAGACGTAACTAAAATGTCCGCTGACGAATGCCCAACCGATCGGTCAGTCGCAATGCTCTTTGATGATGCGCTCTAATTATGTCGGTACGAACTGATGACGCGAATCGCAAAAAATCTAAGTGACCCGAGTCGTGATTTCCTCACGGGCGACGAAACCGGCCAGTCAAAAATCGTTTGGTATGTCGACTACACATTCCACGACACCTCCGTGGTACGCGACATTATTCGGACAGCCGCGCAAGACTATGGGGGGCAGGCAGTCATTGCATTTCGTCAGGCCCCTGGCGCCAGCCAATCCGATCAACGCGACCTTATGGCGCGTGCGGCCGTCGCCGCGGGCTGGCAGGGCAATTACCTGGGGATGCACAGCGCATTGCTTGAGCATTCAGGCACGCCAGACGAGCGTGGTGTCGAGCAATTTGCGCAAGACATCGGCCTCGACGTCGATCGGTTCAAGATCGATCTTTGGTCCGATCAGACATGGGCCCGTATCACTCAAGATCGGGCCGATGCCGTGCAGGACGGCCTTGAGGATCATGGTGGCGTCGTCATTGATGGGCACGTCTATCAAGGCGCTTGGGACGAGGCCTCGTTGGTGGAAGCGCTCGAAAAGCCTCTGGGACAACGGCTGAATCGGGCGAACACTGAGTTTCAAAATTGGGCAGCTTCTTCCGGACTGGCGCTGATCCTTGCGACTTTGGCCGCGCTGACTATGACCAATATCGGTTTCAAGACCGTTTATGAGCGCCTGCGCGACTTGCCGATCTCTATCGGTGTCGGCGAGGCGACCTTTGCCTTGACCGCCGAGGCGTGGGTCAACGATGGCTTGATGGCGGTGTTCTTCTTATTGGTCAGCATCGAAATCAAACGAGAATTTGTGGACGGGGAGCTGTCCAGCCTGTCCAAAGCGTCACTGCCGCTGCTGGGAGCGATCGGCGGTATGGCCACCCCGGCTCTGATCTATCTGGCGTTCAATTGGGGGCATCCGACGGCGCATGGATGGGGGGTGCCGATGGCGACCGATATCGCCTTTACGCTTGGGATCATGGCTCTGCTTGGAAATCGTGTGCCATCGGGCCTCAAGGTGCTGATCGCGGCACTTGCGATCGTAGATGACCTGGGCGCGATCGTGGTGATCGCATTTTTCTACAGCGACGGGATTCAATTGGCGCCCTTGCTCATCGCCGGCGGCGTCTTTGCGACCATGCTCGCCATGAACAAAGTCAAAATTTACTCACACGCCCCGTATCTGATTTTGGGCGTGGTTTTGTGGTTTTACATACACGACTCAGGCCTGCATGCGACACTGGCTGGGGTGCTGACCGCAGTTGCGATTCCGTCCCGGCGTGCTGGGAGTGTTGCTGGCGCGGCGGCACAAATATCCGCCCTATTCGAACGCGAGTTGCACCACGCCAAAGCGATGAAAGCAACGGTGTCTGCTCAATCTTTGCACCTACTTCAGCAGGCACTCGATCGTCTGAGGGAGCCAGGCTATCACCTTCAGAAGGCGCTTGAAGGCTGGTCGAACTTCTTGATCTTGCCGCTCTTCGCGTTCTTCAACACCGGTATCGTTATCAATGCAGGCTCCTTCGATGTGAGTGCTCCAGAAATTTCGGGCGTCATGGCGGGCCTTATTATTGGCAAGCCGCTCGGAATCGTTTTTGTCTGCTGGTTGGCCATAAAGCTTGGCATCGCTCGCCTCCCGCAGGGCGTGACATGGAAACACATGATTGGTGGAGGTTGTCTGGCCGGCGTCGGTTTCACGATGTCGATTTTCATCGCATCGGCGGCCTTTGAAGGCGAGTCGTTGAATGCGGTCAAACTTGCAGTGCTGCTGGCGTCAGTCATCGCCGCGACCATTGGCTCTCTGATTCTGGGAACATCGAAACCGACACGAAATACAGCCATCTAATCCATAGCTGTAGAAATTTGAATTATTGGGCAAATAAAACGAAGAAGGAGAAAATTATGAAAAAAATTCAACATGTCACTGTTCTGGGGACTGGGGTGCTTGGATCACAGATCGCATTCCAAACGGCATTTAGCGGATTTGATGTCGTGGCCTACGACATCAACGAAGAGGCGCTAGAGAAAGCACACGCGCGGTTCGCGGGGCTTGTGGACACCTACGTGGAAGACAAGGTGGACGGCGCGGCAGACGGTAAAGCAAAGGCCGCACTTGGCCGCCTGCGGCTCACGCACGACCTCGCTGACGCCGTCAAGGAAGCCGACCTGGTCATCGAAGCCATTCCCGAGATCCTTGAGCTAAAGAAATCGACCTATAAAAAATTGGGGGAGCTCGCCCCGAAACACACGATCTTCGCGACAAACTCGTCCACGTTGTTGCCGAGCGACATGAAGGACTCGACGAATCGCCCGTCTCAGTTTTTGGCTCTTCACTTTGCCAATCGCATCTGGAAATTCAATACGGCCGAGGTCATGGGGACAAGCGATACCGACCCCGCGGTCTTTGACACGGTTGTCGAGTTCTCGAAAGAAATCGGGATGGTGCCGATTCCGATCCACAAGGAAAAGGCCGGTTACGTCCTCAACTCACTGCTCGTGCCTTTTTTGAACGCTGCGGCGGCCCTCGCAGCCGGTGGTTACGCAGAGCCCGCTGATGTGGACAAGACCTGGAGAATCGCCACCGGCGCGCCAATGGGACCGTTCCAAATCTTTGATATCATCGGCCTAATGACGCCCTACAACATCCTCAGCCACGGCGATGACGACCTGAAGGAAATCGCGAAATGGCTTAAGACCGAATACATCGACAAGGGACACCTTGGCGTCGCCACGGGACAAGGCTTCTACACTTACTCTAAGTGAGCTCTGACTTGCGCTGTCAGAAAATGCCCCGGCTTGCCGGGTCATTTAATACGCTCGTGGCAACACGGCGAGACGTTTACATGTTTTGTGAATCGCTCGCAAACACGCCTCGTCTGGCTCATCGACCGTCGATTTCAAACAAGAAAACCCGAATTTAATTTCGTCTACCAATCCCATTTCCCTCATTACGACGCGAATCCAAAACCCACGCCGCCTTCCATCCTAAAGGACATACACCAGCTCACATCAAAGTCCGTAATGTAGTGATGTTGTGGGAACTCAAACGCCCGCGGCATCACTACGGTTACATGTTCTTTGGTCCAATTTCCGCATGTCGCCGACGTAAATCAAGTCGGCCGACCATGCGTATTGGTCACACATCTCATGAAAAAAGAGCATAAATGCGGCGATGTCGTACTCGCGACTAAATATGCCCGGCCAGAATCCGAGTCGGAATGCAGACCATAGGACCTGTGTACCAATCACGGCCTCAAATCGACGCGTAAGTCAAAGATAACGCTTATAAAACAAGCCGGGTCGCGTTACTCTTTTGGCATGGAAGATCCGTCTCAAATAGGGGAATACACCATTATTCGACGCCTGGGCGCCGGCGGCATGGGCACCGTGTTCCTTGGCCAAGATGCTCAAGGCCACGAAGTCGCGATCAAGATCTTGCCATCGACCGACCCCATCTACATCGAGTCGTTTAGTCGAGAGGTCGAGATCATTCGACGGGTGGCTCACTCAAGCGTCGTGCGCGTTTTGGATACCAGCGGTCTTCGTGACGAGCTGCCTTGGTACGCGATGGAGTACGTGTCGGGTCCGACCCTCAAGGAAGTGATTCGTAGCGATCATTCCGCGACGATCGTCGAACAGGACATGCACGACGCATTTCCCCCCCAAAAAAGCGTCGAACCCTCGAGCCATTGGCGCGGACTTGTCTCGCTGCTCCTCGGGGTGTGCGGTGGACTGAACGCGATACATGGCCTGGGCGTGGTCCATCGCGACATCAAACCTGGGAATATCGTGATTCGCCAGGACGGCACGCCGGTACTGATCGACTTCGGGATCGCCGGCCAACTTGGCGGAATGGTCGGCCGCGAGCATCTCAGTGATTATCTGGGTGGCTCAGGAACTCCGACTTATGCCCCGGCCGAGCAATTGCGCGGCGACACAGTGGATGCCCGGGCCGATGTTTATGCGTTTGGCTGCCTTTTATTCGAAATCGTCACGGGCCGTCAGCCCTATCACGGAGAGAACTTTTTTGATCTTTTGACAGCTCATAGCCGAGGGACCATTCCCTCAGCGCGCGACTTCAATCTCGACGTCCCGGTTGAGCTCGATCAGCTGATCCAGCGGATGTTGGCCAAGAGACCTGAGCACCGCCCGGGTTTTATTTTTGATATCGATTCCGCCGTGCGCGCCGTGCTTGGACTTCCTTCCCCAAGTTATACAACGGCTCAGTACGTCTATCACGCCGAGTTTGTCGGTCGAAAACACGAACTCGCCGGCCTTAAACAGCTTGTGAAGGACACGTCTCGTCAAAAATCAATGCTCGGAATTGTTCGTGGTGAAGCCGGCATCGGAAAAACTCGGCTCTTGCTAGAATTACTGATCGAGGCCGATCCCAACGTCCAAATCGTGCACGTGTCGGCGCGCGGCGATCGCCCCGCTGTTCTGCGTGCATGGGAGCGTATGACGCAAGGGCGGACTCTAGCGACTCCTGAGCTCGACTATACAAGGTTCAACTCCCCGGACTCGGCCGCAATTTTGGAAGCGGGGATGCGAAAAGCCGCCGCCGATATGCCTTTTTTGGTGATTCTCGACGACGTGATGGAACTCGACGTTTTTTCGTTGAATTTGATTTCTCGCCTTTTGAGTTCGCCGATTCCAGGCGCAAGCCTGATCATCGCTTTCCGAAGCGAAGACCCCGGCACGGATTTGTTTGCGACGCTGCCGGTGGACGTGGACATTCATCTGGGGCCCTTTAACGAAGAAGTGTTGGCTGAAATCGTGGTGTCGATGTTGGCGTTAAGCTGGGCACCCCCAAAATACACAAAGCTGCTCCACCAGACCTCGGCGGGCAACCCGTTTGTAGCCGCCGAATATCTGCGATGGGGGATTGATACCGGTATTTTGAAACGATTTGACGGTGATTGGCAGCTGGTGAACGAACGTCTTATCGAGCTGCACACTGAGCTGCCTGTGCCCAAACGTTTGGCCAACATGCTTTTCAGCCGTTATGCGCAGCTTGAACCGGAGGCGCGCAGCCTAATGGCCGCGCTGGTTGCTTGCGGCGACGGAAGTCCTCAGGAATTTGTCGTTTTTGTGGCCCAGACCAGTCGACCGCTGGCGGACCTGCTGAGCCGTGAAATGCTCCGTCTAGACCTCGACGGACGCCTTTGGTTTCGGCAGCCTAAATGGGCCGACGTGATTCGTGAAGCGACGGTTGTTGAGCAAGCGAAAGCACACCACGCAAGAGCCGTGAAATGGTTGGCAAAAAACGGCGGTTCCCGGGAACATCTGGCCCTTCAGCGAGCCAAAGCCGGTCTATCCGAGTGATTTCATCTTCGTCGGCGAAGAAAAAACCAGCCCAATAACATGGCAAAAAAACCAACACCTTCTGCCGGTGACGACACCGACGAACAGCCTGTCTTCGTGGCGACTTTTTGGTCTTTTTTGATGGGCTCAGCTGCTTTCTCGGTCGGTGGCGGAATCACTTTTTCCGCAGCCGGCGAAGCGTAAATCTCTGGAATTGGGGCAAGCAAAACCAGGCTCAGGTCAACCCCTGCCTGCCCGTTCGGCCACGCGTCCGCAGATTCTGTGCCCTTTTTTTCCCATCGTTCAGGAACTGGTTGGGGGCAAGAGGCAGCTCCCTCGAATTTCTTTTTCGAAAAATAACGGATTCTGAAATCGCTTTTTGTTCCGCCAAAAGCGCCCGATTTATCATCATCGGTTCCGCCCACGAGAGGATTGGCTGGAGACAACGTCAGGTTATCGTCCAATTTGCCGGACGCCGAAGAATGCGAAAGTCGTGTGATCATTCGGGGTTCATTCAGCCCTTCAATCGCACCTGCAAATTCGACCCAAAACGCCTTGTGTTTTTGTTCGTCGGATTTCGAAACAACGGTCTGGTGAATCGCCGCAAAGTCCTTGGCAGCGGGCCTGAGCGCAATATTTGTGGGCAAATAGCTCATCCAGAAATTCGAAACTTCGAAGCGTTCGTCCCCCACAACAAACACGCGCAGATATTGGGTCTTTGATTGATTAAGCTGGCCCAAACGCGTGGGCAACTCCAAGAGCTCGGCGTCATAAGTGACGCTCGGAACTCCGCCATCGCTAGGTTTAAGGATCAAAAATTTGGCCCCTAATTTCGACTCATGAGTTAGCCCGTCGAGCTGGGCTTGACTCAAAACAACATCACCCAGCGCCTTTTTGAGGTCCGTCATTTTCAGGGTTTTGCCGTTGTTCCCAAATTCAGGGGTTGAAAGCGACGGTTGCTTTCGGACGGTCTCGACCGGCGCCGGCCCACATGGGTCAGCTTCTTCCCAGCGTTCCAGGATTGGCGAGGTGTCCTGATTCAACGCGTCGAAAGCGGCGACAGGGATCAGGCCGACTCGAATATTTTTCATGTCCGGGTAAATCGGAAAAATCCGAATCGCCTGAGGGTCATCAAGGGAACGGGCTGCAACGGTCGCAGTTTTACCGGACCGAACCACCAGAACCTGAGTGTGACTTCCCTCTGGAATCGCGGGTGATAGCAAGAGCCCCACCGAGGCATAGGCACTCGAAGAAACCAACATAATAGCCAAAAAAGCGGCCGTTTTAGACACATGGTTCTCCGTGAAGACGTCACAAAATGTAACACGAATTGCGCCGGGAAGTCATTGCTTCGCAGGCCACACCCTCTATAATTAGAGGCAGCGAACTTAAGATACAAAATAACCGAGCAACCCTATGACACGATTTGGGATGGGCATCATTGCCCTAACAGCCCTCTTGGCAGCGTGCAGTGACGACACCACAAGCACTCAGCCCACAAATAACGTAACGACCAATAACGCCACCAATAACGCCACCAACAACATGACCACGGTCTTGTGTGTTGATAAGGACAACGATGGCGCGTTGGCAGGGGATTGTGCCGAGGCTACGGACTGCGACGATAACGACAACGCTCGTTATCCCGGCGCAACCGAAGTGTGCGGAGACCGTAAAGACAATAATTGCGACGGCGTGCTCGATGACGGCTGTCCTTGTCTTGCCGGCTCGACCCGCCTTTGTTCGTCCACCATCGACCCCAATTCCTCGACGGAAAACATGCCTTGTCGGCCAGGCCTTCAGGGTTGCGTTGCAGGTGCATGGGACACCGAATGCGTGGGCGAAGTGGGTCCTGACACCGAGCTTTGTGACGGCATCGACAACAACTGCGATGGTTCGGTCGACGAAGGTCTCTTGAATCCGATTGGGCAATGTCTGGCCGACTTCCCGACCGTTCCAGCCGAAAATTGCGGGCCCACGGGCGAAGGCAACGGCTTGGACGATGACGGCGATGGACTCGTCGACGAAGACTGCTCATGCGTCGTTCCTGCTTACGACCCCGACCTGCCACGCAAAAACCAACCTTGTTATAGCGGCACCCCCGCAACGCTTGGAGTAGGTCTTTGCAAAGGCGGCACACGAAGCTGCGGAGGAGACGGCGTCTGGGAAATGTGCGCCGGTGATGTCAAACCGGTCACAGAAGTCTGCGGCGACCAACTCGACAACGACTGCGACGGCTTGGTCGACGAAGGCTGTGTTGTCTGCACACCTTCGACAGAAATTTGCGACGGTATCGACAACAACTGCGATGGCGTGATCGACGAAGGCGTCAGGAACGCCTGTGGTGGATGTGGCGCGGTGGCCGATAACGAAACCTGCGGCGATGGCATCGACAACAACTGCAACGGCCAGATCGACGAAGGTTGTGGCTGCACTTCCGCCACGACTCAATGTTTCCCCGGAGCCCACGAAAGCGCCGGCGTCGGAGCCTGCTCTTACGGAACGATGAAATGCAGCGGCGAGTACTACGGTGCTTGCACCGGCTACACGCTTCCAGCGCTTGAACAGTGTGGACCAACCGGACTCGGTGACGGCATCGACAACGACTGTGACGGTCAAGTTGACGAGGGCTGTGGCTGCGTAGATGGCGCGACACGCCTTTGCGGCAAAGGGTCGGGAACCTGTGCTTACGGAACTCAAACCTGCGCCGCGCACCAATGGGGCGCCTGCACCGGTGGCACCGGACCCGCAACCGAAATTTGCGACGGGCTCGACAACGACTGTGACGGACTCACCGACGAAGACGGCCTTCTGAACGCCTGCGGAACCTGTGGCCTGACCTGTTACTACACCGGTTTTGACCCCACAAATCCTGGCTTTGACAACATATTGGACGGCGGCGAAATCATCACCGCGGCCAACCCTGATAACCCGACGGGCCGCGCCGGTGTGACGCTGACAAAAACGACATCCTTCTTGCCCTACCTTTGGGTGGCCAACTCGGCACAGAACACGGTTTCGAAATTCAACAGCGTCACCGAAACCGAAGACGGACGCTACTACGTGGGCGCAAACCCAAGCCGTACCGCCATCGACTTGAACGGCAATGCCTGGGTCGGTGGCCGCAACGATGGGCGACTCACGCAGATCATCTCGGACTCGTCGTCTTGCCCTGACAAGAACATGAACGGCACCATCGACACCTCGACTGGCACCAATCTGGTCAACTCAACGGCAGACTATTTTGCAGACGAATGTGTTGCGTACTCCAAGGTTTTGAATCCGGCACAGCCGAGCATCCGTGGTGTTGCCGTCGATCCGGGCGGGAAAATCTGGGTCGGTTATTCGGTAGACGGCGCTGGCAACGGCGGCGTTCAATCCATCGACCCCAATAACAACTACGCAGAAAGCGTGCGTTACCCGATCATCAACGTTCCTGAGTACAAACCAGACGCCAACGGCAACCTGGTGGCCACGGGCGGAACGCGTAGTGACGACCAAGTCTACGGCATCGCCATCGACGCCAACGGCTACCTCTACGCAGCAGTTTGGTCATTTTCGGGCATCGCGCGGTTCAACACGAATACTCTGCAGTGGGATGCTTTTTACACGAGCTTGAATTGCGGTCCTTACGGCATCACCGTGGACGGCTATAACCGTGCGTGGGCTGGTTGCTGGAATGGCGACGGCGGAATGGCGATGGTCGATCCGACCAACAACAAAGCCTACAACTTCCGAGTTCCAGCCAACGTTGGGACCCCAGCTGCGGGAACGACATTGCCCATCGGAACTGCCGCAAGCCACGTAAAATGGAATTCTTCGGCCATCACGATTGAACCTGTTTCTGGCGATGCATACGTGACCTTCACCAACGGATTCATTGGCCGATTAATGCTCGACCCGGTCGACCCGATGTTGAGTCATTACACGTTCCTAAGCGGCGTGCGTGATCCTGCCAATACGGCCAACCGCATGGCAAATACCGGCAGCGGGGACATGCGCGGTGTCGGCTTCGATTCCGACGGCTACCTTTGGCATCTGGGCATCCCAACCGCCAATATTTTGAAGTTCGACGTCACGACCAACACCTATTTACATAGTGTCTCGGTCGGCGGCGGCGGTCACTATACGTACTCCGACTTCACCGGTTCGGCGGCATTTAACTTCACTGCACCTCGTGGATTCTGGCGCATGACCTTTGACACGAGCTTCGAAGGAGCACGCGTTGATGGCGTCTACATGGAAGCCTATGTGCCGGCTGGAACGACGATGGGAATCCGCGTGCGCGCTGTCGACAACGCTGGCGCACCACTTGGCGACTGGGAGCCAGCCACCGTCAATGGCTCACCCCAATACATCTTCTACCCACCGGGTTCGGCGATGCTTCAAGCCAACCTTCCAAACCCCTTGCAGGGCGGAAGCAAGTTCGAAGTCGAAGTCTTGATGACGACGACGGACCGCGATGTCCGTCCGATTCTTCATCAGATGCGACTTGATTGGCAGCGCCCCTGAGGCGTCAGGTTTCGGGAATCACAGGTCTTTAAATTTGAAGAGTTTAAGATAAAAGCGCGGTCGAAAGACCGCGCTTTTTTTTGTGGGTTTGGCCGACTAAGCCTCGGTGATCCAAACGGAGCGCGCCGCAGTTCGAACGTCGAGGTCATCATCGTCTCTGAGCGTGCCGATGTGCTCAATCCAGAATTCTCCCCATCCGAATTTTCCGGCGAAAATGGCGAGCATCGCTACGGCAACCACACGCGCCGCGGGCGAATGGGAGCAGAGCTCTCCAATCACCACCTGTGCTTCTTCGACCGTCCATGATCTGGAGGATAAGTCTGCGGCGCAACGTCCAGCGTCGACCAAATGAACCAGGCTCAAAGCCGTCGGGAGTGCGACGACAAGTTCAATCATCGCGTCTGCGACCTCCGAGTTCTCGGCTCCTGAGATACCTATTTCGGCACCCTGCCCCCACCAGTCTCGGTCCGCCCGCAGGCATGTGGCGACTTCTTTCATCAACACCAATTGGTTTGGGTGTCGGCCTTCCTCGACGGTGCTTAATACGGCCACCAATCGCTGACGGGCTATTTGGTCTCGCACCCCGGCTGGGGTCGCGTCCTGCGCCATCAGCAGCAACTCCTCGATCAAGGCGAGCACCTGTGGGTGTTCGGAGACTGACCGCCCTGCTTCCGAGAGCATTCCCAGGGCCAAGCGCCATGGATCGACTTCATCAAGCCGCGCGATGACACGTGCCGCCACGTCGACCGACATCGGCAAATCAACAAGGCCCCACCCCGAGCGCAGCGCGCCAAAAAACGCGCCCCGAACTTCTGGATCTTGATGGTCGGCACTGGCCATCATCAAATCGAGGTATCGCCTGCGATAGCGCGAAGCCACGGTGAATACAGGCACTTGAACGACGGCCTTAGCCACCGACGCAGACCCGCTTTGCGCGCCATCGCCCAAGATTTCCCACGCGATGGGCTGCGCTAGAAGTGAGCGCGCGGCATGAAGTGCCGCGATTCTGACATCACGATGTAAGTTTTTGCCCCATTCGCGTTCAAGCAGCACCACGGCTTCGGCTGAGCCTGCCTGTCCCAATAACCGAAGAACTTCTTTGTGAACGGTTACCTTAAGGTGGTCGGCCTCTAGAAGCGCCGCTAAAGCCTTCACAAAGTCCGAACGCAAAGTCAGACGCGCCAAGCGTGGCATGGCGTACATGGCGACTCTAGCGCGGTCACCTTCCAAGTTTTGAAGCAGTATTGGCAATGCACTGGCGGGAGAATCTGTCCAAACGATCGCACCTAAGGCCGCTTCCTGAATGACAACGTCGCCTGATGCCAATTCCGCCGAAAAGTCGGAAACGGTCGAGATGGGGACTCGAGCACGCCTCTGAATCAACGATGCGCGTGTGGCTGAGTATTGCTTTCCCTCGACCTCTGCGCTGCGAATCTGGTCCACATAAAGGCGCTGCAATTCGGTTGGCCAACGCCAAAAACCAGACGAAAAATAAGGAATAAAAGTCACTTTACCGTCGTGAAAACGTCCCTTTGGAGGGCGATCACTAAAGCGCTTATCCAATAATGTTTGACGACGCAGGTGACAGTGCTTCAGCACGGGTTGAAGGTAGAGCGCCGAAACATCTCGTTTGACCATCCCAACAATGCGTTGGTCGCGATTGGAGGGGTCCTCCAGCCAACAATTTGCGGCCATGCTGGCGTGGTTTTTATTGCCACTCCAAATTGCGTCTTCGATCAATTTTCCGAACTCATCAATATTCCACGCCCGCTTACCCAGGGCGCGCCACAGGGCAAAAACATGTTGCGCCTGCTGCCTTGATTGCGCGGCTTGAATCCACGGTTTGAGCGCAAGATAAATCGCACTTTCGGCCCCTTTGGGCAGGTTCGGATAAAGCGCCGGAAAATCCGGAGTGCCTTGGGCCCCGGCGAGCCGCTCAAGCAGACTTATGGCGAAAAGGAACATCGGTCCCCTGGGCGCGATTGCCTGCGAGGTCATGACGCGTTGGGCAATTCGAAGAATCGATGCCCGGGTCGCATAGGACACGTCACGCGCCTCGAACGACGGCGATATCACCGCATCAAGCGCCTCTGGATTTTGAAAATAATGACCGGGAACCTCGGCCAAAGCCGCTAAAAAGGCGCCACGAACCGGGTCTTGTTCGTTTCGGGTCCGGGCGAGCCAGGTCAAGGTTTCGTCGACTCCCTTGCCAGACCCAAAGGTCGCGCGCACCAAAGCCGCATGGGCAGAACCACGGTCTTCGGCCTGGGCCGAAGAGGCTTCGACCTTCAGGGCCTCACGAACCGATTCGATATCACGCATTCCAAGTAAGGTTCGGCGCCACATTCCGTAGGTATTTGCCCGAGGTAATCCCAACATCCGAAGTGCTTCACGATCCCGAAGATGGCGTGGAAGCGTCGCTAAAAGACCAACCGACCACTCGATTTGTTCGGTCGAAAGCTCCCGCGTCGCGCTTTCGAAAAGGCTGGCGCGCATTGAATAGGGAAGACGGCAAATGAGTTTTTCGAAATGGTCAGGGTTCTCGACAATGAGTCCATCGCCAAGAGCGCACAAGGTTTCAAGGTCCACAGACCTCGCGACCCTGGACAGCCCTTGCGGAAACCTTTGCTTAGAAAACCAAGGGCCCCTCTGGGCAAACCATTTTACCACGCGCGTGGCATCGTGGCGCAGAAGCGCGGGTAGTCCGGCATTCAATGAACTCGGCAAGGAGTCCGCATCGGAGTATCGATCCACCCAGTCACAAACGACGGCCGGTTGGTGTTTACAAAGCAGCGACCAGACCTCCGAGGAATAACGCTGCCAGATGACTTCGGCACGATCACTTATTGGAAATTCGGCTTCCAGTTTCTGAACAAATAAATGGGATCTATTTTTCGCGAGCTTGGTCCAAGCATGCTCGGGCCACGCTACGGATTTTAATCGGGCCAAAATAAATTCGTCCGAACACGAACAAATAAGCGAAGTCGCCTCGCCGAGCCTGTCATGGGCGATCAGCGCCTGCACTAAAGGCTCCGAAATCTGGGCGTTTTGACGACGCATCAGCCTATAAAAAAGCACCTGAAGCGTCGCAGAATCGGCATCATCCAGCACCGACACAGGAATTTCCGGGGCAAATCTGCCGATAAACGCCGCTGCAGAAAAGCGAATCATCACCGAAGGGTCCTTCAGGTCCTGCCAGATTGAATCGATGTCTCCGCTATGACCGGCAGCCTGAATCCGCAGCCAACGTCGGTGGGTATCGCCAAGGCTCAGGTCGTTCAAGAGCGCCTTGCGCTGGTCCGGATCGAGCGACCGCGCATGCGAAATCAACGCCTGAATTCGCTCGTTATGGTCAAGTCCATCAAGGCGCTCAACCAGATCATCGGTCGTCATATTCTTGTTCCAAAACAAAATGGGTATCCTGCTGCTGAGTCCGGCTTGTCGCCACTATTCCAAGACGCTGGCGTCGTCGACCGAGGTCCGAGTGTCATCGTGCATCGAGATTCCAGGCAACGCGTACCAAGACCCACCGTGGTTATTTCGAATGATGGACTTTTCGATCTCGATATTTCCCGAATGATCATTGGTCACAAAAAAGATCGCCGCTCCATGTGTGGTCACCGAATTATTCTCGATCGTGGTGCCACATAACGAAAGCGTCATCGTGTTTCCGTCGTTGTAAATCCCGCCGCCGCTTCCACCACCGGGCGTCCCTTCTTGGGCTGGATTCCCGCCGTTCCCAACGGCCTGATTATACGAAAAAACCGAATTAATGATCGTCCATGAAACACCGATGCTGCTTATACCTCCGCCATTAGAGCAAATATTTCCAAATCCGTCGGACCCGCCAAAAGTGCTGTTCACGACGTAAACAGGTTGGCCGTCAAATTGGCTAAAAACCCTTACGCCCCCGCCCCCGACATCGGGTCCTTCATCCGCGCAAATATTATTAAAAAACCTCGAGTTCACGATCTTAAAGCGGCCGCCGCGCACCCAGATTGCGCCGCCACCGTCGTATTCCGTTTCGCTTTTGGAGTTTCCATTTGCAAAAGTCAGGTTTTGAACCGTAAGTCGCGGGGTTTCTTGGTTATTGCAGTGGTCGGTCGTCCAAACCTGCGCCTCATCACACGTATTCATGTACAAAATCCGTGAAGAGCCGCCACCGCTCAGCGTCACCAGCCCGCCACCGTCAATCACGATATCGTCGGACGAGTCGTTCACGACCTTTGCGGGTCGATCGAGCGTGATCACGATGGGGTCCGGTCCGCAGCTGAATGTAATGATGCCGCCCTTGGCGACCGCTGCAATCACAGCATCACCTGTGCACGACGTTGGCGTACCATCACCGACGACCGTCGTAGGGTTTGACGAATCCGCAGGGCCTGCTGCCATCGGAATATCACAAGTTCCGTCTGGATTTCCCGCGGGCTTACCGTCGTCTGGATTTGCCAGCGGGTTGTCCACGTTGATAACGGGCCCTGGATTTTCGGCAACCACGTTATTTTCGGCAGGTGCCTTGCCCGAAGACGAGTCGTCTCCACAAGATAGGCCGCAGGCAACCAACAAAAACGTCCTTGACCAATGAGTCCAACGCATGTGTTCTCCTAAAAGTCTTTTCAAGAGGATACGCGTGTTGCAGTGGAGATCCAAGAGCCCCACCAAGACTGCCAGGATCAGAAAGCTGCGTTTATTTGACTTCCTAAGGTATTTCTGGGAATGAGCCGGCGATGAGAAAATTTGAAGAAACGCTCGGAGACACATGAGAAGCATTATCGCTTTGCTCGTTGTGGCGCTTTCCGGACTTGGATGTGGTGAAGAAGTCACCACATCAAAATCCGGAAACACCTCGACCAATAATTCTACGACCAATAATTCCACGACCAATAATTCCACCAATAATTCCACGATTATTCCAGTGGAGGGCGAAGTCCTCCTGAAGGTCATCAAGGCCCAGCAGGTTTCTGCGACGTCCTTCATGGTCAATATTCAGATCGCGAATGGCTTGCCCGAAAGCATCGGGATTTCTCCATCGTTCTTTCGGCTCGGTGTGGGCGGTTTGGAAATCACAAACGTCGACCTTGAGCAGTCCACCTGCCCAACGGATGCCCTCATCAGTTCTGGCGCAACGCATCAATGTCTAATCTATTTTAACAACGTCGAAGCTGAGCCCGACCGTCTGATTTATGTGGGCTCCGGCGATCCTGTCGTAGCTACATTCACGCCCGACGCCTGTGAAACGTGCGGCACCGAGAATTGTGTCGACCTGACGTCAAACCTTCAAAATTGTGGAATGTGCGGCAACGCGATTGTCGAGCGAGAGACCTGTACCAACGGCGTAATTGAATGTGATTTTGGATCGCGAGAAGTCGAAGGATTCTGCATTCCCGATGAGGACCCCGTCGAGCTTCGGCCGCTTCTGGACAACAACCAAACTTGTGTCGATGTGTGTGGGGATGCTGCCGTATGTATGGGACTCATCTACCGGGGCGCTTGCGCCGAAGGCGATCCCTTCGGGGGCGGACAGACTTACCCAGGTGCGGGCTATTGCTTCTCAACCAACGCTGACTTTACGCATGATGCAACCCTTTTTGGTTGCACAATCGAAGCCATCTACTGCACTTGCCATATGTGATGCTTGAGTGCTGAAGGAGCCTTAGCTTCCGGGCAATTCACTCATAATGCGTTCCAGCAATAACGCCTCGTGGGATGCTCTGCCGCACATGGATCGGCGCGCTCGCCAAGGCCCCACGGACTCCTTCTCACATTGACTTCCTCAGTCATTCCTGCGATTTAGCCACCGATGAAACTTGAACGACCTGGGTTGGAGATAGACATGAGAAGCATGATCGTTTTGCTCGTTGTGGCACTTTTGGGACTTGGATGTGGTGAAAATGTCACCAAATCAAAATCCGGAAACACCTCGAACAACACCACGACGAATAATACGTCGACCAATAATTCCACGACCAATAATTCCACGACCAATAATTCCACGATCATTGTAGTGGAGGGCGAAGTCCTCCTGAAGGTCACCCAGGCCCTGCAGACTTCTGGGGCGTCTTTTATGGTCAATATTCAAATCGCGAATGGCTTGCCCGAAAGCATCGGAATTTCTCCATCGCTCTTCCGGCTCGGCGTGGGCGGTTTGGAAATCACCAGCGTCGATCTTGAGCAGTCCACCTGCCCAACGGATGCCCTCATCAGTGCTGGCGCAACGCATCAATGTCTAATCTATTTTAACGACGTTGAAGCTGAGCCCGACCGTCTGATTTATGTGGGCTCGGGCGATCCCATCGTCGCCGAATTCACACCCACCGCCTGCGAAACCTGCGGAACCCAGAATTGTATCGACCTACGTTCAAGTTCCGAACATTGTGGGACATGCGATAACGTCGTCGGACAAGACCAGACCTGCCAAGACGGGATGATTGAATGTGGTACAGATTTCCGAAGTGTTGAGGGTTTTTGCATCCCAGATAACAACGATATCGAACTTCTCCCGCTTGCACTGAATTCTGTTGAAAGCTGCTACGGTGTTTGTAATTTCAAGAGTTGTGAAGGCGTACTCTTTCGTGGTGAGTGCAATGGTGAAAGTCCATTCGGCGACCCACAACAATACCCCGGCTTGGGTTTTTGCGAGTCGAGAGGAACTGAAGCTGCGAGCTTTGCCACTGAATTTGGTTGCACCGTAGAAGCCATGTTCTGCGCCTGCTACTGAGCGCAGGTACGCCAACATTCTCTTCCCGCTGCTGGAATAATCTCAGCTTTCAAGCAATTCGGCGATAATGCGTTCCAGCAATAACGTCTCGCGCGGGATGCTTTGCCCCATATGGCTCGGCGCGCTCGCCAACACATCACGATTATGTTTAAGCGCTTCGTGAATATCGACCCATAAAGGTCGCATGCCGTTGGCCTTTTCGTAGTGTTCCATCTTCACAGCGCCCCGCTCATCGTCAATTTCACAATGATAAACAAACGATTGCATATGCAGTGTGTTGTTGTCCGGGTCACGGTGCGCGCGCTTTTCGTCGACTCGCCCGAAATCCGCCAAGACTTGAACGTTTCGAGCCCCGGTTTCTTCCTCAAGCTCACGGCATAGACCCTGGCGAAGGTCTTCGCCTTCATCCACTCCGCCACCCGGCAACGAAAAATCGTCGTAACGCTCGGTGTAGAGCAATAATATCTTCTGCTCCCGTAACACGATGCCCCGCGCCGCACGTCTGTGCACGACACCAGTTGGGACGGCGGGGACATTCGGATGAATAAGTTCAGCTAAAATTCGCATGAGCACATCTCTTCACTTTTTGACGATTCGCTTCTGCCTGAGCGACGCCTACCGTGCAAGCTCTCGGTCTGAATTGGGTGATTACTCTAGCGTCGAAGCTGGTCCATTGGCGTCGCAAATTCGTCGTCCTATCGCATAGTGGTCCTAATGCCGTTAAGCTGTCCGAGCCGCCTGCGAACGTTTTTGGCCAAGAGGGGGGGAATTGCGATTCATACTGATTATTTTCATAGTTTTTGGAAGTCTGGGGTGTTCCGAAGAAGACGAGTGCGGCCCCCAGTACGTTGCCTATTGTAAGGACGAGTCGCATATCACGGTCTGCGACATCGAGAGCCCTGGTAACGACAGCGCCACGCTTTCTTGGTATACGCGCAAGTGCTCGACCGGTACGCCGATCAATACGCCTTATTGCGTCTCGACTCAAGGGACCGCTGTTTGTTCCTCGAGCACCTTGCCTGACCCTAATTGCTCCGAAGCACTCTCCTACAGCGGTTACTGCAGTGGAGAAGAAACGATTCAGCGTTGCACATATAATTACCCCACAACCACAATCTCATGCTCAAATCTCGGACGATTTTGTGTGGATGAGCCAACCGACAGGGCCACTTGCAAACCCGAGCCAGTTCCGCAGCCCTAAATCCCAAAACCGTTGTGTGAAACCCATGAACTTTCGTGTTCCAAAACAGATGGTTTTTATTGCGCTTATTTTCGCCGTTTTTGCATTGTCTCATTGTGTCGAAGGCGATGAATGTTCAGGTGGGCCGGCATATTGCGACGGCAATGCTCTTCATGTGTGCAATTATTATGAGCGTGATGAACGTTGGCATCTTGAGATCACAGAATGTGTGGTGTGTCGTGAAGCCAATCCTGGCCAGGGCTTGGGTTGTGCGATTACGCAAGAGGACAACCTTGGCTGTACCCCATCCATATCCGGACAGTGTGATGGCCAAAGCTATGTTGCTTGCGCAAATGGCCTGCCCATATCCACTGATATTTGCACATCAGAAGAAATTTGTGAGCAGCGGGGGTGTCAGCCGGATGTTGAACCCACTGTTTCAAACGAGAAGTTGACCTGTTATGACGTCTGCACCCCTCCTACTGAACACGTCCTTCTATGGTCGTTTGAGCCGGCTCCGTTCACGGCAAGATCTACTACTGTGGGCTCGCAACTTATCAGGATGGCACGGAGATGAAGCTCGGCTGTTCGGAGCCGCCGCCGGATCGCGATTCGGAATTTATGTCGCTGGCGTGCTGGTGCGCACCTTTATAGTCCGATGCTGACTGCGAAAGATCTCTTCTCCAAAGATAAGTTAAACCAGTGCATTTTTCACACTACGGCCCCTCAATGACAAACCATAAACCTAAGCGAAATTTCATTTTGGTTTTCGCGGCATTCTTCACTTTTGGTTGTGATGATGATGTGGCCTGCGATCCCCAAATCTACGAAGAGCACTGCGAAAGAAACGTTTTCTACTCCTGCAGGCAGCACTCCGACGAAAGAAACTATTCCGATGCATACATCGTGCATTCAGCGACCTGCCCAAGCACGCACCCTTATTGTCTGACCGAGCCATATGGTGTGGGTTGCAGCATGACCAAAGATGCCGGCTATTGTGGACAGTATCCTGCCGGGCCAATCGGGTATTGTGAAGCCAACGCGTACACCGAGTGCAAAAGTGGAGTCGTGTCCGCCAAAAACGACTG
>CAYMYJ010000068.1:0-23414 GCA_964394615.1 uncultured Bradymonadales bacterium | reverse complement strand
TCTGTGACGCACCCAGCCCAGCGCGGGTTTCCGAAACTACGCTGATGGCGTTGTCCAGAACGCCCATGGCTGTGGCGGCGTTAGCGGTGCTCGTAAGGTCCACAGCTCCCAAGTTCGTCGTGCCGCCGGCATTCTCGAGGTCGGCAACGGCAAACGACTGGCTCACCGAAATATTAAGGCTGTCGGAAGATTCGATTCCGACCTGGAAATCAGCGCTCAACGTGCCATCAAGCAACGAGGTACCGTTGAATTTAGTTTGCGAAGAAATGTCTCCGATTTCTGCCGAAAGGGCCTGGAACTCAGTGTTTACGTGAGCTCGTTGTTCGTCGTTGATACCGTCGCTGTTCGCCTGAACCGAGAGCTCACGCATACGGCCAAGGATGTCGTGGACCTGGCCAAGCGAGCCTTCTGCCGTTTGCACCATCGACACGGCGTCGTTGGCGTTTCGTGAGGCTTGTCCGAGGCTTCGGATGTCTGACTTCATCTCTTCCGAGACCGCCAGGCCTGCAGCGTCGTCAGCTGCGCTGTTGATTCGGAAACCACTCGAGAGTTTCGCGATGTTGCCCTGCAGCGACTTGTTCGTGCTGTTGAGGTGACGTTGGGCCATCAAGCTTGTTGTGTTTGTATTTACGCCGATCATCATGTCTCCTTTTCCGTTTTGTTTTTGACACTCAAGTCATCGGATCGGCCGCAAATTCCTATAGGTATTTTCTCGTTTTTCTCACTCAATCCAAAAATGAAATGGTCTGAGGTTCGCTGAGCGATCCGAGGCTGGATTCGGCTGAGGTGTCGTCATCGGCCAGTGATTCACCATCCCTAGTCGGCAGAACCACCGAAAACACTGTTCCTCGCCGAGGCGAAGATGAATGGAAAATTTGCCCATTCAATTCGTCGACCATGACTCGAATCGCATCGAAATCGGCTTTCTCGGAATGCCCCAACCACTCTGGAATACTGAGCGATGTTCCACTGACTTCGCCCACACCGTTGTCCATGATGTCACATTGCACCATGTCGGTTTGCGGAACATGGGTGATGCGGATTTTCACACAGCCAAAGGGGACCTTTTGGGCCGCATGAACGGCATTCGCAATCAGACGCGTCAGCACTCGACGCGCTTTTGCTGGAACCACAAAAGCTTTTGGAACGTCTCGGAAATCTTCGTCAATTTCTGAAAAACCAGACACTTCTCGCAGGGTGTCGACGACATCACGAACGAGCAAATGCATGTCGACATGCCTGAAGGTCTCTTCCTCGGCCGAGGCCAGAGAAATCAATTGTTCGGCCTGCTTTCGAATCTGGTTTTCGACCCAACCGAGGTCATCGAGGTCGTGTTTCGAGATCGGGTCCTTAGACAGAACCGCGCCACGCACCATGTAAAGCACCGAGCTGTATACTGTGGCGACATTCGAAAGTTCCTTACCCACATGCAGTGCCAGAGCGCCTGCGTGGCCATCGCGCAACGCCTGGCCAACCGTGTTCTGGACATGCTGTGCCGCGACATCCTTTTTGCGCTGTTTGACGGCATCGGCCACAGCGTCCAAAACCACCGGCGGTGCACATGGCTTGGTGAGCAAGCGAAACACCCCGCCGTCATTGACCGCCGAGATTGCGCTTTGCAGGTTCGCGTAACCGGTCAACAGAATCCGGATGGTGCTCGGGGCCAGCTTCCTGGCGGCTTTAAGGAGTTCCACACCGTCCATGCCGGGCATGCGCATGTCGGTCATGATCACATCGAAAACCTCTCCACTCTTAAGCATTTCCACGGCTTCGTGGGGGTCAGAGGTGCTCAATACGGTGTAATCACGACACAGATGAAGGCGCAGACTTGCCAACACTCGTGGTTCATCGTCAACGATTAGAATTCTGGCTGTTGTATCCATTTCTCTACCTCATGCCACTTCAATGATATTGAGTGTGACTGATTTTTTTCGTGTACGGGTCGAAGACGCTTTGGTTTTGGCTCGATGTAACGACGCGACAATGGCCGCGACCACGGGGTCACCCCAGGCGTCTGGATTATCGATGGCTCGTACGCTCGCGACCCATGCAGGTGGGGCATCCAGGAGCTCCAGCATTTCTGCTGCATTCATGGTGTTTCCCGGCTCCGCGAAGTTTGGAATCCACGAGAAAAGCGCGGCTGCGTAGGCGACCGCGGCCTCGGGTTTTCCCAGAAGATAGTCGTACGCGTCGCAGGCGGATTGAATCGCCATCTGTGCGTGTTCGTTGCCTTGGACCGACTCCGTGACCTGAAACCAGCGCGGCACTCTAGGGTCCCTTGCCAGGCGCGCGAGTCTTTCGATCCCGACACGCGCCACGAGTCCTGTGATCGTGGGCGGCACCTGAGTTCGAGGAGGAATCGCCGAGGCGGCCTGAAGCACCAGAAGCGCCAGACCAAGGTCGGAACCCACAATGCTCGCGATGTCTTCGGCGCGGCAGCCCGTGCTGGCCATTCGCAATCGGAACTGAGTCCAAGCTTTGGCTTCTACCGGAAACTTCAACCGCTGAGGTCGAAATCCTGCCCCGTGTTGTTCAAGAAGTTTCGCGATCATTGGAGTTCTTCGTGGATTAAACGGTTTTTCTAGAACCAAATCGCCAAGTTCCATGGCTTCGAAGAACTCTACGCCGTCACCGGCGTCGCACAAAAGGACAACCACTGCCAACGGCCACCGCTGCCGAATTAATTGAACTCCAGCAGGCGATTCAAACGACGCGATCACCAGCGCCGGCACAAAATCACTCTGACCGATCATCGCGTGGGTCACGTCTGGAAAGGTAATGACATGGTAGCGGTTGGAATGGCGCCCAAGAATCACATCGAGGCCGTCTACCAAGTTCTTTTCTCGGTCGATGATGATGATTTTCATGACGCGACCCTGACGGCCGGAGGGCCGTCGACCGGAACGGTGATTCGAAAAGTGGTTCCAACGCCCGGTCGTGACTCAAAGGAAATTTGTCCGCCATGCGACTCGACCACGGCCCTGGCGATCGCCAGCCCCTGGCCGGTTCCGCGGCCGACTTCTTTGGTCGTAAAAAATGGGTCGAATATTTTTTCTCCATCCTCCTTAGAAATACCGGAACCGTTGTCTGTGACCTCAAGCAAAATTTGGTCTTCTTGGACCCGCGTTCGCACGTTAACGACGCCTTGTTCTGCTGAATCGTTGCCGTATCGATCCTCGAGGGCGTGTACAGCATTAATCAATAGATTCAACAACACCGAGCTGAGTTTATCGGCGCGACATCGGACGGGCGGTAATACGCTCAAATCGAGCACTATTTTGCCGTGCTGGCGCACCGT
Source organism: uncultured Bradymonadales bacterium (assembly GCA_964394615.1). GTDB lineage: Bacteria > Myxococcota_A > Bradymonadia > Bradymonadales > Bradymonadaceae > JBFFMO01. The sequence goes on along the minus strand of CAYMYJ010000068.1, from coordinate 20,116 downwards.
GCCTTTTGCCAAGGTCAACGTGTTTGCGATCGCGCGATTAAGATCTGAGAGCTCCTGAGCTTCGTCCTCAGGACGTGGAGCAAGTTCGCGCATGGCGTTCAAGATATCGGACACACGATCGAGCCCTTCGGAAAGACGCTCGAGAGCCGACGGCACTTCCTCCCTGTAAAAATCGACATCAAATCCAGCCTCGACTTCGCGTAAACGCGCGGCCAAAACCGGATGCTCAACCACCAGGTCCTGAAGCATCGCGCGATAACAAAGCACAATCTTCATACCGTCGGCCCAGAGTGAGTTGAGGAAGTAGGAACTGTCCATAGCGTATTGAATGGGCGTTCCTAATTCGTGGGCGATGCCGGCCGCCAAATGACCGATGGCCTGCAGTTGTCCAGCGTGTCGCTGCAGACTCTCAACGCGTTTGGTTTGGAGCAGGTCCCAAGAACTTGCAGAGTCCAGTTCGATGGTCGGTGTGCGTGAACCTACAGAAATCCGCCATGACACCGCCAGCGAATAGGCCAGCTGCAACGCCACATGAACATCGAAGGGGTCCGGAATCACCACAACACGCACACGATGCGGAATATCTTTTAGAATTCTTGACCATTCAGCCATCTGACGAGCGACGACAATGACTCGGATATCGGGGTCGGAGACCAAAAGGCCCAGAAGCAGACGAACCGTGTCATGCACTTCAAGCTGTCCCTGAACGACGATGCTGATCACAAACGCTTCACCCGATCGATACGCTTGTTCAGCGCACTCAAGAGCGTCATCAACGGTAAGCGAATGTGTCACGGCAACCGACATGTCCATATGACGGGCTTCGACCTCGATTTCGTCGAGCGCAGACGTGTGCTCGGCGGCACAAACTAAAATCGGAATTAAATCACCCATGATCAGTTCCCCCAAGACGATTGACGGCGAGCAGACGTGCGGTCGTCCATCTCACGTTGCTCTTTTTTGAGACGCACGACGTCCTGCTCCCGCTGCATTTTGGCTCGCACTTTCTCGGACCGGTCGACGGCCTGACGCAATCGAACGACCTGACGTTCCTGTGAATCCACTTGCGCTCGGGCTCCTTCGAGCTCAGCGTGTCGCGCATCCAATTCCCGAATCAGATGGTCTCGATGAGACTCAAAGACCCTCAGCTGTGACATGGCCAATCCACGACGGCTCTCTGCCTCCCAACGGGCTGCAAAGTCAGCAAGTTGCTGTTTGGCCACCTGATGCGCAGTTTCTGCCTTCTCGACTCCCTGACGCAATACTACCATTCGCTCTTCAGCTCTGGCGACATCGAGTTCAGCGATCCGGAGAAGTTTTTTTGAGGTTTCGACGCGATTAGACATTTTTTTCACTGCATCATGAATTCGGTAAAATAAAGCTGCCGAACCGACTTATGTGGAACGATGGACTGTGCTTTTGCCAAGAGTGCTTCTCGCAATTTATCCTTGTCGTTGCGCGACAATAATTGTGCGGGCTCCTGGCTGGACAAATGACGAATAAATTCGTCTCTGAGGGGCACCAATCGTTTTGCGACGGCGTCGCGCTCACTTTCTGACCCCACTTCCAGCGAGATGCCAATTCGCAGATAGCGCGTGTTGACCGGATCGTTCAGGTTGACCACAAATGGGTCGAGACCAACAAGTGGGCCGGGTTCATCGCCTTTTACGCCCGGTTTTCCAGGCTCGCCGTCTTCACCTTCTTCTGGCGCCTCGGCCACGGCTTGTTCAGCGGCAGGGGTTGGTTTAGCCATAAAAAACACAGCTCCCCACGCCGCGTTGCACAGGAGTGCGACGACGACGACGGCAATCCACGGACCTTTTGAGGCTTTGGATGGTGCGGCCACCAGTTCTTCGCTGCTCTGATCCGACATATAATCCTCCTATGGAATTTCCGCGCCGGCATCGCCGATAATTGCGCGGATCCGAACTAATTCTGGTTGTCTTAAAAGGCGCCCTTCCTGCGCTCCGCCCTCAAATCCGTAACCCATTATTCGGGCTCTGGTGCCATTCAGGCCGGATTTAAAAAGCCGATTCACGACGGCTTCGGACCGCTTGAGGCTGAGTTCCCAAGCCTTGTCTTGCTGCAAAAAGTCGCCTTCGCCCCGTACCCACGAGTCCACCGCGACGTTTAGTCCGTCGTCTTTGACGACGATGGCAAAACTCTTCACAAAACGTTCTGCCTCGGGGGTGAGGTTTGCTGTGCCAGGCTCGAAAGCGACGCCGCCGTCCAGATTCACCAGGACGCCGTCAGGGCGGACTTCGACCCACGCCGAGGCATGAATCCCCGAGGCCTTAAGGAGATCTTCCATCCCCAACTTGACCTCGCCCTGTTTTGACTTCGAGTGCGGGGAAGTCGTCAGGGCCTGCATTGCAGCGATCGTGTTGCTCACTCGCGAGAGCTCAACATCGTCGAATTGAACGTTCGAGTTCTTGTTGTGGCTCGGGGCCATTTGAATCCCGTCACGCGTCAGGGACTTCACTTTCTGGTCGTCCATGCTGGACATGGTGAGCAACAACACAAAAAACGTGAGCATCAACATGAGCAGGTCAGAGAACGTGGCCATCCACGCGTTGCTGGGTCCGCCGCCTGATTCGGCTGCTGCTGGACGACGACTCATTTGCCACCCCGCGGAACGACAGGCATGAACACCACTTCGACGCGAGCCCGGTAGACACCGGCTCGGTCGGGCTGAGAGTCGCCAAATCCTGCTGCCGTGACCTGTTCGGGACTGATTTTGTGATTGGCCGCCATATACCGGTAGACCGAAGCTGCGCGACGCGCCGAAAGGTACCAATTATTTGGCGACGGCGACGAGTCGGCATGGCCTTCAATTCGAACAGGGATTCGGAGTTCGCGAATCAAGATGGCCAACTGGTCGAGCGTGCCAAACGCAGATGGAGCCACTTCGACTCCGCCTTTTTTGAAGATCAAATCAGGCCCAACACTGACGACGATTCTTCCGTCCTCGAGCTGTTCGACCAACAAATTTGTTTCACCTTCCAATTTTGTTCTCACAATTTCTTCAAGGTCATTTCCGGCCGTTTCGGTCCTTGATGACTCAAATTCCATCTCGACCTGAAGCCTTTGTTCTTCAAAGCCAGGAAGGGTTCCGAAGGTACCGACAAGCGATCCCATGGCGGCACGACTACGTGACACGTCTGGGGTTGCCAGCGAATTCAACATGATGAAAAACGCCAGCAAGATCATGGAGAGCGCAGTAAAGAGAACGATGAATTTGTCCTCTGGTTTGCCCTCCGCTGCTTGCTTTCTGCGTGCCATCGATTAGCCCTCCGCCGAACGACGTGATGGCGACAAATCTGCTTCGAGTTGTTGCGACAAAATTCGTGGATTTTCACCACGTGCGATGCCCATCAGTCCCTTGATGACCAGCTGCTTCACAAGCAACTCTTCTTCGTGGCGGACCTTGAGCTTCCCCGCGATAGGCGTAAAAACAACGTTGGCCAAAAGGGCACCGTAAAACGTGGTCAAAAGGGCGACAGCCATGGCAGGACCGATACTTGCGGGGTCGTCCATGGCCTGGAGCATCTGCACCAGACCGATCAGGGTTCCCACCAGACCAAGCGCGGGAGCTGCTGCTGCCAACGAGTCAAAAATCGCAGCGCCTTGACGGTGCCGAGTCGAAATCGCGTCGAGTTCATCCCAAAGCATTCCTTCGATTTTTTCGGATTCAACGCCGTCAACCAAGAGCTGAAGACCTCGTTTCAAAAACGGGTCGTCGATGCCGCTGATTGCTCCCTCGAGTGCGAGAATGCCGTCCTTTCGGGTGGCTTCGGCGAACTGAAGGAATTTAGCGTTCTGCTCGGCAACGTCTGGAACTTTGAAGATGAAAACGTTGATGGCGACCTTGAAGGCCGACAGCATGCTGGCCAGCGGATAGGTGATGAGCGCGACGCCACCGGTTCCACCGATAACGATCAACATACTAGGCACATCCAGGAAGGCCGTGATGGACCCGCCGACCAAAATCGATCCGAGGATCAGGCCAAAGGAGGCAAGTAGTCCAAGTATTGTTGCGATATCCATGAAGCTCCTCTCAATTATCTGACGACTCCGAGTGAGGTACTCGCAACCCTCGTGCCGAACATGAAACTCATCGGCGCAAATCCGGAAACCTTGAGGCCTATCTTGACGAAACTGGGCGTGATTAATTTTTTAAGGGCCCGTCATTATATAGATCCGGAAATATATTCCGCCTTCGAGCCGGGGCCGCGAACCCACGGATAGGGAAAAGATTTCCGATCTCGGCGGACTCTCGTAGATAGCGTCGGATTAAGTGTGGTTCTGCGCCGAATTCACGGTGCCGACGAGGTTGGTACGCGTCTTGTATTGTACCTAGACCGTATTGAACCGACGAGGCATGGATGTCCGCAGAACCTATCGACGCATTTCCACCTGAAGAAAAAAAGGTCGAGAGCTACGATCTGACTCAAGCACAGCTTGGACGAGGAACGCGGCCCGAGACTTTGGTGCTGATCGAAGAGCGCCTCGCCACATTGCTGGCGAGCGAAATCGAGCACCTCTTACATGTGCGAACGCGCATTCAGGTATCGGATTCCCGCACCCTTCGTTGGACCGAACTCGTTGCAGAGACTCCGGCCACAGGTTGTTTTAACTACCTTGAGCTTGATGCTCTGGGGGGTTACGGACTTTTAGAAATTGAGCTCAAGAGCCTGTTCGGATTTCTGGACCGACTTTTTGGCGGATCTGGCGCGGACATCGACGAATCGCCCCGTGTAAAATTATCGAAAATCGAAGAACGCGTCGCACGACGCCTGGTTCATCTTTTTGCGCGCTCCCTCGAGGTCGCGTGGCGGCCTGTGGTGCCGTTGACGGTTCGTCACCTTAGGGTCGAAACCAAAGCCAGCAACGCTGCTGTCGCCCAAAACGGCGATTGGGTTTCGACGACCTCGTTTGAAATTATTGTCGACGACGTGTCGATGGGTTCGCTCAGGCTGGTGCTTCCGGTCGTGCTCCTTGAGCCACATAAAGAGCGATTGGGTTCAGGTTCTTACGAAAATAAGCGTGAACGTGACGACGGGTGGGAAGACCATTTCCGCCGGATCGTAAACGCAGTTCCTGTCGAAATTATCGCCGAACTTGGCCGAGCCAGCGTCAGCGTGGGCGACATCCTGAATTGGAAAGTCGACGACGTGATTCGCCTGGACCAAGCCTCCGAGCGTCCTATTCAAATCAGCATCGCAGGTGTTCCAAAATACCGCGGCGATATCACCGTTCAATTTGGCAATTTGGCCGTTCAATTACGCACCATGAGCAGTCGACAAGTTGCGACAACCCCGGAGAAACCCGATGACATCTGAAGACGCACCCATTGCACCCGTAGCAGAAGGGCTCGCAGCCCCAAGTTCTCCCGAAGTTACCCACGCACTTGGCCGACGGGCGATGGATTTTTTGAAAGACGTTCCGCTGGAAATCACGGTCGAACTTGGGCGATGCAAAATGCCCATCGGAGACATCTTCCATCTTGGACCATCTTCGATTTTGGAACTCACCAAAGCAAGCGATGAGCCTCTTGAGGTCCGCGCCAATGGCGTACTTATCGCGCTGGGCGAAGCCGTCGTGGTCAACGACCGTTTTGGGATTCGACTCACCTCGATTTCGTCGCCTGATAAACTCATCGGTTCGCTGGGAGGCGAGTGATGCATATGAAGAATAAATGGGTATTGGTTGCACTTCTGACGGGCGTTTCGCTGCCTGTGTTCGCGCAAGACGCGCCGGTTGTGGCTCCGGCGCCTGTGGTGGCGCCTGCTTTGGCACCCACCGCGCCTGTGGCGACGCCCACACCAGCTCAAGCTGTCGCTGCAACCAAAACCGCCATCGCCGCAAAAGCCGCCGCTCCTGCGGCGACACCAAATGCTGCTGATGAGCTTTTTAAAAAATCTCAGGTCGCAGCTGAAAAATCGGACACGGTTAAAAGCGCCGACGACCCCTATTCCGGCTCAAGCTGGATTCTATTTGCAGGTGCAGGCGCAATCGCCCTGATGGGTTGGGGCGCAACGCAGTGGAAACGCCGCCAAAACGATTTTTCGGGCAACGCCATTGAACAAATTAATTCACTGGCGCTGGGACCCAAACATCGTGTTTCGGTGATCGAAGTCGACGGAAAACGCCTGCTGATTGGAATGACCGACGGTCATATGAGCGTGCTTACCGACCTTGGTCGAGCTGAACCCAAGGAAGACAAAGCTGCCGAAGTCGCCTGGAAAGAAGCACTCACCGCCGCGCGAGCCCGCGTGTTCACTGACGTCACGGCCGAAGTCCCACGACCGGTCGACAGCCCACTCACCGAAAACAGCGGCATGTTCCAAGGCTTTGACCGAAAAGCCGCCCAACCGCGGCAAAACCGCGAGACCGACAGCGTCATGATTGGGCTGAAAGCCCTTGAGCAGAAAGCACGACGGTAGCGGTCGGTGGCCGCGCTGCGATGGTACTTATGGCCCGCACTGCGATTGACGGGTCGAGCCATATGCAGACATCCTTGACGCCTATGAAAGTTGCTCCATCCAAAATTGCAGAGGTCGATGCCCGCCGTATGGCTCAAGTCATGCGTGAAGTTGGCGGTGGAGGAGAGGCGATCAATTCGGGCTGGATGGTCTACGATGGGCCAGGTTCATGGGCCACCTACGCCGCCGGTTTGGGCCTAAGTGGCCCAGTCACTTCGACTGAAATTCAACGGCTCATCGACTTCTACGATGCCCACGGCGTCGACGCGCAAATCCAGACCACGCCTTATCAAGACCCTAGTCTTTTCAGGTCATTAAGCGAACACGACTTTGTGCCTGACGATTTTACAATCATGCTCGTTCACGACCTCGAAGAGATTCCGAAGCCACGACTGCCTGGCCTAAAATTTGTGAAAGTAGACCCCAGAAACGACGCCCATATTCGGACCTTTGTGGAAACTCAGGAGATTGGGTTTTACGGGCCGGCCTTAGCCCCACCTGGCATCGACGCGATCACAGAACGTGTCGCACGGCATCCGCGCTGTCGACTTTGGATTCTTAAACTCGACGGGCAGATTGTCGGAAGTGGCGGGCTGGAAGTCTTTGAAGACAACGCGGTACTCATCGCGGGCGCCGTTGATCCGGACGCGAGGCAGCAAGGGATTCAATCGGCGTTCATCAGTTATCGTCTGCAGATCGCGCGAAAATTGGGACTCAGCTATGCGTTGGTCGGTTCGGTCCCCAATGGGGGCACGGAGCGAAACGCCCTTCGCCATGGTTTTGTGCCCGTCATGACGCAGGTGTTCTTGCGACGTCGACTTGGGCCGAAAGCAAAACCATGAACCCCAGTCTCATCGCGTTTTTGCGGGACTTCAGCTCTCGCTCGGCTTGATCGCCGCAATCGGAGCCCAAAATGCGTTTGTGTTGCGCCAAGGGCTTCGACGTGAACACGTCTTGGCCGTCGTACTCTTTTGCGCGTTGTCGGACGCAGTCTTGATAGCGATCGGTGTGTCTGGCTTTGCGCTGGCGTCAGGCGCGGCACCTTGGCTCAGCTCGACTCTTTTGTGGGGCGGGATCGCGTTTTTGATTTGGTACGGCGCCCGCTCGTTTCAGGCTGCATGGAAAGGGGGCGGTTCGCTGGTCCCAAGCGAAGAAACCCCAAAGGCCCTCTTGCCAACCTTGGCGACCATTGCGGCGCTGACCTGGGGCAATCCTCATGTCTATCTGGATACAGTGGTGTTTCTGGGAACCATGTCGGCTCAATACCCTACACACGAAATATTTTTTGGCGCCGGAGCCATTTCAGGGTCGTTTCTCTTCTTTTTTTCGCTGGGATTCGGCGCGCGCATTTTTGCCCCGCTCTTCACTCGGCCGATGGCCTGGCGCGTACTCGATACGGCGATTGGCCTGATGATGTGGGCGATCGCCGTGAGCCTTGCGCTCTACGCGTTCGGCCCCAAAGTCTGAGAAGTTCCACTCAGGGGCCACATTCGCAGTTCACATAGTAATCAGCGCAACCGGTCGGCGGCACCGCACCGCAATCTGCATCGCGGTCTGAAATCCCGTCTTCGCCGCAGGTGTAGAAATAGTTCGCCCGATCGCAGGTTAGTCCGGCTTCACCACAAACCGAGGAACAATCTTTGCGAATATCAGCGTCGATATTGCAGCCGTAAGAATTGTCCTCGCAATATCCGTGACACGAATACGAGCCTGCCGGGCATCCGGGCGCTCCGTCGACACACTCACCACCGTTGGGAACCCCCTGAAAACAGGCGCCGCAGTGGGAGGTGTCTGTTTTCAAATCAACACAACGACCATCACATGCCGTGCAGGCTTCGAAAGTCAGCGCTGACTCAACCGTGCCCGTCGGCGTCTCAAAAATCAGGGTTGTCGGCACGATGCCCATTGGAAACTCAAAGGCAATTTGGCACGTCAAAACGGTGCCGGCCGACTGCAGGACGTCAATTGGGCAAGCTGGCATGGTGGCGGCAGACAAGGCCGACGCTGAGCGCTCTAAGTTGTCGCCGGTCTTCAAACGAAACTTGTCATAGCCAACCGCAAGGGATTCTTCCAAACCGTTACCGATCTTGACGTCGACCAACACCAACATATTGCCTGCTTGCGCACGTGTACCGCCGACCGTTGAGACTTCTTGGGCGACTGCCGCAAGCGTCGTGACCTCGCCCGACACGATCTCAAACGTCGTATTATTTGCATTATTGCTTGAGGCGTTATTCGTCGAATTGTTTGCACTATTATTCGACGTGCTATTGCTGCTCGTCTTGCTCTTCTGGCTCACATCACCACACCCGGCAAAAACAAGGGCGAAGACCAAAATGGCAGATGAGATGGTAGATGGCTGAGATAAAAACATGGGTAAAAATCCTGACGACAAGGAACGCGCGGCGAGACGTTAGGTTTTGGAAACAAATAAATCAAATCCAGGCCACAGCCACAGATGACCAGACACTGGCGAGCGCTTTAGCGACATCTCTTGAATTTGTGATAAGAGGCGATCCGCACTTCTTGGCACAAAACGAACGATGGACCCCTAAAGTGAACGTGACGAAATCGAAGCGCATCCTGCAATACACGGCCGAGTCTTTGGGGACGATTGGCGCCGGTCTTGTTTACGCATGTGCCCTCAAATACTTTGTTTTCCCGGCAAAGGTGATCCTCACAGGTTTTGAGGGGTTGGCTGCAGCCACCGCGTATTTCTTTGAAATCGAAGGGCTTTTCCTGATCCTTTACGGCATCGCGCAGGCCATCCTCATCGCCTTTGCGTTCGCCAAAATCAGCCGAACGTTTGCGTTTCGCACGATGCTCACTGTTGGAGCCGTCATCATTGGCCTGTCGTTTTTACCTCAATTGGAATTTGCCAGCCCTGAGTCCCAAAACGAGCGAATTCTTTTGGTTCTATTCGGTGGGATTTTGGCGGGACTTGCAAAGGCGGCGGCGCTGCGTTTGCGGGGTTCAACCGGCGACGAGGACATCTTGGCGGCCTATTTCGCGATGAAATACCTGAAACCTGTGGGCACCATCGGAATCATCGCCGCGACCGTTTCAACCGCGTATGGGTTGACGTTGGACTATGTCCGCACCGAAACCATCGAGCCTGTGATCAACACGCTCATGTACACTTCGATCTACATTTTCACGTCGGCCGAAACGTTGAACAACTTCTTTCGGAAGTTCAAGTTGGTGGTGCTGACGGCCGTAACCAAAGACACAAAGGCTCTTGGTGAGGCGATCCTTGAGACGGCACCGCATCGAACGTTCACAATTCAGCAGGCGTCTGGCGGTTACAGCTCGCAACCGATGCAACTTGTTCGCACCATTGTGACGCACGAGGAACTGCCCGATGTGCTTGATGCCATCCAGCGTCGAACCCCCGAAGCGCTCTGGTATCACCATGATATTGAAGGCATTTCCAACCACTACCATATCAAGCCGATCGGGTAGTTCCGGACCATCAAAGCGCGCCAGCACTCTTCAGTTTTAGTTTGAGGCGTTTGTGGGCTTCGGTCTTGATCTGAGAAACACGTCCTTCAGTGACTTCAAGGATTTCAGCGATCTCTTTGAGGCGAAGCTCATGATTATAATAGAGATCGAGCACCAGTTTTTCTTTTTCTGGAAGATCTTCGAGCGCCTTCTTGAGGTGCTCGCGCAGCTCAGTCACAGCCAGAACTTGGTCAGGCTGCGGGAAAGGTGACTGCAACGAAATGCAGTCTTCTTCAGGCACAAAGACGTATTGAGCGACTTCGCCACGGAGCTTCTGAAAATCCTCGAGGGGCAACTCCATTTCGACGGCAATTTCCTCGTCAGAAGGCCGACGACCAAGTTCTGCCTCGAGTTTTGCTTCGTTCTTTTTGACCTTATTCGCCTGGGCTCGAAGGCGACGTGGGAAGAAATCGTGGCGTCGAATTTCGTCGAGAATGGCGCCTTTAATTCTGAATTCCGCAAAGGTTTCGAAGGCAATTCCTTGCTCAGGATTCCATCGTTCATTGGCGTCCAAAAGACCCAAAATACCGACGCTGACCAAGTCTTCTTCTTCAAATCCACGAACATGCTGTGGCAGGCGACGAAAAATTCGGTAAGCGACGGTGCGCACAAGGCGGCCATGGTCTTTGACCAACTGGGTTTGCTTCTCTCGAATCGATTCAAGAGTGTCGCCACTTTGACCGTATTTTTTGATTGCTGAGGGTACGTATGCCGCCATCACTTGGCCTCCATGCTGCCGCGGTACACCCAACCGACGATTTCTCGTGCGGTCGGTGCTTGGATATTTTCTGGAACGATGGGCCCGTCACAAATATGTGAGACTGGCGCCCCCGAGGCACGGGCAACCGAGTAGATCGCTCCGAGTGCTCGGGCTTCATCAAGTTTGGTAAAGATGAGGGCGTCAGGGGTGACACCGTCAAAGTTGGCCGCTGCCTCGATCATGTCTTCGACGCGTGTACACACGCTCAAACACAAGTGAAATACCGGGTTGGCGCCCATTTCGGTGGCGACAGCGCGGATTTTATCCAACGCCAACGCCTGTTTATCGGAGTGTTTTGTTCCGCCCCAAGGGGTGCGGCCCATGGTGTCGATGATCACCAAATCAAAATCGGAAAATGCCTGCAACGCCGTGCGAAGCTCAGCCATCGACGAGGCCAACCGGATCGGAATATTTAATAATTCTGCGTAAGTCTCGACCTGATATGCCGCGCCGATTCGGAAGGTGTCAGCACAAATTAGACCGACTTTTTTCCCGCCCACGACCGATGCATGTGCGGCGATTTTTGCGGCCGTGGTTGTCTTGCCAACACCGGTCGACCCCATCAATACGACAACCTCGCAACCTTCGGAACGACTGCTCCAAAGGGGCGGCGTGGTTTCGATTCGGGCTTCCATCTCGCGCTTCACCAGCTCATGCAGCATGGCTGGCTCTTCTTCCCAGACTTCCGAAGCGGCAAAAGCATGGGCCAGGAGTTCCTCGACATGGCCGTGCAAGACGCCATGACGGGTCAGCCATTCGTACATAAGCGCGACCGAACGGGCGAAGGTGTCTTCTGCGCCTCGATCGTTGATGCGCGCCACCGCCATACGAATATCCTGCAAAACACCGGCAGATAATGACGGGGTTTCTTTGCGCACGGCAGCCAGGGGAGTCGCTGGAGTCTGTCGGTCTGAACGCCGAACCTCGCTTGCAAGGCTTGAAATCTGGCCTTTGAGTTCAACAACCATTTGGGTGAGCGCAACAAATTCGGCGTGTTCAGGGTTCATGGCTGGGACTTCAGTGGGCGGTTCAGGTTTCGGTTCATTGGCCAACGCGACTGTCATTTCTACGGTTCCATCGGGCTGCCGAGACGTACTCAAAATGACCGCATTATCACCCACTTCGCGCTTGATCGTGCGCAAGCCTTCGCGCAGGTCAGTCACTTTAAATGTGCGGGTTTGTTGCATCATAGGGGTCTCCTGGCTCATTCAGCGGCTGCAATGGCATCGTTTCCGCCGAGTTGTGCGACGCTAATAATTTGAGCGTTGGGCACAATTTCGCGGTGACAAATCACATCAACATTCGGGAAAAACTGGCTTAAAAATTCGCGTAAAGGCGAACGAAGGTCTGGCGGTGCCAGAATAAGGGGCTCGGCATCGTGGGCCGCAAATGCGCCAAAGGCCGATTCGATTTCTGCAAAAAGCGACTGAGCCGTTCCCAGGTCACATGCCAGAACGGGTTCACCGTTCTGAGTCACCAGGCAACGACGCAGGCTTTCTTCAAGGCTACGGTCAAGCAACGCGGCATGAATCACGCCGTCTGCATTCATAAACTGATGTGAAATCTGACGAGCGAGTGTGGCTCGGACTTCCTGCGTAAGCGCCGTGCTGTTCGACTTCTCGCCTTTGAACGAGGCGAGCGCTTCGAACACCGTGTTAAGGTCTCGAATCGAGATGTTTTCGTCGAGCAATCGACGAATGATGCTCATCAAACCAGACATCCCGTATTTATCGAGAACGTCTTCCACCAGTTTTGGTGCGTTGATGCGCATGCCATCAAGGCGTTCGCTGAGGTCAGGCCAGCCAAAGAGATCCGACGAGTTCTGTCGAACCAACTCGGTCAAATGGGTAACCACGACGGTCTCGAGATTCACGACCGTGTAACCAAAAGCCTCGGCGCGATGTTGCTCGGTACCTTCGATCCAAAGAGCGTCCAGACCAAAGGTCGGGTCCTTTGTTGGGACACCGTTGATCTTGCCGTCCACTCCGCCCGGATCGATGGCGAGCATGCGACCTGGCATCAAACGTCCGTTCCCGATGGGCACGCCGCGCAACATCAAACGATACTGGCCAGCCTCGAGTTCAAGGTTGTCGCGGATATGAATCGGCGGAACCAGAACACCAAGCGTCTGAGCAAATTGGCGGCGCATCTGCACCAGGCGATTCAGCAAGGTTCCGCCAGAAGTTTCGTCGACCAGGTTCAAAAGGCCGTATCCGATTTCCAACGAGACAGGCTCGACGTTCAGAAGGTCTTTCAACGTTTCTGTTTCGCTCTTTTCGCCTGTCGGTGCCTTCTCGACGGGTTTGTCTTCGTCGCCAGGCGCTGGACGGGTGGTGAGGTGATAACCAAAACCGCCCATCAAAACCGACATGAAAGCGAAAATTGGGAGCGGCATGCCGGGTACGAGACCAAGGCCAAAAACGATGGCGGCGGCGGCGTAGAGCACGCGGTAATTGCCGACAAGTTGCTGCGCGATGTCGGAACCGAAGTTCGACTCGCTCGCCACTCGGGTGATCACGACGCCGGTTGCGGTCGAAATCAGAAGCGAAGGAATCTGGGAAACAAGGCCGTCACCAACGGTGAGCAGCGAGTACGTTTGGAACGCGGTTCCAAAATCCATCCCGCCCTGCGCCACGCCGACAATCAGACCACCAACAATGTTGATGCCCGTGATGATAAGGCCTGCAATCGCATCGCCTCGAACGAACTTGGAAGCACCGTCCATCGCACCGTAAAAGTCAGCTTCGCGCTGAACTTCCGAGCGACGTTTTTTGGCCTGAGCTTCGGTCAGCGCACCGGCAGCGAGCTCGGCGTCTACGGCCATCTGCTTGCCTGGCAACGCATCAAGCGTGAAGCGAGCCGCGACTTCGGCGATACGGCCGGCACCCTTGGTGATGACCGAGAAGTTGATGATCACGAGGACAAGGAAAACGATGATACCGACGATGCTGTTGCCGCCGACCACAAAGTTCCCAAAGGTCTCGATGATGTTGCCGACTTCGACTTTGCCCTTCGCTGCACCCAAAAGAATCAGGCGTGTCGAAGCGACGTTGAGGCCGAGTCGGAAAAGGGTCGTCAACAAGAGCATCGCTGGAAGTCCTGAGAACTCCAGCGGCCGCATGATGTAAATCGAGGTCAGCATGATCAGGACCGACATCGTGATGTTGATTGCCAGAAGCAAGTCGAGCAACACGGTCGGTACGGGCAGAATCATCAGGGCGATGATGGTGACCAAACCAAAGAGAATCGGCGCGTTCTGAACGATCGCGGGGTCGAATCCTTTGAGTATTTTGGTCAGCTTATTCAATGTTCACGTCCTGATAGGTGCGTATGCTGAGTTATAATGCACCGCACGTGCCAACATTGAGGCACCTCTCGAAACACGCCCAAGCCATTGAATTACAACAATTAAAAAAGAATGTCGTTTTTTACTAAAGAACGGGAAAATTGTGCCGATGGGTAAGAGATGCGGAATGATCTGCCGGATCTTCTACGAGCGTGCGGGATCGTCTATTTACGGCGGCCGTGTTGCTTCCACACGAAGACCAGGGTCTCGGCGACCGCTCGGAAAAACTCTTCGGGGATGTAGCCGCCCACAGGAACAGCCTTATGCAGCGCGCGGGCGAGCGCCACGTTGGTGATCATGGGGATTCGGTTTTCTTTGGCGACTTCGCGGATGCGTTTGGCCACACCGTCCGCGCCTTTGGCCACCACGACTGGCGCGCCGTCTTCTTTTCGATAGCGCAGCGCAATCGAGATATGAGTCGGGTTGTTGATGATCACGTCGGCCATCGGAACGGCCTCGAGCAAGCGATTGGTCGACATCATGTCATGGTGCATCTGACGGCGACGAAACTTGATCATCGGATCGCCTTCATTTTCTTTATGCTCCCGTTTGGTCTCCTCTTTGGTCATCATCATCTGTTTGTTCATGCGATGACGCTGGTACATATAATCCACGCCACCCAACGACATCACGGCTGCGCCGCTGGCCATCAGGGTCCACACGCTGATTCGATGTAAATAGCTTCCAAATTGTTCGGGAGAATGGCGAATCAAAGCCAGCCATTCGCGGCCTTCGAGCGAAACCACAGCCACCGCGACGATGCCCACAAAGATGACCTTCCCAATCGTCTTAAAAAGATTGGCGTAAAGGTCCATCGAGAAGAAAATCCGCTTCACACCGCCGATGGGGTCAAGCTTCGAGAGTTTTGGCTCCAGCGCTTTCCACGAAAAATTACCCTGAGTCTGCGAGACGTGACCGACGATGGCCGCAACGCACATCACCGCAAAAACGGGCCCGATACTCGCGATGATGGGATCGCTCATCGCGGCCATGAACGCTCCAGGCCGTGCGACCCAGAGCTCCGAATCATCAAGCTGTCCGAGGATCGCCATAATGGCAGAATTCAGATGACCGCCTGACCCGGCAAGCACTTGAAGCGCTGCACCTGATGCCACCAACATCGTGCCAGAGACGAGTTCTTGGCTTTTGGCGACCTTGCCGTCTTCCTTAAATTGGTCTTGGCGTTTGGACGTGGCTTCTTCGGTTTTGTCATCTTGGGGTGTGTCATCACTCATGTGACCCTCCCCGAAACGATGAACACGACAAGGCGCTCACCCATGGTTGAAAAATCAGAGACCCAAACGGCCGCAATATCGGGCAGCGACAGGCCAAACGCGGTCAGACCACCCATGATCAACATCGGAAACCCGATGGCAAAAAGGTTCATCTGCGGGGCGACGCGCGAAATCACGGCCAGCACCAGATAGATGACCAATCCGCAAGCCACAACCGGTGCGGCAAGGCGCAGGGACTCCGCGATAAACACGCCGCCGAGATTGGCGATTTCGAGCGTTGAATGCGTGAAGTTTGGAACCTGTCCGGGCGGGTAACGATGAAACGACCCAAAGAGCGCGCCGATGACTTCCAGATGGGTATTAAGCGAGAGCATCAGCAGAATCGCCATCATGTTCGCGATTTTGCCCACGGCCGTGGATTGAATCCCCGTTCCAGGATCGACCGACTGCGCGAAGGCGAGTCCCACGGACATGGCGACCAGCGTCCCAAGGCCTTCGGCCGTCCACAGAACCAGGCGCACGATGAAACCCATCGAAAGTCCCAGCAGGATTTCGGGCGCCAATACGACCAGCCAGCCAATCGGTCCGGCGTTGCCAACGTCGACACTCGGAAACCCTAGCGCTGCGACCATCACGGTCGAGATATGCAGCATCAAAAAGACTTTGACCCGCATCGGAACGGCCGTGTGGTAGCCAAAAGGAATGCCGATCACGAAGATCGAGACCAGACGAAACAACACACACATCGCGCCAGTGATGAGCTCAGGTAGCGAAGCCATGAGTGTCGTCAGATCCATTATTGTCCGATGGCTGCAGGGCCCATAACCGTGATCATCTCACGCGTGAATGCGAGCCAACGCTCAAGCATCCAGCCTCCACCAATCCACAAGCAAGCGCCGGCGCCGATGACTTTAGGGACAAAGGCGAGCGTCATTTCGTTCACCTGAGTGGCCGCCTGCAAAATCGAGATGCTCAGGCCAAGCCCCATAGCCACCATCATGAAGGGCCCGCCCAACGCGACGGCCAGCATCATGGCGTTTCGGACAATTTCGATGACCCATTCTGGAGACATTATTGACCTCCCATAATCGAGCGCACGAGCGAGCCAACGACCAGATTCCAACCGTCAGCCAGCACAAATAGAATCAATTTAATCGGCAGCGAAACCACCGCGGGAGGAACCATCATCATACCCATCGCCATCAGCACCGACGCGACCACAAGGTCGATCACGATGAAGGGGATGAAGATCATCGCCCCCATGATGAACGCGGCGCGCAGCTCGCTGAGCATGAACGCCGGCACCAGAGCAAAGGTGCTCACATCCGTGAAATTCTGGGGTTTATCGTCCTGTGTCATGCTCAGCATGAGGCGCAACTCGTCAGGACGCGTATGATGCGCCATGAAGTCCCGAAGTGGCACCAGCGCGGCCTTGAAGGCCTGCTCGTCGTTGAGTTGGCCAGCTTGGTAGGGCTCGTACGCCTGAACCTGAATTTTTTGAAGGACCGGGCTCATCGTAAAGAGCGTCAAAAAGAGACTCAAACCGACAAGCACTTGGCTTGGAGGCAGACTTTGCGTGCCAAGCGATTGTTTAACAAAGCCCAGCACCACGACGATGCGCGTAAAACTTGTGACGCTGACCAACATCGCCGGCAACATCGAAAGCGCCAGCAAGAGCAGGGTGATGCGCAGCGCGGGGGCGAATGACCCGCCGTCGCCGCCGACCGGAATCGTGACGGTCATCGCGCCTGGAGTCGCCACGGCTTCGGCCGCCTGCGCAAACGCCTCGGCTCCAAAAAGGAAGACCGAGAGTGTGGCGGCTATCGCAAAAACGAACGATTTAGTTGGCATGTTTTTCCCGTGTTTCTCTATCCACACGGGATTACTTCAAGTCCCATACCAACGGCGGAAACCCGCATGGTTGCGTGCTTCATGTGTGTTGTGGGACCGAAAGTGGAAAAAACTTCCGGGCCGTGCGGTCGGCAGTCGGCAGTGAGCAGTGAGCAGTGAGCAGTGAGCAGTGAGCAGTGAGCAGTGAGCAGTGAGCGGTCAGCAGTTTAACGCCGAACTTGTGATTGGTACGCGTGGCTCCAGCCGCGCCCAGATTGCAGACTTAACCATCACTTTTCGCCTGCCCACGCCTCAATCTTTGCGACGATCTCTGGAATTGCTTCGTAGACCTCGATGACCGACTTCTTGTCCACCGGCCTCAAAAGCGCACGCAGTTCGGAGGAATACATTTCCAATTCGAAGTCGACTCTCCCTCTTTTATCGAGCTTTATGAAAGGTTTGTCTTTGAGTTCACGTCCTTCTAAACTCCATGGAAAGTAGTACGAAATGAGCAGACATTTGGGATCACCCGCAGCGTTCTTCGCGCACATGATTTGAGTACTTGATCGACCACCCGATGCACCGCACCCACCCCCATTGATGTATGAAAACGAAGCTCCTCCTGTGGTTAGAACCTCGCCGTTGGGTGTCTTGGTCACAGACAACTCCGAGGTGCTCCATTCATCGCCGTACCCTCCACACGCGTTGTCGTAATAGGTCTTAGAATCACGATACAGCCAGAAACCATCCGACGCGCCGATGATAAAGTAGTGATTATTGTTGTTGGGCCCCCTCTCCCCGTCACATTCCCGATCGTAGTGATAGCCCACAAATCCGTCGTAGAGAGTCCAAGAGCCCGACGGCTTAAAAACCCACCGACTGGGAGCAATAACCGCCTTTCCCCTGTCGTCCATCTTGGCCAATGTCTTCGTGTTTGACCTTGCGGCAAGCTTTGCCTCCTTTAACGAGCCAAAACGTTCGCCGACGAGCTGAACAGGGATACTCCACACCTCCAATCTGCTTGCTGAGTCTGAACGGCCTGTGCGCTGAGTATAGCGCGCCATAAGCGCCTCAGAGGGATTCTCGGAGAGGGCCTGCCCGAGCAAGTCAGACGCCACGATGTCGCGTTGGGCGACGCTTAGCGCGTCACCCTTGAGTTTTGACGACGGGTCCAAATATTTCGCGAAATCCAGACCGCTGTCGTGCGCGCAACAATCCGCATTGCGGGGGTCGTCACAATGGTCCTTGGGGATGCTGGCAAGCTTCTCTAAGAATGCCCGGAACTGCTCAGGTTTCATTGCATCTACAAGCAAGAATAACTCGAAGTGCGCCATGCCTCGTTCAATCTGCGAATCTGCTAGATTGAGGCTTCGAATGGCGCAATAGACCGCCAGCTCAGGCTTCTTGATTTGCCGCGCGACGACGCCGAGTGCAGCAAAAGTGCGAAACTCCAAAGCGACCTCTGCCCGGCACCAGTCCTGGCCCAAACGCTCCGTCGCCAACTTGTTTGCTTTGTCCCACGACTTCTTCGCGCTGAGCAACTCAAGGCGTTTGCGCAGCACATCTTCATCCTTTTTGGGGAAGGGAGCTTTTGCTTGTGAAAACAGTTGCGGAGGCATCTCGGCTATCGCCGGCACGGACCATAATCCTATGCTGAAAATGAAAAAAAGCTCGAAGCGCCCAATACGTCCTAATCCAGTCATTTGTGCTCTAGCGTTCGGGTCCGTGTAACACGTTCGAACGCTTCCTTTATTCATTTTATGGCGGGTTTGTCGCTGTCTTGATGACCTTATTAATAATTAGCCGTCCACTCAAGCAGCTTTGTGCTGTGGCGCGAATCCTAATACCGATGGATTGACGTTCAGGAACTCTGCGATCGCTGTGGCTTGGGCGTTGGACATCTGTCGCTTGCCATTAAGCACAGCCGAGAGGTGGGATTTTTGAATTCCGGCGCGGCGAGCAAACTCGTTTTGTGAAATCCCCAATCGCTCGATTTGTGTGCGGACGAAAACGACAGGGTCAGGCTGTTCCATAGGGTGATGTACGGCCTCGTACGTTTCGACAAGTAGAGCCCAAAGGCGTAACTCCTCGAAAGACTCGGAGCCCGGTTTCGCATCAAAGATTTCGCCGATTCGGACGAGCGCTCGTTCGTATTCGGTTTCGTTGTCGATTAGTTTTGGCTGCATGTCTAAAACTCCTCAACCGTTGTCGCATCGATCCGGTCGTATTGTGCGTGGGTGCCAAAAAACTTCACGAAAATGATTTGAGCTTCGTAATTGATACCGACAATCAATCGGTATTTGTTTCCTCGAATATTGAACACCACTCGATTATTGGCCAAAATACTCGCGGCGTTATCATAGCCTTTCACGTCACTTGGCGAACTCCACGCCGCGGTTCGAATCACAGCAACCCAAACTTCCAGAGCATCCCGAGCATCAGGAAACTGGAGCGTCTTCTCTTTCAGATTTCTAACTGCGATTAACCTCACCGCCCCTCCGCCAAGTGTTACCAATGACGGTAACGGCTTGATTTTGGAAAATCAAGAGCACGAACATCAACTCTGATCCCATACGCCATAGAGTTTCCGAACACCCTGACATCTTTTGTTTCGAGTAGTGATATTACCTCAAGTCCTGTACCAACGGCGGAAACCCGCATGGTTGCGTGCTTCATGTGTGTTGTGGGACCGAAAGTGGAAAAAACTTCCGGGCTGAGCGGGGAGCGGTGAACTGCTCTGAGAATGCCAGGAATTCCGCTGGTTTTATCGCATCGACTTCGTGTCTTTATGACTAGACCGGTTGTTTACAAGTTATTATGATTCGAATTGGCTGCTTCTAAGCTGCCGATGTTGACTTGGACCGGCTGCCGATTCGCCACAAATGGTAGGCTCATTGGCGCACAACTTGGCCTTCGCGGGTGTAACTCAGCGGTAGAGTGTCAGCTTCCCAAGCTGAAA
>CAYMYJ010000067.1:0-23706 GCA_964394615.1 uncultured Bradymonadales bacterium | reverse complement strand
GAGCCGCAGCATCGAGGAAAAGGCCGCCATCACCGCACATTTCCTGCACGAAATCTGGCCCATGATTTTGGATGAACGAATTGGCCCGATCGTCGACGAAGAATATAATATTCAGGACGTCGAAGCCGCCCATGCGCATTTGGCTTCCAACGAAAGTTTCGGAAAGGTCGTGCTTTGCGTGCGCTAGTCCTTCGCGATCGACGGTCTTCCTGTTATTCTAAGCCCTACTGAGACCTAGTAGTATATGGCAGCACCCAAAAAACTCGGAGGCTACGAACTCATCGATCGACTCGCAGTCGGTGGCATGGCCGAGATCTTTCTTGCGCGCTCGAAAGGCATTCAAGGGTTCGAGAAAGAATATGTGCTCAAGCTGATCCACCCCAAACATAGCGGAGACACTGATTTCCTTCGCATGTTGGTGGAGGAAGCCAAACTCACAGCACAATTGCATCACACGAATATTGCACAGGTGATTGACCTCAACGCCGACGGAAACCATCACTTCATCGTGATGGAGTACATCCGCGGGAAAGACCTTTTTCAGCTGTTGAATCAAGCCTATGACATGCGAATACCGGTGCCGCTCGATGTCTGCGCGTGGGTGCTCAAAGAAACGCTCGCCGGATTGAACTACGCCCATAACAAGATCGACGATTCCACGGGCAAACCGTTGACGCTCGTTCATCGCGATATCAGCCCCCAAAACATCATTTTGAGTTGGCAAGGTGAGGTGAAGGTTCTTGATTTCGGTGTGGCAAAAGCCGCTCAGGCTGCACGCCCAGAAACCCAGGCCGGAATCATCAAAGGAAAATTCCGCTACATGTCGCCCGAGCAGGCATGGGGCGAGAAGCTCGACGGTCGCAGCGACATGTTCTCGGCCGCTCTATGTTTGTATGAAATGAGCACCTCGAGCATGGCCTACGAGGACGAACCCGACATGCGCAAGATGTTGGTGCGCATGCGGGAGGCGAAATTCGCGTCACCCAAGAATCTACGACCCGACATGGAGCCCGAGTTCGAGGCCATCATCATGAAGGGGCTGGAACGCCGTCGTGAGGACCGCTTCGCGGACTGCGAAGCTTTCGAGGCCGCGCTGACTCGCTACCTTTACAAGCGAACACCGAACTTCACGCGCGCAAATGTGCGACAATTCCTGGCCAAAATCTTCCCTGACGAAGCGCCATACGCTGCCAGCCTGTCCATGCCGGATCCGCATACGGAGCCGGTGAGCGTCGCACTTCCAGATTCAGTCTCAGAAAAGACCGATGAACTTGCAGTTTTGGTCCAAGATACGGGCGACCAGACCGTTCGTCGCAGTATTTCGGGCGGCAAGGTTCCCGCTTTGGTGGATGAGTTCGAAGGCGGAGCGACCGAGCTCTTCAACCCCAAAATCATGGAGACGCCGGGCGGCGACACCAAGTCGATGCCGAAACCCAAACAAGACAAGCTACGTGAAAGCATGTTTGGCAGTTCAGAAGCAGGCCATCAGCCAGCGAGGCCAAAGCCGATTCCAACGTCATGGATGCCCAAAGAAGTGCCGGGTCAAGCATCTCAGCCTGGAATGTTGTCTCAGGCTTCGGGAACACGTGAAAGCCCCGTGTTTATGCAGCGTGTGAGTGATTTGGTGGCCGAGGTGTATCGCGTGGTCAATGGCAGGGGATCGGAAGAGGAAAACCGACGCTACACGATCCTCGGCCTCACTCTTTTTGGGATGCTGATCCTATCGATCATTTTGCTGGCCATATTGGCCTGAGACTTAAACGCCGAAATCGTCGCGTGTTTTGAATTCAAGCGTCGAAGCATAGACAGTCGGCTCATCCAGCGTGCCCACGTAGACACCAATTTTTGAGAAGCCCAGTGCACTTTCGTTGTACTCGGCGGTATCCGCATCCGCGAACACCACATTGACCGCCTTGACCTTTCGACCATCAGCCAGCTTTCCGTCACGAACTTGCGACGATAAATGCTTCAACTCATCGGCGGGAAAGAGTGAATCTGGGTCCAGCGTGCTGAGGATCCAAAGTGTCTCTTTTTCTTTATCGTATCGTTGTGTCATGTCGACCTCGGTTTGGTAGGAACTCGGTGATGCCGTACCTTACGACAGACCCATGAAGAGGAAAACCCATGGCCGTGCATGAACTATTTCGTCGTTACCCAGAACTGGAAAAGGTTCCCATCGAACCCATCGCTTCTTTGCCCACTCCTGTTGAGCAAATGAAGGGCATGCGCGACGCCACCGGCCTCGATATTTGGGTCAAACGCGACGACGCATCGGGGGCCCTTTATGGCGGCAATAAAACACGAAAGCTTGAGTTTCTTTTTGGCGATGCCAAGGCTCAAGGCAAACGCGAGGTGTGGACAGTTGGCGCCATCGGCAGCCACCATGTGCTGGCAACTTGCATCTGGGCCAGACATCTCGGGATGGAATGCTCGGCGCTGCACTTCCCCCAGCCCATCACCCCACATGTCATCAAGAACTTGAAGGCGCTCTCGACCACACATCCCAAGCTGACGCTTATCGGGCACAAGACGGGGCTTCCCGCTGCTTTGTTCAAGGTAAAGTTGAAGGAATGGCTCTCCACCGGCGAGAACATTTATTATATCCCGGGTGGCGGCTCTTCGCCGATGGGCGCGATCGGTTACGTCAATGCTGCCTTTGAACTGGTTCGCCAATTCGAAGAGTTAGGTGAGCCTTTCCCCGAGATCATCGTCGTTGCAGCTGGGACAGCCGGCACCTACGCGGGCATCTTGCTCGGCCTGAGATGGCTTGGTCTTTCAACTCGAGTCGTTGGCGTGCGCGTTGTCGAACGGTTCATTTGCAATAAACCCATGGTCGTTCATCTGGCCAATCAGACGGCCGATCTCCTCAGAAGCTACGGCGCCCCCAAGGTTCCCAGCATCACGATGTCGGACGTCGAACTCGACCATAATCAACTTGGTGAAGGCTATGGGCTTCAGACGCCTCAAGGACTCAAGGCGATTGAACTTGCCCGAGAAACCCACGATTTGACGCTCGAACCCACTTATACGGCAAAGGCTTTTGGCTCGATCCTCAGCCACCAGAAACAGTGGAAAGGCAAGCGAGTGCTTTACTGGCACACCCTCAACGGAGCCGACCTGACACCCTTGGTCGAGCAATACGATCCAAGTGGGTTGCCGGACTCTTACCAAGACTTTCTGGAGGGGGCGTGAAGCGAATTGTATTCGTTTGTTCTGGCAACATTTGCCGTTCACCCATGGCGGCGGCCATCACAAATAATAAGTTGAAGTCACGACAGGAGCCTGCAGCCATCATCTCGTGCGGAACGTTGAACATCATGCACCGGCCTGCGGCAAAAGAAGCGATTCAGGCCATGGCAGAGCACGATATCGATATCGAGTCGCACAGGTCGCAAGGAGTTTCGGTCGGGCTTTTACGAATGGCGGATTTCGTCGTGGTGATGGCACCGAAACACGAGCGGTTTATCCTGGAATCGGCACCTGAGTTGGCCCCCAAAATCGTGCGAATCTGGGAGTACGCACAGGCTCCACTTGATGAAATCGCCGACCCTGTGAATCAAGATCTGCCTGCGTTCCGAGCGTGCCGTGACCTGCTCGAAGAATCGATCGACTCTTGGCTAAATTCGATTATTTAGTCCAACGGAACCACAATATCGGCGGGAACGAAATCAGCCGACAATGCGGCTAAGTCCACGTTTTCCCGCACGAACCGTTGCGTCGGCCGGCCATTCAGGCTGGCCATAGACTCAACCATCACTTTAACATCCTGATGCCCCTCGGCGCGCAGTCGAGAAGCCACAAATCTTGCGTATTGAGCCATCATGTCGGGATCTTTTCCCATTGCTGACTGCTCCTTCGCAATGGTTTCGAGTGGATTCAGGCGAACCCGTTTGCCGTCGTATTCTGCGTAGAATTTTGAATCGACTTTCATGTGAATCGACCGCATCCACCAAGAGAAATTCTGGCCGTCTCCGTTCCAGCGAGCGTCGCCTGGATAGGCCAAATGCCTTAGCGGAATCAGCGCCTGTGCGACGACAAAAGCTGCGGCGATGAACCCCATCCACGAGGGCCCGGGAATGATGCCCACGGCCGTCTTCAAAAAATGCTCTAACCGCGACACGACCGCCTCGAATAAGTCGGGCTCCGAAAACACGAGCAAGGTCGCCAGGAGCATAAACACCGTGACGTTGCCCAGCCCCAAGACCACCATGTTGAAGGTATGGAAAAAGACAACCAAGGCCATCGCCCAACGCCTTGAGCGCGGCCAAAGCAGCAACGGCACGATGAAGAGGTCAAAAAAACAGCCTCCATACGCGAAGGCATGCACGACCAACGGGGTTTCAAAGAGAGGCTGAAGCACAGCAATCTTGTTTTCCGTGCTCAAGAAAATATCGATCGGGCTTGCGCGCAGCAACCAATCTGGCGTGCATTTGATGAGGCCCGCATAGAAGTAAACGGCGCCAATCTGAAATCGCAGCAGGTAAAGTGTCCAAGCGGGAACGCTGTCCAGATGCCTGCCTTTGTGCCACGCATCCCATGATCCTCGCGCGCCTGACGGCACCAACAAGAGGATGAAGGCCAAAAGCGAGAACAGGT
Organism: uncultured Bradymonadales bacterium; assembly: GCA_964394615.1. Lineage (GTDB taxonomy): Bacteria > Myxococcota_A > Bradymonadia > Bradymonadales > Bradymonadaceae > JBFFMO01. The sequence goes on along the minus strand of CAYMYJ010000067.1, from coordinate 19,110 downwards.
AATCCATGTTCCCCCAGGTCGCCGCGTCGACAATGAAGAAATAGCCAAAGGTCATCAAGAAAACGAAGGAGGAGAACCGTGTAAAGATCCCCAACGCGATGCCAACAGCGCTGAACATGGAGATCCACATCAACACGATGAACCAGCCCGCGGGCGCATGCGGCACCCATTCCCACCCTCTGTACGAGAACAAAATCTGAGTATGTTCAACGTAACGAACGTCTTGAGAAACGATGTACCAGACGCAACGGATGACCATCCAAATCCCGAAGAACACCCGGAAAACGGTCAAAAATGCGTTGGATATGGGACGTCGCAACCGGGCGGCGAGCTTCTCGAACATCAAAGGGTCTCGGTTGAAATCTCTTCCTAGTGTACGCTGACCCTGTGAATCGTTCACTCGCCATAATCCCTTTGCTCCTCCTATTTTCAGGCTGTGACCGAAAGGCTGACCCACTCGAACAACGCATCGAGGACGTGATCCTTGCGATCTCAGCGGGCGAAACCGTCCTACTGACCGAGGCGCACACGCTGGCCACCCCAGACAACGAATACTGCCGAAGCCCCGAATTTGCGCGCGTTCTGACGAAGCTGGGGGAGGGAAGCGCAAAAAACCCAGAGGCCTGCAAAAACCTCATGGCGGCGTCTCAAGACGAAATTGCAAAGCTCGAGGACGAGGCGCGCTTGCTCTTCCAGATTGCCCGACTGCGCTGCGAAGATCCGACTCTTGATTGTCAGAAATACGGGAAACGTGTGCTGATTTCCCGACTGGCCGAGGATCCCATCTGGCGCAAAGTTCAGGGCAAACCCAGCGTTTTGAAGGTTCTGCGCGACGAAGATGGCATCCACGCTGCGGCATATGTGGAGTTCACCGGAGCACAGGGCAAGGAAGTGCGAGCCCTGAAATTCACGTTGGGCAAGAACGGCTGGATGCTTTCGGACGGATTTCCACAGGGTCTGCCATGAAACGAATCATCGTTACGCATCATAATTCTGACTTGGATGCTCTTGCCTGTCTGGTCGCGGCGCAACGCCTGTATCCAGGGGCGATCCCTGTGATTCCTACCTTCGTATCGCCGGGCGTTCGTCGCTATTTGGCGCTGCATAAAGACCATCTAAATGTAGCCACGGTCTCCGAGATCACCGGGCCTGTGGATGAGGTCATCGTCGTGGACGTGCGCGACAGCCGACGCCTCACCGATTCGCTTGAATTCATCAAGGCAGCAAAACGAGTCATAGTCTGGGATCATCATCCAGCCACGCCATTTGATGTCGAGTGCCACGAATCACACGTGGAACCGATTGGCGCATGCGTCACGCTGTTGATCGAAGCCTTGATGCCAAAGGCAGACGAGATTTCAAACTCGGAAGCCACCTTGTTCTTGCTGGGACTCTATAGCGACACCGGGCGGCTTTCGTTTGCCTCGACTCAGCCACGCGATGCGCGCGCGGCCTCCTGGCTCTTGAGCAATGGCGCCAACCTGAGGGTGGCGAGCCGATATCTGGGACTTCAGTATTCTGAAGAACAAATGAAACTGCTCGCCAGTCTGATTTCGTCGGTACACGAAGAGAGTTTTAAGCGGGTTGAGATAGCTTTTTGCACCTCAGAAGTGACGAGCTACGTGGACGGCGCGTCGGATGTGGTTCAGCAGGTCATGGAATTTGGTGGCTACGATGTCATGATCTCGGTGATGCGATTCCAGAAAAACGACCGCGTGCAGGTCATCGCCCGAAGCCGAGTCTCCCATGTGGATGTGGGGTCGCTCATGCGTGAAATCGGGGGAGGGGGGCACCATGGAGCCGCAGCCGCAACGATTCGACACTCCAGCATCAAAGCGGTGCTGGCCGACCTTCGTAAAGTCATTCAAGCCAACCCGTTTCAACCGATTCGTGTCCGCGACGTGATGGCGGCGCCCGTGGTTTGCATTGATGGATCCATGTCGCTTGAAGACGCACACGAGCTGTTGTCTAGCAACGGCTTTACAGGTGCCCCCGTGCTTCGCGATGGGAAAATGGTAGGGATGATTTCGCTCAGAGATATCGCCCGCGCAGAACGCTCGAACAAGCTTCAACTGCCTGTGTCGAGCCACATGAAACATCAGATCGTCACGATCGACCCGGACGAGCCCGTCGACGATGCTTTGGATGTCATGACCGACCATGATTTCGGCCGATTGCCGGTGGTGAAGTCGGGTGAACTGGTAGGATTGATCACCAGAACGATCGTACTCGAACACCTGTATCTATCGGCGAAGGACGAGTCGGATCTGACTATTTCATGAATTCGAGTGCGGTCAGCACGAGCGCCATCACTCCACCAATGATCGCCAACGCCCACAGGAACTTCTTGGATCGCTTATCGAGGACAACCTCGGGTTCGCGGTTCTTGTCCTCATGTCCCTTCTTCTTTTTTCGAACGGTCGTCATGGTCGTCTCCTCAATTGAGTTCGTCTCGCGGCGAAACCGCGAAAGGTAATTCCTGGTTTCCGGGCAGGGCCTCACTCATAAACTCCTGAACTTCTTCCAGAAATTTAGAACGTTCCTCGCCGCGCCGGAAGTCTCGATTTGTCACGTCGATGCGTAAGACCTTCAAGCCATACTTTTGCTCGGCGACTTGGTCGAACGTCTCATAATACCCATTAAGCCCGCGCAAGAAATCGGAGGTGATGCCTCTCTCTTCTTCGCGACCGCGTTCAGCGATTCGTCGAAGCAACACGTTCACGTCGGGCGTGTGCAATAAGATCACACGATCCGGCTGACGAAACTGCTCGTTGAAGCGCTTGAAATAGTCAAAGTACAGGTCGAGCTCATTGTCGTTCATGTTGCCCAGACCATGAAGGTATTTCGCAAAGATCTCGGGATCTTCGATCAACGTTCGGTCCTGAATGCAACCGCCTCCGAGCCGCTCGATATGCCGATGGTGCTCGATCCGCGCCAATAGAAACTCCATCTGCAACGTGAAGCTCCAGCGTCTCATATCGTTGTAGTAGAGCTTTAAGAAACGGTTCTCGACCACGGGTTCATGAAAGAGATCGAATCCGAAATGACGAGAGATAATCTTGGCTGCGGTACTTTTACCGGCTCCAATATTTCCCGCCATGGCTACAAAAAGTTTGGGTTGCATCGTGTTCACTACTTCAGGGCAGCAAGAGTGTAGCCCACAGCATAGGGATCAGGAAAGCACTGACATGCGATGACGTCCCGCTCGACGGTAATACAGTGAAATCACAGCCGTCGGAACAAAAAGGCAAACCTCCAGCCATGCCACGGTTTCAAAGAGCGAAACCGCACCAAACGTATCCAGGAGGCGACCCGAGACAAATTGCCCCAAAGCCCCACCGAGCCCAAACACAACGACGTAAAGCACGGCCTGTGCGGTCGCTCGCACGCCTGAGGGAACCTCGCGGTTCAACACGGACATCATCGATAACATGAAGCCCCCAAAGGTCAGGCCATGAACCAATTGCAGCGCAACAACGATGAAGGGATCTTCGACGTAAGCCATCAAGAACCAGCGAGCAGCCGTGGCCCCCACGACCAACACGAAACTCAGCAGGGGGCCAAGGCGCTCAACGATACGACTTCCAAAAGCCAAGAATAGGACCTCGGCCAGAATCGCGACCACGACCGACGCGCCGGGCATCCAAGCGGCAAACCCGCGACTCTCGGCAAAATATACCAAGTACATATTATAAGGGACTTGGGACGCCCAATGCAGCGCCCACAGCGGCATCAGCACAACGAGCCAGCGGTTCGTGAGCATCTTCGAGAGCTCTTCGCGACCCGCCGTTGCCAAACTCGCTGGTGATCGCGGGAAAAACGACGCCGAAACGCCCGCCAGCACCAAAAGCCCCACGATCACCCATACTGAGAGTTTGGCGAGTTCGGTGTGGCTATGAGTGAGCCCCAGGTAGGCGAAGCAGGCGGCGGAAACGCCAAAACCCACAGAACCAACGGAACGAATCCGTCCAAAGGCCTGGCCCGAGAGTTCACGAATCGTGACGACATCCGTCACAGGAATCGCACAACCGATTGAGATCCCCGACAGCACCAGAAGGGCCGTGATGACGGTTCCGTTGGCAGCAAACGGCAAGGCAAGGTAGGGAACCGCGAGCAGAAACTGAACCTGCACCAACCGCACACTGATTCCAAAACGGTCTGATGCGTACGACCACAGCGGCATCGCGACGCTGCGTGCGACAGCCTGCAAACCGAACGCCAAGCCAATCGCGGTACCCGACATCCCTAGCAAACCAAGATAGCGCGGCAGATAGGTTCCCGCGAAAGCCGAAGCCAGCTGGAAAAAATAGAAAAGGCTCAGCGTGACGAGCCAACGACGTTTCAAGCCACGCCTCCAGTTGATGCGGGTCGTGAAGTGGGTCATGTTGGCCTTAGGTTTGTCAATCGAGAAGCATGACTACTATCGATCAAAAAACGCCCGAACTCGTGCCGGCCAAGTCCACGTCCCGTGTGGCGCGCCTTCGAAATCGCCTGATTCAGGCACGTGAATCCAAGCTGGGCACCAAGGCGGAGGACGGACTTCGTGTGATTGCCGGCATTGCCGCAGAAAAGCTGAGTCGCCGTGAAACTCTCGAGGGCATCCAAACCGCACTTGCGGGACTGGGGCAATTTGCAGCAGCCACCACGTTTAAATTCGACCCCGATGCCAAGAGCCTGTTCGACTTCGCGGAATGGGCCGAAGCCCAACACGGGCGGGGTTTCGTCGTGGCGTCGACCTTGGTTTTTGCCCAAAATATGGTCCAGTTCGTAGTCTCGGTGCATCCCAAAGATTTGGTGGACGTGCAGAGTATTCGGGCGATGCAGGACGAAGTGCGTCGCTGGGCGGAACGTCTGGCGACCGGTTTGGAAGGAGTCAGTGCCGACCTTTCGGAAGTTCCGACCGAATTCCATCAGATTTTTGACGCGCGCCGCGCCCCGAAAATCACGGGTGAGGTCTCAAAAAGCACAGCGATGCGCGTGCTTGGCACCGAGGCCGACGCGGATTCCACTGCGTTTGTCATCGTCACCGTGCCGCGATTCTTGCAAACCTATTTGATGCGTTCCATGGTCGACGCGCTCCCCGATTTGATGGCTCACATCAAAGCAAAATGAGGTTGGCAGTGCTTGTTGCAAAACCCGCACAAATCGGGCTAGAACGAGCCATTAGAGTTGCCGACAAGCGTCTTGTGAATATGCTCCTAGACTGACGGCCACGTCCGTTGCTTTTTCCCGTTATATCGAGCGAACCGATGTCCGAAGAGACTCCCAAAGCACCACGACGCCAAGATCTTGCGATTTTGCCGCTTCGAAACACCGTTTTGTTTCCGCAGGTGGTTGTACCCCTCGCGGTTGGCCGGCCGAAAAGCGTCCGTCTCATTGAAGAAGCGGTCAAACATGAGCGCCCAATCGCCATTCTGACCCAACGCAATGCCGACACCGACGACCCCGAATCGGGCGACCTCTATCAGGTCGGTACCGTGGCGCGCATCCTCAAGGTCGTTAAGATCGCGAGCGATAATTACAGCGTAATCATTCAGGGACAGGGACGAATTCGACTCGATGAGTTGTCTCAAGAAGAGCCATTCTTCTCGGGGTCATTCACCTACATCGACGACGAATCCACCCCAGACCCGGCCGAGGAAGTCGAAATTGAGGCCCTCTTCATGAATTTGAAGAGCACCGCTAAGCAGGTTGTGAAGTTCATCGAGGAGATGCCTAAAGAAGCCAGTCAAATGGTGGACGGCGTCAACGATCCGGGCCAACTTTGTGACTTCGTGGCCGCCAACATGGACATCTCTCCAGAAGAGAAACAGTCCATCCTCGAAACCGTCGACCTCAAGGACCGCCTCAAGACTGTGGTCACGCTTCTGGCTCGGCAACTCGAAGTGCTGCGCGTCTCGGACAAGATCCAGAGCCAGATCAAAGAAGAGATCGATAAGAATCAGCGCGAGTACTATCTGCGCCAGCAGCTCAAGGCGATCAAAGAGCAGCTTGGTGAGCTCGACGGCGAAGGCAACGACCTTGAAGACTTGGCTGCCTCGATCGAAGAAGGCGACCTTCCAGACGAAGTTCGCGATGTCGGTCGTAAACAGCTGAACCGACTGCGCATGATGCAGCCAGCCTCAAGCGAATACGGCGTAACCCGCACTTACCTTGAAACTTTGGTCGATATCCCATGGAAAACCTCGACGGATGACCACCTCAATATCCGTGAAGCACAGGTCATCCTGGACGAAGACCACTACGACCTCCTGAAGGTCAAAAAACGCATCATCGAATACCTTGCCGTTCGAAAGCTCAAGAACGACATGAAGGGACCGATTTTGTGCCTCGCTGGCCCTCCTGGCGTGGGTAAAACCAGCCTTGGTCGTTCGGTCGCGCGTGCGTTGGGTCGTAAATTTGTACGTATCAGCTTGGGCGGCGTTCACGACGAATCCGAAATTCGCGGACATCGCCGAACCTATGTCGGCGCGTTGCCAGGTCGAATCGTGCAAGCGATGCGTAAGGCCGGGACCAACAACCCCGTCCTCATGCTCGACGAGATCGACAAAGTCGGAAAAGACTTCCGCGGTGACCCTTCGGCGGCATTGCTTGAGGTCTTGGACCCCGAGCAAAACAGCGCGTTCTCGGACCACTACGTCGAGATCCCAATTGACCTCTCGAACGTGTTGTTCATCGCAACCGCCAATCAGCTCGATCCCATCTCGGCGCCATTGCGTGACCGCATGGATATCATCGAAATCTCGGGCTACACGGCGCACGATAAACAGATCATTTCGCGACGATACCTGTTGCCCAAGCAGCTGGAGTCCCACGGAATCTCCGAAGACAACATCATCGTCAGCGATGAAGCTCTTGAGCTGTTGATCGGAAGCTACACACGTGAAGCGGGTGTTCGCTCGCTTGAGCGTCGAATCGCCGATGTTTGCCGCGGTGTTGCTGTGAAAGTGGCCGAAGGCATGTCCGACAAAGAGAAGGGCGTCGAGGTCGAATCCGTCTCGGTGAAGATCACGCCGGATAACCTTGAAGACTATCTCGGACCCGAGAAATACACCTTCGAGGTCGCCCAGCGTGTGGCTCAACCGGGTGTTGCAACCGGACTCGCCTGGACGGCAGCTGGTGGAGATATCCTCTTCATCGAAGCCACCAAGATGCAAGGGAAGGGCGAGCTCGTCCTCACCGGCCAGCTTGGCGACGTGATGAAAGAGTCGGTGCGAGCTGCGCTGAGTTATATCCGCGCTCATGTCGACGATTTCGAAATCGAAACGAATTTCATGCGACTCTACGACATCCACTTGCACGTTCCTGCCGGCGCTATCCCCAAAGACGGCCCAAGCGCAGGCATCACGATGTTTATCGCGATGTTGAGCCTCCTCACTGGCGTCAGAGTGCGTCCCGACGTCGCGATGACGGGCGAGATTACCCTTCGCGGAAATGTCCTTCCCGTGGGCGGCATCAAGGAGAAAGTCCTTGCTGCACATCGCTCCGGCATCAAACGGGTTATTTTGCCCGAGCGAAATCGGAAAGACCTCTACGATGTGTCGAAAGACATCCAGAACGAGATGGAGTTCTTCTTCGTTGAGCACGTCCAGAACCTGCCACCGTTGGTACTCGACGGCTCAGTGATTCGAACAACTCCCATCGAAGTGAAGGCAAAAGACTAGTGAGGCATTTGCGCTCAATCTGTGTCTTTTGCGGCTCACGCGACGGTGCCCGTCCGTCGTATCGAGATATCGCTTTCAATACGGGCCGACTTCTATCCTCCAGAAACATCGAGCTCGTTTATGGTGGGGCCTCTGTCGGGCTCATGGGCGCCGTTGCGGATGGAGTGATCGAGATGGGCGGCCGAGTGACGGGGGTTATTCCGCACGGACTTGCCGACCGCGAGCGCATTCACGCTGGCGCGACTGAAATCATTTTGGTCGACACAATGCACACTCGCAAAGCCCGAATGGCCGAGCTCTCTGACGCATTTATCGCTTTGCCAGGTGGGATGGGAACTTTAGAGGAGTTCACCGAGATCTTCACCTGGGCGCAACTGGGCATCCACGGCAAGCCATTTGGGTTGCTAAACGTGGAGGGATTTTACGACCCATTTGTGCAGATGTTGGACCACATGGTGGCGGAAGGCTTCTTAAGCGCGCACGACCGAGCGATGGTCTGTGTCCATGAGGACATCGCGGCGCTGGTTGACATGTTGAGTGCCTGGGAGCCGCCCGCGACTACGATCTGGCGTCACTAAGAGTAGGAAACGCTCGAAATCTCGACGACTCGGTTGCCGCCTGGCGCCCTGATGGTCGTCTCGTCACCTTCTTCACGTCCGATCAGAGCCTTGGCGAGGGGACTTCCAAAGGAAATCTTCCCACCCTTCAAATCAGATTCGTCGTCGCCGACGATCTTGTAAGTCAGCTCTTCCTCGGTCTCGAGGTCGATGAACGTCACCGTACAACCGAAAACCACCCTTGAGCCTTCCATTGCGCTGATGTCGATCACTTCAGCGTTCGAAAGTTTGGCTTCGATCTCGCGCAAACGTCCTTCGATGAACGATTGTTTCTCTTTTGCCGCGTGATATTCAGCGTTTTCTTTGAGATCGCCATGGGCGCGAGCAACTTCGATCTCGGCCGAAATCTTGGGTCGCTCAACCTTCTTGAGTTGGTCGAGCTCGTCGCGCAATGCGCGATAACCCTCTGTGGTCATCGGAATTTTCATGGGGTCACCTGTAGATTGTCCGCCGCTACGTCGGCATGGAACTCTTGTATGGACCGGACACCACGTGTCGCGGTCTGAGACTCGTAAAGGGCACCGACTGCCGCAGCAGCACCTGCCAAGGTCGTGAAGTATGGCACGCCTCGGTTCAGTGTTTCACGTCGAATCGACCTTGAATCTTGGATCGCGGGTCCACCAACCGTCGTATTGATAACCATATCAATTTCTCCGTTGATGATCGCGTCGACGATATGAGGCTGCCCTTCTTTGACCTTGTTGATCGGTGTCGCATCGACCCCGTTTTCGATCAAGTAGCGCGCCGTTCCCCGCGTCGAAACCACATGAAAACCAAGACTTTTCAGTTTTCGTGCAATGGGGACGATGCTCCATTTGTCGATGTCACGAACGCTCACGAAAACCCGGCCAGATTCTGGTGGTGAGTTGAACCCTCCAATCTGCGCCTTGATAAATGCCGCGTTGAAATCCTTATCGATTCCCATGACCTCGCCGGTCGAACGCATTTCTGGGCCAAGGATGGTGTCGACTTCGGGGAATTTGGAAAACGGGAACACGCTTTCTTTGACCGCAAAATGTTTAGGAATGATTTCCTTCGTCAGCCCCACGTCTTCGAGGGTCTCGCCAAGCATCAACCGTGCGGCGAAACCGGCGAGCGGCTGTCCAATCGATTTGGAGATGAATGGGACCGTGCGGCTGGCGCGTGGATTGACCTCGAGGACAAACACGTTTCGTTCCTGGACCGCGAACTGAACGTTCATCAAGCCAATGATATCAAGTTCATGTGCCATCGCGATGGTTTGTTCACGAATCACTCGCAAGACAGATTCGGGCAAATGATGTGGGGGAGTGACGCAGGCAGAGTCACCGCTGTGGACTCCCGCTTCTTCGATATGCTCCATCACGCCACCGATCACGGCCGTGTGTCCGTCTCGGATGCAGTCGACGTCGACTTCGACGGCCTGATCCAAGAACTTGTCCAGAAGCACACCTTTGCCGTGGGACTCACCCACCGCTCGTGCGAACACATCACGCAATTCACTTTCTTCGTGAACCACTTGCATCGCAAGTCCGCCCAGGACGTAGCTCGGACGCACCAGAACCGGGTAACCAAGCTCTGCGCAAAATCCAACGGCTTCGTCGAACGAATCCGCGATTCTGGCGTCTGGTTGAAGCAGTCCCAACTTCTCGACAATCAGATTGAAGCGTTTTCGGTCTTCGGTTCGATCGATGGCATCATGAGAGGTGCCTAGAATCGTCACACCGGCCGCTGCGAGCGGTTCTGCGAGCTTGAGCGGTGTTTGACCGCCGAACTGAAGAATCACGCCCAAAGGACGCTCGGTCTCGACGATCTCCATGACCGTCTCGTACGTCAGCGGCTCGAAATAAAGGCGATCCGAAATGTCGTAATCGGTGCTCACCGTCTCGGGATTGCAGTTCACCATGATCGTTCGATATCCCTGTTTCCGAAGAGCCATCGCTGCATGAACCGCGCAATAATCGAACTCGATTCCCTGGCCGATACGATTGGGACCTCCCCCCAAAATCATCACCGACGGCCGGTCGTCATGTTCGGCTTCGTTTTCACCAGACTCAAAGGTCGAATAGAAATACGAGGTCACAGCTGCAAATTCGGCTGCACAGGTATCCACCTGTTTGAATACAGGTTTCACTTTCAGCGTTTCGCGGCGCGCCCGAACGGTGACTTCATCGCTGCCCAAAAGCTGCGCGATATGCGGATCACCAAAGCCCAATCGCTTCATCCGGCGCATCAATGCTGCATCAACAGACTCGATGCGACCAACGGCAACCAAGGCTGTTTCGGCCTCACAGATCAGCCGAAGCTGGTTGGTGAACCACGGATCGTAGCCGGTCATCTCGGAGATTTCTGCGATCGTCAGCCCCGCACGCAGCGCATCCATCACAAAAAACAAACGTTTTGGCGTGGGCTTTAGCAACGCCGCTGCAAAGAACTCACGCGTCTCAGCGGGTGTCTTTTCGGCGGCCGGCGTCATGCGAGGCGTCAGCCCAATATCGTTGGTTTCCAGACCGCGAACCGCCTTCAAAAGCGCTTCGGGGAAAGTTCGACCGATCGCCATGACTTCACCGACGCTCTTCATCTGCGTGGTCAATCGGTCGCTGGCGCCCGGGAATTTTTCGAACGCAAAGCGCGGAATCTTGACGACATTATAATCGAGCACGGGCTCAAAAGCCGCAGAAGTTTTGCCCGTGATCTCGTTGCGAATTTCGTCCAGCGTGTAACCGATCGCAAGCAGGGCTGCGACTTTGGCGATGGGGTATCCGGTTGCCTTAGAGGCCAACGCTGAAGACCGAGACACTCGCGGGTTCATCTCGATCACCACGCGACGACCGGTTGCAGGGTCGACGGCGAACTGGATATTACAGCCGCCGGTCTCGACACCAACCTTACGAATGATGGCGATCGCTTCGTCGCGCATGCCTTGATACTCGACGTCAGACAGCGTTTGAATCGGGGCAATCGTGATCGAATCGCCCGTATGAACGCCAAGAGCGTCAAGGTTTTCGATTCCGCAGATGATCACGACGTTGTCGTTTCGGTCCCGCATGAGTTCGAGTTCGAACTCCTTCCAGCCAATCAGGCTCTCGTCGATCAGGACTTCGTGCGTCGGACTCTGGGCGAGCGACCACTTCACGAACTCTTCAAATTCGGTGCGATTGTAGGCGATATTTCCGCCGCTCCCGCCCATCGTAAAACTAGGGCGCAAGATCGCAGGGAAACCGGTGCGGTCGAGTATTTTCCACGCGTCACTCATGTTGCGCGCCACGCCCGAGAGTGGTTGCGCCACGCCGATATCCGCCATCAAGTCCGAGAACTGCTGTCGATCTTCTGCTCGTGCGATCACCTCTGGGGTGACACCGATCATCTCGATTCCGAGGCGTTCCAGAACACCTTCTTCGGCAAGCTTGATGGCCAAATTCAGCGCCGTTTGACCGCCCATCGTGGGCAACAACGCATCCGGACGTTCCCGTTCCAACACCTTCGTAACGTACTCAACCGTCAACGGTTCGATGTACGTCGCATCGGCGATATCGGGATCGGTCATGATCGTGGCGGGATTTGAATTCACCAACACAACCCGCATCCCTTCACCTTTGAGGGCGCGAATGGCTTGGGTTCCTGAATAATCGAATTCGCAGGCCTGACCGATCACGATCGGTCCAGAGCCCAATATGCAAATGGATTTGAGGTCTTGTCGTCTAGGCATGGCAATCACACGTGGCAAAACACTATTGTGACCGCGCAGCAAGGCCCGCGGGGTCGCCACGAGATAGCGTTGATTCGCTGCAAATTCAAGGGCGCAAGGCACGAGGAGTGTCGACAACTTCGCGGACATCGCGCAAATTCGGACCCTTGAGTCTCCGATCCTCGCCAAATATCGTGGTCACACGCGAACTTTGAAGATGGGAAGTTGTAGTCACAAGATTCAAAAGATAATGTGGGCCGAACCGCTCACCCACTGCTCGTGATCATGCCAACAGCTCTCGGACCATTCGAATTACGTCAAGTCATCGGCAAAGGTGGAATGGGAGAGGTGTGGGGTGGAGTCCACGTCTCCGAAGGTGAACCGGTCGCGGTAAAAGTGCTGACGCGCGCGGGCGCCCGCCGCGAAGAGTATTTGGAAGCCTTCCACAATGAAGTTCGCGCGGTAGCGGGGCTGAATCACCCGCATATCGTCATTCCGCTGGACTACGGTGAAATAACCTCTGCGCAATCGCTTGCATCTCAAGGACGGCTCGCCGAGGGCAGCCCCTATATTGTCATGGAACTCGCCGCGCGAGGCAGTCTTCGTCGGTTTCAAACCACGATGCAGTGGCCCCACGTGCGGGCGGCGCTGCTGGTGGTGCTCGAAGCGCTGGGGCACGCGCATGCTGCCGGTATCATTCATCGCGACCTCAAACCGGCCAATATCTTGGTGGGGTGCCGCGGACCCGACGCTGGCATAAAATTGACGGATTTTGGCCTGGCTAGAGCAGCCGATTCATTCGACCAAGCGGGCAGCGAGGAAACAGGTTGGGGCACGCCGCAATACATGGCTCCTGAGCAATTCCGGGGGGCATGGCGCGATTACGGACCATGGACCGACCTCTATTCGCTGGGCGTGACGGCATTTGAGCTGATCGACGGCGAGCTGCCATTCGCTGCCACATCCGCGGTTGGGTATGGTCGAGCACATACCGGAACACCGGTGCGGCGTTTGAGGCCAAAATTTGAGGTTCCAGCCGGGATCGAGGGATGGATCGCGCGCCTGATGCAGAAGTCTCCGCAAGAGCGATTCTTATGCGCTGCCGATGCCGCATACGCGCTTATGGCTTTGCCCATGCCACCCGGCATCGACGTCGCATCCGTCCGGACGATTCCCGAGCCTTTGGAACACGAAACGCCAGCGACTCTTCCCGAACACGACACCGAACGCGACGCGCCTCGCCACGCTCCAACCACCCAACTGCTGGTCGCCCACACGCAGAACGAACGCATCGATTTCAGCTCAAAGGTTTCTTCGTTGGTCGAGAACGGGGAGGCGATGGCCGTCCAATTCCCGCCCATGCCTGTTTCATGGCGGCCTCTTACGATCGCGCCCCCATCGCGACAGCTTCTTGGCGCTGGGCTGGGACTTTTTGGATTGCGAACAGTTCCTCTGGTGGGCCGAGAACACGAAAGGGACGTGATTTGGGCGAAACTGCGCGAAGTCCGCGAGACCAGCCAGGCGCGAGTCGTGATGATTCGCGGCGGAGCTGGCACCGGGAAGAGCCGCCTCGCGGAGTGGATTTCGAGACGTGCGCACGAAACGGGCTCGGCAAATCTGATGCACGCCATTCACAGCGGCATGGGCAATCCCTCGGACGGAATTGGCCGCATGATGGCTCGATACACGCGCTGTCTGGGCCTTCGACGCGAGGAAATCGTCGAGCGCGCAGATCAAAGTCTTCATTCCGACATCGATTCTCGAGCATTTGCCGACTTCATTTCGCCGAGCGGACCTGAAATTGCGATGCCCGCAAGAACGACGTTACGCATGTCGAGAACCGACCAGCGCTACGGCATGCTTCGCAAATTTCTGTTCGACACCGCGGGGGATCGGCCATTCATCATGGTCATCGATGATGCGCAATGGGGTGGCGATGCCTTGATGTTCACGCAATACCTGCTTGAACGGGTCGAAACCCAACCTGTCCCGGTACTCATCGTACTTACGGTGCGCGAAGAATCACTGGCCTTCCGTGAAACCGAATCCGTCATGCTCGATCGCATCGCGGAGTCCGGGGCCACCACCACGCTCAACCTCAAGTCGCTGACCGAGGTCGAGATCGATCGTCTGGTCCGCGAACTCCTGTATCTGGACGGCGATCTGGCCGATGAGGTGGAACAACGATCCGGCGGAAACCCGCTCTTTGCGGTGCAGATCGTTGGAGACATGGTTGCGCGCGGGAAGCTTCAGTTCGGTCCAAGAGGCTTCATCCTTGGACCTAATCAAACGGTCGAGATCCCTGATGATATCCATGCATTGTGGCGTTCACGCGTGTTCCGACTCGTCGCGGCCCGGCCAGAGGTCGACATGGTGGCGCTCGAGATTGCAGCCGCGATCGGCCTGGAAGTTGACCGCCAAGAATGGACGATCGCCTGCGAGCTAGCCGACATCACCCCACCCTTGGATTTGGTCGGAGTGCTTCTAGCGGAAGGCCTGGCAGAAAGGCAGCCCGAGGGGTGGATGTTTTCGCATGGGTTGTTGCGTGAGAGCATTCAACGTGATGCTGAGGCCAATGAGCGTTGGGCTGCTGTGAATGCCGCCTGTGTCGAGATGCTTTTCCGACGTTATCCGGGGCGCGAATTCCCGTTTCACGACCGAGTCTCGAGGCATCTCGAACACGCGCTCGAACCCGAAGCGTCTCTTTCTCACCGACTGCTCGCCGCCGCGGGCCGCGTCGAACGAAGCGAATTTGACGACGCAAAACGACACCTGAAGCGATTCTGGGAGCTCGCCAAGACACTTCCATTGCCTCGCGACGATGAGCGACGCGGGCAGGGCTACGCGATCGAAGCTGAGTTGCACCTTCAGCAAGGACATCTTGCCGAGGCTCTGCGCCAAGCCGAAACCGGAACGATCGAAGCTCGACGGCATAAATGGGAGACGCTTCCAGTCGCCCTCGTCACGCAGGCCGAATGCCTGTTAGCCCATATGTCCCTCCATAAGGCCGCGCAACTTTTCGAAAAAGCGCTTGAGATCAGCATTCACCATCCACGTGTTAGGGCCAGGGCGATGCTTGGCCTCGGACGAGTTCGTGGCGCCCAGAGTCTCTTCGAAGAGGCTGTGATGCTGATAGAAAAGGCCGGAACGATTTTTGTGGAGGAGGGCGACCACGTCGGCGAAGGACGCTGTCTGAATGCAATTGGCGACATGATGCGCGAGACAAGACGTTACCGTGAGGCACGTGACTTCTCGCGCGCTGCGATGGAGGTTTTTGAACGTCTTGGTCACCAAATTGGCGTGGCAGACTGTCAAGACGACCTCGCGGACCTCTTCCGCGCAGAGGGGCAAATCGACCGTGGAATCGAATGGAGCGTGAAGTCGATTCAGCTCTACGAGAGCCTCGGTTCCGACGAAAGCATGCATGCTCGCAACACGCTCGCGCTCTTGCTGCGCGACGGTGGGCGCCCCAAAGAAGCCTTGATCGTGCTTGCGCAGGTTGCGTCACACCACCGCGCAACCCGCAATCTGCAAGGTTTTGCGGTGGCTGCCCTTCACGCGGTGTCCTGCCACGCGCTGCTTAACGATTGGGACGAAATCACCGAGGTTCTTGTGTCCGCGCGGGAACCGCTAAAAGCACTGCAAATGGCTCCACACGAGACCAGTCGCTCGTTGCAAATCGCGTTTCAATGCGCGACAGACGCAGCCAAGCTTCAAGTTCTGCGTCCTCTGCAAAAGATCCACGAGTCCGTCGATCCGCGAGCCTGGTAAGTGGGCTTCTACCAAGACAAGTTAGACGCCAATGGCGCAGCCCAAAGGGCTGGATGGAGAAGCGAGATAGAACGTTCCTTTCGCTTTGAATGGATCTCGCATATTGTTGAAAAATCAGACTTTACAGACCTGTCAATTCTTGACATCGGATGCGCCGACGGCGCACTAATCGAACACCTTAATTGGAACAAGAAGCTCCACTATGTCGGGGTCGAGGTTTTGCCACATTTTCTGGGCGAAGCACGGGCGCACCACCCCCATACGGAGTTCTTGGAGGGCGACTTTCGCAGGCGCGCGCTTCCCGAAAGTGACTTTGTCGTCGCGCTCGGCGCAACGGTCGGCGACCAAGGTCCCACAACCCCGGACGAGATTTATGATGCCGCAAAACGAAGTGGCGCACGTATCATCGCCGTAAGTACAGTCGCGGGCCCCAGCAATGACACGGCGCTTGTGGCGTTTTCACCGCCACCACTTGTATCGGGCTGGATACGAACGTTGGGCCCTTCGATCCACGGCGAACATCTTTGGGTTGATGCGATGCGAGAAATTCCGCAGATCGACGCACACGTGCTTTTTGAGCGGGCGAGACGATTCTGCGCCTCATCGCCGGGCCCAGAGGCGATGCTTGCTGCTCGCTTGGGTCTGTCAGATATCGTCGCGACACTGAACAACGAATATCCAGATGACGAGCATGTGAAGCTGGCTGCCGAGTGGCTAACACTCATGAGACCAGCCTGAAACAAACGACGCGGCGGCACAGAATCGCAGTCAGCCACTCGCAACGAGGCAGACGCCTGACGCGGCCTTCAACGCAAAGCGCATTGAACTGAGCGCTCGCCGAGGCCATAGTGTCAGAGGAGCGCGATGATCGGGCTCGCCTTTTGAATCGAAGCATCAAGTTGCCTGGAAGCACGCATGACGACGGTCTCAGCGCAGAATTACCTCAAAGCGATTTACCATATGGAGGCGCGCGGGGTCCGAGCCACCACAAAGGCCATCGCCGAGGCACTTGGTGTTTCGCAGCCTTCGGTGACCTCGATGTTGCAGTCTTTGGCTGCCGAACATTTCGTCATCTATCAGCCGTATAAAGGGGCTCACCTTCAAGCGAAGGGCACTTCGGTGGCATTGCAAGTCATCAGGAAACATCGACTCATCGAAATGTTCCTGGTTGAAACGCTTGGTTACACTTGGGATGAGGTCCATATCGAGGCGGAAACCCTCGAACACGCGGTCAGTGATATTCTTGCGGAACGCATCGACGCTTTTTTGGATAATCCGCGCTTTGATCCCCATGGGGACCCGATTCCGACCGCCGATGGAGAAGTCCATCACCGTGAACTGATTCCCTTGCACGAAACGCCCCCCGCAATGACGGTCAGACTCGAACGCGTCCTCGACCAACAGCCCGAAGTGCTGCGTCATTTGGCTGGGATCGGTTTGGTTCCGCAGGCTCACGTATCCGTGATCGACGTGCTGCCCTTTGATGGGCAGATGACGCTCAGAGTCGGGGAGGGCGCCGAGATTCAAGTTTCTCGCATCCTGGCTTCCCGTCTGCTGGTCGCAGAAATTTAATGAAATACGCTCATGCCGGGACCGGCTGAGATTTCGAAATAAAATCCAAACGTGAAATGCACCAACCCGTCGTCGTCTTTGAGACCTTCTGGCGGGTTATGAAAAGGCGCCGCTGCGCGAATGCTGCGTACGGCCTCGTCGTCGAAGAAGTCGAGGCCTGATTCGCGCGCCAGAAAGAGCTGCCTCACCGAACCATCACCATTTAGCGTGACTCGCACCTGAGAATAGCGGTCCTTCACGCCGTACACGTTTCCTCGCGGATCACGTTTGCGATAGGTCGTTACAGGAGACCATTTGTCGGCGATCTGAATTTTTACCCGATCAAAAAACGCTGCGTACCGTGATTCCTTGCGATTCAGCAGGGTTTTGTCGCCTTCGTCGACGTCGCGCAGATAATCGATCGACCCGTTATCTCCGTTGGGAGAAATCAGCGGCGTATTCGCAAAATTAGGCAACGCCAACCGTGGTGTCTCCGCCCCTCCACCATTCTTGGGCTGAGCGGTCGGACGCAGGGGAGCGTTGGTCGCCTTTTCCCGCGCTAAATCCCCCCCCTCTGCCAATTTCTCTTTCACACCCTTCGCAACCCTGTCGTCTTCTTGGGGGGGCGAAGTCTGCCCACTCTCAGCTTTCTCGTTTGCCGGGCGTTCTTTGGGCATTGGCTTGGCGACAGGAACCACCGGGGCGCCGGGCGCGGCCTTACGAACCGTCTCTTTAAGAGCCTTCGATGCAACCCGGTCGAGGTATTTGGCCCTGTCCGGCACCTCTTCAACCTCAGGGAGGGGAGCGCTCACGAATTGAAGTTTTTCTTCATCTTCTTCTTTAGGTTTCTCTTCTTTTTTCGGGGGCTTTTTTTCGCTCAGAACTTTAACGCTGAACTGCTTCGACCGCGCTGTGCCGGCCTCCGCCGAGTATGGACGCACGTCTCCCGCGGCCTGCGGCTCCCACATCGATAAGAGGAGGAGTCCAGGAATATGCAACACGATCGCAATCCCGATTGAGATGATGAATTGCAGCGTATTGGGGGTTCGTTGTGTTGGCCGAAGGCTCATTCTTTACGCACTCCCTGATTCAACAATGGAACCACGGAAATCCTCACACTATTCTACCGTGTGCATCAAAGAATTCCCATGAGAGTCGTTCGGTCACCGCGCAGATAGGCTTCCGAGCCCGCCAACCATGGGGTGCAGCACGGCTTCATACCGATATTTCTTTGTCAGCAGGGAAGAAATCCGGGTCAAAGGGGGCTTTCATTACATCTCTTGTCGAGTGGGCTCTTTGCGTTGCGCGTCGTTGCAATGTAGGATTCCCCCATAGAACTAATGTGAAACTTCGATTGAACGACCGCGCTCGGTGAGCATGGGAAAAGACAGCACAGTTGTAACGGTTATCTCTAAGGTCCCTAAGGAACAGGCGAAGAAAGACGCTTGCCTTGTGGTGATCAACGGCGCCGACTTGGGCAAAAAATACGTCCTCGCTCAAAGCTCGACCGTGATCGGTCGTTCGAGCAAGGTTGATATTCAGATCGACGAAGAGTCGATCTCCCGATCCCACGCTGTGATTGATAATTACGGTGATTCCGTGGTCGCCCGTGACCTCGAATCGACCAACGGCACCTACGTTAACGACAATCAGGTGCGTGAAAAGAAGCTGATGGACGGCGACCAAATCAAGATCGGACGCACCATCTTCAAGTTTCTTTCGGGCTCGAATGTCGAAGCGCAATACCACGACGAGATTTACAAACTGACCACGACCGATGGTCTGACACAGATCTATAATAAGCGTTACTTCTTGAAAGAGATGGAACGCGAGATGAGCC
>CAYMYJ010000066.1:0-24304 GCA_964394615.1 uncultured Bradymonadales bacterium | reverse complement strand
CACAGCTCACAGCTCACAGCTCACAGCTCACAGCTCACAGCTCACAGCTCACAGCGCACGGCTCACCACGAGGCGTCTCGACTCGTCTGCGGCCACTGATGGCATTCGACACGCCCATGTGGCGTCGGCTGTTTGGAGTGCATTAGGCGAGCGTTCACGGCCTCAGCTCGAGTGAGCTGAGTGTGTGTAAATTAGACTGTCTTGGGGGGGCGGGAGTGAAGTCTCCCTTTGGGCGTTCTGCGGTCGGCGAATCAGGTCGCTGAAGCAGCGGGCTCGGCGACGACATCAACCACTGGGTTGGATGCGTCTTTGACCAATTGCGCTGGAACGTAGTTCTTTTCGTAGATCTGGACGGTTTCATTGTCCATGGCTTCTTTGAGCATGCCCTCAAGGACCGGCCCATACTGTGTGATCAGCTGGTTGAACGGATCAACAGGGCGGAAGAAGATGGCCTGCCAAGGGCCGAGTTGTCCCCGGATTTTGCCGTCGCGAATTTGGGCGACGTACATCTCGCGGTTTTCTTTCAACGTCTCATCCGTCGCGGCTTCCTTAGCCTTGAGTCGGACGATCACTTTTGCTGCACCAACGTCGTAGACCTTGCCGTTGAACGCATTTTCGGTCGTGAGCTTGAACGCGTCGATCACCAGTTGAGGATTCGGTCCAATGCCAGGTGCGCTGTTCCATGCTCGGCCAAGGCCGGGGATCGAACGACCAAGAATCGCGGCGTAGTCTTCACCTTCGATGGTGAAGAGTCCCGTGCTTGCAGTGCTGACGGCATCCCAAACGCTAGGGACAGGATCCGCGCCTTCTGCGGCCGCGGGGTGTAACTCGGTGAGGGCGGCCTCAAGCGATTCGCTTGTTTTTGCCTTCTCAACGAGCTGAGCGATCATTTTTGCGATCTCTTGGTCAACGCGCTCGGTCTGGAACATGGCTTTGGCGATGTCTTGTTCGACTTCAGCCAGTGGGGTCACCTTGGCATCTCGTTTTTCTTCGAGCTTGACCAAAACGTATGCGAAGTCGGTCACGACTTCTTTGACGTCGCCGACCTTGGCATCTTTGACCTGTGCGGCGATCGACTGGTCCATGTTCTCCAGGGTCGACCATTCCATCAAGCCCTGTTGCTCTTTGGCGTAGTCCTCGGTCAACTCGCCCGCCACTGTTGCGAAATCTTCAGTCTCCACGCGAGTCTTGGCGGTTTCCCACTTCTTCTTCGCGGCTTCGACCTTGTCGTCGCCTTCAGTTTGAGCGGGGCGCAAAATGAAGATGCGGCGCAGCCGAACCTGAGCAGGGTCTTCGTATTTGGTCTTGTTCGCTGCATAATTTGCCGCGATTTCTTTGGTCTTGCTCGACAAGAATGCGGCAAGTTCCTCGTCCGACAATGTGATGGATTCGGCGAGCTTCGATGGGTCGAATTTCACGTACTCAAGATCAACTTTGTTGTTCTTAAGCTGATTCATTTCCGCAATTTCCCAATCCATTGCGCGGTACTGTGACTCGGCGACGGTCAGGTATTTGCGGGCGAGGAGCTCGCGCCGTTTGTAGTCCTCATACTTCGCAAGATTGATGTGCAATTGGAACTGCACATAGTTCTTGTAGAAGGGGCCATCAAATTTGCCGTTCTGTCCGTACGCCCAAAGGAACTCTGCGTTGGCCGAAGGGTTCTTGATGTATGCGGTGAGCTCTTCCGTGCCAACGCGCATGCCTTCTTTCTCGGCACGGTCGGCCAGAAGATGAATCATCAGTAGCGCGCGCATCGACGCAGCTTGTTGCTTCAGAAGCTCCGCTTCGTCGGTGGCTTTTTGAGCTCCAAACGAACGGAATTGAATGACGTTGACGTCTTCGGGGAAGAGATCGTGACCTGCAACTCGTGCAACACGATCTGGCCTTGAACCACCACCGGAGCCTTGCGGAGCGCCAAAGTAGAAGGCGAAGACGACCACGAGGATCGCTACCATTATGTATGTCGCGCCACTTTTCGATGTCTGTCGAATATCATTAAGCATGAACGTATTCCTGAACGTTTGGCGATGCGGTCCGCCGGTCAACCAGTGCGTGTGCGCATGTGCGCACAACCTCGCCAAAAAGGCAACGGAATGTAACGGCAGAAGACGCCCTTTGCAAGTAAGCATGCGGGGGCGTCTCTTTGTACGTAAGTCGCTTTCTTGTGTGGTATTTGATAGTGCATACGCACGCGCCCACAACGGTCGCGTAATGGGAGCCTGTGCGTCAGATAGGACGCCGGTGTGTAGTGACAGAAGTCATGTTCAATAAGTTGCTTGGACTATTTTCAAATGATCTCGCGATCGACCTCGGTACAGCGAACACGTTGGTGTACGCCCGTGGTCGAGGGATTGTGTGCAGTGAACCTTCAGTGGTTGCGGTGCATAAGGATTCGAGGGGTGGCAAGAGATTCAAACCGGTGGCCTTCGGCCGTGCGGCGAAAGAAATGCTTGGGCGAACACCCGGCAGCATCGTGGCGATTCGACCCATGAAGGACGGTGTGATCGCTGATTTTGAGATCACCGAAGAGATGTTGAAGTATTTCATCAAGCAGGCTCATAACCATCGAAAGCTGATTGCTCCGCGCATCGTCATCTGTGTTCCGTTCGGAATCACCGAGGTCGAGAAACGTGCAGTTCGCGAGTCAGCCTTGTCGGCCGGAGCTCGCGAAGTGTTTCTAATTGAAGAGCCCATGGCTGCTGCCATTGGTGCAGGGTTGCCGATTTCAGAACCCGGCGGAAACATGATCGTGGATGTCGGCGGTGGAACCACCGAAGTCGCCGTGATCAGTCTTTCGGGCATTGTGTATTCGCAGTCTGTCCGCGTGGGCGGCGACAAGATGGATGAAGCGATCATTCAGCATATGAAACGAAAATATAATCTCTTGGTCGGAGAACGAACCGCCGAGATGATTAAGTGCACCATCGGCACTGCCTATCCGACCGAAGAGGTCATGACGATGGAAGTTAAAGGGCGGGATTTGGTCGCGGGCTTGCCCAAGACCCTCGAGGTCAACTCCGACGAAATCCGAGAAGCGCTACAGGAACCCATCAACGCGATCGTCGAAGCGGTGCGCATCGCTCTCGAGCGGACGCCTCCGGAGCTTTCCGCGGACATCGTGGACAAAGGGATCGTGTTGGCCGGTGGCGGCGCACTTTTGAAAAATCTCGACATCTTGTTGCGTGAAGAAACCGGCTTGCCGGTGATTATCGCAGACGACCCTATGTCTGCCGTGGTTCTAGGAAGCGGTAAGGTTCTCGATGATTTCGACAACCTTGGCATCGTGGCAGAACACAGCTTCTGAGGAACAGATGAGTCTGTGGCAACGACATCGGCGTAAGTTTGCCGGTCTTCTGGTCGTCCTGATTCCACTCCTGATGATGTCGTCAAAGGCCGGAGCAGGCGTTGGCGGCAGCACCGGATTTGCCGGCCGAGTGGGATTGGGCGTGATGGGGTCTTTGCAGACTGTCATTTATCTTCCCATCACGGCGGCTTCCGGCCTGTTGAGCGGTTGGTTTGAAGATGACTCGACCACCGAATCGGAACAATTGAATGCGGAAATTTCCCGGCTTCGAGAGGAAAAAAGCCGGCTGATCGGCGTGTTGCAGGAAAACGAACGCCTGCGAAAGATGTTGGGGTTCAAGGTCCGCCGGCCAGAGCTTGAGCTGATTCCAGGGCGAGTCGTCGCCCGAGATACCACGCCTTATTTTCGTGTCGTGACCTTGCACGTGACCACTGATGTGCCTCTTTCGCCCAGGATGGCTGTGATATCTGCCGAAGGAGTCGTAGGGCAGGTGAATCGTGTTTTTGCAGACTACGTCGAGGTGATTCTTGTGTCAGATCCCCGTCACCGTGTTGATGCGATCACGCAGCGAACCCGAGCCCAGGCGCTGGTCGAGGGGCTCGGACATGAACGAGATTATCGCGCCAAACTATCTTACCTGAGCGAGAAGGACGAAGTTCGTGTGGGCGACGTCGTGGTGACCAGCGGAATGGGCGGTGTTTTCCCGGCAGAACTTGTGATTGGGACCGTTGCGACAGTCGAGCGCTCGGAACGCGGGCTTTTCCAGGAAGCCACCATTTCACCGTCGGTTGATGCGTCGCGTCTGGACGAGGTCTTTATTGTCGTGGGAGCGAAATAGATGCCTGTCTGGGTCGCCGCGATTGTTGGGATAGCGCTGTGCCTGTTTGAGACCATTGTTTTACAGTTGTTTCATGTTGGCGGTTTTGCCCTGCAACTTTGGCTTCCACTGACACTCTGGCTCGCGATGCGCAAGGACTGGGCGGGCAGTGCATTTGTCTTGGTTGTCCTTTTCTTCCCGATTGAATGGTGTGCTGGTGGGCGCTTGGGACTGGTCTCTTTTGGTCTGATCCTGCCTTTTGCCTTGGTGCGGCTGAGCGGCTTGTCTGTTGGTGCCGCAGGCTTCCTGACGCACGCGATGATGGGTGGTGCGGCCGCCATTTTGCACGGTCTGTCTATGGTGCTGCTGCTGCTCGTCTTTGATCCTGAGAGCGCGATCATTCCTGCGATCCTATGGACGCTGTGGATATCAGGCCTGGTGGCCGCGATTACCACTCCAATTTTATTGCGTGGAATGGTGCGTCTGGAAGATTGGTTTCTGCCGCGTGGTCGGAATGTTTCGGGAGTCCGCAGTCGATGAGCGCTGTAAAACACGAAATCGGTGGGAAACGTTTCCTGAGCTTTGTTCTTGCGGTTGCGATCGCGTTTTCAATGCTGCTGGGGCGGCTGTGGTACGTCCAAATCCTTCATGGGGATGAGTATTACCGAGCCAGCACTGAGAACATCATTCGCAACATTGAAGTCAGTCCGCCACGCGGAAGGCTGCTTGATCGTAACTCCACCGTGCTCGCCGAAAACCGCCCATCGTTTGATGTGGTGGTTCATCCACATCAATTTGTGGAACCCAAGGACGCCGACACACCACGCCCTTTGCAACTGCTTCAGGGCTACTTGAATCTGTCTAAAGAGGATGTCGAACGGCTCGCCAAGTCGATTTCCCAGAAGCAAGGCGAAGTCTTGATCGCCCGCGATGTTACGCGAGCACAGGTGGCGTTGGTCGAGACGGACCGACTTCGTCTTCCAGGCGTCGAAGTGCGCGCAAACTCTCATCGCCAGTATCCGCTCGAGCAGGTGACTGCGCATGTGGTGGGGTTCATGGGAGAGATCCGCGCCAATGAACTCAAGGATTCCGAGCAGTTTGGGTATCGGTCCGGCGATTATGTGGGGCGGATGGGGATCGAGCGGGCCTACGAGTCGATCTTGAGAGGCGCGCCAGGCATCGAACGGCAAGTGGTTGATGCTCGTGGCATTCCTCAGGGCGAAGCCGAGACGCGTTTTTTGATCGGTGATTATCAAAAGGTAGAACCCATCGCTGGGCGCGACTTGGTTACAACCATAGACGCACGTCTCCACCTGATCATTGATGAGGCGATGCGAAACTACCCCGCGGGCGGCGTTGTCGCCCTTGATCCCCGCGACGGCAGCCTGTTGGCGATGTACAGCAAGCCAAGTTTCAATCCCAACTCGTGGTCGGGTCGGCTGTCTTCTCAAGAGAAGCTACGCAGCGATAACGACCCCTATAAACCCATGTTGGACAAGACGGTCAGCGCGTATTTTCCTGGGTCGACCTTCAAGATCGTCGGCGCATTGGCCACCTTCGAAGAAGGCGTCATGGGTGCGGACGACGAGTTTAAATGCCCCGGATATTATCGATTTGGTGGTCGTAATTTCCGCTGCTGGAAACACGGGGGACACGGGGATATGACGGTGTCTCAGGCCCTTCAGCATTCGTGCGACGTGTATTTCTACCATGTGGCGGAAACCATCGGGATCGACAAGATCGCTGAGTATGGTTACGGGTTTGGCTTTGGAGAGTTGACGGGTTATCCCATCAACGACGAAAGCCCTGGGCGGATGCCCACCAAAGAGTGGCATCGCAAACGGTCTCCGGACGGCTTCAAGTACGGATTTGCTCTGAACACGATCCTTGGTCAGGGCGACACCTTGGCCACGCCCCTGCAAGTCGCGCTGGCTTACGGCGCGGTGGCCAACGGCGGTGATGTCTATTACCCCAGAGTTATCGACCGGGTTCAGACCGCGGCGGGTGACCCGTTGTTCGTCTTTGATCCTAAGGTCCGAAAGACTGTAAAAATGGACCCGGTGGCGCTCGAAGAGATCCGCAAGGGGCTCTGGCTTGCGGTCAATGGCGATGGCGGCACGGCTTACGCCCATCGACCCGAAAATATCGAAGTCTCAGGAAAGACGGGGACGGCTCAGGTTCATAAGATCGGCAGGATCCGCGTCGCCAACCGGGACAAAGAACTCAGGTTTCGTGACCATGCTTGGTTCGCAGGCTACGCGCCCTCAGACGAACCCACGCTCGTATTGGTTGTGTTCCTGCAGCATGGCGGGCACGGCGGCAGCGACGCGGCCCCAGTCGCGATGGATATCATCACTCGGTATTTCGCAGGTGAGGATCCCCTGGCCCAGAAAATTGGCGAAAAACATGTCGCACCAACTCCCTCGGTCGCAGGTGTAGGCGAACGCGATGATGTGTCGAGTGGAGACATCGAAGACGTGAATGACCTGATTTCGAGCGATGCAGGCATGGATTTTGAGACCGACCAGGAGAGCCCAAGTGAGTGAGAGACGGCGTTCACGTTTTTTGGGGCGTATTGACTGGATACTGATGGGACTGGTCGTCGTGATTTCGGGGATTGGCATCCTGAATTTGTTCAGCGCTTCCCGGGCGGCCTACGGGATGCCCGTGCATATTTCGCAGAGCCTCTGGTTTGCCATCGGAAGTGTGGTCGCGGTTTTGACGATGCTCGTTGACTACAAATGGTTTGAGCGGTGGGCCTATTTCGCTTTTGGCGCAGTGTGTGTGCTTTTGGTGGCGGTTCTCTTTGTGGGCACCGAGCTGAACGGGTCTTACCGATGGTTGAATTTCGGCTTTTTCATGATGCAACCGTCCGAGTTGTTGAAAGTCGGAGTCATCCTCTTCACGGCGCGATACCTCCATGACCGGGACTTTTCCGCAGGCATGTCCCTGGCGGATCTCGTCGTTCCCTGCGGCATTGTTGGCGCATCGGTGTTTCTGGTGCTCAAGCAGCCCGATCTAGGGACGTCTCTGGTTATTCTCTCCATATTTGGCTCGATCTTGCTCTATCAAGGCCTGCGGATGTCTTCCTTGATGACCTTGGCCGTCGTGGGTTTGCTTTCGATTCCGGTCGTGTGGAATTTTGGAATGCACGATTATCAGCGAGCGCGCGTGGTTTCGTTCTTGAACCTCGACGAGGACACCCACGGCTCTTCCTGGCAGGTTCGGCAGTCGATCATCGCATTCGGCAGCGGTCGCGCATGGGGCAAGGGCCATGTCGAGAGCACTCAGATTCAGAAGGGATTTGTTCCCGAACACGAAAACGATTTTGTGGCGGCGAACTGGGGAGAGGAACGCGGTTTCGTGGGCATGGCCGGGCTATTAGGGCTGTATTTTGCCTTGATCGTGTGGGGGCTCAGAATTGCGAGCCTTGCGCGCGACAAGTTTGGGGCGCTCGTGGCCGTCGGCGTGTCGGCGACCATCTTCTGGCATGTCTTCGTGAATGTAGGGATGGTCACCGGAATGTTGCCCGTTGTCGGGCTCACTCTGCCATTCATGAGCGCCGGTGGCTCAAGTCTTGTGACGTTGATGTTCGAGATCGGTCTGTTAATGAACGTCTCGATTCGTCGTCGAACCCTGATTTGATTCAGAACTTGTGAATCAGTGCTGCGCCAACCTGGTCGCCGACGACGGGTACAAGAGCCACCGATTCGGTCTGAAGCATGTCGTACACAAAGAGGCCGACTCCTGTGGCCGCAAGCACAGCGCCAGAGATGACCAGAATCTTGCCAAGCGTCTGTTGGCCTTCGATGTCGGATTTCAGTCTCTCGGCTTCCGTCGCGTCGGCCTTGGCGACCGCCTGGTCATACGCGGTGATATCCGATTCTAAGCCTGAATCGACCAAAAAGGCTCCCACGAGCATTCCACCGCCAACAACTGCCACGGTGGCTCCAGTCCAACCCAGCCAGGTTGGCTTTTCGGAGCCTTTGGGCTCGCTCACTCGCCCTGATGCACACTCGTCCGAGTCGCAATCTTCGACTGCAACCACAACGGGTTCGAGTTCGGCGATATACTGCGTTTTTAAGATGGTCTGGTAGGCCGCTATTCGCGCCATATTTTTGTCGCTGACCTCGGACGGCAGCCCTTTGGTATGCGCCAAATCCGCCTGGGTCAGGGCTTCTGAGTAGTTTTCGAGTTTTCCGTAACACAGCGAAATATTGTACAAAAACATGGCGTTGGGGTCGAGTTCGTAGCCCTGCTTGAACTTCGACAAAGCGATCAGGATATCTCCCCGAAAATAAGAAGCGGCACCACTTTTATAGAATTCTTCTGCCCGCTCGCGTGGGGTTTCCGCCCAAGCATGACCACCGTAGGCAGTCGCCGCTGCGAAGAGGCATATGGCGAATAGTCGCGGTGAATTCATGCGTTGATCTCTGTGTTTAGAGATCTGATTAACCTGAAATTACGAAGCATACAACTTCGCTACTCAAGGATGATCTTGGTGTAAGCGCTGCTTGGCTCGGAGGAGGGCTTGGTATTTGAGGCACGGTCGGCTTTTTGCGGCCGGGCTACGCGTTTTTCAGCGACTGGCCGTGATGGCGCCTTGGCACAGCGTTCATCGCTGGTCCCAGCCCGCTTCAAAAACGCACATCCTTGTTTGAGGTTCCCCACGTCCACGGCCGCCAACCCCACTTTGCCCACACATTCCAAAGAGTCGGCTTCCTGGCATGCGCTGATCGCGAGTTCAAAGTCATGATGCTCAAGAAGAGTGTCGAGCTCTGCAAGCGGATCGACTTCGGCCTCCATCGCAAATTCGAAAGTCACGGGCTTGGCGGAGTCGATCAGGCGTTTTTGAGTCGCCGATCCGAGTGTCGCCACGACAACCAGCGGCAGGGCCGTGGCTTGGACCGTGACCGGGACTTTTCCAAGGGGTTTTCCACCGACAGAAATCTGGGTGGCAGGGTCGTTTGCGTCCACGGAAAACGAGACAATCGAGGCGCTGGGCGCTGACACCTGAGCGGTGTCATTTTGCTGCGCCCACATCACCGTTCCGCCGATCGCGAGGGCGACGCACAACACGCCAATACCCACCAACGGCAAAGGGACTCTCGAACCGCCTTCGGGCAAATGCAGCATATGAGAGGGGTCGACGTCTACCGGCTCCACTTCTATCGAAGGATCGTGCAGGGCAGTATTGAGAAGATCCGGATCGCGCAGATCGGCCAAAACGGCCTGAGCCGACGTGTAGCGTTTCGTAAGATCCTTTTCCATCATCCGGTTGACCAGCCTTCTCAGGCGAATGGGCATCTCGGCTGTGTCGGGAAGTCGGAACGATTCGGGGGCGAGTTGCCGGCCAATGATTTGAATCGACGAGTCGCCCTCGATCGCGCGCCGGCCCACGAGAAGTTCGTAGGCCACCAACCCCAGGGCGTAGATGTCGATCGCGGCGCCCACGTCCTCGCGTCCCTGAATCTGCTCGGGCGCCATGTATCGGGGGGTGCCAATCAAGGTGCCGTCGCTGGTGAGGTCGCGTCGATGTTCGGGCGTGTCGCCCAGCGTTTTGGCGATGCCAAAATCAAGAAGCTTGATTTGGTCGGCATCCCCAAGGTGTTCGTAAATCATGATGTTGGCGGGCTTCAGGTCCCGATGAAGCATGCCCAACGAATGAGCTTCGTGCAGGCTTTGAAGCACCTGATTTAAGACCCGCGCGACCCGCTGAGGTGGAGCCGGAGCACCGTCTCGAAGAAGCTCTGCGAGGCTGAGCCCATCGATGTACTCCAGAGCCATATAGAACAAACCGTCGTCGGATTGACCATAATGGTACATCGTGACGGTGTGGGGACAACGAAGCCGCGACAGAAGCATGGCTTCCCGTTGGAATCGTCGAATCAGAGTCTGGCGGTAGGTTTCTCGTTCGGAATCGTTTTGCCCGTCCACCAAGGGCGGGCGCAGCAATTTCAACGCGACGTCGCGATCCAGACCGAGTTCCCGCGCCTTATAGACACGCGCAAAACCGCCGCTGCCCAAGACTTCGCCGACTTGGTATCTCCCTTCAAAAATGTCTCCGGGGGCCGGAAAGCGCACTCAGGTCTCTTTGTGCTACCGTTGGCCCGTCTGCTGCCGACGGACGTTCGGATTCAAATGGCGGATTCTGGATTGGCTCCAGACTCTTGGTGCGAATAATATACATGTGATTCTGAGTTCTATTGAAGAATCCGTCAACCGCCGCGCCCCCACGTGCTGAGCAAAATTATGACAGAACAAGACGAAATGACTGAAGCCGAGAGTGCGGCATTCCTCCGGGATCTCGAGTCCCGGTCCAAGAGCAAGCCGGCTGCGGCCGTGGAGGATGACGGCGAGGACGTTGAAGATTTTCTGAAACGCCTTGAGGCGGGTGAGGCCAAATCGGCTAAACCAAAGACAAAGGTCAAAGATCCGATCGAAGATGAATTCGCAGGTCTAAAAGAAGCCCCGG
This sequence comes from uncultured Bradymonadales bacterium, assembly GCA_964394615.1. Classification (GTDB taxonomy): domain Bacteria; phylum Myxococcota_A; class Bradymonadia; order Bradymonadales; family Bradymonadaceae; genus JBFFMO01. Next base: position 13,708 of record CAYMYJ010000066.1, on the reverse strand, counting down.
CCGCCAACATCGTAAAAGCCCCGGAACCCGAGAAAAAGGAGACCAAGGAAAAGGCGAAAAAAGGCAAGGACGTACGCGCCGTCGAACGTGGGTCATCCGATGGATTGAAGCGTGCCGGTCAGATCTTGAAGTGGATCGTCGTGCTGCTCCCTACTTTTGTCGCGATTTGGCTCGTCGGAGCGTTTGTTGCCCAATGGATCTCAGCTGGATGGCTGGTGGCATTGGTGGCGTTGGTGGGCGTGCTTGGGATTCCCGCGGCGGTTCGGGTTGCGACTCAAAAAGGTGGCTTCGCCTGGTGGCTCGCTGCGTTTTCGACCCTTGCCTGTGTTGGATTGACCGTGCCGATGACAAAAACCGCATCAGGAGTGGTGATATCCTACGGTCATTGGCCGGCGAGCGTCTTTGCTTCAGCGGTCGGTTGGGATGTCGATCACTTCACCGTTCGTGGCTCTCAGTGGGTTTCCTCGAAACTTGCGGGACTCGTGGAGCCCGAGGTGGTGGGAGCAGGCTTGAGGCTTGGTACCGAAGTTCCGCTGGTTCCGCCTGAGCCTGTAGTGCCCGATCCTAATGCGCCCGCGTCACCCGAAACTCCGCCCGTGGCTCCCGTATCTCCGGTGGCCGCACCTGTGGCTCCGGTGGCCGCTCCCTTGGTTCCCGTGGTTGCGCCCGTCGCTGCGCCAGTGGCCGCGCCCATCGAAGCTCCAGTGGCCGCGCCAGTCGTAACGCCCGAGCCGGCTCCAGTGGCCGCGCCCGCGGCCGATCCGGCGCTGCCGCTCGTCGCGCCCTGATCGAAAATGGTGAAGCGTAATTAATTGCACGGCTTGGTTTCTCGGGGTAGGGTCAGCGCTGACTCATACCCAAAGACGACCACCACGATGGCCCCATCGCATTCGTCCCTAACGCTCCCAGATGTTCTGAAAGATTTGCGCACGATCGTGCACACCATTCAGGCTCAGGAAGTCGGCGGCAAAGCTTCTTATGACGCGGTGCAGAAGCACCTCGCGTCGTTGCATCTTCACGCGCTGACGTACATCCGATTCCTTGAGAATCACGGGTACGTCGAGTACGACCGCGTTGCGGATCATATCTCCACCACCGACCTCGCCGTAGAAGCGGGGCTCGATGACGCGCTTTGGACCGACGAAGCGGCAAGCGCGTTCAGTGAGCAGCTTGGCGGCTCCGCCGAGCTCGAATTCGATGCCGAAGTGGACAGTCTTCTGGATAGCATGGACATGAGCTCCGTTGGTTTTGCACCGACGAGTGACGACGCGCAGACGGGGCCTGAAATTCAGTCGCCCGACATGGAGCTTTCTGCTCATGCGCAAAATATTGACCTCTCAACGCCCAAAAATACGATGAATCAAGACTCGTTTCGTGATCGACGACTCGCTACTGGCGCGAATCCCGCTGCCCCTCGTCCAACAGCCTCGACAGCAGGTATTGAATTGTATGAACGCGATGAAGAAATCGGCAGCGGCGGCATGGGTACGGTCTATAAAGGCCGCCAGGTAAAGCTGAACCGCACCGTCGCTATCAAAGAAGTCAAAGAGATTTTTGACGTGTTTGCTGGGGTTCAACGCGCCGATATCGTGGCGAAATTCACGAAAATCGTCCAGACTCAGTCCGCATTGATTCACCCGAATATCATTCAAACCGTCGACATCGACACCGATGCTCGTTTTCCGTTTGTCGTGCTTCAGTACGCTCCCAACGGCAATCTGCGGCGCCTGATCGATTCGTCGGGCCGGCCTCCTTTGCAGGTGGCCCTCAAATATTTCCTGCAGATTCTTCATGCGCTATCGGCAGCTCATGACGCGGGTGTGACCCACGGCGGAATCAAGCCAGAAAACGTCGTGCTGGATGCTTCAGGCAATGCATTGATGACCGACTTCGGCATCTCGCAGGTCGTCGAGCTCGATTCTTCGCGTGCGAATCAGGTTTATGTGGGCGTTGGAACGGTGGCCTACATGAGCCCCGAGCAGTTCCGAGATCCAAACGCTTCGAGCGTCAAGAGCGATGTCTATTCGTTGGGCATCATGTTCTATGAAATGCTGACGGGCAAAGTTCCGGGTCGTCGTTCGCCGATGCCGTCTAGCTTTTATCCCGATATTCCGCGCAAGCTCGACGACATCTTCGACCGCATGTGCATGGACGATAAGGATGATCGTTACGAAGGGATCGACGAGATTCTGGCTGAACTCTATTCGTCGAAAGAAGTGCTTAAAATCCTCGATAAGCGTGGAGGGTTCCTTTTCCTTCGCGATCCGATGACGCACGGTGAAACCGGGCTGAAGGTTGCGATCGGCGACATCGAAGAAGACGACATGGGCTCGTACGGCCTTGCCGAAGGTTCTTCTTCGCTGGCTGAGGATTCCGACGTCGACGACGACGAAGAAGACGACGCTGAAGATGCGGATTCCGAGGCGACCGAAGACGGTGAGCCGGGCGACGTGCTCGACAAGCTCGATAAATACGGAAAGCTCTTCGAGGACGATGACAAATCAGCCGACGCCGATGACTAAGTCCGTTTTCGAATTCGAAGGGAAGTCGCCCCTGCTCGGCAAGGGAGCTTGGGTTGCGCCTGGTGCGCAGGTGATGGGTGATGTCGAGCTCGGGGAAGGTGCCAATATTTGGTACGGCTCGGTGCTTCGAGGTGACGTCCATCAAATCAGGATCGGCGCCCGGACAAATATCCAAGACCTATCGGTGATTCACATCACGTCTCATCAATTTGGCACCTACGTCGGTGATGACGTGACGGTCGGCCACCGAGCCATCCTGCACGGCTGCACGGTCGAACGCGGTTGCCTGATTGGCATGGGAGCCATCATTTTGGACGGTGCCCATATCGGCGAGTTTTCGTTGATTGGTGCTGGAGCTCTGGTATCTCCGGGCAAGAAGATCCCGCCACGCAGTGTGGTGCTTGGCTCGCCAGGTCGCATCGTGCGACAGGTCAGCGACGAAGAGGTCGAAGGATTTCTGGAGTCGGCCAAACACTACGTCGAACTCGCAGAACGACACCGGCTTAGCGCGAAGAATCGTTGAGTCGCCAGTCGTAGTCCATGAACTCAACCTCAGGGGAACCGCCGGCCTTTTTGACCAGGGCCCTCACGTCCTCATTTGCGTAGCGTGCGACCCAAACGGGGACCGTCTTTGCGTGCGCGATGAAAGTCTCGTCGGTAAAATCCGCACCATACCAATCCAGAATTGCACTCAGCTGCAATTTGCCGTCTTTGACACCAGCGTAGCGTGCGTTGGTCAGCGTTGCCCTGGCGACCTTATCGAGCTGAGACTCGACGGATTTGCCTTCGAACGCTTCGTCTGAAAGCGGCGGGCAGCCGATCGAAGCGCAATTCACGGCGAAATGAATCCGCGGATCTTTGAAGAGCGGGCGCAACAGGCCGTGCTCGATATCATTGAGGCTCACGGTTACGCCTGCGATCACGTAGCGCGATGTTTTCCATGGTTTGGAGAGATCACGGATCGATTTCACCGACGGGTAGTTTTCGGTGATCAGCTTGATGGTGAACGCATTGTAGGCGTTCAGCAGCAGGGCGAACTGTTCGTTTCGTCCCAGTTTCGAAAGGTCGGCCTCGGCCAGCGATTTCAGATACGCGTCGAGTTTGCCTTGATTGGCTTTGACCCAGGCATAGTCGACTCGGCCGGTTTTGGGTTTGGAAGCTCCCTTTAGGATCTCGGTCCACCCTGAGTGGTCAAAATGGCCCGTTCCCTGACTCTGCCCCTGGGTCAGTTGTGCGACGATGGGGCTATCGATGACTTTGGCGTCGGGCGCGCATCCAAGGGCGAAAGCGAGTAGCAGAATCCAGAAATTTCTCATGGGTCTTTTGTCTCAATCGTGAACATGTAATCTCTCCAGTGCTCACGCACATAAGAGAAGAAGTGACGTTCAGAAAGACGTTTGGAGCCCCACCGAGATTCAAAATCGTCCCATTGGGCGCCCAGAGCCACGCCCAGTTCGTCTTGGTGATGTGACGCAAAGTGTGTCAGTGCCAGGCCAATCGGGGCGTAGGACCAATGCCAGCGCTCCTCCATGTAGGCGTGTCGTTCTTCGTGGGGTTGATAGGGTTGGAAAAAACCGTGTTGGATCGCGTGGGTTCGCATCCAGGTCCATTCATCGTTGAAGGCTTGTCCCTCCAAGAAGTTTCGGGGATTCAACGAAAAGAGGTCGTAGTCCGTGCCCCAATGATGTCTTGAGATTCCTGGGGCAGAAGATGCCATCAGGATTTCTTTCTGGCGTTCGTCGTCGTTCAGGGTGTTTCGCCAGCAAGCGTTATGACCGGCCAAGCCTGGGTTCCACGTTCGCCCGGCTTCGATTGGACAACGTCCAGCGGCGTGGTCAGAGACCCGGTTGAACGCGTTGCAGTTGAATGTGAACTTGCGGTGCCATATCCAGCTTTGTTCCTGAGATCCGCGCCACGACGAGCGTGTCCACCATTGCAGTAGGTTGCTTTGAAAGCGCGGGTCACGTTCAAATCTCTCGCTGATGGCGCGCATCGACGTGGCTGTATTTCTTTGGTCGCCCCAGTCTAGAATCACGTCACTTTTGGCCGCGTCGAAAACGAGCGACCGCAACATGCAGTCTTTTTGCCGCTGGGTTTCAGCGAGCACCTGTGGCGGAGGCGGGGTTTTGCCGATGATCCAATTGGCCACAAAGTCCGGGTCGGTTTTCCACGTGGCTTCGATGACCTCAAGCCACCGTGCCGTGCGGGCTTCGACGGCGTTCCTGTCGACGAATTGAAGACATGCGCCCTGGTCTAGATCGGCCGAAGCCCAGGCTTGGTCAAAGGCGGCTTGCGCGTGCAGATCGGTCTGTGAACCGAGAACTGACGCAAAAACTAGGATGAAAAGTAAGTGGCGCAAATCGTAACCTCGTCGGCGGCAAGTCTACACGAACCTGTAGAAACGTCGAATCCGTTGGGGATGGCCTTTCATCGGCAGATCGGTTGTGCTAATTTCGCTCAAGAAGTCTTCAAACTATTGATTAATTCGAGATGGAGTCCTGACGCGCATGCAGATCGGATTCAATAACAGCGTCACTTATCGCGGCAAGACGTTCCACATTCAAACTGAGGATCGCGGCATGTCTGCGGCTCAGATTGAGACGCAGATCTTCTGTGCTGGAGCGATTCTTGATACCGGCATTTTTTCGTACCAGAAGGTTTTGGACGGCGAGCCTGATGGCGACGCCCAGATCCAGAAGATTCGGACGATGATGCAGGCGGCCCATCGCAACTTCTACAATAAGCTCAAAGCGGGCGACTACGATTCGATGGTCACCGGTTTGGAAGGCGTTGAAGACGATGCAGGCGACGACGATTTCGCGCCAGGTCAAGACCGGGTGCCTGCCTCAGCATTGGAAGTTGAGCAGAACCCCGAGGCTTTTGCCGTCGACCCAGATTTGGGTGAGTCGGTTGACCTCTCTAAATTGCAGGAGCATCTGGCTGGAAAGCTTGGTGCTGGCGACAGTGATTCATCGGAAGTGGAAATTGCGGCCACGATGGTTGCAACTCCAGAACAATTGGGCCGAAAAATCGCAGCAGATGTGATTCGACGTCCATCTGGGCCACATTCCACGATCATGCTCAATTATCCTCCTACGGGAGTCCGAGCGTGGAGTGGTTGTATTGCCCCTTCCGAAGATCTGTCATTGACGCCTCTGGTTGAGGCTTTTTTGGCAGGATAATAACGGCACGTGCCGTTGATAACTGACCGAGTCACGGATGACTCGGTGTTGACTCCGCGAGGAAGAAGATGCGCAAGGACGCGCCCATCATCTCGTGCTTCCATCTTGATGTTTCTGATCCCACTCGCAAGCGCAAGGCGCTTGATGACGTGTCGATCGAGGTCGAGAGGGGAACTTGGATAGAAATTGTGGGGCCAGCTGGCTGTGGAAAGACTCTGCTCTTTTCAGTGCTAAGTCTGCGCGCCGCGCCGCCTAAGGGAACCCGACTGGTGGTTGCTGGCCGGAATCTCGACAAGATGCCCGTGGTCGAGATCGCAGATATGCGTCGGCTGATGGGCTCGGCGTGCACTCGCCCGATACTTCTCGATGACCGAACGGTGCTCGAGAATCTTGTGGTTCCGTTTGTCGTGCGTGGAGAACCACAAATGGCATTGGATGCGTGCGAGACGTTGTTGGAGACCTGTGACCTGATGGAGCTGAGAGATGTTCCGGTCCGTGAGCTCAGCCACCAAGAACGAATTGCCGTGGGCGTCCTTCGTGCGATGGTGGGGCGTCCAGCAGGCATCTTCATTGATAGCGCGCTCGACACCCTGGAACAGCGGCTTCAGAAACCTCTGATGACCGAGCTTAAACAATGCCATCTGGATGGCTCGGCAGTGGTCCTTATGGGCTATGAGTACACCGAAAACGCGCGGCGAGGACGTCGGTTCCGTATGGAACTCGGTTGTCTTACAGAGGTTGAAACGCCCGTGATCGTGCCGGCCGAAATCAGCGAAGTCTCGGAAGCGGGAGGTGCACGATGATTCAGCCTGCAATGCATGCCTGTCGTGTCTATGCCTGGCAAACACTCGCCGTGGTGCTCGCCGCCGCGGTTGCTTTGCTCTTGCCGGGGTTTGTCGCTTTTTCGGCGGCTGCAGCTCGCGACACCGCGGAAGGGTGGCTCTCCAGTTTTAACCCAGTGGTTTACCTGAGCGCAGGTGCCACGCCTGCAGACATCGAAGCATTGCGCGTCGAAATGTCCGAATGGTCCGCGGTCGAGACTGTACGCGTGCGTAAGGGCGCAGACGCGGTCAAAGACCTTGAGACGCGGTTGGGCGTCGAACGCGTGCGGGAGCTCGGCGTGACGGCCTCGATGATGCCCTCATCGTTTGTGCTCGTGCCTTCATCGCCAGTGGCCGGCCATATCGAATTGGTGTCTGAGGTCTCGGGGCTTGAGGCCCGCGAATCTGTGGATTCGGTCAGTGTCCCTGACGCAACAGCCGTACGGATTTTGTCGATTCTGAGCCTCTTGGGGTTCATCGGCGGACTGCTGGGGGTGTTGGGTTTGGCAGTTTTTGCGGTCGTAATTTCTGAGTACCTGATTCGGCTTCAACGGGCAGAGCAGGCGCAAAACGACGTGCTTTTGATGTTCGGTGCTCAGGGCCGTAGTCTAAGAAAAGCCTCGATCGTTCGGGGCGTGATTCTTGGTCTTTGGTCAGGCGGGTTGGCGACAATCACGCTGATGGTCGCTCTGGCCATATGGCAGTCTGTGATGAGTGCAGTGCTCGGCGGCAGCGCGTCGTTGGTCCACGCGTGGCCCGTTGCGGTGATGCCCTTGGCTTTCGGGCCGGTGATTGGTGTGCTGGCTGGCTTTTGGGTTTCAACCCCCGAACGTCGCTCGACCGACTTGGTTCCAAGACTCTTGACGGCTTACGGAGTCTAAGATGAAGCGGTTTTTCGTCAGTTGTAGTGCCATGATCTTATTGGTCAGCGCAGCAGCGCAGGCTTCCGGTCGGCTTAGTATTTTCCAGAAACTTGCTGCGATCGAAGAACAGGGAGCCATGGCGCGCCAAAACGCGAGTGCCGTCCAGAGTGAGTTGGAAACCACCGACGTTAGAATTCAGGCACTTGAGCGAGAGGTCAGCGTGGCCGCCCGGGCAGCACGTCCGATTCGTGATGAGTTGTCCAAAACGATGAAGAACTGGTTTGCGGCCCTTCACGCTCCGGGGCCAACATCTTGGGAGCAGCGTGATACCGCGTATTTGCTCGGGCACGCCTCATCCAAAGCGTTGAAGCCAAAACTGACCAATATCGGCCTGCTGGAGTTGGCGGATGTTCACCGCGCGACTTTGAGCTACGCGGTTGCAGAGCGCGTGACGCTCTCGGTCGACTTGGCACAGGCGAAAGCTAGCGTTGAGACCTCCGGTGCACAACGAAAGAGCCTTCTTAAGTCGGCTGCGAGCGATTCATCGGTGCGTGAAGATCTGGCTCACACAGACGAGGCGCTTCATGCCTCGATTTCTCGGATGCTCAAAAACGATTCGACACTGGATTTTCATAAATACAAAGGCACTCTGGTTCCTCCTGTGTCCGGTCAGCCTGACGTCGCGTTTGGACCTCGTTCCACCGGTGCAAATAACACCACCGTGCGGCATACAGGCCTGACATGGAAGATTCCGGTTGGAAGCCCTGTCAGGGCGACCGCAGGTGGCTTGGTGGTTTTTGCCCATACGTTCGAAGGATACGGAAACCTGATCATCATCGATCACGGTGGCGGGTACCATTCGTTGTACGCACACCTCTCGACGATCGATGTCAAAACCGGCGACCGTGTTCAAAAGGCGGGCGCCCTTGGCAAGTCGGGCGACACCGGGAGTCTTGAGGGGCCCAAGCTCTATTTTGAGCTGCGCCAGAACGGTCGCGCGCAAGATCCTCAAGAATGGTTCCTTCGTAAATAATGAAAGATCCCCGCATAGCTGTCGTGGTTCCAGCCTGGCATGAAGAGTTAATCCTGGCGCGCATGCTTGGCCGCGTGCCCTCTTGTGCAGAGTGGATCATCGTTGTCGATGATGGGTCATCAGACGCGACCTTTGAGGTCGCTCAGGCCGAGGCCAAAAGGGATCCGAGGATCGTCGCGCTTCGTCAGGCCGAAAACCAGGGCGTGGGCGCAGCGATTGTGCGTGGCTACCAGGAATCGCTCGCGCTTGGCGCCGACATAATGGTGGTCATGGCCGGCGATGACCAGATGGACCCCGCAGATTTTGACGCCGTCATTGCGCCAGTGGTCTCCGGCAAAGCCGATTATGTGAAGGGCAATCGTTTGATCCATCCGAACGCCCAACATATGCCGGTGGTGCGTCGAGTTGGGACACGACTCCTGGCGCGGCTCACTGGCCTGATTGCCGGCTACCCAGGACTCGACGACGCTCAGTGCGGCTACACTGCTCTGAGTGCGGAAGCGGCACGGCAATTACCGCTGGGCAAGCTCTACCCTCGATACGGCTATCCGAACGACATGGTGCTTCGCCTTGGTGAAGCGGGTTTTCGCATCGTCGAAGTCACGGTGGCTCCAGTTTATGCCGACGAGATTTCGGGGTTGGCGGTGCATCGCGTCATTCGGCCAATTTCGGGAATCCTGGCCCGAGGCGCCCTTCGGCGGCTGCGGAAATCGTTGAGATCCAGCGCTCGTTGAGCGCATTCCATGACGTTGATTTCGCCTCTCTTTTGATCTGTTCTCTCAACGAGGGCAGGGGCGTGGTCGCGTGAAGCAGCGCGGCCGCCCAATCATTCACCGTGGTCGGTGATTGCCAGGATTCAGGCGTGAACGACTCGGTTCCAGGCAAGTCTCCAAGCAAGGGAATGGCCCCACCAGCGGCTGCTTCGAGCAACGACACGGGCAGGCCTTCATGCCGATCGTTGATACGCGTTGAAGGTAAAACGAACGCTGACGCACGGCCAATCAAGTCAGCCTTTTGCTGACCACCAACGACGCCGTGAAACGTCACCGGCGCACTCAGGTCTCTGGCCAGTTTCTCGAGATCTTTTCGCAAGGGGCCATCTCCTGCGACATCGACATGAACTCCCGAAAGCGCGGACGCTTTGATCATCACGTGGGGCGCCTTGATGGGAACCAAGCGTCCCATGAAGAGGCCGCGAGGAACCTTTTCGGCCAGGCTTTCAGCGGCATGAAAACCCATCGACAGAATTTGCGCACGGCTGTCATCATCCAACACGCGGTCGAGTTTTGCCTTAAGGGGCAGGCTGGGCAACGTGAGCGGTCCGGCGCAGATTCTTTGGGCAAGTCGTCTTCCCGCGGATTTGGGCAGTCGAGCCAGTGCGTGAACGCCGCCAGAATGTCCGATCACGAGACTCGGGATTTGAAGCTGCTGGCCTATTTGCCGAGCAATCAAGCCTGAAGGTACCAACCAGTGTCCAATCACCAGATCGGCCCCGCGGGCGGCCTTGAGGCCTGCGCGCAGCATCGCAGCCATCGCCTGCGGAACCAGCAATGCCTTGGCGGGTGTTTGCAGGTTTTCGGGTGCGCCTGCGCCATAAAATAGTGTTTGAAGGGCATCTGGAGCGTATCGGACGTATTCCACGCCCTCTTGCGCCGCTGGACCGCTCGAAGCCCAGGTCAACACATCGACATCATGGCCGGCGAGTCTCAGCAGGGCCACGTGTTCAGCCACAAAGATGCCGGCGATATCGCCTGCAAATCGCGGATAGGAGCTGGTCAGGACAACGATTCGCACATCACCACTTGGGTTGGTCGAAGCTGAAATCCACAATTCGACAATCACCCGGAGCGATCAGCTTGGTAAACGTCGTTTTGCCTCTGGCTTCAATGGACTTCTGGTCAACCTCGACCTGTTTGCCGTCGGCGCATTGGGCGATCAGTGTCACCTCGGAGATTCGCCGCGGAGCCAGGTTTTTCACCTTGATGAGTGCTTTGTGTTTTCCGGTATCGATGGTGATTTGGAAGTCTTCAATGACAAGCCAAGGCGCGATGTCGCGAGTTCGATCCGAGAACCTGGAACCCGGCATCATCTCGATCTTTCCAGCGCCGTCGTCAATGTTGACGCGGTAGCGGCTGATCACGTTGAGCCCCAACAGACCCACGATCGGTTTGCCCTTATGCATGCCGGTTGGACATGCGGAGCAAACCGAAAACGTCACACCTGCGTGCAGCCGGCCACCAAGGACCAACTGTTCGATGAGACCGAACTGAAAGACCGCCATGCCGTTGGCGGTCTGAGCTTGGACCGCTGGGTAGTCACTCTTGGGCAGAATATTCGCGGCTTTGGCAAAATCGTAGGACAACGTGGATGTTGTCGCTCCGGTATCGAAGACGAAGTAGACGGGTTTCCCCTGGACCGTTGCCGGCACCAGCATGGATGACCCTTCGCGCTCAAAAAGCATGGTGAAACCGCCGTAAGCTCCGGATTCGGATTCCGTTGAGCTGCCGCCACCGTCCAGCGAGTCGAATTTGATTCCAGACGTCGACTCGGGAAGTTCGTTCTGCCCATCAAACATCTCGATGACTTTCTGGGCGAAAACACTTGGGCTGCAGAGCAGGAGCCCAATAATGACAAAAAACCTGACCATGAATGACCTCGCAAGATGCCAGCTTAACGCGGCGTCGAGTTCAAGGCCACAGCCGCATCACGAAGCCTTTTGGGCCAGGCTTGCGTAGGTCGTGACGCGGTCACGCCCACTGTGTTTGGAGTGGTACATCGCCTGATCGGACAAATCGATAAGGTCCTGTTTGCCGATGGCATCGTCGGGCCAGTATCCGATTCCCATCGAGATCGTGCATTGGAATGGGCCCTTTTCCGACGTGAAACGCAGATTCTTGATTTCGGTTCGCAGGCGTTCAGCGATGACGACAGCACCTTCAAGGTCGGTGTCCTCAAGGATGACGACAAACTCCTCTCCGCCGTAGCGCGCCGGCACATCGGTTTCGCGCAAATTCGCGCGGAAACACTTAGCGACCTGGCGCAGAACCTCATCTCCAGCGGGATGTCCGTGGGTGTCGTTGACGTTCTTGAAGTGGTCGATGTCGGTGAGAACGAGAGCAAACGGTTTATTGGTGCGCCGATGGCGTGCGATGGCTTCGTCGAGCCGACTCTGGAAGGTCCGGTGATTGACCAGACCGGTCAGGCCGTCCGTTGTGGCCATTTCTTCCATACGCGCATAAAGGTTCGCGTTTTGAAGGGTGACCGCCACCTGATTGGACACGACCTCCAGCAATTCGCGGCGTTCGACCGTGTATCGATGGGCTTGTGAGTGGCCCACCACGAAGGTGCCGATGGGTTGGTCCTGAACGATAAGGGGCAAGACCAGCATGGATTTTAATCCTTGGAGCGTCTGACCTTCGCCGAACACGACCGGTTCGTGGTCGCGCAGATTGCCGCCGTAAGGCAGGTAATGTCGGTTTTTGACGACCATCGACACCAGACCCGTATTGTCCGTGAACGACTCTCCCTTCCAGGATTCGATCTGTTCAAAACCTTCGCCATGGGCGATGGCCTCCACGGTATGGGTATCGGTTTCAGGATCGTAGGACGTGATCGCGGCGACGTCGTAGGGAAGCATTTCTCGCGCGGTCTCAAGGGCGACCTCGAAGACCTCCGCGGGTGTGAGGACGCTGTTCAAACGCCGACTGGCCTCGAAGAATCGTGAGAGTTCGTGGCGGCTTTTTTCGATGCTGGCAAAGAGTCGTTCGTTTTCGATGGCTCGAACGATCCAGCCGGCAGCTTCTTCGACAACATGCGTGTCTTTTTCGGAGAACGGTCGATTGTCTTTACGGTCGACGCAGAGAACCCCGCGCAGATGGCCGCCTTCGACGACTGGAATGCCCAAAAATGCACTGATGTCTTCGGCTTCACGGTAATAGGAAAGGCCACGGAAACCAGGGCGAATGCCTTCAAGCGCAACGGGCTCGCGTCGACGTGTGATGCCACCGATGACGCCTCGGGCGGGTTCGATTTCGCCCTCGATCACCAGATCCGAGTCGCTGACCAATTCCTTGATGTGCAGGCGCTCGCCGCGGACATCGAGCCACATCAGCACCACCGTATGGCAGCCAAGGCCGGTCTTGAGCAGCGAGAGGCTCGCGTAGATGGCCTGATTCACAGAATCCACCGCGTCGCGAGTCGTGAGGTCGAGCCGTTCTTCTTCGCTCAGCGTCGAGTCACTGGTGGCATTTAGAAGTCGAAATTCTCGCGCTTGGCGTTTAACGCGTTCGCGTTCTTCTTCGACGTCTCGTCGGTGGCGCATGCGGCGTTCCAGCACTTCGGCGCCGTGGATCGCAAATGCTAGGGCGCCAAACACTGTCAGGAAGGTCACACGTGTGGTGAGCAGTACGCCGTCGATGGGCTGTGGTCCAAGCCATGTGTGCAAGCCAAGCAGTACCAGGCCTGTGAGCACGGAAACCACGCCTGCAAATCGTGTTTGGAAGGCAACGACAAGGGCTAGAATCAAGTAGTTGAGCGGGAATGCGTCAACGTTATAGGCGGAAGGCAAATCCGCAGCGATGAACGATGCAACCAGGATCGTGATGCCGAGTTGAACCTCCAGAGCTCGGTCAACGTCGGCGCGACGTTGCCACCAGAGACGAACGAGGAAGGCCGCCACTGAAGCGGCCCCGGCGAACATCAGCCATGAAATGTAGGGGGTGATTGTCTCAAGGATTCGTGTGGCCCAGAGGCCTCCGATGGCAACGGAGCCAATGGTTGCCCACTGCAGTCGAGTTTTCCGATTTCGGGGACGTGAGTCCGTCGTTATCGCCATGAGAACCCTCCTTGGTTCATGGTTGGTCCACAACTTCGGGCGCTTTTGGAGCGCCGAAGGGTGAGGCCTCTACCGCGTCGAGTACATGCTGCTTGAGGATGGCATCGACGTCTTCTTTGTACTCAATTTTCAACACCGCACCGGGCAACTGCATCTTGAGTTCGGCCAGTGCTGCATCCAGATCTTTGAGCGAAACTACCTTGCCCGCGAGTTCAAATGAGTCCTCACGAACGTTCAGGATCACCTGGACGGTGACCGGTCGATCGGGCTCGTCAAATTGATAGATCAGCTCGCCTGGCCGCGCCAAGCCTGCAGCACGTGCACGTCGCTCCGCGAGTCGGGGGTCGTCGCGCAGGGCGCGGACGGTTTCTTCAAGTTGTTTGTTTTCGGTGGCGAGAGCGTCGTTTTGATCTTCGAGCTTTTGAAGCTCGCCGCTCAGATGGTCAACGCGAT
>CAYMYJ010000065.1:22866-24666 GCA_964394615.1 uncultured Bradymonadales bacterium | reverse complement strand
TGGAGCAGTCACCCCGCGCGCAACAGGCTAGGGAGTATATTTATTGGGCATTGGAAGAATGCGAAAAACAAGGCGCGCCTAGCTGGCGCGATTAGTTATCTATCTTTCGCATTCTTCCACGCGGCGAATTCCGCGGGAGTCACTCGAAAACGCGCGAAATTACCTTCGTGAAGCGTATTTAGTTCGGATTGCACCACCGAGATGAATTGCGCCTGCTCCGACACTGGTATGGCTTTCGCACTTTCTCTAATCGCGGCCGTCGCGTTTTTTGGTGTCATTGTTTGGCGAATAATATCGGCCACGATTTTCTTGATTTCATTTCTGTATTTTAATCGAAATAGATCCGGCTCCCCTAGTGACTCGCGGACAGCGGCATAACGCGCTGCCGACCGCGCGTACGCGTTCACAAAGACGTCTCTCAGGATCGAGACATCATTGAGTTCGTATACGCCAAGCAAACCTTGAATATAGGTCTCTTGGTCGACATCAATGAACGAGAGTGGACTCAAGTTTTTGCGAATAAAAGGGATATTTGCAGCCAGACGTGAAACCCGTTTGTTCACGTCCAAAAAGGGCTGCAAATATGGCAAGTGGACCAATGTGAAGAAGGACTGCTCGAAGGGATCTTCGATGGCTTCGGCTTTAAGCAGAAGTTGTTCAAAAAGCTCTGCGAGCTGATGCGGATTATCGAGCGGATAAAAAACCGAGCCATGAATTCCGACAGATGTCGTCCGCAGGCGCCCGCCAGCACTGGCATCAGCCAGGAGGTTTTCCGAAAGGATGGCATGGAGGCTTTTTACGACGTAAGGCGTTAGGGCGATATCTGGCGCACCATCGACAAGGAATTCGATCGCGGCTTTATGATTTAAGATCATCTGTGTCTCAAACCCCAGTCGCTCGGTCGCTATGCGGTCCTCCGAGAGGAGTCGCTCGGTCTCGAGCAGGGAATAGGTGTTCCCTTCCAGACGGCTTGAATTCCATGAGAGATCAATCAGCAGGCGATCGAGGATTTTTCGGGCATAAGTTCCGGCAGGTTCATTTGCGGAAGAACCTCGTCCGAGTTCGGCCAAATGAGTGCGAGTCGATTTCGATAGGTATTCGGTTTCGTTGGGACGATAGCTCTCGAGCAGAGTTCGTCGATAACCTACTGGTTCGCGTTTGTTCTCAGGGGCGCTGAGGCGTTCCACCAGTCTTTGTGATTGTGGTGTGAGAACCGTTGAAGATGCCGAAGATTCAGATGCCTCTGGGCTTTCGGAGACACGAATATAACGTGTCGCCCGGCCTTTCCCGATTCTTTGGACCTTGTTCTCAGTGATCAGGTCGTTGAGTCGCCTTGTCAGTGTCGAACGAGACTGTCCGGTCTCTTCAACCAATTGAGCGAGGCTGGTTGGTTCATCACTGATGTGCTCGAGCAATGACGCAGTGACGGATTTCATGGATTCGTTCATTTCGCCCAGGTAATTCGGGTTTTCGAATCATCTTACTTCGAATCGACCCAGAATCGACCCAGAATCGACCCAGAATCGACCCAGAATCGACCCAAATCGACCCAAATCGACCCAAATCGACTCCTAATCGACCCAAGCTGTGCCGATTGGATCCGGTAACCTGAACCCGAAACCGCCGCACCAATCGTAATGCAGGCCATAGGACGTGCGCATCAATCGCACTGCAGGCCATAGGGCCTGCGCACCCATCACAGCGTTGTGCTTTCTGAACCCCGACCACCTGAAACCGGAAACCAAAGGGCCTGCGCACCCATCACAGCGTTGTGCTTTCTGAACCCCGACCACCTGAAAC
>CAYMYJ010000065.1:0-22766 GCA_964394615.1 uncultured Bradymonadales bacterium | reverse complement strand
GGGCCTGCGCACCCATCACAGCGTTGTGCTTTCTGAACCCCGACCACCTGAAACCCGACACCACCGAAACCCCGCAGGGTGCCTGGCGCACCAATCACAGCGCTGTGCTTTCTGAGACCCGACCACCTGAAACCCGAAACCCCGCAGGCTGCCTGCGTACCGGTCACAACGGCTCACCGCTCACTGCCAGCCGCTCACCGCTTAGAACGTATTGAGTTTGGCCAGATCCAGGCCGCCCGTGTACGCGTACGACACGTAGTCGTCATAACCGTAGACGACGATTCCGAAGGGAATCGGGGCTTCGATTTTATGCGGTCCATCCGAGACTTCGATATGGACTCGAGCAACGTCGCGACCTTCGACAGCTTCGTAGTCGAGCTGGCTGATATCGAGGCTTTGTCCGTCGATGGCGACGGTGAAGCCGGGGCGAATCAGGACGGTGACGTAGGACTGAAAATAGGTCGCTGGCGTCAAAAATGTGTATTCGGTTCGGAATTGTTCCTCGGGTGGCACCAAGAAGAATGCCGGGTCTCCGGCATGGTCTCCAAACTGAGCGTCGACTTTCACGCTGTTTTGGCCGCTCAAAAATGCGCCTAACATGATGGGTTTTCCGGCCTCAGCAATATAGGTGACGGTCGTTCCGAACTCGCAGGTTTGGCCCGCATCCAACGTAAAGGTGCCGCCAGCAGGATCGTCCGAAAAGCTCGCGCAATGCGGAACGCCTTCGTCTGCTGGGGGAAGGGCGGTGGGCACGGTCAACGGAATTCCAGTTTGGATCACGGTGTCATTTTGGTAGGCGACATATTTCCAGTAGGTGCCTTCGCGTGTCGATGCTCCCTCGGCGTCGGGTGCGCGCCGCAGCTTCAATGGCGCAGCAATGAAGCGGGTTCCCCACGTTTCAATCGGAAATAGTTGCGATTCTAGATGGTCACACGCGGGTGCAGAAAATGGAATGAAGGTGCACGAATGCCCACCAAACACCGCGACCGGTTTGCTGGAGGTAATCGTCGAGCCCGTTAAATCTTCCACAGGGGTCGCGCCTCCACCTTCGACGTTTAAGACTTCGTGCGGTTGCAGGCGGACGTTGATTCGTCCGTTTGCGTCCGGGCCCGTGATGCGCGCGTCTGAGCCTGGATAGACGATCTCGGCGTAGGGACGCCCGGCTCGTTTTGAAGGCCTCAGCAGTACGCTGACATCCGTATCGGGCTTGGTGCCGATGACGGTCAGGGTGCTGGCGAAAGGCTCGGCCAATCGGGCGTCTGTGGTACCCGCAAATACGGCGTAGCTCATGAACATGTAGTTCTGCGTGAGCGCGCTCGTAGGCAGCAGCAGGCTGGCGTCGTTGGTGTAGTTGTAATTGCAGCAGAGCGGGTTGAATTGATACGCGACAACCGGTTGATTCGTGACCACCCGAAACGCTGATTTGGTCAACGAGGTCTCGCCAAAGGGCAGTTCTTTGTAAGGCAAAAGCACGGTCATCATCGAGCCGCGCGGCAGCACCACATCTTTGAGTGGCCCTTCGATCGTGAAGAGTTGTCGACCGTTTGGCCCGATCACGTCAGAAAAGACCGTGACCAAGTCTTGGCCTGGCAAAGGATTGTCGGTGCCGACTTCCCGGCTGGTGATAGCAGTGGTGACTTCGTTGTCTCCCTCATAGACGGTGACCCGAGCATCATAGGTTTCACTGGGATTCGACAGAACAACAGCGAATGGAGGGCGTTCGTCCAAAGGAAGTTGAGCATCGGTTTCGCCACCCAAAAGATGGTTTTCGAGTTCGACCGCCCAGTATTCGCAACCGATATACGAGTTGTTGCGTTCGGCGAGCTCGCAGCGGTTTAGGCAGTTACCTGCCTCACATCGCGCCGAGCCTGTGCAGGCTGCGATGGGTTCGAACGCTGTGCCAGCCGCGTTGCAGACTTCAGGCTGGGTATCGCTAGCGCACCGCCGCGTGTCGGGAAGGCATTGCACTTCGACACATTTGGCTTCGCGACACACCTGAAGCGGTGATGAGGGGCACGAAGTCGGCACCAATCCATCGCCGCTCACGTTGCAGACAAGCGTGGCCGGCGTGTTTTCCTCGCCGCAGGCGACCAACTCGTCTGGTGTGCACGAAATCGCGTCTGGTTTGCCGAGGTCGACCTCGGTATTCACGTCGCTGGTTCCCGCGTCTCCGGATGGCGCGTGTTTGACCGTGTCGTCAGAACACGAGGTTCCGAGAATCAGTAGTGTGATGAAAATGAATCTCATGGCGTCCATCCTTTTTCGTCCGCTGCAGCCGCACCGCAGGGATGAAGCGAGGCTGTATGCCACATTCGGAAGTTCTCAAACGCATCGTCGCCGGCCAAGACGCTCATATCGAGCAACTCTTTGGCGGGGCGCGGAAACGGTGTCCCTTGCCCGGGCGTTAATTTGTCCTGACCGATTCGAATCATCAATGCCAGCTCTTTGTCGATGTGTTTGAACCAATCATCGAGCTCTTGTCGGCTTTCTGGGTATCGCAAATTGGCATCTGC
This sequence comes from uncultured Bradymonadales bacterium, assembly GCA_964394615.1. Classification (GTDB taxonomy): domain Bacteria; phylum Myxococcota_A; class Bradymonadia; order Bradymonadales; family Bradymonadaceae; genus JBFFMO01. The sequence continues at coordinate 20,253 of CAYMYJ010000065.1, read as the reverse complement.
GCTCGTGGCATAGGCATCGGCAAGCCGCTTTCGCAGGGCTTCGATTTCGTCCATCAGCCTTTGGGTCTCGACCGGGTCGTCCGCGATCAACTTGTTTTGAAGCGCGGGCAAGAGGTTTTTGAAAGACACGCCTTCTGCCGTTACGTCCGCGATGAATGCGCGGCATTGAGGGTCGTTGGTCTCTTCAAGGACCTCGGCCTCTCCGGCTTCGACATCGATTGCCGGGCCGTGAATTGCGTCACGCCAGAAAATGGCGGCAAACAACGAAGACGCTCCGATGACCACCAATACGATTGCCGTGATCAAGGTCTTGCGACGACGGGCTTTCTCTTGCCGAGCGAGTTCTTCGACGATCCGGTCAAAGTCAGGGTCTCGATCAGGTTGCGATTCTTCACTCATTTATGCGCTCGGAGCTTCAAGTGCGGGTCCGGATAGGGTCAGTCCTGAACCGGGGGCAGAGCATACGGGAAAACCCGATGAAAAACACCCGTCTGTTGTATTGTTTGTACCAGCATGATAAAGGCTCGCGGCTTACCGGGTAATGGGGACAGATACCTTGCGGATCACCAATCGTTAGGTGCTATACAGACCGGGAGATGCCTTCGACCTTACGTCAGGCGTCCTCAGGAGGATGAACTTTTGGATACGTCCACATTTCTTAAACGCCATCTGAATGCGACGGAGGAAGAAACTCCTCGCCTCATCGAGATAGCTTCGCACGCATTGTCCGAAGGGACCGACTTTCCAGTGGGTCCGGGCACTGAAGACCGCCTTTGGCGTTATCTTCAATACCCATATTACCTGGGGCTTTTTGCCCGTCGGGTAGTGGATGTTGAGGGAATCACCATCAGCGTGAAAGAAAAACTCTGTCACGCGGTCCTGCAGATCAACGTCCATTTGGACGAGGGTCAGGAACCAGGTCCAGGTCTCTTTCAGCTTTCGGCTTGGCTGGGCAGCGAAACCCTTTTGACACGCGATGACTATTTGGGTCTGCGTCGTGGTTTGATTTGGCTGCCTCGTTTGACGAACAGCTACATTGAGCCTTCGATGTACATTTTCCCAGCATGTGAAGGCGTCTTCAAAGCCGCTGATATCACGCGCGAAGAAAGCATCGAGCTGATCTTGATGATCCTGACCGCCAAAGAAGCGATCGGCAATCAAGGTCGCGAGATCTTCGATCACTTGATGAGCATCCCAGGCATCACCAAATCGCTGAAGCGCGAGGTCTGCCAACTGGTCGTTCAGAACGCGATCCCGTTCCCGCGCGGCGAGTATCAGCACCCCATCGAGACCACTGCCGAAGAACAGGATCGCCTTAGCATTCGGTTCCTTCCTGGTGGTGTTCGACGTCGGGCAGTTGTTTGGCTCGCACGTCTTGGCCGTGATCCTCACGAACTTCTGAAGCGCTTGCTCAAGCCCAACACCGTTCGCGGTTACGGCGGAGACCAGGTCGCAAGCGGTGCGTTGGACCTTCTGGACGAGATCTGGAAGGACATCGACGACGACACACGCATGGGTCTGCTGCGAAAAGCGGCCGACCTGCCTGACACGGCCGTTCGAAAACGCGCATATATCCTGGGCGAGAAATATCTCGGTCTCGATTTCCTTCGGCAATCGTTGGATGACAAAGCGAAGAGCCTTCGCGAATGGGCTCGCGAGCGACTTGATCGTCGTGAACGTGGAGAGATCCCAACTGAGGACGAGCTTCGTGCCGAACTCGACGAAGAGCTCGACGACGCTGAAGCAGCTGACGAGTAAGCCATCATGCCATCCGACCTACCGATTGGCGTATTCGACAGTGGAGTCGGCGGCCTGACGGTAATGCATGCCCTTGCGGATGCGCTGCCGGATGAACACCTTCTTTACCTCGGTGATACCGCCCGCGTGCCCTATGGCAATCGCGGAGCGGACACCGTTCGTCGCTACGCGCTAAACGCCACGGACTTCCTTCGGGGCCGTGGCATCAAAGCATTGGTGGTAGCCTGCAATACGGCCACAGCCTATGCGCTTGAAGCGCTCGTCGAACATTATCCAGAGATGCCCATCGTCGGCGTTGTGCGACCCGTTGCTGATCTTGCGATCGCCTCGTCTGTGTCACGTCATATTGGCGTGATTGGCACACGGGGAACGATCGGCTCCAAGTGTTACGAGCGCGCTCTCGAAGTGCCGGGTGTTCGAGTCACCGCGACTCCTTGCCCACTCTTCGTGCCGCTGGCCGAAGAAGGCTGGCTCGACGGAGAGGTCACCACTGCTGTTGCCCGCGAATACCTTCAGGCCTTCGCAGGGACTGACGTTGATACGTTGATTCTGGGTTGCACCCATTATCCACTGATCGCGAGTTCGATTCAGAGTGTCATCAATGAAGCGGTTGGCCACGATGTGACCCTTCTTGATTCGGGTACGGCCACGGCCACGGCCTTGAAAAAGCGCCTGACGTCGTCAAATATCTTGAGGACCAGCCAAGGCCCGCGACGCCTTGAGTTTCTTGCCACAGACGACCCTGCCACGTTCGCACGTACGGCAAGAACATTTTTTGGCGGTGAATTGGACGGCGTCGAACACGTCGATATTCTCGACATGTCAGATTCCAGACGGGTGTTGAAATGAAAAAACTTAGTTCCATCGTAATCGCCGCGTTGACGCTCATGTCGATCGACGCCGCAGCTGCCGACCTTGCGGCCCTCCAATACGATATCGGCAAGGGTGTAGACACCGCCGTTCGTGGAGACATCGAGGCAGCGCTCGTTGACGTCGTGAAGTCGAATTCGAAATGGACCTTGATCGACGTCGGAACCTCGCGCTCGAAGATGAATCCGATCGTTCGCGATTGTTTCACCAACGACTGTCTGGTCAAAGCTGGCAAGGAGATTGGCGCTGACGCTGGAATCCGGATGCGGTTCACAGGCGAAGCACAGATTTACGATTGGACGCTCGAGACCTACGACTTGCGCAGCGGCGCGTTGCTGGAAACCCGCAAGGGCGCTTGTGAACTGTGCGGTCGCAGCGAAGTTGTGCGCACGTTCAAGGCGACCGCGACCGATATCTTGAACGGCACATCACTGGGATCTGCCAAGAAAGACGTCAAACCAAAGGCAGAACCCAAAGTCGAGCCCACACAACCCGTCCAGGTGGTTCGCCCATCGAATACGGGCGATGTGCAACTGGTCAAAATCGAGATTTCGGTCGAACCGCCAGATGCGACGATTACGTTTCGGGATGCTGTGATCGGCCGGGGTCGTGCCACAGCTGAAGTCGGGCCAGGTAACCACGAATTTACGTTCGAGGCGCCTGATCATCGAATCATCAAAGAGCTTGTCGTTGTTGAAGGCGATAATGCCGAGTCCATGGCATTGAGGGTTCATCTACCCAAGAAAGACGCCGCACCGACGGCCGTTGAGATCTCGACCCGTGGTCCTGTCGACAAATGGGACGACCGCGAATTTTACGGTTGGGTTGGAGTCGGCTCGGGAGCCGTACTCTTGGTCGGCAGCCTCTATTTGAACGCCATCGATGGTGATCCGACCTGCGACGGTCCTGTGGCAGACTGCCCTGATCTCTACGACACGGACGGCCTTGCCTTCGTGACGACCTTCGCCGGAACCGCGCTCCTGACGACCGGTGTGGTGTTGTTGATTTGGGAGAAACTGGCAGGCGACTCCAACCCAAATGCGGTCAAAGTTGCGCCAACGGTCGTGCCGGCAGGGGCTGGAATCGGCGTATTTGGCCGATTCTAGACCTCTCGTGCATCGCGGTTCGACTGAATCGCTTCGGTGATCGGCACTCGCCACAGCATCACGCCGCCGATCGCAAAGAATCCAACGACAAGTAATAGCGCTAGACGCCTTGAGTCCAGCGCGTCTGCGACTGGACCGAACGTCATTCCCAAGATGATGGCAAGGCGCATGAACATGCCCCAGAACCCAAACATCTGAGCGGAGCGACCTGGGGGCGAAAGTAAACCGACCACGGTTCGTGACGAGCTCTGGATCGAGCCGATCCCCGCGCCCGCAATCACACCAATCGCCATGAATACGTTTTCGCGCGATGTTCCGATGACCGCCGAAAGGTCATCCAAAAAGAAGATGGCAAGCACACCCAGAATCCACCACACGATCGTGCTGAGCACCGTGGTCTTGGCGCCCAGTTTGGTCTCCAGGAATCCGAACGCCAACGCGCCGCCGGCTGCGCTGAATTGCAGGATCAGGAAGAGGCCCTGTTTGTAGCCTTGAGATAAGGCCAGCTCGGCATCGATGTAGATGCCGATGAACTTGATGACGACCTCAAGGCCCGCCATGTAGACCATGAAGGCCAAGAAAAACTGGAACAGGACTTTGTATTCTTTGACCAGATGGACCGAGCCCTTGAGCTCGTCGATGCCGACCTTGAGCAGCTTGGCCATCGACGCGTCCTCAAAACCAGGTTTGGCCTTTGAGCGGTCTTTAACCAACAAAAAGGTTGGCATCGCTGAGATCAAAAAGAACGCTCCAATCAGCACCATCGCGATCTGATTACGCGAGACGACTTCGCCGCCCGGAAGTGTGGTTGCATCGCCCAGAAACGTGTAGGTGAGCATCAAGCTCGCCAGACCGCCCATGTAGCCTAAACCCCAGCCTAAGCCCGAGATCACACCCATATTGTCCGGGGTGGCCAAATCGGGCAGAAAGCTCGCCACGAAGCTCTCACCGACCATAAAGGCTGCGTTGCTTATCGCGATCAGGGCGATGGCCATCCAGATGTCGCCCGGGCTCACAAAAGCCAACGAGGCTGTCGACAAGGCGCAGGTGAGGGTGGCGATCAATAGGTAGCGTTTTTTGCCGCCGGAATAATCGCAAAGTGCACCCACCAACGGGGACAAAATAATCGCGATGATCGTCGAGGCGATAATTGCGATCGCCCAGTAGGAATCACGGATTTTCGATCCGGCGGGGATCACGTGTTGCGTGAAAAACGCCGAGTAGACGAATGAAATGACGACAGTGGTGTAGCTCGAGTTGGCGAAGTCATACATCGCCCAACCAAAGATCTCCCTTTTCGCAACCGCAGGTGTTCCTGCACTAGCCATAATCGACCTTATTTTTCTGGAGATTGGAGTCTAGAGGACGGTGCGGCTTCAACGCAATTGAATCGTCGTCGCATTCAGTGAATATGCCGTCCAAGACTCGTTGTCGATCTCACGATACGAGATCGTCTCGAACAAGAAACCGGGGGTGGTTCTGGCCGCAAAGATCGAAAGGTAGAGGGCGCCTCCGACCATGGGGACCGGGCGTACATCTGCAGGAAGTCCCGAGAAATCCGGGAATTCAGGCAAGAGGGCATAAGGCTGTGACCCCGGGATCACCCACTGCCAAACCGGGATTCCCGAGTCGTTTCGTAGGACCAGATAGAAAAAGTCGGGGTAGTAGGGCCCGTCAGATTCAAATCGAATCGAGCCATTTTGCACAACCCCACCGGCAACCGGCGAAATCAGAAGTGGCACGTCCAAGAGTGGTGGCACCGACACGACATTTTGGGTGAAGGCGAAACGATCGGTTTTCGCGCGAGAAAACGGTGCGCCCTGATTGGTGAACGAGCCGCCGATGGCCACAAAACGCACGTCATCGAGGCTGCCTTCCATCTTGGGTTGGCCCTTCACCGCGACAATATTGCTGAGGCTCTTTCCAGAGATGGGGCTTCGGAAAACGCCCTCAAACCCGAAGTCCCAAAACACATCCACGCGATTGGTGTTGGGTCCAGACGGCGCATAGCTGGTGTTGGTGAGCTTGAAGGTCAAAGTCTCATCCAGCGGAATATCACAGACCAAATCGTGTTCGAGGCGGTCGAGGTCGTTGGCAAAAACAAAGCGTTTCACGGCCATCAGCTTGGGCGTGAATACCTGAGTCAGCGAGTTGTACTCACCACAAAGTCCGACGATCGCCATGTCGCCGATTCGAGTGTTGAGCTCGTATCTGCCCTCGCCGAGCACGATTGCGTTGGGACCTGCGCTGGGGTTGTTTCCGAAGATGGTACGGGTCGTGGTTCCGACGATGGCAAGGTCGTAGGTGTTTTGGTCAGCGGGGTCGGAAAGCTTTCCAGTCGCACTGATGTTCCCAAATACGGCAGCCGAGGGAGGCAAGGCGCCTCCACCTGGATTGGGTGGCGGGTCCAAAATATTCAAGAATAATGTGATGTTTTCAGCGTCTACAGTCTGAATCGTGGCTGTCGAATACCCGGTTTTTGTGGCCGTCGTTGTTTGGGGTCCCAGAAGATCCGAGCCCGAGAGCGTGATCATTCCATTGATGTCGGTGAAGCCTTGGTAAGGTGTGTCAGCGCGTGTCGACAACATCACAAACGCGTTTTCCAACGGACCCCCACCAAGCGAATAGACGGTGACGTTTACGGCGCCGTTGACCGGTCCGCCTGACGCTCCGCCGAGCCGTGAGGCCGGGTTGAAATACGCGTAAGTATAAGGCGCGGTAGCGTCGTTTTGGCCCGTAGAAACGGTGAGTTCGGCCTCGCCCTCAGCGTGTGGTGGCGACAAAAACGTGAGGTTGTTTTGATCAATTCGGCGAACCGTATCCCCAACCACTCCGTCTAGATCGACGACCAGATTGCCCAAAAATCCACGTCCACGGACCTGAATAAATGTGCCGCCTGCGACTGAGCCGCGTACGGGTGTGAATCCCCAAACCTCGAGCCGATCGATGTACGTGTAGGCGCCTGTCGCCTTGGCCTTCAGTCCGTCGCGTTCAACCGAGACGTCTACAATGCCAGCGGAATGTGCCGGTACAACCACCGTGATTTGCGTGTCGGTGGCGGAAACGACCTCGGCCTCAACCCCACCAATCGTGACTTTCGCGCCCACGAGGCCTTTGCCTGTGAGGGTCACTTGATTCCCGCCGTCGACCGATCCGGTCGCTGGGTTTACCGCGGTGACGCGCAGATCTGGAAAATAAGAGTAAGCCTGCGAAAGTCGGCTGGTTTCCACTCCCGAGATCGCAAATACGACATCCGCCAAACCCGATCCCGCCGGCACACTCACGCGTGCTGCGGTTGCGGTTGCCGCCGTCACACTCGCTGATGCGCCTCCAATCGTGAAGGTCGCCCCTGGAGAGTTTAAGCCCTGTCCAATGAGGAGGGCTTCGTTGCCCCCGGATTCTGGACCCAAGGCCGGGGCAATGGCGGCCAAGATTGGCGCGGTGTTCGTGGCATAATAGAACCCGTCTTCACGGGTTGCGGCTTCGAATTCGGTCGAAACCGAAACATCGACAAGGCCCACGCCATGTGCGGGGGTGATGACCTGCACCGCCTGTTGCACGACGTTGACGTTGACGACCTGCGCCAAGGTTCCGTCAAAACGAACCTGCATCGTCGAATCAAAGCCGGCGCCTTTCAAGACGACGGTATCTCCACCGCCGATGAGGCCCGAGGCCGGGGTGATCTCGGTGATTTCTAGAGGGATGAAATATTCGATGGCGCGTGGGCGAACCGCCGATGCATAGGGCGTCGTGACACGTACATCAACAAACCCGCGTGCCCTAGGTGGGGCCAGCGCCCGCAGAATACCCGAAGACACAAAACTTACGCGTAGAGCCGGGTCACCCGAAAAACTAACCGCAGAATTGGGTTCAAAACCCTCGCCTTTGATTTCGACTTCGACCCCGCCAACCGTCGGAATTCGTTCCGGCGAGACGCTCTGAATTACAAGGCCGGTGACGTATCGAAAAGCGTCTGTCAGAACCCGACTTTCGCCATCTGGCGCGAGTACTTTGACCGAAACCGGCCCGGGCGCCGAGCCCGCCGGTGTTCGGGCGACCAACCGGCCCTGTGAAAGTGTCGCTTCCACGGGTTGGCTGCCAAAAAAGACCGTCGAACCATCTTCAAGCCCCGTTCCGTCGATGCGAACCATGGTTCCGCCGCCCACAGGGCCGGTTCCAGGCACAACGGCCGTGAGCTCAAACGGTTGATTGAAGTCTGCATCGTTGAAGCCGAAGTCGAAGAGGGGACCGAAATCCTTTTCTCCGCCATCAGGATTGGTGGTGTTTCCCGTGTCTTTGGGGTCCGAAGAGTCTCTCCCTGCGTCATTTTCGGCGATATCGATCCGAACATCGGTGATGTCGACAAAATCATTCACGCTGACGCAATCGCCGCAGCCAAGGGCCATGCTCATCAGCACCAATAGAGCCGCCCGATGCCGGAGCCGATTCCAAATTTGAGTCGACCAACCGCAAGGGAAAAGTCTCACAGAAACCTCAGAATGAAATCAGTTGAATATTGGCCGCATAGGCGTCCCAGCGAGCGATATCCAGATTTCCGTAGGAGACAGTTGAGTACAAGAAACCCGGTTCCCGAATGGCAAATATCTGCAGCATGTAGGTCCCAAGCGGGTAGGGCGAAGGACGATCTTCGGGGGGCACGTTCGCAAACGATGGGAAGTCAGGAAGTCGGAAACTTGTCTGGCTTCCAGGCAAGAATACATCCCAGATCGGCGTCTGCTGAAAGTCCACGATTCGCACGTAATAGAAACTCGGCAGGTTCGTCGAGCCGGTCGTAAACTGGAAGAGTCGGTCGGTGGGGACCTGACCATTTGTCGGACTGGTAAACGTCGGTACGCCCAACAACGGCGGCAGCTGAATCACCTGTGCCGTATTTCGAACGTTCCGTTTGAAAGCGGTCGAAAAAGGAACGCCTGCCAGTTCGGTCGTTGAGCCGCCAATCACCAAATACGCGGCATCGGCCAGAACGCCGGTCAAGGGGGCCTGATGAGTCGCCTGGATGATATCGGTGGTTCCTGTGGCCACGTCGTAGCCTCCAAAAACACCCTCAAAACCAAGGTCCAAATAAGGAGTGACCTGATTGATATCGGGCCCAGCCGGTTTGAGGATTGCCCCGTTCAATTTGAACGTGAGGACCGTTTCGAGCGGGATATTCAAGTCGATGTCGACCGTTTGTACCTGTTGGTCTGCTGCGACCTGAAAGCGGACTACGCCCATCCGAAGCGGTGTGAACACGCCGGTCGCATTGTCGAAAATGCCGCCGACAGCCACCAACGCAAGATCACCAATTCGTGAGTTCAACGTGTAGGGCCCATCCGCATAAACAACGTTGCCAAGACCTGGATCTGGATTATCGGTGTCGGGGTCGATCTGTGTCGTCTGTACGACGGCCATCTGGAACTGCGTGGGGCCAGGCTCCGCCAGTTTATCTAGACCCGTGATGCGGCCGTTAAAGAACGCCAAGGGAGGTTCTGCACCACCAGAGCCGGGGGTTGGTGGGGGAGACAGGAAGAGCGTGATGTTTTCCGCATCAACCTTTTGAATGCTGGCTGCCGAATACCCAGCAGCGATGGCAGTGATGGTCTGTTCGCCGTAAACGTCTGGGCCGGACAGTGTGACCATGCCGTTTACGTCCGTGAAGCCCTGGTAGGGTGTGGCAGCATTGGTCGAAAGCATCACAAATGAGTTCTCGATTGGCCCACCGCCCATCTCGTACACCGAGACATTCACAGCCCCTTGAATCGGTCCACCCCAGGCTCCACCAAGGCGTGCGCCGGGATTAAAGAAGGTATAAACCGAGCCGGCTGTAATTTCCTCTTGCCCGCGCTTTACCTTCACGATCGCAGGTCCCGTGGCATGGGGCGGCGTGCGAACTGCCAGTGTCTGGGCGTCCAAAACCTGGACGCTCGCGGCGGCGACGCCGTCAAAGGTCACGTCGATATTTCCAACAAATCCCCGGCCCAGAAACACGACGTAGGTGTTGCCTGCGACCGAACCGCGAATGGGTGTGAAAGAGTAGACACCAAGCGGTTCGGTGAACGTAAACGCTTTTTTGAAGGTCGCGTCGATCGAGCCGCGGACCACGGTGACATCCACCACGCCGGCCGAGTGCCCAGGGGTGACGGCTTCGATGGTCTGTGCGTCGATGACCGTGAACGTGGCAGGAACCAAGCCAAATCGAACACCGTTTGCATTCGTGAACCCCTCACCCTTGATGACAACCGTGGTGCCGCCGGCCGTCGTGTCGCTGTTCGGCGTGATGCTGTCGATCCAGAGATTTTCGACGTACTCAAAACCTGAAAGTGTGCTGTTTTGCGCTCCAGCTGAGGCGTAAATATCGACCACGCCTGGGGCGTGTGCCGGCACCTGAATCACCACGTGACCCGGGCCTGCTTCGATGATCGTCGCTGGGATGCCGTCGACTTCGATGGACAAGCCCGCAGCGTCGAGCCCCGAGCCAATCAATGTGATTTTTGAGCCGCCAATGGCAGCGGCCTGTTTCGGACTCGCCGCGACGATCTCAAACGTGCCGGGGGCCGCATAATAGAACACGTTTTCGGTGATCACCGCGTCGGTGGCGTTTTCGAGTCGAACGTTCACAAGCCCGGCCGCGTGAGCCGGCACCGTGACAATCGCCTCGGTGCCATCCGCATTCACGGACTCAACGGTGGCAGCAGGCCCGCCAAATTCTACAATCATATCAAGGCTTAGGCCTGTTCCAATCAGGGTGACCGGGATGCCGCCTGCCGTCGGAGCGGTGGCTGGGCGCACCGATTCAAGTGAGAGCGGGTCAAAATAGGTCATCCCTTGAGGCAGCATTGCCGTCACGTCACGATTCGACGCACGAACGTCGACAGCGCCTCGCAGATGGGGTGGGGTGATCACTCGCATCGATGTGGCTGAAATCGGCACATGCCTCAGGCCTGTCGCGCCACCGAAACTCACACGAGTATCGGCGTCAAATCCAGACCCTGTGATTGTGACCTCGACCCCGCCGGTGCTGGGCACGGTGCCCGGCGTGACTTCGGTGATTGAGAGGGTCGAGACGTATTCGTAGCCACCTTCGAGGACAAATTCGCCGCTTTGCGGATCGAGGCCCTTCACGTTGACGGGGCCGACGCCTTGTCCCGCTGGGGTCTGACCGACAAGCTCGCCGTCGACCAAATCGACATGAGCCAGGCGCGAGCCAAAATAAATCGTGGTCTGGTTGGTGAACCCAGTTCCCTGGATCACAAACGGTGTTCCGCCTGTCACTGGGCCGCGCGGAGGCAGCACGGCATCGAAGGTCAGCGGTCCAAGTTCGGCATCACCGAAGTCGAAGGTGCCAAAATCGAAGAGCCCAAAATCCTCTTCCGTACCCATGTCTGGCTGGGTCACCGAAGCGTCTGGCTCGACAGCCATGTCAGGAATCGACACGTCTGCCTGACTTACATCAGGTTTCACGGCGGAGTTATTTGAGTCAATTACGTCGGAACCACAAGCAAATGTGGTGAGTAAGAGACAATATAAAACAACATGTTGTACGTGTCGAAGCATTCAATTCCCTTAACTATCGCAGCTGCGGCGTATGCCGAATCGCAGCAGTATACGGGCGTGGCCCGCGGTATTCAAACCCGCTGAGCCGCTTCAGTTTTTGGAAGGGATGGATCGGAGCGAACTCGGCCCAGAATCAGGCGCGCCGACGGGCTGAATCTGAACCTTCAGGATGGCTCTGGTAGTAGTCCACCAGCGTCTGAAGATAGGTCGAAAGATGCGGGCATTTGATTTTCGCGCCTTGCAGCGCTCGTGCCGTGTTGGCGGCGTCATAACGAGCATCGTGGGTGAAGTACCCAAGGATTTCTCGAGGCACGCCCACCATTTTTTCGACCGCGTCATTCTTGAGCGCTCGATTGGCAAGACCTGGCGGAATCATTCCCACGGCCAGCCGTCTTCCCAGGCATTTGAGCCCAAGCGCGGTGATGTCTCTGGCCCGCATCGGATTAGGGTCGGCAAGCTGGAAGACTTCGCCCACGGACGAGTCGCGCAGACCAAGTTCGGCGAGTGCGCTCGAAGCGAAATCGACCGGGACGATGTTCACGACGGTGTCGCCACGTCCGACATTCATGAAGGGCATCCACTTGGGCATGCGATCAATGATCTTCAGCAAATAATAGGGCCCATCGTATTTGTCGGTTTCACCCGTTCGTGAATGGCCCACGACGATGGCTGGCCGGAAAACGGTCGTTGGGATCGTGTCCATGCGTCGCTGGACCTCCATTTCGGCCCAGAATTTCGTCGATTCATAATTATTATGGTGCGGCTGGCCTTCGTCGAGCTCGCTCTCATAGATCAAGCCCGTCCGTTTTCCGCTCACGTAGCAGGTCGAAACGTAGTTCAAATGCTTAAACGACGTGCATGCCTCGCAAAAATCGAGAACGTTCACCGTGCCGCCCACGTTGACCAGGAACGCGATTTCCTCGGGCACCGCCAAATCGTAGATCGCGGCCAGATGCCACACATGAGTGATGGATCGCCGCAACGAATCGTAGGTTTCGGGTTCGAGGCCCAATTGCGGTTTGGTGATGTCACCGTGAATCAACTCAAGGTTGCCCTTAAATTCCGGCGACTCACGTCGAATTCGTGCAAGGCGTTTTTGGGCTTCGGCTTGAAAGCGCTTTTCGATCAAGAAGTGCAAGTCACCAAGAGGCTCTCGCTTTGCGATTTCCAAGGCGAGGTGAGTCGCTAAAAAGCCCGGGAACCCGGTGATAAGCGAGACGGTAGACGTCTTTTTCACTTCGGTGACGGGCTCGGCCGCCGCCTTTGCGAGTTTGGCTGTCGCTGCTTTGGTCGGCTTCTTCTCAGCATCGGGCTTTGGAGCCTTCTTAGCAGCTTTGGCTGGGGGCTTCGCGTCCTTGGCGGCCTTTGGCGCCGCCACCTTCGTTGCTTTGGCGGGCTTCTTCTCGGCGTCAACGGGCTTTGGCGCCGCCTTCTTACGAGGCGCAGTTTTGGTTTTTTCGGGACTGTGTGTTTCGTTTTTAGAGTCTGTCGACATCGGTACCCTCGCATGCTGTCCGGTTATGCCCGCGCGTCATCGTCCCTGTCAACGCTTGGCGCGACTCGATGGGGCTGATACCTTCCTGCCGAACACGATTTGGAGACCCAATGACCCCCATCAGATTTCGAGTCATTCTCGCAGAACCCGAGAAACACCGCGTCCGCATCGAGGCGACCTTTCACGGAGTCGGGGAAATTTCGGATGTACGCCTGCTCTTGCCCGTATGGAGCCCCGGCTCCTACATGGTGCGTGAATACGCACAGTTTCTGTCGCGGCTGCAAGTCACCGGCGACGATGGGCGCCAAAGAAGCTCGCGCAAAGTCGACAAAACATCGTGGAAGGTCGACTGCCGCGACACAAATTCGATCCACGTCTCCTACGAGGTGTACGGCCACGATTTGGGCGTGCGTAATAACCATATCGACGGCACGCACGCATTCCTGACACCCACGGCCGTCTTCCTCTATCCAGAGACTCGGCTGACAGATGCGATCGAAGTCGAGGTCGTATCACCCGAGGGTTGGAAGGTGTTCACTCAGCTTGAGCGCCCAGTCGATGCCCACGACTTTTTTTCCGCCGTCGATTTCGATGAACTCTACGACTCACCGATCGAGGTCGGCCCTCATCCATGCTTCGAATTTGAGGCTGCGGGCGCTAAACATACCGTAGCGATCTGGGGCCGCGGCAATTACGACGTCGAACGGTTGAAACGCGATATGCCGGCGTTGGTCGAGACCAATGCAGCCGTTTTCGGGGGCAAGGTACCCTACGAACACTACCTGACGATTCTGCTGCTTACCGACGGGGTATATGGCGGACTCGAGCATCGTCGCAGCACGGCATTGATGTTCCCACGCCACGATTTTTGCGGCTCAAAAGGAAGCTTGGACGTTCCAATTTCGGACGACAAATACCTGGGGTTTCTGGCGCTATTTGCCCACGAGCATTTTCATACGTGGCATGTGAAACGTATCCGGCCTGTCGCGCTGGGACCTTTCGATTACCAGCGCGAAAACTACACGCGCGACATCTGGTCCATTGAGGGCATCACCAGCTACTACAACGACTTGACGCTGCTTCGAGCCGGGCGCATTCAGCCGGTGAAGTTCTTGGAATTCCTCGCCGATCAAATCAAAAAACTTGATGGCATCCCAGGCCGTCTTGCCCAGTCGTTGGAGGAATCGAGCTTTGACGCTTGGATTCGACTCTATCGGGCTCATGAAAATAATTTGAACTCGACGGTTTCGTATTATCTGAAAGGACAAATTGTCGCCGCGATGTTGGACGTCTTTTTGTGCGAGGCAAGCGGCGGGGCGAAGGGCCTCGATGACGTAATGAAGTTCTTATGGCAGCACCACTCAAAGGAGCGCGGCTACCCTGAAGCCAAATTCGACGAGATTGTGTTTGAGGCGACCGGCATCGAAGTCGCGACCCAATTCGACACCTGGGTTCGACGTGCCGAGGAGCTCGACTACGAAGGTGTGTTGGCGCTCGCCGGGCTAACCCTCAAAAAGTCTCATGGGAAGGACCCTGCGGGCCCGTGGATTGGGGTGAAAGCGCGCGCTCAGGGAGACCGCTTGGTGATCGACCAAGTCAGTTCGGATGGGCCAAGTTCAGGTTTTTTGTCCCCAGGGGACGAATTGGTCGCGATCGATGGTTTCAAAGTTTCGGCAACCAATCTGGACGAACGTCTGAGGATTGCCGGAATAGGAAATGCCCCCGTTTTTCATGTTTTCCGATACGCTGAATTGGTCGACGTCCCAATCATCATCGGTGAGGAACCCCCCACCAAGTACGAGATTCTTGCCGACCCCTTGGCTGCTAGCGGCGCACTCGCTGTGCGCAAATCATGGCTCGGTACGGACACGATCGAGGAGATCAAACAGTGAAGGTAATCGTTTTTGCTCTATTCATGGCTGTCTCGCTGCACGTCTCTCAGGCTTTTGCTCAGGACGAAGGCCATATTTCTCGCGTGACGCAGGAAGTCTCGATGGAGATTTATTCTCCATTTTGCCCAGGCAAGACTATCGCCATGTGCCCTTCGCCCAATGCGGCTGAGGTCCGCATGGATATTCAGAATATGGCTCGCGCGGGCATGACCGTCGACCAAATCAAAGAGAAAGTCGTCACCGAATATGGCGAGGAGTTTCGCCTGGTCGACCCTCCTCTTTTGGACAACGTCGGCCTGATGGGCCTCTTGTTTTGTGGGATGCTGGGCGCTGGTGGCGTCGTGTGGATGTGGTCACGTCGTCGAAAAGGAGACCTGCCAGAGGTCACCGACGCCCCGCCAAAGGCCGACGACGAATACGTATCCGAGCTTCGCGACGAGTACCGGTCCTGAGTCTATCGGGTCGGAGTCTTCAAAAAGTCGACCAAAATTTGAGACAAGTCCTGTGAGATCGTCGTCGCATCACTGGTGAGGTCCACCAGGTCATGCGACACGCCGTCCAACGACTCCCAGCGGACTCCTTTTCCAAGCCGCGACTTCAGCTTCTCCTCGTCGGAGTCTGGGGAATTCAAATCCATGGTTCCGATCACGACCAGCAATGGAATCGTGTGGACCTGCGCGTGCTCCAGAGCGTGTTCATGCAGGCGATCGAAGCTCTTCCAGACGGTGCCGTCCACACCGCCAAAGCTTGCGTTCTTGGTGTCTGCGGCAAAGGCGATCTTGGCCTCGGCCAACGACGCTTCGACTTTCACGAGCTGTTTTCTCATCTCGTCGGTTTCGGCGTCGTTCTTTTCCTTCAGGCGTGTCTCCAGCGCCTCTTTGCTCGAGCGCAACTGATAGACCACCTGTTGAGTCACCGACGCATTGGACAGGCTTAGCGCCGCGATGCTGCGCATTTTGACGCCGCGTCGCGACAACTCCAGGGCCAATTCTGCGCCCTGTCCGTGACCGATCAACGACACTCCACTGATATCTTTTCGAGCTGTAAAAGACTTCATCGCAGACTGCGCATCGTCGGCGAGCACCGATCCTAGGTCGTCCTTTCCGGCATTTAGATAGGCCCTGGGATAGGTGCACCAAACCCGACCGCCTTCAACGCAGGTCCGTTTGTCGTAAATCATCACCGCAAACCCAAGCGCTGCCAGCTGCTCCGCCATGGTTCGATAGATTGGCACCTCCACCGGAAGATGAATGCCGAAGCTCTCTCGAACCATGCCGTCGCGATTATGCGTGCCAAAATCATGCAGGATCAGAATCCCAGGCAAGGGGCCGCTCACGCCCACCGGCCGCAGGATTTCGCCCGATAGAGTGTCGCCATGTGAAAGGAAATTCACTTCCTCGGACACGGTGGACACGGGCTCCTCAAAGACTTCTACGTTTTCGCAGACGCCATTTGGGCATTCGTTTTTCTGTTGAGTGATCGGCGTCTCATTTATGGAGCCAACGGAGGCGCAGCTTGAAAGCAGCAGGAGTGGGAGCAGTCGTTTCATTTGCGCAGAATCTCGCTGAGGAGGAACTCTTCGACTCCATCGAGCTTCGCAAGATCTGCTGCGACTCGTGGCTCGGCGAAGAGCCGAATCTTTTTGACCACCATCATGAAGTCATCCTGCACACCGGCAACGATGCGGGAGAGTTCATGAAGTGGATATTGCCGTCGCCCCGAGGCGTTTGGATACATCACGTCAACCGTTTCGAGCCTGTCCTTATCACGTGGAGGCGTGTCGATGATAAGGTCGGCTGGATGCAGAGGCCGCCCGAGTAAGCTTGAGAGCTTGACTCGCAGACGATCGGTTAGATTATAAATCTGGTCGGCGTCCATCTGGTAGATTTTCTCGTAGGCGCTGCGTTTGTCGGGCTCAGTGTAGACGCGGCTGTAGGTGGCAACACGTTTGTGGAGGCGGCGTTGGTTTCTGTACAGCGGGTCGATTAGATAGCGGGTCGCGCTTGATTCAGGCGACTCACGGGACAGCCAGCTCAGCAGCTCATCGTCGCTGTGGGAAATCAACACGTTCAACAACTCGTCGCCATGGATTTCATTGCGACTGTAAAACGCCGCGAGAGCGGCTTCCATCATCGCCGAAGCCGAACGCACGGTGTGATGCCAGTAAGCTTCGCTAAACATCGTATAGCGGCCAAAAATGAAGATTTCGGCCGACACTTTTCCTTTGGACAAGATCGCGATGCGATCCTCGGCTTCGTTCAATGTCAGTGAACTCAGCAGCCGTTCACGATCGTAATTTCGGCCGTAGGGAACGCCCAGATGAATGCTGTCGCGTTCCAGATAGTCCATCTTATCGGCATCAATCGCGCTCGAGATGATCGACCGCAAGATCTTATCCATCGAGGTTTCAATACCCAGGCCGGTGCAAAGTGCGTTGACGCGTTCGGGATCGACGCCGAAATGCGTTCGGATCAGTTCGCCAACAGGCTGATCGCCCTGCAGAGCTGCAATGTCACCACGAATAATCCGGCCGCCGACGTCCTCGTGCCGAGGGGTATCTCGGCCCTTAAGGTGAAGCGCCTCAAGGTTATGCGCAAAAGGATAATGCCCTAGGTCGTGCAGGAGCCCGGCGAGTAAAACCGTCAGAATATCCTCTTCTTTGACGGATTCTTCGAACGCTGGTGTTTGAAGCAGATTCAGCACGTAGCGCTGGGTACACGCATAAACCCCAAGGCTGTGCTCAAAACGAGTATGGGTCGCACCCGGGTAAACCAGATGGGTGGGGCCCAATTGCCTGACGCGTCGAAGCCGCTGGAACGCCGGATGGTCAACGATATGCTGAATACGGCGAGTCATGCGGACATTCTGCAGCTCGGGGATCCGTACGCTGCCAGAGGGCACGAAACCGAGTTCAGGAATAGTGGTCAGTAGTGTGGAAAGACGTGTCGCCAAGAAGACTCCGCAGGACGGCGGCCGACACTATCAAACCTGTCAGCATTGGTCATGGGGTGATTCGATTTCGCCCAGCCGCCTTGGAGACATAGAGCCGCTCGTCCGCGATTCTCACGAGCTCGTCGAACTTCTGACCGTCTCGTCCAAATTCAGCCAATCCGCCCGAAAACGTGACATGGAACGGCTTCGAATCATCGAGCCCAAACTCCACCTGGGAAAACTCCTCGAGGACTCGCTGCAACACGCTGCGCGCGGTTCGAAGGTCTTCATCGACGAAGGCGATGGCGAACTCTTCTCCACCCCAGCGGCATCGAAGGTCCTCGACGCGAAAGCGCTCGGTCATCAGACGCCCCAACTGCGACAACACTTGGTCTCCAGCTGCATGGCCATGCGTGTCGTTGACGCCCTTGAAGTGATCAAGATCGACCAGACAAAGTGTGAGGGGTCTGCCGTTTCTTCGGGCTTCCGCGAGCCGCTGAGAAATACGTTCCATGAATGCCCGTCGGGTCAGAAGCCCCGTGAGGGAGTCCCGGTCGGCGCGTTCACGGGTGAGTCGAATACGGTCGATCCGCACCCGCAGTCGGGCCATGAGTTCTTCGCGCAGGAGAGGTTTGCTTAAGACGTCGTCCGCGCCGGCCTTGTACGCCGCGATTCGTGAGCGCGGGCCGTAGTGTTCCGAGACCATCAAAACCGGAAGGTCGCTCCATCTGGGGGACGTTCGAAGCATGCGACAGACGTCGAGTCCGCTCAGATCGGGGAACGATACAGCTAGAAGGACCACATCGGGGTCAAACTGCTCAAGCAAGTCGAAGATATTTCGCACATGCTCCGAGTGCCAGGCGTTGAACCCTTCGGAGCTCATCGTTCGGATGGTTTCCGCGCCAAATTTGGGGTCAGGGTCGATGATCAACACGCGGGGTTTTCCCGCCCGTACGATGCTGGCCATATGTTGCGCAGCGTCCACGAAATCCGCCGTGGACATCGGCTTTTGGATGAATCGTGTCGCGCCCGCGACAGCGGCTTCAACGCGATGCTCTAGACGTGTACCCGCACATAAGAAGGCCACCGGGATGGCCTGAGATGCCTGTCGTGCTCGAAGCAAGCCGACCAGCGAAGTCACGTCGACTTCAGGCCGTAGATCGAGATCCAGGAAAATCCCGTCGAACTTCTCTGCCGAAACCCGAGTGAGCAGTCGCTCAGGGGCGATGTCTTCGATCTCAAATAGGTTTTCCCGCGCAATCGGAATCAGCGACGCTTGAAGCGCTTGGTCGCGTGTGCAGATCGCAAATCGCGGCCCTTCACTCGGAGCACCATTGCCGTGGCTCGCCAAATGGGCGTCGTCCAAAGCCTGGATGACTTGCTTCCACGCCTCCTGCGAATCGCGCTCAACTAAGGTCCCCATCGCAAATTGGGCCCGCGCCAACGCCTGTCCCACCCTGACAAGACCGCTCGCCTTGGCTTCTTCTAGTCCGACTAAGAGGTGGTCACGCAACCTGAAAACATCGCGGGTCGCAGCCGCGTCGTCCATTTGGGCCAAAAGCTCTGAAACACGTTCCGCGCAATCTTCGGGAACCCATTCCGCCTCACTTTGCCCGCTCGAAACCTCAAGCGTCTCAGGCGAAATCAGTTGTTCGACCTCGAACGCGAGGTCGGCCGGCGAAATCGGGCGATGCAGCAAAAGTGTGACGTCGGTGCCCACGGCTTCGGGCTCAAAAATCGAGGTGATGACGATGGTAGGACCCGTGAACCCGTTGGAGCGAAAGTCACGGATCAGGCTCCCAGCGCCGGTCGGTAAACGTGTGTCGGTGACGATAACTTCGACGATCTGGCCATCCGTCAACTTCAGCGCCTCGTCGTGCGTTGCGCACGACGTGACGCAATATCCTCGCCGAGTGAGCGTTCGGGAGAAAACGCGCCTCGCGAAGGCATCGGAATCTACTAGCAGTATGTTTCTCATGGTTTTCTCCCCTGAACATACTACGTAGTTCTGGTTGCCTGACGCAAGGTTAGGTCGCTTTGAAGGCGACGAAAGTCGTGCGTTGATCTCGCAACACCAGAAGGCGGATTACTTGGCGTTTGGCCGAGGAAATAGCCCTCCCGAGTTCATCGGGGGTCCCAACTTCGTTGCCGTCGACCTCCAGAATCACATCGCCAGGTCGCAGGATTTGCGCGGCGATGCCATTCACCGCAACACGCTCCACCACAACACCCTTTTGCAAGGTGGTTCCAAGGCGAAGGGCCGTTTCCGTGTTCAACGCACGAACCTGAATTCCCAGTCTCCCAGACGGCGCAGGTTCTTTTTCTTCGCTGATCTGAATTTTATTACGATTTGGATCAGGTCGTTCTCCGATTTTTAGAATGATCCCGATCTCTTTGGTGTCACGAACAACCTGCATTTCGACGGGGAGTCCCGGTTTAGCGTCGGCCACCGCGACCAGAAAACTCTGAACATTATGCACCCGTTTGCCCTCGAAACTTGTCGCGATATCGCCCGGTCGTACTCCGGCAACCGATGCAGGCCCGCCCGGCTCAACGGCCCCGATCAACACGCCGTAATCAGGGGGAAGCCCGAATGATTTCGCCAGATTTTCGTCCAGCGGCTGAATGCTCGCGCCGATGAACCCGC
>CAYMYJ010000064.1:0-24959 GCA_964394615.1 uncultured Bradymonadales bacterium | reverse complement strand
GGTATTGGTACGGGCATCAGCGCGTGATATGTTCCCTGCGAATTTTTGTTGAGAGAGACGAATGACGGTTTTTGATGGTAAATCAGTATTGGTGACCGGCGGCACAGGCAGTTTTGGTAAGGCGTTTATTCACGCCCTACTTACCGAGCACTCGCCAGAACGTGTAATCGTGTTCAGCCGTGACGAACTCAAACAATTTGAGATGTCACGAGACCCGCGGTTCCAAGATCCACGAATCCGATTTTTCATTGGTGATGTTAGAGACAAAGACCGCCTGATGCGCGCATTTGACGGCGTTGATATTGTGATACATGCCGCTGCTTTGAAACAGGTTCCTGCGTGTGAGTACAACCCGTTCGAAGCAATCAAAACCAACGTCTTAGGTGCGCAAAACATCATCGATGTCGCCATCGAACGACGTGTCGAACGAGTGGTTGCGCTTTCAACGGACAAAGCCTGTAATCCGGTCAATCTTTACGGAGCCACAAAGCTTTGCAGTGATAAATTATTTGTTGCTGGAAATGCATATGCTGGCGACAAAAAAACAAGATTTTCGGTCGTACGATATGGGAATGTTGTTGGAAGTCGTGGCAGCGTAATCCCCCTCTTTTTAAAGTTGAAAGAGACTGGCCACTTACCCGTTACGCACGTCGACATGACTCGTTTTTGGATAACACTGCCTCAAGGGGTCGACTTTGTGATTAGAAGTCTGGAACGGATGCATGGCGGTGAAGTTTTTGTTCCCAAAATCCCAAGCATGCGAATGTTGGACCTTGCCAAAGCCATTGGTCCGGAATGTGAAATTGATGTTATCGGAATTCGTCCAGGTGAAAAGCTTCACGAAGTAATGATCTCGGAGGATGACGCGCGTAACACGTTGGAATTTGATGATTACTTTGTGATTCAACCAGAGTTTACGTGGTGGGCGCGACATAATCAGAAGCTCACAAACACAGGTGGCACTCCGGTAGTGGACAGTTTCCGATACAGCTCCGAAATCAATCCTGCTTGGCTGTCACCCTCAGAACTCACAATAATTCTTCAGGAAATGACGTGAAGGTCATCCTGTTTGGAGATTCTGGTTTACTAGGACACGAAGTCGCGACAACACGGCCCGCACATATTGAATTGCTGGGGGTCAGTCGCTCACTCAAAGATGTTGCGTATCGACATTGCTCCTTAGATGTCCTTAGTTTTGAAAACGTCGAGAACTTGATCGCCAAAGAAAAGCCGGAATGGATCATAAACTGCGTCGCATTCACCAGCGTCGATCAATGTGAATCGGCGCCCGAAGCACAAGTTTTGAATACCGACTTCCCGACTTTCTTGGCCGATATGGCTGAGCGATATGAATGCCGATTGATGCATGTATCTACCGACGCTGTTTTTTTCAATGGGCAAGGCTCTTTGGAACAAGATCCGACGGAGCCAGTCAATGCATACGCTCGACAAAAACTAGCGGCCGAACTTCAGGTGACGAAGCGGGCAGTCACCGTCCGGACGAACTTTTTCGGCGCGCGAGCTGGTTTGGCTCGGTGGTTAACAACCGAGTGGGCTAATAACCGGGAAACCACTGGCTTTTCGGATGTCTTTTTTGCCCCTCTCTTGAACCACGAAGTGGCCAAGTTGATGTGGGAGCTCATTCAAAAAGATCCGCCCAATGAGATATTCCATCTAGTCTCATCTGAATGTGTCTCGAAATTTCAATTCGCGCGCATGCTGGCCGACATCTTGGAAATTGACGTGACTGCTTTATTGCAACCCGGTCGTCTTCAAGATGTTGGACTCAAAGCACGAAGGCCATTGAATACCTGTATCTCAAATCAGAAGACCGTCGATTTCCTTGGCCATTCATTGCCGAATCTAAAAGAGAGTCTTCTCAATTACCGCCAACTTCTTTCGACCGGAGTCGAGTGACATGAAGACATTTACAATCGCCGACCGCATGGTCGGATCGAACCACCCCACTTACTTTATCGCCGATATTGGTGCTAATCATGATGGCAGTATTGAGCGCGCACTCGCTTTGATTCGACTGGCCAAAGAGGCAGGAGCAGACGCTGCCAAGTTCCAAAACTTTCGGGCGGCAAATATTGTCTCTCGTGAGGGTTTTGAGGACCTAGGAACGAAACTCTCACATCAAGCAAAATGGTCAAAATCAGTCTTTGAAGTCTATCAAGATGCTTCGATTCCGTTCGATTGGACGCCGATTTTAAAACAAGAGTGCGATCGAGTAGGTATTCACTACTTCTCTTCACCGTATGACTTTGAGGCAATCGACATGCTCGCACCCTATGTGCCTGCGTACAAAGTTGGCTCAGGGGATATCGACTGGCTTGAGGCAATTGAACGGATGGCCCAAAAAGGGTTTCCAGTTCTGTTGGCAACCGGAGCCGCAACAATTGCAGACGTCGAACGTGCAATGAATGCCTTGACTCCCCTGACCTCGGATATCTGTCTCATGCAGTGCAATACCAACTACACTGGGTCATTGGACAACTTTGAACATCTGCATCTCAATGTTTTAAAGACTTTTTCCGTCATGTACCCAGATGTCGTACTCGGCTTGTCGGATCATACTCCCGGGCATAGCGCGGTACTCGGCGCCATTGCGTTAGGCGCTCGAATCATTGAAAAACACTTCACCGATGATAATGACCGTAGTGGTCCCGATCATCCGTTCGCGTTGAATCCGGCAGCTTGGCGCGAAATGGTAGAACGGACTCGAGAACTGGAAGTCGCCTTGGGATCATCCCAAAAGTTTGTGGCAAAAAATGAGGAAGCAACACAATTTGTACAACGACGATGTGTGCGTGCTTCGCGGGATTTGAAAGCGGGCGAGTCCATCGAAACCGACGCCCTAGAAGTACTCAGACCCTTTGTTGCAGGCGCCTTACGTCCGTACGATTTACAAAACGTCATCGGAAAGCGTACCGCCAAGATGATAAAGAAAGGCGCACCAGTATCTTGGTTTGATATTATCGACTAGTATTCCTATGAACGTTGTTTACGCATCAGCCACAAATGGCCCTCACGATCGACGCTTTCTTGAAGCCATATCAGATCTCGGCTGTAAGGTCGTACATTTGCAGATCACCCAAGACGCCAGTCAGGGACCGGGTCACTTCGTCGCTTGGGGAGCAACGGCTCTAGCTTCAATTTGGAAGACGCTTAGTGAAAGCTTCCATCCCGACTTAGTACATGCCGGCCCGATTCAGGAGGTGGCCTTTCCGCTTATGGAAGTGGTTGACGTTCCTTTGATTCCGATGTCGTGGGGCAGCGACCTATTACTTCCTCAAAGTAGCGATCATTTGTGGTCGTATGCGGCTGAATCGGTTTTGACACGGTCCGAGGTCCTTTTTGCTGACTGCCAGGCTGTTGATCAAGCGGCACGTCGGATTGGATTTGAAGGCGTCACAGTTTCTTTTCCATGGGGTGTCGATATCCAGCAATTTGTCCCTCCCCCAGTCACGCGTGTGGGAAACGACGCCACGTTCATTTCGGTAAGGAATTGGCACCCTATTTATAACGTGGGTATCGTCATCAGAGCCTTCAGCCAAATGGCGGAACATTATCCTGGTTCCAAACTCCTATTAGCTGGCTCGGGACCTCTATCCTCGCAAATTCATGAAGAGATTTCGAATATTCGTTGTGGACATGTTGAGGTGCTTGGAAAGCTCAATGTTGACGAGTTAATTGTTCAACTTCAAAGTGCCGACATATACGTTTCCGCATCGCTCTCGGATGGGTCATCGATTTCACTGCTGGAAGCGATGGCGTGCGGCCTTGCACCCATTGTTTCCGATATTCCTGGCAATCGGGAATGGGTAACAGAATCGGATAATGGCTGGTTGTTTCCCCCCACCGACATCAAGCATCTGGCAGATGTCATGGCACAAGCTGCCGCTGATCTGAAGGAAAGCAGATGTATCGGTGAAAAGAATATTGAGATAGTGAGAAGTAGGGCGGATTGGCGCCGCAACAACGCTCTGTTGTTGGAAGGATATAGAATGGTGGTTTCGTGAAAAGCCCTGTGACCGCAATCATACAGGCACGAATGAGCTCAACCCGCTTGCCAGGTAAGGTTCTTAAAGAGATTGGCGGCAAAACGATGTTAGAGATGGTTGTCGAGCGGGCCCGCGCCGCGCATCTAATTACGGACGTCGTCGTTGCTACTTCAATCGATGAAACCGACGATGCCATCGTAACCAAATGCCATGAACTCCGCATCCCTGTCGTTCGCGGAGCCTTGGACGACGTGCTTTCCCGATATTACACTGCCGCGCAGGCATACCCAGCCCCCACATATGTTCGGCTAACGGCTGATTGCCCTTTGCTGGACCCAGCAGTGATCGACAAGGTCATCAACGCATTTCAAGACAATGACGTCGACTATGCCGCAAATCGGATGCCCGACAAACGAACCTATCCGATTGGATTGGATGTGGAAGTCTTTAGCGCTTCATTCCTTATGGAAGCCAATCAGAAAGGGCAACATGGCTATCAGCGGGAACATGTGACGCCCTACATGTATGATTGCAGTTCGACACGCCCAATCCTTCATGTAGAGTCCGGGATACCAAACATGCATTATGAACGCTGGACCGTTGATACCAAAGAGGACTTGGCGTTGATCAAATCGATTATCGACACTTTAGGTCCTGAAATTCGTCCTTTTGAAGATGTATTGGCGTTTTTATCTGCACATCCAGAATTGAAGACGATTAATTCTAATATACGGCAAAAGTCGTTTCGAGAGTGAGGATTTGATGGATAACCAACAAGAGAGTTTTTGGAAGGGTGAATTTGGCAACGACTACATCGATCGCAACAAAAGCGATCAATTGCGTGCGAGTAATTTATCTTTCTTCTCGAACATCTTAACCCATACGGACGGTGTCGAGTCGGTGCTTGAGCTAGGCGCTATTAAGAAGCGCGTCACTTAAGGCTTATCGGTCACTTTCCACGCAGGATTCGTGATGCAGATCGCAAGTTATCTCCGTTAAATACATTTTTGGGGTGAAAACGGGACATCAGGCTGTTTGAGGTTGATGCTGAGCGTGTTTTCACGCGCATGCGTCCTGGGGACCGCTTCAAGAAAAAAATAACGGGAAGAGCTGTTTTCAAGGCTTCTCTTCCCGTTATGAAGCAACGGAAGCTCAGTTTCTACGCCAGTTTCCCGTTGTGCTCGTGGTTTGACTACAAGTGCCGTGATCGTCCTATCTACTACCTTCGATGTCAAGATTTGGATGAAGTTTTCTTCGTGCTGTCTTCCTATCGATCTTGCTCGTCCCACCCGTTGCCCCAAGTGCCATGCGGCTTCCAAGCCGGTCGGGAAACCATATATTGTACTGGGTCATGGCATGCGATTACGTCGTTTTGTCGTGATGACTCATCTTGAATCGGTGGAGATTCGAATCCGCAGATTTCGGTGTCGATTATGTGGTGTCACGATCACGGTGCTGCCCTCGGACGCCGTGCCACGACGCTGTTATACACGGCCCGTCATCGTTTTTGCGCTCGCGATGTGGACGTCTATGACCGCGGTCGAGGTGCGTCACCAGGTGGCCGTCGTGAGCTCGGATAATTCAAGCTGGCCACAGCTTCGAGTCTGGGCCAACGCGAGTTGGCCCGAACTCGGTCCTTTGCCTCGAGGCCCTCCCAAAACTCGGGCTCAGGCGATCGGGCAAGCCTTTGCGGGCCGCGCTCCACCTGAACTTAAGCCTATTGGCATCACCGAAGCTGCCATTGAAGGCGCACGGAATTTGAGAGGATTTGCACGTCAAGTTTGACGTTATTTTCATCCACCATTCCGAATCTCACGCCCATTTGGGAGGCGTGAGATGACGAAATCGCCGCATTGTCGCGGTCATTTCGAAGGAAAAGGTATGAAATTGCCTCAAGTTCGCGATTCTCGTGAAGAGATCGCGCTCTATCGCGCTCAAATTATTGGCCAAGTCGCCCACATGGATTTGGCTCATGGAGATTTGTGTTTTGCACTCGTCGAATTAAGCAAACAACGCTTTCGACCGCCCCAGAGCAGGACGACACGGACTTACTCCGTGCCCACATTACAGCGTTGGTATTATCATTATCGCCAAGGTGGGCTCGAGGCGCTTAAGCCCAAACAACGCAAAGATGCAGGCCATGGAAAGCAGCTTCCAAAAGCACTGGTCGAGCTTTTGCTCGATATTCGGCGCGAACATCCGAGCGCTTCGGCCATGCTCATTCGAGACACGTTGATCGCCGATGGCCGGCTTGATGCGGAGGCGATCTCGGTTTCGACGCTGCGCCGAATTTATGCCGAACATGATTTGCCGCGCCTTGCGCGCGACAAAACGCCTGAAGACCAAACCCAGCGTTTGCGTTGGCAAGCCGCGCATCCCAACGCGCTGTGGCATGGCGATGTCTGCCATGGCACCCAAATCACAACCTTGGACGGCAAGAAAATTAATTTGCGAATTCATGGGCTGCTTGATGACGCATCGCGCACCATCATTGCCCTTGAGGCCCATGCGAGTGAAAAAGAAGTCGACATGCTTGGGGTTTTTACCCGAGCGATTCAACGCCACGGTTGTCCTGACGCAATCTACCTCGACAACGGCTCAACGTATCGTGGAGAGGCATTGAGCATCGCTTGCGGGCGCCTCGAAATTGGGTTGATTCACGCGAAACCTTACGATCCCCAAGCACGCGGAAAAATGGAGCGTTTTTGGCGCACGCTTCGAGGACGCTGCCTCGATCACCTGACCGGCGTGAACTCGCTTCATGACGTTAATGTGCGCCTTCACGCGTTTGTCGACGCCTATTATCACCCCAAACCTCATGCCGGGCTCCTCGGGAAAAGCCCTCAGGAGGTCTGGGATGCGCACTGGCGTGCGCATCCCGAAGGCCCTCAGCGGGCTGATGAAGCAAGGCTTCGCGGCGCGATGACCGTGCGTAAAAAACGCAGAGTTCGAAATGACTCCACGCTTTCACATCTGGGGAAAGACTGGGAAATACGCCGCGGATTCTTTGCCAAAAAGCTCGTCACCGTCGCGCATTGCCCGCTCGATTCGCCCGTCATTCCTTGGGTTGAAGCCGATGACGTCATCATCGCGTTGCACGCTGTTCGTCCAGTGAGCAACAGCCATCGCGAACGACAAAAGCCGCCTGTTAATCCGCCCAAAAAGAATGTTGATTTTAATCCGCCTCAAGTCCTGCTTGATAAACATTTTGGCCGCCTTCCATCACAAATATCCAAGGAAAAATCATAATGATGACCTCCGAAGAACAACGATTTTTTGAATTAAAAACGGTCCCATTTTCCAAAGAAATTTCAGACGATGAACTCTGGCTCCCGCCCTCCAAACAGCCTATTGTTGACGCCCTCTGTGAAGCAGTGAAAGCCAAGCAGTGCGTGCTTTTGACAGGCGAACCAGGTGTCGGGAAAACCTGTGTTTTGAGGGCTGTTCGAAGCCGCCTCACCTCACCAAATATTCGACTAACTTATTGCCATAATGTGATGCTTGGCCGGCGTGATTTCTACCGTCAGCTCTGTGTCGCCCTTGATCTGCGCGCCAAAGCCACGGCGGCCGCGCTTTTTTATGCTGTGAGCACCCATGTTGAAGAACTCGCACGAGACAAAATTCGGCCGGTTTTATTGCTTGATGAAGCTCATCTTTTGCATCAAGACACGCTGGACCATCTGCACGTTTTGCTCAATTACGAGTGGGATTCCCAAGCGCTCCTTTCCCTTGTCCTGATTGGACTTCCAACGCTTGAAGACCGCCTTACCTTACGCCATAATCGCTCGCTTTACTCACGGCTTCATGTCCGTTTGCGGATCGATGCCTTGACCGCTGATGACACAGCGGCCTACGTCCAAAACCGCCTAGAACAAGCCGGCACGAAAACAAATATCTTTGCCTATGACGCGCTTGCCGCGCTGCACGAGGCAACCCTTGGAAACATGCGGGATATCGACCGTTTTGCCTCACTCATTCTGAGCGAGGCAAAACGAAGGGATCAGAAAAAAGTACAACGCGACATTGTGATGCGCGTGGTGGAGCAAGAGCAACGCTACATAGTCGGTGCGTAATTGCGGCAGGCAGGCTTTCGATGATCATCATAGAGCCTGCCTGCATTCGCATTGTTAAGCCTGCTTTTTAACAGGCGCCAATATTGGTCTGAACTTGGAGGCGATTGGTCGACTCATTCCCTCCGCCAAGTTGGATGGGGTAGAAATAAACGCCGCAGCCTTTGAGGCCCTTCAGAAGAATCCATTTGTAAATGAGGCGCATTTAGATAGTATTATTAGATTCACGCCTACAAATACCTATGACCTTGTATTTACAAAAACCGTCTTAATCCACATCGCGCCTGATGCACTTAATGACGTTTTTGACGTCATGTACAATGCTTCAAATCGGTATCTTCTAGTAGCCGAATACTACAATCCAGCCCCTGTCGACATTGTATACCGCGGACATCAACAGAAGCTTTTCAAACGTGACTTTGCTGGAGATTTGATGAAACGCCATCAAGATCTACGACTACTTGAGTATGGGTTTGTCTACCATGGCGATACCATGTTTCCTCAGGACGACATTACGTGGTTCTTGTTGGAAAAAAGTGTTGAAAGAGAATCGTAAAATTTTCGCATCACCGAAAATCTATTTTTCCTCTTCGCGATTCTTCGCCAAAAGATTTCCAAAAACTTCGGAATCTTTTTCCAAGTCGTCCCAGGTGCCTTGGGCAATCACCTTACCATTCTCCATTAAGTAAATTCGGTCGCAATTTTTGACCGTTGTGAGGCGGTGAGCAATCATAACGATTGTCTTGGTACCTGCCAAATTCTCAAGGGCATCCATAATTGCTCTTTCAGTAGCATTATCAAGAGCACTGGTTGCTTCATCAAAAAAGAGCACCTCCGGATCAAAATAGAGCGCCCGAGCAATGCCAATTCGCTGTTGCTGACCACCACTTAGGCGCGCGCCTCGCTCGCCAACGATTGTCTCAGCTCCATCAGGTAGGTTTTCAATGAACTCATCCAAGTTTGCTATTTTTAGCGCCTTGTTGACCGCATCGTAGTCAATTTCATGATGTGACACGCCAAAAGCCACATTTGCAGCGATCGTATCATCTGCAAGAAAGATTGATTGCGGAACATATCCGCATTGCCTCCGCCACTCGCCGAGTTGCTCTTTTCCTAGTATCATTCCGTCGACCTTCAGAACACCACTTTTAGGCTTGAGCAAACCAAGCAGAACATCCATGGCGGTGGTCTTTCCGCTACCTGTCGGCCCGACCAAGCCCACCATACCCCGATAAGGTATTTGAATGTTCACCATATCCAATGCCGGGCGCGGCGCTTCGTTATAAACAAACGTCAGTTCTTCCAGTTCGAATCCGCGCTGCATCGGAGACACTGCGAGTGCTTCAAAAGTTTCGACGGGGTTTCCAACGAGATCGGAGTATAGCGAGTTCAAAATTGCGGACGTGAACTGAATCGAACTTGTAGCGTAAAAAAGTGCCTGCATTTTGGGGAGCAGACGAAAACCAGCGAAGGCGTATAGTCCGAGTAATGGAAGAGTTTCGGAAGCTCCAACATCTCCAAGAAGAGTCTCCCATGCCAAAATCAGAAGCACTGCTCCAAACGCGAGCACCTCAAGGAAATACCGTGGGAAAACCGAAATCACTGCACTGGTTGCCTGAGAGGTGCTGTAGACCTGACTCGCTTCTCTAAACCTGGTCAAGAACTCGTTTTCTTGTCCACGGACCTTAATCTGCTTCAAGCCCCCGAAAGCTTCTGCCGTAATCTTAAACCTTTCTTCATTCTTTTCTTTTCGGCTCGCACCAAGTTGTGTTTGTTTACGCCGAACCGATAGGAAAATGCCGACGTAGGTCCCTCCAATGATTAATGAAACAATCACTGCCAAGACTGGATCGACAGCAAGTAGCAGCAAAACTATTCCAATTGTGGAAATGCCCTGCGCAAAAAGTTGAAGTCCAGATATCAGGTACTGAAGTACGAACAACTGTACTTCGGCCAGTACATTCGACCCTAGCCCCGAAGTATTCCGTCGAAGTACAAACTCCCAAGGTTGAAATAAATAATTTGCCAGAAGCCTGGCTGAAATCTTGTGATTTTGACGCCAAGTGAAATGCTGTATCAGCCATTGATTCCAAGCGGTAAGCACATTAGTGAAACCGATGACAACAAAGAGAGCTAATCCCAGGATCAACAAAAACTCGTTGGATTCGCGCCCGCCCAAAAAGTGGTGTAGTTCGCTCAATAATGTGTATTCATTGATTGCGTCAGGATTGGTTAAGACTGCCAAAAATGGCATAACGGCGGCGACCCCCAAAGCTTCCAAGCATGCCACGCCAGCTGAAAGAATCAGAATGAAACCGAAACGCCTCCGTTCAATTGCATCTAAGAGCGCGAGAGTTTTCTTAAGTGAGGTCAACAAGGGGCGTGCTCGATCATCTTTTGATTTTGCTTTCATGACTTGAGTCGGTGTCGTATATCACCCCTTGCGCAGGTGAGAAAGACTGGTCAAAGGTACCGTACTGCCAATAGTGGTATTCCTGTGGTAGAGCTTTTGCGCATGTGTGGTTTCGATTGTTTCTAAAGATGCTGACAATGTCTGATGTTACGTTTGAAAGACGTTGGGTTTTCGGTCAGGAATGGTGTGAAGCTATCGCAGACCTTTGGAAGGTATTCCGTAATTTGGTGAACACTATGGAGGCCTCATGATTCTCCATCTGCAAAAGGTGGTGGGAATAGCAGGAGCCGAGCACTACCTGATGGCGCTTCTACCAGCACTGCAGCAGTATGGGATCGAAGTTGGATTTTTGGGATTGGTGCCCGAATATGACTATCCTCCAAATCTTGCATTCTTTGAACACCTTGAAGATCACGGGGTAAAAACGTCTCAAGTCATAGTTGGGGAGTTTCCAACCCCGAGGGCTGCCTTCGAAGTAGCGAAGATTTCACGCAGGTTCGGTGCGGCTGCTATTCATTCCCACCTTTTGTTCTCGGATGTAGTTGCGGTTCAGGCTCGCGTATTTGAACCTCGCTTGCGCGTGGTTTCAACCAAGCATGGCTTTCGCGAAAGTCATATGCAAAAACACAGTCTATCCCCTAATGTCGATCATGATTGGTACTGGGTTTTGGCAAAAGCAACCGAGCTTTTTGTTGAACGCTCTTTTGCGGTCTCTCAGGGTCTTCAACAGCTCTACATTCACTCGGGGATCGCTTCCTCATCTATGGATGTTATTTACCATGGCGTATTACCAGGTCTACATAAGTGCCCGTCGCCATTAGAAGGCGACGCTTATCGACGTAGTAAGGTTCAAATTGTGGTGCCTGGACGGCTTGTCCCTCTTAAGGGCCAAGAGTTCGCTATTCGCGCGTTTCGGCAGGTGCTGGAGGTCATTCCCCATGCACACTTGATTCTTATCGGAGATGGTCCTTCACGTAACGCCTTAGAGGCACTCGTGGAAGGTCTCCAGATTTCTAACAATGTGAGCTTCTTAGGTTGGCGTAAAGACATCATGCAATGGATGTTGAATTCCGACCTAGCGATTGTTCCATCGCTAGGTGAGGGTTTTGGCTTGGTGTTCTTAGAAGCATATCAAGCCGGCCTGCCTGTAGTCGCCTTTGATGTTTCAGCGGGTAATGAAATCGTCGAGGACGGAGTGACCGGCCTCCTCGTTCCGTTAGGCGATTCGGCGGCTATGGGTACTGCCTGCCTGAAAATCCTAAAAGATCCCAAACTGGGCTCAGCGATGAAGACTCGATCGACCGAACTTTTAAAACAAAGGTTCTCTTTTGAACGGGTAGTAGACGAGACTGTCGATTTTTATCGGAGGGCCGGTGTTTTGGGAGACGGGCCTTAGGCATTTTCAAACGCGACAAGATATGCGTGAGCCATGTTGAGATGAGAGAAACGCCGCTCCACTCTAACCCGACCATTTTGTCCAAACCGCTTTCGGAGCGCCTTTTGGTTGGCAAGCGATTCGAGGCCTTCAATCAGGGCACTCGTGGTTCGGGGTAAGAGGAATCCTGTAACCTGATCCTCCACAAGATGTCCCATACCTGGGATCTTTGTTGCAATTACGGGAACAGCACAGGCCATGGCCTGCATCACTGAGGTGCTTAACGAGTCCGCGAGCGACCATTGCACATAGACATCAGTCTCCCGCAACAGGCTGAGAACCTCGGCTTCGTTCAACTGGCCGGGCAGTTTCACGATGGAGTCGATTCCCCGCCGCTTCACATAGGTCTCCACCTCCAAACGCGTTCGACCATCGCCTGCCAGTATCAATTCGATGTTGTGTTCCGGGCGACGTTTCTTGAGCAACTCTATGGCTTTGACAAGACCAAGAAAATCGCGTTCCTTGCAGAATCTTGCCATCATCGTCACACGAAAAACATCGCGTCGGACAGGTTTAATCTGTGGCGAATAAAAGGTTGTGTCAACACCGTTAGGAATCACCTGAGGAATCGTGACTCTTGACACCAATCGACCAAAACGCGCCAATAGTGCATCGCGGCCCTCGGGAGTCAAGAAGACGAGCCGGATAGTTAGCGCCGCGATTTGACTCGCAAGCCATTCGTTTCGTGATTTCGCAGCAGGCGATGTGTGATCAACCACCAACACTTTATGTTGGGCATCTTCCCTGCAAATCGCAGCAGGCAGCGCCGTTAACGAATGCATAATAGTGAACGGTGAGTCCCAGGCAACCAGGTCATCATACACTGAGGCAAGCGCTTTCAAGTCAAGGCCAGCGTCTTTCTGGACGAACGAAAACTCGATACCGCGACGACGGCATTGCTCCAGCGTGTCATCGGCTGGAAGATCAATTCCATAAAAAAGCATCCGATGGCGAAAATTCGGCAGACCATCGACAATGGCCATAGCCACGGCGACATGACCACCCAGTCCGCCATACAAGACTTGGTGTAGCTTAGGCCCTGAGTCATTCATTTTGAACTTCCACTGACTATTGGACCGTGCAATTCCAGAAAGGGGTTTAGAATCGCCCGTCGGACACGATCACCACTCTTTCCATCCAACACAAACAAGAACTCTGGGATAAAGAGCGCTTTTCGTTCGAACTGTCGTTTGAAAAGGATATCGGAGGTTATCAGGGCGTGAGAAAACTCTGCCCAGCTGAAACATGGCTCTGCAATGCCGGCGTCAACCAGTGGCGCTGACGCAAAATGCCCAGGTTCCGGGTGGATTTCAAGTGTGAGTAACGTTGTGTGATCTTGCGCAGCAAGGGGTAGGAGTAGCGTGGATAGTGCACCAGTGATGATTTCGAATCCATGTTTGTGAACCTGACCGGAGTCAATCATCTGCACACGTTTCGCCGCGACATAAGGGTCCCAAACCCCGGATCTGTCTTCTGGATGTGTTTTCACATAGAGCTGGCGCCCTACGTCTTCAACCCGAGTTAGAAGCTCTTTGGCCCATTGTTCTCTGAATGAGAGGTTCCATCCAAAGTGTCCTGCGTTGGCATATTGGTGGTCGATCAACAGAACGCTTGAGGGAATGATCGACTGCGCGGTTTTTCGGAAAGGATCAAATTGGGGAACTCCAGTGAAATGAACAGGGACCTCCGGTCCAATTTCGTCAATCTCCTGATGATATCGAAAAATTTCCGGTGAATACGCAAGATACGCGTCACAGCGGCGAATCGTTGAGGTAGTCCGCATATTATCTATATTTGGCAATTCAAAATATGTGAGTTCGAGGTACTCAAGAAGTGCGACGCGCTCTTGTCCGCGAAGCGTCATCAACGAACCCAAAAGGAATGCATTATTCCTGAACAGCTCCAGCGGATTTGTAAAGCGTTTCACCCGACGCTGACCAACCAGAACATCACTAATCCGTCGCTGTTCCGCCGTGTCTGCACGTAATCGAAATCCATGTTCCAAATGGACCACTGGGATGGCCCTTCGCTTTGCAGCTAATCTCAACGCCACTTGATTAAAAGATGTGTTGAACAGCAAGACCACCCGGTCTGGACGTATTTCATCCAATAACGCGTCGGCTGATGGAAAATCTCGCCATGATTCAACCGGACCATAATCCTTGTAATAATTGGCTGTGTTAGCATCCAAGGAACTAGCGTATTCCACAAAAAAGAGAGCGTGATCCCGCATTTTCTGAAACATTATCAAGATATCGGGTCGGTTAATGGTTCCTGTAACGAGTACCCTCATCTGGATTTCACCACAGCGTGTCGGGCGACGACAAGTGTGCAGGAATAAGTGTGCTCAAAAAAGATGCGACCAACATGTTTGAACATCGTCTTACCAGTGAAGTGTTTCCTCACGACCGTCGCGTGGTTGGTGTAATTTCACGTTATCAATCGGGCCAATCGATGGGTCAATCGGAATCTGATTTCAAATTGCGTTGTCGTGTGGCACATCGAACTAGAGAACAGGATCCCGACAAAAACGGGCGACATAGTTCAGCGCATTCTTGACACGTCTTCAAAAATCTCAAGGTATTTGGGCAAAACCGAACTAATACTGTAGGCGCTTACCACCCGAGCGCGTCCACGGCGCCCCATTATTTCCCGCAGGCCAGGATCGTCGATCAGAGTTATCAGGGCATCAAACCAGTCGAAAGTATCTAGTAAAAAGCCCGGGTCACCGCCGTCAAAAACCGTCCGGTTGGCCCCGACGTCCGAGACAACCACCGATGTCCCTACAGCCATGTATTGAATCATCTTGAACGCACATTTTCCGCGCGTCACGGCTAAGTCAATCAAAGGCATCAATCCAATATCAAACCCCCTCAAAAAATCGACCTCCCGCTCTGGCGTCCAGCGAATCTGTTCAACACCTTGCACACCTCTGAGTGGCAAAAAGTCTGAGTTTGACACGATTCGAATTCGAACATCGGGGCGATCTTTAAGCACCTGCTTCAACGCGGGAACCACTCTCTCCAGAGAAGGGAAGTTACCCGCTGTTCCCATCCAACCAATAACGACTGGCCCGGCACTTCGCACTGTCGGATGGTAGATGTCGGTATCAATCACCGTCGGGATGATCGTGGTTTTAGTGGGCATACCAACAAAATCAGCCAGATAGCTGTTACCCGCGATTAGCCAATCCGATAGCTCCGCTGCCCGAATAAACGCTCGTTCTCTGGCGGCGTTGGCAGCCCCAGATCCGTCAATCCAGAGGGAATCATCAAAGTCCAAAATCATAGGGACTTTTTGGCGAAATAGCAGTTCCTCAAAAACAGCCGTCTGGGGAAATGCTATGCGCTGCAAAAATACAAAGTCTGTATCACTGAGAGCGGTCACCTCTTGCACGCCCCGTCTCAACCGGCCCAAAAACTTATAGGCACCGCCCCACCAGTGATTGATCGCTGTGTTGTAATCTGCCCCATAAGCGTATCGCAACTCAGTTTCAACACCAGCTTGCTGGAAGTATCTAAAAAACTGTTCACATCGAAATCGCGATGCGGGCACTAGCAACCCATCCGTGACAAAAATGCCTTTCATCGGTAGTCTCCAGTCTGTCATTTCATCTTGTACGGTTGTATGACAGCAACTTTGTCGCAAGCAACAACGTGTTTCGAAGTCAGTCCATAGACATTTATGCGCCATATTGCCTACATCAGCGTCGATGGACTACTCGAACCACTCGGTGCGTCACAAGTACAGAAGGTTCTCGAGGGGTTAAGCGTTCCGGGAGATATCCGTTTCACTGTTTTCTCGCTCGAAAAACCCAAAAGCCTGGTCGACAGGCATCACGTGACATTGACTCGTCGCACTCTTGCCAAACAGAACATCCATTGGCTTCACTACCCATACCAAAATGGATTGAAGGGGATTTTCAAGAATTTGGCCACGCTAACACAAGCTGTTGATGATTTGGTCGAGAATGACTCCGTTTGTCTAATTCACGCAAGAAGTTACCTAGCAGGTCTCATCGCGCAAGTTATGTGGATTGCTCATGGTATTCCATATGTTTTTGATTTTCGAGGTTATTGGATAGACGAACGTATCGAAGAAGGTCGTTGGTTTACAAATTCATTGGCAATCGCAGGCGGACGATCGATTGAACGTCACCTCTTTCAAAATGCCCACGCCATTGTGAGTCTAACCGAATCGGCGGCCGAAGATATTCGCACTGGGAAGTTTGGTAAGGTACGAGATTCCTCGGTGTTCGTCATTCCAACATGTGTTGACGGCACGGCGTTCCAACTCGCAGCACGAGATGTTCAACGGCCTTCTCAACTTCGTGGCAAAAACGTGGTTGGATATGTCGGGTCGTTGAACGCATCCTATCTGGTCGAGGAAAGCCTGCGGTTGGTTGCATATATTTTGAAAACAGACCCAAGTGCCTTTTTTTTGGGACTCACTGGCCAAACGAGCGAACTAGAGCGATCCGCATTATCGGCCGGAATACCCGCCGAACGAATGTTGATCCGCGGCGTCGCCCATTCTGAGATGCCACAATGGCTTGGCTGGATCGACTGGGGATTGCTTTTGCTTCAGACGAATGCAGCCAAACGCGCTTCGATGCCCACAAAGCTCGCAGAATTTTTGGCGGTTGGGGTTCGCCCAATCCACCATGGCTGCAATGAAGATGTTGCATTCTGGGTCCGCAAAGCCGGAACTGGTCTGTCATTGTCAACGCTTGATGAGTACTCAATGGCGAAGATAGCACGGGCCCTTGCTGCCACCTCTAGCGACTCTGAACTGATTGAAGGATGGCAACGAACAAGTCAGCATTTTTCTATGGAAACCGGTGTACTTCGATACCGCGAGATCTATGACCATGTGTTGAAGCAGGCTTCATGAAGCAATCCCACCCACAACCTATGACTTCGTCATTTGTAATTTCAATGGATTTTGAATTGCATTGGGGTGTTTTTGATCACACACGACCTGCGGCCTTCCGTGACCGAATGGTAGTAACACGTGCGGTTATTCCCAAAGTTTTGGAGTTATTTGAGCTTCGCGGAATTAGTGCGACATGGGCAGTCGTTGGTGCACTTTTATGTGAATCGAAAGAAGAGCTTCTTGCTAGGATGCCTCCACCGCCTAAATTCCACTCACAGAGATTCGGAATCGCGCCATTTATGCACGAAATTGGCGAGAATGAAGCCAGTAGCCCAATGCACTTTGCCCCCACACTGGTTCGGCAAATCCTCTCCACAACCGGTCAAGAACTCGGAACACACACCTTTACTCATCTCTACACGCTTGAGACCGGTGTAATCATGGACGATATCCGGTCAGATCTTCTTGCAGTGCGAACCATCGCAGACGATTGGAATATTAAGTTTGACTCCATCGTGTTTCCTCGAAATCAGTATAATAGTGAGATCCTTCGTGAGTGCGAAGTTCAAGGGTTTAAGACCTTTCGCGGAGGTTCTGCACATTGGGCATACCGCGCAAACGACTCCGCCAAAAG
Source organism: uncultured Bradymonadales bacterium (assembly GCA_964394615.1). Classification (GTDB taxonomy): domain Bacteria; phylum Myxococcota_A; class Bradymonadia; order Bradymonadales; family Bradymonadaceae; genus JBFFMO01. The sequence continues at coordinate 7,525 of CAYMYJ010000064.1, read as the reverse complement.
TGGAAATCTATTGCGTCGCGGCACTCGATTGGCGGATGCCTTTGTACCAATAACCCCCGCCCCCACGGTTCGGCGGATCAATAAGTTGACAGACGTCCCTGCAACGCTCTTTTTGCGACCAGATATGCGGCGACCAGTCCTCGGGAACTTTATTGTCAATCGAATCAAAGCTGGCATGACTGAGGCGGCGCAAAAGGGTGGAATTTTTCATCTATGGTGGCACCCTCATAACTTCGGTGTGGATAGCGAGCGATGTATGCGGGCACTCGCTGAGATCCTAAGACATTACCAACGACTTCACGAAGAGTATGGAATGGAGAGTCGAACGATGGGTTCTTTTGGGAGTAATCAATGAGCCTTCGCTACGAACCTATGTTGGCCACTGAGCTGGATGTACAACGTTTTGAGTCCTGTTTCGCGGCAAATGACTCCGCTCGAGCACCCGGCCAAGTAACCTGGCAATATTTGGAAAACCCCACACAAACATTGTTGGTTGATTTCGCCGTCGATTCAGCCGCGGGGCCACTCGCTGGGATTTACGCTTCCATGCCGCATAGAGGAAAAGTATATTCGCAGGAGCGACTCATTACCCAATCCGTCGACACCCTAACCGATCAAAATTACCGCGGAAAAGGCGTCTTTAAACGTCTGGCCAACACTCTTTTCGATCGTTCTAAACAACAAGATGTCGACTTCATCTATGGTTTTCCGAACGCCCATTCCGCCCCAGGTTTTTTTGAACGACTCGGTTGGCAACGGCTCGGCCCTGTGCCTTTTGTAATCCGGCCACTGAATATTTCATATTTTGTCTCCCAGAAAATCGACGTGAAAATCCCAAAAATCGGCTTACCCATTTGGCCATCAATGGGAAGGGTTCGACGAGCCACCCTTGAAGAGATTGATATCGATGCCATTTGGACGCAGTTTAAGACCGGTTTTAATGTAGGGGTGATTCGCGACCGCGAATTCTTGACCTGGAGGCTAAAAAAACCGGACGAAAACTATGAAATCCTGGGGATTTTTGACGCTCAAAACAGAAATACAGGGTTCGTAATCTTCAAAATCGCCGAGAAACATGAAGGGAGAATCGGCTACATTATGGAGTTGATGACTACCCCTGACGACGATGCTTCGGCATTCCTCTTGTTGGCCGCCGCCATTCAACAACTTCAATCGCTGAACGCAGACGCGGTATTGGCTTGGAATCTCGAGCATTCCCCGTTTTACCGGGTATTCATCGCAAATGGTTTTTTGCCATTTCCTGAGAAATTCCGACCAATTGAACTTAATTTCGGTATGAAATCATTGGCGGGGGATTACTCGATCGCGAGACAAGATTGGTATCTGAGCTATTTGGATTCTGATACCGTCTGACCGAAGTATTCTTGGCCCATGAGCATCGAGGACAGCTTTAGGGTATGGTTAAACCCGTATATTATTCGTTTTGTGTCATTGAGATCGACCTCAAAACCTTCGCGCTGAACCAACAGACTCGATGAGTAGTCGAGGGATTAGAGAGCAAGCCCGTGACCTCATATTTTATTTTACTTTTTTTCCTAAGTGTAGCTTTTGCTGTCTTCACCAGGGGATTCACCAAAGTCGAGCAAAAATATTTGTGGGTGGCGTTCTTTGCGCATGCCATATTTGCGATCGGACAAGTTCTATACACGGTCTACATTTATGGTTTTGGCGATATGCTTGGCTATCATCGTACCGGTGAGTATTTGGTCCAAATGGCGAAAAGCGATCCGCGCGTTATTTCGGACATTATCGCGTTATCTATGGGGGGAAGAGATCACGCGCTTTATTGGATTACTGGCGCCGGAAGCTCTACCGGAACAATGTCAGGTCTCTCCGCCCTGGCCGGCATGGTCTTGGGCAATTCGCTTGTCTCGAAATGTTTAGCGTTTTCGATGCTTGCCTTCATCGGACAGATAGGATTCTACCTCGCATTCAAAAGCCATTTGCCAGATCGCCTTCATCGTAAAGCAATGATCGCTTCCCTCCTCGTCCCATCCGTGATTTTTTGGTCCAGTGGTATCATTAAGGAGGCGATCACCATCTTCGGGCTCGGGATTTGCCTTTGGGGGGTCTCAGCCGGCATCAAATCGGGTTTCTTTTCTGCCGGACGCCTGATCGCTATTCTTCTGGGCGCTTGGTTGGTAGTGGTGACCAAAGCCTATGTGATGTTTGCCGTTGTTTTGGGAATTGGTTTCTGGTTTTTTGCCGAACTATCCGTTCGAAAATTTGGATATGTGAAATTTAAACTTCGGTCTCTGATTCCAGTCCTGTTGTTTGCTATTTTTTCCATTTTTCTACTTGGGAAGCTCATTCCAAGATACGCTGTCACTGAGCTCGCCAACGAAACGTCCCAACTGCAGCACGCTTACACAACCATCGACGCCGGCTCTTCCTATCAGATGAGTGTCGCGGCTCCGGAAGAGGGAATGCTAGGCCAGATTAAGAATATCCCATCGGCACTTACGGCCTCGCTTTTCCGCCCGTTTATCTTTGAATCGGGGAACCTCTCGATGCTGGTCAATTCGATCGAAACGACGGCTCTTTTGTTTCTGATTTTATATACTCTTAGAAAACGAGGAGTCGTTAATACTTGGAAAGTGATACGGTCAACCCCACTTTTCGTCTTTTGTTTCGTTTATGTATTTGTATTTGGCATTGCAGTGGGTCTGGCCGCTCCAAATCTTGGAACCCTGTCGCGTTATCGAATCCCGATGTTCCCAGCCTATTGGATGCTTGTGTTAGCTTGTCTTCCAACGATTAAATCGCCGTTAACGCGGCGTCGCCCCCTAACACCTCGCAATCGTGCACCTTATGGAACTTGACACAATCCCGAAGACCTAATAGCTGTTGGTTTATTTTTTTATGGGAAGAATTCACCCGTCTCACTACTCGATTGAATGCTCCGTCGCTCGTCGGAAAATTAAGGTCATATGTCAACCCAGCGATTGAACTGCCCGGTTTGCGGCTCTCTGGAGTCTACGCTTCTCTCACGATACAAAAGAGTCGCTCTGGTTGAGTGTCAAGGTTGCAAGGTGGTCTATGTGCCGCTTATTCCAACCCAGGCGGAACTTGAACTCGAATATAGTAAATATATTAGAGAGGCTCCGACGTCGCAAATTACAGTCCAGAGACGTGAGGAGATTTTGGACTCTTTTGAGCCATTTCGTCAGACCGGGAAACTACTCGATATAGGTTGTGGTTCGGGGGGATTTCTAGACCAAGCTAAAGCACGTGGTTGGGATACGTACGGGACCGAATTCACGGATGAGGCGGTCGAGCTTTGCAGTGCCCGTGGTCACAAAATGTCCCACGGAGTTCTCAGCCCCGAACATTATCAACCGAGTGCATTTGATGTTCTCATTTCTACCGAAGTGCTCGAACATATCGCAAACCATCAAGAAGAAATTCCAAATATGGCGCGTATCATTCGGCCAGGAGGTTTTCTCTATATCACTACCCCCAATTGGAATGCTTTTTCAAGACTGCTATTGGGAGAGAAGTGGACCGTGATTCATTATCCCGAGCATCTTGTATATTTTACACCAAATACATTGCGTGAAATGCTCGAACGCGCTGGATTTCGTGAGTTGTGGAGTGTCACATCGGGAATTGGATTAGGTCGGGTCAAACAGGCAATTTCCGGCGCCAAAGGTGGCAACGTCGCAGACGCAATTTTTGAGGAACGGCTACGTGAATCCATGGAATCCAATCCAGTGATGGCAGTGCTTAAGCGATTGACGAATGGTGTTTTGGATGCGACGGGTCGTGGTGATGCCCTGAAGGCAGGGTTTATCTTAGCTAATGAAAGCAAATGAATTTTGAGAACCAAAAGAAAGCAATAAAGAGATTAATCTTATCTCAGCCACATGAAGCACTTATGGCTGAATATTATGTTTGGTGGCTTGCGCATGCCATGAGGGCATCGCGAGACGCCTCCAAATTCGGCTTTCAGAGCGCGCGGAATTTCAACCCTCGTGATTACAAGACAAGCGAGACAGTATTCCTCCTTGGAAGTGGTTGGTCTATCAATGAAATTGACGACCAAGGATGGGATAAAATCAAAGAAAACGACTCCATTGGTTTTAATTTCTGGCCGGTTCATCCACACCGTCCAAATTTGTATTTTTTTGAAGCAGCGAATCCGAATATCAACGCTGCTTTATCGACCGTAGTAGCTGAGCAATTCATCACCATGGCCAAATCACGCCCAGATTACGCCGACATCCCAAAGATCATGACAGATTTTGAACCACAGAGGTGGTCATCCGTGGAAGGGTTACCTGATACTTGGAGGCAAAACCTTTTTGCGGCCAATACTTTTCCGATGTTCGTCCGGAACGAGGGTGAGGCTAAGACCGGGATGCGGCTTTTGAACGCTCTTGGCGTGTTTGATGAGTCTGATGATCTCAATCTCGTATTAAAGTACCGTGCAACTATCGTGATGCTAGTTAGCTTGGCCGTTAGAATGGGATACCGTCGCATTGTCTTGTGCGGGATCGATATGTCGGATCCGCGGTATTTTTATCAAACCCCGGAGAGACTAGGTGAGTTTCAAAGCAGTCAGCCAGCCCCGACGCACGCGACACTTTGGGAGGTTCCCATGCTCGCAAATGTGCCCGATATTTTGCACGCGATGAACGAAGTCGTCTTAAAACCTCGCGGAATAGAGATCTTTGTGGAGAACAGGTGTTCGGCTCTTTTTCCGCGAATTCCCGAATTACGGGCAAGGGATCTGGGTGTTGGGTAATAAGCTATGTCTCGGCACCACAAAGACGTATTTTGGTGTAAATCAGTTACCGGACCAGTTCGATCTCACATAGTTTTGCCATCGCTGAAATTCATTGTTGCCCGTGTATTCGATTGAGGTTGGCAGCGGCACACCAAACCCTCGCTTTTTGCCACTACTGATTCCACCGGGCAGTCGACGCTCAAGCGCGGCTCGAAGCACCCGCTTGTGTTGACCCTTTGAATATTTAAACTCCGCAGGTAATGACTGAGCGAACTTGATAACTCGATGATCCAAAAACGGGGAACGGGCTTCTAGCCCATACGCCATTGTAGCGCGATCGACCTTCACCAGGACGTTGTCGCGCATATAGGTAACAGAATCCAAAGCTGATAATTTCTCGGCGCAGGATCTCTTGTTCAGACTCGCCCAATCGTATTCTGGATAGAGCTCATGAGCCAGGCCCCAAAGACTTTGATCATTGAGTTGGAGGGCAGCTCGAAAGGCGTCGTAGGAATCTTCGAGGTCTCCGGCCAGCAGACGGCCAAAAAAGAACGCTTTCTGCGATGCTGTTTCGGGATTTCGGCCCAAGAGCTTCGAAATCCAACGAATCCCCTGGAGACTGGGGCGGGACTGAACCAAGTTCGCTAACTCAGGGCCTCCTGGCACGCCATTCAATATCTGTCCATATTGCTCGGCGTACGCAGTCCACGGATACCCAATAAAAGACTCGTCCCCGCCATCGCCGGTCAAGACAACCTTCACGTGTTCCCGTGCGCGCTCGGACATCGCCAACATTGCAATCATCGACACGTCGGCAAATGGCTCGTCAAGCAACTCCCAAAAGACGCCCAATTGGCGATCAAAGTCCTCCTGGGTCAGCGTCAGCACAGTAAGCGGAAGACCCAGACGGTCTGCGGTGGCCCTCGCAACCAAAGATTCGTCGTACTCTTGGCTCATAACACTGACGCTGAATACGCTCACATCGCTTTGAAGCCTGGCCAGTGAAGTGGCAACAAGACTTGAGTCGATGCCACCCGATAGAAAGAGCCCAACTGGCACATCTGCGCGCAGCCGCAGAGATACTGCGTCGTCAAAAATCGCCAGAAATTCATCAACGGCCTCGTCAAAAGACCCCTCAAATTTATCTCGATGGCCTACCAAAGGATCAGCAAATGGTGTCGACGAAAAAGTTTTTCCGTGAACGTCAAACCGAGCGATATGCCCTGCTTTTAGCCGACTTACCTCTTGATAGATGGATAGCTGACTGGGCACATAGCCCATATAATCATAAAACCGCATGGCGTCTTGATCATGGGTCAGCGGAAGGCCCATCGCGGCGAATGCCTTAGGTTCGCTGGCCACCGCCCAAACCGAATTTGCGTCGTAAATATAGAGTGGCTTTTTTCCTACGCGGTCCCGGATAAGCTCGATTTCACCGACGCGAGGATCCCATTTCATCGCGGCAAACATCCCGTTGATCTCGGAGATAAAACGCTCGCGATTGCTGCTCCACCCGCCCAATAAGACTTCGGTGTCTGATGCGGTCTTGGTGCTTAACGAAAATTGTCTAGCGAGCTCGAGATAATTATAGATTTCGCCATTAAAGATAAGCTGCTGTCCAGCAGCGTCTGACATGGGTTGGTTGCCTTCATGCGTAAGGTCTAGAATAGCGAGGCGACTATGGCCCAACCAAATGTCCAAACCTTTATGTTGTTCCAGAACCAACCCGCTGTCATCTGGCCCACGATGTCGAATGGAATTCAAACCACGCAAAATGTCGCTTCGCTCAAGGCTATCGGTCGAACAAACAACCCCTAAAATTCCGCACATCTTCTCTCCAATCACTTTTGGCCGTACCAAGATCCACGCACTTTACCAGACATACTCACAATCTTCGCACTACCAATTGTCTAGACGTTTAAAGCCCAACTAGCTGAGAGCGTTTTGTTACAAAACCAAATCGCCGAAGAGTGCTTCGGTTCTTTATGCTCAACTCTGATTGGTATATCACTTTATAAGAGTGAAAAGTCGACGCACTGTCTTTTAGAAACGAGTAATTATGAAGAGCCCTCTTTCAGAAATTGTTGCATCTGGCATACCGATCGTTGCCGTGATCGGTCAGGGATATGTGGGACTACCATTGGCGATGGAGGTGGTGCGGGCGGGATTTCATTGCATCGGAATTGATGTTTCAGTGAAGACGGTCGACGGCCTGAACGCCGGCAAGAGCCATATCATCGACATCAAGGACGATGAATTGGGCATCGCCCTCGCCACGGGTCGTTATCGCGCGAGCGCCAACTATGCCGACTTGGCTCACGCACATGTCATCTCTATCTGCGTCCCAACGCCTCTCAGGAAGACCAAAGATCCGGACGTTTCATACATCCAGGCCAGTGTCGCCGCCATGCGGCCCTATTTGAACCGTAACGGCGTCTTGGTGATCTTGGAGTCAACGACCTATCCTGGCACAACAGATGAACTGGTCGCTCACGAGCTCGCTGGAGATGGCTTGACGCTCGATGAAAACCTCTTTGTTGCCTTTAGTCCCGAACGAGTGGACCCTGGGAACGCCACCTATGGCTTGAAGAATACCCCGAAGGTCGTGGGTGGGGTCACCCCGACTTCGACCGCACTGGTCTCGACGTTCTACGGAAGGGTAGTCGACCATGTGCATCCGGTTCGCAGCTCGCGTGAAGCAGAGATGGTCAAGTTGCTCGAAAACACGTTTCGAGCCGTCAACATCGCGTTGGTCAACGAGATGTTGTTGATGTG
>CAYMYJ010000063.1:0-26100 GCA_964394615.1 uncultured Bradymonadales bacterium | reverse complement strand
CCAGTCGCGACCACAAGCGTCTCCTTGAGGGCGATTTAGGCCCAAATACCGGGGGGATGGGGGCCATTGTTCCGTCACCGGACACGTCTCCTGAGCTTGAGAGCCTGCTTATGTCCCAGGTGATCAACCCCGTGCTCGAAGTCATGAACGATCGAAAGACCCCGTACACCGGGTTTCTTTACGCGGGGCTGATGCTCACGCCAGACGGGCCCCGGGTCCTCGAATTCAACGTTCGTCTAGGCGACCCCGAGACTCAGGCTCTGCTTTTTGGAATGAAGGACGACCTTGGAACGGCGCTGGAATCAGCCGCTGCGGGACATGCCATTCCGATGGGTGAGTTCGACCCGGCTTGTTGCGTCGTGCTCGCCTCAGGCGGTTATCCCGCCGACCCCGACATTGGGCACGAGATCCTAGGCCTTGAACTCGATATGCCTGATACCTACGTGTTTCACGCAGGAACCGCCTCCTCAGATGGTCTCTTGGTCAATTCAGGAGGCCGCGTCTTAAGTGTGACGGCTCGAGGCGCCACGCCCGCTGAGGCGTCCGCGAAAGCCTATGCCCGCGCTGCGACAATCGAATTCGAGGGGATGCATTTCCGCAGGGATATCGGCGCCTAAGGCTGCGATGCTTGGTCCGCACGCCCTATGGCCTGCTTGCGCTTGGTCCGCAGGCCTAGCGGCGGCTCCACTCCCACGAGTAGCGATACAGATACGCCAGGCTTTCGACGTGTCGTTTGGCCTCAAAGGCGCTTGCGCCCCAGGCGTAAAACCCGTGACGAAGCACATTTACACCCGGAACGCTCTCTTGTGCAGCGTCTCCGATAGCCATGGCGAGCGTCGGGATGTCGCCGTGGTTGGGAACAATCGGAACCTCAACGCTGGCGTGTTCGTCCCAGATATTGAGGCCTTTGATCATTTCAAGGCCCTCAAATTTTGAGTAGCCAACTTCGGCGTCTCGACTGCTGCATAACGCCGCGTAGGGTTCATGGCAGTGAAAGATGGCACCGACGTCCGGATATTTACGATAGAGGACGCCGTGGACACGCGTTTCTGCGGAAGGCTTATGTGGCGTGGGTTCCGTAGGTTGCGCGTCCAAGTCGCACACCAAGAAGTCGTCCACCCCAAGCGCGCCTTTATCCTTGCCACTCGCGCTGATCAGGAACGTATCGGCACTCAGTCGTACCGACAAGTTCCCGGACGTGCCCATGAGCCAACCGTGAGCGTAGAACGCACGCGCGGCCTCGGCCATGAAAAGAGCTGCCTCAACGCGTTGGCTCATCAGGTTCGCTCGGCTACCAGAAGTTTGGCGATGGTCTGAAGCTGCATGTTCGAGGTCCCCTCGTAAATGGCTCCAATTTTTGCGTCGCGATAGAATTTTTCGGCCGTGTATTCCTTGGTGAAGCCAACCCCACCGTGGAACTCGATGCATTTGGAGGCTGTGTATTCTGCAACCTGGCTCGAATACAATTTGGCCATTGCCGCTTCTTTGACGAAGGGTTTACCCGCATCCTTGAGCCGGGCAGCATTATAGACCATCAGGCGGGCGGCCTCGATTCGAGTCGCGACTTCTGCGTATTGGAATTGAAGACCTTGGAAATCGGCCAGCCGTTGTCCGAACTGTTTGCGTTCGATCATGTGCGCCATTGCTGCATCAAACGCACCTCGTGCCAGACCAATCATCTGGGCACCAATGCCAATTCGGCCTTCGTTGAGCGTTTCGATGGCGACCTTGTAGCCCTTGCCGATTTCTCCAATCACGTTCTCTTTCGGAACGATGCAATCCTCAAAAACCAACTCACACGTGGACGAAGCACGAATGCCGAGTTTGTCTTCCTTCTTGCCGACCGTAAATCCCTTGAAATCTCGCTCGACAATGAACGCCGTGATGCCGCGATATCCCTTGGTTGGGTCGATATTTGCGAAAACGATGAACACCTGTGATTCGGCGCCGTTGGTGATCCAAAGCTTCGAACCGTTGAGCTTCCAGTGGTCGCCGCAATCTTCCGCACGAGTCGCCAGCGCAAACGCGTCTGATCCACTTCCCGCCTCGCTGAGCGCGTAGGAGCCGACCCATTCGGTGGCCAATTTCGGAAGGTATTTCGCCTTCATCGCGTCATTCGCGTAATTGATGAAAGTGTTGTTCACGAGGGTATTTTGCACGTCGACGAAGACGCCAACGCTTGGATCGACAGCGGCGAGTTCCTCGATCGCGAGGATGGCCGTGAAAAACGAGCTTTCACTTCCGTTGAATTTCCCAGGAACTTCGATGCCCATCAGGCCCAAATCAAAAGCACCCGAAATTACGTGTTTCGCGAGCTTTCCTTCGTGATCCATAGCTGAAACGTGAGGCGCGATCTCTTTGCGCGCCCAATCACGGACAGCTTGCTGGAACATCAGTTCGTCTTCAGAGAGTGAAGTAAGTGGCGTGGACATGGAGACTCCTAACGTAGAATCGACTGAGAAATAGAGGGGTTATCGCTCTAGAAGAGCGGAACTTTGGGTTTGTCGGCTTTTTTGACGTCGACCCAGTCGCTGCTCGAATCTGACGGCTTATCCGCAGGCTTGTCTTTGGGCTTGTCTTTGGGCTTGTCTTTGGGTTTGGCTGTGACGTCAAGCCAATCATCAACCGGCTGTTTTTCAGCAGGTTTATCGGTGGGACGTTTGGTTTCCTGAACCGGTATCTTCACCAACGTGACCGGCATGTCCTCGGGAGAGGCGTCGTCTAGGGAAACGGCAAAGTCCTCATATCCCTCGGACCGCAGAGTCCAGTTGTCGCCTTCGGAAACCTTCACTCGGACCGGCGTTGCGCCTACAAAAGCGTCGCCGTTGAACAGGCGCGCAGACACATCTGGTGTCGAGATTCGAACCCATTTTTCGGCAAGTTCTGCGGGTTCATCGGGCTTTTCTTCAGTAGGGACCTCTGCAGGAACTTCGACCGGAACCTGAGCGGCTGTCACCGGTGCCGAAATTTCCGCCACGGCGTTAGGGTCGATTCCGTCATCGGTTGGACGCGTCACGACGTAGCCGATTGCAGCAACGGCAGCGAGGAGAACCACGGCGAGTACTGCGATCTTTCCAACGGGAGATTTTGCGGGAGCGACGTCATCTTCGTCGTCACTGACCGCCGCCATCGACAAGCTAGGGTTGGTTTGCATCATCGGGCGCTTGGGCTTTTGAGCCTGCGCCATTTCTTCGTCTGTGGGCAAGGGAGAGAACTGCGTTGCGTCCTCGTCAACCACAGGCTCCGCGATTTGCCCAGTGTCGTCCGGCGGCGTGAGCTCGGGAAGCGGCGACATCATTGTGGCGTCATCACTCTTCGATGCGGGGGCGCCTGTGACAGCGGCGGTCACGACCGGCGCAGCAGTTGCGACCGGTGCGGCAGCTGCGGTTGCGCCCGCGCCCGAAGCCAGGCCTGCGTCAGGAACGAGATCGAGAGCAATCAGCATTTCATCAGCGTTCTGGAAGCGATGATCGAGCCGCTTTTCGAGGGCTTTTTGCAGGAATGGACCGATCGCTGACTGAATCAACTCCTGAGGGATATCGACGGGATCGTCTGAGATCTGTTTATGCAGAACTTCCCATCGGCCTGTGCCCTCAAAGACGCTTTTTCCGGTCAGCATCTCGATGGCAATCAATCCCAACGCATAGAGGTCGCTCTGGGGCCCAATGCCCTGACCTGTGATTTGTTCGGGCGCCATATAACGCAGCGTTCCGACCAGAACCCCAGCCGAGGTCAATGGGTCGGCGTCGTCTTCGTTTTCTGGACCACCCATGATCTTGGCGATGCCAAAGTCCACAACTTTGACAAAGTCAGTCTCGCCGTGAAGGTCTGCAAGCATGATGTTCGCAGGCTTTAAGTCACGATGGATGATGCCGTAGCTATGCGCCTCGGAAAGGCTTTTCACGATCTGCCGAAGGATGTGTTTGACCCGCCTAATCGGGATCGGCGCATCCTTGATGATGTCTTTGAGAGTGCATCCCTTAACGTACTCCATGACGTAATAAAGGATGCCCGTCTCAGAGTCGCGGAAGTCGTAGATGCGAATCGTGTTTGGATGCGAGAGGTTACGGACTGCCATCACCTCTCGTCGGAACCGTTCGATCATCTCCTCAACGTTCATCGCGTGGGCGACCAACACTTTGATCGCCACCTGACGATCCATGGACATTTGGCGCGCAAGATAGACTGCACCAAACCCACCTTGACCAAGCAGTGATTCAACTCGATAGGTGTCGTCTAGGACGTCCCCAATATTTGGTAGGCCTTGCATTCGCGTTCTCGTCGTGCCAACGTCGCGCGTGTTATCGCGCAGAGTGGGCACGAAATCAAATTGCGTCTGACGTGGTTTTTTTTGGCTGTGTGAGATTTACTGCTTTAGATTACGGCGGTAGACACTACCCTCATTATGCCCGCCTCGCAAACCCCCGTACTTCGGAGAAATGGGTGAAAAGCGCTTTTGTTCGTTATTTTTTGTCAAGTGTGACCACGTTAGCCATCGTCGTTGGAGCTAACAGCGCCTTCGCGATGACTTTTGAGGAGGCAGTTGGCCAGGCCAAGACCGCCTACGATGCTGGTGACTACGTCACAGCCGTTGACCTCCTGATTCAAGCGAATCGAATTCAACCCAACGGTCGCCTGTTGCTCAACATCGCTCGCTCGTATGCCAAGGCTGGCGACTGCGCCAAGTCGGTCGCATATTACCGTGCCTTCGCGCGAAGCAGCGACGCAGATGCAGCGCTGGTGAAGACGGCGAACAAGGAAGCCATCGACCTCAAATGTACAGCCTTCAACAGCGACACTTCAGGGCGAGTCCTTGTTGATTCGACACCGTCTGAAGTCAACGTCTCGCTCGATGGAACCGCGATTGGAACCACACCATTTGAAGTCGTGTTGGTGCCCAAAGGTCAACACACTTTCCGTTTTGAAAAAGACGGCTACGAACCGGTCGACAAAGTCGTCACGATCAACGTCAATGAAGACGCCGATGTGAAGGCCTCGCTCTCCGAGGTGGTTGTCGTTGCTGTTGTAGAAAAACCTATCGAAGAGCCAATTGTTGTCGAAAGAGCTGAACGTGACATGACTCCCTACTACATTGCTGGTGGAGTCACCGGCGTGGGTGTGGCGCTCTTGGTCACTGGAATCGTTTACGATAATGTCGTGATTCCCGGCACGGACGATGAGCGAAAGAAGTACGCTCAGGGAACGCAGGACTACAAAGACCTTACCGATCAACGTTCAACCGAGTCGACCATCGCCCTTGTGGGTTATGTGGGTGGCGCAGCTTTGACAGTCGGTGGTGCGGCGTGGTTGACGTACCTCTTTCTTACCGAAGATTCAGCAACCGAGTCGAAAGATTCGGATGCGGATGCGATTGAGAAGCGACTTGGCGTGATTCCGGTGATCGGGCAAGATACAGTCGGAGTTGGCCTCTTCGGTCAATTCTAATACGGGATACGGATGGCAGCAGGCGTTGTGAATGTGGGCGATATCATCGCCGACCGATATGAACTCATTGAGGAAATCGGTCGCGGTGGTTTTGGAGTCGTCTTTCGGGCTGTACAGCTCGGTATGGATAGGCCCGTTGCTGTCAAAGTTCTTCACCCAGCCGGGAACGAAGAATTACAGGTTCAAATGAGGGAGCGGTTCAAGCGCGAGGCCATGATGGCGCGCAATCTGAACCACCCACACACCATTCGTCAGTACGATTTCGGAGAAATCGGTGACGGGACGATGTTCCTTGTTCTGGAATATCTGGATGGTCGGAATCTGGTCGAAGTCATTCGCCAGGATGGAAAGCTCGGAGACGACCGCGTTCGCGCGATGGCTCCGGGCATCTTGAAGTCATTGGCCGAAGCTCACGCGCAGGGGATCGTTCATCGCGATCTCAAGCCTGGCAACATCATGCTCTGCGACGTTTACGGCGAGCAAGACTACGTCAAAGTTCTGGATTTTGGCATTGCCAAGACCATGATGGGAGACACCGACTTGACCGCGGCCGGCGTGGCGTTGGGCTCTCCGCGCTACATGCCTCCGGAACTGCTTCGTGGGGACCATCCAGTCGCAGGGTCAGATGTCTATTCGATATCGATTACCTTGGGGGAAGCCATCATTGGCGCCCCAATTCTGAACACCGAAAACTCAGTCGAAGCCGCGCAGGCCCAGCTTTCTCCGAAGAGGCTGCCAATTCCCGATGAATTGCGCGCGTCTTCGCTTTGGCCGTGGCTGTCGATCGGCTTCTGCAAGGAAATCGAGCAGCGCTACCAAAGTGCTGACGAAATGTTGAAGTACCTGAACGCGCCTCTGGCAGACATTATTGCTCGTGGTGGCGATGCGCCCCTGGAAAACGTTGAGGATACGGTCGATGCGACCATGCCTCGCCAGCCCCCGATCGTCGACCTGAGCTTTGCCTCTCCGTCGCCCTCGGTTGAGGTCAGCGTGGCGGAGGACGACGAAGAAGAGGAGTACGCCTCGACGATGCGTTTGGACGCAAGTGTCGCAATCGCTGCGATGGAGGCCGGTGCGCCGCTCTTTGGTGAGGGAACGCTCACCGAGGAAAGCGACGTATATGACCCCGAAGCGACCAACATTATCGACGCGTCTCAGATCGATTTCAGGGCTCCAGGTGGAGCCACACTGCCCCTGACTCCTGTTGTCGCAAGGGCGCCTTCCAGCCCCGCGTTGAACGTCATGGGCCCAGACGACGAAGAGGATGACGAGGGCGCGACACAGATGGTCGAACTTCCGGCCGACTTCAAATTTCCGACTCCTGGTGCCTCGTCTCCCACGGCTGCGGCTGCGGTTGTGCCCGTGCCTGCGCAGATACCCTCGACCGGTCCATCGATGCCGTTTACGCCATCGACACCTTTTCAGAATACCCTTTCGCCGGCTCCAGCTCCCACTGAGGGCGCTCAGCCGGGGGCAGTGGGCCATTTGCCCTTGCCCGCTGCGCCACCCTTCCAAGGAATGGCCGCGGTTGAAGAGTCCCGCACCGAATTCATCGAATTTGTCGTCCCTGAGGCGACAAAAGAGCAAAAGAAAGAGGAAAAGAAGTGGGGCGGAGCAGTCGTATTGCTGATTGGTCTTTTTGTGGCCATGTTGGCCGCCGCTGCCGCGTTTGTGTATTTTCTTGCAACGAAGCAAGGCCCTGAAGACGCGGTCATCGTGGCTCCAGTTGTGTTGCCCAATCCTGTTTCTGCCATCGAACCGGTGGTGGAAAAGGTCGTCGATGTGGATTTCCGGGTCTATACGGTTCCCGAGGGTGCGGCAGTATTTGTGGATGGCGTCGAAAAGACAAAGACGCCCGCGCGGTTCCCGCTTCCGGCGAGCGCGCTGCCAAAGGACGCAGAAGTGCGGCTTGAAGGATTTGAAACCCAGAAGTTCAAGCTCGATGCTGGGCAAACCACGGTGGACTTGAAGCTCAAAGAGCTCATGAAAATCGAAGTTGAACCCGTGAAGGTCGAAGTGAAGGCCCCGGAGCCTAAACCCAAACCGAAGCCCAAACCGAAGCCCAAACCGAAACCTAAACCGAATCCCAATATCATCCCGCTCTTCGATTAGGCCTTTGGCCAGTCGGAGCAGCACGGAATAGTTATCGCGACTCGGCACCCTGTGACCGAGTTGTTCTGTTTTAAGGAGAGAGAAATGACTGAGCTTGATCTCAAGGCGTGGCCGTACAAAGAAGCTGAGAAGATCATCGAGAAGATGGCGAACACCAAGAGTGCACGCAAGCACGACTTTGTTCTCTTTGAAACCGGATTTGGCCCAAGTGGACTGCCGCATATCGGGACTTTTGCCGAAGTTGCGCGCACGACCTGGGTACGAAACGCCTACGAAAATATGACGGGCGAGAAGACCAAGATTTTCACGTTTTCAGATGACATGGATGGGCTTCGTGCCGTTCCAGACAACATCCCGAACGGGGAGCTTCTGATTCCGCACCTTGGAAAGCCCCTCTGCGAGATTCCAGATCCCTTTGGCGAGGAAGAGAGTTTCTCGGCGCATATGAATGCGCGACTGCGCGGATTTCTGGACCAGTTTGGTTTCGACTATGATTTCAAGTCGTCAAAAGACCAGTACCGAGGCGGACATTTTAATGAGGGCCTGATTCGTATTCTTCAGAAGTACGAAGAAGTGCGTAATGTTGTGTTGCCGACCCTCGGTCAGAAGCGTGGATCCGAGGCGGATCGTTCGTCGTGGTCACCGTTCATGCCCGTCTGTTCACAATGCGGAAAGGTCTACACCACTCGAGTCGTGGATGTGCACCCCGAGACCAACGAGCTCACCTACGCGTGCGATCAGGGCTTTGAGTACAAAGGCAACGCTGTGCCCGCCTGTGGCAACACCGAGCGAATGCTGGTCACTGACGGCCGTGTCAAAGTGGGTTGGAAGGTAGACTGGGCACTTCGATGGTTCGTGTTCGGCGTCGATTACGAGATGTACGGCAAGGATCTGATCGAGTCGGCCGCGCTCTCGAGCAAGATCGTCAGGATCTTGGGCGGAAAGCCACCCGCGGGCATGTTCTACGAGATGTTCTTGGACGAAAACGGCGAGAAGATCTCAAAAAGCCGCGGCAACGGTCTTGAGGTCGACGAATGGCTCAAGTACGGGCCGCTCGAGAGCCTCTCCTGGTTCATCTATCAAAACCCGGTCAAGGCCAGGAAGCTGTTTTTCGAGGTGATTCCGAAGAGCGTCGATGATTATCTGGGTGACCGTGAGCGCTTTGGAACCGAAGAGGAAGCCGAACGCGTCAACAACCCGGTCTTCTTTCTGGCGCAGCCCGATATTCGCGCAGGCAAGAAGGTTGAGTTCACGAGCGGCATCTCGTACTCGATGTTGCTGAACTTGGTGAACGTCCTCAATACCGACGATCACGAGATTATTTGGAATTACGTCCGACGTTATGCTCCCGATGCCGAAAAGGACGAGACCATCGACGCGATGATTGACCGAGCGATCACGTATTACACAGACTTCGTGGCTCCGACCAAAGAGTACGCCGAACCAACCGACGAGATGTTACCGGCGCTGGCACAGCTTCTGGCTTTCTTGAAGAGCTACGAGGGGAATTCGGCCGAGGATATCCAAAACGCGACCTACGCGGCGGGCAAAGAAAATGGCCTGAAACTAGGTGCTTGGTTTGCTGCGATGTACCGCATGCTGCTTGGGCAAGAGCGAGGCCCCCGTCTGGGGACCTTCATTCAGCTCTATGGCGTCAAGGAGACGATCGCGCTGATCGAATCCAAAGTCGGCTCTCGCCTTTGATTCATTTCTGAATCAGCACCACAGCCTGAAGGAGCAGAGGGTCCGGGTCACTGACCTGGGCCATCTGGTCTTCCAACTCCGCGAGTGTGTCGCGCAACCATCGTGAGACCAGCCGTGCGGCGCCGGCGCCAAACGCTTCGATGGCGGTCGCGACCGCAGGTTCGAAAAATCCCAAGGGGTCTTCGCCCCATGGTTTTTTGCGCAGTATCGCGGGCAATTCGGAAAGCTCGTCGATTTTTAGACCTGAGATCGAAGGCGGATTGCCAAGCGCCACGTGAGCAACCCAGGTGGCAAAGATCGAATCAAAGGTGATGGTCGTCGGATCGTTAACCAAAGTGCCGCCATAGGCCTTCTGGGCGAGCCCACTGACGTCTGCGCCTGATACCCCAAAGGTCCAAAGTTGCTTGAACGCGACGAAGGCGATTCGAGAAGCCATGTCGTCGATCTGTGCCTGTGTGGCGAAGATCTGCGAGACACCGGCGTCTTCGCCCGTGCTGGCGACGTAAGCTGGGCGGAATTTGATGATCGCCTTGAAAGCGCGCTCGTCTTGGTCGGCCAGGAGTGAAAAACGTTCGCTCTCGACGATCGTCAAAGAGGGCCGTTGCGCTAGTTGCTGCACGGTGGAACGGAGTTTCCATTGCAGGGAGTAGCCCACGCGGAAGAGTTCTCGTAGCGGCACAGACTTCACAATCTCAACCGCACGCTCGTCGTCCATTCGCGCAACGAACTCGAGTCCCAGACTCAGTGTCCCCATCGCGCGTTCGAAAACACCACGTGTTTCTTCGGGTTGGCCGGGTTCGATGCCGTCGGCAATCAACACGCGGTTTTGAACGGCGACCAATTCGGTCATCAGCGGTTCAAGGATCTCAGGCTCAAGCTCTTCAAAGATGTGAAGAATATACGAGGTGTCCTGAGTACGTGACACGAGCACCGGAAGGTCGCTCCGGCCCAGGCGGTCCAGCGCTTTGGGCTCCAGTGGGGCTTTTTCAAGGTTGTCTCGGAACGCCACGGGGTCCAAAGCGCGGTAGATTTCCATCGCCTCGTCGCGGCCCACAAAGCCGAACTCCTCAAGTCGCGAATTGCGCCAATGCAGCTCTTCTTCTTCCATATTGGAAAAGAGCTCCCATCGCGCGGCTTCAAGCAAAGTCCAGCCGAGCACACGGTCGACTTCGAAGAGGCGGTTGACCATGCCTCGCATGAGCGCGCCCATGTCATCTTCGGGATAGGCCACCGCGTACACGCCGTCAGGGCTTGTCGTCCAATCGATCCCGTCGAACTCCAGAGGAGGCTCGCCGTCTTCGTCGAAAAGTCCCACGAGCAGTGAGTCCTTGAAGAGCATCGCCAGCACTTCGGCGTCGGTCTCACGACAGACACGTCGGAAATGTTCGTCGGTCGATTCGCTCAATAGCGTGTCGAGCCAGGGAATCAGCCGCGAGACCTGAAACTGGTCTTTATGCCACGTGTCGAAATCCAAACAGACTTGGATCTGCCAAGGGTTGGCCAGAGGAATCATCCCAGAAGCTTCTTCCCACCCAGCGCTTTGAATCAGCTGATAGAGCACCTGCGGATTGAGCGATTGCACAAATCCAGGGGCATCTGGGCGTTCAAGAATTGAGCGAACCTGCTCGACGGGAGATCCCGCCGGGAGCTGTGTTTCCATCGCCTGTCGTAACAGGTCACGTACCTTTGATTCAGCCAAGACTACCTCTTCAGGGATTAAACCGCTGCCAGTCGCGCAGGTAGTAGCTCAGAATGGTCGGTGCCATCAAGCGGCTGGACTCAACATCGTCCACTTCGACGTCGTGCGGAAAAACTAGGGAAGCTTCAAAAACCTTTCGGTTGAGGAAATGCGCGGGTCGGTCGAAGGCCCAGGTGTCTGGGGACGATGGCAGTGTCATCGCCAGATTGAATCCCCAATCCCCAAAAGACGGCACCCAGACATGGTAGGGAATGACCGCACCCTCGCCACAGCCGGTCGCGCAAAAGCCCTCTTGGATGCTCTTGTTGATGCTCCAAAACGCGTGGGGCGAAAAGTAGGGCGATGTGCTTTGTGTTACGACGACGCCGCCATGAGTGAGCCGTTGTCGCAGCAGTCGATAGAATTCAACCGAGTATAATTTGGCGAGCCCCTCGTTGTTGGGGTCAGGAAGGTCGACCAAGATCACGTCAAAGGCAGCCCGGTTTTGGTTCAGGTAGTTCATCGCATCTTCGTTGATGACCTTGACGCGTTTGTCCTGAAGGGAGTTCTCGTTCAATTTGCGAAGGGCAGGATGGGTTCGCCCGAGCTCCGTCATTCGTGGGTCGAGATCGACCAGCACGACTTCCGTGACGCTTGGGAATTTCAGCACTTCTCGCAGCGCGAGCCCGTCTCCTCCTCCCAGAATCGCGATACGTTGCGGATGAGGGTGGGCGTAGAACGCGGGGTGGACCAAGGCCTCGTGATAACGATGTTCGTCGATGCTGGAGAACTGGATATTCCCATTGATGAAGAGGCGAACGTCGTCCTTCCACGAGGTGATCACCAGATTTTGGTAAGGGGTGTGTTCTTTGTAGACGACCGGGTCTACAAAAAGACGTTGGTCCAGATAGTCCTCGTAGAGATTCGAAGTGGCCAGAAGGCCAATCAATCCCACGGCGACGACACCGGCCGCCGCCAGAATCCGATTGGGGTGTTTGAGTTCTTTGCGAAGAAACACCACGCCAACGATCGAAACGGTCACGTTCATCAGCCCGATCAGCGCACTCGAGTTGAGCAGTCCAAGCTGGGGAAGCAAGACCAGTGGGAAGACCAGCGACCCACCTAGCGCGCCGACGTAATCCCAACTTAAGACGTTGGCCAACGCGACCCGCAATTCTTCGTATTGGCGAAGGTGACGGGTCAGCAGCGGAATTTCGAGGCCCACCAACACGCCGATCGCGAAGGTCCATGCCCAGATGGCGTATTGCACCCAGGGAAAGAACACAAAGACGCCGAAGAGCACGCTTGCCGAGATTCCGCCCAGTATTGCGACGCAGACTTCGACCCACATGAAGCGATCGAGGAGGTCATTTTCGACAAATTTCGAAAGGTATGAACCCACCCCCATCGCGCTCATGTAGAGCCCGATGATCACGCTGAATTGGAAGACGCTGTTTCCGAGTAGATAACTCGACAACGTGCCTACGATGAGCTCGTAAGTGATGCTGCACAGGGCCACGATTAAAATCGAGCCGAGCAACACCTGGACCGAACGACGGTTGGCCCCTGCAGGGGCTGATGATTCAGACATAGTGGGTTATTTACCGGAGCCGAATCCGCCCCCGATGGAGCGTCGGGTGCCAGATGAGCCCGACCGGACACTGCGACTCGAACTCGAAGACCTGCCACCAAAGCTCGATGAACGGTGGTATCCAGACCTCTGCCAGACCGTGGACCTCGGCGCGTGATAATAGCCCCCGCCATAATGCCTGCGTTGAGAGGTGAGCATATGCATCATCATCACCGACGTAAAAAGTCCGGGTGAGTGGCGGCGATAGTAGCGATGGGACCTGTCCTGCGCGACGACGTATTGAGTCTCTTTTTCGGCGTCGAGTCGAAATACGACGGTATCCTTGGGTTGAATGCCCTTCGCAGGGTCGATGTCCTTGTAGCCGATTACGGTACCTTGTTCGTCCATCAAAACCTTGACCGGTTCTTTGCCAGTGTAGATGTCGGACTTGTTCACACGAGCCTCGAACACTTTCAAATCGTCGGATCCCGTCCCTACATACTTGGCGTACGCTTCGGTAAGTGCCTCCAAATCAATTTCATTTCCATCTCCAGCGCTACCAGAGAACGCGGAAACCAACGCGATTACGCCTGCCACGGCGATGAATCCCCCAAATACCACCAGCCACAAAGTGCTGTTCTTCATTCAAATCCTAGAATTTCTGCGGGCGATCACTGCCCCGCACGACGTTGACGCTTAAAAGCTTCTGACACACAGTAGGGCCCGCTTCGGTTGAATCAACTCTAGGATGGAATGAGTGACGACGAATCACGCCGAAAAGAGATAGTTCGGCGAACATTTCTGGGGCTTGAGGAAGACCTCGACGACCTGCGCGACGAGTTAGGCCGCCAGTTCGAGGATTACGAGACTCGTCTCGAGAAGCTCACGGGCGCGTTGCCTCCATGGTTGGAGATGCATCCGGCGAGCTTACGCGTGCTTTTTTCGTTCGAGTTTGCCGATGGCGCTGCACGTCTTGGGCCCCGTGCCGTGGCCATGTCAGCCGCGCATGTCGAAAAGTCGATCCTCGAACTGCGAGATGTCGAAGAGAAAGAAACGCTGGATTTGGCGCGCGAAGAGGTGATCGCTCTTTTGGCCGAACTTGAATCTTCTGCGCGGGAATGCGCGCTGGATGCCGATTCCCAATTGGGCGAGTTGCTCGACTCAATTTTGATCGAACTCGAAGACCAGCGTGAGGCCGACGAGTCGACTTTAAGAGACCTGGTCACGTCTGGTGACCTCGAGAAAGGTCGGCAGGCCCGACGCGAAATCGCGGAATTATGGGAAGAACAGCGGGTTCGCGCGCTCGAACTCAAATCGGCTTGGGAACCGATCGAAGCTCTCGTTTTTGAAGGTGTTGACCTGACGATCAGCGGCATCGAAGAGCTGCGATCGTTGCTTCATCGAACCGTTGAGGGGCTTGGCGGAACCCCCACAGACCGCATGGTCATCGCACTTGCCGAGGACGTTGCGCGGGTTACTCTGCAACTTCAACCCGAAGTCGCGACCGAGGAGTGGGAACGGGATGAAGAGGACCTTGGCGGCCCAGCACAGGTTGAACTGCCCATATGGGGGTCCACCGATCCTGGCGATATTGGTCCCACCGATAAAATCGATTTGAGCTCGCTCGTTGCGACGGACTCACCAAAAACACCCGAGGCTGACGAGCGCGCCACACCCGCATCTTCGGAGGTCGATGACGCGTTGGACGTGGAGGAATCGTCCGAGCAAGAACAAGGCGACGACGATCTGGAGCCTGAGGACCAGTCGGAGCTCGAAGATATTTCTGAGCCCCAGGTCTCAGAGGCCCGCTCTGACGATTCGGCAGATCTCGAGGCCAAGGATGAGCCGGCTGATTTGGCGCCGGAGCCTGACGCCGAAGACACGTCCGATACCTCAGAACCCATCGACGAATTGAGCGATCTTGATTCGGAGTCGAATCCTGAAACGTTGGACACGATTGAGTCTGAGCGCGTGCCTCCGCTTGCGGTTGCGCCCGCCTCGGAGTCCAATGAATTGGCGATGACGGCCGCCGAAGAAACCCATGGCCATGCCATGCGCGTGGTCGAGGAATGGCGCCCCGTAGCGCTTATGGAGCGTGCTCTAGTGCTTCTGCCCTTGGCCCTTTTTGTCGCCGTCGTGTCTATTTCGGCCATTCCTCGCTTGAGCGGCGTGGAACCTGGTTTCGACATTTATATGAACTATCCGTGGATTTTTCCGTGGGCCTTCCTGGGCGTGGCTACCCTGACCTTCATTCTTCTGGTCGTACGGCATTGGCGGATGCGCTGGAATGGCGGTCCTGAGCTCGTGCAGTGGAACGAGAATGAGCAGGAAGTCGAGGTGGTTGTCGATCGGCAGGGCGTCAAGGTTGGTGAGGTTCGCTATCCTCGCAAACAGCTGTCGGCTCACGTGTATCGCTGGGAGTCCAAGCCTGATGGGACCTTTGGATGGGCGATTCGCCTGGAGCCACGGACCAGCGCCGCGGTGACGATGGTGGCTCCAGAACGCAATTACACGCGCTGGGATCAATCTGATCTAAGAATTGAAGAAGTCGACCCGTCGAGTTGGCAAACCACGCAAACCGTCGTGGACGGACTTCGTACACGTTTAGGCATTTCATGAATGAAATCGCAGATTTTAAGTCGACCGACGGCCATGTTGTGGAAGTCTCGGGCTTTGAGATCATCGTAGATTGTGGAGACTTGAAACCGACGATCGGGCATCAGGTGGGCGTGGGAGAGGACCGCTTTCGTATCGTCGGATACGATGGCCAACGCCGCGTGACCGCGCAGTCACTCGGCGATCATTGTGCCAAGGTGGGCGGTGTTATTCAGCTGATCGCTGTGCCGGCGATGTTCCCATTTCCCGAACCACACGCGGAACTTGCTGCGCTCAAATGGGTGGAGTCGGGCGTGCCTGTGACTCCTCGGCATCCCGCACTCGCGGAATTACGCGGCATTCTCGATGCCCAAAACGTGGGGCATCCTGGACTTGATGCCGTGGCGCCGCTTCCTCTTGGGGGCGCGATCCTCATTGTCAGCAAGGGGGCCATCGCGGTCCGCCGGGCGCTTGCGGCCCTTGGTGGCGCGACCATTTCGGTGAACGCCAGCCAAGACGCCACCTATCGAATCCATGGAGCGGCCGGGTACCTTGAGATCATGGCCTGGCGAGTGGCTGCGGCTTGGGCCGCATACCTGCGTGATAAGGGGCAGGACGTGGTTTTGGCGGGTACATTACCTTTGCGCGATGATGCGATTCCTAATGCCGAGGCTGTCCAGTCCGGCGGCGTCACCCTCGCAGGTTTTGTCGACGGTATATTGGACAGTGTGACCGCGACAAAAACCGCCTGCGTGACCACCGTTTTGCATTTGGCTGTTTCCGCAGATCACCACTTGCATCCTATTTTGGAGTCGCTCCAGACCGGTGGCATCGACGCGATCTGGATTTTTGATGCCGACAACAAGCCAGAATTGACGCGTTCGAACTCCAAAGCCGCTGATGGAGCCGAGGTGACGCGTGTGCTGACTTGGATCGCCAATCAGAAAAAGTTGGCGTCTCGGTCTTTGATGGGGTTAGTGGATCCCGAGGACGAAGATGACGCAGAGGCGATTCGATTGGCCCCACTGAGTGCCGCTCTTCTTGACGCCCCTGATGCGTCCAACTAAGTAATTATCCCGTAATGAACAGATAACGACGGTATAGACATGCCCGCAAAAATAACCGCGACGGACAGCCCTTCGAAGGCCCCCGCGAGCCGTAAAAAATCGAACGGCACCACCGTATGGCTTGATGCAAAATCAGCCGCTCGGGCTCGAAAAGAGCTTGGTGACGACAAAATTGTCGAGATGTACCGATCGATGCTGCATATGCGGCGTTTCGAGGAACAGGCAGGCCGTGCTTACCAGATGGGCAAGATCAAAGGTTTTTGCCACCTCTACATCGGCCAGGAACCCGTGGCCGTGGCTTGCGCCGAAGCGACCGAAGAACGTGACTACATGGTCTGCGCTTACCGCGATCATGCCCACGCGATTGCCAAAGGCATCACCGCCGATGCGGTGATGGCCGAGCTCTACGGCAAGGTCGACGGATGCAGCCGAGGAAAGGGCGGCTCCATGCACCTCTTTGACGTGGATAAGAAATTCTACGGCGGCTGGGGAATCGTTGGCGGTCAAATTCCGACCGCGGCTGGCGTGGCATTTGCTGCCAAATACCGCGACGAAGACGCGGTGACGCTGGGGCTTTTAGGCGACGGCTCGATCCATCAGGGCGTGGTGCATGAAACGTTCAATATGGCCCAGCTCTGGAGCTTGCCGATTGTTTTCATCATCGAAAATAACCGTTACGCGATGGGCACCGAGATGCATCGTGCGTCCTCGGTGAGCGACCTCTCCGTCATCGCCGACGCCTATGGCATGGCCAGCGCCAACATCGACGGAAAAGATATTTTCCACGCGTATTATGGCATCAAAGAGGCCGTGGAGCGGGCCAGAGCCGAGTCCAAGCCGACTCTGCTGAATATCGACACGTATCGATTCCGCGGTCACTCCATGAGCGACCCCGCCACCTATCGAACCAAGGAAGAACTTGAGGCCGAGATGGCTGGCGATCCGATCATTCGACTCCAGAACTGGTTGGTCGAAAGCAAAATCCGAACCCTCGAAGAGATCGAGGCGTTTGATGTTGAGATCAAAGCCGACGTGAAAGCGTCGCTGAAATTTGCCGAAGAGTCGCCACAACCCGACGAGTCTGAACATGAGCAACATATTTACGTCGATTGGTCTTGGGACATCGAGTAAGCGATAGGAGTCATACGATGAGAAAATTAGCTTACCGACAGGCCCTGAACGAAGCGCTCGCCGAAGAATTGGCGCGAGACGAAGACGTTTTTTTGATGGGTGAAGAGGTCGCAGAATACAACGGCGCTTATAAAGTTAGCGTGGGTTTGTTGGATAAATTTGGACCCAAACGTGTCATCGACACACCGATCACCGAAGCAGGCTTTGCCGGCATCGGAATTGGCGCTGCGATGGTTGGCCTGAAGCCAGTCATCGAGATGATGACGTTCAACTTTGCGGTACTTGCGCTCGACCAGATCATGAACACCGCAGCAAAGATGCGGTACATGTCTGGCGGCCAGCTCTCGTGCCCGATCGTGATTCGCGGACCGGGTGGCGCGGCTGGACATCTTGGGGCGCAGCACTCGCAATCCCTTGAACAGCAATACGTGCACATTCCTGGGCTCAAGGTCGTGATGCCCTCGACCCCTTACGATGCCAAGGGTTTGCTTAAGTCCGCCATCCGCGACCCAGATCCGGTGGTCTTCATCGAATCTGAGTTGATGTACGGTTGGGAAGGCGAGGTTCCTGAAGAGGAATACTTGATCCCGATTGGTAAGGCCGATGTGAAACGTGAAGGCACGGATTGTACGATTCTGACTTGGAGTCGGATGGTTCACGTGGCCTTAGGAGCCGCGGAAACACTGGCCGAACAAGGGATCAGTGTCGAGGTTGTCGACCTTCGTTCTTTGCGTCCCCTCGACAAAGAAGCGATTCGCGAGTCGGTCAAAAAGACCAATCGCGCCGTCGTCATCGAGGAAGCCTGGGGTTGGGCTTCGGTGGGCGCCAGCGTCGCTGAGTTTGTAAGTCGTGACCTTTTCGACTTCCTTGATGCGCCTGTGGGACGTCTGCACCAACGCGAAATCCCGATGCCCTACGCCTATAATCTTGAGCCGCTAAACCTTCCGAACGAGCAGTGGGTGATCGATGCGGTCAAACGCGCTTGTTACGTCGACTAAATGCTGCTTTTCAGGAACTTGGAGATCTATATATGGCTGAATTGATCACGATGCTGGCTTTGAGTCCCACGATGGACGAGGGCACGCTCGTTGAGTGGCTCAAGAAAGAAGGCGACTCGGTGTCTGAGGGCGAGCTGATCGCCGAGATCGAGACCGACAAAGCGACCATGGAAATGGAATCGTTTCATGACGGTGTCTTGCTGAAGCTTCTTGCTGCCAAGGGCGATGCGTTGCCCGTTGGGGCTCCTTTGGCCGTGATCGGTCAAAAGAACGAGGACATTTCTGATTTGCTTGCCAGTCTGAAGTCCGGAACGCCGGCCAAAGCGGCCGCCGAACCCGCGCCAGCCACGGTCGCTGCGGCGTCACCTGTGACGACTCCAGCGACTCCCGCTTCGCCCGCGTCGGCTCCGGCGTCGCCTGAAGACGGTCGCATGAAGGTGTCTCCAGTCGCGCGTAAGATGGCTGTGGAAGCAGGATTGAACCTCTCATCGGTGTCCGGTTCAGGGCCTGGTGGAAGAATCGTGATGCGCGACATCGAAGAAGCCATTGCTCGTCCTGCGACAGCCAAGGTTTCTGCGGCCGCGATTGCGGCTCCGGCAGACGCTGCTCCAACGAAGTTGCCGCTTTCGCAGATGCGCAAGACCATCGCACGGCGATTGGTCGAAGTGTGGACCACGACGCCACATTTCTACGTCACGGCTGAGTTCGATATGGCCAAGACCATGGCGCAGCGAAAAGAAATCAACGAAGGGCTGGCGGCCTCGGGATCGGGCGTTAAAGTTTCGGTCAACGACATGATCATCAAGGCTTCGGCGCTGGCGCTTAAAGCCTATCCCAAAGTGAATGTGTCGTTTCAGGGCGATCATTTGGTCCAGTACGCCGACGTCCATATTGGCATCGCGGTTGCGGTGGACGACGGTCTGATCACTCCGGTGATCCGCAACGCAGACCTGAAATCGCTTTCAACGATCGCGACGGAAGTCCGCGAACTTGCGGGTCGAGCCCGCGAAAAACGGCTTAAGCCCAACGAGTATTCGGGCGGAACGTTCTCGATCTCGAATCTCGGAATGTTTGGAATCGACGAGTTTTCGGCGATCATCAATCCCCCCGAAGCCGCGATTTTGGCGTGCGGAGCTGTGCAGGACATTCCGGTCGTTGTTGACGGCGAGGTGCGTGTCGGAACGCGGATGCGTGTCACGCTTTCGTGCGATCATCGCGCCGTGGATGGAGCTGCGGGCGCTGGATTCTTGTTGGAACTTAGGAAGTTTCTCGAAAATCCGATCTTGATGCTGATTTGAGCTGAAGTTCAAAGTGAGAGAGAGAGGCGCGCGGTGGGATGGGAAGGAAATTAGGAAGGAAATTGAAGGTATTAGGTGGGATGTGGGGAAGGGATCTGGCCAGCCACCGCGCTGCGTTTTAACACGCTCTCTTCTCACTTCGTTAGATGTAGGTGCAGGGCACTTGATTCAAATACAAGTTCAATTTTCCGCATAAACAGAAAAACCCCGCCTCGAGTTCGAGCCGGGGTTTTTTCGTTTCGTCGAGCAAATTAGCCGTGGCCGAGGGCGTCTCGGATGTCGTCATTCCATGAGAACATTTCGGGTTCATTTTCCACCAGAGACCCGAAATAACTCACAAATTCTTCGATCGTGCAGTGTGCAGCTTCCGCCAAAACGGCCAATTCTTCCCTTGAGTCGAAATCCTTGGCGGTGAGTCGTTGCATGTACCGCCGGGCAACCAGGTAACCTTCACTCTTGATGTCGACGTTTCTGACGATGGTTTTCCCGCTGACCGGATCGCGCATTTCGTGGAATGGCACTGATTTCCGTTTGCCGTTGACCACCATGACCATTCCTGCAGACCCGCCTTCGATCAGGAATCGAATCGCTGCAAACCCAAGGTCACGCGTGTACTCGATGTCAAAAGGCACGGGGTCGGCGCATCGCAATTCGTAGCCCAAGGTGACTTCGTTGAATTGAGTCGGAAGTTCACGCGCCGCCAGACGCTCGCTGACGACTGTGCACAACATCCGACCAAGCTGAATATCTGCCAGCATCAAATGACCAAACGCATCGCGTCGAATCATGGGAAACTGCTCAAGTTCTTTGTGATCCAGATTCTCGATGATTCCTTCAGCTACAACGGCCACGCCCCATTTGCGTCCCTGACTGCGTCCCTTGATGACCGCACCTTCCAGAATGCGTGCCAGCGCATCGACGGTGGTCGCCTCCGGAAATTCTTCGGGGATCAACGTCAGAGTTGCACCGGCCGCTTTACCGATGCCCAGAGCAAGGTGACCCGCTTGACGGCCCATGCTGGTCACGATGTACCAGCGGTTGCAGGTTTGAGCGTCACGCATCAGGTTTTTCACCAGGCCCACACCGACGTGGCGGGCGGTCGTGTACCCAAATGTCGGAACGCCTTCAGGCAGTGGAAGGTCGTTGTCGATGGTCTTCGGGACGTGAACCGTCCGGAGTTTTCCGCCCATGGCATCGGAAATAGTGGATGCCCCAAAGGCGGTATCATCGCCGCCGATGGTCAGAAGCATGTCGATCTGGTTGATCTCGAGTGTTTTGACGACCCGGCTGAGGTTTTCTGGCTTCTTGGGGTTCGTGCGGGACATTCCGAGCACGCCACCGCCTTCAAAATGAATCCAACCGACGTCTGAAAGTGAGAGCGGGCGCATGTCGTTTTCTACCAGGCCGCGATACCCGTCGGCCACGCCGTAGACGTCCCAGCCAACATTGAGGGCCTCGATCGTGGCGGCGTTGATCACCGAGTTGATGCCTGGGGCAGGGCCACCACTGGCGAGAATAGCGATACGGGGTTTTCGTGACATGAAGTGCTCCGGAACAGGTGAATTCGAGGCAATTTAGGCCAACAAGACCCGGGTCGCAACGATTCAAGATCCAAATCCGTCTTGGTCCGTTCACATCATTGCAGCGTGGGAATGTGTCCGCGTTGCTTGATTGTTGAGGAATGGACACGATGTCCCTATACTCAACCCAGAGAAAACCAATCGACAGCAGCAGACGAGGAGTGGTTGTGAGCAAGAAGCAACAACGTTGGGCAAGTGATGACGACGCCAATGACCTGCTTGCGGGTATCCTTGACGAGACCGAAGACGACGCCAAGGCCGAAGAGCAGAGAATTCAGGCGCAGATTCAAGCGCGTGATGCTGAAGAACGTCGCCTGCGTGACGCCGAAAACGAACGCAAACGACGGGAAGCCGAAGCCCGTATTTCAGCTGAGACCGAACGCCAAGGCCACGTTCAGGAACGCCGCACTGCCCGCATGGAAGCTTTGAAGATCGAAGATCTGAAAGCGCGTGGCGAATGGATCGACCCGGCGATTCTGGCAAAAGAGCAAGCTGAGGCTGCTGCTAAATTCCGCGAGGAAGAAGACGCCAAAATTCGTCGTGACGCGATCGCGGCTGCAGCTGTGCAATCGGCAGCGGCAGGTGCTCCTATGCCCGCAAACACGAACACATCGAACACGAAGCTCTATGTGAGTCTTGGGGTCGTTGCGGCGGTTCTGTTGGTGTCGGTTAGCGGACTTTATGCGAGATCTCAGGGGTATGAAGTCGACCAAACGGCGTACGCAAAGACCGTGTTCAAGCCCAAAGAAGTGGCTGTAGCACTGGTCGAAAAAGGCTTCACTCCTCTGCCCAAGGCTGAGGTCGTGGTTGAAGAGGAGCCTGCAGCGAAGAAGAGTTCACGTCGCTCACGCCCTTCGAGGTCGTCGTCCAAATCTTCGAGCAAGCCGGCGGCTAAAACGCCCAAGACGGATGCCGTTGGGAAAGCCGGGGCAAAGAGAGCCAAAGACTTGGAGAGCATTCTTGGTTCTTCGTCCGATCCCTTTGGCGGAATGTAGTCGCCAACCGGTCCTGCTGTCTTCAGAACAAGCCTCGCCTCGCGGGGCTTTGTTTTTTTCGGTTGAACGACTTAAGGTTGGGCATCGGAAAGAGCCAAATGACCACATCTGCATTTTCGCCCGATCAACCTGACGTACCCGTCATGCTTGGTCCACAACATCTCGATGAAGTGATGACTTTCTTGTCGCGCGACATCGTTCGCAACATGTTCATGTTGTCGTGGGCGGATAATTACGGCATCGCCGCACCTGGGCAGCCCGACCTGTTTCATTTTGGGGGCCTGCATCACGGGAATCGATTGACGGCCGTTTCGTTGGTGATTACCGGTCGCCTTGTTTTGATCGAATCTGATGATGCAGTGGCAACCTCACGTCTTGCCCAATGGTATCGTCGTTCCCGGTTCCAATTCGAACACATCGTCAGCGCGCGCGAGGTGGTGACGCCATTCTGGCAGAGCTACGGCGACGCAGATCGTTTTGCGACCGCGCGGCTCGATCGATTCCAAGAACTCTATGTGATGGAGCGTCGGTCTTGGCTTGGTCTACTGCCCACGCGCACCGATCACGTGCCCACAGCGTTGCAGCTGGCCAATACGGACGATATTGAGTCGGTGTTCCTGGCGTCGGCCCGCATGCACGAGGAAGAAACGCTGGAGGACCCGTTGCAGCGCGACGCAGGGCATTTTCGCCGTCATGTGTTGCATCGCATCGAGACCGACCGGACCTGGGTTTGGTTTAACGAACATCGGCGATTGATGTTCAAGGCGGACGTATCAGCTCAAAGTCGATACGGTGCGCAGGTTTCCGGTGTCTACACGCCTCCCTTGGTTAGAGGGCAAGGCATCGCCACGCGTGCGATGGTCGACATGTGTGACGCGCTCTTCAAACGTGGATTTCCGCGGATTGTGCTCTACGTCAACGATGACAACGTCGCGGCGCGCCGTGTCTACGAAAAAGTCGGGTTCACGTTTCATTGCCCCTACGAAACGGTCTTTATCGCCGAGGAGACATGAGTACGCCGCTTACGGTTGATAAAGAGAGTCTGCTGCGACTCACACGTTTTGCGATCGTGGGCGGATCGGGCGTCGTCATCAATCTGGTGATCTTTCAGTTGCTCCTGTTGGCTCTGGAACCCACCGGTATGCCGACCTCTACGGCCATTCCCATCGCCAACGCGGGCGGGATTTTGGTCAGCATCTTCACGAACTTTTTGCTGAATGATACGTGGACTTGGGGCGATCGCATCAAGGGTGGCCGCAAAGAATGGGTTCGTCGGGTCGGACGTTATTACGTGTCGGCCAGTTTTGCAGCGGCCGTGCAGCTGATCGTCACGTCGGTATCTCACGCCCATTTTTGGGAAGCGCTCGTGTCGGACTGGCATGGAATCGCCCTTGCTCCCAACGCGGCTTTGCTCACAGGCATCGCATGTGGCATGGGGATTAACTTCATTATTTCTCATAAGTGGGCATTCAAGGATGCGAAGAACGCCTAAATGGCTTGGTTTGGTTTGGCTCTTGTGGGCAGGATGCTCCCAGCCCACCAATACACGTGCCGACGAACTCGAAGGCACGCCTCCTCCACCGAGCGAAGATCCCTTCTTTTTTGTCGCGATCCCTGCTGATGCGGTTGCCGCTGATACACAGGGGACGATCGGTGCATCGACTCCCAAACCTGAGCCCGACGTCAAGGCCGCCGTAACCGCTACTGAACCGATTGATGTCAAAGTTGAGCCTGCTCTGAAGTCGCCTGTAGACAAGGAACTGCCGCTTCCCACGCAAGAATCCCCGTATTACGCGTGCTTTTCGTGTGTGGAAATCTGCCTTGTCGACAACGACTTGACCCAATGTGGTGATAAGGAAGACACGATCTGCGGATGGGGCGTGCATGCGTCTCAGGACGTCGCTGCGAGCCTCGCCCAGGGCGAATGCGATGGGGCTTTGGACATCGCTCGTGAGTCGGTCCGATTTGCTCGCATTGAAGGAAGTTGCCCGATTGCCACCTGTGAAGCGCAGTAAACGTTGTTTTGCCAGTTCAATTGGGTTATGCGTCTACGACGAACTGATCCTCGGAAGCCGAGAATCTCACCGTCTGGAGTCTCCGATGTCCAACGACCAGAACAATCCATTTGAGGACCGTCACGATACGATGACCCGCCTGCAACCCATGCAGGATAAAGGTTATGTGATTGTGGTTACTCGCGCGTTCGGTCCGAACGGCGAAGACCTCATCGATCATGATGGCCCTCGATTTAGTGGTGAGCCTGGAGTGAAGTTGCGTGTGAAGCAGGGCGACCTGATCGAAGACGTGGTTCTAAGTCCATTTTATGGTGATCACACCAAAATCTCGAGTGTGCCGTTTAAGGAAGGGGTTCCTTGCCAGCTCTTTGTGGGTGGCACGGATATTCCGCTTGATAAGATCCCGGGCTTGGATACCGAAGATGGCGGCGATTTTTACGCCGTTTATCTGACACCTAGGCTTAAGGAAGGAGAAATGGTTGCCATCAATAATATTTGGGGCAATTACACTTCGCAGATGCTCAGTGAAGGCGAGATGATCGCGCTCATTGGGGAGAACGAAGGCAAATAATCGTCAGCTTGACAGTCCCGAAGGCCGCTCTTATAGTGCCGCGCCTAATCGGGTGCCCGGAATGCCCGGAAGCTTTGTATATTCAAGGGTTCAACGCTCTTGTGGACCGTTCGACGTCGCTTTTGACGTCGCACTTGTGGAGAAATCATGTCGGAACAAGTGTTTCGAAATCATGGCCAGCTTTTTGAAGAAGCCGGTCTCGCAGAAATTGCCAGCACATCCGAATGGAGTGCTGAGCGCAGTACAACAGTTCGTCACCGACTTGAGGAAGCCCTCACGCGTTTCGAATTGGTCCGCGAAGAAATGGAAGAAGGCGCCGTCATGGGCGAGCTTGAGAATCAGTACCACTGGGTTGGCGCAGTACTGCGAGGACTTGGCTACACGTTTAGTGTTGCCGAGTTGACTCCAGTCGGCGACGAAACAGTGCGCCCTGACTTCTCCTTGTTCTACAACTCGGACGATTTCCGCACCGCGCTGCCACACCGTGGAGAGCGAGAGTTCTTCCAGAACGTGATTGGCGTTGTTCGTTGCCTCGGATGGGAAGAGTCGCTTGACGAATACCCTGAAGGACACGAAGGCCCAGCTAATCCGGCCTACGAAATCGACAGAATCATCCGCACAACCGGCGTGTCATGGGGAATCATGACCAACGGCCGTGTTTGGCGTTTGTACCATCGTGAAACATCCGGTCTCTTCAGCACATTCTACGAGGTTGACCTCGTGGCTGCGCTGCAGTCGGGTGATATGAATACGTTCAAGTACTTCTGGGCAATTTTCTCCCCAGAAGGTCTTGGTGGCTATGACTCGCAGGATCCGATCGTGCATCGGCTTCTCCACTAAACGGAATTAAATATTATGGATAGACGTAATAACCGTCGTGATGAAACCGTCCTCGGCCCGATTCAAGTCGACGTCGTGGACAACAATATCAACCGAGCCATGAACTCGCTTAAGCGCGAAATCGGACGCGAAGGCGTGAATCGTGAGTTGAAGCGTCGCCGCTTCTACGAGAAGCCAAGCGTGGCTAAACGTCGCAAGACGGAAGAAGCCGAACGTCAGCGTCGTAAAGACGCGCGGCGCAACAGCACCGCTCGCTCGTTCTAATGAAAAGCCACCTTCGGGTGGCTTTTTTTTTGCCGGCTGTCCGGTTTCAGGTGGTCGGGTTGCGGGTTCGCCGCGTTGTGATTGATACGCCGGCTGTTCGGTTTCAGCTGTTCGATCACGCCCCGCCGCGCTGTGATTGGTACGCAGGCCCTATGGCCTGCCTGCGATTTCCGCCGGCTGTTCGGTTTCAGCTGTTCGGTCTCGCCCCCGCCGCGCTGTGATTGGTACGCAGGCCCT
>CAYMYJ010000062.1:0-26296 GCA_964394615.1 uncultured Bradymonadales bacterium | reverse complement strand
CCGCTCACCGCTCACCGCTCACCGCTCACCGCTCACCGCTCACCGCTCACCGCTCGCCGCTCACCGCTCACCGCTCACCGCTCACCGCTCACCGCTCGCCGCGCTGGACACTTTTGGCGATAACTGAGATTGGAACGCGTCACCGTCTCAGGACCCAGCATGTCGACCTATTTCCACACTATCGAGCCAAGCGAAAACCTCGCTCAGGCCGTCGCCAACGCCCAACATAACGACCTCAACAACCTCTTTGGTTTGCTAGGTTGTCCGGCAGCTGAACTCTTGGTGACGCCCTATTCGACACGTGCAGCACTCCTTGGAGCCCAAGTTGGCCGTGGTTTTTTTGCGCACGAACTGCGCCATCGCATTCCGATGCCGGCCGGCCTTGAACCCGAAGTTGACGTCTGGGACGACGGTACCATCCCCATTTGGCGCGCCGGAATCCTGACCGAACCCAAGTATTTTTCATTTTTCCAAGACAGCCCACACGCCGCCTACAATCCGAATTATCGGCATCAATGGCGAGCGCACGAGCTGTTGCATGGAGCGGTCGGGTTTTTCTTTCGCGAAGATATGACGCGTTTCGAATTTTACTTGGCCTCACGCCTAAATGAACTTCTCCCGGTCGTTCATTGGTACGGATTGGACGAGGCGTTTCGCCATCGCTGCGACGCCCACCAAGACGAAACCTATATCCGAGAATACTGCGGCGAATGCGAACGGCTCGCCTTCGAACCGCTGGCCAAAACTCCAGCCACCGTCGAACGCGCCGCTCGATTCATCGAACTGGCCAAGACCCATTTTGAGACCGAACTCGCCCTGTGCAAACAAGAGCTCGAGTCCGGCAGACCTCATGGAAACCCGATTGCCCATATCGACGCCTCAAGCGATTCGATGGGTTACCTGCATGGGCATTGGCCTCGCTGCACCGCTTGGTCGTTTGGTTATTGGGTCGAGCGCTTCTTGGCACCACAAGTCGACTACGAAACAACCTGTCTGGGACTGCTCGAAAAGGTCTCCCGGACCTTCGACCAGCTACTTTCTGGCAACATCACCGTCGACGAAAAGGCCGCTAAACGCCTGCATGCTCGCCGCCGTCTGCAAGACCTCGCCTACCGGACTCTCTTAGTGATCGAAGGTCTCCCGGAAGACCAGAGCACCGATGTCGAAACATCGTTAGAAGACGGACTGGCTATCCTGGAAGCCGCCTGCAGCGATTTGCTCTTTCGCGACGCCAAAGGAAACCCCTTCGCCGAGTTCCGCGCCCAGCTTGACGAACATCTCCCGGACCATTCCGACATCATCTTTTCCACAGGATTTGAACACACCGAATCGGCCATAAATTATATTGTGGAAGGAATCACCTCGGGCCTGCCCGCGACCGCAGAATACCTGGGTGACAAGTTATCCACAGTGGCCTCTGTCTTTGTGGAAAACCCGCTCTTCACCACAAGCCAACGACTCGACCAGCGCTTCGCTGAATTCCTGCCCGATGCCGACGAAGACGCCACAAAATTGGCTGAGTTTGAGGTCTGGGCAAACGCCATCGTCACGCCCGACCAAGAGGCCGAAACCTTTGGTGTCGTGCCTGAAGAAGAACTTCCGGAGCCGGGAACACTGCGACTGAACACCACGACTCGACGCAAAATCCTGCCCGCCTATGTGATGCACCACATCTTTGGAATGCAGCGCGCCACGGAAGTCCTGGTCATCGAAATGCGCGGACAGACCCGCTTCTGCGTCGTCGATGAAATCACCGCCAATATCCTAAAAGCCGTTGATTCCGACGACATCACCACCCTATCCGGCGAAGAAGTTGAGACCCTCTTCGGAATCATCGAGGAAGGATTTGTGGTCTGGCTTCCCAAGCCCCAAAAGGCCTAGACGGATCGACCGCTGGGTGTGGTGGAGGTATTCTCTCAAAATAACCCCATACCTACGGTTCATCCTATGACTGCCGATTCACATACTTGGTTGCTCGTTCACAGCTCGGGCTTCCCGGCGAGCCAATGGAAACGGCTCACACCGTTACTGCCTGGCACCGTTTTAGCGCCCAACCTACCGGGATATCCGGGAACCCCTTGGGACCCTTCCAAAGATGTGTTGGACGCCGATTCTGATTGCATCGTTCGACTCGCAGAAAAACACCCAGGAGCCCACTTAGTAGGTCATTCCTACGGCGGCCTTGTCGCGATTCACGCGGCCAAAAAACGACCGGACTTGTTCTCGCAAGTCTCATTGATCGAACCCATCGTGATGGGAATGGTTGAACGACCGGAAGACCTCGATCCGGCAATGGTGAAAGCGATCAAGTCCTTCAGTGGTGCCATCGAACACGCACACCTAGAATCCGCACTTCGTGCGTTTTTCGATTTCTGGGGAGGTCCCAACGCCTTTGATTCGATGCCCGCACCCATCCGAAACTCCATCCTTGCGATGGCCCCAAAGCTTGCTCAGGAAATCCAGGCCACAGGTGCAGAGTCCTCAAAACCAAGCGATTGGAAAGACCTAAACCCACTGCGAATCATCGTCTCCGAAGGTCGAAAGCCTTTCGTCGATTCGATTGCGCACGGTCTGCTATCTGCGGTATCTGACTCACGAATCATCGAAGTTCCGGGCGAACACATGTGCCCAATCACTCACCCAAAAGATGTTGCAGAAACACTCCTAGCCTAAGTTGGGACAAAAATTACGGATTAGATTATGAAAATTGTACTCACGATACTCATGCTGTTTTTCACCACTGGCTGCACGACCTACAGTGCTCAAGCTGACATGGCCGGCGTCACCATTCAGCCCATGACAATGATGGTTGCCAAGCCGCTTCCCCAAACCCTTTATATTGTTATGGATCCATCCAAAGTAGCCGACGATATCGCGATCACAAAATCACCCATGACGTTGACCCATTTTCGGGGTTTTTTGGGTGACGGTCTCAAGAAATCTCTCGCACCCTATTTCCAAAATGTTGAAATCGTAGCCCCTGGATTTACGGCCCCAAAAGAAGCTCATGTCATCGCGGATGTAAAACTTGATGGGGTAGAAGCACGCCAATTCAATGCCGGTCAGATGATTTACACAACGCTCTTAATGCAGTGGAATTTTGCGATCCGCCCCAATCAAGAAACTGACTACCTTTTCTCGTACTCGGGTATTGGCAACAGCGACACCACCTACACCAACCTTACAGAAGGCGTACAGCAGATGCTCAAATCATCAATGGCTGGCCTGCTTCAAGGTTGGACCGAAAAAAATGCCTATCAAACTTTGAAAGAGTACTACGATAAGGACGCAGCTCCTGCCGAAATGCCTGATTCGAATGAACCCGCCTCAACTGATCTCTAAGAAAGCCCGCATCGCGGGCTTTTTAATTTCAGCTCCCATCACCTGATGTGATTGCCGATATGAAACTCGACAGCCATCGACTTAGATCCACAATTAGACACGTACGTTTAGGTCCAGGAACTCAAAAAATGTGGACCTACGTATGAAATTTCTCGTCATCTTCTTACTCTTCGTCGGCTGTGGTGGCCCAAAAAACGCAGCCGGCGGCTACGAAGCCGACATGCGCAAAGGCTGGATTTTCGGGACAAATACGGAAGTCGTTAGCCCGATCCCCAAAACGCTCTACATCGTTTTGGATCCCACCAAGGTCGCAGACGACATCAAGATTACGAATTCCAAAGACACGATTATTCACTTTCGTGACTACTTCGGAATCGGCATCAAGACGGCCCTCAAACCCTATTTCGAAAAAATTGAAGTGGTGGCCCCCGGGTTCGTCACACCCGAAGACCACATCATCGCCGAGGTGAAGCTCGACGAGGTCGCGGCTCATGAGGTGCTTGCAGAGAACGACAACCACACCACATTCACGATGAGGTGGTCGATTACGTTCCGGCCTGACCAAGAAACCGAAGCCGTCTTCTCGTACACAGGCATGGGCGAAAGTACGGCGTCTAAGAAGCTCGAGGACACCACCTGGCGGATGATTCAATCGGCTACAGATGGATTGCGTAAAGAATGGACCGACAAAAACGTCTACCAGACCCTCAAAACAGACAACGCAAACGAGCCCATTTCGAAAGAGCTCTAAGGTTTCGACCACCTAACCAGTGATCCGCCTGATTCTTCGCATGAAATAACACTAACCACCTGAAATTAATACCTTTAATCAAAATAACTCGAGTCATCTGCGTCTGCCCCCAGACCCGATCCCTAAAAAACTTAATGAAGACGCCCCACGGCAGTTCACTGTGGAAAACTTGTGCAGAACCCCGGGGAAAACCCTGTGAATCAGGTTGTGATCGAGATCGGGAAAAACTCCGTCAAATTCTTCCCACGGGTTGTACCCCTGTTTTCCAACAAGTCTTGTGGACTAATAAACGATGAAGTTCAAAAGCTTGAAGTCCTTTCCACAGATTCCACAGATCCTACTGTTACTACGGTGTAGAATACACCGACTGAATTCATTCTTCTTGTAGGACAAGTAGTCCCATACGGACCCCAGAAAACATTCCGAGGTTGCGAAACCACAGAGCTTGTGGTGGATTGTCGGCCATCAAACCCACGGTGGACGGCGGTTATGAAAATCCGAATTTCCAAAGAAGACCTTGCCTCAGAGCTCTACAAACTCCAGGGCGTTGTCAGTCAACGAAGCACGTTGGCGATTCTCTCGAATGCTCTGCTCGATGCATCAGGCGACAGACTGACCTTGCATGCGACAGACCTCGATATTTCGATGTCAACGTCATGCCCTTGCGAAGTCCTCGAAGCAGGTAAGGTCACGCTTAACGCCAAGAACCTCTTCGACATCGTCAAGAACCTCGAAGACGGGGAAATCTCGATTGAGACCGAAGAAAATCATTGGGCCAAGCTCAGCTCAGGTTCAGTGAACTGTCGAATCGTCGGAACTCATCCAGACGATTTCCCACAGATGCTCGGAACCACCGACGTCGAGATGTACCCTATCGGCACCGAGCGATTGCTCGACATGATCGACAAGACCATCTTCTCGGTATCCACCGACGACGCTCGACCCAACCTCACAGGTGCTTTCTTTAGACTTACCGATGCCAACACGTTGTTGATGGTATCGACCGACGGTCACCGACTTTCGAAGATCGAAGAAAAACCAGCTGAGTTTGAAGTCAGCGGCAGCACGCCTAAAGCCTTGCGCGACGGCATCATCGTCCCACGTAAGGGTCTTACTGAACTCAAGCGTGTCGTGGATGCAAAGGGCCCAGAGCTCTCGTTTGGCCTCAAAGACAACAACATCGTTTTCAAACACGGCGCTGTTTCGCTCGCGATTCGCCTTATCGACGGTTCGTTTCCAGACTTCACACAAGTGTTGCCTAAAGAATCCGACCGCAAAGCCATCGTTGATAAAGACGCGTTCCAGCAGGCACTGCGTTTTGTCAGCCTCTTTTCAAATCCCAAAACTCATAATGTTCGTCTTTCGCTCAGCGAAAACGGCCTTGAGCTTTACGCGACCGACCCGGACCGCGGTGAGGGTTTGAAGACGGTTCCGGTGGAATATGATGGCACGCCTGTCAAAGCTGGTTACAACTTCAAGTACCTGATCGACGTCCTTGGCGTCATCGATGGCGACGAAGTCAGCATCGAAATCATCGATACCCTCTCCCCAACCTTGGTTCGAGACACGACCCGCGAAGAGATGCTCTTTGTGGTCATGCCGATGCGTCTCTGAGCGATGCGGCTTGATGCGCTGCGCATCTCGCAGTTTCGGAATATCGAGAGCGCTCTTTTCGAGCCCAATCCTCGATTCAACATTTTTCATGGGGCGAATGGCCAGGGGAAAACCAATCTCCTCGAGGCCATCTACCTTCTGAGCGCGGCCAAGAGCTTTAGGCCCCAGACCACTCAGGCGCTCATACGCCATAATCAAGACCAGGCGCTCCTTGAGGCTCGAGTCGATCGTGGCGGCCATGAACGAGTCGTGAAACTCGAGCTCCACTCTCGCGGAAAGCGCGTCTTCCTCAATAATAATCCGGTGCGACAGCTCTCAGACTTCTTTGGGACCGTGAACGTCGTGGTGTTTGGACCGGAAGACATCCAACTCTTAAAAGGCTCGCCGTCCGAACGCCGTCGTTTCATTGACCGCGCGATCTTCAATGCACATCCGGTCTATGCCGATGAAACCAGTCGTTACGACGAGGTTCTGAAACAGCGAAACGCGTTGCTCAAACTTCCGTCGGTCGACCGTGTTCTCTTGGGTATCTACGATGAACAGCTGATTCAATATGGCTCCGACATCGTGATGCGACGTTTGGATTTCGTTCAGCATTTTCGACCCGTGATGATGAAGACCTTTCGCGCCATTTTTGATGCGGATTTTGATGCGGACGTTCGCTACGAAATGAATTGGTGGGTCGGAGAGATTCAAGAAAATGCGAGCCGGGTCGAAGTCGAACGACAGCTCGAAGGCGCGTTAAAGGCCGCAGAATCTGAGGAACGTGACCGAGGGTTCACCACCGTTGGTCCTCATCGAGACGATTTGAACGCCACGTTGAATGCCTACGACGTAAAAACTTATGCGAGCCAGGGACAGAATCGGGCTTTCGTGTTGGCCATGAAAATAGCCGAGATTCGCTACCTCGAAGAACGTTATCGATTTGTCCCAATTCTACTTCTGGATGATGTTTCCAGCGAGCTGGACCGAGAGCGAAACCGTTATCTTTTTGAGTTCTTGCGCTCTCGCGGTGAAGGTCAGGTTTTCATCACCACAACCCATCGGGATTATATCCTGTTGGACGAAGAAGTGACCTCATTCGAGGTGTGTTCAGGTGTGGTGACTTCCGAAAATTGACGGTAGGTTTACGCCACGTTAACCTCACGCGATGCTTTCTATCGGGAAAATATGAAGACCACAGTGATGTTTATCAACGAGGCAGCGCCTCTGGTTGATGTTCCAGTACGACTTGCTGGAGACACCAACATTCACATCACGGATGCTGAGGGAAAGATCGTTATCGATGTGATTTCAGGTACCCATACCTTTGAGATCGAAATCGACAGTCGATGGGTTTCCAGGACCTTTGCGCGCAAAGGTGATGCCCCACTTTTCATCATCGATGTGAGCAAATCGCGCGAAGCCGCACTGTCGACGATGAACACGCTGCAGATGGATTTGGCCAACTTGGTTGGCGACCGTTATGTCTTCGAGACCGTCCTTGGCCGAGGCGGTATGGGCATTGTCGTCAAAGCCATTGACCGCCTTTTGAATCGGCCGGTCGCCATCAAGATGCTCAGCGATGAGCTTCAGGACAACGAAGAAGCTCAGCAGATTTTCCTGGTTGAGGCCCGAAATCTCGCGACCTTGAGCCATCCGAACCTGGTCGCCATTCACGATATTTTGAGCGTTGATGGCCGTGTCCTGATGGTCTTCGAATATGTCCTTGGCGAAAACCTCGAGAAAACCATCGAACGCGGCGGTGCCATCCCACAACTTGTCGCGTTGCGGATGCTCATTCAGCTCACCCGGTGCGTGTCGTACTTGCATGACCACGAGCTCATTCATCGCGACCTCAAGCCAGCGAACGTGATTGTCCAGGGTGACGGTACCGTAAAACTGGTCGATTTCGGCTTGGCCCGCTCGCTTAATGAACTCTATGTTCGGGGCACCAGGGTTCGCGGAACCCCAGCGTATATGGCGCCTGAACAGGTGATGGGCATTCATCTGACGGTGTCGACCGACCTCTATCAGCTCGGCATTACGATGTACGAGATGCTCGCCGGTGAGCTTCCGTATCCTTCTGGGGATATGGCGTATGCGCATGTCCATAAAGTGCCCCCATTGCTCTGTGATAAGTACCCGATCGACCAAGAACTGTGCGCTTTGGTGGCGTCGTGTCTTAAAAAGCAACCGAAAGACCGCCCGGCATCTGCAAGAGATTTGCTCGACCAGCTTTCTCAAATCTACGCGCGTCTCTCAACCGACGACGAGATGGGGCTCGATCAACTCTCTGAGCCGTCGGCAGCATTCATCGAAGCCACACGCACTTCGACGCGTACCTCGGGTTCGATGCCGGCCATCAACGTCGAAGACCACTTCACCGAAATCGAAAGTGGTGAGTTCGATATCCCGCTCGACGAAAAGAAGAAGGCTGTTCCTGCCTACGTACCCTGGCTTCTTGGCGCTGGTGTTTTTGCTGTGATCGTCGCGGTCGGAGTGAACTTCATCAACAAACCCAAAGAAGAACTGTCGGTGATTGGGACTCGTGCCGCTATCGCAGAACCCATCAACGAACCGAGTCCGACAAAAGTCGAGCTTCCGGTTGTCGATGAACGCGATGAACCTTTGGAAGCACCGAGCGATGTCGTGGTCGAGAATCCAGAAGAAGTCCTTCCTGAGGAACCCATTGTTGAGGCCAAGCCGCCTGCGGCTGTTCAGGCAGTGATTCCGGCTGTGAAAGTCACGAGCAAGCCTGTTGCGAAGGTTGTGAAAAAAGCAGCTCCGACTAAACCTGCAACTGCCGTTGCAGCGCACCCAGCGCCCGCCGAGGCCGTTAAGGAGCCTGCGGCAAAGGTTGTGGAAAAACCCGTCAAAAAGAAGAAAGACGACGAGGTCATGTTGATTCCGGCCGAGCCAAAAAAGACAGGCGGTCTTTTGAACGTCGGTGGTGACTCAGAGAAAAGTTCTGGCGGCTTTCTGCCCACCAACTAGTTCCGGCTTTCTAGAAATCAGCGATTCGCCCTACGAGCTGCGGCCAATCCACGAATGGATTTCGGTTATGCTGGAAGCCTTCGATGCGGTTATTTCTCTGGCGCTCCAGATCATCAACGGGGTCATCCAAATTCCACTGGCGCAGGACAGCCTCCTCTTCGGCATTCACACTTCCATTCAGGGCATTCGTGTCGTCGTCAAACCCGTTCATGACAGTGGTGTCGAATCTGTAGCGCGCCGCTAGATAGAAGTGAGCTCGTGCGATATCGCCACGTCGTTCGGGTCGCACCTGATAGACAGTGGCGCCGGCAGCATTCGAGCCCACCAACGAGAGCGGGTTGGTTGGACTTGTGCTGGCGACCATCCCAAAATCATAATTCGACCGGGCGCTATTGGCGTTCACTTCCGATGGAAACAAGTGATGAAGGTCGCCACGAATGGGCTCCTGTTGGTCGAACTGAGATTGTGGCCAAGAGTGTTCGGTGTTGAATCCCAACACGATGGCCCCGCCACTTTCGCGTGGCTCATCGATCGTGATGCCGGTGTAGATGCATTCGACCTTTCCCTGATCGTCTAAATCGACCGCAGAAAACATCATGGTTCGTGCGCTATTTGTTCCAGAATACCCAAGTTCGCGCTGGCCGCTCTCGTCTGCAAAAATAGCCTGGAGCAAGGCCTCATCCTGCAAACCATCAAAGCGAGAGACGCTGGACGTGTTTGGGATGTCGGTGTTTGTCCCCGTGACTTTCGGGCTCGGGCTGTTCGCAAAAATTGGGTCATCCGAGACGACATAGAACGTGAATTCGTAGGCGATATCTCCATCGTCTACGTTGTCCCTCACGCCGTTGACTTCAATGGGAACGTGTCGGCTCCACGAAATTTCGGTGATGGGTCCCAAGACGGCTTCAGCGGCAGCGACGGTATCGCAACGACCATAAAGCTCCGTAAATCCAGGCGGACAAAAAACCAATTTTACAGGGAAGGCCACGGCTTCATCTGCGTCGGAGCTTTGAACCCAAACGATGACTTCCTTGGTCGGAGCCGACTTCAAAAACACGTCGAACGTGTCATGCGTGGGGGCCTCGCTGGTAAGAACGCTGGACTTGGATACGTCAAGCTGGCTGGCGGGCAACGGACAACCCTCTGGCAAGGGAATCACGGTGCAGTCGCAGTCAGGGCCAGGGCAAATTGGCTCCACAGCCATATCAATGCCTGAATCTTCTGCAACGCCCATATCCCCGGCATCTTCGATGAAGCCCGCATCGGACATATCCGACGCATCTGCGCCCATATCACCCGAGCCGGTGTCGAAACCACCCGTATCGGCCATCCCCAAATCAGTGGTGCCCAAATCTCCTACGTCTGAAGACGCGGGGGTTGGATTGTCATCTGAGCCACAAGCCGTCAGCCCGAGGATCATGAATACGATGAGGATTCGTTGCATTTGCATTCGTCGTGACTCGGGCAATTTGTTTGCGACCTGGTGCCGGACCGCAGGTTATCCAGCTCAGCTTTGCGATTCAATTTAGAGTCGTTGCTGGCGCACGCCGACTCTACCCGATCCCAAATCAATGTGTAAGCGTCTGCTCGTGAAGCCGTGTGCGGCTCATCGAGGTCTTCACGACTGGTAATCCTGTGGTCTAGCGGCCCAAATAAAGTGAACGAAACGATCCGAGGTTTTGGTTGTCCAACAGATACACAGCGAACGCTGCGAATAAAATCGAGGACCTCCAAAATGTCTCAGGACACTTCATTCAACCTTCACGCCTTGCTCGACTTCGGACCGACGATCATTTCCTCCGCGCAAAAAATGGCCGGATTTTGGCGAGTCGGCTTGAGGCGCGTGGTCAATATTGGGGGCTTAACTTTGGTCCTGATTGCGGGATGTGCGCTCCCAACATCGACCGAACGGATGACGACCCTCAACAAGGCCATTGGGCGGAGTTCTGTTAAATTTGTTAAACCAGTCGAAAACCCTGCTGCCATGGCCGTATTCGACAGCGCGCATAGCCTGGCGAACCGGATCGCTCAAATCGACGAACACACAGACCAGTGCTCACGTTATCAGGCCGAGTTCATCGAGTTTCACGCCTATGAGCGGATACGAAT
This sequence comes from uncultured Bradymonadales bacterium, assembly GCA_964394615.1. GTDB lineage: Bacteria > Myxococcota_A > Bradymonadia > Bradymonadales > Bradymonadaceae > JBFFMO01. The sequence continues at coordinate 15,504 of CAYMYJ010000062.1, read as the reverse complement.
CCATAAAGCTCGCGCCGCCTTAAAGACGTGGCAAGAGCAGACGCTCGAATGCAAATCTTGGCAGGAGCTCGATCTCCTGACATTGCATGGTCGTCGAATTGCCATGACACGTAGCGGCGACGATATGGCCACCGAAGCGATGACGGCTCTGGCGTCGATTAACAGGTGTCGTCATAAAATCATTTCGCACAATGAACGGCGCTATTGCGATGAAATTGGCGAAAATATTCAAAACGTCATTAAGCGTTTTGGGGATGAAATACGACGTAACGGCCATACCGTTGAGTGGTCTGTTTCCAGCCTCAAATGTCCGGAGTCGGCTGAGCTCAAAGTGCCGGAATGGAAAAAAATGGAAATTCTAAAGGAGCGAAGCCAGTCGATTGCGAGTGACCTCGAAAAACTGGGTTTGAAGCGTCTGAAAATCAGTAACGGCAAGATCTCAGTGACCTTAAACCTGCAACCCGGTGCGCGCGCCGAATTGATGAACCAATGGGCAAATCAATGGGGATACATCGAGCTCGGTATTGGGGAGGTTTCGTCGCTGTTTACCATCCGAGCATGTCCCGCGGTCGACTAGGTGGCGGCTCGTTGAGGAACGACGCGGTCGAGTTAAAGCTGCCCAGCGGAGCTGTTGTTAACGCGTGACCGTACGTTCGTGATCCATCACGCCGTTTTCGTCATAGAACCGAATCGTGAAGCGGGTGTCGGTCACTTCAATCAACAAAAATCCCTCCAGATCGGATTCGTAATGCACGGGATTAGTGCCGCCCAATTCCGTCGTTTTGGCACCTGCACCGCTGACTAGAAATTGGGTTCCCTGACAATCGGTCACCAGATCCTGGCGAGAATGGTCATGCCCGCAGATGTAGAAATCGACCTGACCGCAGATTTTGGATTCGATGAATGTCCGGACATTTTCGCCGTTTGCGATGGGAACAAATGGAACCCCGTCGTAATTGCCGGCGTTTCCGTGCGGCCCATTCGAATACAAGGGATGGTGACCAAATGCGATTTTCCAGCGGTTTCCAGCCCGGGCAATCATCGCTGGGACATCCCGACGTTGGTTGGAATCCTGACCAAAGAAAATCGCCGTCGTGTCCAAAGCGACAAAATGAGCGGGGCCATTGCTGAAGTCGTAATAACGAGCTGGCATCTTCCACTGCGTGTTGGTCTGTCCGTAATCGACCTGATACGTGGCTTTGTTCTGGTCTAAATCCAGTCCCAAACCGTCTCCGCCCAGGTCGTGATTTCCAAGCACTGCATAAAACGAGAACGGCAGCCCACCATAAGGCTCTTCGAAGTGGCTGAGCCATAAGGCGTCGTCGATGCTCGACACGCCCGAGTCGTAAATATTGTCTCCAAGCAGAAGACCAAAATCACATCCGCCCAGGCTTTGACACACGGTCCCCATCATCGCCCCAATTTTGCGTTGGGTTGCGCTGCCTGTGCCCTGATCACCAATCGCAACAAAACGAATCAGGTTTTCGACCGGTTTGCCCATATCCGTATCGATCACACCCATATCTGCTAAAGGATTGCCCATATCGGGTTCGACGCCGACATCGGGAGTGACGACGCCCACGTCGACTTCGTTCGGCGACGAATCATTGCCGAGGTCCACGACCACGCGGTTATTGGTCGAGGCAGTTGGTCCAACACAGACGCCTGAAATTGGATTAATTTCCTGGCCTGTTGGGCATGTTCTTGCGGCTTCTTCGACGGTGTCGGAGCAGGCGGTCAGCAGGAGCAGGGCGAATAGAATGGGTTGGATGGTCTTCATGCCGACCTATCTAGCCGAATTATCCAAGAACTTCCATGTCCCGCTTAACGCTTGATTGATCGTTTGTGATCCAGAGTCCCATTTTGGTCGTAGAATCTAATCGTGAGCAGCGTGTCGGTCGCTTCGACCAGCAAAAAGCCTACTTCGTCGCTCTCGAAATAGGTTGGGTTTTTGCCCTCAAGCGTGGTGGTTGTCGCGCCCGCTCCACTGACGATGAATTGGGTTCCCTGACAATCGGGAATCAGGTCTTGTCGCGAGTGGTCATGCCCCGACAGATATAGGTCGACCTTGCCGCAGAGCTCGTCATTAAAAAACGATCGAATATGTTCGCCATTCACGATCGGTAAAAAAGCCATCCCGCTGTAGTTGCCAGCGTTTCCGTGAGGCCCATTCGAAAAATAGGGGTGATGTCCAAACGCGATTTTCCAGCGCGTATCAGGAGCGCCGAGCATCGTCGCAACAGCCTGGCGTTGCTCCGCGTCGCGACCAAAGAGGATTTGGTTGGTATCCAACGCCACAAAATGGGCCGGCCCTGCGCTAAATTCATAAAAGCGTGCTGGCATTTTCCATTGGGGATTTTTCTGGCTGTAGCCAATCTGGTAGCCCGCCTTGTCTTGGTCCAGGTCGACCCAGGCCGCCATGCCAAGATCATGATTTCCTAACACGGCAAAAAAAGGGAATTTCAACGCGCTGTAGGGAACCTCGAAATCGGAAACCCAGAGGGGGTCATCCACGCTTGAAACCCCGGAAGCGTAAATATTATCCCCGAGCAGCAGCCCAAAATCACATCCGCCTAGGCTCTGGCAGACCTTTCCCATGGCGACCCCGACCTGCCGCTGGGCTTCGTTGCCCGACCCTTGGTCGCCGATGGCCACAAAACGAATCAGCTTTGCGTCAACGCTGGAGGCAGGAACCTGCGCTTGGGCTTTTATGCATGCGCCCGAGACCGGATTTAGGCTTTGACCTGCAGGACAGTCGGGTTCGGAGCACGCGCTCAAAAGCAGTCCCAGAAAAATGAGGGGTATTTTGAGGTTAATCATCGTCGGTCTGGTCCAAAATGCGAGTTAGCCACCACTCGGGGCGCTCCAGAAACGAGCGGTAGACGGACACAGCCGGCACGTCCTCCCATCGAATGCGTTCCAGCGAATCCCCGTCGAAACTAATAATGTCTGCCTCAGGCAGCGCCAGAAGGATGGGCGAGTGCGTTGCGATGATGAGCTGGGCGTCGGGGTGGCGTGTGATGAGGTCGTGCAGCACAGCCAATAGGGTCAGTTGACGTTGGGGGCTCACCGCAGCTTCGGGTTCGTCCAGAAGATACAACCCTGGCCCACGAAACCTTTCTGCGAGCAAGGTCATGAACGATTCGCCATGAGATTGAGCGTGCAATGAGCGGTCGCCATAATAGGGAGGTCCAAGTTCATCGACGGCCGTCGCAACGTTGAAAAACGACTCGGCCCTCAAGAAAAACCCACCACTGAGCTTGCGTGACCAGATCAGGCGTAGGGCGTCCGCCAGAGGTTTCACGGCGTTGACCGTGTCGGTCGTGTTCGGAGTGAAGTTGCGGGTGCCGCCCTCGGCGCCAAACCCTACAGCTAGCGCGATGGCCTCAAGCAAAGTGGATTTTCCCGAGCCGTTTTCTCCCACAAAAAACGTGACCTGTTTCGTAAGTTTCAAGCGCTCAAACGAAGCGATCACCGGCACCTGAAACGGGTATTTTGAAGCGTTTTCGATCCGGTCTTGTTGGAGAATTACGTCCAAGAGTCGACTTGGTCCCATCACGCCTCCGTGGCTCGTGTCCGCCATCTAAGACGGATTTGGACGGTAGCTCGACGGCTTTCTGGAAACAAGAAGCCACCGTTTGCTGCTCACTGCAGTGCTCGCCGGCCAGATGAGGTAGGATTCTGACACGACCTCACCACGGATCCCCATGATAGACGAATTTGCAGCCTTCCTGACCACAGTGGACCCCGAAGATCCTCGGCTCATCATTCGCTGGATCGATGAAATGAGCCCGGTTGTTGAGCTCCCCAGCGGTTATACCGTGAAGCGGGTCGTGAGCCTGACGGTTACAGCCAGAGTGAATGGCGGAGCCGTCCAGAAGACGTTTGAGGGGCTCAAACGTACGGATGTAAACCCGTTATTGGCAGGCCAGCGCTTTGTGGTCACGATGCTCAGTGGCAACAAACACCGCACTTAAGACGCCCAATCCAGACGCACGAAGGGGACCAAACTCTTCCCCCTTTCGGCAATTTGGTCCCCGTCATTGTGCTGCGCTCCCCCACAAAGCCCAATTCCCAAAATGTGTGAACAGTTAGGCTAGGTCCACATGACTTATGAATCCAGTGCATGTTAGTTTAGAGAATGCTGCATGGAGTGCATGTATGAGGCTAAGTGCCATCGACTTGAATCTTCTGCCCTATCTTCACGCTCTGCTTGAAGAAGGCAGCGTATCGGCCGCCGCCAAGAGCGTGGGGCTGTCCCCCACAGCGATGAGCCACGCGCTGGCGCGACTTCGCGTTCTTCTTGAAGACGACCTGCTTGTGCGTTCGGGCCGTTCAATGGTCCTTACCGAGCGCGCCGAGTCGCTGCGCGGGCGAGTGCAGAAGACCATTGAGGATGTGCGTGCGACGATGAGGCCGTTGGGTCCGTTGGAGCCCTCACGGCTCGAACGCCTTTTTCGGGTCCGCACCAGCGACCATGTGGTGCATCTGGCCATGGCGGGCATGGACGAATGGTTTCGCGCGGCGCCTAAAGCCACCCTCCAATTTCTGCCCATCCGAGCCGACGATGCCGAGGTCCTACGTTCGGGATCGATCGACTTGGCCATCGGTGTGTATCGCGAACTGCCCCCCGAAATACGCCGTCGGGATCTCTTTCATGATAAATTTGTGGTGTTGGTACGAAGCGGCCACGATCTTTTAAAGGAGCCGCTGACCGCCGAACGTTATGCTGCCGCGAGTCATATTCAGGTGGCCACGCGCGGTCGCCCGGGTGGCGTGATCGATAATCGTCTGCAAGCCCTTGGGCATACCCGCCATATCGCGATCGCAGTCCCGTATTTCCAGACTGCGCTCGAGCTTGCGTCGACCTCGAACCATCTGGTCACGATTTCAAAGCGGCTGGCTGACCGCTATGCCGCGCGTTTAGGGCTTGAGGCGATGGTCTTACCCATCGAAATGTGGGGCTATACGGTCGAGATGATTTGGCATCCTCGTCATGACGGCGACCCGGCCCACGCGTGGCTGCGTAAGGGGTTCATCGAGGCCATCGCGTTCGTGGATCGGGAAGGTTAATCAGCGGGCGCTACGTGCAGCCTTGAGCAGTTGTACGTTAGGTCCGGCCAAGATGAACACGATCAAAATGGTGAAGAAGAGGCCCTGCTGAAAATACGTGAAGGAAGCCAGCACCAGCAGCGCGACAAAAAACAGCGAAATCCAAGCCGTGAGCTCGTAGGAACGGCGAGTGTTGCGTGTGATTTTCTGAATCACGCTGCGCATCACATTTCCACCATCCATCGGGAAGATCGGAAGCAAATTGAAGATCGTCCACACGAGGTTGGCCTGGGCCATGTGAATCACAAATTCGCCGAGCAGGCCGGTCGGGTTCACAAAATAGGCAATGGCGCCAAAAATAACCGTCAATGAAAAGCTGAAAGCTGGGCCGGCCAGCGAGATGACGATGGACTGACCAGGAGGCGTCGCCGCTCGGTTGGTGTTGATCGTTACACCACCCATACCCTGCAAAATGATGGTGCTTTTGCCATATCCAAAACGGTCGATCGCCAAGGCATGTCCGTACTCGTGCCATAGAATGCTGACAAAAAGGATCGGCGCCCAAAGAAGGCCTGAGACGAGCTGGTCGGCCGTTCGCACATTCTGAAACGCAAAAAACGCGATCAGAAGCAGGAACCAAGCCTCGATAAAGACTGGATTTCCATTCAGTTTGAAAAGCTTCCAACGGGGGACTTCGAACATTTGTATTCTCCTCGCGCTCTTTGCGCGGCCACGAAACTAACCACCGACCTTCAAGGTCAAGCTGGGTCACGGCGGCCCACGTATCGAATCATGGGCCCGCGCAACCCGCAGAAGGCCGCCTACCATGTATTATTTGATATCCGCGAATGCAGTGTTAACCTGCGGGCATAGGTCATAAAACCAAGGACGGTTAATGACCGGGAGTCGTGTTTTGAAGAGACTAATTCCAAGTCTAATCGCAGCCTGCTTGTGCGCCACTGCCGCACCAGCTCAAGCTGTGCCGCCCGCGCAGGTCCGAGGACTGGACCTGACCGCGATCCTTGGCGTGTGCGACCAAGCTCGCAAAATCCAACTCGAAATTGTGGGCGCTGAGCCTCGAACTTTGAGCCGCTTGAACACCATCGTGATCGATCCCGGTCATGGCGGAGTGAACCAAGGCGCGCTCGGTGTCGCCGGTATCCACGAGAAATTCATCACGCTTGAGCTCGCCTATGCCCTGCGCGAGGAACTCCAAAAGAAGTATCCAGGCGCTCGCATCGTCATGACCCGGTATTGGGACATGTCGGTGAGCCTCTCGGACCGCATCGCTTTTGCCAACGCGCAAGACGCCGACCTCTTTGTATCGCTTCATTATAATGCAGCGAGCCATGCTAAGGCAGCCGGCTTTGAAACCTATTTCCTGGCCTCCGCTGAAGCGACACCGGGCTCCGAACAGGTGAAGGGACAGCCGATCGCGACGGCATCGATGGAAGTCACAGGCATCCCCCAGAATCTTTCGACTGCGCCGCGAGCTACGACCTTCAATGAAGTGGTCGTCGACATTCAGACTGACCTTGCGCGTCAACGCCAACACCAGGACAGCGCGCTGTTTGCCAAGCTCGCCAACGAAGGCCTTGAGCACCAACTTACGGGCGTGAACCGAGGGGTGAAACAGGCGAATTTTGGCGTGCTGCGAGGCGCGCAGATGCCGGCCATCGTCGTGGAAAGCGGCTTCGTCTCGCATCCAATCGAAGGCAAGGCGATCTTGACTCCAAGCCACCGCGCACAAATTGTGGGCGGTCTTATCGAGTCCATCGAATCCCTCGATCGTCTTTTGGACCAACGCGATGCCCCAGCTAAATAAAGCGCTTATCGTCCTGCTCTTTTTGGGTGGCTGCTCTTCGACTCCTCCGGCTGAGGAGCCCGAAGTGATGGGCCGAAACACCCTCACAGAGGACGATCACGAGATCCCAGCGCCGGTTCGACCGGCTGCGCCGACCTCGCAGGACGGTGCCGAGCCGGTGGAAGACGGTCCGACGGTCGAGATGACGATTTTGACTGAAGGCCGCACCCATATTGGTCCAGGCGGAGTCCAGATTACGGTCGAAAAGCTCACACCGGGCTCGCCTGCGACAGTGGGTTTGATCTTCCGAACAGAAACCGAAGAGTCGGCCGCTGATTTCAAGGCGAATTACGCAGAAGGGGTCGCCTATGGCCTCCTCTACACACTTGAAGTCAACGGCGACCAACTGACGTTGCGCGTCGAACCGACAGCCATCACAGGCCCAATCGACATGTACGCGGCCGGTACGATTGCCCAGAGTGACTTCTCGGAACGTCCGGAATGTCGGGGAACCAATGAAGGCGAGGTGCTCAACCAGAGCATTGGGAACACCAATGGGACGGTCATGGTGCGTCGACTTCGCAGCAAAGACGACATTCTTTGCTCAACGGTGGTCGGCCTCTACACACGCCGCATCGTCGAATAACCGGAAAATACTTCCGGTTCGACGGAACTTCTTTCTGTCTCGCTCATTCCAAATCGCTGAAGCCCGCATAGAACCTAGATCTTAGATCATGGCACACCGCTTGCTCTACTCTTTGGGCAAGAGAGGTGATCATGAGCGACGGAATCTACACAGCAGTCAGCGGCGCAATCGCCCGACAGGTCCATCTGGACACCGTCTCCCACAATCTTGCGAACGTTGAGACACCCGGCTACCGCGCACGTTCGGTCCGATTCGAGGAACTCCTCGTCGACCGCGCAACGGGAATGAGCCAGGTCCAAGTCAAGAACGACGATATCGACCTTTCACCAGGCATCTCGGAAGGCACCGAAAACCCATTTGATGTCGCCATCGAAGGTGACGGTTTCTTTACGGTCGACACGGGCGCAGGCGTTGGCCTGACACGCGCCGGCCGTTTTCGTGCCGATGACCAGGGAAACCTCGTCACGCTCGAGGGATACAAGGTCCTAAACCCCAACGGTCAGCCCGTGATGGTGCCGCCGAACTCCGACTTCTACGTCGATGACACCGGCAACGTCTGGGACGACATAGGAATTGTCGACCAATTGAACCTTGTGAGCCTGACCGAAGGTTCGACGCTTACCCCAATGGGTCCCTCGACGTTTAAACTCGCAAAAGGCGGAACCGAGGCGTCATCGGCAACGGTCCGCCAGGGGTTTATCGAACGGGCCAACGTCAATCCCGTGGAATCGATGACCGAACTCATCACGCTGCAACGCCATTTCGATGCGATGCAGAAACTAATTCAGACATTCAGCACCATCGACAGCCGCGCCGCTCGCGACCTCGGTAGCATCACTGGCTAGGAGTATTCATGCTTAAGGCACTCAAAACAGCAGCATCGGGCATGGACGCGCAACAGCGAAAGCTCGATATCACCGCGAATAACCTTGCGAACGTCAACACCACCGGCTTCAAGAAATCGCGGGCAGAATTTCAGGAAATGCTCTACACACAGCAGCGTTCAGCCGGAAAGGGCAACCCAACCGGTGTCGAAATCGGCTCAGGTGTGGCGAATAGCGGCACCCAGAAAAGCTTTGTTCAAGGCACTCTGGAAGCGACCGAAAACCCACTCGATGTCGCCATCGAGGGCGAGGGCTTTTTCCGAATTACGACCTCCGACGGCGACCCCGCGTTCACGCGTGCTGGCGCCTTTAAGGTCGACCAATCTGGGGCGCTTGTGACCGGTGATGGCCAAATGGTTGACCCCGGCATCATGATTCCGATGGAAGCCGTATCGATCAACATCACCCGCGATGGCACGGTGAATGTAGTCATGGACGGTGACACCGCCGAAACCGAGGTCGGCCGACTTGAACTGACGCGGTTCCAAAACCCCGCGGGTTTGCGTTCCATGGGACGCGGTCTTTTTGAACCCACCGAGGCTTCGGGCGTTCCGACCTCGGGCACCCCTGGCGAAGACGGTCTGGGGGCGATTTCTCAAGGTTTTTTGGAAGGCTCAAACGTTGCGGTTACCGAAGAAATGATTTCGATGATCGTCTCGCAACGCGCCTACGAAGTGAATTCGAAGGTGATTAAAACCGCCGACTCGATGCTCGCCTCCGCAACCAATATTCGGTAATAAAATGCGGAATTTTTTCATCATATTTTTGAGTTTTTTTGCCTTCGCCAATACCGCGATCGCCAAGGCCCCAGCGCATGTAGGCGAAGAACTTCGCGTCGTGGTGGAGGCCAGCCTTCCAAGCGGCTCTGAGATCGATCTCACCGAAATTTCGGTGCGTGGGAAATTGCCAACGACCTATTCGCTCGAACTTCGGTGTGACCCACTTCGAGTGACAAATATTCGCGCACTGATTCGTTCCGAAAAAGGGACGCAAACAGGCTGGGTGACCGCCAAAGCCTCTATTCGTGTCCCGGCCGCCGTGGTCGTTGCGACGATTCCTCGCGGCAGCCGCGTTGTCGACGGAACCAGCCTTCAGCTGGTCGAAGCTCGAGAAATCCCGCGAAATGCCGTGCTATTCGACGATCTAGAAGACGGTGTCGCCTCCCGAGACCTGCGGCCAGGAAAAGTGGTGAGCACGTCAGATGTCGTGCTGCCCAAGCTCGTAGACCGAGGTCAACCTGTCGAACTCAAGGTTCGACGAGGCACGGTCGTCATCACCGTTCGCGGCATCGCCCTAAACGCCGGGCGTCGAGGCGATGTCATTCGGGTCAAAACCAGCACCGCCGAAGGCCGCACCCTTGAGGGTGTTGTTACCGGTCCAGGCGCATGTGAGGTGCCCTAATGAACATCAAATTACTCTTAGCTTTTGCCTTATTTTCAGTGGGTTGTGCCACGGAACACATCACCGAATACAAACCAAAAATTCGTGATTATCAGTTCCCAGTCGAAACGACCGAGATGGATAATGCCAAGGCCGACGGCTCGATTTGGAGCCAGAACGAAACCGGCAATTATCTGTACACCGACCAACGCGCGATTCGACCAGGCGACATTTTGACCGTGAGGGTCGAAGAGTTTGCCAACGCTGAGCGCGCCACGAACACCTCAAATAACCGGATGACCGAGATGAATGCTGATATTTCGGCGTTCATCGGGCTGATGGCCAGGGTCAAAGAACTCGACCCGAACATCGACCCAAGCTCTTTGATTTCGGCAAGTTCCTCCACAAAATTCGACCAGTCCGGCGAGACCGGGAGAAGCGAGAAGCTGACCGCAACGGTGCCCGTGATCGTCAAAAAGGCCTTGCCCAACGGCAACGTCTTTGTCGAAGGCCATCGCGTGATCTTGGTGAACGAAGAAGAACACCACTTCTACATCTCTGGGGTGGCTCGTCCGTTCGACGTCGATGAGAACAACACGATCGCGTCCTCGCGACTTGCCGATGCCGAGATCGAATTCACCGGCAGGGGGTCGATCTCCAACGGCCAAGAGCAAGGGTTCTTCTCGAAGTATTTTGGCTGGATTTGGCCATTTTGATTTGGCTGCCAGTCGCTGGCACGGCGATTGCTCTTCTAGTTAGTGCCGTGTGCAGGAGGTTCTCTTCATGAGAAAAATATCAACCGCAATAATCTTAAGTCTAATGGGCCTTTTAATTTGGCCGAGCCTGGCCTCCGCCGCGCGGCTTAAGGACTTGGCAACCGTCCAAGGCGTTCGAGAGAACCAGATCATTGGCTACGGCTTGGTTGTGGGCCTCGCGGGCAGTGGAGACTACGGACAGTCAGAGTTTACGGTGCAATCCACGGCTTCGATGCTTTCTAGAATGGGAATTCGGGTCGATAAGGAAAAAATTACCACCCGGAACGTGGCCGCGGTAATTGTGACCGCCGAGCTTCCGGCTTTCGCCCGTTCAGGCCAACGCCTCGACATTACGGTTTCAAGTCTTGGGAATGCGCGTAGCCTGCAAGGCGGAACACTTCTGATGACCCCGCTTAAGGGCGCAGACGGTCAAGTTTACGCCGTGGGGCAGGGCGCCATGTCGGTCGGTGGTTTTTCGGTCGGTTCGCAGGGTAACTCCCAGACAAAAAATCATGTCACGGCGGGCAATATCCCAGGTGGCGCTCTTATCGAGAAGAACCTCGAGGTCAACCTGTCCGGCCGCGAAAGCCTCCGTTTGATTCTACGCACGCCGGATTTTTCGACCGCCTCGGAGATCGCTGGAGTCGTCTCGGCCTTTATGACGCCTGCAGCTGCGGTCGACCCGAACGCCCCGGTTGTGGACCCCAACGCTCCGGCCAAATTAGGTCTCCCGGACCCAAATAAAGGTCCGGCGCGCGCCATCGATGGCGGCACGGTTCAGGTCGAAATTCCTGAAAATTACCGCGAGAACGTCTCGCAATTCATCGCAGCGATCGAAAACCTTGAGGTCCAGCCTGGGCAAATTGCCAAAGTCGTCGTGAACGAACGCACGGGCACCGTGGTTTTGGGTGGCGATGTGCGCATCCGCGAAGTCGCCATCGCTCACGGAAACCTGAACGTTACGATTTCATCGTCCACTGATATTTCGCAGCCGAATGCGCTGGCAGGCGGCAAGACCAAGGCGGTCACAAATTCCGCCACAACGGTCGAAGAAGAAGATCGTGCGCTCAGGGTTATCACTCCCGGTGGCTCGATCACGGACGTCGTGTCGGCTTTGAACGCCCTGGGGGCCTCTCCGCGCGATTTGATTGCCATCCTACAGGCCATCGAGGCCGCAGGAGCCTTGGATGCAAGGCTGGTGATTCAATGAAGATTGGACCACAACATGGCTTAGCCAAATTAGCGCAGGCTCCCGAACACACGCCCAAAGAAAAACAAGCGGCCGAAATCAAAGAGGCTGCCAAGAAGTTTGAGGCCTTTGTGACGGCTCAACTTTTTAAGCAAATGTCGGCCACAAACGAGTCAATGAGCGACGAACCTTCATTGGCCAATCAGTTTTTTGCAGAAACGCTCGCCGATCATGTCGCCGAGGTGTCCGCCGAACGCGGTGAACTTGGGATCGCCCATGTACTTGAAAAGACTTGGGTAAAACAGTTGCCGAGTTCAGAACATGCTCCAGCATCCATGGAATCTCTCCGAGTATCGTTAAAAAGCGCTAAGGGATCGGAAAATTTTACTAAAGCTCCGATTAAGCGTGACGATGATGGAGGGGAGAACAATGGAATGAACGGAGACCAGCCATGAAGATTACATCGATCAACAAAGCGCATGAGATTCGAAAAGTCGAATCCTCAAGCAGCTCCGAGACCCACGGGGCAAAGGAACGCGGTGGAGATGTTGTCACGGTTTCGGGTGCTTCAAAGGAATTGACCAGCGTGGCCATGCAGGCCCAGCCAGAGAAGGTGGATTTTGCCGCCCTCAAGGCCGCGATCAAGTCCGGCGATTACCAGCCGAACCTGGATAAACTGACCGACCGTATCCTCGCAGATCCAAAAGCAATCAACGACTTAATCAGTGACTGAGAGGGGGCAACGTGTACACACATACCGCCGAAAACAAGCTCAGTCGCGAAGTCTTTGAAGTCGTTGAGGAAAGCTCCCGGATGCTTCAATGCCTTGCAGAGTGCATGCGCAGAGAGCGAGAGCACGTGACGTTTTTCAACGTCGCAGCACTTATGAAAGTGCTCGAAGAGAAAAACCACCTGCTCGACATCTATCAGCATCACTCCGAGCGTCAGAGCACCGCGGTTCGTCAGGCTTGGGCTATGACGACTCCAGGACTCGAGATGCCCGAAGACCTCGTCGAGGCCATGAGAGCCTTGTCTGCCGCAACCACTGGGCCCGACAGCGTTCGGTACAGTGACCTGGCGAGCGAACTGAACGTTTTGCGGGATGTCGTGGCCGAGTTGCATGCGATGAATCGCAACCTTCTTGACCGTGCCGTGGGCTGGATCACGTCCTATGTCGCAGAACTTGTGGATTCGAATACGAACCAAACCTACGACGTTTCAGGACGTTACGGTCGCCGTTCGATGACGTCTCCCCTCCTTTCGCGGACGATCTAATGAGTAATATCTCGAACCTATTTTCCATGGGTAGGGGAGCCCTAACGAGCCAGTCTCAACGTCTGGAGGTTGCGCAGCATAATATCGCAAACTCCTCGACCGAGGGTTATGTCCGCCAGCGCGTGGACATGGTGACGTTGGGTGGCCAGTACGGTGGAAATGCTCGAGGTGTCACGACCCAAGGCCCCTATTCGGTAAGAACTCCGTTCTACGAACGACAGATCGCGCATCATAAGGCAGAAAGCGGATTTCAGGGCCAAGTCGCCCAGGTCGCAAGCTCCCTGGAAAGCTCGCTCTTCCCCAATGCCGAAGCCAAAACCGCGGTCCGCGTCGGCGAGCTCTTCGACGCGATGGGCGCACTCTCAAGTCAACCCGGAGACGCCGTGCGGCGACGAGACGTTTTGTCTCGCGCTGAGGACGTCGCTTCGAGCTTCCGCCGAGACGCAGGTGTCTTGGGGCGGGAGATGACTTCGATCGAGTCGACCTCACGCGACCAAGTCGACGCCCTCAATAAAGACGTTCAGCAAATCGCGAAACTCGACCAAGAAATCCGCCAGGCCGTCGCAGGTGGCGGCGGCAACGACTTGATCGATGAACGCAATCGAATCGTTGGCCGTGTGGCTGAACAAATGAACGTTCAGGTCGTGAACGGCAAAGACGGCACCGTGCAATTGGTGACCGAGGATGGCCGCTCGATTGTCGAAGGCGGCCAAGCTCGAGAAATCAAGGTCCAGAAGAATAACGGCGTGCTCAGCCTGACCCTGTCAGGGGTTTCCGGCGACCAAGCGATTGCCAAACCAGGTGGCGCTCTTGGTGGGTTGATGACTGCCCATAATGACGTCGCTTTGGGCGCATTAAATGACCTGAATACCCGGGCGGAAGAATTTGCCACTGAGATGAACGCCGCTCATAGCGCGGGGTTCGGCACGGATGGGGCCACGGGCCGAAACCTGTTTTCGTTCACCCTAGGGGCGGGCGCTTCGTCGTTTGCCGTGGACGCGGCCGTGGCCGGAAAGCCCGACGCTTTGGCAACCTCCGGTACAGGCGCCGCAGGCGATAATACGGCACTTCGCGCGATGATGGATGTTCGTGACGCCGGACTTCCGTCGGGTGGCACCATCGAAGAGGGCATTCGTGGAATCCAACAAAAATTGGGAACCACCATCGCCGATGCCGTCCGAAACGGCGAAACCTCCGAGTCCAGTCTTCAGCAGCTTGATGCGATGAAGAGCTCGGTCGAGGGCGTTTCGATGGAAGAAGAGATCCTGAATCTGACACAGGCCCAACGTGGATACGAAGCAGCAATGAAAGTGTTGTCGGCCACTGAAACCATGTTCGATTCGATCATGTCACTCAAGAGCTGATCATGCGCGTAACCGACCAACAACGAAATATGTCTCTCCAGAGCCGACTGAAGTCGAATGACGCACGTCTTTCGAAGTCGATGGAGGAAGTCGTTTCGGGCTCAAGGGTGAATCGTTCTTCGGACGACCCCACCACGCATGCGACCGCTGCGCGCTTTAAGACTCAGGCGGTCCGCTACGAAAATATGGTGGACCAAAACTCCAACCTCACCAGCTATTTTGAGACCGCCGAAACTGCGATCAACTCCGCCAGTGGAGCCATGGGCGAAGCGCTGAACATTGCGCAACAACTCTCGAGCGGGCCACAAACACCGTCGCAGCTTTCGGCCGCCGCCAAAGCCGTCACCGGCCTAAAACAGACGATGTTGGATGCCGCAAACACTCAACATCACGGCGCCGCGGTATTTGGCGGCATCGACGACCAAAATCCTGCTTTCGACCCAACCGGCGCCTTCCTTGGATCTTCGACGGCTCGTCGAGTCCAAATCGCGCCAGGCGAAACCATTGAAATGCTCTCGGGGGATTCCACATTTGGCGGCGCAAACGGTGCCTTTGCTGCAATCACGGCCTTAGAAACCGCGCTTACAAATGGCGACCAAGCAGCAGTAGGCGCTGCGATCGACGGCATGAAAGCCGGAGAAAAATCCCTTTCGATGGCTCGCCAATCGGTCGGCGACCGCATGAACGCCGTCGATTTTGCGACCAATTTCATGGAAAACGCGATCCTGTCTGACAAAGACCGAGTCGGCGAACTGACCGATGCCGACATCGCGTCATCCATCGGCAACGTGCAGGGCACCATGGGAACCATGCAGCTCGCCCTCCAAGTCACCGCCCGAGTCGGCGAGACGTTGAATTCTATCTTTAAGCTGTGAGCAGTGAGCAGTTGGCAGTGAGCAGCTAGCAGTTCACCGCCAGTGCTGTGATTGGTCCGCAGGCCCTATGGCCTGCATTGTGATTGGTCCGCCAGGCTCCAGCCTGGCTTTGTGCTTGGTCTGCCAGGCTCCAGCCTGGCTTTGCGCATCAGAACAAAGCCTCTTTTTGACGCTTCACGATGAGCGTGGGCTGCCGTCCAGAAGTTGTTGGACGGGCCAAGCTGTAGGACCCCGTCCTAGATATGGTCGCGAATCAAGGAAATGCTGGAAGCGGGTGATG
>CAYMYJ010000061.1:0-26566 GCA_964394615.1 uncultured Bradymonadales bacterium | reverse complement strand
AAAGCCCGCTGCCGCCACGACTGCCGCTGCTAAAAAGCCCGCAGCCGCGAAGACTGCTGCTGCTAAAAAGCCCGCCGCCGCCAAGACTGCCGCTGCTAAAAAGCCAGCCGCTGCTAAGACTGCTGCCGCCAAGCCCGCTGCCGCGAAGACTGCTGCTGCTAAAAAGCCCGCCGCCGCGAAGACCGCTGCTGCTAAAAAGCCCGCAGCCGCGAAGACCGCAGCCGCCAAGCCTGCTGCCGCGAAGACTGCTGCTGCTAAAAAGCCCGCAGCCGCGAAGACTGCTGCTGCTAAAAAGCCCGCCGCAGCGAAGACCGCAGCCGCCAAGCCAGCTGCCGCCGCTAAGCCCGCTGCCAAAAAGCCAGCTACGAAGGCCGCCAAGGCTGCTCCGGTTGTTGAACCAGCTGCCGAAAAACCACGCCGTGGACGTCGTCCAAAAGTCGAAGGCGAGATTCAGCTCGCTGCTGAAGGCGCCGTCGAAGCGAGTGTTGAAGGCCCAACTCGGGGCGGACGTCGTCGCAAGCCAAAGGCCGAGGACAGCGAAGCCACAGCGGCTCCGGCAGAAGCTGCAGCAAAACCAGCACGTAAGCCACGTCCTCAGCCCGTCGTTAAGAAATTTGTTCCAGCAGAAGTCGCGGCAAAGGGCATCGACCTTTTGACAGAACTTGGAACGAAGCTCGGAATGCAATTTGTGGTCAGCGCCAACGTCGAAGGGAACGTCGTTCGCTTTGACCTCGACGGAACGGATGCGCAGACGCATTTGGTTCAGGGCAACGCTGTCACACGACTTGATGCGCTCCAGACGTGGCTCCAAGCCGTGATCTTTGAGTCAGACTCACCGCAAAACGTGGAAGTCTCGCTCGATGTTAACGGCTTCCGCCAGCGCCGCACCGAACAGCTCGACGTGCTCGCGGGTGAACTTGCGAAATCGATTGGCACACTCGGCAAGTCTGTCGTGGTTGCTGGTTTGAATTCGTTTGAGCGCCGCGTCGTGCATCGCGCTCTCGAAAAAGAAAAAGGCGTTCAAACCGAAAGCGAAGGCTTCGGTGCCTTCCGAAAGCTTCGTCTCGAGCCACGAACCTGATTCATGCCTGATACCATCGCCGCCATCGCAACCGCACCTGGCCGAGGCGGCGTAGGTATTGTCCGCATCAGTGGACCTGACGCCGCTGCCACCTTGCAGCGGCTGGTTCCTACTCGATCCGAGTGGGAAACCCACAAGCTCTATTTTTCACGCATTTTGGATCTGGACGGCCATCTCATTGATGAGGCTTTGGCTGTGCTGATGCTTGGGCCGCATAGTTACACGGGCGAAGACGTCGTGGAGCTGCAGGTTCATGGCGGTCCGATTATTCTTCGTCGTGTTCTGGACGCTGCGCTCGGCACCGGCGCTCGTATCGCGCGTCCCGGCGAGTTTACCGAGCGCGCGTTTTTGAACGGCCGACTCGATTTGACTCAGGCCGAAGCCGTGGCTGATCTGGTGAATGCCACCAGCGAGGCGGCTCATAAGCTTGCGTTGGAGCATCTGGAAGGCGCGCTGGGCAAGGCGGTGCAGTCTTTTCAAGACCGTGTCGTCGAAGCGATGGTGCTGGTCGAATCAGCGATCGATTTTTCGCACGAAGAACACGTCTATCAGATCGAGTTCGACGAGATTCTACGCCGCATCGACTTGGTACTACCGGACCTGGAAAAGCTTCGAAAAAGCTTTGACCAGGGTCGTCGTCAGCGCGAAGGCGTGCGAGTCGTTATTTTGGGGCCGACAAATGCCGGCAAGTCGACGCTCTTCAACGTGATTCATGGCACCGAACGCGCGATCGTAACCCCGATCGCCGGCACGACTCGGGACTTCTTGGAAGAAGAAGTCATCATCGATGGCGTGGCGCTGCGTCTGGTCGACACAGCAGGACTTCGGGCAACCGAAGACACCGTCGAAGCCATCGGGATCCGTCGATCGCGCGATTTGATGGACCGAGCAGACCTGATCGTTTGGCTGGTTGACCACTCCGAACCCCTGCCCGAAGAAACCACGATTGCGCTCCAACGACTGCTGGCGGAGCCACGTCCAAGTGTCATCGTCTTGAATAAACAAGACCTCCCCAGTGGCCTGAGTGCGTCCGATAATGAGCTCATCGCCAGTTTTGAACACGTGATTCGAACCTCGTTGGCCGCCGGTACAGAAGGCCGGGACGAGCTTTTTGGGGTGTTGGCCGAGATCGGACGCGAGCTGACCTCCGGTGAGGGCGTCTTACTCAGTCGCGCCAGGCACCTTCAACACGTCGTAGCAGCGCTGGAATCCCTGCAACGTGCTCGCCAATCTCTTGAGGCAGGCATGGACCACGAAATCATTGCCCTCGACCTTAGAGAGGCTCTGGACGCGCTTGGCGAGATTGTCGGTCGCGTCACGACGAACGATATTCTGCATCGGATTTTTGCAGAGTTTTGTGTCGGGAAATGAAGCCGACCGGCTTCGTGCCACTCTAAGCGCCCCTCGCCGCCCTTCCAGCCGGAGCGACGAGCACCAGAAACGACAAAATCGCGAAGCCGGCGACGGTCGCGGTCATCGGCAATGCGGTCCCGTCATGCAGGAGTGACACGGTCGCAGCAGCGCTGGCCGCAATGCCAAATTGAAGGGCGCCTAGAAGCGCTGATGCCGTACCTGCGCGAGCCCCGTGGTTTTCGAGCGCCAACACAGTGGCGTTGGGGCCCACCATTCCTCGGCTCGCTACAAACACAAAGAGCGGGGGCAGAATGCCCCAAATTCCAACGTCCTTCGAGCTTCCAAACGCCACCAACACGATCGACGCGAGTGCTCCGAGGATAACGGCGCCCTTGAGGACGGCTTCAAATGGGAATCGTCCCACCAAGGCTCGGTTAATCTGCGAGAATAGAATCAGTCCCGCGGCATTGGCCCCAAAAATCCAACCGAAGTTGTCGGCTGAGACCCCGAAAAGTTCGATGAACACAAAGGGAGACCCCGCAATATAAGCGAACATCCCCGCGGAACCAAAGGCTCCCACCAGGGCCGCTCGCATGAAATCGGAGTCTCGAAGCAGCGTCGAGAACTGGCGCTGGGGTGATTCTTTTTGATGCGAAACCGGCGCGGTTTCTGGCAGGAGAAACGCACATGCGATCCACGCCAAGCCGCCAAGGATGACGAGGATCAGGAAGATGTATCTCCACGAACTGACCCCCAGAACCCAACCTCCAATCAGTGGCGCCACAATGGGGGCGACACCCATAATCACCATCATTCTTGAGAGCATCCTGGCAGCTTCCATCCCGGAAACGAGGTCTCGAACGATGGCTCTGGAGGCAACCAGGGCGGCGGCACCGCCTAGTGCTTGTACAAAACGCGCAAAAATAAGGCCTTCGACGCTGATACTCAGCCCCGACGCGGCCGCCCCAATCGAGAAGAGGGCGAGGCCGAGCATCAGTGGGCGTTTTCTTCCGAAGCGGTCAAGCATCGGTCCGGTAATGAGTTGGCCGATGGCCAAGCCCACGAAAAAGGATGCCAACGAATATTGCACGGCATCCAGATTCACGGCGAAATCCCGTGCAATCGACGGAAGTGCCGGCAAATACATGTCGATCGAGAGCGGGGCAACCGCAGTCAAAGCCCCCAGGAGGACCTCGATGATCCAGGTCGCTTTAACGGGGTCGACGGTAAACTTCTCAGCGTCCAAGAGGCCGTCTTTAGGTGCGTTCATACATTATTCGATCAATTGAGGGAGGATTGGCCTGATGAGTGCTCTCGTTGGCAACCACTGCGGTTCTGCTGCATCAAACGACCGATTCCATTTAGGCATTTCGTTTCTGTGTAAGAGAATCTACCCATGTTTGAGTCCCAAGAACGCCCATGGTTTGCGAGTTATCCTCCTGGTCTGCCACATGAAATAGAAGTGGGCCCATACCAGTCGATTCCGGACCTTATTGCGGCAACATGCAAACGACACGCAGGCCGTGTGGCATTCTCGAATATGGGGCAATCCCTCACGTTCACCGAGGTAGATGAACTCTCGACCCAAGTCGCTTCTTTTTTTCGACATGAATTGGGATTGCAGAGCGGCGAGCGCATCGTGTTGATGATGCCGAACCTCCTGCAATATCCTGTGGCGTTTTTTGGGGCGCTAAAAGCGGGCTTGATCGTCGTGAATATCAATCCGCTCTATACGCCTCATGAGATGCAGAAGGTGTTTGCGGATTCGGAACCCCTCGCGATTGTGGCGCTCAATACTTTCGCCGACAAAGTGGAACAGGTGCTGCCCAGCACCACGATCCGTCACGTGGTTCTGACTTCCGTCGGCGACCTGTTTTCGACCGCAAAACGATTCATTACAAACCTCGGCGTGAAATACGTGCGCAAGATGGTTCCGGCTTATCACCTGCCGCAGGCGATTGAGTTTCGCGATGTTATCAGCCGCGGAAAAAACCTGAGTACGGACTTTCCGAAAATCGGCCGGGATGATGTGGCACTGCTGCAATACACGGGCGGTACAACGGGAGGAACCAAGGCTGCGATGCTGAGTCACGGCAACATTTTGGCCAATCAAGCGCAGATGATCGCGTTGATGAAGTCGATGTTCAAAGAAGGCGAAGAAGTCGTGATCGCGGCGTTGCCGATGTACCACGTGTTCTGTCTGACCGTGAATTGCCTGGGGCTCTTCTGCTACGGGAGCCATAATGTGCTGATTACGAATCCGCGAGACGTCCCCGGATTTGTCAAAACCCTCGAAGAAACACGTCCAACGATGATGATCGTGGTCAGCACGCTCGCCTCGGCTCTCTTAGAGAACAAAGAATTTCGCTTGTTGGACTTCAGCCGTTTAAAAGCCTCAGTCGCCGGAGGCATGGCGCTGAAAACCAGCGTTGCACAAGAGTGGCTGCGGGTGACAGGAACGCGCGTCGTCGAAGGCTACGGCTTGACCGAAGCCTCACCGGTCGTGGCTTGCAATCCGCTGGGCGAGGCGAATCACCTAGGGACCATCGGGTTGCCGTTGCCGTCGACTGACCTCCAGATTCGCGACGAGGACGGCCAGGTTGTGGCACCGGGAGAAACCGGTGAACTGATGGTTTTTGGCCCCCAAGTTATGCAGGGATATTGGAAGCAACCGGAAGAGACGGCCAACGTGCTTGGCGAGGACGGTTGGCTGCGAACCGGCGATTTGGCGGTGATGGACCCAGATGGGTATTTTCGAATCGTCGACCGAAAGAAAGACATGATTCTGGTGTCGGGATTCAATGTGTTTCCCAACGAGATTGATGATGCCGTGATGCTGCATCCCAAAGTCCTCGAGGTCGCAGCGATTGGGATTCCCGACGAACATTCGGGTGAGGTTGTAAAGATATTTGTCGTCAAGCGTGACCCGTCGCTGACAGAAGACGAGCTGAAGGCCCATTGCCGCACCGAACTTGCGGCTTATAAGTGTCCGAAGGTCATCGAGTTTTGCGACGAACTTCCGAAATCAAATGTGGGTAAGGTGCTGCGCCGAACGTTGCGCGAACGCGAGGCGAAAGCGTCACCGCCACCCCAATAAACCCATCAGATCATCGTGTAGATGACCAATTCCAGCGAGTAGGTCGCGTCTTTGAGAGGGCGGACCACGATGTAATGATCGCCGTCAGAAAAGGGGTAGAGGTTTGCCTGAAGCTTACCATTGACGACGTTCCCGTCGGCTACTTTCCCAAAGACGTCCCAAATTTCGAGTGCAAAATCTTGAGGCGTCGCGCCACCAGTGGGCGTCACGACCACATCAAACGACTCCGAAAACGCGTCGATCACGTAAAAAGAGTACCAATCGTCGGTGCCTAAACACGCCTGCAAATTATTGGCGGTTCCGACGCCGAAGGTCTTGGCTGTCGCCTGAGCATTATTGGGTTCGTAGAGGTCGGTATCGGTACAGGTTTGCGGGGCTGCGCCGACTTCAACCAACAATGAATATCGGTTGGGATTATCCACCGAGTAGACCATGGCATGGAAAGTTCCCGCGGTTTTGGCGACGTAGGTGATCTCTTCGACGTCTGAGATACCCAGGCTGTAATCGACTGCGGGCTGGCCGCGCCCGACTTCCTGGGTCGGTGAATGCAAGCGCATGTCGATGTCGGCGACCGCGGACTGGAAGTTCGCGCGCAGATGAATCTGCTGGCCGGCCTCCGCCTGAATCGCAAAAACATCGACGTCATCTGCGCGGCAAATTTCGAGTCCGGAGTACATCGCGGTTGCGGTGGTCACGGGCGTTGCGTTGGTGGCCAAATCATTGGGTTCGTAAGCCGCATCAACACACGCCGACGGGTCGGTCAACGAGACCACATCACCTGTCACTTGGTAGGCCATATCGGTCGCATCGGCGTTTCCGATGACCTTGATGAAGCGTTTGGTTGGCGCGCCCTGATTCTGCAAAAACACATCGGTATACCCGCCGCACGACGACTGAGCGACGGTTTCCATGAGTTGGCCTTCGAGGTTGTAGACCTCGATCGTGGGTTGCGCCCAAATTGGGTACACAAAATAGATTGTGGCCTCCTGATTTGTGCCAAGGCCGACCTCGAAGTAATCGTCTTTGCCTTCGCACATCCGCCGATAGAGCCATTCATCGCCCGGTATTTCCGAGGACGACTCAAAGTCATCGACGTAGTCGTAGGGGTCGTCTTCACATTCCGCGGTGCCCGGTGGGTACGACAAGAATCCGCCATAGAGGCTCGATGGGCCGCATAATACCGGAAACCCGTCTTCCTCGGTGGGATCGTCGTTGATGGCGCAGATTTCGAAGTAGATTTCCTTCACGTCGGAACCGAGTCGATTCGGAATCACGCCCACAAAACGGTCGCCATCTGGGGCCATGGCGACGCTCTCCCACTGAAGCTCAAAATCGTTAAACGCGTCGCCGTCCGTATAATTGAGGGTAAGTCGATCGTAGCCTTTGGTGGGGTCGACCAATCGTGCGGTGATGACGTGTTCCGATGTGGTGCGTTGGGCGCGCAGAGGTTCGTAGGTGACGGTGTCTTCGAATAAACACCCGGTCGAATCGGGCGTTTCGGTGCTGGCTGTGTCCTTTTTGAGGATCACAGTCACGTCCTGATTCACGGGGTCATTCACGCCGTCGTTGGCGATGAAACGCACGGTATGAACCCGCTGTTGAATCTGTTCTGCCGAGGGAATCCAACCAAATTGTGCGGTGAATTCTCCAGTTTTGCTGAGTTCTGCGCCCGCAGGGGCAAACCCTTCAGGCATTCGGATGCTCACGGTATTCGAGTCATCATCGCGGACTTTCACTTCAAAACTAACGGGAGTGCCGCTCGCAGCGTTATGCAACACGCTGGCTGAATTGACGAACCGAGGCACACCATTGCCGGCCAACACCACGATCAACACCACCTTTTCGGTCGAGAGCCCTTGATTGTCGGTGGCCACAAAAACGAGTTCTCGTGGGCCAGTCGCTGTGACGTCCGACGAAATCGGGTCCCAGGTAAATACGCCCCAGGCTCCATTGGCCTGAAAATCAGACCGGTCGGGCTGATTCACGATGCTGAGTGCGACATCTCCGCCTTCGGGGTCTTCGGCACGAACGGTGATTCGGACCACATCCTCGCCGACCGTCGCAGAAATCTCAGACGTGACGTCGATCGTGAGGATCGGGGCCTGATTGACCCCGCCGGCATCGGTTCCACATGCGGCAAGCACAAGCAGAAATGGGAAAAAACGTCGCATGTTTATTCGCGGAGCATGAGGAGTTCGTAGTTGGATTTAACGGTCGCTGAGACTTTGATGAACACTTGGTCGGTCGCAGCCGGCGTGTAATCAAAACTCAGCGCATTTCCCGACTTTGTGCCGGTCGCGATCTTGGTGCCGGCCAGGTTATAAGCCTCAAGGACGATGTCGTTCACCGTTCCGGTCCCGGCAAGGACGGTGAGTTCACCCAGCACAAGTGCATTCTTGAACTCGGTGCGTTGGTACCAATCCGGGTTTCCAGGGCAGACCATCAGCGGACTCAGTGTCACATCGTTCATGTTGGGAATTAACGCGGCGGACACCTGCGTGTGATTTCCCGCGCCCTGGCTGTACATGTCGGTGTCTGGACAGGCCGGTGCGGCGCTGACCGAGAAATCCAGCGTGTAAGACGCAGAGCTTGGATTATTATTGAAGACCAACAAGTAGTAGGTCCCCGTTTCGGTGGCCGTATGAGTCAGAGTCTCCTCGTCAACCAATCCAAATGTGTATGCGACTCCGTTGCCTGCTGGGCTGATCTCACCGGCCTGTGAGGGCGGAAAGAGCGTCATGTCGAGGTTTCCTGCAGTGTTGCTGAATTTGTGAACCACTGTGATTTCGTCGCCGGCTTTGAGTTCGATGGCATAGACATCGATGTCGTTCTCTTCACAGATCTCGGCTGAGACACTATCGCCTGCGCTGACAGGGCTGGCGTCCAAAGCGGATTCATTGGGTTCTAGCGCCTCGTCCGAACACCCACCGCTGCCGCCCTGAGTCTTAATGGTGCGGATCTGATACTCGATATTGTCTTGACCTTCGACCTTGATGAAATAGGTCTGTGTCGTGGAACCCGTGTTCGTGACTTCAAGGGTCGAAAGGCCCGTGCATGACGATTTTTCAACGGTAATCGGTTGTCGGTCGTTGTCGTAACCCGTGACGTTTGGTGCCAGATCGTCGCCGTATACCACCGCGATGACATAGGCCTCGCCGGGTCGCACAGGCAACGAGTGGAAGTCGGGATTATTTTTGCAGGTGCGGTAGAACGTGAAACTCGAGTCCGAGAGCAAGCCCGCCGAATCAAAATCGTCGTTTCCGATCATACGATCGATGCCGTCGTCGATGCACATGGTCGCATCATCAGGCAGGTAGGCGGCAAACGAATGATAGAGGTTGAAATCACCGGTGCTTGGGACACAGAGCACCGATTCGCTGTCTGACGAGTCTTTGTCGATCGCGCAGATCGTGTAGGAGACCACGAGAGGGGTGCCTGATTGAATGATTCCAGCTTGGTTTCCGATGGCGGCGTAGAAATTGGTGCCGTCGTCGGTCGTCATCGAGATGCCTTCAAAGGCATCTTTCGGATCGTCGGAACCCTCACGGTAGG
This sequence comes from uncultured Bradymonadales bacterium, assembly GCA_964394615.1. Classification (GTDB taxonomy): domain Bacteria; phylum Myxococcota_A; class Bradymonadia; order Bradymonadales; family Bradymonadaceae; genus JBFFMO01. The sequence goes on along the minus strand of CAYMYJ010000061.1, from coordinate 17,483 downwards.
GATTCCCAATCGTCCAATAGATGACCATTTCGTCGTAACGACCGATGCCCGCGCCCACCAAGCTGGCTTCGATATTATAGTCGCCGAGTGTGGTTTGCGCCCCAAGTGGCGTGTGGCGAATCACGGCCTCGCCTGGGCATGAAAGGGTGGTCTGGCCAGGCTTGATGACGGCGCCCGAGTTCGAGCGAATGACGATCGTGACCGTGTATTCGACCGGCGCGTTGATGGTGTCGTCGGCAATAAAGGTGACCGAATGAACACGTCGTTTGACTTGCTCAACGTTGGGTTGCCATTCAAAAACGCCCGAAAAGCTATCTGTCTGCGTGAAGCTTGAACCCACGGGAGCGGCACTTTCGAGCATCGTCAATTCGACCTCGTTCGAGTCGTCATCGCGAACAACGACGTCGAATTTCATCGGTTTGCCCACGCGTGGATCGTAGAGTTCGCTCGCACTGCTCACGAATCGTGGCGTGCCGTTTCCGGGGGTGATCGTGACGTTGACGGTCTTTTCGGTGGTTTTTCCGGAATCGTCTTTGACGATGAAGATCAGTCGAAGTGGTTCGGTGGTGGTGACGTCGCTGGCCAGCGGGGCCCAGTCGAAACGCGCGCCGTTAGCAGACTTGAAGAATTGGGCTGTATTCAGGGTCCAATTGCCATCGGGTTTGGCCTGGTAATCAAATTGGAGCGCGCCGCCTTCGGGGTCGCTTGCACTGACTTCGATCGTCAGTGTCTCACCTACTTCGACGTTGATGGACGCACCAACGTTGAGCGCGACAACCGGGGGTTGATTATTTGAGTCGTCCGCCGAACAAGCAGAAAACATCCCAATAACTAACAAAAAAATCCAAAAACGAGCGTTCATAGTCATCTCATTCAAACCGTGAAGTCCCTTAAAATGCGCCGAATTCCAGCGAAAAGGAGTGTCCCGAAACCTAACAGCAATCGCGTCTGGAATCCACTTTACCAAGTGGCGATGTGTTTACTTGCCGCGCCACAACACGTGAACACATTCTGCCGGAGGATTGGTAGCCTATATCAGTGATTTCGGAGGTCGATATGTTCTTTGACCCTCTCTATATGGCCGTGATGATCGTCGGAGCGTTGCTCTCGTTTGGCACGCAGTTTTGGGTGAAAAGTCGGTTTAACCGCTATTCACAGGTTGGGCTTCATAGTGGGATGGCCGGTGCCGAGGTGGCAGCCGCTATTTTGCGGTCTCAGGGGATCCGCGGTGTCCGTATCGAGGCGATTGGCGGCTATTTTAGCGACCACTATGACCCGAGCGCCAAAGTCTTGCGGCTGAGCCCGGACGTTTATTCTGGGCGGTCGGTGGCGGCCGCCGGCGTTGCGGCTCACGAGGTTGGGCATGCGATTCAAGATGCAGCGGGATATTGGCCGATGCGAATGCGCCAAACGATGGTGCCGATCGCGGGCATTGGGTCGAATCTCGGGGTGTTGTTGATCGTTGCCGGCCTATTTGTCGGTCTGACGCAGTTATCGATGGTTGGGGTGGCGCTCTTTGGCGGATTTGTTCTGTTCACCTTGGTGACTCTGCCGGTCGAGTTCGACGCATCGTACCGCGCCCACAAAGTTCTGGTCGAAAACGGACTTGTGACGGCCTCTGAAGCAGCCGGGGTGCGTTCCGTGTTGATGGCGGCAGCGGCCACCTATCTGGCATCCGCAGCCACCGCAGTGCTTCAGTTGTTGTATTGGATTTCTGTGGCGCGTCGCGACTGAGCGTCAGGCCACGGCCAGAATAAGCATCAGCAGGCTGACACCTAGCAGCGGGCGTTCGATTTCTGGGTCTTGGCTGATGAGCGCAAGATGGGCCCAAATCGGTGCCGCCACCAGAAGCGGAAACATGTTTTGCAGGCCAAGTGGGGCGATGAGCAGCACCATAATTGCAGGCAATGACGTCAGGGCGAAAGACCTTGGCAGTCGCTTCAGGTTCATCGCCCATAAGACCAACAAAGCCAGCCCGAGTCCGATCTGCGCGACATCGAGTGGGTTTTGAATCAGGGCTGCCGGCACCCATTCTTCGCGGAGCGCAAAGGCGTCAAAGATATAGCGTGGGGCGTCTCCAAACAAAACGCCGTAAAGCACCCAGCTTGCCATGACCAGAATGGGCAAAAGGGTCGCGATCCATGGCGTGATTTCGTCCTTGGACGACCGAAACGACAAGGCCGCCACACCGGGGAAAAGCACCACAGTTTGAGGGGCGATCATGGCCGAGATTGCCATCATGACTCCTGCCCAACCCGCGCGATTTGAGCCCGCGAACTCCAGAGCCCAGACGGCCAATGCGCCACCAATTATCCAGCCGCTGCCGGGCACGAGCAGCGAAATCAAGGGCGAACACATCCAAAACCAAACCGCTCGGTCAGCTGTTTGTGGAAGCCCTTCGCGTCGAATGATCTTGTAGATGGCCAGCGCGCTGAGCCAGACCATCAGCTCGCCTAAACCAATCATGGAGTAGGTGCCGAAATGTCCTGGAGCCCAAGGAATCACCTCGTTTCCGAGGTCGACCAACGTCTTCATGTTGGCCCATGGACCGACGCCATAGGTCAAGGTGGCAAGGTCACGCCCTTGAATCCAGCGCGAGAGCCAAAAGGCGCCGCGTCCGACAAGGAAGGCCAGGAAGGTGGTTCGAAGCGCTGGATGTATGCGGGCCACGATAGGATGCATGCCCCATTAGACCATGTATTCAGATGTAGGCAAAAACTTCTTGCGAACTTCAGAAAACCAAGGCTTCGAGATATCATAGGGCGCTCTGAGTGCGATAAACCCGCAACCGAATGGGAGGCTTCTATGTCAGAAGAAAAATATCTTGTTACCAGCGCCGAAATTTCCGAAATCGAGGGGTTGAGGAAGGTTCATTTCTTGAACTCCAATGCCAAACGTCGAAATAAATCTCTGGGGGATTTAACCGGACTGACCGGATTCGGATTTCATATTATTGAGGTTGAGCCAGGCCACGAGACGACTGAACATCACCGGCACCATCACGAGGATGAATGTGTTTTTGTCCTGTCGGGAAGTGCGACGGCTTTCATAGGTGAAGAGGAGCACACGATCGGTGAAGGCGACTTCATTGGTTATAAAAAAGGTGGATTGCCGCATTCGATCAAGAACACCGGGAGTGAGATTCTTCGCTGCATTGTCGTTGGCGAAAGGCTGCCGCACGATGTGGGCGACTACACTCGCCTTGGTAAACGTTTGTATCGGAATTCTGGGTTGCCGTGGAATCTCGTTGATCACGATCATATTGAAGATGTCAGCGGTGCCGGGAAGAAATAACCACGTCTTGGTTGGGAAATATCGACTCTGAGCCAGACCGTGCTGTGTGGCTCGCATCGGTCCATGTTTTCCATTTAATTTTCTGTTAATGTCGCGCGGTCATCGCCACGGGGTTTCTGTGCATTATCTCGTCCTGCTCCTTGTTCTCCTCACAGCCTGTACCCCTCAAGACGAAGGCGTCGCTTCGGATACTTCTCTTGAAGTGATCGTCGATAATGAAGTGATGCCTGTGAGTGGAAAGACCGAGATGCCCACTGAAAATCGTGACGCTCGTGTTGTGATTTTCAACGGCGTGGTCGAGGGCAATGGTTCGTATAAAGCCGAGCTGGTGCGGACGATCGACACCCCGGTATTTTTGGATGTGGATCGTGGTGTGGACGGGACTCCTTTTTGGATCGCCCAGGCGAGCGTCGAGGACGCGCAGGGTGAGGTTCTGTGGACCGATCGGGTGAACTCGATGTTCCAGCTTCTTGAGTTTTTGGAGCTGGTCGTCGAGCAAAGTGCTGCGCTGACTCTGAATAAAACTCAGCTCTATAATTTTGTTCTGCAGCAATACCCGGCGCTGCTGGAGTTTCCGGTTCGCGTACCCGTTGGCATTCCGAATGGCGTGGATTTTGTGCTGCGCGTTCCCGATGCCGACAATAAATTTGTGGAGGTGGCACGCTACGCGATCAAAGATTTGGTCGACGGTGCGACACCACCCACGATCACGGGCGAAGTGAACACGGTTGTGCGAACCGGCCCGTCGAAAGACCGACTGGATGTCGTGATTCTAGGCGATGGCTACCGCGCCGAAGACCGCGAGGACTTCGACTTGGACTCGCAGCGAATCGCAGAACGACTGCAAGAAACGGAGCCCTACGCGTCGGAAGCCGGCCTGATCAACATCCACACCGTGTTCACGCCGAGCGTTGAAAAGGGTGCTGGTTATGATTGCAGCGGCATTCCAGCCCAAGACTCGGGCTGCAAAAGAGATCTACGCGACACGGTTTTTGGAACGACTTTTGTGGTCACGGCGCTGGCCGATCGACTGAATTTGGTTTTGGGCGAATCCGACCGAGTGGCCATGCCGCTCGAGATCGCAAAAATCTTCGATGTGGCCGCACAGGCTGAATACGACGAGGTGATCGTCGTTTCGAACACCAAGAGGTTTTCTGGGTTTGCCGGGATTTACGTCTCGCTTGTTACGACCTTCGCCAACAACCGAAACCTGATGGCAGACGTGGCAATGCACGAGCTCGGTCATAGTTTTGGCGCGCTCGGTGATGAGTATCAGGTGGAAGGGGATCCGTGTTTGTTTAACGAACCACGCGTGCCGCTGCCTGCCAATATTGCCGCCTACACAGAAGGATCCTTTAAATGGGACCGCTTCTTTGATGGCCCCGTTCCGATTCCGACACCTGTAAATCAATCGAGCGCCTACCCGGTGGGCGCCTACGAAGGCGCGTATAATTGTGATTTCCTTTACCGGCCGGCGGCAGAATGCAAGATGAAGTCGGATGAGTCTTTGCCCTATTGCCCCGTGTGTCTGGAACAGCTGATGCGTAGATTTTACGCGACCGTGGACCCCGTTGTTGCACCAAGCGTAGAGCGCGGCGTGGATGGGACTTTGCGGTTTTCGGTGGATCTTGCGGGCAAGACGCGCGCGGCAAAATGGTTCTTGAACGAGGCCGAATTTGGTGACGGGCCTTCGGTCGATGTGAGTGAAGCCGACGTCGACAGCGACGAAAACACGCTTCGTGTGCAGGTCTCCGACATTTCAGGTCGTGTCCTGATCGACGAACCCCGTACTTCTGAAGATTACACGTGGACGATTGGCATGGTGGTTCGGGAGTCCGTACCAATTGTTGCCCGGAAATAGAACCTTGTGACTTGTCCGCAGGCCTTTGCAATTAGTCGCAGTGCGGGCCATAGGGCCCGTGCACCGGTCGCAAGTCGCAATCTGTGGATTTGTGCGTCGATCGTAACTGCTCACCGCCGACTGCTCACTGCCAACTGCAACCGCCCCGATCATTGACACGTTGCGTCATCCTTCCTAGTTTCCTGCCACCTTTTTGGTAGAGGACCCCATGCGCCATTTTATCACCACCGAAGACTGGAGCCGTGCTGAGCTTCAACAGATGCTCGACGACGCCAAAGCGTTGAAAGCGTCGCCCTATTCGGATGCGCTCAAACATAAGTCGGCAGCCCTGGTTTTTTTCAACCCGTCGTTGCGAACCCGCACCACGTTTGACCTTGGCATGCATCAGCTGGGTGGCCACGCCATCGTGTTGCAGCCAGGCGCTGGTTCGTGGCCAATCGAGTTCGAAGACGGCATCGTGATGGACGGTGATTCCGAGGAACATATCGCCGAAGCCGCACGTGTTTTGTCGCGCTATTGCGACATGATCGCGGTTCGAGCGTTCCCGAAATTCAAGGATTGGTCGGTCGACCGCGAAGATCACGTGATCAAACAATTCGCGAAATATTCGACCGTGCCAGTGGTTAACATGGAGACGATTTCGCATCCATGCCAAGAAATGGCGCTGATGATGGCGCTCCAAGAGCAGATGGGCGAGACGGACGGCAAGAAATTTGTGCTGACGTGGACCTACCATCCCAAACCCCTGAACACCGCTGTGGCAAACTCGGCGTTGTTGATCGCGAGCAAGTTTGGCTTTGATGTCACGCTTGCTTGCCCAACACCTGAGTACGCGTTGGACGAGCGTTATATGAACGCCGCCAAGCGATTTACGGCGGAAAATGGTCGGTCATTTAAAATGACCCACGATTTGGATGAAGCTTACGATGGGGCGCATGTCGTCTACGCGAAAAGCTGGGGCGCCATTCCATATTTTGGAAATTGGGAAGCCGAAAAACCGATTCGTGATGCCCATAAACATTTCATGGTCGACGCAGAAAAGATGGCAAAAACCGATAATGGTTATTTCAGCCACTGCCTGCCCATGCGGCGCAACGTCAAGGTCAGCGACGAAGTCGCTGACTCACCACGTTCGCTGATTATTGAAGAAGCTGAAAACCGACTGCACGTGCAAAAAGCGCTAATGAAGCGCTTGCTGGCCTGATTAGGAGCCTGAAAATGGGTGAAAAAGTAGTACTCGCATTCTCTGGTGGCCTCGATACGAGCTTCTGCGTTCCTTACCTTAAGGCGCAGGGCTACGACGTGATCACGATGTTCTGTGATACCGGCGGCGTGAGCGCCGAAGAAATCGCATATATCGAAGAGCGCGCCATGTTGTTGGGCGCCATCGAGCATGTCACGGTCGATGCCTCAAAAGACATCTGGGACGAAGTGGTTGTGCCGCTGGTGCGTGGTGGGAAATTCTACCAAGACCAGTACCCACTTCTTTGTTCGGACCGATACCTTATCGTGCGTAAATCGCTCGAGCTCGCCGACGCGCGTGGGACCAAGTTTTTTGCCCACGGTTGTACCGGAATGGGCAACGACCAGGTGCGATTTGACCTGACCGTGCGGGCGCTTGGCGACTACACGATTTTGGCTCCGATCCGCGAAATTCAGAAAGACGTCGACAACGTTCGTGTTTACGAAAAAGCGTATCTGGAAGAGCGCGGCTTTGATGTACGGGCCAAAACCACTCGCTACACGATCAACGAGAACGTGTTGGGCGTGACGGTTTCTGGCTCAGAAATCGACGACTGGAAAGCCCCCGGCCCCGAGACCTACAAGATCACGCGTCCTCGCCAGGAATGGCCGGCTGAAGCCAAACGCGTCACGCTGAAATTCGAAAAAGGCGTCGTGACGGCACTGGACGGCAAAAAGCTGGACGGTCCGTCGATTTTGAAGACCTTGAACGACACGTTTGGTGCCTACGGCGTGGGCCGTGGCATGTACACCGGCGACACCACGATTGGGCTGAAAGGACGCATCGTTTTTGAAGCTCCGGGCATCACGGCGATCGCCAAGGCACATCGCGCGCTTGAGGAAGCTGTGGTCACCAATCGTCAGAACCAATTCAAAGAATTGGTCGCCAGCAAATGGGTGGAGCTCGTTTATCAGGGCTTCTTTTATGAGCCACTTAAAGCCGACCTTGAGGCGTACCTCACGAGCTCACAAAATAATGTGAACGGCACGGTGACACTCGAAACCTCGGGTGGCCTGCTTCACGCTGTGGAAGTTGACTCAAAACATCTGCTCAAAGCCAAGGGCGCCGTCTACGCGCAATCTGCCGACTGGGGCCCCGTTGAAGCCGAAGGTTTCATCAAGCTCTTCGGAATGAGCTCGACATTGCATGCGGACGTGAATCGCGGATGAAAAGAGCGGCGCTCCAACTTGTTGTTTTGATGGCTTGTTGGGCCGCGCCGCAGCAGGCCTATGCTTGGGACTATCTTGAGCATGCCTGGTTCACCGATGTGGCCTGTCAGAAGGCTCAGGCGATGTTGGCCGAGCGGATCAAAACAGACCCATCGGACGGGCTCAAAGCCCGATATGTGGCCCTCGGTCTGTTCTGCCCCGTCGACGATACCCGAACCTATTGCAAAGACGGTCAAAAGGTCGTGCGCGGCGCCTTGAACCTGATTCCAGATCCGACGAAATCCGGCGATTACAGCATTACACTTGGGGATATTGCAGCACTTCCGGACCATATTTCTCGGTTTGGGCCGCTCAGAAATGTGCCCAATGCTCAGGACGACGGTCTAGTTCTGCGGACGCTGGAATGGCTGACCGGAGATGGAACCGTCGGTGGCGTGATCGAAAGTGTTGCCGAAGATGCCTGCGAAACCGACGTTGCTGACTTTGCCGGTGCCAGCGACCAAGTGGAAGAGTCGTATCATCAGATTCACGACCACGACGGTTTAGAGCCCGTGCCCCGCAGCCTGCTTTTGCCCAATCTACGGGTGCCGCCGGCCAAAGGCCCAGAAGACCCGACGACATTATACAGTTTCAATAACCCGCATTACCTGGACCTGGTGCTCCGAAACCACACCCATTTTGGAGAGCTCGCCTTTGGAGCCTGGGTCGGTTTTCATAGTGCGGCGCTCGCCGTCTCGAAGATGAGTTGTCCGGAGCTTGTGCCACCAGATCCTGACGTCATGGAGGACCTTGCCGAGAATTCTTCTTTCAAAGATGTGGACTGGGCGGAATTGGGCCCCAAATATGGGGCAACAGCGTGTTCGGTGTTTTCGGAACGTATGCGGCTTCGTCTGGAATTCTGGCTAAAAAACGCACCCAAGGTGGTGACTGACCCAGTCCGCGACTATATCGGGAACATCACTCAAGCGCAGTCCGAAGCGATTCTGGTGCAGATCATTTCGTTGGTGTTTGAAGGCAGCGGAATTCACTTTTTGCAGGATGGGCTCTCGGCCGGTCATATGCGCACCGTGCGTAGTCGCGAATCTTTGAGCGAAGTTCGATACGACCACAATGAGGACAATTTTCGTGGTGTGATTGCAAATATGGACACACGGGCCGGAGAGCATTTTTTCTGGGCCTGGGGTGACACGTATTTGTTGTCCAAGACACCAACGCCCGCGTGCTCGATGGACTGGCAGACGCTCGCCAACACACAATTTCCGATCGCCGAAATGGTCACAGCCTGCTCGATTCGTCACCAGCGAGGATTGCTAGCGGCGAGCACGGCGGCGAGCATCATGGACTGGGGCATGAGCGGCCCGGCCTTTGATGAAAATGCCACATGCGGTGAGCTGGACACGATTGAGGGCTGGATTTGCAGGACTTTGCCCATGCGAGCTGCCGTGGTTTCAGGTGCCAATACCCCGCCTCATCGTACAGTGGCTTTGCAGTACGGAACCTTGCCATTGCCGCCTCCTGACTACTCCTACCAGTCGCTGAGTGTGCGCGTTGGGCTGGAGATTCCCGACAAGGTCACCCAGATTGGTGTCAAGCTAAGCTTCTTGGAGCAGCTCGATCATCCAGGACACTGGATGACCTCGTATCGTTTTGGACTGCACACAACGCTGGGTGAAGCGAAGAACAACCAATGGGTGCTCGACGGTTCCTACCAATTTCATTATCGCCTCTCCGCCCGAGGCATGATCGAGGCAGGTCCATTCCTATTTGGTGGGCTTCGCGACATCGACTCACCGTCGTTTTTTGCGGGCGTGGGGCCGTCAATAGGCATGGCTTTCTTGCCTGAAGGTTGGATCAATATGCCGCTGGAACTGACGGTGACCTATCGGCTACCCCTGATCATGTTTTCGTCAACAAATGGGTTTTTCAACGACGATTTGATCGACGGCCATTGGCTGCAATTTGGACTGGGACTGGCCTACTCACATTAGTCGGTGAGCGGTTTTCGGCTTTCGGACGTTGCGACTCGGCATATAGGTCCATGGCCTGCAAGACGATTGGCGAGCTATCGGTTGACGTCATTGAGGCCAACCTCCTGATGGAGGTCGGCCTCTTGAACTCCTTCGACTTGCCACCTAACGTGCCTGCGTTTCCTGAGGGGTATCCGTTATGAGAGGCACACAATCCACCGGGCCAGAGCTGGCATGGTAAGAGCCTTCGCCGGAGTTATTCATGCAAACAGACCGCCATTCACGACATTGTTCCATCGCGGCCGGTGGGCAGGCCGTTCCCGAGCAACGTGTGACTGGAAACGCAGTTGTGATGCCCAATTCCTCGTTTGATCCGCATTGGCTGCGCGGGCCATTTACATGCGTTTTGAGTTTGGATGCCTTCTTGAGATTGGTGACCTTTGCCGCTTTGTCTTGTGCGAAGGAAAGTCCAGAGACCATTCCGATCGAAAGCAAGATCGCCGCAACTATCGACAAGTTCTTCTTCATTTCCATCCTCACTTTTCTTGGTGAATTCTCGCCGGCCACTACGGCCATTATCCGCTTTGGTCATACCAATATGAACGGGCAGATGCAACTTTCGTGATTACAGACCTCATTGCAGAGGTATCGATCATGAAGGAAGCTTCAAATAATGAAGAGAACCATGAAAAACATCGCAATCTTGTTCGTCGCGGCGTCGACTCAGTTCAGCTGTGACGACCCCAAAGGCGTCGCCTTGGACGGTGCCGAAAAAGTTGTGTCGGGCGTGATGAAAACATCCATGAAAGTTCAGATCGAACGCGCGTTGAAGGCAAAATACGCGGTCGGGTTTGAGGTCATTGATTCGTATTTTGAGAAGGGTCTGAACCTTTACGTTTTCACGGCCGCCGAGACGAATAATCCCCAGATTATTTTTGAAGGGAATTTTGACGAACGCCAAAAGGACGTCAAAAAACAGATCACTTCTGACGGTTATATTAACCAGAGATTTTCCTATGAGGCTGAGGACTATTTCTCGTCTTTACTTGATAAGAAATATGGCGAAGCCATTGGCGCATCGGTGTATTCGCGTTTTGAACATCGCTTCGGCGAGCGAGTGCCAAGCCTCGACGAATACCTAAAAAACAGGATGGAAAAGAGCACCATTCGGTCAAACCGGTATTTTTTTGAAATACCGAAAAATCCGGACGATCCGATGGTGGCCGAAATCCAAGAAATGCTGCGCGGCCTGCACAAAAAATACGGAAATAATTATTCCCTTTACGTCGGGTTTTGGCCGCCAGGTTTTCTTGAAGGTAAGGAACTCAAGAAGCTCACCTTTGGGTTCGAAGCGACCACGATGGAAGACGCCGATAACCTTCTGAATGTGATGCAATACATGGAGCGTGTCTTTTTTGTGAAAGTCGTAAACGGCTCGATCGGAAGCCTGACTCCCCAACAGATTTTCGACCTCATTAAGCCCTACAACAAGAAAGGGCCGACTCAGATGATAGAAATCTGAGCGGCGTTTACGTTGCGGCGGGCTGTGCTACCTTGCGCGCCATGAAACGTATTGCCCCCATCCTCTTATCGTCGTTGATTGCTTTGCCGGCTTGGGCCATGACGCCAGAAGAGGCGCTGCAAGAAGCCGTCAAAAACAGCCCGAAATTTGCCGAGACGGCCCTTTCGGTCCGGCAGAGTGCGGAGCAGGTTAGGTCGCAAGAATCGTTACGGCCCTACACACTGCGCGCCGAAGGGGGCGTCAATTACGCCGAACAGCCATCGTCGGGCGTGATTGAAGAAGGCGTGCGTGAGAGCACGTTCGCGTCGGCTTCGGTCAGCATCTTAAAACAATACGTTTACGGAACCTCGCTGAGTCTGAAGCTCGACTTTTCGCGCGCCACGGCTCGGATTCCTTTTGTGGTGCCGGATTTCAATATTTCGGAAATCCGCGAGATCGGTCCGAATTATGCGCCGTCGGCTCAGCTTCAAATCACCCAACCTTTGCTCAAGAATTTTGGCGAGGATGTGAATGATTTGCCGCTGCAAGTGGCCCGTCAACAGCTTGATGCGACTGAGCTTCAACGGCTGCGGGCCGCGCACGACTTGGCGGCCGAGGTCCTGAATGCCTACTGGCGTTGGGTGCGTACGAGCCTTGAGCGCGACGCCGTTCAGGCTGGCTTAGAACGAACAAAAACATTGGCCGAATTTACAGTCGCACAAATCGAGGCCGGGCAACTGGCGGAACTCGAACGCGACATCGTTCAGCAGCGGGTTTCACAGGCGGAACAGACACTGATCATCTCGGAGACCTCGGTCGTCGACGCGTGGGAAGCACTTGAACGCGTCATGGGTAGGACTCCCGGTTCTGTGCCGCCTGCCACCCCAGAAATCCCAATGCCTTCGCAGGCCCCAAGCCTTGAATCAGCACTGGAATCGGCGCGAAGTCTCAGCCCCGACCTTGAATTATTGAAGGCCGACTTGGCGGCGTCTAAGCTTCAGCTTATCCGAAGCCGTAACCTGACTCGGCCCGAGTTGAACGCGGTGGCCACGTTGACGCAGGGCTCGTTGTCCGAAGACATCGCGACGTCCTTTGGTCAGGTCTTTGGGCTCGATTACACGTCGGCATTTTTGGGGCTGACTTTCCTGATGCCGCTCGATAATGGGCTGGCCGATGGTCAGCTCAGCGCGGACACAATTGCGGTGGAGCGCTCCCAGCTTCGAGCTCGCGAAGCCGAGCTTGGCATCGAACAAACTGTGCGTCAGGCGGAGCGTCTGTTTACGACGCAGGTGCGCCGAGTCGAGATGTCGAATGCTGAAATCGAGCTGGCCCGCAAAAACGTCGATGCCATCGACGCCAAATACCGTGCGGGTCTGGCCAGTTATCTGGAAGTCTTGGATCTGCAACGCACCTTAGAAGATGCGGAGATCCGCAACGCGCAGGCGAGGGTTGATGTGCTCACCGCACATGTAAACCTGCTGCGCGTCACGGGCGGCCTGCTCGAGGCCTGGGGACTTGTCGTCGACTAGTTTGGTGGGAGTAGATTTACCGCTCCACGCTCACAATTGAGCGTGTTTGTGGCTGCGTAGTCCGGAGGCGTGGTTTCATAGGTGTCGATGCAGAAGTCTCGACCCGAAATGGTGTTGCCCGTGACTTCGATGGAGCCATCGACCACGAGCGCCCAGTTGCTGGATTTTTCGATTGTGGAGTTTCGAATGAATGACCCCGCCACTGCGTTTCGTAATCTCAGCCCGTTCCATCCTTGGCCGGTAAAAGTGACGTTATTCGCTTGAAAGTCGATCGGGAAATCGACTCCTAAAAATAGTGCATTAGTTACGCCGAAATCCAACACGGTTTCGTCTTCGATCCTCAGCGTTATGTCGGTCGTGTTGTAGACATCCTGGAGAAATCGAATCTCCTCAGCGTTCTTACGGATAACTCCGCTTTTTGAGAGTTCCTGACCCGCGACTTCGATGACACCTCCAATCACACTCCCGGCGGGAAGTGTTACCAAGGCATCGGGCGATAGACCAATCCCTCCCGCAGAAATGAGCGCAGTAGAGCCGTCAACAAAATGCCCATGAATAGCTCCACAATCGGTACAGTTGGTCATTTGGACGTTTCTCACCGTCACGGGGGCATACGAAATTGGGAGTATTTTATCGAAGGTTGTGAAATCTAACTCGACCGTGGAGTTCGCGTCGATCCAGACGCCTAAGTAGTCCTCGGCCGTTCGAAATGTCACCGGGTCTTCCGCAGAGCCCATCGCTTTTAGAACGACAGCTTTGTCTTCACCGCCCAACGATAGGCCTTGAGCGGTGAATTCGAGCGTTGCGCCGGCCTCAAAGATCACCGTTGCAGGCTTCGTGTTTCCCAAACCGCTGGTTCGAAATGGGGCGGAGGTTTTTGGAAATGTGATTGCGGTACCGACATCATCAAAATCTAGGTCGATGTAGGCGTTTTCAGCATCGAGCTCACCACCCGCAGGGAAATTGGTGACGGCTTCTGGCGTGTTAAGATAGGCAATCGGTCCTACCGAATTGCTCATGTTCAAGTTCTTGCTGCCGACTTCAAAGCTGTCGAAGTTCAGCCCTATTTTACTGTTGTTAATGGTGAGATCCTTAATCAGCGCAGTAGGTCCACTGAGCGCTGTGCCGTCAGTCACATCCTGAATGGTCACATGTTCAAGCTTCGAGCCCGTGCCGCCGCGAAAATCAATTCCGTACCAAGATCCTCCGTCCACACCCTCAAAAACAATGGGTTGGTCTTCGGTTCCTTGTGCAAGAAGCGTGAGCTGATGAGCTGGAATGAGGCCAGCGTTGCTTTCAAACCGGAGCACTGACCCGGGCCGAATGGTGAGGACAACATCATCAAGGGCGGCCCAGCCGTTGGTCACACGAACCGATCCGCAAAGCGTGTGGGGGCCTTTGATATGCTTATCGAGCCGCCGAAGGTCGTTGGGCCCACACGAGGCGTTGGATGGCGTCCCTGTTTCGTCGCCACAAGCGGCGAGCAGAGAAAAAGCGAGGGCGAGATAAGGTAATTTGGTCTTCATTTGATCATCCTTATGGTTGTGCAAGTTCGTGTAAGCAAGAGACGCATATGTAGTCATTTGATTCACCCACTTGGTACGAATTTTTGCTTCAAGCTGGAATGAATCACGGGTCGATGACATCTAAGTGTTCACTGAGTCAGAGAAGTGATGGATCCCAATGAATTAGATATAGAGGACGATGGCGGTTTTTTCCTGCCTGCCGCGTCGATTCGTCGGCCGGTGACGGTCGCGATGTTGTTCATCGCCTGTATGGTTGTGGGTTTCATCGCGTATCAGCGAATCTCGCTGCAGCTCTTGCCCTCGGGTTTTACGCCGCCATTCCTGGTGGTTTCGATCCCGACGGTTCCGACGACACCGTCGGATATCGAACGCGATATCGTCGAACCGGTCGAATCCATCCTTCGAACAGTTCGTAATGTGCAGCGCGTCCGCAGCAGCGCAGAATCCCGCAGTGCCAGCTTTTTCATCGAGTTTAGCGACGGCACCGATATGACCAACGCGTACAATCAGGTGCGCGATAGGCTTGATCGTGTTCGTCCAGAATTGCCGCCAGAAGTCAGCCGTTGGGCGATCTGGAAATTCGATCCTGACGAAGACCCACTGATGTTTATCGGCGCCCGGATTAATCCGGGAGAAGTCGACCCTGACAAGGTGATCCAACAATCCCTGGTTCTTCCTTTGGAGCGACTGCCCGAGGTCTCCCGAGTCGATGTATTTGGCGCGCGCCAACTTGAGATCGTGATCGAGGTCGACGAAAAACGCGCCAACGCTGCAGGTGTCTCGGTAGCGCTGCTGATTCAGCGCCTTCAAAACGATAATTTTTCGATGGCCGCCGGCACAATGCAGGTCGCGGATTCCCGTTATCCACTGCGGGTTCTGGGCAAGTTGGAGGACGTGCAGCAGCTTGAAGATTTACCGATCGAAGGCGGGCTTCGCCTGCGTGATATCGCTGATATTCGGGCCGAAAGACCGGAAAAAAACGAGGTCTATCGGGTGGATGGAGCCGATGGTTTTGTGGTCGCGGTTTATAAAGAATCCGGCCAAAACACTGTCGAATCGGCCCGTGCTATCCGCAAGGCGCTCGCGGCCATGAGGACCAATGGCTCGCCGGTAACGCCGCAGGTGTTTTTTGATCAGGGAGAAGTCATCGAGGGCAGCCTGGACAACCTGACCGGCACGGCGATGTGGGGCGGCCTTTTTGCCATCCTGGTTTTGTTCTTCTTTTTGCGCCGAGCGCGCATGACGGCGCTGACGGCGTTGGCGATTCCGATGAGCCTGCTGATCACGTTGGCGGTCATGTATTTTGCGGGCATCACCTTGAATGCCTTGAGCCTGATGGGGTTGATGCTCTCCGTCGGCATGGTCGTCGATAACAGCATCGTGGTGACCGAGGCCATTCAGCGTCGTCGTATGTTGGGTGAGCCGATTGGCCTGGCGAGCCCGCGTGGTGCGGGTGAAGTGGGGCTGGCGATCCTGGTTGCGACCTCGACCACGGTCGTTGTTTTTCTGCCGATGGTGCTCATGTCTGGCAGCGAAACCATCAAGTTTTATCTTGGCGAAATTGGGTTTCCTGTCTGTGTTTCATTGATCGCCAGCCTGGTTGTGAGCCTGGTTTTTATCCCTTTGGCGGTCACCTGGATCGACACCGAAACCACGGTTGCACGCGTAAGCTCGATCGAAAAAATCCAGGACCTTTATGCCCGTTCGCTGGCCTGGTGCCTCAGGCATCGCGGCTCTGTGATGTTGGTGGTCTTTGGCCTATTGGCGTCAGTCGCTTACCCGATGAAAAACATCAAAAGCACGGACAAATTGGACGCGAATATCAACGACGTTCGGATCTTCTTTGATTTCGAGGCGACCACGACCTTCGACGAACGTGTCGAAACGTTGAAGATTTATGAAAATTGGCTGCAAGAACATGCCAAGGAGATCGAGGTTCGAACTTGGATGACGCGTATCGGAGGCACCTGGAGTACGCCGCAGATTCGCGTCTTTCTTGCGCCGATCGCGGATCGCGAGCTCGAGCGCGAAGAAATCATCGAGCGGATCAAAGAGGGTTTCCCGAACCATCCTGGGGTCGATTGGCGCATCGGGTGGAGCAGCCCTGGCGTGGAACAAAAAGTAACGGTGAAGATCGAAGGTAAAGACACCGAGCGCCTTGGGGCCATCGGCGAGAACGTTGCTCTGCGGCTTAGAACCATTCAGGGGGTCGAGAGCGTGATTGTGGGGGAGGATGACGCCCGTGCACAGGAACTCCAGTATCGCGTCGATCCTGAGGCCGCTCAGCGCGCCGGAGTGACGCCACTGATCGTGGGTGGTGCCATCGACTACGCATTGCGCGGTCGACGAGTCGGGATGCTCAGGTATCAGGGCAGCGATATTCCGATGTGGGTCAAGACTCGTGGGGAATCCACCCGTACCCGGCAAGAATTGGAGGACGTCTCGATCCCAAGCCCGCTTGGCGGACCGGGAGTCCCGATTGGCTTGCTTGCCCAAGCCGAAGAAAAGTCGGGTTATAACGAGATCAAACGCGTGAATGGCCAGACGCGCATGGAATTGCAGATCATGACCAATCGCGAAGACATTGAGGCCTTAGGCGTCGAAATCGACGCAGTCCTGGCCGGAGTGGAGCTTCCGCGAGGTTATAATGTCCAGAAGGGCGACCGATTTGTGGCCATCGCCCAGGACGCCCAGGACCGGAACTTTGCGCTGCTCTTGGCGGTGGTTTTTGTGTTCTTGCTGATGGGGATTTTATTCGAGAGTTTTATCCTGCCCTTTGTGATCGTGATGTCGATTCCTTTCGCGTTTCTAGGGGTTTATTGGACCCTTTGGGCGACGGGCACGCCCTTTGACGTGATGGCTGGCGTGGGTCTGATTATCTTGGTCGGGATTGTGGTTAACAACGCCATCGTGCTGGTGGATCGCGTCAACGTCTTGATCAAAGAGACCGGGAATCGTGAGTTGGCTCTGGTCGAGGGGGGGCGCGCCCGATTAAGGCCGATTGCCATGACGGCGCTGACCACGATTGGCGGCTTGATCCCGATGGCAATTGGCGCCAGCGCGATTGTGGGCGTTCCCTACGCTCCACTTGGGCGCACCGTGATCGGGGGGCTCTTAGCCTCGACAATCCTCACGCTCTACGTTGTTCCACTTTTTTACACGCTGGTGGACGACATCAGGGTTTGGCTGAGCGGCGCGCTAAGCGGTGCGCAGTGAGCAGTGAGCGGTGAGCAGTGAGCGGTGAGCAGTGAGCAGTGAGCAGTGAGCAGTGAGCAGTGAGCAGTGAGCAGTGAGCGGTGAGCGGTGAGCGGTGAGCGGTGAGCAGGCGTTGCGATTTGCGCTTGGTACGCAGGCCCTATGGAGGCTGTCGCAAAAGGGGTGACGCCGGCGCGA
>CAYMYJ010000060.1:16242-27050 GCA_964394615.1 uncultured Bradymonadales bacterium | reverse complement strand
TGCTCACTGCTCACTGCTCACCGCTCACCGCTCACTGCTCACCGCTCACTGCTCACCGCTCACCGCTCACCGCTCACTGCTCACCGTTAAGCTTTCATTTGCGGGATCTCGCCGCCTGGCGCCTGATCCTGGCCGTTTCCGCCCTTGTGCCCAAAGTCGTCGACGGGAGTGCCAAGAGCCTCCCCGACACCGACGGCGTTCAAGATCGTGTTGAACATCTGGTTATGCGGCACCCAGCCCGAGCCATCTTTGGTGCCGGTGTCACGCGCGTCGATGTAGTAGCCGGTGCGCAAATATCCACCGCCTGAGCCCGCCAAAATCGTGGGTAGATTCTGATAACCGTGGCCGATGCCGTTGGCCAAATCGTTGGTCCACATCGCGACACAATCGTCGAGCAATGTGCCGGTGGCGGTCGTGTATTGATCGAGCTGGTCGAGCAGGTATTTGAACCACCGCGCATGGATTCGGTTCACCTGATAATGCAGGTCGGCCGCATTATCGATGGTGGGCGCCGAACCGCTGGCACCGTCGCCCTGGATGCGATGTGAAATCCAGTGAAACGGGTAGGAAGGCCCATTGATGCTGTAGATCGTCTGGTCGTTGCCGTTGCCAATCTGCAAGGTCGCGGAACGTTTCAAATCGCATGCAAACGACAAGGCGATGATGTCCATGAACATCTTGGTGATGTCCTCGGTTTCGGCCGGGTCAAGGTGCAGATCGTTGTCGGACGCGTCTTGAATCGTCGCCCAACGTTGTTCGGGCAAATGGCACTCCATCATGCGGACTTCCAGGTCGCGGATCGAGTCCTGATGCAATTGCAGGCGGTTCTGGTCGGCCTGACTCATGCCAGGATTACGTTTCAGCGTGTCTATCTGCTCACGTAGGACGTCGTTGACGCTTTTACGCTGCAGGGCGACCTGCTCTTCCAAGAAGTCGCTGGAGTCCACGTTGGGCTCGCCAAAGATCGACTTATAAACATCCCATGGGCTTCGTTGAGCCGAGCGCAATTGTCCGTTCGTTTCGCCGTTTGCGGGCTGTCGGAAGGACAAAACCTCGTCCAAATAGCTCGACGATTTGCCTGAGGCCAAAGTCAGCGGCTCAGGATCTTCAGGCGCCATCAGGCGTTGAATCATGTTGTCGACTGATTCGCCTGTGGCAAGCGACCGATTTCCAGACGGAGTGCCAGAAGGCGGAGTCGCAGTCAGGCATTGATTTCCGCCGCCCGAATGACCGCAGCCGTTGCCCGGATACGAATACCGAGTGCCGCCCACAATCAGAAGTTTTGAAGCGTGATCGGCGAGTTCGCCGACAATACGCATACTGCCCGAAGCGTCTGCTGCCAGGAGGTTTTGACGCGTGAGCAGACCGGTTTCGTTGGGCCAAAAGCGTTCGGATTCGGAACCCGCGGCCTGAGCCACACCGTTGCCGTTTCGGACGCAGACAAAAAACTTGGGCTGAATACCTGGAAGGCCAGCCTGAGCTCGACGCGTCTCGAAGAGATCCAGAAAAGGCAGTGCCATGGTCACACCAAAGGCACCTTTCAAAAACGTTCGACGTTTGAGTGCTGAGCGTTTCATGGGGCCTCCGATGCACGTTTTAAGAAAAGGTCGTTGACCAGAAGTCCGACGATGATTTCGTGGATGGGGAGGTCGTTTTTCATGGATACCTGGGCCACCTTGGCGATGAGCGGCGCGTCGCCTGCCGTTGGGACGCGTTGATGCAGATACTCAAACCAGTGCCGAACATAACATTCATGGGCGTTGGGGCTCTCGGCGATCTTGGCGCTCAAGTCCAACGCGCCTGTGAATTCCGTAAGCTGATTGCCAAAGGGCAAGGTCCCAGTCGTGTCGACAGGGTAATCGCCATCCATCGTTCGCCATTTGCCCACGGCGTCGTAGCTCTCGAATGCAAAACCAGCCGGATTCAGCAAAGGTGTATGGCATGAGCCACCGCACTCGCCGGTCGCATTCTGAATGCGCTCACGGTTGGTGTTGCCCGCGACTCCATCAGGGATCGAAAACATATCTGGTGGAGGCGGCACCACGTTGCAGAGCACATGTTTATTGATGAATTTCCCGCGATGAATCGGGTTCGGATCGTATGGCGTGGCGTTGGTTGCCAAAAAGCCAAGGCGCGTCAGCAGTCCTGACCGTTCGCCCTCGGGAAGCGTGACCTCACCAAATTCTTCGGTCGGAGGCTCGATGCCATAAAGCCCAGCCAGCTCGGCGTTGACGTAGGTCACACGCGAGGTGATCAATTCGCGATATCCGCCATTGGAATCATGAATCACATGGGTGATGAAACTCTCGAGTTCTTCACGCATGGCGGGCGCGGTGTTCGGATTAAAATCGGGGAATCGCTCGGCGTCCTTCGTCATTTCGTCGAAGTGGCTGAATTCCAGAATCTGGCCATGAAAATCGAGGACCATATCGATCGAACGGGCATCCGCCAGAAGCCGCTTCGCCTGAGTCGTAACGCCTTCAGGCGTATCAAGCCCACCGTTTTTTGCTGCCTCCAAAAGCGCTTCGTCTGGAATGCTATTCCAGAGCGCAAACGATAATCGTGAAGCTTTTTCGTAGCCGCTGAGCGCCGCAACCTGGCCCGCTGCAGGCATGGTGGATTCGACGCGATACAAGAAGTACGGCGACTGCAAAATCGCACGCAAAATCAGCTCGGCTCGTTTTTCGAACGGCGCGTCGGTGATGCCAAAAACAGTATCGGCCTGAGCCGCCAGGGCCAGATATTGGTCGGTTTCTTCGGTCGTCAGCGGACGACGAAAAGCTCGCAACCCGAAGGATTCCAAAAACGCTCTGAGCTGAGCCTCTGGGGCTTGCACGCCGACCGGCACTAAACGAGCGAGCTGATCAGGATTGGCGACGATCTGGGCGGCCAAAACTTCGGCGGCTTCGCGATAATCGTCCCAAAGGTCGGGCTGGACATTCAGTGACGACGAGAGGCGATCAAAATAACCGACGTTGAGCGTATCTTTGATGAACGAACGGGAAAGCTCAGGGCGAGCATCGAGCTTGAGTAGATCACGAACCGAGTTTTCCCATTGGGTGTGGGTCAAACGGACCGCCCCATCGGTGGGTTGAACGACCGGATCATCACAGGCAATCCCCTCGCAGGGAACATCTGGAAAGGGGTCGATCGTGGGTCCACCGTTATTGCCGCCATTATTCTGCGACCCCCCTGTCGGGCCCGTGGATAGGTTCAGGTCGCCTTTGCAACCAGATCCCGCCAGAGCTGCGGTCAAGGCAAATGCCAGAAGATATGCAGTTTTATTCATGTACGCCTCGTAATTTCCAACAGCATACCACCGCAGAAAATCCTTGTCAGAGGGGTATTTATCCCTCGCACTGTGGTTCGGGGACCTCAGCGAGCAGCGGCGAGTGGAAGAATTCCGATGAAAACTAGGACGGTCACAGGTTTGACGCCCAAAACCTAGTCACAAGCCAGGCTGGAGCCTGGCGGACCAATCACAAGCCAGGCTGGAGCTTGGCGGACCAATCACAAGCCAGGCTGGAGCTAATCACAAGTCACAAGCCAGGCTGGAGCCTGGCGGACCTAATCACAAGTCACAAGCCAGGCT
The DNA here is from genome assembly GCA_964394615.1 of uncultured Bradymonadales bacterium. Taxonomy (GTDB): domain Bacteria; phylum Myxococcota_A; class Bradymonadia; order Bradymonadales; family Bradymonadaceae; genus JBFFMO01. Next base: position 23,458 of record CAYMYJ010000060.1, on the reverse strand, counting down.
GGAGCCTGGCGGACCTAATCACAAGCCAGGCTGGAGCCTGGCGGACCAATTATAAGCCAGGCTGGAGCCTCGCGGACTAATCACAATGCTGGCAGCCAACAAGTCTTCCATGATAGCGTCGAGCGGTATTTTTCCGGGTGTTGAACATGCGTTCTGAGCTTCATCGATTGGTCAGGGACTTTAGGAATTACCTGTCGCTTCAGGGGCAGGGATTATCCTTACCGGGTGCGCCGCCCGCCAGCGCCGAGGAGCGCGAACCCTTCGATAAACGACACGCAGAATGGCGAGCCAAACGGCGAGAGCGCGCTGCAGAAGCGCTTCGCGGCCCGCGTTCAGAAACAGCGCGGCAACCCGCTGCGCCGCGGCCTGCGCCCACACCGACCAGACCCGCGCCAGCCACACCGGCTCGGCCTGAACCCTCAGCGCCCCAACCTGTGCAAACGCGACCGACTCCACCCTCGCCGGCACCGCAGCCGACTCCAGGACGCAGTCCAGCCGAGCGCACGGCCAGCCTTGAACCACCTGCCGCGCCCAAACCACCTCCCACCGCGTCGTCGAAAGAGAAGCTTTGGCTGGAAATCGGTAGCAAACCAAAATCCACGTTCGCGGCTCCAGAAGCCGACGATACCGCGTTCGATCCAGACGATAAAACCATGTCAAATGGCCAGAAACTCGAAGCGCTGCGAACCGTGTTGGGCGACTGCAAACGTTGTGGACTCTGCGAATCCCGAACAAATCTGGTTTTTGGACAGGGCAACGCCAACGCGAGGCTGATGTTTGTGGGCGAATTCCCCGACCTCGTCGAAGACAAAGCGGGCCAGCCTATGGTGGGGGATGCCGGGGATTTATTGAATAAAATGATTTCAGCCATGGGGTTCAAACGTGACGAGGTCTACATCACCCATGTCGTGAAATGCCATGCCATCGACCGCGATCCCTCGGACGCAGAAACCGACCGTTGCTCGACGTTCATCGATCAACAGATTTTGGCCATACAGCCAGCTGTCATCGTCGCTCTTGGGCGCTTCGCCACTCAGTCTCTGTTGGGACCTGGCAACGCAAGACCGGGTGGCTGGACGAAATTGAACGGAATTCCAGTGATGCCGACCTTTCACCCTGAATTCTTGCTCGAGAACCCGGAGGCAAAACGGGACGCGTGGACCGATCTTCAATCCGTGATGAATTTTCTGAATAATCCCGACGAGATAAACGGCTAAGCGACGGCTCAATCAACCTGTGTCTGGGATCTCATGAATAAGTTTATTTTTGGTCTGATACTTTTGGCGGCCTCCACCGGATGTGATGATTCGGAGGAATTGACCTGTGAAGTGTTAGCCGATCCGAATTTCTGTTGGACCATCGCCGTGAGCGAAGCGTACGCCTGCAACGCGGCTACGACCGTCGGCGAGCTCGGCACGGATGGGAAAACCTGCGAATTCGATACCGGCACGACCGCGACCTTCACTCCGGCGTTGGAGCCAAACTTCGACATCCAAGAGTTCACGATTGTGGTCGCGAATGCTGATGGCCAGTGCGCCAAGCTGGTCGATGACCATAATGCGACGATCAGCCTGAAGACAAAATCAGGGACCGTGGATGTTCACGTCGCGCAAAAAGACTACACAGTCGAGTGCGCTGACGGCACGACTTACGCCACCGACAAGCCGCTCGACCTGCTGGCCTGCGGCAACGGCGTACTCGATAACGCCAAGCTGCCCGGTACGACCAAAACCAGTGGTTCGTTCGGGATCACTCCAAGGCCGGCCGGCGCAACGAGCTTTGTCGACTGCGCATTCCCGGCGACCACGCCATGAGAAAGTACCTCGCGGCAGCAGCGGTGCTTGTCGTTTTGGGAGGCGGAGTGTTTGCAGCACTTCGACAACCCACCTCGACTCCACCAGCAACCTCGAACTCGTCCGCCCATGATCCGCAGAATTGGATCATCGCTGGCGGTGGCGGAACACCCGACCAAAATCAGATTTCGATTGAGGACGATATCTTGTTGGCGCAGCGTTCGTTTCCCGGTGAGGGAACGACGCTCTTTGCAGGCGGGCCGAACACGCAAGGCGTGCAAGTCAGCGCGACGCGACAGCAAGACCCACTTTTCCAAAGGCTTGGAGACCTCTTTCTTCCGGCAAATCGCGACACACGATTTCAGCCCGTTCGAGTGGCCTCAGTTGCCGCTGCTACCCGCAAAAATATCCTCGAAAAATTGAGCCAAGGTGCCCAGAGCGAAGACGGCTCGTTGTTATTTTATTTCGCGGGCCATGGAGACATGGGTGCGACACCCGCTGATAATATTATCAGTACGTGGGGCAACGACGTCATCACCGTGCGGGATTTTGCGGCGACCTTGGATGCAACCCAAAAGCGCCCCGTAAAGGTCGCGATGACTTCGTGTTTTTCGGGCGGTTTTGCGGACATGATTTTTGTCGGTGGAGAAGCCGAAAAAGGACTGGCGCCCCAGACTCGATGTGGCGTGTTTGCAAGCCCTTGGGACCTTGAGGCCGGCGGCTGCGATCCCGATCCGGTGCGGGGAAATCATGAGGGTTTTGGCATTCATTTTCTAAATGCGCTCTCGAGCGTGGACCGGGACGGGGCCAAGATCCCGGTGGATACCAATAGCGACGGAGCGGTTTCGTTGCTCGAAGCCTACACGCAGGCGCGGATCGCCTCGAAATCCATGGACGTCCCGACGTCCACCTCGGAGCGTTACCTCCGACATAAACTCGAAGGCAGCCTTCCAACTCCTGGCTTGTTGAGCATGCCGGAGGAAGAACGCGTGATCGCCGAGCTTCTAAAGCGGTTGGGCAAAAAGTCGGTGGACGAGGCAGCGGAAGAATACGCCCTCTTGCAGCTTAAATATTCGGAGCTTCAAGATATTGGTGAGCGTGCGGCGGCAGAAGAAACCACTGTTTACCGCGAAGTTGCCGGGCAGATTTTTTCGAAATGGCCGGCACTTTCGGACCCGTGGCATCCCGATTTCCGCGAAACTTTGGATAAAAACAGAGCGGAAATAATTGCCTTTTTAGACACCGACCCCGGCTATAAAAACTACCTAATTATTTCGCAGAAAAATATCGACACAGCCAACGATGCTGCGGAAATTCAGGTTCGCTCCGCCCCGTTGGAGCGAATTATGCGAGCCCACGAAACCATGAGATTGGCGGCACAATTAAAAGCAAATGACGCCGAATCATGGAAAGTCTTCGAACGTATTCGGGCGTGTGAAGCCGAGCCTATCCGACCCTAGGACCGCGTCGCAATCGCCTTAGAAAGCTTGTGCATGATTGTCATGGCCATCGCATCTTTGCTGGTTCTGGCCAAAGGCTCGACGGTCGTTTCCGACACAAAAAACGCCTCATTTTCGTCGGACCCGAACGCAGAGTTTTCACCACCAATTTTATTCGCGATTAAAAAGTGCGCGTTTTTTCGTTGGCGTTTCGCGCTGCCACGCGACTCGATGTCGTGGGACTCGGCGGCAAAACCAACCACGAGGGGGCCAGATTCGTTGCCGGGGCCGTAGGCCAGTCCTAATTCTGCCAAAATATCCGCTGTGCGTTCGAGCTCCAGGCTTCCGCCGAATTCGGATTTTTCGCGTTTCTGTGCGGTAGGATTTAAGGGGCGCCAATCGGCCACCGCAGCACAACAAATTGCGATATCTGATTCGTGGACAACTTCCATCACGGCGTCATGCATCGATTGCGCATCGATCACGTCCACACGGTCGACCCCAATTGGGGTGGCAAGGTCCACCGGTCCTGCCACTAAGGTGACTCGAGCGCCCATCAACGACGCGGCACGGGCCAGCGCAAATCCCATTTTCCCGGTCGAAGGGTTCGAGATGAAACGCGCCGGATCCATGTGTTCTCGGGTCGGGCCGGCGGTGATAAGCACGTGTTTGTCGGCTAGTGTTTTTGCGACTCGCACGGAATCTACATGCTGCAAAAGTACCGGTGCATCGGGCAGTCTTCCCGCGCCGACTTCCTTGCACGCCAATTCGCCGGAGTCAGGCACCACCACGTGGAAACCAGCTTCGGACAAGGTGCGAAGATTACGTCGCACCAATTTATTTAAATACATCTGCGTGTTCATCGCAGGGGCCACAATGATGGGAGCCGTGGTGGCCAACACCACGGTCGTCAACAAATCATCGGCCATGCCGAAGGCGAGTTTGGCGATCGTGTTGGCGGTCGCAGGCGCGATCAGGACGACGTCAGGCCAGCGAGCCAGGTCGATATGGCCGATTTCGCTCTCGTAAGTCGCGTCAAAAAGCTCGACGCCAACCGAGTTTCCCGACACCACCTGCAGGGTCAACGGCGTGATGAATTCTTGCGCGCCGGCCGTCATCACAACCCGAACTTCGTCCCCTCGTTTGGTAAACGCGCGTACGATTTCGGCAGCTTTATAGGCCGCGATGCCCCCAGAAACGCCTAATAAAACTCGCATCGTTCACCTCAGCCCAAGATACTTGAATAGCTCGTGCAACATAAAGCCAGTTGCGCCCCAGACCAAATGATCCCGGTAATCAAAATAATGAACGGGGAAAATCATGTCGTTCCAGACCTGCTGTTCAACGCGATGAATTCGCTTATCCGAGATTTCCCTGAGCGGCGCGACGATCAGCTCGTCAATTTCGCCAGGATTCATCGTCAGAGGCGTCGCTTCGGGGAACTCCCCGACGTAGGCAGTCACGGCATAACCAGAAACCATCGGCATACGCAGCAGCGATCCATAAACAGTGACCTCTGAGGGTGGAATGCCGACCTCCTCCCACGTCTCGCGCAGAGCCGTGGTCACCAGATCGGTGTCCTCGGGGTCCATGCGACCGCCCGGAAACGAAATCTGCCCCGCATGTTGTCTCAAATCTTCGGAGCGGCGAGTCAGCAGAACTTCCAGCCCGTTTTCACCGGGCCGAAGTGCGATCAAAACTGCGGCCTCAGTCAGATTCGGAAACGACTCCGCCATTTTCAACGTTTTAAAGTCGCGGCGTGGCTCGCGGACTAGCGCCCGCAGTCGATCTCGAATCTGGTCGTCGGTCGGGCTCATCTCTTGATTCGTACCTTGAATACGTTTCGGCCATCTTCTTCGCCTACAAAACGAATATCGCAGACTTCGAGGGCGAGTTTTCGGATTGGACCGCGAGCCAGCCGAATATGAGCGAACTCGTCTTCTTCGACCTTGATGATGCGGCATCGTCCAAGTGCAGGATGATCCAGAACGTCGCCAGGTTCCATAAGCCCATGGTCGTCTTCGTCATCGTCATCTTCGCCGGTGGAGTCGGTGAGACGAGGTGGCCTACGGACTTTCGGCTTTTCGCGAGCGGGTTTGACCTCTTGGGCAGCCTTGGCGGCTTCGCCCCAAGACATTTGCTCGGGCTCGTCGTCTTCGGGTTCGGCTGCAGCGGGCGGTGTGTAGGCAGGTGCCGGACGTGCGGGTGGAGGCTCGACTTTGCCCAATTTAGGCTCGGCGATCCGCTCCACAGGTTTGCGCTCGCGCACTGGCTTTGGATCTGTGTTGGTCTGACGGACCTCGGCCAAGACCAAAACCCCATGATCGAGGCGACGTTCGGCCACCAGATCATCGAAAGCCTCGAGTGTGAACTCGAATTCAACGACGGTGGCTTTGCGAATCTGACCGGCGATCAGTTGTGTTCCACCCGGTCCTTGAGCGCTTAAAAGCGCGTCGATTCGGATCGCTGGTTGATCGCCAAGGGAGGCCATATGAGCGGTGAGTTGGATCACATCGAAAGGCCCTTTGGCGTCGACACAGGTGACCCAATCGCCGGACTCGTGGTCGCGGCGCACCAATTCCACATCTTGCAGGGTCCCAAGTCCGCGAAGGGCCCCGGCCTTGATCTGTTGCAGGTCCGCAATGCGAGAGAGCTGGGCGACCAGCTCCTCACCGCGATCCATACTTCCCATCAACATTCGGCTCTGACGCGATTCTTCAAATTGCACGGTATTCCTAGGCTGAAACCGCGCGGAAAATGGCACAAGCCCCCTCACAAAACAAGGCGGAGTGAGCGGTGAGCGGTGAGCGGTGAGCAGTTGTCGACGATACGGTCGCTGTGATTGGTTCGCAGGCCATTGGCCTTCATTGCGATTTGTATCCAAAGGCCAGGCTGGAGCGTGGTGGACCAAATCACAAAGACAACCCGAAACCCGACAACCTGAAACCTGATAGCGGCCGAAGGCCGCTTACTGGAACGTCACACAGCGGTCTAGATAGCGGACTCCGTTGGGGCCCATGTCGCTGGCTTCGGTTTTGTAAACGTAACCAGAGTCCGTGCTCGTTTCGCCCTTTCGATACAAGATGTCGTAGGTCCCTGGCATCAGGCGCGTCGCGTCGTTGCGGTACATCCCCGTGGAATACCAATAAAACGATGACAACAAATGGCGAACATCGGTGTCCCGGGCCACGGCGTAAATCAGATGCGTCGTATTGTCGTCGCCGGTGGGCGCGAATGGAGCTCCACGCAGCGTGATGTTCATCATCAGCGGCGAATCAGGGATATCGATCGATAGGCTGCCGCCCGTGAACACCACATCTCTTGCGAGGTATCGCACTCCATTGGGTCCCATATCTGAGGCTTCTGTTTTGTAGACGTAACCCGAGTCCGTGCTCGTTTCGCCCTTGCGGTACAGGATGTCGTAGGTCCCTGGCATCAGGCGCGTCGCGTCGTTGCGGTACATGCCTGTGGAATACCAATAAAACGACGAGATCAAATGCCGAGCGCCTGTGTCCTTGGCCACCGCATAGACCAGGTGAGTGGTGTTATCGTCGCCGGTCGCGGGAAACGGCGCGCCATCAAGTGTCAGATTCACCGTCAGCGGAGCGTCAGGAATATCCAACGAAATATTTCCCCCGGTGAACACGATGCCTTTGGCGAGGTATCGCACTCCATTGGGTCCGATATCCGAGGCCTCGGTTTTGTAGACGTAGCCCGAATCGGTGCTCGTTTCGCCCTTGCGGTAAAGGATGTCGTAGGTCCCCGGCATCAGGCGCGTCGCGTCGTTGCGGTACATCCCCGTGGAATACCAATAAAACGACGAGATCAAGTGACGAACGCCGGTATCTCTGGCTACGGCGTAGATCAGGTGAGTCGTATTATCGTCGCCCGTCGCAGGAAACGGCGCGCCATCAAGGGTCAGGCTCACTGTCAGCGGAGCGTCAGGGATATCCAACGAAATATTTCCCCCCGTAAACACGATAT
>CAYMYJ010000060.1:0-16142 GCA_964394615.1 uncultured Bradymonadales bacterium | reverse complement strand
GCATCAGGCGCGTCGCGTCGTTGCGATACATCCCTGTGGAATACCAGTAGAACGACGAGATCAAATGCCGAACGCCTGTGTCCTTGGCCACCGCATAGATCAGATGAGTCGTATTATCGTCGCCCGTCGCGGGAAACGGCGCGCCATCAAGGGTCAGGCTCACCGTCAGCGGGGCGTCAGGGATATCGAGCGTAATGCTTCCACCTGTGAACAGAATATCCTTTGCCAGGTAACGCACACCATTGGGACCCATATCGGTGGCCTCGGTTTTGTACACGTAGCCAGAGTCTGTGCTGGTTTCACCCTTTCGATAGAGGATGTCGTACATGCCTGGCATCAAACGGGTTGCGTCGTTGCGATACATCCCTGTGGAATACCAGTAGAACGACGAGATCAAATGCCGAACGCCTGTGTCCTTGGCCACCGCATAAATCAGATGAGTCGTATTATCGTCACCGGTCGCGGGAAACGGCGCACCATTAAGCGTCAGGTTCACCGTTAAAGGTGCATCGGGGATGTCGATGCTCCCGGAAAACGGATGTGTCGTAGTGCAGGTGAACGACGCGGCGTTGCAGGCTGCGGTCGCCGTGCCAGCGCAGATGCCGGCAGCGCTGCAAACGTCGTTATTGGTGCAATAGACGCCGTCGTTGCATGAAGCCCCAGCTGTGAGCGTGGTCAGCGGAAAAGCGTCTGTGGCTTCGTTACAGGCCCCATAAACCTGACATGGCGATGGGTTCGCGGGGGCAACCGGGACGTTCTGCGTAATACAGCCCTGGACGTTTGCGCCCATACCAGGTGCGCAAATCTCGGTGCCGTCGCAAAACAGTCCGTTATCGCAGATGGCGTTTGACGCGGTATGACTCTCGAATCCATCTGCGCAGGCATCGACCGTGCAACCCACACCATCGCTTGGGATATTGGTATTATCGTTGGTGAACACGCAGCCGGTGGCCGGGGCACAGGTGTCGTCGGTGCAGGCATTATTATCGTTGCAGACAAGCGCCGCCCCGCCGCCACAAGTGCCGGACTGGCAAGACTCGCCGGTCAAACAAGCGCTGGTCGAACAGGTGGTGCCGTTGGTCGCGGGGGTGTGCTGGCAGACGCCGTTTACGCGGGTATCGACGGTGCAGGAATTATCATCATCGCAATCAGGCACATAACATTCGGCTGCATTATTCGTGACGCGGCAGGCCTGGTTCATCGCCGCGCAAAGATTGGGTGTGCAGGGATCGGTGGTGCAGCCGCCCATGCCATCGGCATGAAAACCGGTCGCACATTCGCAGGCGAATGCTCCGGCACCGTTATCAACACAGGTCGTTTTATTCGGGGTTAAAGTGCAGGGATTGGGTAGGCAGATATCCATCGTGCACCCGCCCGCGCCATCGGAGTGGTAACCTGCGGCAACATCACAGGCCGAACAATTATCCCCCTCAAATCCTGCCGAACACGCGCAGACAATCACGCCCGCCGTGTCGGAGCACGTGCCGTTTCCAGAACACGAATTGGCCCCGCAAGTCTGGTCAACGACACAAGTCCCAGCGTTGTCGTGGAAGCCCGGATCACATAAACAAAGCGGCATGTCGTTGTCGGTCGAACACTGGGTCTGGTTGGCGCCGGTGCACGGATTAGGTGTGCAGACGTCCATCGTGCAACCGCCGGCACCGTCGTCATGGTAGCCTGCAGCTGAATCGCACTGCGCACACGCTGGAAGCTCCCAGCCTGCTTCACACGTGCACGTCACACCGTTATTGGCCTCGGCGCAGGTGCCGTTTCCGCCGCAGGAATCGGATGTGCAGGTGGTGTCAGGAACACATGTGCCGGCTTCATCATGGGTGCCCGCCGCGCAGGTGCAGACCGCAACACCATTATCGACGCGGCATTCACGGTCGACGCATTCGATCAACGAACATAAGTCGTCGGTACATCCCCCGACGCCATCCGCCTGAAATCCGGCGGCGCATGCATCACAGAATTCACCGGTAAACCCAGCATCGCAGACGCATGAAAGACCATCCGCGCCGTCGGTGCAGGTTCCACGCCCCGCACAGGTTCCTTCCATGCAAAGAGTGTCTTCGACGCAGACTCCGGCTTCCATGTGCGTCCCGCCCGCGCAAACACATTGAGCCGCACCGCCTTGAACGGCACAAATCTGGTTGGTGCCACAGTCCATCGCCGCGCACGGATCTTCGATGCAGCTGCGATCACCCGGCAAGCAGCCGGTGTCCGTGCCAGCATCGACATCATTATTTGTCGTATTATTAGAATTATTCGACGTCGTATTATTGACGTTCGAACCCGTGTCATCGCTGCATGCGGCGATCAACGAGAAAAAAAAGGCAAATAAAATAACACGGCGCATGGACGTCCTTTTACAGGGCTTGAGGGTCTCAACTTGGCTGGTTGTCGTGCACGCTTCAACTGAAAGCTCCTGAAAATTGATGGGCGCCTGTCTTATTCACAGGCGGAGCCTATGTGGTCGAGAGCGGCCAGAAATCGCTAAGATTTCAAACACCACCTCGCCCCTTCCGATTGACCTACAAGAAACAAAAACGGCGAGCTTCCACTCGCCGCACCAATTGGATTGGGTCCGAACGGTCAACATCGCCGAAGAAGTGGGTACGACCGTATCGAACGATCCAACTGGCGATGCGCGCACCCTTTTCCCATTGCAGGCGGCACTTGGATACGACCTTGCCCAGAGCTTGTTCATCGGACCAAATAACTTGGTTGTTGAAGGCATTACCGATTTTTGGATTTTGTGTGCGGTTTCGGCGTATTTGAACGAGAAAGGCAAAGCTGGCCTTGATGCGCGATTGACCGTCACGCCAGCCGGTGGTGCGCAAAAGGTCCATTACATGGTGGCGCTTCTCACATCGGAGCAGTTGAAGGTATTGGTGCTTTTCGATGATGAAAAGGACGCCAAGGCTACGCGCGACGATTTGGTCAAAGGCAAGCTAATCCGGTCGGATAACATCGTCTTCGTCAGCGAAGCATTTGCGACAGCTCCGGCCGAAGCTGACATCGAAGATATTCTTGATGCCAAAGTCTATGAATCCCTTGTACGGGAAGCTTACGCCAAGGAACTGAAAGGCAAAAAGCTGGAGCTGAACAACCACGTTCCCCGTATTGCGCGACGCTTCGAAGCGGCATTCAACGAACTGTCGATTGGCTTCCATAAGACACGTCCAGCGCGGCTATTCCTACAAAAGATTGCCAGTGACCCAACGTCAGTTCTTCCAGCGGAGAGCGAAGTACGGTTCGAGCGCTTGTGCAAAGCCATCAATACTGCCCTCGAAAAACACCTTGCCCGATGATTGATGCGAACCCTTTCTCGTAAACCTGATCAAACCCAAAGAAGCGCGGTGCCGAGTACGGGAAAGTTTACATCCGCCTTTGCTGGTCGAAATGATGCTCGACACTGCAAAAGAGTAAGAGCGTCCCAATCGGGAGACCAAGAACATCCGCCTAACCCAGAAAGCCCCCGGCACGGACGAATCCCTCGTCCCTGTGAAGCGAGCCCCAACTCGATGTCATAGTCAGTCGTTTCATCGTTTCAAAGCCCTGGGAGGAGCCAACGAAAAACTTGGATTCAGCGAAGCTTCACCCCTAAATTCTAGCGGCACGTGTCCATCAGCAACCTCGGGCCAACGCCTGATTAGGTCGTTGATTTCTCGTTCTGTTTTCTCGGCCGCGTAAACTTGAGACTCACAATTCGCCGCTTGTTGATAGTTGTAGCAGTCCACCGCTTCTTTCGTAGCTTCAAATGTCCTAACTGGCCTCCCCAGCTTGGGTGAGTCTGGAGTGAGAATGACCATATGATTTGAGTCAATCGGATAAAAGATTGTCGGCTCACCAGCTACTAATCCATTTCCGCGGTCCTCCGTGAAAATGGCCGCCACCGGATGATCAGATGTCCAAAATATCGACCCCTTTGGCGTTCGCGCCACCGTTAGATGATGACTGTTCCAGTATTCCAAGACTTCCAAGTTGCGCCAGGGGTCCCCGAGACAGAGAAGAAAGAAGTCATGGGCTTCATCTTCATCATCACTTGCCCCGACGAATCGACCTCGGAATGTCGGAGTTCGGAACATTTGCAAGGCGATCAACCAAATCAGAGCCGCTTTTTCCGATTCAGTAATAAGACCCGAGTTTGGACGTTTTCTTTTCAGCCTGCTGTTCGCTCCAGCAACCAATTTGTCCAATACAATAGGAAGGCGCGATTCCCACCCACTCAGAATTTTCTCAATTGTATTGGTCTCTAAACTATCGGACTCATACAGCCACCGCTTGGATGCAATGTTTTTTGGCGATGTTGAGAATGGACGTGCCCCACGGAGTTCAAACACTTCGAGATTGCCTGCTTCGTTACAGAACCGCTTCAGATAACATTGAGGAACATAGTGCTGCTTTTTTGTATATTTAGAGACGGCATCCATAAATACTTTCTCCGAAGGCCTTGCTGCGGAATTGGTCCCCCGTAAATCAGAACATGCTGACCCATGGGTCAAAGGACCATCAGCCGATTAACGTAGCTACAGCTTGGCTTCTTTTCCTGGGCGTTTCAAGGGAATCCCCGAGCAAGGAAGGTCTCAGAAGAGCGAAGACTCAAAGGAGTGTAGATGAGCAAGGAACAGACCACATCTCTACTTTGGCACTTCAAAATAACGTCTGATAATATGATTTATGTAAACTGACAAACTGCACCTTTCGAAAACATTTGATCCGTCATGCTTTGGTGGGATGGAGCGGTTCGAGCCGGGCCTCCCAGTTATGAGTCCAGTTCGAGCCAAGCAGTCCGCGACTTGCCGAGGTCGACAGGTAGGTTGGCTTGAAATTGAGGTCGTGTTGCTGGCCCGAATGTCCCTCGGCTGCATCAGCAAAGCACCTGAAGCCAATAGCACCGGGTCCGCAACCGCTGATTCTTCGTTTTTGTCTGAAGACCCGGTGTTATCAATCGTTCCCAAAACCTTCCCTCCTGTGTAGATCGCCCATCCCTTTGGGCTCACGTTCGTTTAACTAACTACGATGGTCCCAACACCAACACCAGATAGTGTTCCGATTCGGATCAACGACGGAGTCTGGTCAGAGAAAGATATTGTCCCAAGCCAGCTAATAAAATGACCACTGCCAATACCCCTGAAATCATTGCGACAACTGAGTAATAACCAGCCCCCACAATATCACCACTTGGTGGGTAGACGCCCATTTCATAAACACAAAGACCTTTTTGATTTATGTCGAAACGGACACAATGCTCTCCAGCATTAACAGGGGTCATAATATTGAAGTCACTCATCTTGCCGTTAGAATCATCTCTCGAAAACGCCAAATCGGAAATATCCCAAACAGTTTTTCCGTTGGTTCCTGAAATGGGCATCTCATCCAAAAAAATTTGAATTTCGCCCTGACAAGCTTCTCTATCAGCATGATGGGACGCCCCAACACGAAGTTCGCCTTCGTAAAACCACTGGCAAATTCGTTCCCGATCGCCAGAGATAGACACTTCAAATTGATTATAGGATAATTGATACGAAGAATACGCAGCTACGGCCGAACCTAACAACAGCAAGCATCCAAATAACACAAAAAATTTCCATCTCATTGCGCAAGTCCTTTGCTGCTGGACGGCTGGACCGTTTCAGTGGGCGTCACAACGGTAACATCTTTATTCGAGCTTGAAATATTAGGTGAAAGTCCTGCCGTTTTATGACGGCTTCCTGGATTCTCAGTATGATCATCCCCCGGCCAATCTAGGCCCAAGGTGTCCAAGCACGCCTTGGATGCTGAGTGGCAATTGCCCTCATCTTCTGAAATCGGAAGATATGCATATTTTGGCATATCCTCCCTGCTCATATTTCTCTGCCTTTCCAGCGGCTTCGATCGTTCTTTGGCGGGATTTGTGCCAAATTCATATACCCGTTCAATTCTGCCAGACTTCCAGCGCCTTTCGAATTCTGGAGTGCCCAAAAATGGGGACATAGGGTCTTCATGTGAAGTCAGTTCTGAGTCGAGCTTGTCGCCCGAGGGATTACCTTCCACTCGTTCTTGTTTTCCGTTTTCGTCGACCATAACTACGTAGCTATGATTGAATAAATTTTCCCCACTACTCTGATATAGTTCGATTATCACAAGGTACACCCTCAATCTACCAACTGGTGCGCGAAGGTCCTTTTGAGCAAATGGGCTCGCGGAATCATTGATTGGCGAGTTTTCATTTGGATTCGAATGCAAGATGTAATTTGATTGACATCCGATTTGCGCAGCAACTCCCCAACCAGAGCCAACCCAACCACCATTAACAGGGCCACATTCAAGTCCCATTGGATCCCAGCTGTTAATCGGGTCAAAAGCCGCAAACGAATACAAATTCACGCTGTCAACGTAGTGCAACGGGTCATGACTCATAAACTGACCAAGACGCGGCGAGTATTATTGGTTTCGCATGTACGACAGACCGGTGAGCGACGAGCGCCACTGCCCGTTGAACGCAAACGGCAAACCACCTGGCATCGGGCACACGCTTCCACTGCCCTCTTCCTGACAGGTGACCGACCCCATATTATCAAATGTCGTGACACGTCCTTCGGGCGTGTACTCAGCGTGGCCGATCAGATTTTGGGTGCTGGTGTCAAACACAGACACCAGGTTGTTGCGCCAGTCACGCACCGGCAGATAATCCGTGCCGCTCATGTAATCGTAGTAAGCGAGCAGTTCGTCTTGGCCGGCGCCAAAGATGGCCTCCCATCTTGGTGCCCCGTTGTCTTCGTAGGCGCCAATCATATGATTACCGTCCCATGCATACAGCTCAAGATCGCCTGCAGAAACTTGCCTACCCACCATCAAGCCGTCCCCATCGTAGAGGTAGACTTCCCACTGAGCGCCCTTCTGTGCCCTGACAAGGCGATTGTAGACATCATACGTAAGGTCAATGTCGGGCGCGGTCGATATGCGTCCTCGGTCATCGTGTTGAATTGGGAAGGTTGCACCATCGACAACAACATTCTGAAGTCGATGATTACTTTCACGACCTAGAGACCCGTTGGTTTTGGTGGCTTGCCATAATGGCGTCCCACCTGGAACTGAACCTGAGATTGTGAGCGTTGCCCCTACGGATTGTTCACGAGTTCGTGTTGTTCCGGTGGCGCTTATCAGCGCTACCGCTGCATCGACCGATGCATTTGTCGCGTTGTAGTGGGTGCCTACGCTGGGAGCGGGCAAAGCGACATTGTATGCCGATTTCGCACCGGTTAGGTGATGGCGAACATCGTAGGTGAATCCCTCCCAACGCATAGGGCCTGCACTGAACTGGGTGGTCGCAGATCGAACACGACTCAACACATCACGCTCGATTCCAATATTGAATAAGGGTGCCGTCTCAAACGATGTGTCCCACTGATTTCGTGCGCCAAACACATCGTAGCCAGCATCCGAAATCACGGACGCAAGATTCGGTGAAAAGCTCGTAGCGCGTTGGGACATTCGGCTGCCGTTCCAAGCCGTCGTCAACGACGTTGTTCCTCCGACACCAAACCAACCAACCTCCTGCTCATGTAACCGGCCTTGGCCATCAAAGAGTTGCGTGTGAAGCAGATTGCCACTCGCCCCCGGATAGGCGGTGTCGCGCTGCCACTCGTTGTTCAGGGTGGACCAAGACGAGCTGACTACCAATGGCGCACAGGTACCGACTTGAACAGAGTCATCAGCTCGTCGGCCATTTATATCGTAGGCGAACTCACGTCGCACAAATCCCGACGCCGAACATCCGGAAAGGCTGTAAGGAGTAAGTCCTAGATTGGTCGAGTCCACACGCGTCGCTCGTCCAAGTGCGTCATAGAAGCGCTCGACTGCCAGTTCTTCGGCAGAATTCCCGAGCCTTCCACCCCATTTTTCGACATGTAGGTCACCTGACGAATTGTATTCGTATTTGATCCATTCCCCATCTTGTTGCCACTTCTGGGTCCGGCCATAACTGTCGTAGTCCCAGCTCTCCACGGCACTTCCTGGGACGTCCCGCACCGACAACTCTCCAAACCCGTTGTAAGTGTAATTGGTAACCTGATTGGTCGGATCAATGAGCTGCGTGATCTGGCCACGGCGATTTGTGACAAAATTGGTGATGTCAAAACCGTTCGGTCGTTGTTCACGTTTCTGAGTGACTCGTCCCAACAAGTCATAGTCTTGTTCAATAATCCGACCCGTAGGGTCTGTGGACGAAATCTTGCGAGGTCCTACAAACTGAGCATAGCTGCTGCGACTAGTCGTTCCATCGCTTCCATATTGGGTTGATGTGACCACTCGTCCCGCAACGTCATATTGCGCAACTTCTGTAGTAGCAATCGAGCCGTTGATAGAAACGGTGGCACGCCGCTGGTTCCACACATCCATAACCGAGAATTGCTGGGAGTCACCTGTCGCGCTCCAAACCGGATTGTTGTATTTGTCGTAGGTAAAATACGTCGGTTCCGAGTTGGTCTCATCCTTCACCGCAACCGAACCGTCCAGTCGACGTGTGTACGTCGTGACAAACTCATCGTTATGAGTCGCAGTCAAGAGCTCGTCGAAGTCATTGTACCTGAACTGCTGAACATCCAGACCCGTTGTAGACGTGATCGTAGTCGCAGGATCGCAATTTGAGTCGCCATGACACTTCGACAGCAAATTTCCCTGACTGCTGTAAGCGGAAAACCATGGTTGTTGACGACGATCGACGTGGATAGTCGGCATCCCAAAATCGTCGTACCCAAAACTTTCGATCAAATCTGTTCCGCTTGGACCGTAGCCAATCTGGGTGATTCTATTTCGCACGTCATAAGTGGTGTGTTTTTCGCGCGCCCCACTAACAAGTTCACGGTAAGGGCGACGACGTTCGTCGAATTGGGTGAACACTGAGGTTCCTTCGGGGTCAATAGTCAGTGTGAGTAGGTCTTCCTCATCGTAAAAATACTGGTTTAGTGCCCAATTGGAATTGGCAGGCGGATTGCTCGGAGTATTTAAGACCCAATCACACGCGCCATCGGTTGCCGACCGGCAAGTCATCGTGGGATTTCCAGAGCGATTATAAACGGCGGCGGACTGATCGACCAAAATCCCGTTATCGAACTCCTCAGACGCAATAATGCGACCAAACTTATCAAGCGTGTTTAATGTCAGCCGGTTGTCACTGGTCTGCTCTCGAACGATTCTTCCATCGGCATCTCGCTCCACGTCTACGAAATGGTTTTCGGTTGGCGTCCAAGTGCGCCTGGGCAAGCCGATTTCGCTATATGCAAAGGCTGTAATATCGGGTGTGGCCGACCACATAATGGCGCTAACGACCGTAGACGGAACCCCAAGTTCATTCAGCGACTGCTCCACCGAGCTTCCGCATGACGGGAGGACGAATTTGTACGGACCTGGTAGATTGGCAGAATTGCATGCGTTTCGCGTAAATCCTGCGTCTTCGCTATAATTCGCGGGGTGAGACTTTTGGACATAGGCGAGAAAGCCAATTTCACCATTATTCGCATCGTAACTTGTGGGGAATGTACCGTTCCCAAACGCGGTCGAAGGATTCTGAGGGTCTACCGGGTAGTATGCAAACTCGGTGAGGTTTCCTGCAACATCTTTGATACTGGCCAATTCTCCATGTGGGGCATAGGTCAGGATTATGGCCCGAGATGGGTGCGATGGATCGTCGAGGTCAACCTCCACAATCTTGATTGGGACACCTTTACCTCGCAGCGATGGTTCGGTTGAATTGAACCCTTGAATCCCGTCATTATTGATGTCTGCGCCAAAAAAAGTCATTCCTTTGAGCATAATGTGTTCAAGCGAATTTCCGACGATTCTTTGATTTCCAAGCTGCAGACTGATGGCGTCAGCATCAAGGTCAAGTGAATCATTGCTGGCGTCATATCCCCAATTAGCCCCCTTCTGCATCCATCGATGAATGACTGGAGTTATCGTGTTCAATGCCGTCGTAACGTATGTACCGTTTTTAAGCACCGTCACTTTTCGACCGTCAACAACCGGCGGATCCAGCTCTTGATAATCAAATGTGCGATACTCCATTCGATGCAAAACCCGCTTGCCATTCTCGAGCTTAGATCCCTCGGTCAACGACATAAGCTGATTGAAAATCGGTTCCCATCGATATTCTACGAATGTCTCAGCAACCAACTCCTGCGCACCTGTAAAACCGTTGTATCTTAGAACAGGCGAAACAGGATGATAGCGCGCCTCCAATAAATTCTGACGTGTTGCCCACATCATTGGGGAATAGGCGCCCCAACCTTCGTTTGAGGCCGCCTTGATTTCTTCGTAGGTATAATTTGTATAACCCGCGGGCTGTCCGACAAAAAATGGGTCGGTTTCACGTACAATCAAACCATCAGCGTTGTACCGACGTTCAATTGTTACAAAACCCTCGTTGGTTTCGGTGGCCTCTATTAGATGGAGGCCTCGGTAATTCAGGCCGTACCAAGTTGGCACGCCCCGACGATCAATGGATTTTGTCCATTGACAGACTCTTCCCAAATTCAATTCAATTTCCTGACGGGCGCCTTCAGGCCACTCAGCCACCCACCAACCATTTTGGGGTTGCCACCGTCCGATCGACTCCGCCGAGAATGGGTCCGAATATTCACGAGCGCTGAGCTGGTCACAGCTCAGGAAAGATTGAACCAACGGCTCGTCTCTTGGCGTTTTTTTGTTTAAAGTCCGGGCGTAGTACTTATAAGTGGGCGTATACCCTGGCAGTTCCGCGACATAATCGTCGATAAGGCCCGGTTCGCAGTCTGGAAGATAGTTCGGCTCCGCACCCGTAAACTTATGATTCGGGTCACAGGTTCCACGGGGCCCGCTTGGTGGGTCAGTAGCAGTGATATGGGTATCACGGTTTCCAAAATCGCCGATTGGTTTAGGCAAAACCATGCAATCACTTGGGTCACCCAAGGTCGACGAACATGCTATCGAAGGCGACGCCTTGTCCGAAGGTGGTACGTCCTCGGCAACGAGATATTGCAGTTCACTCGGTAGGCCTTGGGGGGGATACGGGTTAGATGGCTGTTCATTGCGGCTCGTTGGTCCCGCCAAAAAGTACTGAAATCGATGGTACTCCGAAGATTCCCCATACGTCTGGCCTTCCACTCGATCAAAATTCTCATCAAAAATTTTGCTATCGTAAATATTCTCCAACTCTGTCGTGCCTGAACGACGAACACGTACGATGTTATCAATCATCGCACTCCTTAAAATTTCGACCGCGCGGTTGGCCTGCGAACAAGGGTTGCCATCTGCTAAAGTGCTTAAGCCGCCGCTCGTGCACTCCACCCAAGTGTGGTTCCAGCAAGCGCTGTATAACTCAAAGTAAGCTAGGTACTTCTCAAACGCCGCCCGAAGAGCGCCGGCCTGACTGAGGGCAGCGTCAAAATCATAGTCGTACTGGAACTCAAGATACTTGTTACTACCCGTCATTCCCGTCCACTGGGAGTTATCAATGCCCACAATTGTTGTTGTTGACGGTAAACGTCGGACCCGCGTTAGAAACGCCTCGGAGGAGCCTGGTGCTGAAGCATATGTGAAATCGAGTTCAACCCCACCTGGGCCCTTTACCGACTTCAACAATTCAGCGGCAGTGCCATACCGTTGGTACGTGAAATTTAACTCTCGCCCGTAGTCATCAACCACCTTCACAGGGCGATATCGAATACCGCCATACTGGGATTTGCTCGCGTAATCCTCAATGGAAAGCTCGTGAAGATAGACAAGCCCAGCAAGAATTTTTGTCCGGTAAACGATAACCGATTCTTCTGCACCGCTTGCAATTTGCTCCCAAGGTTCTTGAGTTGCATCGAGATCAAGCGGTATCGCGTACGGCGGGACTCCGCCCCGCTCCCAACCTTCGACCGTTAAAGGCTCCATTTCTTGTTCAGCGAAAATATTCGACAAGTGTTGACACATCTGCCCGAATTTTTGCGAAGTAGCCGCTTCTAGATCTCTGGAACTGACACGAGGCGCGCCTGCTTGATTCTGCTCAGACAACCGTGTGCAATAGCGCTGAAAAACCGCAAAAAGTGGCGTTCGCGTCAGCTCAACCCTAAATCCGTTGCCGAATCGATCGCGGTCCGATGTTAGATATCCTTCACGATTGAAGGTTCGAGTGCCGCCATCTGCCAAAGTCAGCAGGTAACCACCACCGCGAACGGGAAGGACCAAACTATCGTTTCCATTCTGTGGCGCGAACCGCTGAGTGATCGTATCCCACACAAAAAGCGATGAGTTCCCAAAACCATCCCGATAAAACAAGCAGGTAACCGTGGGGTAAAGTTGGGTACAAAATGGTGGAGCCCAGTCAGGAGCGGTGGATGGCAAAAGAGGTTCAAGCCTTGCCTCCCAGTTATGAGTCCAGTTTGAGCCCAGCATCCCACGGCTCATAGACGTCGAAAGATAGGTTCGTTGGAAAGTGAGGTCGTGTTGTTGGCCTTCAACTCGAATATCTGTTGGCTGCATCAGCAATGCGCCCGAAGCTAACAACACCGGGTCCGCAACTGCCACCACCTCACCTGGGGTTTCGCCCCCGGCGTTGCCATTTTGGTCAGAAACCTTCAAAGGAGCGTCCTGAAGGGCAACTTCAAGGGCGGCTTCAGGAGGGTCGGTCGCAATTGTTTGAACTCCAGGCGTATCCGTCTTTTTGGGGTCAGCAGTAGTCTTTGATTTGCCCTCTCCTTGCTCGGCAATATCTGCCTGTTTCTGCTTCTCGCTGTCATTGGAGGCTGGGTCCTGAGTATCATCAGCCTGTCCGGTTGGGATGTAATCACAGGTAACATCTCCGACCATAACAGAGGTACAGAACGCCTCAGCGACGGCTACCAGATCCTCGTCATCAATTAGCCTAGGATCCACAATCGAGCCGTAGGCGCCTTGAACACATGAACCACTCGAACAATCTGTACAGAGCTTCGTGTTACCGATATCCATACAAGCGCAATTGGCAACGCCTGCGCAGCAAGTGTAGCCAGGACTATTGTTTGGAGCGCTGGTACCATCGCATTTCATGGCTGTTTGGATTAGAAAGTTCCGGTCTTGGGAGTTGCAATATTCCTTAGAAAATGCGTCGTTTCCATCAACCATCGTGCACACATCGGGTACTGAAATCATGCATGGCGGAATTTCATCGGGTTGATGTGGCGCTGTTGGTGAATTCAAAGTGCCGCCGCCTGACGCTCCAAAACACGCACCAAGGGCCGACAAGTCGGACGACGCACCGGCTTCAGACCCGTGGCCGTAACAGGCTCCTGCCTTGCAGTCTCGAGAAGTCCGAATTGGGACACCAGTGCAGATGCTTCGGGGAGGGGGCATGCTTGTCCACTTTTCAGGGACCAAGCTCATGTCGAGCGTGCAATCGATGTTCTCGCAAGTGGTACATTGCAGAAATTCCAAGTCAGGATTAACTCCGGATGGCACCTGAGCAACAATCGGCATCCCATTCCCGCGCACAATCTGAGGAAGCTGCGTGCAGGTGTTGATGACTTCGCGTGTCCCGCCCGGAAAATTCGCGATTGCGACTTCAAGCCCTACAGGACGGCCGCAATCAGAATACGGCCCCGAACATCCCCCTCCTTCTGGTGGAAACACGACACACGCCGAAGTGCCTGGATTATTACAAGAACACGCCGCTCCGGCAACACCTCCGTTGACCTGAATGCTTGCATACATCGGCGACATGGATACCCGTAATTGGGTTGTGCCAGCATTGGCGATCCGTCCCACCCTGAAATAGTAGTCGGTCGCCTGTAAAAAACCCGACGTGTCGGCGACGACGAAAGGGTCCCGAACCACCGCAATAAGCACGTGCTTTTCGTTGTATTCTTGAAGACTCTTAACCTGAGGTGCGCCAAAAATGATTCCTAGCGTGCCCAGCCGGTTGGCCTCGGCCGCTGACTTCTGCATCGCACGAAACATTGGCTCGATGGGGTTGTTAGAGAATGTCAGTTGGCCAGCACTCACTAAATTCTCGAACTCAGTTTCAAAAACCACCAAAGCTTTCTCGGCTCGAACCGCATCAAAAAAATCTGTCTGGCTCAGAATCGAATCCTCAAACGGAATCGTTGTAGGACTCGCCTGATTTGGACATGGCAGCGTTTGCGCAGCCAAATCAATCGAAGCAAAAAGGACCGACAAGAAGAACAACACGCGGATAAAGCGTTTTTCCAAGACCACAGTTCCCCCTCTGGAGTTTTTTATATGTAGTCAGGCTAGTAACCAAGCCATGGATGCACAAGCGCTTTATGGTTTCGCAACGACACGAAACTCCTCGTTACAGGCCGTTACAGCCGTATTCCGCGTTTCTCGACGATCACCTACACAAGAGGCAACAAACAAAAAAGGCGACCCGAAGGCCGCCATACGTCTGGTTCGGCGGTGATTTAGAGGCCGCAACCATAGTCCGCAAGTGAATTACCAGGGTCGCCGGGAGTTCCCTGAGACGCACCGCCTGCCCCACCCGATGATGGATTGCGAAACATGTCGGCAATGTCGTAGGTCGCATCGCACCAAACAGCGATCGAATGGCCCCCTGCGCCACCGCCGCCATGTCCACCACGCGTTCCATTGCCGCCATTCCCGCCGCGTCCACCAGCTAGGCCTGAGGCCTTCGTCGCATTGGGCGACACCAATGTGTCGCCGCCGGCGCCGCCGACACCACCAAGACCCGCTGCACCCGCGGTGCCGCCATCACCGCCGCTTCCACCGGCAGACGGTGTTGACGTTAAGTCTGTGTAGGCAAAGCCCGTTGACTGCTGAAGCACGAGACCGAAACTCGAACCACCCTGTGTGCCTCCTGTGCCTCCACTTCCGCCGCATCCACCTCCACCACCACTTCCGCCACCCGGTCCGCCCGTGTTGTTATTTAGAGCCCCCGCGCCACCACCGCCCGTACCACCCGAGCCATGCTCACCAAGGCCCCCGTCCATACCATTCGCCGAGCGGACAAAGTATTGCCCCAAAGCCATCATCCCAAGCCCTGAACCACCAGCTCCGTCGACACCAACATTGGCCCCTGGCAGGCCGTTACCACCAAAATGCCCCGAGGTTCCCGCACTTGAACCTGAGTAATTTAGACCTGCAATTCCGCCCGTACCCAGGATGCCGCTAAAAGCGCCATTTGTAGCCGATAGAAGAATCGAAGGATTCGAGGAAGACGAGTATCCAGCGCCCTTGCCCCCATTGCCACCCGCTCTTGCGGAGCCTTCACAGCCCAATCCGCCGATAAGTGTATTGGTTTGAAGTGGATAAGCCTGTCCCTCATTGGTCCGGTAGTTCCCCACACGGCCTTTGAAACCGTCCTGACCAGCAAAGCCTGGGCTACCGTCGATACCAGACGTTCCATGGCCTGGCCGACCCGGTTCAAGCAGAACATCAGTCAAAACCAAACCACCCGATTGAACGGCCATCAACCCATAGGTATTGGCATTTGGCGACGTTGCGTCGGCCGTACTAAAAATCATGCTCTTGATGTGGGTGGCTGACTCAATCGAATTCGCGGAGACGGCGACAACGTCAGGTGACGTTGAATCACTGTTTTGAATCCTCGGTCGAACGGTTGGATTGGGAGTAAAGTCCTCGTTAAATCCACCAATCAAATGAATACCTTCGACTAAAACCACTGGACCAGCGGAAAGAATCGTTGATGAGCCACCAACGACGACGAGTTTTTGGCCGTTTTGCTTGGCAGCCATAAGCGCTGCATTCACATCAATGACCGGACCGGTCTTTGTTCCATCCCCTGACAAAGCACCATTTCGGACGAACAGCATGTCGTCGCAGGTCAACTCCTCGATTCCTGGGATCGGCATCTCGCACGAGCCAAAGCCCGTCTCACTCGGTCCACAAACCGAGATGCCCAGACCACACGCACCACACGTCGCTTCGGCCGGGACACCTGCAACGCACGGACAATCTCCACAATTCAGGAAGCCTTCACAACCGTCGGCGACCATCCCGCAAACATCGCTCGGACACACATCCAAGGGCTCACACACAACAGTCTCGTTGTTGGTACCGGTTGTCGCGTTATTGGTGTTCGTCATGGCGTTATTCGTTTCGCCCGTCGAAAACCGAAAACCGAAAACCGAAAACCGAAAACCGAAAACCGAAAACCGAAA
>CAYMYJ010000059.1:4901-27497 GCA_964394615.1 uncultured Bradymonadales bacterium | reverse complement strand
TGCGATTGGTCCGCGGGCATCTTGCCCGCATTGCGATTGGTACGCAGGCCCTATGGCCTGCTGCGATTCATCCGAGTTTTTATGACGAAGACCCATTATGAGTTTTGAATTCACACCGGAACTCGCTGGATGGCTCGTAGCGCTTCTGCTCCTGGTCTTCTGGCTGATCGGCGCCATTCGCCGGCGTTGGAAAAACTTCGTCTTCCGCCGCAAACTCAAGCGCCGCCAACGCCGCGCCCAGCGCGGAGAACTCGATGCAGAAGCCCTGCTGGAGTCCGAAGGCTACGAACTCGTCGACTCACAGGTACACCTGCTCTGGTCGGTTTATGTCGATGGCGAACCGGTCGAAATCCGCGTGATTGCCGACCATCTGGTCGAGCGCGATGGCCTGCGCTACGTGGCCGAAGTCAAAACCGGCGACGCCGCACCATCAATCCGCACAGCCGCGACCCGGCGCCAGCTGCTTGAGTACAGCGTCGCGTTTGATTGTGATGGGGTTTTGCTCGTGGACATGGAGCAGGGCATCATCCACGAGATTCATTTCGGCGAGGAGTAGGGCCGTCGGCATCCTGCCTGCCAGTCTTTTGTCATATCAGGGGGCAATACGTCGTACGTAAACGGCACCGCTATCACTAGCGCTATTATTGGTTTGGTCGCCGTTGATGCCGGTCGCGGCGCTGGCTTCGCCATAGGCGCCCACGGCGAGTGTGTCTCCTGAAATGGCCACGGTGCCGAATTGATCGTTGGCCTCGGTGTTTGAGGCCTTGATGTAGGCCTGTTGGCTCCAGGTTGTGCCTGTTCGTGTAAAGACGTAAACGGCACAGCTACTGCTGGCGCTATTATTGGTTTGGTTGCCGTTGATGCCCGTCGCGGCGCTGGCTTCGCCATAGGTGCCCACGGCGAGTGTGTCTCCTGAAATGGCCACGGAAATGCCGAAGTAGTCGCCTGCCTCTGTGTTTGAGGCCTTGATGTAGGCTTGTTGGCTCCAGGTCGTGCCTGTTCGTGAAAAGACATAAACGGCACCACCATAATAGACGCCATTATTGGTTTGGTCACCGTTGATACCGGTCGCGGCGCTGGCTTCGCCATAGGCGCCCACGGCGAGTGTGTCTCCTGAAATGGCCACGGAAGAGCCGAAGTAGCCGCCTGCCTGTGTGTTTGAGGCCTTGATGTAGGCCTGTTGGCTCCAGGTCGTGCCTGTTCGCGAAAAGACATAGACGGCCCCGCTCTCATTGGCGTTATTATTGGTTTGGTCACCGTTGACGCCGGTCGCGGCGCTGGCTTCGCGATGCGCTCCTACGGCGAGTGTGTGTCCTGAAATGGCCACAGAAGAGCCGAAGTAGTCGAGTGCTTGTGTGTTTGATGCCTTGATGTAGGCTTGTTGGTTCCAGATCGTGCCTGCTCGTGAAAATACATAAACGGCACCGCTACCATTGGCGCTATTATTGGTTTGGTCGCCGTTGATACCGGTCGCGGCGCTGTCTTCGCCATAGGCGCCCACGGCGAGTGTGTCTCCCGAAATGGCCACGGAAGAGCCGAAGTAGTCGATTTCCTGTGTGTTTGATGCCTTGATATAGGCTTGTTGGCTCCAAGTCGTACCGCTACGTACAAAAACATAAACAGCACCGCTGTTCTGCTCGCCATTATTGGTTTGGTCGCCGTTGATACCGGTCGCGGCGCTGTCTTCGCCATAGGCGCCCACGGCGAGTGTGTCTCCCGAAATGGCCACGGAAGAGCCGAAGTAGTCGATTTCCTGTGTGTTTGATGCCTTGATATAGGCTTGTTGGCTCCAAGTCGTGCCGCTACGTACAAAAACATAAACAGCACCGCTGTTCTGCTCGCCATTATTGTTTTGGTTGCCGTTGATGCCGGTCGCCGCGCTGTCTTCGTAGACGGCGCCAACCACCATCGTGTCGCCTGAAATAGCCACCGAACGACCGAAGTGGTCGCTTGCACCCGTGTTGGAAGCCTTAATATAACCCTCTTCAAATTCGGCGCAGGTCACACCAAACGCGGCAAAACACGCATCCTCACAGGCGGTGGCATTAGGGCCTGTGCTGACCATGTTGACTCCACACGGCTGACATTCGCGGTCGCTGGTACTGGTGGGCTCTGTGCTCACGTATTCGTTGTCTACACAGTCGTTCAGGGCGATGCATTCGGTTGAAGGGTTGAGGTCATCGTCCCAATCCACAACACCACACGGGGTACATGCTGTATTTGTGGTCGTCGATCCCACCACTGTGTGCGTGCCTGCAGCGCAGACGGTCCAAGGAGTACATGCGTTCTGATTCGCGGTTGTTGTGTACGAGCTCGGTCCGCAAGTCGAACATGTCCGGTCGTTGATGGCTGTGCCCGAAGCCGCGATGTATTGTCCGGCATTACACGTGGTCCACGCCGTACACGCTTGAGCATTGCTTGCTGACGAGTAGGTGTTGGAAGCACAAGCCGCGCAAGTCTGGTCGGTGGTGTCTGTGCCCGAAGTCGCGATGTATTGTCCGGCATTACAGGTGGTCCAAGCAGCGCAGAACCCCGCGTTTATGGAGTCCGAATAGGAGTTGGGTCCACAATCCGAGCAGGTTCGGTCGGCGATATTTGTACCGAGTGCGCTGACATATTGTCCGGCATTACACGTGGTCCACGCCGTACACGCTTGAGCATTGCTTGCTGACGAGTAGGTGTTGGAAGCACAAGCCGCGCAAGTCTGGTCGGTGGTGTCTGTGCCCGAAGTCGCGATGTATTGTCCGGCATTACAGGTGGTCCAAGCAGCGCAGAACCCCGCGTTTATGGAGTCCGAATAGGAGTTGGGTCCACAATCCGAGCAGGTTCGGTCGGCGATATTTGTGCCGAGTGCGCTGACATATTGTCCGGCATTACACGTGGTCCACGCCGTACACGCCGTTGAATTAACCCCATCGCTGAATGTGCCACTTGCACAAGCCGCACAGGTTCGGTCGGTTGTAGACGTGCCATTTTGGGCGATAAATTGGCCGGCTTCACAAGTCGTCCATTCTAGGCAGCTTTCTGCATTTGAATCCGTGCTGAACCAGCCACCTATACAGGCGCCACATCTGCGGTCTTGGCTTGGGCTGCCCTCAGACAACACAAGCTGACCCGCTTCGCACGTCGTCCATGCCCGACATGCCGAAACGCCATCACTAAACTCGCCCTCGCCGCAGCGGTCGCAGGTTTGATCTTGAGTTGTCGATCCAGCGACGGAGACTGTGCCGTCGTCGCACGTACTCCAGGCCACACAGGCCGTAGAGGCGTCGGCGTCATCATCCCATGTGCCATCCGGGCAGGCTTCTGCGGGTGTTTCGCCACCGGCACAATAAAATCCAGCCTCGCATGGCGTGCAGGATTCGCCAGCGGCGCCCGCACGGCATTGCATCGTAGGATTGGATTCCGAATCACCGCAGCCGAGAACCAAAAGAAGAATGCTGATAAGCCAAAGATGACGCAAACGTGCTCCTATCGGATATTTATTTTGATTTTCTAAGCGACAAATTCGGCGGGGATTAAAAGGCCAAAATTAAAACTTGTCAAAAGAAATTGGCGCCGCGTTTTGATTGTGATGAGGTTTTGTGGGGAAGACGGCGCATGATTTGTTTTGTGTCCGTGTGTTTGAACGATCACCTTGCCTATTTTTGAGACCTCCACATAACGCGAGCGAAAAATTGCCGGTGTGCACGCGGGCCCTTCATCAATGACGCTGCGTGTGAGGTTCTTTCAGAATAATTCTGTGGTGAAACGACAGGTGAATGCCGCATAGTGTCGAGCAAATAGAATCACGGAGGAATCATGGCGCTCGACTCAAAGGCAATTCTGGCAGATCTCGCGGAAAACTATTGGGAGGATTACACTCTGCGAAACCACATTAAGGACGCTGTGGCTCGCAGTAAATTTGTGTGGGATGCCCTGTCGAGCGGTCAGATTTCGAACGCGAACGCAACCTCGCTCGTGGTCGAGTATTTGGCCGATGCGCGCTTCGAACCGCTGGCGAATTTCTTGAACATCACGCTCGACAAAGAAAACGTAAGTTTTGGCATCAAAGGCTGGAGCTACCCTCAGACCGAAGTATTTCAGAAATTGGCGGAAGACAAACCGGACTTCGCTGATTCAATTCCGCTCCTCATCGAACCGCTTCAAACGCTCGCTTGGATGGAGTTTTTCAAACTAGGCGTGGTCAAGGAAATGCCCGAATCGTGCCTGCCCGTGCTCGCACGCGCTTGGTACGGTCACTACGACGACTGGTTTTTTAATCCTTATAAGACCTTGATGGAGTCACCGGCGTTCGAAGAACAGAAACGACTGGTCCTGACTCATCCAGAACTCACTATTCGAGAATGGAAGAAGATCAAAGAACTCGTTCCTTCTTTGAGTGTGGACGAAGCCGTTAACATCGCTCGCGGACTGGACTTCAACGAGTTCATGCAACCCATGATCGAGATCTTGGAACGGCATGGTGAAGCGATTCTGGAGCCGATGACTCGATTTGTTTTGGAGTACGAAAATGCCTACGTCGTTGGCGCACACGCCGGTGTTGTTTCGATTTTGTGTCAACGAATGGGCAAGCCTGTCCCGCCCGAGGTGATGGCCAGGATGAGCCTATTGCCGCAGCAATATTACGCCAACCTTGTTCCCTATATCCGCGAAGCGCTTGCTATCGTTCCGCAGTCGACGCTCGCAGATTGGATTCAAGCCGCAGCCAAGACCGCGCCGACGTCGGTTGCGGGTTCGTTGATTTCTTTGGTCGATGACACGTCGTTTCATCACGACGTCACAAAGACCCTTGTCGAAAAAGTGACCAAGGATAACGGCGAAGGCATCGCGAATAATTTGGCCTTGAACGGAACGTTGGTGGTCGGTCCGCTAATCGAAGCTTGGGACGACAAACTGCCCGCCTTAGAGGCCGAGGTCATTGTGAAAGCCCTGCAAAAAGTAGGTTCACCCTTGGCCGCGCAAACATTCGTTGCGGCGCTTGGTCACTCATCAAAAGGCGTGCGGGCCGTCGCCGAGATTGGCCTTGCAGACCTTGGTGCAAATGCAAAAGATGCGCTCGAAGCGGGAGCAAAATCGAAGAAAAAAGCTGTTCGAGAATTCTGCGTCGAGGCGCTTGGAAGGTTGCAAAGCGCGCCCGCAACGCCCGCGCTCGAAATCGATGAAAATACGCGCGCCACGATGCGTGCCGAACTTTTGGTGGTGAGTGGTGATTCCTATCCAGCTCGCGACAAAATGTGGGCGGATAACGAGGCGTCGATTAAAGCCAGTCCGGTGGTTTGGGCCACGGTTGCGGCGGAATATTGCCTCGAGAAATCTAAGGATTATCGACATCGGATGGGGTTGCATTTTATCTTCGAAAAAGCTCCCACGACCGACGTTTTAAGGGTTTATCTCGAAACAATCATGCGCGGTGATTTTGGGTCAAAATACGGATCGGACGAGTTCATCAATCGGCTCACTGGACGACATGGTTCGGGATCTTTGCCCGAAAATTTCGACACGGTTTTGTTGGAGGTCTTGCGCGGACCTTCTGGGCCGAATCGCACAGAATTACTTCAGGTTTATTTGGAAAAAGCCAAGCAGGTGGATGCTGAGTTTACGGTTTTATTGCTGAGCGAATCGTCCAAGACCGTGCGCGAACTTGCGGTGCAACGGCTGATTGAGCTTGGAGATTCGGTCATAAAAGATGTGGCCGAGCAGCTCTCATCAAAGAAAAAGGACACCAGAAAAGCCGCCGCCGATGTGTTGGCGAGCCTGAAGCCCACCGCACAAAAAGCCCAAATCGAAAAGGCGCTAAAATCTGAAAAAACAGCCGAGGTTGTCGCTTCCTTAGAAAAGGCCCTGCAGGCCGCAGGTGGCGAGGTCAAAGGGTTTGAGGTCGCGGCAGATGCATCCGTCGCTGACCTGGAAAAGCTCCTCGAATCGCAGCCCTCCAAGAAAATGCCCAAATTCCTAAATGTGGAAACTCTGCCGCCACTCTTGTTCAAATCGGGCGCCACGCTTGAAGGAAACGCACTATTGGGGCTCTTGAGTCGACTGGCCTTGGAAGGGCCCGATCATATCGATGATGTGGCTCGGGCGATTCGACCTCATCTTGACGACAAAAGTGCCAATGCGTTTTCGATTTCGCTCAAAGATAAATGGGCGTCGGCTGGCGGAAAAGCCGCTGATAAATGGTGCGTTTATCAACAAGCCATTCTTGCGAACGAAGAGCGAATGAGTGATTTCGCGCCCGGTTTGGATGAGGCCGTGAGTGCGGGAATGCATCACCTTGTCGGCTGGTACGTCGACGTGTTGGAACGTCACGGTTCCGACGACGCGAAGTCGTGGGTGGGCTACTGGGCGATGAACGCGGAGCGCAGAAGCCTGCGCGACGCCGCCTGGGCCGCCATAGAGCGATTGGCCGCGGCGGCTTCATTGAGTCAAACGGCATTCCTTGCCACGGTAAACACCTATGTCGCCGATGATATTGCGGACCGAAAGGTCCCGACATTGGGCTTTGAAAACGGCAATCTGAGGGTCGACTTGGGTGGGCGTGAGGGTGAGTTTCAAGTCGATGCGGGTCTTGGCCTACGCGTGCGCGACGAAACCCAAAAGATTCTCAAGTCCGTTCCAAAAAGCGCACCAGAATCGGTGAAGACACATTTTAAGGACCTCAAAAAACGCCTAAAATCGATCGCCAACGAAGCTGAACAGCGTTTTGAATTTGCGATGGTGTCGGGTCGCCCCTGGAGTCTGGCGGCGTTCAAGAGAGACATCGTTTCTCATCCTATCTTGAGATTATTTGTCGCAGGCTTGGTCTTTCGAACCGACAAAAAAGAGCTCTTTCGGGTCGTGGATGCGGAGCTCGTTGACGCCCAGTGGAATCCCATCGACCTTCCGAAAAATGCGGTGATTCGCGTCGCTCATCGAATGGACTTAAGCGCAGCGGATATCAAGGCTTGGGGTGTTCAGCTTGGTGAGGCTGAAATCACCCAACCCTTCGAGCAACTCAATCGCCCGGTATTTGCGAAGACCGCCAAATCAGAGTTCGGTGCTGTGCAGCCTGGCACCTTGGCCGGAAGGCTTCGTCGCATGGGATGGCGCAACGACAGCGCGGAGGACGCCGGGATGATCTACGGCGCTTCCAAGCTTTTCGCCGGGCGCGGTGTTCGAGCCCGTTGTTCACACGGCGGCATTTACGCAGGCGACCCCTCCTGGGGCTCGGAAGCCATCACGATCGACGGATTCTATTTTGAAGATTTGCGGGGTGAATCGATCAACGACAAGGACGTCGACCCCATCGCCTATTCGGAAGCGATTTACGACCTAACGCGAATCGCTCAGGCCTAGCACTGACTTCGGTGCGAGAAGTATTACGCCTCGCCGGGAAGGAGAAGCAGATCCACATCCACGCGATCTTTAAAAATAAGCCCAATAAGGCTTATATGCCGATGTCGGTCATCATGGAAATCGGTCGGTATCACGGGCGATATCAGCAGGCTCAGGCTCAGGCCGAGGTCTTGGCTGCCAAGGACACGGCCACGTCGTGAGCGATTCGGCAAATGATGAAAACAGTTTGCCAGCTCATCTAACCGTCAACCTCGACGCTGAGGCCGAGGCCAGACAGGTACTCGACGACCCCACGCAGAGCGGCCGGCGACGGTGATTCTAGCGACGGCATCGGTGGCACCAAGCCTAGCGCGGCGTATTTGCCCAGATACATCCCCTGGTAGGGCACCAAGCGCAGTGCGCGAGCGCCAGGCGGATAGAGCCCACAGAGGAAGCTCGCAACCGCATTCAGGTTCGTGACGTCGTCGTTGATGCCGGGGATAAGCGGCATGCGGAAGTGCACATTGGCCTTTTGCTCGACCAGAAAAGCCGCGTTGCGCAGGATCCGTTCGTTTGAGACGCCGGTCAGCTCCTCGTGGCGCGTCGGGTCCATGTGTTTGAGGTCGAAGTGGAAGAGGTCCACCAGCTCGAGCACTGCTGCCAGATGCTTTGAGGGCACCGACCCCGAGGTCTGCACGCAGGTGTGCAGTCCGTGGCGCTTGGCGGCCTTCAGAAGCGCGACCACCGATTTAAGATGCAAGAGTGGTTCGCCCCCCGAAACCGTCAGGCCGCCGCCGCTCGAGGCGTAATAATCTTGGTCCTTCAGGACCTCGTTAAGGATGGTCTCGACTGAGACCGCGTGCGTGCGATCGCTGCCGAAGCCCTCGGGGTTGTGGCACCAAGCGCAGCGCAGCGGGCAACCTTCTAAGAAAACGGTTGTTCGAATCCCAGGTCCGTCGTGAACGGAAAACCGCTGCACATCGAAGGCGCGACAGCTCGGCGTGATCGTTGCGCCTGGTTCGCCGGGCTCCCGCCCGGCCTTGTGCTCGGCCTCTGCGCCCGTCAGCACGACACGAACTCCGTACGGGCGATGATGTCGTCTTGGATGCGGCGTCCGAGCCGCGTGAAGTAGGCAGAATAGCCTGATACCCGCACAATCAGGTCGGCATGGTCCTCGGGCTTGGCCTGTGCCGCCCGCAAGGTCGCGCTGTCGATGGCGTTCAGCTGCACGTGAAAGCCGCCCTTGTCGAAGTAGGTCTGGATCAGGTGCGCTGCGCTCTCCACGCCTTTGGCCGATTTTAGCAGGCCCACCGGCAGCCGCATGTTGACTGAGTTGCCGTACCCGATGCGGGTCTGGTCGATGCGGGCGAGCGAGTTCAAAACAGCCGTGGGGCCGCGACGCTCAGCGCCGTTGCTTGGTGACATGCTGTTCGATAATGGGGCCCCGGCGAGTCGGCCATCGGCGCTGGCCGGCTCAAGAGCGCCCTCGTAGACGTTGAGCCCATAGGAAATCAGGCTCGCCTTGTAATGTCCGCCACAGGCGGTCTTGCGGGTCGAGACCATCTGACAGAAACGTCCAACCACCTCGCTGGCGAGCCTGTCGACGGCCTCTAGATCGTTGCCGAAGCGCGGCCCGCTCGCGAGCTTGAGCCGCAGTGCCTCTTGGCCACGGAAGTTGGTCGCTAACGCTTTTTGAAGGTCGCCCATTGAAATCGAGCGCTCCTCGAAGACAAAGGTCCGGATTGCTGACAGGGAATCGACGACGGTTCCAAGGCCGCCCCCGCCCACCGCACCGAAATTGTAGCGCGCGCCGCCGGCGGTCATGTCCCGGCCATTCGCAAGACAGCCGTCGATCGTGCTCGAGATGAGCGGATTATGAAAATGTGTGGCCCAGATATCGTCGCGCAGGTTGGTGGCGCGGGTCGCCCAATCCACCATCGACTCCAGGTGGCGGTAAAAAGCGGCGAGGAATTCGTCGAAGGTGGCCATTTGGGTCGGGTCGCCAGTGTCGACCCCGTCTTGGTTGCCAAAGAACGTGGTCTTGCCGCGATTGAAGACCAGATCGAGGGCGGTCGGGAAGTAGACCTTGGTGCCGCCAGTGGCGCCGTAGGTGTCGCCGTTACCGCTTGGTTCGACGCAGCCAACCAGACAGTACTGGCGCGCGTCCTCGAGCGAATAGCCGTCGTTGACCAAGGCTGCAATTGCGGTCTCGTCGTTGATGAAGGCCGGTGAGTTGGTGTCGCGGTGAATCTCGACCACCTGGCGGACGAACTCTTTGGGGCTCTTTTTAGACACCCGGAACGACGAAGTGGTGGCTAAGCTGGTGTTTCGGATGGCCTCGATGAACAGATAAGACAGCGCATTGGTTGCGTCGTTGCCTGCCGCGTCCACGCCGCCGAGGGTGATATTCTCTACGTCCGAGCCCAGATGGTTCAGCCGCACCCCGCCAATATTGGGCCAGATGATTACGTTATTATTGAGTTTGATGACCAGCTCTTCAAGGAGCTGCAGCGCTTCGTCCTTGGTGATTGTACCGGCAGCAAGATCGGCCGCGTAAAACGGGAAAAGCAACTGGTCCACTCGCCCTGGTGTGATGCCGCTGCCCGCACCGTAGCTGATGATGGCCGCATTCTGGGTGAACCACAACGATTGCACCGCCTCGGCGAAGGTCCGTGGCGGCAGCCACGGCACTTGGCTCGAACGCTCAGCGATGGCTTCAAGCTCCGCACGCCGAGCGTCCAACACTTCCGCGGCAGCCTGCGTTCGTGCCAACGTGGCGAAGCGCTCGGCAAACATGCGCATCGCCTCGCAGGTGATGATGACGCCGTCGTAGAAGTCGCGCGCATCCGCCGTTGTAGCCTCATCACGCCGCGCCTCGGCATCGGCCTTAATGCCGGCAAAGCCACGCGTGAGCACGTTCTTGTGACCGAGCACGATATGAGCCTGAGTGTCAGTGCAGCGCCCGCGACCCTTGAGGTTGTCGCCTGAGCCCGCCCGCACCGCGCGCAGCAGGCGTGGCAGGCTCGACAGCTTGCGCCGCGCTTCGCGGCTGCCGTCGTGGTTGCGCTCCTCCTCGTCGGCGACCAGCCGCCGCAGCGCGCCTGGGCCAAAGCCGCGCAGCTTGGAAGCTACCGCTCTAGGACTGAAGTTGAGTGGGCTCACCAGATCGTTGGTCTTGAAGGCTTGGATCTTAAGGTCGCGCACCGTCCGCCCGTCCCAGAAGGGGATGAGTTCCTTGGCCAGATACACCTCGTCCGCGGGGTCGATGCGGTAGCCGGAGCTCTTGAGTTCATTAAGGAGGTGGCGAAACACGAACGTGAAGTCACCACGTTCGGGAGCGATCGGCGGCGCGATCAGCCGAGACGAACGGTTGCCCACCAGGAGCTCGTCGGGCTCAATGCGCACGGTCATCTTGGTGAGGATATTCTGAAGCGCGAGTGCCGCTCGCAGCGATGGATGCTTGCCCTCGGTCTCTTGATACGACTCGGTATAATACCTGGCGCGCTCAAGACAGATCCAGTGCTCGGCGTCGAGGAGACGCTGCTTTTGGGTGATGTTCCTCGGATGCAACGTGGTCATGGCTCATCTCCCTCTTGGTTCTGGGGAGCGCCCGCGGTCAGGCCAAGTTCGCGACAAAGCAGCCTCACCACGCAATGGACGTGACGCCGCCGCGTCGCGAGTGCTGCCGGTGAGAACGGATCCTCGCCGGTAAGCTGCTCGAGCACGCGGCCATAGGTGAAATAGGTGACGATCATGCCGTACACGGTCGTGAGGACCTGGATCACCTCTAGGCCCGGCGGAGCATTATCGTCGAGCTCGCCCAGCCAAGCGGTCGCCAGCCCGAACATAGGCATTGTGCCGGACACGATTTTTTCGACGTGATGACCGCTGCCGACCTCTCGCTGGACGATATTGCAGAAGCTGCGGTTCTCGGCGAGGAAGTCCGAGTAGGCATCGACCAGCGCCAGCACCTGCGCCTCAAGCGACCCCGCGGGCCGTTCCAAGGCCGCTGTCAACGCAGCGCTCAGACGAGCGTAATAGCCGTCCAGCAAGGCGACGAGCAGGTTGTCCTTCGTGCCGAAGTGGTAGTGAATCAGCGCCTTGTTCACGCCCGAGAGTTCGGCGATGTCCCGGGTGGTGGTGGCGTCGAAGCCCACGGCACCAAAGAGGTGATCTGTGGCGGCGAGGATTTGTTTTTTGGTCGTTTCTGGATTCATAACGGCTCCTTAACCAAATGGTTTAGGCGCTTGGTTAAATCTGGTCAAGAATAAAAAAATAGCCGTGCATAGGCACGGCGTAAGTTCCGCTAATTCCTCCCCAAAGTACGTATTAGGCTGTCGCCGTAGTGGCCAATGGCTTGACGGCCTCAATGGTCGCTGAGACCACGTAATCAGTGACATTGCTGCCCGGCGCCCAATCCTTGATAAACTCTTTGGATTCGTCTTTGGGTTGAATAAGGATTTTCTCGAATCCTGCAGCACGCATCATTTTTTCCAAGTCTTCCACGAGGGAGGCGTTGCCCATGCATCCGGCGATAAGGCCTGCGTCATTACGCATCTCTTCGGGCAACTCGACCGTGGCGACAATATCGGAGATCGCGAGTCGCCCACCTGGTTTAAGCACACGGAAGGCATCGCGGAATACTTGAGCTTTATTGGGCGAT
This sequence comes from uncultured Bradymonadales bacterium, assembly GCA_964394615.1. Classification (GTDB taxonomy): domain Bacteria; phylum Myxococcota_A; class Bradymonadia; order Bradymonadales; family Bradymonadaceae; genus JBFFMO01. The sequence goes on along the minus strand of CAYMYJ010000059.1, from coordinate 15,520 downwards.
AGATTGATCACACAATTCGAAATGATCACGTGCGCGCTTGCATCCGCGATAGGCAGATGCTCGATCTCGCCAAGGCGAAAATCCACGTTTTCGTATTTCCCCTTCTCTGCGTTCGCCCGCGCTTTGGACACCATATCAGGCGTCATATCGACCCCGATCACACGACCGGTGCTGCCCACTTCGCGCGCAGCAAGAAACGAGTCGAAACCGCCACCAGCTCCCAGATCGACCACGGTCTCACCCTCTTTGAGCGCGGCGATGGCCTTTGGGTTGCCACAGCCGAGGCCCATGTCGGCTCCAGACGGGACCACGTCGAGTTCCGCCTGAGTGTAACCAAGCCGAGTCGAGATAAGCGTGTTTATCGCCCCCTCGTTACTTGTGCCGCAACAACTGGCACCCACGCCAAAGGCTGCTCCCTCGTTGTTTGCCTTGGCGACTTGGGCGTAGACACCTCGCACATTTTGCCTGTGCGCATCATGACTCGGGGAGTCTTTGCTCACTTCCACACTGGAGGTCGAGGAGCCACAACATGATTTTTTTTCACTCATTGTTTTTCTCGGTGGGGCATATTCGAACGAGCCGCTGCGGCTATTTCGGATAGAGGTGGTGATACATTTTTTCGATCGCCGTTGTCTTGACGTAGTCGACGTCCCAGAGCTCGGCAAATGACGAAAACGGACGGTCTTTTCGGATCGTGACGATATTGGCCGCGGCTCGAGAGTCGAGGCTGACGTCCACGTCTAGAACCTCTTGAGACGCAGTGTTGGCAAGCTCAAGCACGCGATTGACGACCGGCAAACAGAGCGCGTTCACCAATCCGGTTTCGTCGATTTCGAGCGGGCAGCGTCCATTCACGTACAGGTATTCGTACATGCGCCGAACGCTGACGGGTCCCAAATAAATCACATCATAAAGCTGGGTAAGCGATGTGAACGGATGCGCGCGTCGACCTTCGATGATCGAAGACACGGCGCGTGTGTCGAGTTTCACCCAATCGTCCAGAACGTCTTCGCTACCGGTATTGGCGAGCTCAAGCAGGGCGTGAACGATCGGCTCACAGTCTTCGACAACAACCCCGTTTGCGTCGAGTTCTTCGTCGCAGCGGGCGGCCTTATATTCATTGAAATTCGGATAAAAGAACGCGGCGCCTCGCGCGTCCGTTTCGGTCAGGGCAAGGCCCCAGTCTCCTGCACCATTGCATTGAGGATAGTGCATGACGGATTTGGCATCGTAGTCCGTGATCGGACGGTAGTTTTCGTCTTCCTTACAGAAATATGCGCCGGCTTCGTCCCGAATATGCTCATGGCGAAACCCGAGCACATGGCCAAGCTCGTGACGCAAGACGCCCTTCAGCTGATAATCACCCTCAAGCGTGGTGTTGTTCGTCATGCTGTCGTGGGCATTCAGGTTGATCAGGACCTCGCGGCGGGTGCGTTCCTTATAAGACGGGAAAAACGCGCGGGCGATGTAGCCTGCAAAAGGATCCGTGGACGGGGTCACATCAAAAACGACTTGGACGTTTCGAGAATTGCATCGTGCGTCGTGCTCGGGACGGTAGATAAACGCTACGTCAGCGATGGCTTCCCAAGCTTCAGTCGAAGCCCGCATGGCCTCGATAATCTCGGTCTTTCGTTCGCCAAAAGCGTCGCTCACGCAGTATTCGATCGCGTAGCGTTGAGTCCGATCCCAGATGGCATCCACTTCGTCGGTGGTCATGACCGTGAGACCATTCACCAAGCCAACACGCGAAATATAATAGGCCCGCAGGGCGTCTTCGCCCCAAATCGGAACATCGCCCTGAACAATGCACGCGCCGTCGTTGGGCTCACAATAAAGCCCTGCGCGGAATTCTTCGAAGGTAGACGGGATGGGGGCTGTGGCGAAGTCGTCCGATTTCCCACCCGTGGAGGTGTGGGTATCTTGCGTGCCATCGTCAGCCGAGCAGGCGCCGATGATCGTAACGAGACCGATGAAAAAAATTCGATACGCTGAAGTCATCTGCACAACCAAACTACGGTTAGACCTTCCAGAATGGCGCAAGATTAGTCGATTCTACCAAGAAAGTGCAATGCAGGCAGGATCCGCGGACTGAATCGCCGAAGGTTTCAGGCAGAAAGCGCTGCCTCGCCACGCGCGAAAAGCTGGCGAGCATGGTTAAGGTCTTCGACGGTGTCGATTTCGGTCCAGGTGCCTTCTCGCAGCGCGAAGGTGTAAAATTCGTGACCCTCGTCGAAGAGAGTCGCGAAGATGTCCTCGTAATAGAGGTTCTTGCGCTCGTCGTCGCTCATGTTGTCCAGACGTTCACGCAATCTATCGAACGTGTCCGCGCCGATCACCTGAACGCCCGCAGACTCGCCGTGAGCGGTCGTTGGGGCCATGCCTTTGCTCAATGCAACCACGCGGCGGGTGTACCAAGGCACGTCGATAGGCTCGAGCGTGACCTTCATTTCTTCTTCGCCCATCCGGCTTTGAAGCTGCAACAAAACCGCCAGAATATTCGGGCGAGGATCGGTGATGAGCTCGCGCAGCCAGGCGTCGTCGCGGACTAGGATATCCCCGTCGCAGAGCAGGAATGAAGTCGTCGGCATCGCATGCATCGCACGGCGCAAGGATTCGGCATTATTGGCCGTGTCGTATGCGTCGTTTTCCACAAAATGCAGTTCTGGCAGGCCCGGAATGCCCTGAAGGTGTTCGGGCAACATGTCTGAGAGGTAGCCCGTCACAAGGTAGGCTCGCTCGATGCCGTTTGTCTTGAGTTGGCGCAACAGACGTACAATCAGCGGGGTTCCCGCGATCTCGATCAAACACTTGGGCAAATTATTGGTCAGCGGGCGAAGGCGTGAGCCTGTGCCAGCAACCAACAAAACTGCGTCTTTGATTTCACGATTCTTTTGTTTCCACATCAACGACATCTGAACACCCTGTTTAAGAACACACCGCTCCTTGGCAGCATGTTGTTAACCCGAGTGTTCGACGATTTGATTCACAAATCCGATGAACCGTCGAAACTCAGGTCTCAACGGTTACGATGCGGATTGAGTGGTGAAGGTGCCTACTTCAGAGTGAAGTGGGTTTCGGTCGTGGGCTGCCCCTCGGCTTTGACTTCACAGCGCCATTCGCCAGGCTCTTGGTCCGCGATCTCAAGCCATTCCCAACTCATGTCGGTCTTGGCAGGAAGCGGATGGGGCTTGAACGTGACGGTTTTGCCGTTGGGTCCATAAAACGTCCAATCACCAACCATCGCCTGATTTTGTCGCCATTCGGCAACACACGCGATTCGGTCGTCTTTGACTTTGTACTCAAGCTGCGAGTTCAAGAAGTACGTGGTGTTACCCCAATTCTTGCCCGTGGCCGAATAGATATGAGCGTTGTTATTCTGTGCTTTTTCCGAGGTGCCTTTTTCGATCTTAAAATGCCAACCGTGGCTCACAGCCTGGTACCCGGGTACTCGCCATGGCGAGTTTAACATGGCGTAAATATTGACGTCTGGGTTGTTGTCCAACAGGTATTTCTGCCATCGCCCACTTAAAGCAATATCGTCTGGCGGCCAGTTGATTTGTGGGAACGAGCGTCGGAACCATTCTCGATACCAGCCCTTATTTTTCAGTCCAAACATAACGGCATCGACCGGAATCACGCCCTTATTGGGTTGGGCAACAAAGGCCTGGTACCACATCGGAAACGAGTGTCCGTCGACCGAGGTAAAGATGAGTGCTGGGCCCTCGATATCGTTCATCACCTGCGTGCTCATGTCCTGAGCGATGGCTTCCCGATACGTGTTCGGATACGCCCGATAGCCCAGACCGACCAACCAGCCAAAGCCGACCATGATCATGACCAAAGCCAGCGACTGTTGCTTGGGTGTGTCCAGGAATCGAACTGTCAAAAACCACTCGAAACCAAGAGTCGCGAGCACGACGATCGGCACGTACGCCATCGTGTAATAGGTCGAGATGTCGTTGATCGAATAGGTGCCGATATAGGCCAGATAAAGCACCATAAAGAGGGCGATACCAGCCAGAACCTTCCAGCTCTTCATCGCCATTTCCCACACGCCCAAAATGGCCACGAGCAACATGCCTGGCATGAACGAACGATCGATCGACAGCGCGAATTTGTTCAGGTTGCTGGCCAGCTTACTGGTGTTTCTAAAAATCGAATATTCTTGGCCAGTCACGTGGAAAATAAACCGTTCAAGCGTCTGTGGGTCATTCCACGAAACACATTGTCCGGTGTTCATCATCGCCTGGAGCGGCAGGTACAAATAGATGGCAGCGCATGCGGCGGCGATACCCGAAAACACCCCGGCCGCCTTCACCGTGAGGATTTGTTTCTTGTCGACCAGAACCAGAGTCAGGATCACTGGCAAAATCATGAGCGCGCTGGTCAAGTGGTTGGTCAGGCCCAAACACACACACAGGACCGCGATCCACGCGTCTTTGAAGCGCTTATCTTGAGCGAACCGGATCATCGCCAACAATGCCCCGGCGAGCAGCATGCAATGCAGTGCATAGACTTCGATGCGCGTCGCTAGATAAACGACGCCATGCGAAAACGCCCATGCCCAGGCGCCGAGCAGCGCAACAGGCTCGCGAACCTGAAATCGCCGGACGATCATGAAGATCAGTCCTGCCGTCAGCGCGGTCGGCAAAGCCGAGAGCGTCCACGCCATGTTGTAAAATGGAGTGAGCCACGGAAGATGTGAAGGGATAAAGCCCAGCAACGTGAAGAGTGGATAGCCGCTCGGATGCGGCCCACACAAATTATACGCGGCCGTCAGGAGCTCGGGGCCGTCGCCGAACGTGAAGTCCAGTCGGATCAACGCCGAGAAAAAAATCAAAGGAACCGTAACGGCTAAAATCCGCCAACGATTCTCGGGGCTCTTCAACATAAACACCCATCCATTCAGTTGGGCTCAGGGGTATTCATGTTGCTGCTCTGAGTCAAGTCTCAGGGCACACCACCATACACGAGGTCGACATTGATTTTCTTGGCGCGGTCGGCATCAAAACGAAACCATTTGCCATAATGCGCCCGTTTTTTCACGATGTCGTCGGCCTCGGGCGTGGCCAAGATTTCTTTGTAGAGGTGTTTTGCAGTCGATCGTCGTTTCAAAAGATCGTACGCCCACGCAAGATAGAGTTGGATTTCGGCACGGCGGTCGGCGCGAGTGATGCCCTCAAGTGCGCGACGAAAAGCACCCTCGGCGCGTTCTCCGCGATTGAGTCTGAGCGAAATCAGTCCCGCTAAAACCCGCAGGTAGGGTTCGTCCGGATCTAGGGCGAGTGCGTGTTCAACCTGCATCAGCACAGCTTGATCGGGTTCGTTGGCCGCCGCCATCGCGACCGCCTTGCGGTAGCTCTCAAACGCGCGTCCTTGCGGCGATTCGTGCCAGCCAGGAAAGGGCATAAAGGGCTCAAGACTCTCGTCAGGACCTCCGGTGTTGAGGTTGAATGGCACAAACCAACCGCGGCAGGTCGGCGTTCGTCCAGCTCCCACCCAAACCCGGCGGTGTTCGGGTTCAAACACCACGCTCGCCACGGTCGTCACGTTCACGATTGTGGGCCCGAGCAAGCGTTCTTCACCGCTTTCTGGGTCATTGAAATCGCCCAGGATCTTTGCGATTTCCAACGGGCTCGTCGACATTGAGGTTTCACGAAGGCATTGGTTCACGCGCGATTGCCGTGCTTCGTTGCTGCGCCGGTACTCTGGGAAAAAGTCGACCTCGACGTCCTTGAGTTCAGCGCCCCAATACATGTTCGCGTAACCCATATTCGCCGTTTTGGGGTCGATCCAAGAAAGGTTTTCAAGGCCCGGTGCCACCTCAAAAACAGCGGCTCGTCCCGTGTCTCCTTCAGTCATCACATAGGTCCATCCGGCGACAGGCGGAAAATCCCGTAAGATCGCGACGGCCTCGTCGATGGTATGGGCGTTGCGCATCACATAATCGCCGGCGATTCCAACCGGAACACCTTGCAGGTTTAGCTCGCGCGGAAAATGCTGGTGCATCGCAAACGTAAGCCCTGCGCTATTCATCGACGTGATGCCACCACCAATCATCCCTGCGCTTGTGATCGAAACGTAATCAAGACCCACGTCTGGATGATGAAAGGCAACGACCTGATTTTTGTCCCAATAATCGATTCCGAAATAGTCAAAATTGCGGCCGTGCAGAGTCGTTTGTCCCTTGGGCGGAACGACGATCGCGCTGGTGCACCCGAAGAGCGGAGGCGTACCAAGTCCCTGTGCCGAGCGGGTCCCAAGCAATTTGTGGTAGGTGCCCACCACCCACAAAAAGATTTCGGGCATCAAATAGGCCTGCCAAACCTTTTCTTCGTTGACCTCGGCTCCAGCCGCAAGTGCCGCAATAGCGCGCTGAAACTCAGCCGGAACCTGTTTTTTTAATTTTTGGCCCAAGAGCTTCTGACTGGTCCAATCCAGAGTGTAAGCGGCGACGTGAAGTGGGGAATTGGCCAGGACTTTGAGCAGGTAATCCGAGAAAAAAGCGATCGTCCCGGTCTGCACCTTCTGGCGCAGTCGCGTCCCGTGTTGGTGCGCCATTTCTTCGATCGACCCCGACACATTAATGTAGGTCAGCTCACCCTGAGGCGTGGTGATCTGGCCGGGCCGCGTCGCGGTTTCGGCGATATGGACAACAGGTGTCGATTGCCAGGGGGCGTTGAAGTGGGGTTGGCTTGCCATCGGGTCTCACCGTTTTGATACAGGTGTATCTTTCCACAAACCGGGGCATTTCGCGACTTTGGGGATCGACTTCGCCACGACCTCGCTGATCATGAGTAAAATCGCGGTAAAGGCGCGTACGAATGAGCGAAGCCTTATGTCTGCTCGACGCGTCCGTGCGCGCCTTAACCGTGATAATGAAAATCATTCTCATTATGCTTGCCATCCAGGGGATCTTCTGTAGAGTCCCGATAATGATAATCAGTATCAAAAACGCATTTGCGATATTCTTATTCTCGTCCTTGGTTCTTGGGTCCCCGTTACTCTTGGCTCAGGAACTCAAAATTTCGCCCGAGGTCGAGATTCGTTTCTCGGCGTACGGCGAGGCGACCTTCGCCTACTTTAACTACGAGCAGAATCAGACCGGGGATAACGGGGCTCGTGCGGATCACCGTCTGGTTTTTGATACCACACGATTCGCCCCCAAAATCGAGGTGATGCTCCCTTTGGACTTCGAAGTGGAAGCCGAAATTGAGTTCGAGCACGGCGGGACTGGTTCCACGCTGGAGCTGGAGTACGAAGAATTCGGTGAGTACGAAAACGAAGTCGAGCAGGGCGGCGAAGTCATCGTCGAAGAGCTCTATCTGCAAAAAGAAATAGCGCATCGTGGGCATATCAAAATAGGTCGCTTTTATAACGCGTTGGGCCTGTTGAGCGACCTCCATAAACCCAACGAGTTGATCGCCGCAGGTCGCCCAGAATCCGAAACAACCATGATCCCCGCTGTTTGGGACGAGATGGGCGTGGAAGGGGTCATCTATCTGAATCCTGTGAAGATCACGGCTCAGGTTTTAAACGGCCTAGATTCCACCGGATTTTCGTCGCAATCCTGGGTTTCCACAGGCCAGCAGCGCCGATTTTATTCGGCCAATGCACGCGGACTTGCGGGTGTTTTGCGCGTTGATATTAGGCCCGTGGCCGGTGTGATGGCAGGCGTTTCCGCCTACCGCGGTGATTCGAATGCTAACCGTCCCAAACCCGACCTCGCCCTGGATTGTGATGACGATTCAAGCGTGGCCGCTTGCGGGTTTTTAGGCGGAAATGTTTCGATTATTGGAGCGCATTTTGTGCTCGACGAAAGACACGTTCGAGCACGGGCATCCTTGCTTTGGGGCCATTTGGAAAATGCTGGTGCAATCTCGGAGCGCAATAAAAGCCTGTCCAATAATCTTGGCGTTCTAAGGAGCGCGGTCGCCGAACAAGCTGTGTCAGCATGGGCTGAAGTCGGCGTGGACGTCATGAGCTTCATTGATGACTCCAAATGGCGAATCGAACCCCATGTTCGCGCTGAATATTACGACACGATGTTCAAGGTCGCGCCCGGCCAATTTGATGCGCCTCGTTATGAGCGCTTCGTCGCCGCCGCAGGCGTCGGTGTCGACTACCAAAATATGATTTTATCCAGACTCACCGCCCGTCATCGCTCCTTTGGCGACGATGGCATTCGGTCTCAATGGGACGTGGTCCTGTCGACCGGATTTAATTTTTAAGGACTCTCAAATGAATAGAACTCTCATTGCTCTGACCGTACTTCTGTCGGCGACCGCATGCGGCGATGACAACACCCAGGTCACGTCCCAACAATTCGACGACGTGGAGGTCATTCAAGGCTACGTCGACAACGTAATGGTGCCCAAATACGACCTCCATGCCCAAAATGCCTCGGCATTGAGTGTGGCTGTGGACGCGTTTATTGCCGAGCCGACTCAGGTCCGCTTGGAGGCTGCGCAAGAGGCCTGGAGGGCCGCGCGCGCACCCTGGGAATTGAGCGAAACCTCGCTATTTGGTCCCGTGGATGTTCATGGCTACGACCCCGCGTTGGATTCCTGGCCGTTGAATTTGGTCGACCTGAACACCGTTCTTGGTGAGTCTGGCGAGCTATCGCAGGCTGACTTTGAAGCCCTCGACGTGTCTCTGAAAGGCTTTCATGCCGTCGAACTGCTCCTATTTGGTCCGGATGGAACCCGAGACGTGACAAGTCTTTCTGCGCGTGAACTCTCGTATTTGTCGTTGGCAGCAAAGGATATCGCCAAAGTCGCGGGGCTGCTCTCCACCAGCTGGACTGGCGGCGATGCACCCTACGCAACGGTCTTCCGCACCGCAGGCGAACAAGGCAATACGACCTACCCATCACGGTTTTCCGCAGCACAGGAAATCACCACCGGAATGGCCGGGATTCTGGACGAAGTCGCGAACGGCAAGATTGCAGACCCTTATAATGAGCGCGACCAAACGCTTGTGGAAAGCCCATTTAGTTTCAATTCTAAATTGGATTTTGCCAATAATGTCCGTGGTGCAAAAACCGCTTACCTTGGTGATTTTGAGCTCGCTCAAAAAGACGGCCGCGGTCTGAGCGACTGGGTCGCAGAACGAGACTCTGCGCTGGATACCCGCATTCAGGCTGAGTTTGACACAGCAATTGCCGCGATCGAAGCCATTCCCGCTCCCTTCCGGGATTCGATTCTCGATGACGCAAGTCGTCCCAAAATCAAGGCAGCGATCGATGCCATCAATGTTGTGAAAGATTCGGTCGAGTCTGACCTTCAACCCATGCTTCGAGGCGAGTGATGAGATTCTTCGGCGCCGTGTTGGCGATTGGACTGATGGGGTGTGGGGCTGACGAAACGACACCCACGCTCGTGGCTGCAGGTGGATTAACGACGGTCGACGAGGCCTCGTCACACGCGTTCACGCTGCCGGCCCCAAATCTCGATGAAGAAGGTTTGGACCTTCACCTGAGCGGGGATATCGCTTTCGAGGCCCAATTTGTGACGGGTCCGGCCGAAATTAATCCAGGCCTTGGACCGCTATTTAATAATAACAGCTGCAATGCATGTCATTTGCGCAATGGCCGTGGTGTGCCCACGGTAGGCGGGGCAGCGCTGCGTTCACATATGTTGGTTCGGGTCTCTCTTGCCGATGGTGAAATCGATCCCATGGCCGGCGGCACGGCTCATCCAGACTACGGGTTTCAGATTCAAGACCACGCGAATTACGGTGTTGAGCCTGAAGCGAAGCTCGAAATAATTTGGGAAGAAGTCAAAGGGACATACGCCGACGGCGTAGAATACTCGTTGCGGAAGCCTAACCTTGTTCTACGAAAACCTGACGGCTCGGTCGTCGAGAATACCCTCACATCTCTGCGTCAGGCTCCGCCAGTATTTGGCCTCGGCTTGCTTGAAGAAGTGCCCGAAAGCCTTCTGATGGAACTCGCCGATCCCGACGATAAAAATAATGACGGAATTTCTGGGCGCCCCAATCAGGTCTGGAGCAAATCACTGTCCAAAATAGTGATGGGGCGTTTTGGGTGGAAATCAAATCAGCCTGACCTCTACCAACAAAGTGCTTCGGCCTATGTAGGCGATATGGGAGTGGGGTCTCCGGGGTATCCCGACGCCAACGGCGACGTTGAAATCGAAAAAGAGATCGTGGAATCGGCTGCGTTTTATGCGCGGTCGCTAGCTGTACCCTCGAGCCGACTCTCCTCGGCTCGAGGGCGCAAGCTTTTTAAGAGTGCAGGCTGTGATGCCTGTCATACCCCGGTTTTATCCACCGGCGCCTCGAAATGGGAATTCCTGGCTGACCAAGAATTCGCGCCTTACACCGATCTGCTTTTGCATGACATGGGTGAAGGGCTAGCGGACGGCCGTCCCGATTATGAAGCGACAGGATCGGAGTGGCGGACGAGCCCGCTTTGGGGAATTGGTTTGACGCAAACCGTGGCTCCCGGCGCGACCTATCTGCATGATGGGCGGGCGAGAACCATTGCTGAAGCGATACTTTGGCATGGTGGTGAAGGCGAGGCATCCTCCACAAAATTCAAAGAATTTTCGGCAGCCGATCGCACAGAGCTTTTGGCTTTCGTAAATTCGCTGTGA
>CAYMYJ010000059.1:0-4801 GCA_964394615.1 uncultured Bradymonadales bacterium | reverse complement strand
ACCGCTCACTGCTTATTCGTGGGTCTGGCCAGCCCAAAGGAAATCTTCGAAATCGCCCCAGGTGAAGGTACCCATCTCAAACACGGTGTCTTCCCCGGCATCTTCTTCCGCACCAATCGTCACGCTGCCCTCAGCGGCCGGAACAACTTCGCCAGCCAAGGTCGCTCGCATGTCGTCGCCATCCTCCCAACCGCCGACGCTGCCTATGACAGCGCATTCCAAAAATGAAACGGGCTCGAAATTAAACCATCTCCCGCCACTTGGGGAATCGACGCCAAAGGACCGCTCTTCGCCGTCCAATAGACCAGCAGAGCGCATGTCATCCAAATCCGAAATCTGCTTGGTGATGTAGGTCTGCCAAGCCTGGAAGTCACCACATGTGTTTTCTTTGATGTCGCCTTCGGGTTGCGGATGAAAAGCCCCCGACAACAACGCCCCAAGCTGCGCAAGGCTGATGCCTTCTTCGGATGCATGCTGGGTCGCGAGCGTACGCAACGCCACCAGGTAGTCGTGAAGCGACGGCTGATTGTTGGCGTGCTTGACCTTAAGGTCGGCAACTAGGCGATAAAGATCGCGGTTGGTCTTCAACGGGACGGTCGACATGGACTCTCCAAGACTCGAATTCTGCTAATTTGGGTACCTTGTGTCGAGACGGCCTGCATTGCAACTTGGGATTGCGTGGCGTGGTTGTGGCCGATGAACCGTGCCGCAGTAGTAAGTCGCAAATGATTTGTATAGTCTGCCGGCTCAAACGACGTCGGAGCACCTATGCGCGCGAACCTCTTAATCTTGTTGGTCGTGATTGCGGCCTGTTCAGATGACACGGCCACCGTGTCGAACAATAATCGTAGCGATACCGGGACTCCGATTTCGGACATGGGTTTGCCTGACGCAACCGACACCGCAACCGACACCGACACCGTCGGCCGACAAGACGGTGAATCGTGTTCGATCGATGCGGAGTGCCTTTCTGGACTGTGCGCAGACCTGGTCTGTACTGCGATGTCGACCTGCGAAAATCAATGTGGCGTCGCCTGTTGTACGTCGGACGAAGCCTGCCTTTTCGACTCATGTACCGGCCTAGGAGCGGACTGCTCGGAAACCGTGTCGTGTCCGCTGAACGAATATTGTGAGCCGACCGTTAATCGCTGCGTCGACAAGAACGCCAACCCAAACGTGTGTGTATTTGTCCCGCCGGTCGGCGTCTTTAATCCCACTGAAGCTTGGTCATGGACCGGAAGTGCCGATTCACCGACCTACGATCAGGTGATGATGATGCCTTCCGTCGCCAATTTGACCGACGATGATGGCAGTGGTGTGATCGATCTAAACGACACGCCTGACATCGTTTTTGTGACATTTCAGGGAAATGCCTACAACGACGATGGCGTACTTCGAGTGATCAGCGGCGACGGAAGTCGTGAACATTGGAGCTCCTCGACTCTTCCCGTGCCGTTTTTTGTGCGCGGAGGCACGATCGCGGCATTGGCCGATATCGACGACGATGGCGTTGTCGAAATCCTTATCAGCGCCGGTCCGACTGCGGGTGGCGGACTGTACGCGATCGAAAATGACGGCGCGATCAAATGGTATCAACCCTTGGTTCCGTCCCTTGGGTCTCTAGGACCCTCGGTCGCCAATTTGGATGGTGTTGGCCTGCCCGAAATCATGACGCCAAATATGGTGTTGAGCGCAACTGGCGACGTGATCTGCAATTTGCCGACCACGAGCTCTCTGCCCTTCGCGATGGATATGGACCTCGATGGCGTGCTCGAGATTGTGCACGGCAACACGCTCTATCGCATGACCAACGCCGCGGCGACCGATGGCACGGGCTGCACCGAAGTTCGAGCCGGTGCCCCCAGCGGCTACACAGCCGTTGCCAACTTGGATGACGATCCCAATCCAGAAACTGTCGATGTCGTCGGTGGCGAGGTCGTTTTGTGGGATCATGACGGCACGGAAAAATGGCGTTTCCCGATCCCGTTGGACGAACCCAGAATCCAGACCATTTTTGGCATCGACGATTGCAGCGTGCCTTTCCCTCAAGCCGGGCAGGCCTGTACCTCTAACGCCCAATGCCAGAGCCCACTGGGCCGTTGTTCGTCGGGAACTTGTCGCCTGAACTCCGCCTGCGTCCCCGGCGGTGGCCCGCCCACGATTGCCGATTTTGATGGTGACGGCTTGGCTGATATCGCGGTCGCCGCACGTTGGTATTATTTTGTGTTTCGCCAAGATGGCAGCGTTTTGTGGGCTCATTCGACCAAGGATTATTCAAGCGCCGTCACGGGCTCGTCGGTCTTTGATTTCGAAGGCGATGGCAAGGCCGAGGTCGTTTATAATGACGAACTATTTTTGCGAGTTTATCGAGGAGCCGGCACGGGCGTTGACGCAGATGGAGATGGATTTAATGACGCAGATATCCTGATCGAAATCCCAAATTCGTCGGGAACGCTGCTGGAATATCCGCTGGTTGTGGACGTCAATAATGACGGAAATGCCGAGATCGTGGTCGCCGCCAACAATTATTCGACGCCGGGCTCGATCACCAAAGGAATCCGCGTTTTTGCCGATGTCAGTGATAACTGGGTCGGGACGCGGCGCATCTGGAATCAACATGCCTACCATGTGACCAATATCAACGAAGACGGCACCGTGCCTTTGAATCCGAAGCGCAACTTCGAAGAGCCTGGCCTGAATAATTTCCGTCAAAATGTTCAGGGCGACGGTCTTTTTAACGCGCCGAACCTCGTTCCCGTGATCGAGTCTGTGACCGCGGATGATTGCTCGACTTCTCCGGTCCTCATTCGCTTCCAGATTCGAAACGAAGGCTCTCTCGGTGTCAGAGCCGGCACCGTAACGACGGCGGTTTTTGTGGCCAAGAACGGCGTCGAGACCTTGGCGGCGACGGTTACGAATACCAAGAATTTGGCTCCCGGAGCCTCGGAGACCTTTGAAGTATCATGGACTCCTCCACAATCATGGGCGGGTCAGAAATTCGACGTGCGTGTCGTGACGGATGACGACGGCATGGGCGTGCAACGCCACAACGAATGCCGCGAAGACGACAACGAGGCGACCGAACTTCAGGTGGTCTGCAAAGTGCCTCAATGATAAACACCGGCCGGTGTGCGACGTATACAACATCAATCACCACGAAGGGTTCGCTATGAATGGAAAAACCGTCATCGTCACTGGGTCAAACACCGGCATCGGCCGAGTGACCGCGCTCGAGCTTGCTCGTCAAGGCGCCGATGTCGTCATGGCATGCCGTTCCGAGGAACGCGCAGCCCCTGTCGTCGAAGAGATTCAGAAAGCCACCGGCGCTAACGTCGAATACATGAAGCTCGATCTTGGCAGCTTTGCGGGCATTCAGGATTTCGCCGATGCGTATCTGAAGACCGGAAAACCCATCGATGTGTTGGTCAATAATGCCGGTATCGCCGGGCTGATCGGGCAGACGAGCGACGGCTTCGAAATGCATTTTGGCGTCAATCACCTTGGCCCCATGCTGCTGACCCATCTGCTTCTAGATCGCATCAAAGAGTCGGTCGAAACGTCGGGACATGGGCGCATCGTCACCGTGGCCAGTCGAGCCCATACGCGGGTTCAAGGCATCGATTACAGCACGGTCAAACAGCGAACGCTGACCAAAACCGGGTTCCCAGAATATTCAGTGTCCAAATTGGGTAATGTCTTGTTCAATATGGAATTGGCCAAACACCTGGAAGGCACCAATATTCACACGTACGCGTTGCATCCCGGTGTCGTGGCGTCCGATATTTGGCGACGAGTGCCGGCGCTGGTCAGGCCGATCGCCAAATTATTTATGATCACAAATGAAGAGGGCGCCCAGACCTCGATCTATTGTGCCTCAAGCCCCGGTTGCGCCGGGGAAACCGGCCTCTATTACGATAAGTCAAAACTCAAGACGACGGCCAATCATGCGACTTCAGAGGCCGCTCAAGAGTGCTGGGAGAAATCGATGGAGTATATCGGCAAATGACCCATAAACTCATCACCATCGGTCCAAGCCATTATTGCGAAAAAGTAAAATGGGCGTTCAAATTGGCAGGAATCGACTACGTCGAGGACGCACACGCCCCGATTTTTCATCTGCCTTACGTGAAGCTCGCCGGCGGAACACGAACGGTCCCGGTTTTAAAAACCCCGACCGAAGTGATCGGCGACTCCACCGAGATTCTGGCTTGGATTCAGGCGAAACCCGATGCTCGTTGGATCCCATATCCTGATAAAAACAGCGCAAAAATCCGTGAACTCGAGGACGAGTTTGACGAAATTGTGGGGCCGCATGTACGTCGCGTTGCCTATTGGCACCTGTTGCCCAATAAGGCGCTGGCGCTGCGCGCGATCGGTGGGGACTCACCGAATTGGGAAACCAAAACGATCGATATGCTTTACGACCAGTGCGTGAAATTCATGTTCAAATCCATGAATATCCACGCCGATTCTGTCATCCGTTCAAATGCAAAAATAATGGAAGTCTTTGATCGTGTGGGCCAACGCCTGCGCGACGGACGCACATTTTTGATGAACGACTCCCTGACCGCAGCCGACATCACGTTTGCATCCCTTGCCGCGCCCATGCTGCTGCCAGAAAAGTACGGCTGGACCCTCCCCAGCATTGACGAAGTCCCCGCAGGATTCCGCGCCGAAGTCGACCGCTATCGCGCCACCGCCGCTGGCGAATTTGCCCTCAGAATCTACGCTACGCACCGGTGAGCAGCGAGCGGTGAGCGGTGAGCGGTGAGCGGTGAGCGGTGAGCGGTGAGCGGTGAGC
>CAYMYJ010000058.1:0-27774 GCA_964394615.1 uncultured Bradymonadales bacterium | reverse complement strand
GCGTCGTTTTGATCTTCGAGCTTTTGAAGCTCGCCGCTCAGATGGTCAACGCGATCAAGGTTGGGGTGGGTCATTACGTAATACGTAAGTACCGACAACACGATCAACCCAAAGATTGTCCAGAGCGCTCGCTTCATCCGTGAAGCCTCGACGTCTGCGGTCAGCCAGCCTTGGCACCGCATAGAATAATTAGAAAAAAGCTATCTGCAGACTAGCAGGCGCGATCTCGTGAGCAAGTAATTTCACTCACTTAGCTCGTTTAGTACCCGTCGCTGTCGAAGTCGTATTCGGATTCATCCAAGGATACGTTGATGGCTTTGGGGTATTTCTTGCCGTCGTTGCCGCCATACTGGAAATCAACAGGGATGATTTCCCCTAGAACGTAAGCGGGCAAGCGGGTTCGAAGGTGGTCGTCGACCACGTTCGCGATATGAAAGAAGAATTTTCGTTCATCGTCGGTTTGAACGAAGCCAAAGCCTTTATCCGTGAAGTACGCGATGATGCGGCCGCGCAGGTCCTCGCCAACGGCGAGGTCGTCGTCGACGAATTTGCGCTCAAGGCGTTGGATCGTTTCTTCGACTTCGAAGAACTGAAACGAGCAGTCTTCGTGGATGCGAACGCCCACACTACGATGCTGCGCGAAGCGGCGATCGAAGAGGAACGAAATGCACGCACCGATCGAAACCAGCAGGCCCCCGGTTTCCAATGCGACATCCGAAATTTCGATGTAGATGGACTTCAAAACCACCCCGCGACGGGCAGCTTGAGCGAATTTCGCTAATTCTTCGGGTTCTTCGCGCGTGGTTGTGATGTGCACACCAAGGTTCACGTGCGCGTGAACTTCGCGAAGACGCGTGAGCGTAAAATCTAAATTATATGCTGAAGCAAAGGTCTCTTCGACAGAAGTCGAAGCGCCAATGGATTCAAACAGATTCTTAAGCAGCTCGCCGACAGCGTGCTCAGACATCGTAAACCTCACCAATCCAGCCAACCAATAGAACACAATATCCGGTCATCGTGTCCCGGGTGCTTAATAAGATGCGCGCCCACAGATTCAGATTCAATTATGACGATGACACGGTCTTCGTTTTTAGCCGGGCTGAGGGCTGATGGTCAATGAAAATCGAGGAGAGCCGCGTGGGTACTTGATTTTGGACGGCTCAGGGACGAATGTCGGTGCATATGAGGTTAAAGGTTTATGCAAGCAGATCGACACAGAGCATTTGTCCGAGAAATTGACCGAAAATTCGGGCAGACCTACGGTTATGGGGGTATGAGCATCTTGTTGCTTATGGCTGCGTACGGTTACGGTGTCTGGAAGCTGGATCTTTATTCGCATGTTTGGCCCTATGTCGTGGGCGTGACCGGAATCCTGATTTCGCTGGGGATCTTGTCTTGGGTTGTTCGTCGTATAAAGGCCCGATTTCGGGCTCGAATCGACGCCTATTGCGGCGCGAATCAGATTTCGGCCGAGACATTGCGGGAATACTTTGAAGGCGAGAACATGTACCCGTACTTCGTCGCTCTCTTCGCGACACCGCGAAATGCAGAAATGGAACGTAAATGAATCAAGTGTTTGATCTCCTCAGCCGTGGCGGGCTGCTGATGTTTCCGATCGGGTTCTGCTCGATCGTAGCGTTGGGCATATTCTTGGAACGGCTCTGGAGCCTCCAGCGCAATAAGGTGATGCCGCCGCGTTTCCTTGAGGTCGCAGATAACCTGTTGCGTCAAGAACGCTATGCCGACGCCGAAGCCATGTGCCACGGAAGTGACACGCCGATCGCTCGCGTTCTCGAAGTCGGGATTCGCTACGCGGGGCGCGACCGGGAGCTCATCAAAGACGTGATGGAAGAAACCGGCCAGCGTGAAATCCACTTCATGGAGCGTTTCACGGGACTTCTGGGCTCGATCGCGACGATTTCGCCGCTTCTTGGGCTGCTTGGAACCGTCACGGGTATGATCGGTGTGTTCCAAAGCGTTGTGAATCAATCGACGACGGGTGCTCCGGTGAACGCAGGACTGCTGGCCGGTGGCATCTGGGAGGCCCTGATTACGACCGCTGCGGGCCTCGTGGTGGCTATCCCAGCGTTCCTGGGCCATCGGCATATCATCGCCATGGTCGACCGCTACGCGGTCGAGATGGTCGACGTGTCGCTCAAGGCGCTTGAATATCTGGTGCCTGCGGCTCAACGTCCGACCTCAAAACCATCGGAGCCAGCGCGTTCCGACGTCGCTGAGCCGGCCGAGAAGGGCGCGACAACATGAACTTTCGCGGCTCATCCAGAAGGCGTCCGGAACCCACGATCGACGTTATGCCGTTGGTCGATGTGGTCTTCCTCTTGTTGATCTTCTTTTTGATCACCACGTCGTTCACACACGCTGAAGACAAGAACGAGACGTCCATCCCAATCGATCTGCCAAGCGGTGTGACCGGCGAAGCGACGGGCGAGGGCGAGCAGATGATGGTGATGGTCACCGCAAATGGTGAAATTCAGTTCAAGGGCGATATCGAGCTCACCGGCAACACGGTCGACGAAAAACTCGAAAATCTTCACGAGCAGAAGCCTGAGATGGACATCCTGCTTCGCGGCGATGCCGAAGCGACCCACGGTCAGATCGTGGAGTTGCTGGACAAGATCAAATCAAAAGGGTTCCTGCGTGTGAACCTTGTGATCCAACGCAAAGAATAAACGGTGAGCAGTGAGCGGTGAGCGGCTCGCCCTTTGACTGCGGTTTCAGGCCGTCAGGTTTCAGGCCGCGTTGCGATGGGTCCGCCAGGCTCCAGCCTGGCATTGCGACGCGGTTACCACCCAAGAACGCAAAAATGCAGGCCAATGGGCCTGCATTCTAGAAGTGCAAAACATTCAATCAGGCCGAAGCCTGCGTTGAATCAGTATGCTGCTCGGACTGCGAATTGAAGCTGCGACGAGTTCGAAGCTGCGCCGTCCACGTTCCAGAATGGGAAGTTGAACGAGCGATTATCCGAAGTCTTAGGCTGGGTAGAGGTGCGCAATGCAACCGAGCCCGTGAAGTAGTCCAAAAATGGGTAGCTCAGGCTCACGCTTGAGGATACGCCCTGGGCTACGCCCCGACCGTCCTGCGTAATTTCGTTTGAAAGTTCGTCTTTTTTCACGACGTCGTAAGTCCAGTAGGTCGAAAACGCATAGGACACAGAGAACCGAAGTTTATCCCAAACTGGCAACGACGCTGAGAAGCTGTTCGAAAGGGCGTACTCTGAGTTGACGCCTTCGAGCAACAAGCCACCGCTCACACGTTCCGAACCGCCGGCACGCCAGATCAGGTTATCAATTCCAGCCACGTCGTCGGTGACGACTGGGCTTGTGTATTCGTGAAAGTCTTTTCCGAGGCCAAGATCGTAGCGAAGCGTCAGCTTGTCGAACAGCTTGTAGGAAACTCCACCGTTGAGTGAAGTTCCGACGATCAACGTTGCGGTTTGGCTCTGGTCGCTCGTAGGGAACGCAAAACTCGCTCCAGCGTCGACCGAGATCGGAATGGACTCAAATTTGTGGCCAACCCATGAGATGTCGAGACCCACGTCCTGGAAGCGAAGTTCGTTAGGCTCGTTGATTCCGCCGCCGGCCAGCATTTGCTGGGTCCAAGCGACAGTGGCCGAGACGCTCACCAAATCCATGACGGTGTAGGATGGCGTTAAAGACAACGACATATTCCAGCGATCGTAGGCGTTGCTTGGGTCTTCCACGATGCCGTCATATTCGGGATCGGGAGCGACATTTACGAAGGTGCCTTGGCCGATGCCGGTGGCAAGACGAGCTGAAACGGCCCAATCCTTGGAGTCTTCTTCAGCCTCTTCGGTTTCGTCGTCTGCGCTCGCCGAGATATCTGCTTCCTCGTCAGCCTCTTCTTGAGCAAACGCGGAAAGGCTCCACGTGACCATCAAACCTACAACCAGCAATCGCAACACTCGATTCATTCGTTCTCCTGACTTCGCTTGCGGTGTCAAAACACTAACGTTCTTGATTCGGCACCAGATATACGCAATCTCCATACCATGAAATCGCGTCAATTTTGACACCACAAAAAACGAGAAATTCTCGTAAAAAATTCGGCGCATCCTAGGTCTGCGCGTTTCCCGGTGTCAAGCGTGGTGGCATGGCCCCCCGTGCGGCTTGCGAGGCACTTGGCGAGCCTGTAGCTTGCGCAGATTCCCCGTGTCCCCGAGAGATTTGTGAAGATCACGCCCATGCTCCAGCAATATCTGGACGCCAAAGAGCGCTACCCAGAGACCATCGTATTTTTTCGCATGGGCGATTTTTACGAGATGTTCTTTGAAGATGCCGTCATAGCCTCACGCGAAATCGGATTGACGTTGACCTCGCGGAATAAGGGCGACGCGGAAGAAGTCCCGATGGCCGGCATCCCACATCATGCGGCGAGCGGGTATATTAGTGGGTTGATCGACAAGGGATATGCGGTCGCGATCTGTGAGCAGCTTGAAGATCCGTCTCAGGCCAAAGGCATTGTTCGTCGCGACGTGGTGCGGGTGATCACACCCGGCATCGTGATGGACACCAACAGTCTGGATGGGCACACCCCTAATTACGTGGCGTCGATCATGGTGGGCCGCGAAACCTATGGGGTTGCGTACCTGGACATATCCACCGGCCGATTTCGGGTCACCGAAGCCGCGTCATTGACCGAGCTCACCAGTGAAATCGGTCGATTTGAACCGCGCGAGATTTTGGTCAACGAAGTCGAAGGCGCCACGGCGCTCGAGGAGCGATGGCCAGATGCGTGTGTGCGTAAACGAGACGGCGCGTATTTTGAGGTCAAGAATCTGTTTCGTGCAGCCCAAGAGGCGATCCGGCTTGAACGTGAGATGTCGGCGGACGGGTATTTCTTGGATCGCAAGGGTATGGAATCACTGGTTTCGGGCTTTGCGGAGTTCGGGTTCCGCGAGCCTGACCGTGTCCGCGCGGCGGCGATTGGGCTCTTGCGCTACGTCGTCGATACGCAGCGTGGAGTTCCGTCACATATTAGGCCGGCCGAGCCCTATCATGTGCGCGAGTTCCTGATCGTCGACGAATCCACCAAGGCAAACCTGGAGTTGACCGCGACTTTGATGGGCGGAAAGCGCTCGGGAAGCCTGTTGAGCGTGATCGACAAAACTTTAACAGCCATGGGTGGCCGGGCATTACGGCATTGGCTGAACTACCCCTTGGTGCAGCCGGCGGCCATCAATGCGCGACTGGATGCTGTGGCCGAACTGGTCGGGCGCACAGCATGGCGCGAGGACTTCCGGACCCATTTCGAAAATGTCTACGACATCGAAAGGCTCTGCGGCAGGGTTTCGTCGGCCACGGCCAACGCGCGCGACCTGCGTTCGTTGTTGGCGACGTTGCAGGCGATCGAGCCGCTCAAAAAAGAGCTTAAAAGTGCAAAATCCGAAGGCCTGATCCGTTTGGATGGAGGCATCGAAGTGTTCGAGACCATGCGTGCGCGCGTCGATTCGGCGATGGTCGATTTGCCGCCGACCACGTTGACCGAAGGGGGGCTTTTCAAGCGTGGGTTTGACCCAGCTTTGGACGAGCTCATCGATCTGACCGAGAACGGCAAAGACTGGATTCTGAACTTTGAATTGCGTGAAAAGGAACGGACTCAAATCTCAAGCCTGAAGGTTCGGTACAATCGAGTTTTTGGCTATTATATCGAGATCACCCGCGCCAATATTGATCTTGCCCCTCCTGAGTATATTCGCAAGCAGACGCTCGCCAACGCGGAGCGCTACTTTACGCCTGAGCTCAAGGAGATGGAGGACAAGATCCTCGGGGCGGAGGACAAACGTAAGCAGCTTGAATACAAGTTGTTCGAGGCCTTGCGTCAGGAAGTCGGCGAACATGTTGGAGCTTTGCTTTCGACCGCACAACACCTGGCCGAGCTCGACGTGCTGGTCGCGTTTGCAGAGCTGGCTGTTCGGCATGATTACGTTCGCCCGATCGTCGATGACGGGGTTTTGATCGAAATCGAAGACGGCCGCCATCCTGTTGTGGAGCGCACGCTGACTGACGGAAGATTTGTTCCGAATTCGGTCTGTCTGGACTGTGAGTCGTCGTTTCTGCAGATCATCACCGGCCCAAATATGGCCGGTAAATCGACCGTGATTCGCCAGGTGGCATTGATCGTGTTGATGGCGCAGATGGGCTCATTTGTGCCGGCCTCCAAGGCTCAAATCGGGGCCGTCGATAAGATTTTCAGCCGTGTTGGGGCCAGCGATAATCTGGCGCGTGGCCAGTCCACGTTCATGGTCGAGATGACCGAAACTGCCCATATCTTGAATAACGCGACCGCCAAGAGCCTGATTATTCTGGATGAAATTGGCCGTGGAACCTCGACCTTTGACGGGCTTTCGATTGCCTGGGCTGTGGCGGAATTCCTGCACGATCAAGTCGGCGCGAAAACGATGTTTGCCACGCATTATCACGAGCTGACCGAGCTGGTGCGCACCTTGGACGGTGCCGAGAACCTGAGTATTGCCGTCAAAGAATGGAACGACGACATCATCTTCTTGCGCAAGCTCGTTCGTGGACAGGCCAATCGCTCTTATGGCATTCAGGTCGGGCGGCTCGCAGGTCTTCCGCAAACGGTTGTCGATCGCGCCAAAGAGGTTCTTCAAAACTTGGAGTCGGTCCAATTTGATGAGCGCGGTGTGCCGCTCGCCGGCCGTCAGGCGGGGCGCGAGCCTCAGCTGACTCTGCGAAATAACCCCGACCAGATGAGCTTGTTTTCGGGGCCATCGGTGTCTCCGATTCAAGAATCCGTGTTAGATTCAATACGTTCCGTAGAAATCGCGATGCTGACGCCATTGCAGGCATTAAACCTGTTGGCGCAGCTCAGAGAGAAGTTGGAGTGAAGATGCTGCGTTTGGCGCCCTTGCTGTTTTTGAGTCTTTTATTGGGTTGTGGATCGACGTCAAAGGTCGTCGAACGACCTGAGGACGAATCCATCACAGACGAGGATATCGATGATATTCTTGACGCTCCGACGGATGCGGTGAAGCGATCCCCCAAGGTTGCCGCGGCCGAGCTGCAGCGAATGGAATTGCCGCCCACACCTGATTCGCCTTCCCTTGATATCGATGGAAGCACCGAGGATTGGGACAAAAAGTCGATTCGGACGTTTAAGGACAGGTCCTTAATTGAATCTGGCGACCGTTTTTGGAACGGCTCAAAAGACCTTTCGTTTCGAGTCGGAGTGCGGTCGGACCCCGGTTATTTGTATTTTGTCGTCGATGTCACTGACGACAAAGTCTTGACCGACGACAGCGACGAGCTGACTGACGGCGTGGTGCTCACGATTCGAGACCCGAATCTGGATAACCTGATCAAGTCCACGCCCGCCAACTTGAGAATGCGGGACCTCGTTAAAGCCGAGACGTCGCTGGTTTTCATGCCTGACGGCCGTTTCCGCCGTTATCACAGCGAGGAAGAGCTGCCCGATAATATGGGTGTCGTGGCCGTCGCAGAGAAGAAGGGCGGGTACATCGTGGAAATCGCCTTCCAGATCGAGGCTTTTGAACAGGTCTCGTCGATTCCATTGCAGGATATCGCGTTTCGGGTGGAGGTTCTTGACGGTGACGAAGCGGATCGCGAAGGAACTCAGACGGTCATGAGCATGTTGCCCGATCGGGGCAACGACGACCCTCGAATGGCGATTTACGGTGTGGATGGGCTTTTGCCACATTACGAGGTCGATAAGGCGCCGCCTCGCAAGAATGCCATCGGCAGTTGGCAGGTTCGAAAGAAGGCCTGGGAGTTTGTGCCGTTTGAAGTGGTCTCTAAATTATGGGTGACCGTGGACGACGCGAGCGCTTTTGAGGGGGCTCTTCGAGACTCAAATGTGTTGAAGGAACTCTGCAAGTCTTCGCGCAAAGACGTTCGTTTGATCGACTCCTATCAATCCCGAGGCGGGGGGTATCGCACGGGCCTGATTCTGTGCGGCGACCGTGAGGTCAAAGGCAAGTGTCCCGATGCGTCGATTACGGATCTGTTTTGGGTGATGCTCAAGCCAGATAACGGCTCCTGGCGCCTCGAGAAAGCCGTCCAGGCCTTCGACGCCCCGTTGACTCAATGCGCTACGGGCCCGGCTGGTGAACAACCTTATTATCATCGATTTTCGTTGTTCCCGATGGACATGATCGACAGCAACACCTGGGCTGTGGGTTGGACGCGGACCACTGTGAGTCCGGGGTTAGACGAGGAATCAACCGGAATTTCCATTCTGAACGTGGACAAGACGCGGGCGTCTGCAGGAAGCGCAATCACCAACGAAAAACGGTCCACCGTGGATGAGAGAACTCGAACGACGGCGCGCGTCTATTTGACTCGCGTGGATAAAGACAAATATTTGGATCTTTGCCAGATCGAGGATTACCACGAGCAGGTCTGTACAGGCTTGGACCGAGGGTGTCAGACGGCTGAGCACGGGCGGTCTATCTTGACGACGGTGCAACTCTACAACCCGCGCCTGGGTCGATTCGAGCGCTATGAGTTGTCGAAACATCCTGGATGCCCGTCGGATTTCGATTTCACCAAGAATGATGGGTATTTGTTGCTGCAAACACGTGGGCGAGTCGGGTTCCTACCTTCTCCGAGTTCAGAAGAAGACGTCGAAGATTTGGATGTCTTCTGAGCGCTGGAGCAACCCTGCGCCGGACTCTCCACACGGATGGATGAAGTTCGCTCCATATTGATTTTGTTTCGGTTTTTCGTCAGAATCGCGGAATTCAGCACTGGATATGAGGGGGCGTGAATTCGACGAGGCGTTTTGAATGTTGGCACGCGGTCTGCAGTCTATTTGGGCACACAGAGATTGAACTCAAAATGAGAGTGGAAAATGAACAGTACGAATTTGAAAATGGTTTTGATGGGCCTCGCAATCACAGCATCCGCCGCAGCGTGTGGCGCCGACGACAAGGGTGACGGCGAGTCGATTAATGCAGTTTCAGCGCGTCAGGCGTTGACGGGAAACACCGAGGGCGTGGCCGCCAAGGTGTCGAACGCGTTGCTCTTCCTTGAGTCTTCGGAATTGGCAAATCGCGGGTTAAACCTCGGCATCGGTTCATCGGTAGATTGTGCGCCTGCACCAGCGGACGGATCGGGGGCGGATTTTGATTCTGGAGCGTGTACAACTGAGCCGATCGAAGTTCCGGTCTCGGTCGATTTCTCGGATGACACTGCAAACCTGACGCAATACTTGGAAGATAAGATTTTTGCGGATGCCAATATCGAATCCAGCAGCGACACCCAGGTGACTTTCCTTCTCAGGGGATCAGTGGTTTGTGAGCCAGACGAGTTCGAAGGTTCGCTGGATCAAGGTTGTGTTGACCAGGTTGATAATGCCCAGATCCGCTTGAAGGTGACCTCACCTGCCGAGGGCGACGTCGATGTAGCGGTCCTGATCGGAGCTCAGAAGCACAACCCAATCTCCATCGAAGTTCATCAGTCGTTGATCGCAGCCGAAATCGACCTCGCCGGCATCAAGGGCGCGATCACGACACTTTCGAACGGCGAGGTTGACCCAAGTCTTCCAACCACGATGACTGGTCGTATTCGCGGTGAAGTCGAGGCGCTTGGAGCTGATAAGGCTCGCGCTGCGATTTCGGTGCTGACGGCGATCAACGTCTCGGGTGGTGATTACGCGGTGACTCTGGCCGCCTCAAGCCCTGCGCTTGAAGTCACGGCCGACGGAACGGCGAAGACTCTGGTGGCGCTCACGAATCTTGGCGCATTGCACGCCACGGGGCCCTACACCACAGAAACCTACGACGACGTGACTGGTGATTACTCTGAAGTCTCACAGGTCCTCGACATCGCGATTGCGGGCATCAGTTCTCAGCTGAATTTTGCCGGCGCATCCGACACGCTCAATCTGAGCAACCTCGGTCTTGGAGACGCGACCTCGATCGTCAAGCTGGACGGGGCCCAGATTCTTGGCATCGATTTGAACGCCGACGCGGGTCGGAAGTTCTCGGCTTCGATCGCCAATGTCGACGATGTCACGACCATCACGGTCGACCCTAAATTCGACCTCAAATTGGCCATGGACTTCTCGTCGTTGAGTGACAACCAAGACATGCCAGCATGGACTATGGGAGATATTCTGCACATCGCTCTCGATGGCATGACACCTACCCTTCGCTTCACGGGCGAGAACAGCACTTTTGAGGTCGTTTCTGGCAACCTTGAGATGAGCCTTTTGACCGCTGGTGATTCGATTTCGGTGGCGGCTGGTCAATGTTTGTCAGTCGAATCGGATGATGCTCCTGTGATGGATTCCGGCACCGATCCAGCTCCTGCCCCTGCATCTGAAGGTCCATTCGCCAGCATGATTGCGGGTGAGTGCGCCATGTAAAACGAGAGAGGCGGCTGGTTCGCCTCTTGAGTCAAAGAAAAGGGCCCTGTGGGCCCTTTTCTCGTTCTTGTGTGCCCAGTCATTATTTGGCGAATGGCCTAACCGAGGCTGGCGGCAACGTTTTCCTTCACTTCTTCTTGAATGCGCTTGAATTGGTACTCGGTGAGTCGCAATGCGGTCTTGGCGCGTTGGACAACGTTTGCGGGGCTTTTGTCAGCCTGGTCGTCTGGCCAGCCGTACCCGCTTTCTGTGGCGAGGTCTTCACCAAGGCACACGATGGCTGAGAGCGGATGTGGGTAACCCTGTACGAAGACACTGTGATGCGACGAGATGACGGTCTCGACTTCGTTGGGCAGATGCCATGCAACCGCGACCGAGGCTCCCACTTCGGCATGTCCCTGATCGATCATGCTCCAGAAAATATCATCCGGGACTTCGTCGTGGTCACGGCTATGGGTCAAGAGCACGACGGCTCCCACGTCGTGAAGCAAGCCGCACAAAAACGCGAAATCAGGTGGGTTGGGCGTGTATTTCGCCACGATCGATGAGGCGTAAGCTGTGGCCGCGCTGTGTTTTCTGAGGGCTTCGACGCTTTCGGTGTGTCCGCCCTTAAAAACGGTCCCGTTCATCGCGGTCCACATCACCAGATCGCCGACTTTCCGCAGGCCCAGTCTGACCAATCCATCACGAAGCGAGGTGACCTGTTGGGTGCCAAAAAGCGGCGACTGGGCTTGCTGCAATACCCGTCCAGCAAGGGCTGGATCGCCGCGCAACACGTCTTCGATCTGTTCTAGAGTCACGTGGGGAGTTCGCGAGAGGCGAAGGACGTCCAGAGCGACCGCCGGGAGCATCGGCGGGGTGAACCCGGGCCGAAGTAGTTTCTCCTTCACGTCGTCAACGAGATGGACAGGAAGTGCGGCGAGAGCAGCCATGGAGAGACCTTTGGCGAGTGGGAGGGGTTAACAGAATCCTCATCGGCACCGCCGGGTCTCGGCTTTAGTTGTTATTTTACGGTTTCTTGGTGATCCGCGACTTCAGCGGTGCGGCGATCGGCGAATTCGCCTGAAAATAAGCCACAAAAGCATCTAGGTCGATGGGACCTCCAATGCGCTGTGTTCCACGTGGGAGGATTTCATAGCCGTCACCGCCCTCGGCGATGTAGCTGTTCACGGTGACTCGGTATTCGGTTTCCGCGACGATGGGTTTTCCATCGACCTTGATCGAAGCTGGGTCGATTTTTTTACCGACTGGAGCCGATTCCGACCACGCATAGGTGAAGTTCGCCGACGGGTGCATGATGCGTGTGCGTTCGCCGAACTGGCTTTCGAGCAACTCGTGGATCTGTGCGCCCGTCAGGGTCATCGTCACCAGGCTGTTCCCAAATGGTTGCACCGTATGAGCCTCAGCGAATGTCACCGCTCCGGGGGCTTCTTTTCCGGTGGGAGCAAAGTGCAATTCGCCTCGCACACCGCCACCGTTCATGAATGCGATTTGGGCACCACCTTTATCCGTCGGTTTTGTGGCCCAGAGCTGGATGTCAGCGATGAGTCGTCCCATCTGCGAATCGCCAGAATCACCGGATTCACGCGGAATATCGGTCGTGATTTCGCCGATTTGTTTGTTCGCCATCGGGGCAACCAATGCGGCGTATTTTTCGACGATGGTCGTCACGGATGCTTTGGGCGCTCCGACACGGTCAATGACCAGGTTTCTGGCGCTCGCGCGCTCGACGTCTTTGGTTTCGCGGTTCAGCTCGACGTCGATCTCGGTCAGCATCTGGCCGTAGGATTTTGCCGACGTCACCAAACGGTCGTCCATCGTGCAGATGTACGCTTGATGGGTATGTCCGGTGACAAAGATATCCACGGCTTTTGAGGTGTTTTTTACGATATCGATGATCGGGCCGGAGATGCCTTCGCATCCATCGGGATTATCGCGCGACACCGGCACGCCACCTTCGTGGAGCAGGACCACGATGGCTTCGATGCCTTGAGCTTGAAGTTCCGCTGCTGCGCTGTTGATGGTCTTGGCTTCGTCTGCAAAATCCAGCGTGCCGATTCCCGAAGGGTCCACGATTTCCGGGGTGCCTTCCAGGGTCAGCCCGATAAAGCCCACTTTCACACCTTCGAACTCGCGTACAACGTATGCAGGGAAAACCGTTTTTCCGTCGCTCTTTTGGGTCACGTTTGCTGCCAGATATTCGAATTTTGCGCCCTCAAAGGGGTCGCCATCCAGACATCCGTCGGTGGGGTGGCATCCGCCCTTTTTCAGGCGTTCGAGCTCATCGATGCCTTCATCGAACTCGTGATTTCCCACAGCCGTGATCGCCAAACCGGCTTCGTTAAGCGCTTCGATGGTGGGCTCGTCGTGGAAGAGTGACGAGATCAACGGGCTGGCTCCCACCATGTCTCCCGCGCCCACCACAAGGGTGTTCGGGTTGTACTTCTGGATCTCAGCGATTCGCGCGGCCAGATAATCGATGCCGCCGGCTTCGATCGAGGTCTCGCCGACCATCACTTTGCCCGAGGGGCCCTCCAGGTTGCCGTGGAAGTCGTTGATGCCGATCAACTTCAGGTGGACCGGGGTCGCGGCAGGGATCACAGGTGGGGCGTCTGGGACGCCAGGCGACGCCGAGCAGCCAGTAAGTAAGAGGGCAATGAGTAGTTTCGACTTCATGGTCTTCCTTTAGAATCCGAGAGCGTCCCATGGGACGTCTTCGTTCATCGGCAAAGCGGTGGTGGCCCCAAATTGGGTGCAGACGCGTGATCCAACCCAGCAGCCAAGGTTCAAGATCCGGCGCCAAGTGGGTTCTTCCCACGTGGTCATCATGCGTCGCAGCGAGTCCGCTTCGACGGGGCCGTGGATTTGATGTTCTGCGCAAAGTCCGGCCACAAAGCCGGCCACAAAACCATCTCCGGCGCCGGTCGTGTCCACGACTTGGACATTTGGGGCAAGCGCGGTCGTATGGATGGCCCCGCAGAATACTTCAGCGCCGCGTTCGGCGCGGGTGGCGATCAGGGCCTTTACACCGGCCGGGCGCAGTACATCGTTGTAGAAACTTTTGGCGTTGTTGCCGCCCAGAAACTCGACCTCGTCGTCGTTGAGTTTGACCACGTCCGCGTAGCCAAGCAATCGAGTGATGATATCACGAGCAAAGTCGAGGTCGTCCCATAGATGCAAGCGCACATTGGGGTCGATCACAATGAATTTGCCAAATTCTTTGGCGTGCTCCAGCGCGGTAAACGTGGCTTCCCGAACTTCGGGCGTCACCAGAAGATTGCTTCCCGCGATGAAAATCGAGGTCGCACGAATCGTCTCGACGTTGATGTTTTCGGGGCGAAACATCGTGTCCGCGCTGGGCTGCCGATAAAAGACAAACGACCGCTCCCCATTGGCGTCCAGGCTGACGAACGTGATGCCCGTCTGCGCCTTGTTGGTCATATGAATGCCCGAGATGTTCACGCCTTGTTCTTCGAGGCAATTCCTTAAGAATTTGCCGAACTCGTCTTCTCCGACGGCGCCCATCAGGCCAACACTTCGTCCCAATTTTGCCAGTCCGATCGCCATGTTGGCGGGCGCACCACCGGCGGCTTTGGAGAAGTGGGTGACGTCTCGAAGAAGCCTCCCTGACTGGGCAGGAAGAAAATCAACCAACGCTTCGCCGTAGCTCAGCACTTCTAGCGGTTTCATGGAGCGGCCTTGTCGAAGAGAGTATCTAGCATCGGTCGACTGCGGATTTCCGAGTCGATGACCTGTTCCAGACTTGAGTCAATGACTCGTCGAATCTGGGACATCACTTTGGGGTCGGCAAGTCCATCGGGGACTGTACCGGCCGGATTTTGAAGGTAAAGCAGAGCGGCGTGGGTTTCGGGCTCAAGAACACCGTAGCGCTCTTGGGGAAGAATGCACTTTCCGCAGAGCAACCCTTCACCGTTTCTAGAACACCGCAATTTATCGAACGATAAAACGGGTGTGCCGCAACGCTGACAACCGTCAAGCGATGGGGCTGCGCCATTTAGGTCGAGCAGTTGAAGTTCAAAATGGTGGGTGATTGCGAGCAGGACTTCGGGGAGCATCTCGCACGTTGCGACGTGGGTGTACGTCGAATCCAGGAGATCGTAGATGTCTTGCGCCTCTGCGCCTTCGCGTGTGCAGGCGCGCACGAGCTCGGTCAGATAGGACGCCACTGTGATGCGTTCGTAGGAGGTCTCAAGGCCTGGGAAATCACTGACGACCGACGCGTCGGTCAAGGAACCGAGGTCCCGGTTAGGATGCATGCTTACCGTGGCGTCGATGGTTCGAAGCGGCTGCAGGCAGCCCGAAAACCTTTTTGAACTCGCCCGAGCTGACCGCGCGATGGCTGAAACTCGTCCGGTTGAACGTCCAAGCAGTGTCACGATCACGTCAGAGTCCCGGTACGCAACGGTGCGTAGGACAAAGGCGTGGGTGTGAACACTCTGCGCCATTTCTCAGGCCTTCGGAGCGTGTTTGTCGATCATTCGACCCACGCCCGGAAGCGCATCGACGACGTGTTTCTCGGCGGAGCTTCGCAGTTTGTCGTAGGTTGACTTGATGACTTTACTTTCGGCCCGCGCAGCCTTGGCGTCAGTGATTCCGAGCAGCGCATTTGAAGCTCGGCTGCCATGTTTGATGACGTAGGTCTCAAATTTCTTGGCGCCATCTTCGGCTAAAAACTCTTCGTAAACCGGAGACATGGCGTCAGCGAACTCGTCGAGCAACTTATCGACCGCAAGGTTGATCATGCGACCATCCTTGAGCTTCTTGACGACCTTGTAGCCGCCCTTGAGCGCCATTCCCGACAGCCCGGTTTTGCTTCCGACTTCTTCGTCGATGAGCCGCACGCAATCGTTGATAACAGTGGTTCTTTCGACCGTCTCGAGTCGTGATCGTAGTTCAGACATGATGAATCCGCAGCGGGAGATGGCGCTATTAGTAGAGAATTCCGAGCCTACTGTACAGGCTCTTGCGCAACGCGTTCGCCCTCGGGGGCGTCCCAAATGAGCGAGCCAAGTGGCATGCCAAGATCGACGTGTTTCCCGTTGGCCGAATAATTGGAGAATCGCAGTGGCAACGACTCAGAAAATGGGAATTCTGCGGTGTTCTGCAGGTGAACATGCAGGTGAGGCTCGAGCGTCCTTCCGGAATTCCCCACGGCAGCGATGACTTGCCCCTTTTTCACGACTTCTCCGAGTCGCACGGTCACCGAGTCGCTTTTTAGATGCGCCAAGAATAGGTATTCATCGGGTTCGACCTCAATCATGATGAAGTTGCCGAGCGCCGCTGATTCATATTGCCCGGGAACGTTATCGCTCAGGCCAGTCTCGACCGCCTTAATCTTGCCTTCGACGGGGGCCAGAACGGGTTGGCCAAATGCAAAATAATCTTCGGCGCGGCCGCCATCCAATTTGAACTTCTTGCCGTCTTGGACTTTTCCAAAATCATAACCCCAGCGATAGGCGGCGGTGGTGCTGTGGTAGTTCGTGTCCATGTCGCTGCCGCCGGCAAGGGTGACCCATTCACCGTCCATCGGAAGTCGATAGCTATGCGTTGACTTCCAGTCGGCGGTAGACGTCGGTGCGGGGAAGAGCGGGGTGTTGCCCAAGAACCCAACGATGATGAGCGCGACGAACGCGATCGTTCGGCTGCGTCGAATGGCTGGGGGGCGAAAGATTGTGCGCAGCAAGCCCATGAACATCAGGGGAACGGTCAGGACGCCCATCGCTGGGATTCCAAGTCCGTGTGCATAAAGACTGATGGTACCCAGACGCAGAAAGGCGATCGCGTAGGTGATGAGCAGCAATCCCAGAAGAGATACCGAAAGCAGCGTCCACCACTCCCATGGCTCGGGTTGGGGCGCCGTATTTGTTGTGTCCGCTGTGTCCTGACTCACTTTCAACCTCCTAAGGCGGCGGCAATATGCCGCACGAACGCCGACGGGGCAATGCGGGTAACTTGACACTCTGGTCAAGGGCACGGATCTTCATCGTTCAATATTAGGAGCATTCATGCGCAGCGCAGCGATCGGGTTACTCTTGACCTTCTCGTTTGTGGTTGGGATTTCTGAAAGTGTGGCAGCGCCACCCGAAGTCATTCCTGCCGCAAAGACCGAGACCAAGCGACTTTCGTTGCCTCCCGAGTTGGCCCCATGGGTCGACTGGGTGCTTCACGATGTGCCGGATGTGGATTGCCCATCTCTTGATGGTGTTCGTCATTGCATATGGCCAGGCGAGCTCGCGGTGACCGTCAAAGCCAAGGGCGCGTCGTTTGCTTACCGCGTTTTTGTGGACCGCGAGACCCGCATTCGCCTGCCAGGTAGCAAGGATTTCTGGCCTCAACGGGTTCAGGTGGATGGTGGTTTTGGCTTGGTCTCGAAAGAGTTTGGCGAACCTGTGATCATGTTGCCTCGTGGCCAACATTTGATCGAAGGGGGCTTTGAGTGGGCATCGACGCCTGAAGTTCTGCCGGTGCCGCAGGCGGTGGCGCGGGTGAGCTTGAGCATCTTGGACGAAGCCGTAGATTTCCCGCGTGTTGAGCAGGGACGCCTTTGGCTCGGGAAATCTGGAGTGGGTGAAGAAGATTCGGCCGAGACCGTGCGAGCCACGATCTACCGACGCTTCGAAGATGGGGTGCCGCTCAACGTCGTGACGCGAGTTCAATTGAATATATCGGGTCGTGCGCGCGAGATATCCTTGGGCAAAATTCTGCTCGCCGACTCGATCCCCACAAAGATTGAAAGCAGTCTTCCTGTTCGATTGCCGCCTGAAGGCGACGTGAGCGTGTTCGTGCGTCCAGGTACGCACGAGATCTTCATCACGGCGGCCATCGTCAACCCGCTCAAGACGGTTCTGGTGCCTGCGCCCACGCCGAATTTCTATGATGCGGAGGAAGTCTGGCTTTGGGTGCCTGACGAGCAGGCTCGTTCGGTGCGTATTGACGGTCTGAACGCCGTCGATCCTGAGCGAACGTCTTTGCCTGCGGATTGGCGAGGCCACGCCACGTATTTGGTGGCCCGTGAAAACAAAATGGCGATCGCCGAAACCCGCCGGGGAATGGTCGAACCGTCCCCGAATACGATCAGATTATCACGTGAGCTTTGGCTCGATTTGGACGGAGAGGGTTACACCGTACGGGACGCGCTGTCTGGCGAAATGCATCAAGGGTGGCGGCTGAACTACGGCCCGACGGGAACTCTGGGACGTGTATACGACAACGAGGAAGGCTCGGATTTGTTCATCACGGCGTCTCCGCAAAAGTCATTATCAGGCGTTGAGATTCGTCGGCCTGGCCTGAACCTCAGTGCTGAGCTGCGTCTGGATGATGCGCGAGCAGCCATCCCCATGGTGGGTTGGGACCATGATATGCAGTCACTTTCAGCCGATTTGAAGTTGCCGCCAGGCTGGACCCTTGTGGGCGGAAAAGGAGTCGACAGCATGCCCGGAACATGGCTTGAGTCGTGGACCCTCTTCGATTTCTTCTTTGTGCTGATGGTCGCCCTGACGCTTGGAAAACTGTTTCATTGGGGTTGGGGGCCCGTGACGCTCGTCGCCCTATGCCTATCTCATGGCCACGCAGATGCGCCGGAATGGATTTGGATTGGCTTGCTGGTCACGCTCGCGCTGGTCCGCGTGCTGCCTCAAGGGTGGATCAGGCGTCTGTTCGTGCTGACGCGGGCAGGAATGCTCATCGCGTTGGCGGTAATTTTGGCCCCCTATGCGCGCGACCAGATTCGGCATTCGTTGCATCCTCAGGTTGGCGAGCCCGAGATGGGATATTCGCACTCGGTCAACGACTTTAAGAACATGGACCAGGGATTCTTGGAGGCGAAGGAACAGGCGATGCCGGCGGCAGTAGAGCCCATGATGGAAAAAGGCGGGGAATACGTTCAAGAGGACATTGAGGAATACGACCGCGCCGCAAACGTCGTCGACTCGGTCGTCGGCGGAAAGCTGGCCCGCAAAAAGAGTCCACAACAAAGCTGGGCGTCTAAGAGCCAGAGTCTGCAACAAGTCGACCCCAATGCAGTGGTGCAAACCGGTCCGGGGCTTCCTACTTGGACGTGGAGCAATTGGCAGCTGCGGTGGACCGGTCCGGTTCGAAAGGACCACGTTGTTGAGTTGTGGCTGATTAGCCCCACAGTGAACCGAGTTTTAGCCGCCCTGCGCGTGATTCTCTTGGTGTTGCTAGCGTTGCTGATGCTGGCGCCGAAGGACATGTACTGGTCGGAACCGATTCGATTGAAAAAGGGATTCTGGACCAAGCTTCTTGGCATGGCGTCGGTGCTTTTTGCGATGGCGTTCTCTCCGAATATGGCTCAGGCGCAGGACCAGGTTCAAATCCAAGGTAATAACGTCAACCTTCCCATTGGCATCACCACACCCGCCAATTTGCTCGACGAACTCAAACGGCGTCTGATCGAAGAAACCCTGTGTCAGGGCCCCTGTGCGGTCGCGAGCCGGGCTAAGATCGAGGTCAACGAAGACGACTTTGAGATGACGGCCGAAGTGCACGCCGAGAAGCTCACCGCGTGGCATCTCCCTGGGCCCTCCGACCCGCTTCGCATTGATGAGGTGAAGGTCGATGGGGTGGTGTCACTCGAGATTCGCCGCGACGAAAGCGGGTTGGCGATGGTTCGGTTGAAGCCAGGCAGGCATACGGTCCAGGTCACCGGGAAGCTGGTGAATCGTAACGTCGTGACCCTGCAATTCCGCGACGAGACTCGCCCTCAATACATCGAGTTTAAATCCAACGAATGGACCGTGGATGGAATCGGCCCGGACGGTGTTCCCGACAATTCGATTCAGTTGACCAAACGTGTTGAGGCCGGTGCGCAAGACGCCGCGTTGTCGACCGACTTGCCCCCTTGGTTTGCCGTGGAACGCCGCTTGGAACTTGGTCTTCCGTGGCGAATTCGAACCATTATATCGCGAATTGATGACAGCCGGCCGCAGCTCGTCAAAGTGCCGCTTTTGGCCGATGAAAAGGTGATCAGCGAAGGCGTTCGCACCGAGGGAAATCGCGCCCTTGTCGACTTTGGTCGTGGAACTTCGGTCGTTGAATTCTCGTCGGAAATCCCGAGCAGCGCACAGGTCAGCCTGACGGCGACCAAGACCGAGCCTTTCACTGAGACTTGGTATGTGCAGTGCAGCCGAATTTGGCGCTGTGATTTCACGGGTGTGCCACGCCTCGATGACGTGACCGACGGCGTCTATCAGCCTTTTTGGAAACCTTGGCCGGGCGAGACGCTAAAAATTGCGATCGGTCGCCCCAACGGTGCTCCTGGACAGGCTGTCACGGTGGATTCGGTCGAATACAACGTCACGCCGGGCAAGCGTCTCTTGTTGGCCGAGCTGAAGCTCAGTGTTCGCGCGTCTGCGGGAGGCACTCACGAGGTCACGCTGCCAGAGGGGGCCGAACTGCAAAAGGTCACGGTCGACGGTGAGGTTCGGACGATCCGTCCCATCAACCGCGTGGTGAGTCTTCCGATTAAGCCGGGAAATCAAATCTTCGTGATGACGTGGCAGCAACCGTGGGAGCGCAACGTGCACGAAGTCGCGCCTCCTGTGAAATTGTCGAGCGACGCGGTGAACTCATCGACGACGATTCGACTTGGCGAAGGTCGTTGGCTTCTTTGGGTCCACGGGCCCGCGTGGGGCCCCGCAATCTTGTTTTGGAGCCACCTCGCGATCCTGCTTTTGATGGCATTATTATTGGGCCGAATCAGCAGCATTCCTGTTCGAACCTGGGAGTGGCTCTTACTGGTGATTGGGCTCTCACAGCTTCCAGTGGTCGCCGGTTTGCCGATCCTGTTTTGGTTTTTGCTACTTTCGTGGCGTGGTCGCAACACCAAGGTCGAGTGGTGGAAATTTGATTTCGTTCAGCTCGGAACGCTTGTGCTGACGCTTGCTAGTCTTGGGGTTTTGTATGCGGCGATTCATTATAACCTCCTGGTCGATATCGACATGCAGGTACGAGGCGCCAATTCTTCGAACGGATTGCTTCGTTGGTATGTCGACCATACCGGCCCCGAGTTGGCGACGCCTGGGATTATCTCGGTATCCGACTGGGTCTTTAAGACTGCCATGCTCGTCTGGGCATTCTGGCTGGTGTCGCGCCTGATCAAATGGGCGCGTTGGGGCTGGGGTGAGTTCTCTCGTGACGGCCTGTGGCGTAATCCTCCGAAAGCCTCCCGTCCAAAACGTCGCACAACGGTCGAACCTACGCGTCCACCTTTGCCTGCGCCCACAACGGCTCTTGCTCAGAAACATCGCGAAACTACCAAAGTTGGAGTGGGTCGTGATGATGAAGAATCCCCAGCAAGTCAGACTCCCAAACGGCGTGAACACACGACGATTCCTGGGGCTCCGATCTCGGAGGCCGAGGTGGTTGAAGGCCCGTCGGTCGAGGAAGACCCCAAAGCCGACCCGACCGAAGAATGATCTATTTCAAAGGCGCGGGGGGCGATGAGGCATCTTCACCTGCCGCTTTGGACCTCTGGATGAGTTGAGAATATGGAGTCGGCAATGAGTGATGACGACATATTGGACCAAATCTGGAAACAGGTGGCGATGAACACCGATTCTATATGGATCTACAACTTGGATTTACATGGAGTCGATATTCCAGAAGAGGTTTTGGGAGGCCCTGCAAATTGTCAGACTTAAATATTTGACTGGCCTTTCTTTTGAAGAAAATCAGTTGACGATAATTCCGGAGTTTTTGGGTCAACTGAAATGCTTGGAGGCCCTCTACTTTCGAGAGAATAAAATTAAGTTGATTCCGGATTGTTTAAGAGAAATGACGGAGTTGAGGACACTTTCGTTGGCTTTTAATCCCATTGATTCTGTGCCGTCTTGGATTGGGGATTTCCCTTTTTTAGAAGACCTGAATTTGGACGGGCTATTTGCGGGTGAATTGCCGGATTGGCTTCTCAAACTTCATCGATTAAGAGAACTAAAACTCAACGCCTGTGGCTTAAGAAGTTTGCCCGGTGCGTTTGTGGGACTGCGTGGTTTACGTATGCTTATCCTTATCGAATAACCCATTCGATACATTTCCAAATCAGATTTTTGAACTCCATAATCTAGAAAAGCTTTTTTTAGAAGAAATAGGATTGGATCGCTTGCCAACGGAACTCTTAGAAATGAAGAGCCTCAACTATATTGGGTTTTCCGGCAACGAATGGACTGAGCTACCAGAGTTTTGGAAAAACCAAGATAAGATTGTCATCGATATCTAAGCTAGATCGCCCCTGTTAATTCAAAAAAACCACATCGTAGATTGGTTCGTCGTAAACAAATCTATCTGCGCGAAAGACGGGTTTATTTGCCGAAGAGCCGAGCTTCTATGCGGCTCACGTCATCATCGAGGCCCAAATCGCGATAGATGTCGCGGGCCTTTTCCCATAATTCGCGGGCGTCATCGAGGTCTCCCTCGTTGTGCCGGATTTGGGCGAGTTCTTCGAGAGGACGGGCGTAGTCGATGTCCGCGATCGGGACAGTGTCGGCCAAAGAGATGACCCGCTGATGCCAACCTCGGTCACCTTGAAGGGCGCGGGCGAGCGCCAAATTATACTCGATGCCGGCCACCAAATATGGGTAGTCAGCCTGCCCGACGATGGCGAGAGCGCCTTCAAGGTACGATTGAGCAGCAGCAGGATCGGATAGCCCGATGGCGTTCAAACCGAGATTGGCCAACACCACCGCCACGTCGAATTCGGCGCCGATCGACTCGTAGATATCGAGTGCGCGGCCGTAGCCGCGGTCAGCTTCG
This sequence comes from uncultured Bradymonadales bacterium, assembly GCA_964394615.1. Classification (GTDB taxonomy): domain Bacteria; phylum Myxococcota_A; class Bradymonadia; order Bradymonadales; family Bradymonadaceae; genus JBFFMO01. Next base: position 5,595 of record CAYMYJ010000058.1, on the reverse strand, counting down.
TCGAATTTGCGTTCAAGCCGAGCGATATCGCCCAGCCCGTTATGACACATGCCGGTGCCGCGGCGATCGCCGAGGTTTTCGTAATGCTGCAGAGCACGAGCGTAGAGCGTGCGTGCTTCGTCCCAGTCCTTTTGGTAGCGGGCAACCTGAGCCATGCTCAATAAATTGCGTGCGATGCCTGAGGGGGCCGAGAGCGACCGGTAGAGTTCAAGCGACTGCACGTAGAAATTCCGCGCGTCTTCGGCCTGACCTTGAATCCGCTCGATCTCCCCAAGAATCCAAAGTGCCTCGGCTTGGCCATCGACGTCCTCGTGAATCTTGGTGGTTTCGTAGGCTGCTCGCGCCAACTGCGACGCAACGTCGTAATCCGCGCGATGCCACATAACCCGCGCCAATCCGCGGGAAGCCGCCGTTTCCAGTCCCGCAAATTGGGGGAATCGTTTGACGAGCTCACGTACTTTTCGGAAGGCCCATTCGGCCGCTTCGAAATCGCCTCTTTGCCACGCGACGTGGCCCAGTCCAAGCCAGCACTGACCCAATGAAGGAATCACGTCGGCCTCAAGACGATGGGTTTCGCGGCCCACGATCCGAACCACGCGCCGGTAGACTTCCTCGGCAGGTGTGAACTCGCCGAAGCCTTCGTAGAGGTCGCCAAGGCGCGCCAGTGTGTCGAGGTATTCACGAGGAACGATGCCTGCTCGAGCAAATGCGGGGCGGTCCAGGTGCGGTAGCAGCGGGTCCTGAAGATCGTCAAATCCCAGGCGCCCATCCATGATGTTCAGGATCTCTTCGAAAGCATTCGCGGCTTGTTGCGGCACGTAACTTCGAACGGACGTCTCGGCAGCACGCCGATACCACTCGAGCGCGCGATCCGTGTTTTTGGCGGCCTGCCAGTGACGCGCGATTTCCATGGCGTAGGTGTCTGCTTGGGCGCCAAACGCTGTGGCAATCGATTCCGCTGCAAAACGATGCAAGGTTCTCGAAACCACCGAACCCACGGATTTGAGCAAATAATCGCGCAAGAGGCCGTGCGTAAAGGAGTACCAGTCGTCTCCTCGACCCTCGATTTCGGTGATGAAGCCTTCGGCCACCAACCGGTCGAGGTCGTAATCGAAATGCTCAATGATCGGGCCATCGCCGCTCATCTGAACCATCCCTTGCAGCACATCGTATTGAAAACGCAGGCCGGCAACGGCCATGAATTCCAGGATTCGATGCAAGCGGCCGTCGATATTCAGGTGGGCTTCAGCTTGTTCGATGCGCACGCGGAAAAGGTCGGCCAAGGATGGCGGAACAGCCTTAGCAACTTGAGCTAAATCGATGGCTTTCCAAATCTGGTCGGGCCCTTGTTCGAGCAGGCCTTCTTCTCGCAGGTATCGAATCAAGAACGACATGTGCAGCGGATTGCCGGCGCCGCGCTCCATGATCACCCGTGCCAGTTCGTCGTCCGTCGGCAAAAGCGCGTTCACGAGTTCCCGGCCCATATTTCCACTGAAACGCTCCAGTGCGAGCTTCTCGACGGTCTCGCCCAGGTAGCGACTCAGGCCGCTCAGGCGGGTCTCCAGTTCGGGGCGTTCCGCTAGATCTTCAGTGCGAATCGTGCACAAGACCAAGACCGGGATGCGCCGATGACGCAATTCAACCGCCAGGTAGTCCAGGAAATCTGCGAGTTCGCGACCTGCCCAATGGACGTCGTCTAGAATGATGAGGCGCGGTTTGCGAGTCGCGCCGACTTCCAACACTCGCAAGATCGTCGCAAAAAGAGCCGATGTGGAAACCGAGGCAGGACGCGTGTCTTCGTGACTTGTGGGCCGAATGAAATCGGTCATCGCCGCAGCATCTTCGGGCGAAGTATGCCCCCATTGTGTGAGCCGTTGTTCCACGCGCTGAGCGACTTGAACGCGCGGCAGACCTCGAGTGCGAAACATCGATTCCAGAACGTCCTGAACACCACGCAGGCTTGACGAGCCCCCGCGAGTAAAGGTCCCGACGTTCGCCCGCATCGTACCTTGTTCTTCGACCGTTTCTTTGATCCAATTCGTCAGGCGGGTTTTGCCGACGCCCGCTTCTCCGCTCACCAACACGACCGCTCCACGTCCCATCTCCGTGACACGACGAACGAGCTCCATAAGTTGGTCTCGCTCGGGGACCCGGCCCACAAAGGTCGTGCGTTGAATGGGTGGAGACCAGGCTTCGACTGCTTCGCCGTCATCGTCTTTACGGAGCGGGTTGGCGACGGGAGTCAGATGCTCCTGCACAGTGCTGATGGGAGCGGGCGTTCGGTTGGCTTCGGGGGCCTCTCGCGCTTCGTCCAAGAAAGGGCGAAAAGCGTTGCGCATTTCTGCCGCCGAGGACCATCGATCCAGAGGCCGTTTTTCGAGTGCTCGCATGATCACCGCTTCGACGCCGGGCGGAATGCTGAGGCCGGCGCGAGGTTGAATCGCTGGAATCGGGTCGTGAACATGTCGGCTCATCACCGCCAGTCCGCGATCCTCACCAAAGGGCGCTTTGCCCGTGATCATCTCGTAGAGGACCAATCCCAGGTTATAGAGATCGGTTCGCGGGCTGAGGTTTCGATCACCCATCGCCTGTTCGGGACTCATGTAGCGGGGGGTGCCCACGACTTCGCCACGCATGGTATCGCGATCCATCTGCTCTGGTTCGGGGTCTGGATCCAGATCCGCCATACCCGCGATGGTCGCGATGCCGAAATCCACCAGTTTGGGGATGCCGATCGAATCGGGAAGATGAGCGCCAGAAAGCACGACGTTGTCGGGCTTCAAATCCCGGTGGATCACACCGCGAGCGTGGGCGTGGGCTAGGCCGGCCAGAAGTTGTTCGGCGAGTTCTAAGACGTTTCGAAGCGAAAGCCCGGATTCAACGGCCTGCGAAACGCTCGGGCCCTCGATGAGCTCCATCGCGATGAAGAGGCGTTCTAAATCGTCCGTACCAAAATCGTAAACCGCGGCGATATTGGGGTGGGCAAGCGCGGAAGCGGCTCGGGCCTCACGCGCAAAACGGCGCCGAATCTGGGCGTTACCGGCGTATTCATCACGCAGAAGTTTAAGCGCAACGATGCGACCAAGTGGCTGCTGCGTCGCTCGCCATACTTCTCCAACACCACCACGCCCCATCAGGTGGTTGAGCACATAGCGCCCGTCTATGATGTGGGCATCACTCACAAAGACCCCATTTGGTTCCAACGGCGCCCCTATTAGGACTTCCGGCCCAGCGCCGCAAGCCCAAAGATAACATAAGCGCGGCCGGAACTTCGACGCTATCGCGGCAGGGTCAAGGAGCAACGCCCCGAGGTATCGTTGGTCGCCAACTTTGAGCCGGCTTCGGTCCCAAGACGTCTTCAGATTCAGGTCCGAAAATGTCGTGATGGCCATTGGTGTTGAGATCTCTATCGATTTTTTTGCCAGCATGCCTAGTCCACCTACACTGACGTAGAAGCACGGTGCTTCACCTCAAGGCCACGGATGAACCGTGACCGGTTATCCAAGGAGCGGATATGAACAACGTCATCGAATTGCAGGCCGAACGTCGTCGTCGACGCAGTGCAAACACATACGAGGCGATTCGCCTCCAGCTTGAGCACATCTACAAGACTCAAAACCTTCGCTGTTTCACCCTTGGTGACACGCGAGGACTCACGCTTTCGTGGGCAGGCAACAACAGCGAAGCCGAGATCCTGAGCGCCTACGCGCCGATCCTCGCCACCTGTGTTGACCGAGACCGCCGCGCTCAGATCTTCGATCGTCTGCGCACCTTCATTCCTGAGGCCACCGAGAAGTCTCTCGAGATCCGCACCTTCACGGTGGACGGCGAGACCTTGCATCTTTGTGTGATGAGCCAAAGCGGCGTCAAACATACTGACCTCTATCGCGCGGTTTCGGGCGTGCGTCGTATCTTCGGGCAGGCTGAATGGGCTGCCTGATGGGTAGACTTCTACCGGACGACCTTGGATGAATCCAAAGACGTCTCGTTGAATAATGGGTGACGAATGGATGGCAGAAAGGCTCGGTCGCTTGACCGGGCCTTTCTGCGTTCTGGTCGACGGTGTCGAATGCGCGTCGAGCGCGTGGGCCCTAAAGACCGGCGCCCTAGAAGCGGCTTGCTATTCGATTCTGATTGCGCGAAACCTAAGGGTACAAAACCTGATATGACCCACGGACGGGCGGGAAGCGCCCATTGCATGAGAGCAAAATGCGGAAAAACTTCGTACTAGACACGAACGTTCTTCTTCACGATCCCCGCGCCTTTCTGGCGTTTGAGGAAAACAACGTGATCATTCCCATCTTCGTCATCGAAGAGATCGACACGTTTAAAAAACAGATGACAGAACTCGGGCGCAACGCGCGCGAGATCAGCCGCCTGCTCGATGAGTACAGGCAGCTCGGAAGCCTTCGTGATGGCATCCCAACCCCTGGCGGTGGAACTTTGCGCGTGGGCTTCATCCCTAAAAAGCTCAGTGATGAGGTCACAAACGCCCAGCTGAAGGACAATTTGATCCTCGCGGTCGCGCTCAAGTTCAAAGACGACGAACCCGACCTGCCGTGCATTCTCGTCACAAAAGACACCAATCTTCGCGTTCGGGCCGACGTGCTCGATCTGGTCGCCGAAAATTATGAAGAAGACAACGTCTCGATCACCGAGCTCTATCCGGGCGCGTGTGAAATCGTCGTCAGCGACGAGCTGATCGATGAGCTTCATGACGAGGGTCAGCTGCCCTTGAGCGACAAACGTTTTGTCCCGACCCGAACAGACAGCGACGATTTTAATCCCGGCGCGCGGATGGATCGTTTTTACGACAACGAATACGTCCTGCTTAAAAGCGACTCGGCTTCCAATCAGACGACTCTTGGTCGGGTCAAAATCGAAGACGAACAACCGATGTTGAGGCCGCTCGCACGTCGGAATCGCGATGATGTCTGGGGTGTCAGGCCGCGAAACAAGGAACAAGCTTTTGCACTCGATGCTTTGTTGGACGACGACATCGCGTTGGTGACCCTGCTTGGCAAAGCCGGCACAGGAAAAACCCTTTTGGCGATTGCAGCCGGCCTGCGAAAAGTCACCGACGAACAGAAATTCCAGAAACTAATTGTTTCGCGACCTATTTTCCCGATGGGTCGGGACATCGGCTATTTGCCTGGAACAATGGAAGAAAAACTCAACCCGTGGATGCGACCTATTTTCGATAACGTCGAATATCTGATGGGCCTGACCCGCGCGGATAAGAAGGCGGGCCGTGGCGCAGAGGAGTTGATTGACCTTGGCATCATCGAGATCGAACCGCTCACTTATATCCGTGGTCGTTCGATTCCGAACCAGTTTTTCATCGTGGACGAGGCGCAAAACCTCACACCCCACGAAATTAAAACGATCCTGACGCGAATTGGTGAGGGTTCTAAATTGATCCTTACTGGCGACCCTTACCAGATCGATAATCCGTATATCGATTCGGAATCAAACGGTCTGACCCACGTGATCGACCGATTTAAGGGACAGAAATTATTCTCGACCGTCACTCTATTTAAGGGTGAACGAAGCGAGTTGGCCGAATTGGCCGCTGACCTACTTTAATCCGCGAAA
>CAYMYJ010000057.1:0-27816 GCA_964394615.1 uncultured Bradymonadales bacterium | reverse complement strand
CACCGGAAGCCTCGTAAACACGGGCTGCCAATTCATCAATATCGCGGGCGTCGGCGGGTGAGGTGTCTTCAAGGCTTGATGCGGCGAATTCGAGGATGAATGCCAGGTCTAGCCAATGCACATGGGTACGAGGGAAGTCGGTCTTGAGCTGATGAATCTCAAGCTTTACGGCCTCGAGATCCTCACGGAGCACCGCCACCCAGAGCAGTCCAACTCCGCGCATGATGCGCGTTTGGTCCATATTGGCGTCCGGCGCCAGCGAGCAGGCTTCGTGGAAGAAACGCACAGCCTGAGGCAAGTCTCCTCGCCCCGCCGCGAGTACCCCGAGCCCAAATGAGCTGATACTGGTGCTCGCCCCGATACTTTTTTGCACTTCGTTGGCGCGCTGATAGTGAGCGTTGGCGAGTTCGTGTTCGTTGGCTTGAAATGCACAGCGCGCCTGCAAAACGAGGGCCTGGGCGTGGGTTTCGAAGTCGCCAGCGATTTCTGCTTCAGTGGCAGCCAGCTTGGCGAATTCCCTTGCCTGAGGCCAGTTTCGACGATGAATCGCCGAGCGACATTTGAGCGCGCGGTAAACGCACTCGAAACGGCCTTTCGAAACCCAGGCTTCGAAGCGGTGCAAGAGACGGTCGGCTAGATTCGTGTTGGCGCAATGCAGCAGCAAATCGATGAGTTCCAACTCAAACTTGATGTCGGTTCCGGCAGGCTTCTTGAGTGCCAGCTCCGCCGCGTCCTGCGCGAATTTTCCAAAATCCGGATCGCCGCATCGAAGCAGTTCCTTTGACAAAGCTGCTGCTCCCGCCATTCGCAACGAATCCCAACCTTGGCGATTTGCGTGGTTCAGACCACGTTCAAGCCACCACGTAGCGGCCTCGCGCCCCGCGTGGGTGCATCCTTGGGCTAGCCATAGCTGGACTGTGGCCTCGCACTCGACCCGCTGATGCCGTCGACGCATCGCAAGGCAGTCTGTGATGAGTTCGCGCGCACAATGGGCTCGTCCCCCATTCACAAGCTCCTGTATCGATCCCAGCGTGTATTGGGTGGCCGACTCTAAAGATTCCGACTCGATGGCATAGCGGGCCGCTCGGGCCGCGACACAGGGCGATGGCGAGTCGTAGCGCACTTCCAGGACGCGCAACGCCAAGTTGTTATGGTGTGCCCACGTGTTGGCCATTTGCGAGCGTTTTTGAAGCCATGCCTGGAGGCTCGGAGTTTCGAAACGCCAACCTTTGGGGGTGTACTGAGCGAATCGCTGCTCGACAAGTGCCTGCACGAGCGTCAGATCGAAGGAAATTCTAGCCAGTCCGCATGCCATTTCCCATTCCGTCAGAATCACAGAGGTGCCAAGCGCCGCCGCGATCTCAAGGGCCGTATCGGCGTCAGGGTGTTCTACCGTAAGCTGTCGAAGGCGCTCGGCATACATGGCTGTGAGGGAGTCCGGCACGTCGCGCCCACAGGCGATCTCGTAAGCGTATTCGCGCAATAAGTGCGATGCGCCATTGGCCGCAACGACGACGGCTTCCGTCAGGTGAGAGGGCACCAGAAGTGCGTCCATGAAGAGTCTTGCCGCGGCGGGTTCGAGTGACGGAACCTCGAGGTTTCGGAAATCTGGAGTCGTGCTCGTGTCCAGAAGGTCCATTGGGTCTTCCTCGGCTGGCGTCGCGACGATCAATAATGGGAAAGGGGACGCCAGGGTCATGAGTCTCTGGATTAAGTTGGCTGAGTCACCCTCCTGATGCACACCTTGAATGACGATAATCTGTGGGCGGACGAGCGCCCGGACACGTAACCATTCGATGATGGCGAGGTGACGCTGTGTGGCCACACTTAGGGCAAAGGGAACCAACGGAGTTTCGTCGTCTGGTTCCTCACACAACGAAATCAGCGCGCGTTCGAAACATGGTTCGAGCGGTCCTACCTGATCGAGCCGTGCAAGAATCGTCTCCAGTGTTGCGCCGTTGGGTCGTAGATCTTGGCGGATAGCGTCGCTCAGTCCCGAGTCACATCGCGCATGATCCTCAGGGCGGATCACGAGTACCTGCGCCTCGAATTGCTCGCTGAGCCCCCTGCCGGCGCTCGCGACGAGCCGATCGACGTCCATATCCCCCACGGACTCAATGCGGACCATATGTACCCGTCCCGTATCCTTGGTTTCCGCCAGCGCTTCGCTCATGATCTGCAACACACATCCGTGGTCAACGGGCAGGCGTTCGCGCATCGCATCAAGGTGTGGATTGAGTACCTGAGACCGCGAGAACGGCGGGGGCAGCGAGAGGACCGAACACGCGTCTCCCAGAGTGGGCATGAACGTCATGACACCACGTTGGGGTGCGGCTTCCATGGCTGCAAGCTTGCGCGCCGCGGCTCCAGCACTGCGGAAACGGTGGATTGGGTCGACTGTGATGAGATTTGCCAACCACGGGTTCAGCTTTTTGGGCACTTCGCTGTCCAAACGATTGGAGTCGGTTTGGGTCAGGTTTGCGCGAAGTAATTCTTCGCAGATTCGCCCAATCGAAAAAAGATCATGCTCCGGCATCAGCCTGAAATCGGGGTGGGCAAGCCTTTCGGGGGCGGCAAATTCCTGAGAGCTCGGGAAAACCTCGCCCAGCGCGAGTCCCACTATCTTTGCGAGGAGGCCTTCCGAAGTTTGCACAAAGACGACCTTTGTGGGGTCGAGGTGTCCATGAACCAGGCCAAAAGAGTGGGCGTATGCCAGCGCATCGAGCACGGAGAGTAAAATGGCACGTGTCCGAGCCCAGGTGCGGGTTCCAGAAACTGAAATCAGGTTCCCCGCGTCATGGCGTTCGTAGACCAGATAATGAGATCCGGCGGGGGCGTAAGGAGTCGCGACCCGGGTTACGTTATGGTCAAGAATCCGCAGAATTCCGGGATGATCGAGCCTGCAGGCCGCCGCGATTCCGCGACCGAGTTCAAATCTGTCACGGGGATGGGCGGTTAATGTATGGGGCACCCATTGGATGGAGACGCGGCGTCGAGTCGCAACATGTGTCGCGGCCTGCAGGCCGGATGCATCTATCGCCTCGTCGTCTAACTGGTATGGGCCAATCTGAGTCACGAATCTTCTCGTATCTCAGATGAAATCGGAAAGTCCCACTCCATCAGGTCGAGCGACGAACACTTCTCTTTCGTGGCCTCCATCGCATCCAGATTTCCAGCGGCATGATACACGGCGATCGCAAGGTCATATGCCGCCGCCGCGTCTGCCATGAGTTCGGCTTTCGCGAGTAGATCCCCGGTCTTATCGAGCGCAACCGCGAGATCCGCCTCGGGGACCATCGCACTGCCCAGCTCGATTCGAGCTGTTGTGGTGAGATCGCGAACTTGTCCCCAACGCTGCAATCCGGCGGCTGTCGCCATCAAGCCGCCGAGGGCACAAACAACGACCGCCCGTCGTCCAACGGCGCGCGCTTCATGAAGTGCCTGCAAATAATTTCCTTCGGCCTCCTCGAAGCGATTTAAGGCCAGTGCGACCGAACCGAGATTGGTTTTTGAAAAGAGTGTGGGGCTTCCAAGCGCGGATTGAAGCTCTACACATTTGGTCAACAACGTCTTGGCCTCGGCGAGCGCTCCTTGTTTCCGATGGGCTTCGGCGAGGTACTCCATGACGCTTGTCATCGCTTGAAAATGGCCCAGTTCTTCGAGGGCCTGCAGAGCCGCCGGGCCGTGTTTCAAAACGGCCTCCCAGTCTCCCATCAACACGGCCAGCCGAGAGCGATGTTGCAGTTCGAACGCCCTATCATGCGTCGTCACCGAGTTTGCCCGGTTCAAGATCTCGAGGGCTTCGCCCAGCCGTCGTTGGGTCGAGAGCACAAACGCAAGCGAGGTATAAGTGTGCGGTTTTAGGGGCGTTGAAGTGGCCAAAGTCAACGCGTGTGCTTCTTCGATATCGGCGGCTGCGCCTGGCTCTCCCAGCATCTGTTTGGCCATCGCGCGCCAGATCGTCGACGCAATCAAGATATCGTCCCAACCCGCCTCAAGTGCGCCACGATGTGCTTCATCGGCAAGGTCGAGAGCGTGCCGAGGCTCCGAAGCGTTTAAGTAGGTTCGTGCCCGAAACGCGGTCGCTTCGGCAAGTTGGCGTTCGTCGGGTATTCCGCCCAGCGCTTCAATGCCTCGAAAGATCCACGAGATATCTTGTTGTGCCTCGACAAAGGCCCCCGTTCGTCGTCGAATCTCAGCCGCGACCCAGAGGTGGGGAAGGGCCTCGGCGCTTTCGCCTCCCGAGATCAAATAACGTCCAAGCCTTTCGGCGATATCCACGCGATCCGTGTGGCCGCGGCTGAGGACCCTTGCGCACAGTTGATTATGGCGGGTCCAGCGCCCTGCGTCTTTGGCCATCGTTTCAAGCGTGTGGCGCAACGAAATATGGTGAAACCTCCAGCCAGTTTCGGTTCTGGTCACCAGACTGCGTTTGACCAACTGCGACACCAACGACGAGTCAATCTTGAGACCTGCCATCTGGCATACGGCCTCCCACTCCTCGTCATAGACCTCGAATCCGAGGGCTGCCGCCAGTTCGAGGGCCACACGAATTGCCGGATCGGTCGACGTGAATGCTGTGATGCGCTCATGCCAGACTTCTTCGAGGCTCAACGGAATCGTGGCTTCGGCCCCGGCCTTTAGACGAAAACCCGCTGACGAGACTTCGAAAAGTCCGCGGGCGACCCAGTCTCCAATCATTTCCACCATGAAGCGGGGGTTACCTGCCGTTCGCTCGCATATCTCAAGCGTGATCTCGGGCTCAAGCGGCGCGATTCGCTGGACCAGATCTCGTTGTTCAGTGCTTGTAAGCGGCTGCAAATCCAAGGTCGAAAATGTGGTTTCCGCGTTTCGTTCAAAGACCTCGTTGGCGTTGGTTTCTAGCGAGTTATCCGACCATGCCCCAAGGACCATGACGCGTGCGCCCTCGGCATCTTTGGCGAGCATTTCCAGAAACTCGATGGTCTCTCGCGAATACTGAAGATCGTCTGCCCAGATAAGAACGGGACGAACTCGAGACAGGTGTTTTAACCACGAAATCAGCAGGGTATGACGCTGGCGAACCGTCGAAAACTCGATCGAAGGTTTTGCACCGACGTTGGCTTCGTCGCAGAGGGCTGTCATGGCCTGAACGTCGTAAGCGCTGGTCATTCCCACCACATCAAGTTCCGATTGGACGGCAGACTGGAGGTCTCGTGGATTGGCTCCCAGAGTACGGAAATGGCGAGCCACCATGCCGCTCAGGCCGTCCGTGGGTCCACGTTCTGCGGCATGGGTGACCTTCAACACCGTTGCCACGCCCAACTCTCGAACCCGCTGCACAAAAGCCTCGCCAAATCGAGTACGGCCGGTGCCCTCGGGCGCTCGAACGATGATTGTTCGGATTTGTTGGTATTCATCGCTTTCACGCAGCGAGTGCCAGACGATGTCCAGATTGGCCAGACGCCCCACAAGCGGAATCGTGCGCAGGCCGAGGACTCCAAGCCCCGCGCCGACTTGCAACAGCGGCATACGGTCCAGAACTGGAGCCATCCAGCGATCTGGGATTTCCTGCAGTGACTGCTCGACGTTGCTCACCGCGACCAGTTCCCCTCCGCTGCTGCGAAACACATCCAAAACAGGGGTGACGGCAGCAATAGGAAGGGTCGACATCTCTGGCGGACGAACATCTCGTAACGAGCGATCGTCAAGCGCCAGCAACGCCTGAGCCGATTCTGCCGCGCTTTGAAAACGTTTGTTGGGGTCGATGGCCAACATGCGGTTGAGCCAATCGTGAAACTCGGGCGGCACCTGAAGAATCGTCCGGAACTCGCGTCGATTGCCCGCCAGGTGGAGGTTGATGATTTCGCGCACGGTGGGGCCGCTGAAGGCTCGTTGGCCCGTAATCAGTTCAAACGCAACACATCCCAGCGCGTAAAGGTCCGACCATGCCCCGTGTTTTCGCCAGGGCTGTGAAATCTGTTCCGGAGCCATGTATTGTGGCGTCCCGACAGCTCGGGCCAGTGGAGCCGCGTCTTCGGTGGCGAACGCGAGCCCGAAGTCGGCGATTTTGGGAATGACTCGGTCGCCAAAATCCCCAAGCAAAATATTTGATGGTTTGATGTCACGATGAATCACATCCATCGCGTGTGCGTGCGCCAGCCCATCGAGCACAGTCAGAAGAATCGCCTTGGCTTGCCGCCAAGTTACCTTTCCGATGATGTCTTGAACCGTGCCACGAGGCACATATTCCATCACCAGATAGGGCGTGCCGGCTCGCAGTTCACCGTTGGTGGCGACCTCAGCCTCGTCGGGGATTTCACCTTGGTCGAGGACCTTGACCACAGCTGGATGATTCAGCGCACAAACGGCCTGGATTTCGTTGACCAGCGCGGTTCTGAACCGCCGGTGTTCCGCGCCTTCTTTGGTGATGACCTTAACTGCGACGGGGACACGCAGCGCGACGTGAACACCGCCGTAGATGACGCCCATGCCGCCCTGACCCAGAACGCATGAAAGAGAGAAGGGCCCAAGGTTCACCGGCGAAAACGAAAGGGCCGCCGGCTCGGCGGCCCCGTAGAACGGATTGGTTCGATCGTAGTGCGCTGGGGTGTGGAAGAGTCCAGATACAAGCTTGGAGTCTAAATCACTCACAGATTAGTCGTAATACCCGTTGATAATGCAGGTCGTTCCTACAGCCCCATCGGCAGCATCAAGGCGAACCCTCAATGCCGTGTTCTCCACGATTGCACGTGAACATTGTCCCGAAATGACAGCCGTGACGGGACCACGGTCGAACATTCGAGCCAACGATGGCGTAGCGTAACTTGTTTGATCGTTGAAGACCAATTCAACTCCGAGAGCGCCGACGGTGAAGTAGAATGAATCGACCGTGATGGTCACGTCCTGCGACCATGTTCGCACGGCGCAGCCATCGCTGTCGCAGAACGTCGACCGCTTGATGGTTTCAACACCATTTTGACTCGTATCAAAAACACTGCTTCGTTGCGTGTAAAGCCCCAGTCCGTCCGGCAGGCCAATGGCATCGTTGTAGAGGCAGTACTTCGAGCTGAGTTGGTGACTTCCGTTGAATGCCGCAACATACGAACAGCTGGCGCCGGCGTAGGTGTCGGCAATATCGTATGCGGCTGCGCCGGTGTTGGTCGAGTTCAGGAAGTCGGCGATGCTGACCCACGTGCCGTTGATGGTGATGCCGCCATTTTCGTCTGTGATGGCGTCCAAAAGCAGGTTGTTGAACTGAAAATTGCCAATGCCGGTGTTGGTCACAGCCGTTGTTGCCCCAACCTGGGTGTAATCGAAATTGAAAAGTCGTCCATCCAAGTCGGCAGGAACGCCGGTCAACGTCGAGATATAGGTTTGAACCGCAGCCGCGTCGGCCCACACCCCATCACCCTTCAAGAGCAAGCCAGATGCGGCCAAGGCGCTGAGGTCAGCCACGACGCTGAGTCGACCGGTGTTCGCGTCTTGGGTCGTCGTGATGAAGCTTGGCCCAAGCAAGAGCAGGTCCGCAGGGGTCGGCGCTGCATCCGTGTAAGTGAATGAGCACGTCGGGTCAGTCGGAGGGCATTCACATCCAAAATCGTCGGTGCCAGGGTCGCAGGCTTGGACGGTGGGTTGTTGTTCGAAGTCGACCGCACTGGCCTTCAACGTCATCCCCAAGGTTTTCGACGTGACGGTGTCGACGTTTCCGCTCACCGTATCGCGAAGCGTGGCTTCAAGTTGGAACGCGTAATTGCCATCTGGCGACAAGAGGCCGGAGTCGGCGATGCCATCCCATGCATCGCGAAGGTTCAATTCGGCGTTCCCGCTGCTTGCCGAGTCCTTGGTGAACACCACGTCGGTCAATGCAGCCGAACCGCGCAAAATAATCTCGACCGAGGTCACATCCGATTCGGAAAGCGTCAGTGTTGTGGCTGAACCGTTAGGTCCGGTCGGGATATCATACGAGGTCGTTGTTCCGTTGGAACGAGTCACGATCGCGTCTGAATTCTCGTTATAGTCGACGTCTCTGAACGATAACGCCGTCAAGGTCACTGGCGTGTCGAAGTTCAGGTTCATCGTGCCACCTCGTGAGGCGTCGTCTGGACGATCGACGATCCCATCGTGATTTCGGTCACGTAGGTTTTTGGCGAGCACGAGCACCTGGCCTTGGTTCGTGCTTTGGAAATGACTCGGGCAATGATTCGACTGCGTGTTCATGATGATGCAGGCGTCGGGTTTCCATCGTTTTCGGCTGTCGCACTCCACGGTGAAGCCTGGAAGCTGGTTGGTGACGATGGTCCCAGGCACCAAGCTTTCGAAGTCTTCACTAAAGGTTTGAGCAGCGGTTGGGAACGTCACAGGGTTTGAGTTTGTGATGGTGGCGATTTCTAAGCATGTATCGACCGACTTGATTTTGACTTTCCAATCCAACGCATAGTCGTGTCCCGCGATGCCTGGATTTTGGATAACCACATCGGCGTTGAAAACCGTGGTGTCGTGGTAACCGTCACCGTTTGCCGTCAACAGAGGATGGTCAGTCGCGAAGTTGAGCACCGAAACCAAGGTGCTCGAGGCGTTCGCGGTGTCGTCTGGAATGGCGATTGGCGGGGGCAGAATCTCTTGCCCACACGCGGTCCCGGCGGTCCCACCCGACGAATCACCTACGGTTTCGAGCAATATATTCTGGTCGAGGTCAACCGAGCAGCTCGCGCCTGCAACCAACAAGACCAACGATGCGGATCCAAGGGCTTTCGATGTGAAAAATCTTGTCATTTACTTCTACTCCTATCGCAGGCCATCGGATGTGCCGATGACTGCGTGTGCGGTCATTTTTTAAAGGACGCTGAGAAGTGAAGGTAGCAGTGGGATATCTGGAGGGCAAAACTGCCGATCACCCGCATAAAATAAGGCTCCTTGACACGTTGTAAACTTTACAGCGTGTAATCTTTGTTAAGCTGAGTCGTCCTACAGAAAAACCCAGAATTGGGTGTGTGTGGGGCTATGTGGGGGGGCGTATTCAGGTGTCGGGAAGCCAAGGTGATCACCTTGAGTTCGAGGCTCTCTGTTTTTGGGGCGATCGCGTCTTGGCTCGCAAATAGAGAGGAAGGGCGTCGTCAGAGAGGTTAGTGCCTCGGTTAAGATCTAAATCGAGGCCGTTCTGGAAACTGGATGGTGGATCTTATCTGCCGCGAATCGCGGTCGGGGACCAACGAAAGTGGGCAGAAAAAATCACAGACTTAGGGTTAAGTCCGCATGAGTGGGAAGGTGTCCATTAAAAAAGGACAGCGCGCGGTGTGCTAGAGGCCGGCTCTCAGAGCCGTTTGAAACTAGTTTGGAACCCAAAGAAGTGTCAGGCGCTGTCTCCAGCCGCCGATTTCACCGTCGTTATTGTTGAGCATTCTCAGGTAGTAGGTTTGCGTTCCCGCCGCACCCACAGTGAACACCCGCGTGGTGAACAGGTTATTTGTTGAGTCTTTTGCTGCATGGAAAAACACATGCCCTTCCTGAGCCGTTAACTCGGCAAAGGTCGAGACCGCCGCGGATGATGTGAGGGCCAGCACGCCTTGCACAGGAAAGCTTGAACAGTCCGTCAATGAGGCGGCTGCATCGGTCTCGCAATACAAATCCACTGAGCCGGTTGCGATGATCTTACCGGGGCCAGGAACTGTGATGGGGGCCGAGATTAACGTCGCGACCTGATCGGCCGTGAAGTACGTGGGGTTGGCATATCCCCCAAACACACTGACTACGACAGGGCTTAGGGCCGCGCCCCCTGTGCCGTTGCAGACGTAGCGTGTCGTCTGAACTTCGGTGGCGTCGAGCAGGTTATTGCGGTTCGCATCGAGTCCCGTGCGCACTCGAGCCCCGCCCGCACTGCAATTGGGGCCAGCGGGTTCGATGTCGGTCGCGATCAGTGACGACAATCCACTTGTGCCGTTGCTGCCATCGCTTCCGTTTGTGCCGTCAAAACCGTCGCACACATAATCAGTGGCCGTGACCTCTGAGGCGTCGAGAATTCCGTTCGTGTTGTCGTCGAGTCCTGTGTCGATTCGAACACCACCACCGGCGCATTGGGCACCCGGTGTTACAGTCGAAGTACTCACCAGTGATGCCACACCGTCCGCTCCGGTCGCTCCTTCTTGTCCCATCGCTCCGTCCATGCCCGGGGCGCCTTCTGGGCCGTTGCAGACGAAAACAGTGTCCTCGATCTCCAGCGGCGCGAGGTTTCCGTCATTATTGAGGTCAAGACCGGTTTCGATGCGCTGGCCTCCGGTCGGGCATGAAGCGCCGGGGGCCTCGGCGCTAACAATGATGCGTGGCGAAAGGCCATCGGTGCCATCATTTCCATCCGTCCCGTCGTCGCCATTAACACCGTCGACCCCAGAACAGGCTGAGAGGGTCAGAATCAAGAGTAGCGCGAGGTTTTTCATGGTGGAGGCTCCGTGGGTTCAAACGGGCGGAACCATACGGAAATCTACGGCGAAATCAAATCGCATCTAAGTACGCGGTTCCCAGGGCGGCCGGATTTCGATGGGGCCCGAATACAAGAACGACGCGCATGCCAGAAATGACCCGAACGAGTAGATCTCGAGCGGGTAATCATTCACCAGCATGAGGGCAAGTCCAGTCATGGCGTACCACCAGCCCGGCCGGCCGAGTCGCCTGTCGATCGCCAATCCCAACATGATGAGACCGCTTGAAAAGATGCCGGTTTCTGCTGCTGCGGCATGAACAAGTGACAGCCCTGACCACAGCGTGCTGGTACGAACAAATAGAGCGAGGACGTACATCCAGGTCATGCCGAGCGAGAAGATGCGGCTTGCTTTGTGGTCACGATAACGCGTGAAGGTGAAATAATTCAGCGCAACCAGCGCTGGCGCGAACGCAATCATGACGGCGTTTGCCCAGAATAGAAGTGGGACTTCGGTGAGGCCACGGAATAGCGCAGGAACGGGGGAGCGAGTCATTGGCCCAAGGACAAAAGGCGCGAGCGCAAAAGTCGCGGCCATCGTACCCACCACCCATTGGCGTGAATGAATGCCTACCGATTCGTCGTAGTCGTAGGCGATCTTGGCCAGTTTGGCCTCTTCAGCTCGGGCCCGAGAAGCGCTCTCGTCGACCAACGAAAGAAGTGCCTCATCGGCTTCTGGGAGCTCGGATAAAAGTGCTCTGGCCCCAAGGAAATCGCCGTGCTCCGCACGGTAAATAATCATCTGTTTCAGGCAGGCCTGCAGGCCCTTTTGGGCCTCGGGGTTTTGGGGCCAGATCTGACGCGCGGACATGAATGCAAATCGGGCTTCGGCAAAATGCGCATCGAGTTCCGGTTCGTCTTCCTCGATGGCTCGTGTCAGCGCTTGCATTCTTTCGTTCGCAGCATGGACCAATTGATGGCTGTTCCTGTGCGACAGGAACGCCTCGACAGCTGTCTTGAGTTCGTCAGCACTCGCATAACGGTCTGCCGGCGCGTGCGCCAGAGCACGTTCGCAGATATCGACCAGCTCCTCAGGAACGGTGTCGGGATAGATGTGTTTTTGCCCGGTGTACGAAAAACTCATCACTTCAAAGAGTGTCGTCCCCCGATTGGGCGGCTCGCCGGTTGCCACGGTGTGCAGAAGTCCGCCGAGCAGGAAAATATCCGTGTGAATGCCTTGCGCCGCATTATCCCCGGTCGTCATCTCCGGCGCCATGAAGACCGGCGTTCCGACCACACCCGCGAGATCCGAGACCTTCGGAATTCTGGGCATATCCACCAGCGCCGCCGCCAGCCCCCAATCCAGCAAATAGACCTCGCCAAATTGCCCAACCATCACGTTTTCGGGCTTGATGTCACGGTGAAGAATTCCGCGACTATGCGCGAACGACATCGCGTTGCAAACGCTCAAAAAGATGTTCAGATGGAAGCCCATAGGGTCTTCAGAAGGCACAGCGGTCTGATTGCTGAAATAGGCCTCCCAGCTCACGCCCTGAATGCGCTTCATGACGATCACTGGCCGACCGGCCTCGTCCTGCCCAATCACATGAATTGGAACCACGTTTGGGTGCTCCACGGCCCCCATAACGCGCGCCTCTTGAAGGAGTGCGTTTTCGGTATCGCGCGAAATCTCCCCGGCATGCACGGTTTTGATCGCGACGTCTCGGCCCAGGGCGTTTTGATAGGCGAGATGCACCAGCCCCATGCCGCCTCGGCCGATTTCGTGGCGAATCTGAAATTGGGACTCTTTTTCGCCGCCAAGGGGCAGCAAGGGCAGAGACTCCCGCAGAGTGTCGCGCCAGTCCAAGGCTTTGCCGGCCAAGGTCTTGTCCAACTCAAGCTTTTGCGTCGCTTGGAGACCAAGAGTCTCGAAGATTTCGTCGTAGGTTTGCTGCACGGCTCTATTTAGCCTGTTCAGCAGGTTTGAAGCAATTAGCGGACCCTAAAAACGACCGAGAACGCCTCTATTTACGGCAAAAACTCTCGACGCAGTTCATTCCCTCAGGACACTTGTTCGTCGCACCGCACTCATAAGTGCAGTATTGGTCACCACCCACAATTTGCGGCGGTGCGCATCCCAATCCGCCGCAGCCAATGTCGCCTACACAAGGCTGACCCAGCATCGAATATGTGGCGCATCCAGTGCTGATATTGCTGAATCCGCAAGCCAAAACTTCCGTTGATTCAATGGTTTTGAGTTCCTGTTCACTAAAAGGAAATTCACACAAAATCGAGATTTGGGAAACGGGCAGGCAGTAGCCGCGGTCCTCCTCGACAAAACAGGCCGCATCGCCAAAACACTGTGTGCTTGAGACGCATTCGCCGCATGTTATTTGCTGTGCGATATCGAGCTGAGTGCATTTCAAAGTGGCTGGGTTACAGACGTGGGAGTCGCAATTCTCCTTCTCACTTTCTGGCGTGCATTCACCGCACCTTCCACTGTCGCAAAGTGGGGTGGCGCGCAGGTGAGCGCAATCGGTGTGGTTTAAACATGACGCACATGCACCGTCGCGACAAACCGACTCTGTGACCTCGGCGCACGTGACATTAAGACACGTGTTATTCGTCGCGTTATTCGTCGCGTTATTCGTCGCGTTATTCGTCGCGTTGTTCGTCGCGTTATTCGTCGTGTTATTCGTCGCGTTATTCGTCGTGTTATTCGTCGTCGTTGCGTTATTCGTCGCGCCGATCGGCGATTCGACGGCGTCTTCAAGGCAGCCCATGCTGGAGAGAACCAAAACTATGATCCAAAAATTATGCATGCCGTCTTACCAAAAAAATACGCGTTAAATTTCAACATGATTAAAT
Organism: uncultured Bradymonadales bacterium; assembly: GCA_964394615.1. Taxonomy (GTDB): domain Bacteria; phylum Myxococcota_A; class Bradymonadia; order Bradymonadales; family Bradymonadaceae; genus JBFFMO01. Next base: position 14,555 of record CAYMYJ010000057.1, on the reverse strand, counting down.
CGCCTCATCGCCACGCCGACACAGCCGGTCGCGGAAACTATCGATAACAATATCCGCCCTTACAACTCATGCCCGCAGGGCATTGATCCAACGAACACGAATAGGTGCAGTAGTACTGGTCGACTGCTCCATTAGGATCCGGCATACACACCGAACCACCACTGCAATCTGAGGGGGCTGCACAGGCGACCCCGATGTTCTTATAGCCCTCGCAACCGATGGCGAGGTCATCAAACCCACAGGTTTCGAACGAGTCCAACTCGACCGTCGTGCCGGGCGTCGGCGCAAAGGGTATCGGACAAACCTTTTCCATGATGAATGGGCTCAAACAGAAGGATCTGCTCGTCCCCCTTGCTTGGACACAGCGATCGGAGCCGGTACATTGCGCACTTGAGACACACTCATCACACACGTTTTTGTCGTGGAAGGTGAACGACGTGCACACCAACTTCCTGGGGTCACACACCTTCCCAGCGCAAACCGTCGGTTCCATTATTGGTAAGCATTCAACGCAGGTTCCGTCGTTGCACGTTGGAGTATCAGGCAGGAAAGAACAGCCGACGTTATCAGAGCAAGGGACACAAGTCCCCTGGTCGCAAACCGAATGAGTGACGCTCGTACAAAAGCGCCCCGCACTGCAGCCTTCGTTGTTGGTCGCGTTGTTGGTCGTGTTGTTGGTCGTGTTGTTGGTCGCGTTGTTGGTCGCGTTGTTGGTTGGGTTGTCGGTGTCGTTATTTGACGCGTTGTTGGTCGCGTTGTTGGTCGCGTTGTTGGTCGCGTTGTTGGTCGCGTTATTCGTTGCGCTATTCGTTGCGCTATTCGTCGCGTTGTTGGTCGCGTTATTCGCGGTTCCCGTCGGAGAATCAATGGCTGACTCGAGACAACCGGCACTAACAAGTACAAAAAACGATATCCATAACTTCTTCAAAATCTGTCACTCACGAAAAAGAGCTTGCCCTAATGCTGTTGGCACCTTACTTCACCCTTCGACGTCGTTCCAGAAACTAGGGAGCTCGTCTCAAATTCAAACACTCGGAAGACCCATGGCAAACCCAACCGCGACCCTCGAAACATCACTCGGCACCATGACCGTCGAGCTTTACCTCGACAAAATGCCCATCACAGCGGGCAATTTCATTACGCTGGCCAAGTCGGGCTTTTACGATGGCCTGCATTTCCATCGCGTGATTCGCAATTTCATGGCGCAATTTGGCTGTCCGCATAGCCGCGATCCACTGAGCCGTCGCGCAGGCACGGGCGACGGACCAAACGGACCCTTGCAGGATGAGTTTCCGGCCGACGCCAAGTTCTCGAATGCACCTGGGACATTGTCGATGGCCAATACTGGCGCACCAAACTCCGGTTCGTCGCAGTTTTTCATGAACACCGCGGACAACTCTTTCTTGGATTGGTTTTCAGCTGGTGACTCGAAACACCCGGTGTTTGGCAAAGTCATTTCAGGCATGGATATCCTGACCAAGATCGAGAACGTCCGCACGGATCGAAACGACCGTCCTGAGACCCCAGTTCAAATGATCAAAGTCACGATCAACGAAGCCTAATTTAGGTTAACCACGCTCATTTCGAACGTGGTCAAATTTGCTTATCCAACGCCAATTGAGTGCGCCGATAGGCGGTCGCGAACGCGTCCTTTCCCACCTCCAGACGGAATGGGGAGACCCTCGGCAACTCGCCAAGGACCAAGTTCCGTGGACCTAGGGGAAGGTTTTGGACCTTCGCCCCCTGTTCATGGAGGTGATGGTAGAGTACTCGATCTTTACCCCGCAGGCCGGCCACACCCGGACGGTCTGCGATGCCACCATCCAAGAGCCAACCCACGGGATGGGCGACCGGTTGAAAAAGACCAGGCAGGGCGCACGACGCACGGATGGCCGTCGAAAGGTCGCCGTGTTGGATGACCCTTGTGCGCCGATGGCGCATATCCCAGACCGAAACAGAAAGTGGGATTTGCGTCTCTGAAAAGTCGTTTACGGGCAGAGACTCTTCCAGTAGGGCTTGGAATTTGGCGCCTTTCAACAGCCCAAGGCCCGGTGTGGGGTCCCAGAAGTCCCTGCGGGTCAGACCAAACAGCAGGGCTGCAATCTCGTCGCACGAAAGTCCCGCAGCAAAACACCCCGCGACCAGCGCGCCTGCGCTCGAACCAGATAGGGCCTCTGGCTGGAAGCCGGCTTCCGACAACGCACAGAGCATTCCGGTATGGGCGTAAAACCCGAAAAAGCCCGAGGAAAGGCCGAGCGAAAAGTGGCCTTCGTCTAGCCATTCTCCAAGAGTTGTCATGTTCCAACCATTTGTGTTTGGCTCATCGGGCCAGAAGCGACGCCTGAATATTGCTCGCCGTGTAATCTGTGCCGAAGGCTTGATTGAACCCTGCTGCGACAAAGTCGGGCCCAGCTGTAAATCCGTTGGCCGAAAGGTCAAAAATCTGAATACGTGCATCTGCCAGCGCGGCCAGCATTTTTAGAAAGTCGCTCAGGCCCTGACCACGCGCCTCTTGCGCCTGAAGGTGGAGCAACATCGCCTGGAAATCGTTGGAATCCGCGACGAGGATTAACGGATTCGTACTTGGCAGGAGCTGGACCAGCACGCTCGCGTAAGTCAGTGAGTACATCGAGATCGGAAAGGCTGAGGGTGTCGGCCCATGAGATGGAACATCAACATTCAGATCGACTGGGGCTTCGTGGCGAAACCACAAATATTGCGCTCGGTCCCCAAGGGATTTAGCGAGGTCTTCTGCCATTGTGAAAGGCACCAGGGTGTCATGATCGTCATGAAGAAAAATAAATGGCGTCGACAGGCGTGACGCGATGTCTGCATGCGTGAAACCCGCGAAACTCCCATTAGGCTCCACGGTGGCTTGAATACGCCGGCCGTAGGGTTCGAAAAAATTCATATACATGTCGCGCTGTCCGGCCACGGAAAGGGTTGGAAACTGGTCTGCGTATGCCGTCTCCTGGGCGAAATCTGAGAGCGGGTAGAGCGCAATACCATAAGCAGGGCGCACGCTTTCTGGGGCATAGGCCGCTGCGTAAATCGCTTCGAAACCTCCCCACGACCCGCCTAGAATTGCAATGCGCGCCGGATCGACATCCGGACGGTTTTCCAGAAAACGAAGGCCAAGAACCATGTCGTCACGATCGTCTTGGATGGAACCGCCGGCGTAGAATCGACCGAACAGCATCAGTGTTGGGATTTGGTTCAAAAGCGGCACGGCGCCTTCTTCGACACCCTGCAAAGGTGTGATCTGTGAATAGGCGATATTGCTCCCTGTTTCAGCAGCGAAACTGGGTTCGTCCGCATCGGGGTGCATCCCTGCTCCAAGGGCCGCCCACTTCTCGTCGACCGCCTCGCCGGTCCAATCAATGCCGACATAGGGTTTGGTAAAGACAAATACCGGGTGAGGCGTCGACGGCATATCCAGAGGACGGTTCCATTGGACATATGTCACATGCCCCGAATCCGGGTCCGTGACCCGCGCTAATTCGTACGTGAAAAGGTGTTCGGCGACCGTCGCTTGGCCTGTTTGCAGAACTTCGACCACCACCGGCCCGGGCGCATTATTTGTGGCATCAGTCGCATCCGTCCCAAGGTCATCTTGAAGTGCATCGCTTTGGGCATCGCTGACTCCAACATCGGTCCCAACATCGCTCTGTTTGCCCTGGGGGGCCGTGTCGGAGCACGCGCCCAAGAGGACCAAAAGCGCTACAAGCCAGCGTGATTCATACATAATGTGCCGTCGGATGAAATTAAGTGAGGGCCCCACACCTGCTCAAGAATACCATCAAACCCTTATGATTCGCCAGATGGCGCCTTCACGGAGCCTTTGTTTGGTTTGATTTCACACAGGTTTCACACGGACATGACCTGAAATCCATCTCTGTCGGGCATTCTGGAAATCCGCTTCATAGGAGGATTCATGATTCGCATCGCCGCACCTTTCATTGCCCTAATGCTATTATTACCAGCGAGTGCATGGGCGTGTTTTGGCATTTTCAATATGACCACCTACCCATCGGAGTTTGCCATCGCTGGGGTTTGTTTTGGCAGCCTCTTACGGATGTTTTACGGGCGACGGCTTGAAAATAGATTGGCCTTTTCCCGCGCAATTTTGCTCTCGTCCGTGATTGGCGGCTACGGTATGGGCTTTTTTCTGGCCACCTCAAGCTCTCCGTTTGCGGTCGGCGGGTACACGTTTGCGGCCGTCTTCTTCACGCTGTTGGGCCTGATCGATTTCACCACCTACGGTCGCCGGTTTTTGGGATATGCGTTCGTTGTGATTATTACCGGTTTTTTGACGCATACCCTTTTCGACATGAAGGCAAACGCCGACGAGGTCCAAAAGTTCAAAAAACAGCAATATAATGAGGTCGTGTTTTGACCAAGATCATCTTTCTGATGATTGCGGTGTTCTTGGTGGGCTGCAAAAAACAGCAGCCCGAAGCGCCGGTCGAGGCTTGGAAGTCCCTTCGCCCCACGGTCGATAAGTTCGAGTGTCAACGTTGTCACCTTGGCATGACCGACGTGAAGCCGATGCCATTGGATCAATCGTGCACCGGGTGCCACCTAGGAATTGCGAACGGGGCTTTCGATGAATTCTGGCCAGAATCAACGCTGGTGGAGTGGAAAAAAAACATCCGGCACCTCAAGGCGATTCCGTCGCTGAATCAAATAGAAAAGCGCATTCGCCGCGATTGGTTCATTGAGTTTGTGCAAAATCCACATGATTTACGGCCGCGCCTCGAAGAAACCATGCCACGCATGAAGATCGACAAGGCCGCCGCCGAAGCGCTTGCTGACGAATTGGGACTGACAAATCAACCCGCTGACGTGGTCGACCTTGCCGACTCGGGAGACGTTGAACGCGGACGGGTTCTTTTTGGGCAACGCGCGTGTCTATCCTGTCATGATTTTGGTGCAATGACGGGCGGTGACACGACGATAGCCTCTGGAAACGGACCGAAGTTGGCTCCTGACCTGCGTCACGCTCGCGAACGATTGCATCGCGATACTCTGGTAGCATGGCTTGATAACCCTCGAGGCATCAAGTCGGACACGCTGATGCCCGACCTGCTGACAAAGGCCGAGGCGGTCGATGTCGCTGCATTTTTGATTCGAACGCCTGTCGCCGCTCCAAAACAAATGCCTCCCGCTGTCTTCCTGCCGCCCCTTGAGCGTGAAGTTGGTTTTGATGAAGTAAATTCGAAAGTTTTCGCCAGAATTTGTCTGCATTGCCATGGTGATGGCGAAACGACCTTTGCCGACGGTGACGGCGGGCCAGGAAATACAGGTGGTTTTGGTTTCGCTGGAAAGGGCGTTGATTTTAGCACCGAAGAACTCGCCAAGAACGCGGCACCGCGGCTTGCGCGACATTTGAAGGCGCGCCATGCCGAGATCCGCGGCGTTGTCGATCCCGAGGTGCTCGGGATGCCTCTTGGCCTGCCTCCGTTGTCTTTGGGCGATATTCAGCTCATTGAAACATGGGCAAACCAAGCATTCTAGAACAAGAGGCAGCTCCAATATCTGCGGTGATGACGTGCCCAGCCCCACGAACGATGACCGTTCCGTTCGACCTGCGTGATTGAGCGGTTTCGTGCGCCCGCGCGATTTCATCGAACGGAAACACTGCGCCAGGAACGGGCCGAATGGCTCCACAAGACAGCAGATCTGCGACCTTAGCCAGCTGGTCTGGACCACCCAGCGCGACACCAAAAATCGCTCGTTTTCCGCCAAGAATCGAAGTTGCCGCCATTTGCATCAGGACCGCGAAGCTCACCAGCAGAGTGATGAATCGTCCCCGCGCACTAAGGGCGTTCCTTGCTTGCCAGAATCCAGTCACTCCCTGGATATCGAAGATTACGTCATAGGTTTCGCCGCTTGAGAGGTAGTTTTCGGTCTGGTAGTCGATCACCCGATCCGCACCAAGTTCCAGGACTCGGAGGGCGTTTGGTTCGCTGCACACGCCCGTGACCTCGGCCCCAAGGTATTTGGCGATCTGGACCGCATATTGTCCGACTCCTCCCGATGCCCCTACGATTAAGACGCGTTCCCCGGGTTGCAGATCGGCAAGATGTTGCAAAAAATACAGGGCAGTGACCGCTCCGTAAGGGACCGACGCTGCTTCGATAAAACCGATATCGTCGGGAATCTTTGCGATCGTCATGTCCTCGTGGATCCTCACAAAAGTGGCGTATGCTCCGTGATCGACACTTCCAAACACTCGATCGCCTGGCGCAAAACGTTTCACCTCTTCGCCCACCTCGACGACCCGCCCGGCAAACATGGTTCCCTGGACTTCGTTTCGTGGGCGAGACACGCCCATGAGCATTCGACCTGGTAAGGCTGAGATGCCAGGAAAGTCCGCTGAGCGCATGCGGACGTCGCCGGCGGTCACGGCCGCCGCTTCGACCTCCACAATGATGTCGTGGTCGTTGGCCAGCGGACGCGGGCGGCGGGCGAGCTGGATGACTTGGGGGGAGCCGTAATGTGGGGTCGTTGCACTTCTCATGATTTTCTCCTTGTCGTTGTTGAACTCCAATCAATTTATCCATGCGTTCAGTGGCGTCGATTGCGTAAATTTGTAGACGTGGTATGCATAAATGCATGGATTGGCGTTCGATAAAATTCGATTGGAATCACGCAAAAGCGTTCCTCGTCACAGCTGAAGAGGGGAGTTTTTCTGAGGCGGGGAGGGCGCTTGGACTGAGCCAACCTACCGTTGGACGCCAGATTTCGGCCTTCGAGGCGGCCCTTGGGGTCACTCTCTTTGAGCGAGTCGGAGTTCGCCTAGAAATCACAAATGCTGGCCTCGATCTTTTGGAACATATCCGCGAGATGGGGGCGTCGGCCAATCGAGCCTCCCTTGCGGCGACGGGGCAGGCCGAGTCCGTGGACGGAACGGTGTCGATTACCGCCAGCGAGGCGGTTTCGGCCTATCTGCTGCCGCCAGCGATTGAGGCGATTCGGTCGGAATACCCCGGAATTGAACTCGAACTCGTGGTCTCAAACTCGCCTCGTGACCTTCAACGGCGCGAGGCCGACATCGCCGTGAGAAACTTCCAGACGACTCAGCCTGACTTGATTGCACGAAAAATACGGCATGCAGAGGCTCGGCTCTACGCCTCAAAACGTTATCTGGACGCTCGCCCCCCCATTACGCACTTGGCGGATATTGCTCATGCGGAAATTTTCGCTTTTGACCGAACTGACGTGATGATCGCTGGCCTGCAGAAGCTCGGCCTCGATGTGCGCCGTGAGCAATTTCCGATTTCGGCGCAGAGCCATCTTGTTCAGTGGGAAATGTGCAAGCAGGGCCTTGGCGTTTGCATCATGATGGCCGAAGTCGGCGAGGTCGAGCCGGCCGTGGTCGGGGTTCTTCCCGAGGTTTCGATCCCAATTCCCATCTGGCTCGTCTGCCACCGAGAGCTGCGCACAAGTCGCCGAATTCGTGTGGTTTTTGACATCCTCGCGGACTTTCTGTCGCGGGCCTGAACGATCGCGCTCATTGCATGGATTTGATGACTGTTTCGCCAGCACTTGCACCGGTGGCGTTCGCGGCGATGAATGGGGAAGCCGCTGCAAGAAACAAGTAAACGACGAGCAAAGTACCGTACAGAAACGAGAGCTTGTGGTTGGATTGAAGCGGGAAGTCTCCTTTCATCCATAGCGGCAAAAATCGGAATTTGTCGGTGAAATCCAAGAGCCTATTGAAGGGACGTGGAAAAATCTCACGCAAGGGAACACGAGAGTCCTTCGTGATGAATTGTGAAAGGTTTGGGCCTTTTCCGTAGCGTTCTTGCATCACCGCCTCGAGCTCGGTGCTGGCTCGTACGGCGCCCTTTAACAACGGGTGATACCAGACCTTGTCCATCATCCGGAACACCACCGTGATGATGCTTCCAAACACAGCCAGGATGAACACTGTGTTGAATTCTATTCCGACAACTAAAATGGTTCGTTGAGCCTGAATGGCCAGGAAAATAGCGCCAAAGAGGGCGGCCGTCACGGTGACAAAAAGCCCGCGGATTTTCATTTCGATATCGTTGAAATGGCGCTGAGTGGCAATCATTTCTTTCCAAATATCGAGGTCCAGACGCAGGGCATCCTTGAGTTCGATTTCGTCGTCTTGACTCGGTTTTTTATCCGTTTTTTCCGTCATTTATTCGATCCAAAATTTAAAATACTTAAAATATCCGAGAAGCGTGAGAGCTCGTGGGTCGGAATGACATGTGTGTTTTGTGCAGGTTTTTCGGCTTCAACCATTTCTTTTGTCCAGTGGGAAACCTCGCGCAGAAGCCGGTATTTGGGGTTGTCGCGCGCCACACCGTATTTTGCAAAGACATCAATGATACCTGCGCTTTGAGCCATTTGGATGTCTTTGGGAAGACTGTCGCCGACGTAGGCCGTCTCGGAAATTTTGGCTCCGAATTCCGTCACGATGCTCAAAAGAACATCTGGCGCGGGTTTGATCATCGTCGCACCAAGGGTGATGTGGCGCGCATGTTTCAAACCATATTCTGATTCGTCTTTTGTCCGGTGAGTGGCCAGATTAATTTCGTCGGGAATCGAGTGGTCATCAGGCGAAAATAGCGCATCTACAAGGGGATCGAGGCCAAGCCTTCGTAGACGATACGACGAGTAAAACCCTTTTGATTCCGTGAAAATGGCGATTTTGCATCCCTGGTTTCTGATCTCCTGCAGGACGGGAACCACGTCGGGGTAAGTGGATAGATTCGCCCGGCGTGCTTCTCGGAAAACCTGAATCGCGGAGTCGTATTTCTGCAGCAACGTCGCGTCGCCCAGACCCGCGGAAAGACTGGGCACTTCCTGAAGCAGAAAAGAATATTCCGAGGTTCCGTGCGCTTGATGAACGGCCCGAATCTCGTCAATGAGCACCTCACGAGGCACTCCGCTGATTTTGAGTAATTCGTCTAAAAATGGCGAAAAGGAGTGATACCAGGTGTGAAACCAGTCAAAGAGCGTGTTGTCGAAATCAAGGATAAGTAGCGAAATGCGTTCAGACATAAAGGCCTACGGGGTGCCGGTATAAGTCAGTTTTCGCTGAAGATAGGCGCGCGAGAGCGGGGAAAGCGCCGTCTCGAGCGACAAGAGCTTGGCGACCTCGATCAAGCTCATCTGATTACGTTCGACAGCGTCGTCGAGCTCACCCAGCAACGATAAGGTATCGCCACCCGCTTGCATCAGATTCAGCCCTGGAAGGTCGGCATGAAGTGAATTGGTGCGCGTGCCCACAAAACTCACGTCGGGTCGATTACCAAAGAACCCCTCTGGCGGAAGGCCGTTTGGCATCAGTCCCATCGCATGTCCCATTTCGTGGGCGATGACCGGGGCTAATGCCAGCGCGATATAACGCGCAACCTCTTTGAGCTCTCGATAGCGCTCAGTGGCTTCGGGGTGCTGCGTATCGTAGGGGTCAAAAGCATCGGCAAAGACGGTTGCGTCCTCGGCGTGGGTCCCTACAGGAAATCCCTTCTCGAAATGAATGGCTTTGAATGCGTCGGCGATTCCGTAGGTTGAGGTCAAAGCGGTCAGCACGCCAGCGCTTGCGACGCCGTATTCCGACACGCTGTCATTGATGCGTTCCTCGTTGAATTCGGCATAACGCGAAAACCCCAAATACCCTTCAAAAATCCCCCCGAGGCGCATCATCGAAAATTCACCAGTGGGTGAAAAGTCGGCCGGTACGGGCGCTCCTGCGTCGTTGCTCCACATCAATTTTAGGTCGATGTCGTCGTGCGCAACGCCATCGGGTCCAATTCCAAAAATTCGATAAATCTCCGTGGAAATTGCGGCCCTGATCCAATTCATGAATTTCAGGTTCATCGCATCATCTGGGCCTTGGGCGCCCATCAGCGTTAATTCTTCCAGAAAATCAGCCACACCATTTGGCCCCGCCGAAGTGTCCAAGGAATATTTGAATCCGCTGAGAGCTGTGCGTGTCGTGGTGAAAAAGTCCACATCGTCACGTAAGAGCCAGGTCAGGGGCCGATCAAATGGGTCTCTTTCTGGCGGCAACTCAACGCTTTCGACCTTCAATTCCTGGGCGTAGGATTTTCCTGAAACCGTTTTTGCGCTGACCCGAAGGTCCACCATTCCAACGGGCAGGGCGTTGCCGCTGCGAATCAGGGCCAGGCCCCAAATCGCGCTTTCGTCGTCTCCAAAGTGCAGCTCGGCACTCAGGTCATGCTCTACACCCTCGACAAGGGCACTCAAATGCAACGAAGACCGGTCTACCGGGTCATTGCCATCAAGGAGGCCAACATTGATGTCGAATCGCTCACGAGGCACCTGAAGCGTGAAAGGCTGGGTAATGTCGTCGCTCGTATCGGTAGGCGTTCCGTTATCAAGAATCGCCGGCTCGCTTCCGTTCAAATAGTTCGGAATTTGATTGATGGTTAAACGGATCGGGTTGAAATCGTCGGCTGGGTTTACGACGGCAAGCTTGGTCAGCTTAAGCTCTCGATAGCCTGTCATGCGTACCACCAAGGTCACAGGGTAGACGCCCGAAGCCTTGAACTGATGCGTGAGCGACTCCCCCCAGCCACCGATGCCGTCGCCAAAGTCAAAGCGAAGTGCATCGACATGCGCCCGCGGAAAGCCGCCTTCGGCGACCTCAACTTGGATACCGAGTGGGCTCGCTGGGTCTTCAGAAATGGAAAAGTCGAGGGAGAGATCGGCTGTTTGCCAATCCACACAAGCACCAGCATCGCACGTCTGATCGCCGCGACACGTCGTCTCGACGCATTCGCTGCCCTCGCAGGACCGTACGCGCTCAAGGTCGATGCATGTGGATTCAATCCCACCCGCATCGACGTCCGGCGAGGAATCCGCGATGCCCGTGTCTGCAGGCGGATTCCGCGGGGAAGAGTCATCGGAACATGCGCCCAGTGAGACGAGGAGGAGGGCGGTTAAACCAAATTGTAAACAGTTCATGAGCCCCTGCCTGACGACGGTACGCAGCTTCCATCCTGCCTTGCGCATCGTGGTAGCTGCCTCTGAGGCTAGATGCGGCCGCGTTCGGGCACAACACCTTTCGCAAAAAGAGGCCGCATCGAGGATAATCATTTGCCGGGCAGAATTCGACGCATCATCCGTGCTTGCAGATCGTAGCCATCGGCTGGGCCGATATCCTCAAATCCCATCGTTCGCCAAAACGTGTCGGCACCGTTGACCGCAACCAAGGTCATCGCTTCAAACCCGTGTTCCTCGACCCTTTGTTCGAGCCACGTCAACATGGATCGCGCGACACCGGCACCCCTCATTTTTGGCAACACTGCAAGGTCGTGGATATGAATAACGCTGGCATCGGGTGGCAACTTCGTGATGACGCGGCCCAGCCCCGGACTCGATTGGTCGGTCCAGGGATGGGCCAATACATAACCAACGCGTTGGTCTTCCTGCAGGGCTACCGCGCAAAACGCTGAGGCAACATGGATGCGCGATCCAAGGACCTCCGCACTCTCGGCCAGAGCCGCGGGATACGCCTCTTCTTCGATCGCATGGATGTCCGCAAGGTCGGAAAGACCGGCATGGGTGATGGTTATTTTCTTCATGGTTCACCAATCGAGTGACACAAAATGTGATTTATGTGATCTTGCGCGAATGAGTATCAGTCATCGCCCACGTTTTGACTTCTTGATTCCCACGAATCCAGAAGAAGCCGTCGAATGCATTCGAGCGGCAATCACGAATACGAAATTGCCGCTTCGTGCCGTCTATTTTCCCAGCCAATGCGAGATTCAGGTGAAGGATGATGTGCATCACGTCTGGTCGCCGCATATGAGCGTGATTTTTGAGGTTAGAGCCGACGGGACACATGTCACGGGCCAAGTCGGACCGAATATGCCTGTCTGGAGCCTCTTCATTACCGCGTACGGTATACTTGGAATTGTCGCCGCTGCGGGTTTGATGTTTGGTTATTCCCAATGGTCGATTGGGCAAAGTCCAGTGGGGCTCTTCATTGGGTCGTTATGTCTGGTCCTGATCGCCGTGGTGTACGCGATCGGCAAAGTCGGAGAACGGCTGGCGGCACCGCAGACTCAGATGATGCATCAGTTCTTGCGCGATTCACTGGGGGCCGAGTGAGTCAACGGCACTCGCCGTTTGGCCGACATCGACTGGTCGTTCCACCGCATCGTTGGTTCACGCAATCGTGATCTGCACAGTCAATGTCGCCGTCACCGTCGTCGTCGGTGTCATTGCCGCAATCGGTTTCTTGGCACGTATTTATGCGGCAGACAGCGTTGGGTGAATCGCACGAGCCACAGTTCACAAGCCACCTTCGATCCCCGCAATTATCATCCTGACTCAAGTTTCCACAATCGATGTTCAGTCGCTGGCACATCTCGTCGTCTGACTCAGGAATGCACGTAGTGACGGCCAGATCGGGGCCGGCGTCGGCTGTCGTTGAGACGGTCATATCCCCAGCCGTGTTTGTGTCGATCGCCGCATCGATGCTGTGGTCAGTCGGGACAATGGCGTCGGTATCGTAAGCGACATTGCATCCTGACAAAGATAGATAAATCACCAAAGGGGCTAGAGTTTTGAAATTGAACTTCATTTAGGAATCCATTTGTTTACTATTTTCCAAGGTTCAATTTTCACCCAAAAAAGCAAGCTGCCAGGGCTGTTGCTTGTCTGGGCCTTTCGGCTCGCCTTTCGACGAGCTGTACTCAGGTGCCCGAATCCGCTGAGTCTATCACGTTGGCATCGTCAAGAAACCTCGACGTGTTGGGGATTTGCACTATCCGTATCCAATTTGTCTACGAGTATCTCATAAGTGTGAGCGAACGTGAAATCTACTCCGGGCATGCCGGCAACGGCAAGGTTGCCGTTCCATCGGTACTTGGCTTGCCTTGGGTCCACTTGATTTGAATGGATTCGTTTCTTTCGTACTCCAGAGCGTGCAGAGAGTCCGGCAGACCCGCCGGAATCGGGATTTTTTCGATTCGTGCTCCATGGCAATAAACCGCCCAATAAGTGCTGAGGGGTTTCGAGGCGTCGGTGGTCTTCATTACGATCGCGAAGTCCTCGTCGTCTTCCAGCACGACGCAGGCCGCGGGGCCTTCTCCCTCATGCTCCAAAAACTCCTCGCAGTATTCATCGTTCGGGTCTCCTTCATCAACGTCGTCGGAATTCTGTTCGTCTTCGGGCAAGTCGACGAGGTCTGGCTGGTCGACGTCGGGTGATGGCTGGATGCTCGCCTCGGGCGCGCTCGGTGGTGGCGAAGCGGGGGTGCTTGCGCATGAGGTTAGGAGAACCAGAATGGGGACGAGGAGTTTCATGGTCTTACCGGTTGACTCGAGACAGTGGGCGAGTTCTGCTGAGGAAAACGACTTCTGAGGAGGTTTCTGATGGTGCCTAAGGCGCTTCGCACTTGGTTTGTGGTGCATTTCATTGCCGACATTCTATTCGCCATTCCTTTGCTTGTCGCGCCCACTGCGTTCCTGACGTTCTTCGGCTGGCCGGCCGTCGATCCCATCTCGTCTCGACTCGTTGGAGCCGCATTGGTGGGCATCGGCGTCGAGTCTTGGATTGGGCGCAATCAGAATGCCGAGGGATTTCTGACGATGCTTCGCCTCAAGATTATGTGGTCGGCGACCGCAACGTTGGGGATCTTGGTGTCCATGATTCAAGGCGGCCCCGTGATGGGTTGGGCCTTTTTTGCGGTGTTTGCAGTCTTTCATCTCGTCTGGGTCTACTGGTTTCGAACCCTTCGCGGATTACAAGCGACCTGACTCGCCAAAGCCTCGAACGCAAGGTATGACGGCCGAAATTCGGTCATAGGAGACCCCATGGAAAATCGATTGCTAGAACTGAACGAAGGTGGCGCCAAATTCCAAAAACGTGTGAGTTCGCCCCGCGTCTTTCGTGCGTATATGCTGGTCAAGGCACCTGTTCTGGGAGTCACGGGCGCGTCGTTGGAAAGCCTCGAAACCCATGGAGCGCGGATGGCGCTGCCCTTTACCAAACGAACCAAAAACCTATTTGGAAACATGTTTGGCTCGGCCATCATTGCCAGCGCGGAAACCACTTCGGCTTCGATGCTGGTCCTTCATATCCGCAACCAGGGCGCCAAACTGACCGCTGAACTCGTCGGAATCGAGTATCAGGCGTTGGAGCAAGCCAACGAACCCTTGCGAATATTTGCCCACGAAGGGCTGCGATATGCCGAATTTGTCGAACTCGCCGCGACATCGGGAAAATCCGAAGAAGAGAGTTTTGAAGTGACCGCATCGAACGCTGCTGGCACGACGACCCATCGTCTAAAACTGACGTGGCGCTTGGTCGCAAAACACTAGGTGCGTTGTCGGTTGTCGGTGGTAATCATTTTCGGCCTATTTGCGATTTCTCCGCTTGGTGCGCAGGCCCTATGAGGCTGTCTCTTTGACTTGGCTCCAGAAATTCTGGCAACCGTTTCCGACCTGTTTTTCCACTTCTGCGCTGCGCTTGGTACGCAGGCCCCATGGCCTGCATGCGATTCATGCGATTATTCAGACACATGCGAGCCATAAGGCTCG
>CAYMYJ010000056.1:0-27928 GCA_964394615.1 uncultured Bradymonadales bacterium | reverse complement strand
TCAAACACTGGGTTTGGTGAATGAGATCGGAACCACTCGGAACGGAACTTCTATGTTGAATAAAAACGCACTTATTTTCTCGATTCTTTTCATCGGTGCCTGTGCTGGCAGCGACGGTTCAAATGGACCGGTCAGCCTCGTGGCACTCGATGTTGAGGCAGCCGGAGACAATTGCGAAGTTGGTGGACAAAAGATCCAGGCTGGAATCGATGCAAATGGTGATGGGGTATTGGATTCAACGGAAGTCGCTTCCACCCGATACGTTTGTGATGGAGTAGGCAGTGCTGGTGCGGCCGGCTCAATTGGTGCCGCGGGTGCTGACGGTGCCGCAGGTGCTGACGGTGCCGCAGGTGCTGATGGTGCCGCGGGTGCTGATGGTGCTGATGGTGCCGCGGGTGCTGATGGTGCCGCGGGTGCTGACGGTCTGGCGAACCTCGTGACCACGATTGCCGAAGCGCCTGGAACCAATTGCGCCACGGGTGGAACATTGGTTTCGTACGGACTCGACGACGACGCCAGCGGAACACTCGAAGCCGCAGAAGTGGACGGTTCCACTTACGTGTGTAATGGCGCCGATGGCGCGGACGGCGCAGATGGCACGAATGGCCTGAACAGCATCGTTATGACGACCCCTGAAGCCCCAGGCAATAATTGTGCAACGGGCGGGACTCTCATCAGCTATGGCTTGGACGATGACGCCAATGGCACCCTTGAACAAGCCGAGGTCGATGGGTCGTCATATGTGTGTCATGGAGCCGTCGGAGCCGCTGGCTCCAACGGAGTCTCCACACTCGTCAACTCGTCCCCCGAGCAGCCCGGCCTTTTGTGTGCTGCGGGTGGAACGGTCGTGACCTACGGCTTGGACGATGACGCCAGCGGCACACTCGAACCAACGGAAGTTGATGGGTTCTATCCTATCTGTAACGGCGCCAATGGTGCGGACGGTGCTGCCGGTGCTGCTGGAATCAGCGCGATCATGACGACGAGTGTCGAGGCTCCAGGCACTAACTGCGCAGCAGGCGGAACCGTGGTCACCTACGGCGGCGACGATGATGCTGACGGAACGCTGCAGCCGACCGAAGTGGAAGGAAGCGTCTATGTCTGTAACGGAGAAGCCGGAGCAGTAGGCGCAGCAGGAGCAGATGGTACAGATGGTGGTCCTCGCACCGTCATTCGGTTCGATCGTGGTAGTGATTTCGGATATTGCCCATACTCACCATCAGGAGCCACTGATATTTTTGTTGGTGTGGATGTTAATGGGAACGGTATTTTGGATGATGCTGAAATTGATACCGGGCTGACCGTCTGTGAGGCCGATTTCGCTTTTTAATCATTTCCGCATTTGGAAATGACGCCATGGGCGCGAATTAGAGAGGAGCCATTTGGCTCCTTTTTTTGTGTGACCTCTCGCGGATTTCTGTAGGCATTCGCACTTGGTTTCAATTCAGTGCGGAATCGTGTAACCGTAATGGTTACAGGAGTCGTATGAATACCGAATCAAGCAGCAGAGAACCTCGAATCATTGCTCGGCAATTGGCGCTCGGATTTGGTTCGGTGAGCCTTGTCGCGATTTTGATGAGCCTGGCGCTGCTCTGGGTCAACAGCGATGTGTCGAGCTTGGTGTCGGGTATGCGTCATGACGAGGACTCGATTCGTCAGGGACTCGAGCTCGCAACGGCGGTGCGCCAGGAGTCGGTTCAAATTGGACGCTCTCTGATTGACCCGACGGACGCCCAAATCAAGGAATACGAGGAGCTTCGTGCTGAGGTGCGGGGCAGAATTCAGCGGCTCGCCGCTGACGTGCCTGCCGACGAAAAGTGGCGTCTTCAAGTGCTTGGCGAAAAGACCCAACAAATGCACGACGTGTTTCTAAATGCCGCTCTTCCGGCGGCTAGAGACGGCCGTAGCGCCGACTTAAGAGCTGCTCACACTGAAATATCCAAGTATTCTGCCGAAGCTTCCGCGCAGGCGGACGCACTTGCTCGGGCAGTCGAAGGCGAAATGGTTCATGCCCATATGCTTGCGACGGACACGACCAATTTGGGGTTGGCGATAGGCGTGTTGGGCATCGCGTTGATTTTATTATTGTCGATCGGATTTACGATGCGCCTTCGTGACCGTTTGCTGAATCCATTGCTCAAACTGACGGATGCAGCTCGGCGATTGGGCGGCGGTGAGTTTGATTTCAAGGTCGGCGAAGTTGGGGAAGGAGAGCTGCTTGAGCTGGCTCGGGCATTTGACCGAATGAGCGAAGAATTGGCACGTCGTGAAAGTTCGTTGGTGCATAATGAACGGATGGCCGCCATTGGCCAGCTCGCTGCGGGTGTGGCGCACGAATTAAATAATCCAATTGGAATTATTCGTGGTTATTTAAAAACGATGGTGCCCGACGGCGACATCGAAACTCTGCGCGAAGAACTCGCCATTTTGGATGAAGAAGCGGCCCAATGTCAGTTGATTGCAGAAGACCTTTTATCTTATGCGCGAGCATCCGAACCCCAACGCGAATCGGTTTCGATGTCAGAATTATTGACCGAAACGGCGCGGCGTTTTGAAGAGAGTGCGGCAGCGCTTGGTCATAAGGTTCAGGTGGATGCGGACGATAATAGGCTCGCGATTGATGGTCCTCGAATCCGCCAAGTGTTGCTGAATCTGCTTGGAAATGCAGCGCACGCTTCGCCGGAGGACGCGACGATTCGACTGCGTGGGATCGTGGTCGATGGAGGCTACGCGATCGAGGTTCAAGACAAAGGCGCTGGCGTGGTCGACGCCGAAAAAGAGCGAATATTTGAGCCGTTTTTTTCAAAACGCCGTGGCGGAAGCGGACTCGGGCTCTCGGTTGTCTTGGGAATTGTAAAATCTCATGGGGGCACAATCGAGGTCGTCGACGCAATCGACGGCGGCGCGTGCCTGGTCGTGTTTTTGCCCGATGGAGGCACCCATGCCTAAGAAAGAATCCGTGGTCCTGGTCGTCGACGATAAACATAATATGTTGCGTTTGATGACTAAGGTCTTGAAAGCAGACGCGAAAGTTTTGACTGCTCAAGGTGGTGCGGAGGCACTCAAGATTTTGGCGATGGAGCCAGTCGACGTCATTCTATGCGACCTTAAAATGCCCGACATGGACGGGCTGGACGTCTTGAAAGCAGCCAAACGCCTACGGCCTGGTGCAGAATTTGTGTTGATGACGGCGTACGCGAGCGTGGGGACGGCCGTCGAGGCATTGAAGCTCGGCGCTTACGACTATTTGAGCAAACCGTTCGAGCCTGAAGAGGCGCGCGCTGTGGTGCTTCGTGCGCTTTCATTGACCAAGGCCGTAAACACGAGTGACGCGCCGTTTCCCGAGGTCTTACCCGGCGTTGTGGCGAAATCCAGGGTGATGCAAGACGTCGCTGAGTTGGTGACCAAACTGGCGCAGAGCGACGCGACGACCTTGATTCTTGGGGATACTGGCACCGGCAAAGAGCGCGTGGCGCGAGCCGTTCACGAGTTGAGCCCGCGCGCTTCGAACCGATTTGTGGCGCTGAACTGTGCCGCGATTCCAGCTGAACTCCTGGAAAGCGAATTGTTTGGGCACATGAAAGGCGCGTTTACCGGCGCAGTCAGTGACCGAAAAGGGCTCTTTGAGGAGGCCAGCGGCGGGTCGCTGTTTCTGGACGAGATTGGCGATATGCGGCCTTCGTTGCAGGCCAAACTGACGCGTGTGCTCGAGGAACGCTCCATTCGTCGAGTGGGCGACTCCAAGGAGCGAAAGGTTGATGTCCGACTGATTGCGGCCACGCATCGCGACTTAGAATCGATGGTGGAATCTGGAACGTTTCGTGAAGATCTCTGGTACCGACTAAATGTCGCACAGGTGTTGCTCCCCAAGCTCGTGGACCGACCCGATGATGTGGAAGTCTTGGCCCGGTTTTTTCTGCGCCAACAGGCCGAACACGGCAGGGTGACAGGCCCGAACGAATTTACACAAGAAGCGATGAGTCTGCTGGTGGATTACGATTGGCCAGGCAATGTTCGGCAGCTTCGATCTGCGGTGGAGCGGGCCAGCATCGTTGCGGCCGGCGAGCGTGTTGAGGTTGGGGATTTGCCGCCGGAGCTTTTGCGGGGGGCCAGTGTTTCAAACACGGATTTGTCGGCTTTCACGTGGTCTGAAGCGACCGAACGCGGTCGGCTTGAGCTTGGAAAACGCTACCTACAGGATGTCCTTGAGCGCTTTGACGGCAATGTGAATGACGCGGCGTCTCACGCGGACGTCGAGCGCGAGAGCTTCTATCGTCTCTTGCGGAAACATGGCGTTGACGCGTCGCTATTTCGTGGCTCGTCAGGACATTGAAATTGAATGTCAGCGCGGGTAGCAGACCCTGGCCTGGTCGTATCGCCATTCGATAGGACCGCAGGATTCACGCCTTCCGCACTCGTCCGACTGGCACAACGTGTGGCATTGCACGTCCGTGGAGCGTGCATTCATGCCTGCTTTCTTGACGCAGAGGGCACCGCTCGGACATGCGTTGAGGTAGCAGTTTTCGCCGACTTCGGTGAGGTTTTCGGTGGATGCAAGACAGCGGAAGTCCGCGATACGCGGGGCGAACTGGCATGTTTTGCCTGGCGCACAATCTGGTGCGTAGGGGTCGCACTCCGGGTAGGACGGCAGGAATTCAGCACAATCAAGGTCAGGGGTATCGACCTGGGCTGCGCGACATTCCAGGAAAGCGCTCAGGTTGTCCATCGCGTAGACGCCCATGCCACGGCAGGTGCCATCGGCGTCACATTGAGAAGTCCGCCAGCAACCGTTTGCGCCCGGGACGTACTCGGGAAGCGAATTGCCGCACACAAGAATTCCGCGAACGCTCCCATCTGGATCGACGATGGGGCCACCTGAATTTCCACCAAACCCATCCACGGTCGCTTCAAACGAGTTGAGAGAGGTGTAGTAGGACATGTCTGCGACGGTGCCTGGAGCGACCTTCATTGGGATTCCGCTGGGAAATCCGATGGCCGAAACCAATTCACCAAGTTCTGGTCTGGTGGGTTCGATTTTCAGTGGTGTTCGGCCCACGACTTCTCGATCGAGTCGGACGACGGCGTAGTCGGCCGTGCATTCCTGACTCTCGTAGGCGAGCACTTCAGCGCAGCCATAGACGTTCTCGGGCTTTAGAGCCGGGACGTCGCCGGCCGCCGCTGTGGCCTCGTCGTCGTAATTCAGGTCGAAGATCCACGTGCTGTCTTGGCAAAGTGCTTGAATCGAAGTCGACCCTTGTTTCACGCAATGTCCTGCCGTGATCAGGATATCGGGGGCAACCAAAAATCCCGAGCAACTCGCGATCACGGGTTGGCTCGCAAACTTCGCGTCGTCGCACAGGAATTTCTCGATCTGCAGCGTGTCGGGCGGTTCAGCGAGCTCGATCGTGTCTGCTCCGAAAGTTAGGCGATGACGAGGCACCATGGCGGCGACGGCCTGCGTTGCGACTCGGAGCGCTGAAGCTTCGTCGAGCGAATAGACATCTAGGCGATCGTCGCTCCCAAAAACGTCTCCTTTGCCGCCTTCGCCAGAAGGTTGAACAGAGGCAGGCGGGGTGGATTCGTCATTTGAGTCGGGAGTCGTGCAGCCAGTGACCGCCACCGTTAGCGCAGCCCATACGAACGCCCGAGAACCGATTTGTCCACACATCGACCATGAGTTGGCGAGAAGTTCTTTCATAGGTCGAGGCCTGTTTTTGAAAACGATGGCTGATGGTGACGTGGTTTCGTGGGGGCGTCAATCGCTTTGCGCCTGTGCGGATAGCGCTCCCGCTCAAGCAGGTCGCTCGACTCGGCGAAGATCGTTGTCGGGATTCGTTGTGGATCCGTCGATATCTGTGTTAGCGGTCAACAACAAACACTTTGAAAGGGGCGACCATATGAAGGCTTTTATTGGGATTATTCTGCTGTCTGTCGGCGCTGCAGCTTGCGGTGACGACACCACAAGTAATCCGGCTGCAAATAATGGTGGAAATAACACCAATAATACTCAGACCAATAATAGCGACGGGATTACTCGCGGCGAAAATGGAGCGATCAACACGAGCGCCTTCGACGGCCAAGTCGTGTGGGCCTCATCCGGCGCGGTATCGTGGATCGACCTCGCCACGAACACCAAACGGCAAGTCTCCGTCGGGCCCGAGTCGCTCGACGATCTCGATCAGCTCGTCGTCCACGATGGGCTTTCGCTCTCGGTCGACGGAAAGGTTGTCGCGTACACCAAGTCATCGAGCTCTTATTGCACGGGGGCCGAGGGACCCTTCCTGATTCCATTCGGGCAGCTCGAGGTGGTCACGCCAGGCGAACCAGGCGACGTGCTTCCGGTCGACGTCGGCGACGGCGAGATTGTATGCCGTTCGGCCCAGTCTCCGTCACTTGATGCGACGGGGAGTTCGGTCGCGTATGCCGAGCAGCGACTGATGAAAAACGGTGACCTCGTCAAGTCTGACATCATGTTCTGGACTCGAAGCGGTGAGCCGACGCGGCTGACAACCAACGAGGCGATGGACTTTTACCCGATCCTCAGCGCAGACGGAGCGCGGGTCGTGTTCTTGTCGACCCGCGACACAGATTCGGAGCAGGAAGGCGGCCTCTACATCATGCCGACCGATGGCTCGGCCGAGCCGACTAAAATCGATATCAGCCATCCTGACATCACCAACGAGGCGAGGCTTGGCCAACTCGACCTGCCTGCGTGCAGCAACGACCTTTCTCGATGCGTGTACGTCGATGGGCCCGACCTCGATCATCGCGGAGCGTATCTTGTCCAGACCGATGGAAGCGGTGTGACACGACTTGGAGAGGTCACAAACGTGCTCACTGTTGGGATCAGCGGCGACGGGACCAAGGCGCTCTTGGCTCGGTCGCTCGACGGGCTGAAAAGTGAGCTCGTCCTCTTCGACCTGAACGCCCCTCAGAACGGTGAGGTGATTCAAACGAATCTGCCCGCGGATCTGGCCAACCCACCTAAGCTCAACTTCGACGGGAGCCTCTTCATCATTAACCTTCCTTTTTTCGAGCCCTGGGGCAATCTCAGGGGGGCTGGCAATTTGTCGGTTTTTCAGACCAAAGGAGAAGGCTCGGCTTTGATCGATTCTGACAAGACCGATGACGAGTTCGTGACCGTCGCCAACTTCCGGTTCAACCTTCGATAAGTTGGTGGCATCAGCCGCAGAGTGACCGAATCAGTCACAAAGAATCTCTTTCGGTCACAACAAATCACGCTAAAGGTCCCGCAGGGCCGCATTCTACCGTGTGGCCGAGTGATTTTTCGGCGGCACGACCTGTGCACAACCACACCCGTCTGCGTGAACGCAAGGAGGCGGCGTGAAGTGGTTGGTTCTATTTTTGGTTTTTGGGGTGATGGGATGTGGCGGTGCGCCAGTCCAAAACGCGCGTGAGATGTGGTCGACAAGTTCACCTCCACCGGCGCTTGGTCCGGCGCTGCCTGAGTTCAAGTTCGAGGCTGGTTTACCCGGATATGTAGAATACGCGTTGGCCAATCAACCAGGTTTGGGCAGCGCACACGCGCGTTGGTCGGCGGCTATCCATCGGATTTCCAGGTCGGAGCGCTTGCCTGATCCGATGTTGATGGTGGGAGTTCGAGCGGTGAATCCCGACATGGGACTTGGGCTGGGAACCGTCGGCGTACAACAGGCGTTGCCGTGGCCCACACGGTTGAGTCTTGGTGCAGATGCCGCTGCTGAAGCCACGTTGGCCGAAAAGGACCGCTACGAAGCGACCTCGCTCGCCGTCGTCGAACGCGTGTCGCGGGCCTATTGGGGACTCTGGAGAGTGCGTCAATTACGGCGCCTGCACGAAGAACACCTTCAAATTGTACAATCCCTTGCCGAGGCCGTTCGCTCAAGGCTTGCGACAGGCGCGGCCAGTCTTGCAGACCAGCAGCAGGTCGACCTGACCGTTTCGCGAATCGCCGACGACATCGAAACCATGAAGGCCTCGGAAGCCGCCTGGGAAGCCGAGTTGCGATTGGCCATCGGGGCTCCTGAACTAAAGGATTTACCCACCCAAGACGACGCGCCGTTGCCTGTGCCTCTCACAGAAAACCGCCAATCTCTGGCCGGGGCCGCTGCGGCTCATCCCGCCTTGCTGGCCTACAATTCGCTAGCCAAGTCCAAAGAAATCATGGCGCAGGCTGAGGCCGCCGACGGATTGCCTGACTTCTTGGTTTCAGCTGAATGGGCGGTGGCCGAAGACACTTTGATGGTGGGGGCCGGCATCTCTTTGCCTTTATGGCGCGGTTCATACGCCGATGCCGTCGACGCGATGGAGGCCGAGGCGCTGATGCATAAATTCGAAGGGCAGGTGGCGCTGGAAGCCGCTCTGGCCGCCATGGATTCCGAGATCGCAACGCTCAACGACACCGCGCGACGAAGTGCGGTTTTAAATGACGTTCTAATTCCGCAAGCAAACGCGGCGTATGAGTCGGTCGTTGGTGGCTACGTCACCGGAAATGGAAATGTCACGCAGTTATTAATGGCTCAGCGGGACCTGCTCGATTTGAGAATCGCTTTGGAATCTGTGCGCGCTGATTACGCCGATTCGAAAGCACGTCTTGAACAGATTGTGGGCCGAGAAATCCCATTTGGAGAAAAATAATGAACGAATTTCCATGGAAAAAATGGGGTCTTCGTGTTCTGCCGGCTGCCCTGGTGATTTTCGGAATCATTCTTGGGGCCGCTTTTTGTGGTGGCTCTCAGGTGGCTGAGGTCCCGCGCGATCAAGCGGATAAACACGACCACTCTGACGCTGATGCCGCGATGTGGACGTGTTCGATGCACCCTCAGATTCGGCAGGCCGAACCCGGACAATGTCCGATTTGTGGGATGGATTTAATTCCGGTTTCAACCTCGTCCGGAGAGCAGGGCGCCAACCGAATCGAGCTCTCGGAAAGAGCGCAGATTTTGGCCAAAGTGCGGACCACAGAGGTTCGTCGTCAGGGGGATGAGGGCGCGCAAATCCGCCTGCTTGGCCGCGTGGAACCCAACGAATCGACGTTTCGCACTGTCACAGCATGGACCGGCGGCAGAATTGACCGGCTTCATGTCAACGTGACAGGGGCCAAAGTGAAGTCAGGCCAGGTGATTGCCACGCTTTACAGCCCCGAAGTCTTCACCGCACATCAGGACTTACTGACGGCCAAGAAACAATTAGCGGCCATGGTCAATGGAACTGAAGTCTCAAAAATGGCCTCAAACGCGAGCCTTGAGGCATCGCGCGAACGCTTGAGGTTACTTGGCGTCCCCGACAACGAATTGGCGCGCATGGAAGGTCAGAATAAGCCGACCAAAGCTGTCGCAATTCGGTCGCCATTTTCAGGGACTGTGATGGAGCGCATGGCGACGGAAGGCGCCTACGTCATGACGGGAACTCCGCTTTATCGCGTCGCGGATTTGGGGACACTTTGGATTCAGCTTGATGCCTACGAAAGCGACCTTCCACGGCTTGCTGTCGGGCAATCTGTCCAGATCGAGGTCGAGGCTTTTTCTTCCGAGAAATTTGAAGGGAAAATTACCTTCATCGACCCCACCGTCGACGCCCAACGACGCACAGCAAAGGTTCGCGTCGAAGTTCCAAATACGGATGGCCGTTTGCGCCCAGGCATGTTTGCGCAGGCGATGGTCGATGCCGGTGGCTCCGAAAAATCAGCATTGGTGATTCCTTCGTCAGCGGCTTTGTTCACGGGCCGCCGTTCGATCGTCTATGTCGAGGTTCCCGGCGCGGACAGGCCAACCTACGAGCCCAGGAATGTGCGCCTTGGACCGCGGCTGGGCGAGAATTACCCCGTGGTTGCAGGACTTTCTGCGGGCGAACGCGTGGTTTCGCGGGGGGCTTTTGTTCTGGACGCCGATCTGCAGATCAAAGGTGGCGCCAGCATGATGAGCGCGCCTGATGACCGCCAGGCCATTTCGGAAAATCTGATCGAGTTATCCGGCGCGGAATTGGCGCAGCTTGAACCCCTTGTGAATGAGTATCTAAGCGTGCAACGAGCGTTGGCGGGTGACGATCATGCAGCCGCAAAAGCGGCAGCGGAGTCAATTATGGCGGGCCTCGCCGCGGTGAAATTTGATAAAAATACCGCGGCAGCCACCGCGTTTTCCAAAGTGGCGTCGCCGCTTGCTCAGCATGCGAAACATGTCTCGATGTCCAAAGATATCGAGGAGGCACGCCTTGGTTTTGAGGGGTTGAGTCACGTCGTCATGGATGTTCTGCGCGTCTTTGGAAATCCACTGCCGTTTTCGGTCGTGCTCGCCCACTGCCCGATGGCCCTTGGGACCAACGGGGCGGATTGGATTCAAGGCGGCAAGGTCATCGATAACTCGTATTTTGGTGAGTCGATGCGCTCATGCGGCGACGTCGTGCGTGTGGTGGACCCTGGAACCCATCTGGACACGACTGAGGTGACCAAATGAGCGGGCACGAGGCCAAAAGCGGCTGGGAGTCCTTTATCGGTTGGTTCATCGAGAACCGACTCGTGGTCTTTCTGCTGACCTTGATTTTGATTGCAGGTGGCGTGCACGTGTCCCCCTTTGATTGGGATGTAGGCTCGTTTCCGCGCAATCCAGTGCCCGTCGACGCGATTCCAGATATCGGTGAAAATCAGCAGATTATTTTCACGGAATGGGCAGGGCGCTCGCCTAAAGACGTCGAAGATCAGGTTACGTATCCACTGACGACTGCGTTGCTTGGTGTGCCGGGCGTACGAACGATTCGCTCGAATTCCATGTTTGGATTTTCGTCGATTTACGTGATTTTTGAAGACGATGTCGAGTTCTATTGGTCGCGTTCACGCGTGCTTGAAAAGTTGTCGAGCCTGCCTGAAGGCACCATTCCAAGCGGGCTTTCGCCCACTCTTGGTCCAGACGCTACGGCGCTTGGGCAGGTGTTTTGGTACACACTCGAAGGCCATGATCCCGATGGGAACGTTGTTGGCGGCTGGGACCAGGACGAGCTTCGTTCGATCCAAGATTGGACCATCCGTTATGCGCTGCAATCGGTCGAAGGTGTGTCCGAGGTCGCGTCGGTTGGTGGATTTGTGCGCGAATATCAGGTCGACGTCGACCCTGAGGCAATGCGGGCGCAAGGCGTGACGTTGAGCCAGGTGGCCGCGGCGGTCAAAAACTCGAATCTGGATGTGGGTGCCCGAACGCTTGAAATCAATAACGTCGAATACGTGGTGCGAGGCATCGGTTTTGTAAAAACTCTGGGTGACCTCGAGGAAACCGTGGTCGCGTCCCGAGACTCGACTCCGATTCGCATCAAAGACGTTGCATCGGTAAATCTTGGGCCTGAGCTTCGGCGCGGTGCGCTTGATGATGCGGGGGCTCCCGCGACCGGCGGTGTGGTCGTCGCACGGTTCATGGAAAATCCGCTGAAGGTGATTTCCAACGTCAAAGAACGCATTAAAAAGATTCAGCCAGGATTGCCAAAACGAACCTTAGAAGATGGCACCGTGAGCCAGGTCACGATCGTGCCCTTTTACGACCGAACGGTTCTGATTTACGAAACCTTGGAAACGCTATCGACTGCGCTCTGGCAAGCGTTGTTGATTACGTTGATTGTGGTTTTGGTGATGCTGCGCAACCTGCGCAGCTCGTTCCTGATTTCGCTCACCTTGCCGCTGGGCGTGCTTGCGGCTTTTGTGACCATGAAGGTTACAGGGGTGGATGCCAATATTATGGCGCTGGCCGGGGTTGCGATTGCGATCGGCACGATGGTCGATATTGGCATCGTATTTATCGAAAATATCCAGCAGCATTTAGAGACCGACACGGGGGAGCCAAGGCTTGTCGTCGTAAGGCGCGCTGCGGGCGAGGTCGCGCCGGCGGTGATGACTTCGGTTGCAACAACGGTCGTTAGTTTCTTGCCCGTTTTGGGACTTTCGGGCGGGGAATTACGCCTTTTTGCACCGCTGGCATTCACAAAAACGTTCGCAATGGTTTCTGCGTTTATTCTGGCGGTGATGATTTTGCCGGCCGTGGCCGTGATGGTGATGCGCAAGGAAAATCCGAAGTGGAGCAAGCCCGGGCGTGTCATCAATTTTGTGGCCGTGGTGGCCGTGACCATGTTGCTCGCCAGCGACTGGATGCCACTTGGGATTGGCAAAGGGCTCATTTTAAACGCGCTTTTTGTCGGGGGAATTGTTGCGTTTGTGATGGGACTTTTTCGACTTTTTGAAGTTCTTTACGGACGAATTCTTGGCGAGCTTTTGAAACAAAAGACCCTCTTTCTGTTGGTGCCGCTCTGTGTGGTGCTGATGGGCGTTACGGCGTGGCGCGGATTTGACTCGATGTTTGGATGGTTGCCCGATGGGCTGCGCCAGACACCACCCGTCGTTCGTTTGGCGCATTTGCTGCCTGGATTTGGCCGAGAATACATGCCGCCTTTTGATGAGGGGGCGTTTCTGTACATGCCGACGACCATGCCGCATGCCTCGATCGGCGAAGTTGCAGATTTATTGTCGAATATGGACGCCGCGATTGCGGCGATTCCAGAGGTCGATCGAGTCGTTGGAAAACTCGGTCGAGTTGAAAGCGCGTTGGACCCAGCGCCGATCTCGATGGTCGAAACGGTCATCACTTATAAACCCGAATACCGCACCGACGAGAACGGCGAACGCGTGCGCCAATGGCGCGATCATATCAAGACGTCACAGGATATCTGGGCCGAGATTTCCAAAGCGGCAGCGGTTCCAGGCGTGACCGGAGCTCCAGTTCTGATGCCGATTGCGGCGCGAATTGTGATGTTGCAAAGCGGGATGCGCGCGCCCATGGGAATCAAGGTTCATGGGCCGACTCTTGAGTCGATTGAAGCGTTTGGTATGGAGCTTGAGAAGTTGTTGAAGGAGGTCCCGAGCGTTCGCGCAGAAACGGTCTTTGCGGACCGCGTGGTGGGCAAACCCTATATTGAATTGGTCATCGATCGTGAGGCGATAGGCCGCTACGGCCTCTCAATTGTGGACGTTCAAAGCGTGCTGCAGGTCGCGCTGGGTGGCATGATGTTGACCCAGACGGTCGAAGGTCGAGAGCGATATCCCGTGCGCGTTCGCTACATGCGTGAGGAACGCGACAGCATCGAGGCTCTGGAACGGATCTTTGTGCCGACCCCAAATGGTGAACAAATTCCGTTGACGCAATTGGCGCATGTCGAATACGTGCGCGGCCCTCAGATGATTCGAGCCGAAGACACATTTCTGACAAGTTATGTGCTTTTTGACAAAAAGCCCGAAATTGCCGAGGTCGAGGCCGTGGAGATGGCCAAGGCGTATTTGACCCAGAAAATCGATAACGGCGAGTTGGACGTTCCCGCTGGTGTGAGCTTCGAGTTTGCCGGTTCATACGAAAACCAAGTCCGCAGCGAAAAACGCCTCATGATTCTGGTGCCACTGGCTCTGGCTGTGGTCTTCATGCTGCTCTACCTGCAATTCCATCGTGTCGTGATTACCGGTGTGATCTTCACGGGGGTCGCGGTGTCGCTCTCCGGCGGCTTCCTTTTGATTTGGGCGTATGGGCAGCCCTGGTTCATGGATTTTACGGTCTTTGGAATCTACATGCGCGACCTCTTTCAGGTGGGAACGGTGAACCTATCCGTCGCCGTCTGGATTGGTTTCATCGCTCTTGTCGGCATCGCAACCGATGACGGTGTCGTGATGTCCACCTACCTAAAACAGCGTTTCGAGGCCGAACCGCCCAAAAGCATCGCGGAGGTCCGTGAGCGCACGCTCGATGCCGGTCTGCGCCGTGTTCGACCTTGCCTGATGACGACCGCCACGACGATTCTGGCACTTCTTCCGGTCGTAACCTCACAAGGGCGTGGCTCGGATATCATGATGCCAATGGCGTTGCCGGCGATGGGCGGAATGGTCATCGAATTGATGACACTTTTTGTCGTCCCTGTCCTTTTTGCCGCTGCCGAGGAATTCAAGTTTCGTCGGTCGGGGCTGGGTTAGTCAGGTTTCGGGCGGTCAGGTTTCGGGTGGTCGGCTTTCAGGTGCGCAGGCCCTATGGCCTGCATGGGATTCCTACGATTATTCAGCGATATTCGAGCCATACGCTCCGTATTCGGTGCTCCGCATCGACACCTGTCTTGACATTTCATGATGTTTCATGAAGTCTGGTTTGACGTGAAAGAGGTGCCTATGTCGTCAAAAAATAGAGTAAAATTCGCAACCCAAGTTGACTCCGAGGTTTTGGAGGCCGTCCGAAATCTGGCCGCAGAAGAGGGCAGGCAACTGCAGGCTCTTGTGGACGAGGCCTTGACCGATCTGCTGGAAAAACGGAATCAGTCGCGCCCCAGATCTCATGTCATGGCTGCTTATCAGGCCAGCCATGAAAAATTCAGCGGGCTTTATAAGAAGTTGGCGGAATGACGGATTATCTGACCACGATCGAAGTTCTGGCGATCCACGAGGACCAGATTCAGCGTTACGGCGGGTCACACGGTGTTCGCGACCTCGGTCTTTTGGAGGCTGCGCTGTTTAGGCCGCAGACTGGCTATTACGGCGACCTCATTGGCGAAGCGGCGGCTCTCTGGGAGAGTCTCTCGCAGAATCACCCGTTTATCGATGGCAATAAACGAACCGCTTTTGCGGTGGTCTACACTTTTCTTCGCATCAATCAGGCCCTATTCACGGCCGACGCGAAGGTCACTGAAGTCTTCATCCTGGATTTGTATCAGACAGGGAGATTCGATTTCGATGAGTTGGAACCGTGGTTGCGCAAAAATATGATGATTTTGTAATCACTGTGTGGGTCGGTTGTCGGTGTGGCGAGCAGGCCTGAGACCGACGAATTCCAGTTGGACCTAGTTGAAGCAGACCCCTGCGTGCGTCCACGTCTTGTTTGTCTGCCAATAACGCTCGAACATCACCCGGCGTGTCTGTGCACCTTCACCTGCAACACAGGTGGCGATTTTCGCCTGGATTTCGGCCAATTGCAGGCCTGCCAATCCGATGGGTGCCGGTTCATCACAGCTCGCCCTCTTTTGAACAACCACAGACCCGTCCAGATTCTGAGTAAACATGGGCAGGCCTAAGCGGCCGAACTCTATCCCAATCGTCGACTTATGGACCGGAATGCCGATACGGTCGCCAACTTGTAGACCCGGGCCTGAAGTCCAAATGATGCCTTCGGGGGTCAGAAGCGGGGTGGGGTCCAATTCTTCAAGTTGATAAAATCCCATAACAAACGTGATTGTTGAGTCTGGGCGCGGCGAACCGTAGACGGTGTCCGTAATTTTTAGGGTAATCGACATAGCGGGACTGATGATTCCAGTCGAACATGTTTTTACTTCGTCATAAGGCGGTGACGCTTCGACCATGATGTTACTGGTCATGTCGATTTTCGTGATGTCGCCAAAATAAAATCCGTCGACTGCGACGATCCAATCACAGAAGTCTGGGGCGGTAGGAGATTCCAAACAATCTCTATTTTCGGCGCCTGCGGGAAGTGTGGCGGTCTGGATTCCACCCACTGCGTTATTTGTTTCGGAGGAGCCAGTTGAACTGTCGACAGGGCCATTATCTGACGTGCAGCCGGTTGAGACGATAAGGCCTAAAAACATAGCGTACGCAAAAACTCGCATTGGTTTCACCGGGATTATTAGCTTGGTTTCAGGGCGAGAATAGAAAGAGTTAAAACGCCAATCAAGGGCCTGACTGATAACTTGCCTCTTAGTCTTCAATGAAGGACGGTCGATCGCGCAGGGGCCCGATTTCGGCGGTCCACGCCAAGTCAATCGTACATTTTTTCGGCAATCTGCTTTCTATGCATTTTGCGGCAGTATATTGCCGTTTGTTAGTTTAAAAGGAGCGATTATCGGAATTATAGTGCCGGCATGGCAAAGGAATCTCTCAAGTTTGACGTTCATTTCAGAACTTGGCATGAAGCCGTTGAATTTTTGGATAGTGGACGGCAAGGTCGCACCACGCGCGCCTACAGGAATGACATCATTGAGACGGAACGCGATGAAGAGTGTTGCAATGAATGCCGAAGAACGTGATGCCTTCTTTGATGACGTCGTGCGTGCGGTCACAGACGGTAAGATGACTTGGGGCGAGGTCGTCAGGTCGTTGAGGACCGACGTCGCTGGGGTTAATCAGGCGACTTTCGCCAGGATGACGAAGATTTCGGAGCGCGCTTTGCGCCAGCTGGAAACTGATGTGGGAAACCCGACTCTCGCCACACTTGGGGTCGTGTTGAAGCCGTTTGGTCTTAGTTTTGGGCTTCGCCGCCGCCGTTGATCGTAGAATCGCAATGCGCGGCTGGAGCCGTATGTACCGGTCGCAGAATCGCATTGCGCGGCTGGATTTGTCAGGTTTCTTCATCCAGCCGAGCCACGAATTCAGCGATTGTAAACCAGTTTCGATTTGGAGGGGTCTCCGCCGTGCTGACTTCGTATTTTTGGTCTCGCCAATCGCCATTTGCAAGGTCAGCGCTCAGTGTAGGCCCATATAATCCGCGATTTCGGCCCATCACTCCAAACGAAAGCTCGTTGGCATTAAATCGTCGAAGAATTTCTGCTCCGCTCAGATGGCTCTCGGCATTCTTGCCGAACGAGTCCGCATGTCCGCTGGAACCAACCATATGATCAAAGTCTCGAAGTGCTGTCTTGAGTTCCGAAAGGAAATAGTGGTCGGCTCCCACGACAGGTTCATAAGCAGCTGCGACTTGCTCCCAGGTTAGAACCGGAAATCCAAGGCCCTCCATGGCTTGCGCATGAGAACTAGCGAGCAATGCCCCATGCCAAATCGCGTCGATATGGAGTTTTGTCGCCATGTAGCCCATGAGTTCCGCCTGCTTTTCCATTTGGTTGCGAAGCTGGCTACATGTCGCGGGCGAATACATCTTTCCTTCGATGATGATCATGACGCGTCGAGCCTCGCCGTTGACCACCATCACAATATCTGGTGTCTCACCGGTGGTTGGCGCATCCTGAAATCATTCTAAATCGGCTTTAATAAGGGCTTTGCGAAGGCTGTATTCGGTAAGAAATTGGAAATTGCAATCTGCACCCGTCTTGAGCGGAGGGACGTCGAAACCGCCGAGCAGTTGAATAAACGAGTCGAAGTTTTCGAAATTATTCGTTCCAATAAGTGATGGGAAAATCGCTCCCGTGTAGAATTGTTCTGAGCGGTTATGAGGTAGTTTCCATGTCATTTGGTTCCCCAATTCAGATTTGATGACTAATCTCGGATCTCATGATCAGCTTGTCCTTCATCGAAACGCGAAATGCTCGGGTCGCCAAGCGGAAACCGCCGCGAGGATTCGAAAAATGACTGTTTTTGAAGTTATACTACAGCCGTTTGGACTTCGTCTCGGTCTTCGCCGGGTATATGCAGGTATCGGTCGCAGAATCGCAATGCGGGCAGGATGCCTGCGTATCGGTCGATCGCAATGCCTGCGTACCCTGCGCACATCACAGAAGCTGGGCTTTGGGGTGCGCCGGGTCCAAAACGGCCTTAGCGGCGGCCTCACGGCGCTCAGAGTAGCGGTCGACCAGATAGTCGCGGTGGTCTCGAGTCAGCATCGTGAATTTGTAGAGCTCTTCCATCACATCGACGACACGGTCGCGGTAGGAGGAGTCCTTCATGGTGCCGTCCTCGTGGAACTCGTTGTAAGCCTTGGCCACCGACGATTGGTTTGGAATCGTAATCATGCGCATCCATCGTCCCAAAATTCGGAGCGTGTTTACGGCATTAAATGATTGTGAACCACCGCTGACCTGCATCACCGCAAGCGTTCTCCCTTGTGTTGGGCGCACGGCCCCAGCGGGCAGGGGAATCCAGTCGATCTGGTTCTTAAAAACGCCGGTGATATTTCCGTGCATTTCCGGTGAGGTCCAGACCTGACCTTCCGACCATTCGCAGAGCCCGCGAAGGCGAAGAACTTCGGGATGTTCTTCGTGTTTCGGGCTTTTGACCGGAAGATCTTCGGGATTGAAAATGCGAACGTCGGCTCCGATTTCCTGCAGGATTCGAGCGGCCTCTTCGGTCAACAGTCGGCTGTAGGAGCGTTCCCGCAATGATCCGTAAAGCATCAGAATTTTGGGAGGGTCGTCGCGTCTTGGAGGCTCTGGCAAAGGCGGGACTTCGAGTTTGGGCGGGTTGCCGTCGTGATAGCTCATGAATTCACCAAGAAAAACGGTTCTTTGTCGGCAGGCATTTCGCCCATTTCTTCGTCGGTCAGACGGGCGTAAATTTCGATTAAATTTCCACCCGGGTCTTTGAGCCATAGCTCGTGCAGCGGGGTTCCTCGCCAGGTTGTGCGCGCGGGTTTATGAATCGTCCAGCCGGCGTTTTCTGCCTGATGATGGGCTTGAATCACTGCTGCACGTGTCCCAACGTCGATGCCGAGGTGGTAGAGCGTGTCGTGATGAAGCTCCATGCCGTCGTCGACCAACAGGACCAAATTGGTTTTGATTTTTGGGCTCACAAAAGTCACATAGCGATGGGTCCATTCTTTAGGACGCACATCCAAAAGCCACGTGTAAAACCGTGCGCCATCGGCGAGGTTAGGGACGCGAATGCTGGCGTGAAACTCATGGGGTTTGGGGCCTTCGGGCACGTTGCGTAGTGCGGCCAAAACCTGGATGCGTTCGCGGATTTGGTCTCGCGCGATTCGGAAATACTGCAAGCGTTCTTCGTCGCTTAGGACTTCGTTTTTGCGGTCTGGATCCTGTAAAGGCCAATGCAGTCTTGGCGCCTTTCCTAAGAATACCGGGCAGACTTCTTCGGCGCATAAAGTGATGACTAAATCTACGGAATCTGGCGCGATATCGGCTACGTTTTTCGAAACATGCGAAGCCAGCGAAATGTCGAGTTCAGCCATCGCCTGAACGGCCAAAGGATTGACTTTGGTCGGCATCGATCCCGCAGATTGGATCAGAACATCGTCACCAAAAATGGAACGTGCAAGGCCTTCGGCCATCTGCGAGCGTGCCGAGTTGGCGACGCATAAAAAAAGAATATTATTAAATGTAAATCCTGACATGATTAGGATGCCTCGGCGTTTGGGAACCATT
Organism: uncultured Bradymonadales bacterium; assembly: GCA_964394615.1. Lineage (GTDB taxonomy): Bacteria > Myxococcota_A > Bradymonadia > Bradymonadales > Bradymonadaceae > JBFFMO01. The sequence continues at coordinate 8,869 of CAYMYJ010000056.1, read as the reverse complement.
GCTGAGTTCGATTTGCGAATGCCACAAGAGATAACATGACGGGGACCTCGATCAGCACGCCCACCACGGTGGCCAGGGCAGCGCCTGAAGACAGGCCAAAGAGGCTGATGGCCACTGCCACGGCCAGTTCAAAGAAGTTCGAAGTGCCAATCATTGCGGCTGGTGCGGCGACATTGAAGGGCAATTTCAGGAAGCGGGCAGCGGTATAAGTGATGGCAAAAATACCGTAGCTTTGAAGCAGCAAGGGAATCGCGATCAAGACCACGCGGAAGGGTTGGTCGATGATGGTCTGGGCCTGAAATCCAAAGAGCAGGGCGACAGTCAGCAGCAGCCCCATCATGGAGGTTGGCTTCAAAGTATTTCCCAAGTTCTCTAGCTTTTCGCGAGTCAGCTGTTTCTGGGTGATGATTCCCGCACCCAACGGGATCACGACAAAAATCACCACCGATGCAATCAGCGTTTCCCACGGGATTTCCAGGTCCGTGACGCCCAGCAAGAGTCCCGCAATGGGCGCGAAGGCAAAGACCATGATCAGGTCGTTGATCGAGACCTGCACCAGCGTGTAGTTTGCGTCGCCGTTGGTCAGGTGACTCCATACAAAGACCATGGCTGTGCACGGCGCAACGCCCAGCAAAATCATGCCCGCGATGTATTGGTGTGCGTCCTCAACGGGCAAAAGCCCGGCAAAAACGTGCTCAAAAAACAGGATGCCCAGTGCTGCCATCGTGAACGGTTTGATCAGCCAATTGATGACGAGCGTGAGCGCTAAACCTTTGGGTTTTTTGCCGACATCTTTGAGGCAGGACGGGTCGACCTTGAGCATCATCGGATAAATCATCAACCAAATCAGCACGGCCACTACGATGTTGACGCGCGCGATTTCCAGAGTCGCCACAACCTCAAAAAGCCCAGGAATGGCGAGCCCAAGCCCCACACCAGCCAAAATGGCGAGTGCGACCCAGAGTGAAAGATACTTTTCGAATACGCCCACGGTTCTTCTCGTTTTGCATCGTGAATTGTGGATTTACGATAGTTGGGTCAAAGCCTCAGAGGCTAGCCACCAGGCTCTTAAGCAGGGCAACAGCGCTTGGTTCCACGCAATAGCAGACGCGCGGTCCGTCGACTTCGCCACGAATAAGGCCGGCCTCTTTGAGCTGTTTCAGGTGTTGAGACACTGTTGATTGTGCGAGCGGAAGTTCGTCGACAATTTCGCCGCAAACACACGCATTCTTGCGAATGAGCAGACGTAGAATCGTGACACGCGCTGGATGGCCAAGGGCTTTGGCGAGCGCGGCGAGTCGCTCGTCGGCCTGCTCATCGTCTGGTACTTCGGGGGCGGCTGCGGGTGGGCAGCAAATATTTTTGTCGGGCATGATGACTCCTATCGTTAATCGTAAATAGACGATAGGGCTTTTGCTGTCAATGGTTGGGTGAAGAGCGCTGCGGACCGAATCGCCAATGCCGGGCTGGAACTCGGCGGACCGAATCACAACCGACAACCGACAACTGACAACTGACGACCGACAACTGACAACTGACAACCGACGACCGACAACTGACGACCGACAACCGACAACCGACAACCGACCTCAGCAGCCCATGCGCTCGACTTTATCGGCGGGAAATAGACCTTCCACGGAGAGGTAGCGCTCACCACTGTCGCAGATGATGCAGCAGATGGTTTTGCCCTCGTATTCAGGGCGTTTCGCGAGTTCGCCCGCCACCCAGAGCGACGCGCCAGATGTCACGCCTGCGAAGATACCTTCGGTCAAGGCGAGCCGTTTGGTCATCTCGAATGCATCCGCATCCGAAACGTGGATGATTTCGTCGGCGCGTTCTCGTCCGCGCTTGAAATTGTCGGTCACAAACCCCGGCCCGATGCCGATCAATTTGTGTTTGCCCATCTCACCGCCTGAATAGACGGGGCTTCCCTTGGGCTCAAAAGCGATGATTTGGATTTCGGGATTCTTGTTTTTGAAATAGCGCGAAAGCCCTTCAAACGTGCCCGAAGTGCCCAAGCCAATGACCATCGCGTCGATTTTGCCTTCGGTTTGCTCCCAGATCTCGGGGCCCGTGGTGGCTTCGTGCGCGTCGCCATTATGCGGATTGGAGTGCTGATTGATGAAATGAGCTTTTCCTGGCCGTTCTTCGCAATAGGCGATGGCTCGTGCACGTGAGCCTTTGGTGTGCTCGATGGCGGGGGTCAGGACGACTTTTGCCCCAAAAGAATTGAGGATTTTTATGCGTTCAATGCTGCACGATTCGCTCATGAAGATTTTGACGGGAAAACCGTTTGCGGCTCCCACCATCGCGATGGCAATCGCGGTATTTCCGCTGCTCGCCTCGACCAACTCAGTGCCGGGAGCAATTTTGCCGTCCTTAAGCGCCTGATGAATGATGTGTTTCACTGGACGGTCTTTGACCGACATTGGATTGAATAACTCCAATTTCCCCATGAAATTCGTTTTTGAGTCTGGGAAGAGCTTGGTGATTCGCAACATGGGCGTTCGCCCGACAAGCTCGCTAACGTCGTTTACTACATTCATGAATTGGCCTTTTTCGCCTGAATAACTTCGTAAGTATGCTGAATATCGACTCCCGCACGTGAGAGCATGATGGAGGCCGAACAGTATTTTTCGGCCGAGAGTTCCACAGCCCGTGCGACTTTGGCGTCGTTTAGGTTTGTTCCGGTCACGATGAAATGCATCGTAATTTCTGTGAATACTTTTGGGGCCTCACTGGCGCGTTCGGCCTTTAGAACGGCTTTACATCCCTCGACATCTTCACGGCCCTTTTTGAGAATCGTGACGACGTCATACGCCGAACAGGCCCCGACTCCCATCAGCAGGAGTTCCATCGGCCGCGCTCCGGCATTCTGTCCGCCGGCGTCAGGTGGGCCGTCCAATGTAATCGTATGACCCGAACCGGAAGTGGCGTGAAACCTCACGTCACCTTGCCAATCTATGATTGCTTCCATCGTTGACTCCTATGACACGCCCTAGGCTAACTCTGTGACGACTGAATTCCTAGTGGCTTGATAGGGAATCGTTCGCACGAGGGAGCCGGGATTCGGGAATGATGAAAACGTGCGGCTTGAACTCGCGCTTGCGGTGGGCTAACACGCGCATGCTCATCAATTCACAGGGTCCAAGGCCTTGATTCCGGAGAAAGTATATGTCGACCGCTCTTGAAAATACCCTTCACGCACGTGCAAACGATGGTTGCGAACTCTGCAAGTCTACTGAGCTTCTGGCTCCTTTCGCGGTGGCCCCGTTCGAAGACCTCGATGCCGAGCATAATGTGTTGTTGTGTGCTGCATGCACAGAACGCCTGGCAGCCGAAGAGCTCGACGCGAGTCACTGGTTTGGCGTGCGCGAGTCGATCTGGAGCGAACATGCGCCGGTTCAGGTTTTGAGCTTCCGCATCTTGCATCGTCTTGCGGACGTGTGGGCTAAGGAGCTTCTGGAGCAGGCGTACTTGACCGACGAGACGCGGGAGTGGGCGATGAGTGGCGTTAAGGCAAGCGCGCCGACGGGGCCCAGGACGTTGGACAGCAACGGCGCCGAATTGAACGACGGAGATTCGGTGACGTTGATCAAGGATCTGGACGTGAAGGGCGCATCGTTTGTTGCCAAGCGTGGCACGTTGGTGTCGCGGATTCGCCTGACCGAAAACCCAGAGCACGTCGAAGGCAAGGTTAACGGCATCACCCTCGTGCTCAAGACGGCCTTTTTGAAGAAAGCCTGAGCTATTTAGTTGCGACGTCGACCGAGTCTGTGGCGAGCTTGCGGAGCACTTCAGACGGGACTGGCTTGTATAGACAGCGAATATCGCTGCGATTCAGGAATTGTTCCGTCTGGGTGGTGAAGGCCCCGCCGGTCACAAATACCATTCGCTCAACCAATTCTGGTGACGCATCACAGAGGTGGGAAAAGAGTTCCGGGCCGCTCATTCCGGGCATGGTGATGTCGCAGATTACCAGGTCTGGTTTGGCATGTGTTGTGAGGTATTCCAGAGCTTCGCGGCCCGTGCCAAAACACAACACTTCGTGTTTCGAGAGTACGCGAGCAATCGACAGCCTGATCATGGGTTCGTCATCCACGACGACGACCGTCGCCTTGCGCAGCGCCACCTTGGGCGCGTTGGCAGCGACAGCCGGCTCTGCTTGCGGAACGACGACTGGCTCAGCCTCGACCTCTTCTTCGACCGCCGCGACAACAATTCTGAACGTCGTTCCACGCTCAAGCTGGGACTGAACTTCGATCGTTCCGTTCATGTCGGTGATGATGCTGTGTACGATCGACAGGCCCAATCCCGTGCCAGTCTCGCGCATCCTAGTCGAGAAAAATGGATTGAAGATCATGCTCAAATTCTCTTTCGAGATTCCGCTGCCCGTGTCTTCGATTTCAATCACGACGTTGTCGTCTTCGGGAAAGAGACGCACGCGCAGTTCATGTCCATTTGGGTTGGGTGAGGTCTCCATCGCGTGAAGCGCGTTCGACAGGAGGTTTACAAAGACTTGCACGAGCTCAGCGGGGTCCCCGATAACCTGCGGGGTGTCTTGCACCTCCAGGACGAGTGTGGCCTGGTGTCGGCGTTCGAATTCAGTGGCGGCAAGCGCAGATTCGAGTGCTTTTTGGACCGAGAACTTTACGGTCTGGCGTGCATCGATTCGGCTCATCTGTCGCAGAGGCTGAATGATGTGTTTGATGCGTTCTGTGCCGTCCGCGATTCCGCCGAGAAGGTCGACGATTCGCGCCCGGACTTCGTCGGGAAGATCTTGGATTTCCTCTTTAAGTAGGTCGACGTTCATGGACACGTAGGCGAGCGGATTATTCACCTCGTGGGCGATTCCAGCAGCCAGTGTACCGACAGACGCCATTCTCTCGGCCACTCGAAGCCGTTGGTCCATGGTTGTGCGAGACGTCTCGTCACGGACAACGACGACGGATTCTTGTCCACCCAATAACGGATGAGAGCGAACCGACATATGGCGCGGCTCGCCGTTCGTCGTAGGGGAGTTCACGAAGTCTTCAAAAGGTTCTCCGTTGGTCACCGCCTCAAAAAAGGCATCAAAAAAGTCCGAGAGCTGACCATCCGCATAGGCCGGAACCTTTGGCACAGCGTCCAAGAGCGAAAAACCCACCATTTTTGTGAGCATCGCAGATTCTTCGACATCGCTTCCTGGTTTTACGTCCAGAATAGAGAGCTGCTGGTCGAGTCGAAAGATCAGCTCAGGCTGCGCCCGTAGCATCGCCGACATCGTGGCTTCACTGCGCTCCAAATTGGCGTGAGCGCGGCTTTGTTCCGTGACGTCGATTCCAACCAACAAATCCGACTGAACCCCTTGAAACTCCAGGCCGCGAACGATTCGCGCAGACAGGACGACCGGGGCATTGGAATCGGGGGTGAGGAGGCGGAGGCTCGACGCGTCCTGAACGTCGCCGTCAAAGAGGGCATTGAGGAGCCGGCGATCATCGTCGGCGAAGAGCTCGAAGACATTCGCTGTTCCCGTGACGATATTTCGTCGGGAAAGCTTTTCATAGGTCGTGTTGGCGTAGATCACGCGGTTGTTTCGAACAGCGAGTACGACAACGGGCATGCCATCCAGAAGGTTTCTAAACGATTCTGTAACGCCGTGCATTTTTCCAAACGCTTGGTCCAACTCTGTTTGGAGTCGCAAACGTTCGGATTCCACGGCTTTAAAGCCTGGGAGGAGCTTTTTCCACCAAGAGACAGACGGCTTCTTGCGAAGCCGCACCAAGACCGTCGCGCCTTTCGCGTCGACGTGCAGAACCTCGGTGTCTGCACTTGGCAGTCCGACGTATTCGGGCACGAGCGGCATCGTCCCGCAAAAGAGGGTGAACCAGCCCAAGCACTCCGCAAAACCGGGCTTTACCGAAGCGGTTAAGAGCAGGTCCGAGTCGCCAACGTGAGTAAGAGTGAAATTTAAGCATCGGTAGAGGTCGGGCAATATCCAACGAAAAGCGACGCCGTAGAGTGATTCCGCGTCAGCAAAAAGACCTCCGACCCGTGCGAGATATCCGCTGTAGCTGTCGTTCACCGCGAACTTCCCCGTCGCGAAGACTTCTTCTTGAGTCTCGAAGAGCTCGCTAAATCGGTCGCAAACAATGGCCCAGACATCCCATGACATTCGGTTCGATGGGGTCTCCAAAAAGTCGCGCGTCAGCGGGAGTCCGTCGAGCAGTTCGTCGATATTGCAGAGCCCCGCTTCTTCAGCAGCGACAAAAAAACTGTATGTCCGACATGAAATTTCGGTCATTTCGACCCATTAGGGGAAGGTTAGGTTCGATCCTGGTGGGGGAAAGATATCAAAGACTTGAACACCATAGGTACTATCGTCACGAAAATCAGATCACTTCAGAAAACGACGTCGTTATTTGGGTTCGGGATCCACGCGGTTGACGTCTTCAAGATCAAAGGTGGGTTGTCGATTGGGATCGCAGGTGGGGGGAGGTCCAAAGCCATCGGCGTTGAATTGGTACTCCAGCTCGCCGCTTCCGCCTTCCTTAAGCTTAGCTTTGATGCCGACTTTGTGCGTGCCTTTACGGGCCGGCGAGCAGTAGGAAAGCAGGTAGAAACGCTTGGATTGTTTCTCGATTCGGTCGGCGACTTTGGTGAACGCCTTGGCGATTTCGTCAGATTCGCGGCCAATGATGGTCTCGTCGCGCCCGATTTGGTCGAGCTTGGCGTTTTCCATTTCCTTTTCGTCGCCGATCCCGATCGCGATGAGTTCAAAGTCTTTGTAATCGTCCTTCTTGATTTCCTCGAGCATTTCTTCGCGCGTGACGCGAGCGGCTCGGTCGGCGCCGTCCGAGAAGACCACGAGCGTGCCGAACTTGAGGGGCTTCTTTTCTTTGTTGAGTGATTTTCGGAGCGTCCTCAGTCCTTCGACGACACCGCCGTGCAGGTTGGTTGAGTTGTCCTTTGGAATCCAATTCCGAAGACCCTCAAGGCCACCGGCGACATCGCCTTGGCTGGAGGTGAAGGGCACGACGGAGTGGATTTTGGTGGAGCCATCGAACGCATAGACTCCAACTTTTTGCGACTGGCCGACCTTTTCACTGAAGAGCTTTGCAGCATCGACGATCGTCTCGATTTGGCCGGACATGGTGGTGCTTCCGCTGACGTCGAGCAGCAACATCGTGTACATCACGGCGGCAACTTCGGGATTCTGAATGACCTGTTGGCTCTCATATTTCGAGACGAGGCCATCGTCTTCGTAGATCTCGAAGTCTTCTGCCTGCAGACCCGTCACGGGTTCCTCGCCGTCCTGAACGGTGAAAAACACCCAGACGTTATTCGGCTTTTTTTGTTCCGAGTTGATACGGGTCATCTTTACGCTGCCGCCGCATGCAGACAATACAAGGGTGGCGCAGATCAGAATCACGCGAATAAACATATTCTTTCCTAGTTGAGTGGCCGTAATATCGCAGGCCCGGCGCGACTCAGCAAGTGGTCGTTTAGTTCACAAATTGCGAGAAAAAATCCCACATGGCCTGGCTGCCGAAGTCAGGCCAGATATGGCCATCGGGGTGTTGGCAGTAGTGCACCGGACTCGTCGCGTCACACGAATCGTAGGCGGTGCATGGCGCTGGGTCAGTTGCGGTCGCGGTCGCATCACAGCCGCCGAGGTCCCGAAAAAAGTCTCGGAATTGCTCACGACCGGCCACAAGTTCCTGGGTTCCGATGGTGATCCACGCCGCGGGTTTTCCGACACAATCGGCTTCGTCAAAATAAATGACCGAGCCGCCGACGGCCATCGCGCGAATGTCGGTTCGTCGGCAGCCAAGTACGCCCGAAAACGACCCTCCGCCACTGAATCCCATGGTGAAAATGGCGCTCTCGTTGATGCACAGATTGTTTTTGGCCTGAGTCAGGATGGTATCGAAATATAAGAGTTCCGAATCAATGCGGGCGGGCCAGGTGGAGGCATCAGCGTCGTAGTCGCGCCATTGCCCATCAATGGCTTCGGCAACGATCAGGATCGCGTCATCCTTTAGGACTTCACGGATATTTCGATCTCCACTGGTTCCATCCCAATAGCTGGTGTTTCCGCCGTTGCCATGCAGCGCGAACACGATCGGCCATGCCTTATCTGCGCTGTAGTTTTGTGGCAATCGCATGATGAATTTTCGAGACAACCCTTCGAGCATGAAGGTGTTTTCGCCTTCCGGGATGCCCGCGCCGTCGATGCAGCCTGCACTTCCGATCGGTGTGACAGCCATATCGGCGCTCATGTCGATTTCGGCGTCGGATTCCGAATTCGTGTCCGTTCCCACATCGGGGGAGGGTGTTGTCGTCGCATCGGTTCCCTGATCGACCTGCACGGATGCGTCAGTCGAGGCATTCGTCATTCCGGTGTCGCTCGTCACAGGCGCGTTGAGGGAGCCCTCGGTGCAAGCCGAGGCCATCAGCAAGATCGATAATAGAAAAATGATGTGCATATTAAATCTCCGTGGCCCTAGTGTAACGCACACTGACGGTTAAGGTACTCGGATTTCGGTTTTGTGATGGGTGCGCCGGGCTCTAGCCAGGCACTGCTCAAGGTGATTGGTGTGATATGAAAAGACTCCATATTTTGATTTTGGCCACGTTGGTCGGTTGTGGTGATTGTGACGACGAAGTCCATTTCGACGGCGATACCGGGTCGACGACGGATTTCGGTTCAGACGCTGGCTCCAGAACCGATGCGACAACGAACGACGCGACCACGGCCACTGACGCACAGGCTGACGCTGACCTCGCGGACGCTGACCTCGCCGACGCCGACGCTGACCTCGCCGACGCTGACGCTGACCTCGCCGACGCTGACCTCGCTGACGCTGAGCTCGCTGACGCTGACCTC
>CAYMYJ010000055.1:0-32961 GCA_964394615.1 uncultured Bradymonadales bacterium | reverse complement strand
AATCCGTCAGAAATGAGGAAGTTGAGTGAAACCGACGGCCTCCTGGAGCCACGCGTACCAAGCGCAAATCGCAGCCACGCTGGAGCCTGGCGGACCCATCGCAAATCGCAGCCACGCTGGAGCCTGGCGGACCCATCGCAAATCGCAGCCAGGCTGGAGCCTGGCGGACCCATCGCAGATCGCAATCAAGCGCCAAAGATCGACCTAAACCGCTCACCGCTCACCGCTCACCGCTCACCGCTCACCGCTCACCGCTCACTGCTCACTGCCGCTTGGCCGAAACAAAAAAGGCGACCCTAAGGTCGCCTTCAATACGAAGCATCTTGATCGCAGTGATCAGGAAAGGTGCGTCGTGTACGGAAGCAGAGAGATATGACGTGCTCGCAAGATTTCCTGACGAAGCTTACGCTGATTGCGTGCATTGACGCCGGTGATACGACGAGGAAGAATTTTTCCTGTCGAGGTCACAAACAACTTCAAAAGCTCAGGGTTTTTGTAGTCGATCTTCCACGAAACGTTTTGCTCGAATGGATCGACTTTCTTGCGGCGACGCCAGTTAATTTTCTGGTACTTGCTCATCTTATAACCTCAAATCTGACGGGCGTGCCCGGTCTTACTTAATCTTCGCTTCTACGAACTCAACATGCTGACGGATCTTCGGATCGTACTTCTTAAGACGAAGCTTATCCGGAGTCTTACGCTTGTTTTTCATTGTCGTGTAGAAGTAGCCGGTTCCGGCTGACGAAACCATTTTGATTTTTTCGCGCATCGTTTGTACCTGAAACGCGGCTCACGGGCCGTTTGCTGCGTATAATAAAGTTTTCCCCTGATTCACAGGGGCCGCGATACTAGGCATAGCTTTTTCAAAACGCAAGATGTTTTGTTTTGACTCGGCCTAAGATCGACAAAATCGTCAATCGGGGCGGATCGATAGCCTAGATTTGCTGTTAATACCAGCGGATCACGATTCCGCCACCCACTGTGTCGAAATACGACTCGGAGTAGAAGTGTCGTGTGTAGCTCGCTTCGACGCCGGCTGCCACGGTGCCATTCGCGAAAAACTCAGCGCCTGCGCCAGCTTTGGCGGCCACGCCCATCTCGGAATAGTGGTTCACTTTGAGCAGACTCTCGGAATCGTAAGAGCCATAAGCCACGCCAAATCCACCGGTCACATAAAGTCCTTCGATCAAAAAGAAGTTCACATTGGCCAGGAAATTCAGGTGTTGGTGCTGAAGATCACGATCGTTGACCTGAACAGTGCGGATCCACCAGTTGCCCTGACCCGAAAACACCAAGTTTTGGCTCACACCGGCACCGAGTTCGGCCCGCAACGCAAGGCCCATCTGGCGTTGGTCATCAAGGCCGGTGACCTCGCCTTCGCGGTCGGTTTCAGATGCGCCGACGCCGCCACCGATCAACGCACCAACAAAAAGGCCACGTCGATCTTTGTAGGCGTCAAGGGCCATGGCTTGTGAGCCAGCAAGGAGGACCCCGAGGGTCACTAATCCACCAATAACATTTGTTTTTTTACTCATGACGAGCCTCCTGTATTCGGCGGTTAGACCTACCGATACCTCGAAAAATTCACGATCGTTAAGTTTTGTTCAGCGATATCTACGGTTCGTTGATCGGTCCTTCCGCGCACACTGGCGCTAAAGACCGATCGCCCGGGTTCAGACTTGATGCGAAAGACGCGGATCTCCGCGGGAAGTGTCGTCCAAGAGCGGGTGTCAGGCTTATCCAATGCCGTCATCGTGCCCTCAACGGCAAGCTGAGCCAGGATGCCAATGGCGCTGGCAGCAGCGGAGCCCTGAGAATCAGACGCAGCCCGCGCGATCTCGCGAGAGGCGGTGCCTGCGATCGCCCGAGCCACCATACGTGTCAGTGCTGAAGCGATCAGGGGTCCCGAAATTCGGGCCCACCCCACTTCGACCTCACGGCCGATGTCCGCCGATCCGATCGGATCGAGTCGTGAACCGCCGATGCTGACGTCGGGTTCACCCAGACCAGGCAGGCCATTCCAAGTCAGCATCGGGAAGTTCAGCCATTTCAAGGCACCGCTCACCGCAACTTCATTGGCCTGCCGATAGTCGTCGTCGCTCATGTAGCGGCGATTATTACTGGCGTAAGTCAGGGCGAGTCCGATCGGCAAACGAACGGCTTCCTTGTAAGGAACCATGCCGTTTTGAACGATCACGACCACGACGCCATCGATATGAGTTGCCCGGTATTCTGCGAGCCGTAGGCTGCCCATAAGCTGAGCCTGAACGTGCAATTCCTGAAGAGAAGCATCGTCTTCGACAGGTTTGTAGCCTGTGGCGCGCATCAGATCGACGAGTTGGGTGCGAAAGACCGGGTCCCGCATGCCAAATCGCCAAGCCCGCGCATAATAACGCGCTGCGCCGTTCCAATCGCGGCCAGCCTCGTAAGAAACACCAGCCAGATAGTTGCCAAGCGCAAGGACACCCGGCATCGCCGGCCCTTCGTCATCGTCCAGGAAATACGATTCCATGATCGTAAATCGACGGGCTTCGACGCGGGCTCCCGAAAAATCACGCATCAACATGAAGTTGACCATGTTGAGCGTGTTCAAAATGAGGCGTTCGTAGGCAGGAGCTCGATAATTCGCGGATGAGCCGCTGTAGAGCCAATTGGCCATCGTGTCGGCGGCCGTTGAACTCATGTCGAGCCAGTCAAGGCGTTGATCCGCGATCATAAAATCGCGCGCCGAGCCTTTGGGATCGCCGGCTGCCTGAAGCAAAGTCCCGCGTTCAAGCAACAAAAGTCCCTTGTCGCCATCGAGTGCGCCGGGCAGATCGGTGTTTTGGTCGACTTCGAGCTGTTTATTGATCGAAGTCGCCGCCGCATCGGGCTGACCGGCTTGCAGGTCTTGCCGAGCCTCGCGCATGTTATCTGAATACGTGGCACATCCATTGAGGACGACCAGAACCAGAAGACAGAGCGCCCATAAATTTTGGGCACGAAGGCGCATGGCCATCCTTATTTGATCAAGCCCTTAGACAACGCGGCTTCGTTCTGGAACTTGATGGCTCCAGTGGCGACCTCGATGACCTGCATGAACATGAAATACTGCACACGACGCTCGTCATCGATGCGTTCGGCTGAGTCGTAGACCTTGCCTGTGACGAAGTACTGCGCCCCCAGCTGACGGCCGTACTCGGCAAGTCGTGATGGGTCGTAGGCTTCGGATTGCTGACGTTTGACCTCAGCGATCAGGTCAGGCTGATTTTCGTGGCTCACCACGTCCGCTGCGGACTGATTCACCAGGTCGGTCTCGATTTTCGAGAGCAAGGCATCAAGCTGCGAATCGATATGCTCCGAGGTCTCGTTACGCATGGGGAAGATCGCCACGACAGGGGCTTTGCCCGTAGCCGCATCACGTTCCCATTGTTTGACGATATTCGAGGCAAACATCTTGTCCGCGTTTTCGACGTAAAGACGGTCAAGGTCTTTGCGATCGAGCCGCAGGCTCATCGTGTACTCGTCAAGATTAGGTTCTTCGGTGTCACGCACATATTGTGGCTCACCACATCCGACAGCGAGAGCCGCCGCGACAAACATCCATTTCTTCATTGTTGATCCCTTTGGTTTTCTAAAAAGTTGTCGGGCCGTTAGCGAAAGCATACGCGCCGTTGGACGAACGCCCAGTCTCATGTATTCAACAGGCGGACTTAATTCGGACGCAATATGACAGAACACGCCTTTATTGAGTGGCTCACCGTGGGTCCGTTCATGACCAACGTCTACGTGTTGGGCTGCCTTGAAACCAAAGAAGCCGCCATCATCGACGCTGGTGGAAATGGACCCGGACTGATCGAGCTCGCCACCTCACGTGGTCTTTCTATCACCCAGATCCTGCAGACGCACGCGCATGTTGATCATGTGGCGGCATTGCCTTTTTGCAAAGAAGCCACAGGCGCACCCATTCTTCTTCATCCCGATGATCGCATGCTCTACGACGCAGCGGAGCAACAAGGGATGATGTTCGGTTATCCCGTGGCAAAACTGCCCGAGGTCGACACCTGGCTGGCAGACGGCGACGAGATCCAGGTCGGCAATTTGAGCGCAAAAGTGATTCACCTTCCCGGTCATAGCCCCGGAGGCGTCGCGTTCTGGTTCGAGTCGATCGATACGGCGTTTTCAGGTGATGTTCTTTTTGCGGGGTCGATGGGTCGAGTGGATCTGCCGGGTTCTGATCCCGAGGCGATGCGGGTTTCGTTGCGTCGGATGCGCGATGAATTGCCCGAGACGACCCGCATCTTGAGTGGCCACGGCCCAGAAACAACGATCGGCATCGAGAAAAAGCGCAATCCCTACATTCATGGAGACTGGTGATGTTCTACGCCGGATTTGATGTGGGCGGCACCAATGCCCGTCTTGAGGTCTTTGATCGTGATTATCAAAGCGTGTTTTCGGAGCGCCGACCGGTTCGCGACGCCTTGACGCCTAAAGCCATGGCCAAACGACTCGCCGAAATGCTGATGGATTCTGGGATCGATGGAAATCGATTGAAGTCGATCGGGTTGGGAATCGCCGGGCAAATGAGTGCCGACGGACAGATGGTTTTTAACTCACCGAATCTCGGTTGGCGAAATATCGCGTTTGGCGCGTTGCTGGCCGAAGAACTGCGTGACTTTTCGACCGCCAGGGTGGCCGTCGCCAACGATCTAAATGCCCTTTTATGGGGTGAATACATGCATGGCGCGGCAAAAGGCACGACCGACGCGCTGGCCGTTTTTGTAGGCACGGGCGTGGGCGGGGCCATCATCGCCAATGGCGGCCTGGTGCACGGCGCTGGCGGAAAAGCAGGTGAAATCGGCCATATGAAGGTCGCCTTTGGCGGGCGTTTGTGTGGATGCGGTGAATTTGGGTGTTTGGAAGCCTACGCCGGCGGGATTCATCTGGAACGACGTTTGGTCGAGATTTCACGCGACCTTGAGGCTGTAAAAGGCATGGATTTGGCGGCGGCAGATGCCGCGATTTTTGAAGTTTCTGAGCTGCGGGCCGTCTGGGAAGAAGTGACGACGTTTTTGGGCGCAACGATCGCAAACGCGGTCACGATGTTGAATCCGGAGGTCGTGGTGCTGGGTGGCGGAGTTTTGGAAAATCTTCCAAATTTCCGTGACATGACACTTCGAAAAACAACACCGCTTATCTTATCTGCGTGTCGCGATGACGTGCGTTTTGAAATGAGTGTTCTCAAAGACCGCGCAGGTGTGCTTGGTGCGGCGATGCTCGCAAATCTAGCTTAAGAGAGTTTTATGAAATTGATGAACAAAATGCTGCCCCTATTCGCCCTGCTCGCCGTGGCCACAACAGCTCAGGCCGAAGATCTGCCCAAATTGCTGAAAGCCGGCGAATACACCTGTCAGATCTCCAAAGAATACAAATTCCGGAAATGCACAGTGGTGGACGAAGGTCAGTACCAGGTCCTGAGTCTACGTGGTGAAAAGCATCTGCTGGAACTTGAGGGGGTCATGTACCCATCGGATTTTGTCGGCAAAACCAAACAGGTTTTTGTTGAGGCCAGCATCACCGAAGATCAGCCCTATATTTGCGGCGTCAAAGATCCGGCCGCGAACGCGGAGTGCAAAGCCCAAAAGGTCATCATCACGATGCAAAAGAAGGGCAAAATGTGGGTGGGTTCCTTCCCACTGAAACACTACTGGAATGCGTACGAAGGCGAGGGTGAGGCGCGACACATTTCGGGGCACACCGTCACGATCGAGCCGCTCAGCTTTAAGTTGAAGCTTTAAGGTTCATTGAGTCTTAACGCGATCGGTGGCATCAAAGAATGAAACTGATCTTGTGAGGGACCATGCAACCGCTTATCGATCCTGCGCTTTTTACGCTTCTTCCCCTGCTTTATATCGCGTGGGCGGACGGTGAATTAACCGAAGATGAAGCGATCCTGATTCGCTCAGAATCCAAATGGTTGTCACCAGCCCACCAGTCATCACTCGATGGCTGGTTGGACCCCTCGAACCCTCCAACCACATCGGAGCTCTTGCAGCTTCGACGCACGATTCGTGAAGAAGCTCGTAAATTGGACGGCGCAGAACGCATGACTCTGGTGGACTTGGGGGCGAGCATGGCTGCGGTGCATGGCGAAGCGCCGCGACCGGAAGTCATGGCATCGCTCGAAGAGCTCGAAGATGTGTTGGGGTTCTGGGATACCGGAGCGCTGGGCGACCTGATTCCAGACGCTCGGCTCGAACAAAAACCCGACCGGATTCAGCCCCCCGCCTTTGACGTCAGCGCCATGAACGATCGACTTGATGGGCCTCAGGTTGAGCTGAAAGCCGAGGTTCGGAAATTTGTCGTGGATGCGGGGTTCAAACACGACCCAGAGATGCCCAAAGATGCGCAGCGCGAACAAGTCCTGGAATGGCTCAAAATCCTCGCTAGCAGTGGTTATGGGACCTACGCCTACCCAGGCGTCACGTCCGACGAAAGCTTGGCTGAATTTGTGGCGGTCTTTGACACCTTGGCCACGTGCGACCTGTCGCTAACCATAAAGTACGGGGTTCAATTCGGACTCTTTGGTGGCAGCATCTACTTCCTTGGCAGCGACGAACAACGCCAGAAATACCTGCCTGATGCCGCAGCCGGCCGACTCTTGGGCTGTTTTGCGATGAGCGAGTTTGGGCATGGCTCAAACGTGCGTGATTTGGAGACGACTGCAACTTTTGATGCGGAATCAAAGATGTTGGTCGTCCACACTCCGCGAGAAAAAGCGCGCAAGGAATGGATCGGGAACGCCGGGCTCCACGGCCATATGGCGACTGTTTTTGCGCAGCTTCTGGTGACCAACAAAGAAGGCACCCAAGAAAACCACGGCGTTCATGCGGTGCTGGTGCCGATTCGGGATGATGCGGGCAAACCGATGCCTGGCGTTCGGATCGAGGATTGCGGCCACAAGATGGGGCTGAACGGCGTGGATAATGGGCGCATCTGGTTTGATCAGGTGCAGGTCCCGCAAGAAAACTTGCTGTCGCGCTTTGCTCAGATCACTCCGGACGGCCAGTACCACAGCGATATCGTCAGTCCAGGTCGTCGGTTTTTCACGATGATTGGGACGCTCGTCGGAGGCCGAGTGGCTGTCGGGAGTTCTGCGGTCACGGTCTCCAAGGTCGCGCTCTCGATCGCGGTTCGTTATGCCGACCGTCGTCAGCAATTTGGTCCGGAAGAAGCCCCCGAAGTCCCCATTCTGGACTACCAAACCCACAAATTGCGCCTGCTCCCCAGGCTCGCCAGGACCTACGCGCTGGACTTCGCGTTTTTAGAATTGGTGAAGCGGTACGTGGGCAAAACCGAGGAAGACGCGCGGGAAATCGAAGCGATGGCCGCGGCCTTCAAGGTCATGGCCACGTGGCACGCGACCGACGTCGTGCAGGCCTGCCGCGAAGCGTGCGGCGGCCAAGGATATTTGAGTGGAAATCGATTCCTGACGCTGAAAAACGATTGCGACATCTTCACGACGTTTGAGGGAGACAACACAGTTTTGTGCCTGCTTGTCGCTAAGTCGGCGCTTACCGACTTCAGCATGCAATTTTCCGAAGAACGCGTGTTTGGGCTCGCACGGTATCTGGGGCGACGAGCCGCAGTGGTGTTGACCCAAACCAACCCGGTGGCCGTTCGCCAGATCGATTCGGAGCATTTGCGTTCGGATGAATTTTGGCTGGAGGCGCTTCGCTTCCGGCAAGACGATTTGGTGGCATCTGCGGCCTCGCGGTTGCGGGCGCATATGGCCAAAGGCAATCCATTCGACGCGGCAAACGCGGTCGGGGACCATATGGTGGCATTGGCCACGGCGTACGCGGAACGAAACGTCGCCGAGATTTTCTGGAAGGCAGTCCAGTCCGAAGAATCGGGTGAAATCAAAGCGGAGCTTACGCGGCAATGTGCTCTTTATGCCCTTGATTGCGTTCATCGCGATTCGGGCTGGTTCCAGGAGCAAGGCTATATTGCTGGAACAAAGGCACAGGCCATTCGCAGCGAGATCACAGCACTTTGTGGCGAGATTAGACCGCAGGCCTCCAACCTGGTGAACGCGTTTGGGATTTCTGATGAGTTGCTGCAATCGCATATCGGGCGAATGCATCGGGCGCCAACAGCCTAAGTCGTCACGGAGAACCAGTCCGAGAAATGTTGGAGTGAGCAGGATACTCGGAGACTGGGGCGCAGAGGATCTTGCGGGACCTAAGCCGTGAGCTGAACCAGTTCAAAAAGCCAGAGCGCGTGAGCCGACATGGTCTGCATGGTCGTGAATTCTTTTTCACTTTCTGGCGCAAAATAGCCGGTTCCAAGGTTCGCTACCGCGATGCCCTTGTCTAGAAACGGATCTACGCCTGTGCCACCGCGGATCGGTTGAACGCCCGATGCAATGCCCAATTTCTTGGCCGCCGCGCGGGCCCATTCAACGAGTTCTGGGCGTTCTTTGAGCTTGGGGCCCATGTTGATGTACTGCTGCACGACCTCGACATCCATCGAGCCTGCTTGGGCCACAACGTGTTCTTCTCGTTTTTTCAGGGCAATCGGATCGAAGTCGCGAAGACGAATATCTAAGCGGAATCCGCCTGCTTCTGGGATCACGCGGTAAGGTTGCGAATATCCGTCAAAACCTTCGGAGTCCTCGGCGCTCAGCGTGAAGCCTGGGTCGGAAGCCAAGAACTTACCGACAAATTCGATCGCGTCTGATGCCGCGGCATCAAAGCCCGGTGCGGTCTCGACTTCCGAGACTTCAAAGCTCCCGCCACGAACGATATGAGGCGCCACGATTTCTTCAACGACCTCAAACAGCTCGCCGAGTCCTTCGGGCTCATCGAACACAAAATACGCCACGGCATCGCAGTCACGCAGCTCGTCGCACACGAACCAAACCAGCTGAACTCCGGCTTCGCGGGTTTTGAGCTCGGCCAGGATTTCTGCGGCAAAACGTGTGGCAGGTCGATGACCTTCGACTTTCGCGGTCGCTCCGTGAGTGTTCACGCCACCCAAGAAGACCCGAGCCACGTTTGGCGAAGACTCCACGGGGCGCGAAGCAAAATTCATCGCGGCGCGGCTGGCGTTGAAATTTTCGATATTGATCTCGAATGGATCGAGCCCATCGATCGTGTAGCCGCTGGTCACCTTGCCGTCGGCCAGCAACTGCGCAAGGCCAATCAGAGCCTCCATTCGACCGATTTCCTCGTCAGGACGTGCCACAAAAATCAACGGGCTATGGTCGACCTCTGGATGTTCCTTGAGCAACCAGGCCAGCGTCATCATATGCGTCAGACCCAACTTATCGTCCAAACCAAAAGGTGCGTCACCAGGCCCAAAAACAACGTCCTGCCCCATGTAGGATTCAAGGACCGGATAGTTTTTGACGCTCACTTGAAGCTCAGGATTGCGAGGGTACATGAGTGCCAGGCCATCCCAATCCTTCTTGATTTGCAGTTTTTCGACAGGTGCAGTGCCTCGAGCCGTGTCCAAATGCACCATCAAAGCGATCGGTGGTTTGTCGCGACCGGCGCCACGGCCTGGAAGCCGAGCCACCAGGTTTGCCATGGGATCAAGTTCGGTCGTCGCGCCGTGTTTTTCGAAAAACTCGGCGAGCAGGCGGGCAAGATGCGCTTGGCCCGGGGTGCTCGGGATCGTTGTCGAGTCTTCGTCGCTGCTGCTTTCGACCGCAACCACGAATTCGAGATGTTCTAGAGACTTCTTTGCAATTTCTTCGGACGAAAACTTCATGACTCACCATCAGGCAAAAGGCGCGCGGAACATAACAGGTCAAGTATCGGTCGTCACAATCTATCGTCAGCAGCGTTCCCTATCCTTGCTCCGCGTCGCACATTGCCATATCACTCCCTGAATTCGGATGAATGTTGGATGAATACTTTGATCAATCGAATGATAAAAATTGCGATGGCTGTCGCGATGATCGCCGTTTTCTTCGGGCTCTCCGAGACCGATCCAGGCATCAAAATCGGCTTTTTTCCATCCTGGACCCACAGCACCACGGGTGAGCTCTACGTCTGGCTTGCGATTCCATTTCTGATCTTTCCGGCATTCTTCCTTGCTGCAGATTCAATCTCCGACCTCTTGCCCAACCTGCAATCGAGACTCCTGAAACTGGTTGAACGTTTGGGGCAGCGCGCTCGAATATCAGTCGCGGTCGCCTTTCTTGGCCTCTTTGCTTTGATGATATTAGGCAATCATTTCATCTTCCATGGATACCCATTCACGGACGATGAGTGGGGTGCGATGTACGGGGGTCAACTCATGGCCATTGGCAAATTCACCGAGCCAAAACCGTCCTATTTCAATGCCGTACCAAGCCTGTTTCTCTATGTAAAAGACGGCATGATGACCTCGTTCGACTGGTTCGGTGCGATGGTGCCTTGGGCGATTTCTGAGTTCTTTGGCTTGGGAAATCTAGTTCACCTCGCGTTCTCGGCCGCCACGGTTGTCGCCATCGCCATCCTTGTGTCACGGCGACTTGGTCGAGGTTGGGGAGTGTTTGCAGGCGTGTTGTTTGTGGCCTCACCCATGGCCCTCTCGCTCTCACTGTCGACTCATGCTCACGTCGTCTCACGAGCGTTCCTTGCGTTTACACTCCTGGCGATCGACGAGATTTTACGACGCCCTTCGGACTGGCGCCCTTACGCGGCCGCCGGGATCCTTGGTGGAATGGGTTGGACGGTTCGTCCCGTTGAAACCACGATGCTTTTGGCGCCGCTCGCGCTCTGGCTTATCTGGCGTGGCGTTAAGGACGCTTCGACACGCAAGGGTTTGGGCGCTTTTTTGGTCGGCGGTTTGATCCTGGTGGGGCTCTTCACCGCCCACTCGTGGGCAGTCACCGGGACGTTCTTGCCTGCACGGCTTGCTCCAGGCGACGCCGCGGCTTGGACCAATCACCATAAACCTCCGTTTGCGTTTTTGAAGTCGACCGCGATTCTGAAAAACCGCCTGGGCGAAAATATCAGCTATAATTTCTTCCTGCTCACCATCTGGGTCATGGGCCCACTTGGGATCTTTCTGGCGTGGTGGGGGGCAAAGAAGGACAAGTTTTCAACCTTGTTGCTGGTCGGCGTCGTGTGCGATCTCGCGATGGGAATTCTGCACGAAGATTACGGCATCCATGTTGTGGGCCCGATTCACTATTCCGAAACGACAGTCCCCTTGATCATCTTGATTACACAGGGGCTTAGAAGTCTTTCGGAGTACGGCGTCGAGCATAAAATCGACCAACGAAAATGGCTGGCATTTGTGACGGCCCTCGTGTTTTCAAACCTGTTTTTTGCGGGCGTTCATCTGAGCGCGGTCGAACATTCGGCACGCATGCACGACACAATTTACAGCTTCTTTGACGACCCAAAATTTGATCATTCTGTGATTCTGGCGCGTGAATACGGCACCCATTGGAAAGCTTTTCCTGATTTTCGAAACACGGGCTCATTTGTGTTTCAATGGCGTCGTGTAAAACCGAGCGATGAACGGGTCCGAATTTTTCATTACACCAAGAATGAACCCCAGACGCTCAAGGCGCTCAAAGACGCCATGCCCGACCGGAAATTCTATGAACTACGCACCCTGCGCCGCGCTCCTTACATTGAAGCAGTAGATTTCAAATGATTCACCCTTCATTATCTGTCGTCATCCCCGTGTACGGGAGCGAAGCGATCCTGCGCGACCTGGTCAAACGGCTGGAGCCTGTGCTGGAGGTTTTTGGCACGCAACGGGAAGTGATCTTCGTCTGCGACGATAGCCCCGACAACGCCTGGGAAGTGATCCGGGAACTACGAAGCCAATACGATTGGGTGCGAGGCATTCGCTTGATGCGAAATTTCGGGCAACACGGCGCGCTTTTATGCGGGATTCGAGCTGCTCAATACGATGTAATTTGTACGATGGATGATGACCTTCAGCATCCGCCCGAGGTGCTGCCGACCTTACTGGAAGCGCTCACGCCCGATATCGACGTGGTTTATGGGACGCCTCAGCACGAGCAACATGGGCTTTTTCGCGACCTCGCGAGCCGCATCACAAAAGTTGTCCTTCAATCGGCCATGGGCGCTGAGTCGGCTCGAAATGTCAGCGCCTTACGGGTCTTCCGGACCGATTTGCGGAGGGCGTTTAAGCAGTTTCAGGGCCCACAACCCAATATCGATGTCTTGCTGACTTGGGGAACACGTAAGTTCAAACCCGTGAAGGTGCGCCACGACGAACGTGCAGCCGGCGAGTCCAATTACACGCTCAAAGCGCTGATCAGACATGCGATGAATATGATGACCGGTTTCTCCACCTTGCCGCTTCAATTGGCGAGCCTGCTGGGCTTCGCCTGTACTGGCCTGGGAGTTCTGCTCTTGGCGTGGGTGATCGGAAGGTTTCTGATTCAAGGCAGCGCCGTACCAGGATTTCCGTTTCTAGCATCCACCATCGCGATCTTCTCGGGCGCCCAGCTTTTTGCGCTCGGAATCATCGGCGAATATCTGGCTCGCATGCATTTCCGGATGTTGGACCGCCCCACCTACGTTGAGGCCAACGATGAGTAGGATCGAATGTTTGAAGTGGGATTCTGACTTCTTTGGCATTCAGATCGCGCGTCATCTCGACACGCGCCTCACCGCGGAGTCGTGGGACCTGGCTCGGCAAGAGTGCGTTGAGGCCCACGTGAAGTGCCTCTACATGCTGGCAGACAGCAATGATCTCACGACCTCGCTCACGCTTGAGGCAAACGGGTTTCATTACACGGACACCCGGCTGACCTATGAGTGCAAAATCTCGCCCACTGAGTGGCCCGAAAACGTTCGTCCTGCCATGGCTGCAGATATCGAAAAGCTCAGCGAACTGGCGCGCGAAAGCCATATCGATTCAAGATTTTTCTTCGATCCTGGATTCGAGACCAACCGCTGCAAAGACTTCTATGAGACATGGCTGAATAACAGTTTTTCGGGGTTTGCGGACGCCACGCTGGTGGCCGAGGTCGACCAAAATCCTGTCGCTTATGTCACCCTTCACCGCCGGAATAATTACGGACAGATTGGCATTATTGCGGTCGATCAGAGTGCGCGTGGGCAGGGCATTGGCCGAAAACTGATACAAGCCGCGCATGCGCAGTATTCCGTGTGGGGACTGACTCGCGCTGAAGTCGTCACCCAGCTTCGCAACCTGGCGGCCCAACGGCTTTACCAAGCCCACGGATACCGAATCTCTGATGCTTCCCACTGGTACCATTGCTGGTTCTAACTTGTGAAAACATTCAATCAAATCTCCGGGGCGGCATTAGGGATCTCGTTCGGTCTTCTCTGGATGATCTTTGAGGGCTGCTTTCGAGTCATGAACGGTGAGCCTTGGTCGCTGATCGTGCTTTCTCCCGTGGTCGGAATCGGACTTGCGGCTGGGCTGGGTTTCATCAGTTTTGTGTTGTTCGCGATCTGGAGGGCTCCATTCGCCCGTATCAAGCCCCATATCGTCGCAAATCCGCTCAGCCCATGGACCGCCGGCAGCACGGTGCTCCTCTTGGGAGCCGCCTGGTGGGTCGCTTCTTATCGCGCTTCGCTTCTAATCAACGCCAAGATTCAACAGGCTTATTTCGAATCGACGCTCTCGGTGGCGGTCAGCGCAGCGCTGCTGGTGATACTTGGATTAACGTCCCCGCTCGTATGGGCGATCTTTCATCGTTTCTACCAAGGCCTTGTATTCTCGCGGCGGCGATTCCGACGAAATTTCACGCGGGCCGTTCTGGCGCTGGGGTTCATAATCGTGGCCGTCGTGGCCTTCAAGCTCGGCTCCAAAAAGGCCGACATGCTGCAAAGGCTTCCGTGGGTTTACGTTTTCCCACCTCTGGCAGCCTTAATATTAAGCGCCTTGCTTCAGCGATTCGGGCTTCTCAACAGGCGCATCGCTCTTCGAGCGCTGGCGCTCATCGCGGTATTCCATCTGGTTTTTGCGCTCTTGCCCTCAAAATACTCGTCCGTTCGGAACACGATCAACACCGCCCCATCCTTGGCAAGGCTCCAGCTCAAGGCCTTAATCTCAGTGTCCGACGTTGACCATGACGGTGAAACCAACATCTACATGGGGCAAGACTGTCGGCCTTTTGACCGGCTGAGTGGCCCCGGCGCCTACGATGTTCCGGATAATGGAATCGACGAAGACTGCGACGGAATCGACACCTTATCGACGGCGCTGCCAAAAGTGGGGCAAAATTTCCACGCCATGAGCAAACCGGCGAAGCTCCCGAACATCCTTCTGATCACCACCGACGCGCTTTCTTTCGACCACACCACATCGGGCGGATACAAACATGATGTGACGCCCACGCTGGCAAAATTTGCTGCCAACGCCACGGAGTTTACGCGAGCTTACGCAGAGGCACCGACCACTTATATGTCCATTCCGATGCTGCAGACGGGGTACTGGTATCCCCATCTCAAAATCACGGCTGGGGCCAATTCTGGAAGTTATCCCTTTGGCCTTTCCCCCGAAAACAAAACCCTGGCCTCAAGGTTAAAAGCGCTCGGGTACGCGACTGTATTTGTTCCGGGGCAACGCTATTTCGGAAAAGGAAATTGGCCAGGATTGGCGACTGGATTCGACGAGGTCGACATGGCCGGCACCACGAATTTTGCGCATGCGGCCATCCCAACCACCAACCGGGTGCTGGCGCACCTCAAAGAAAAACGCGCGAAACCGCTCTTCATTTGGGTGCATTATTTCGACCATCACGAGCCCTACTACATGCCCAGCGGTGGAAAGGTATTTCCGGTCGAGGAAGGCCCACTGGGCGATAAGATCAGCAAGTACAACAGTGAAGTCGAACGAACGGATCGAGAATGGGGACGGATCTTTGATTACGTCGCAACACAACCAGCCGAGGACAACATCATCATCTTCACCTCAGACCACGGTGAAGCGTTCGACGAGCTGCATCTTCAGAAACCACACAGCAATAGCGTACGTGAGAGCGAGACTCATGTGCCTCTGATCATTCAAACCGCCAAGCAGCGAGGAACGCGCATCGATGGGTTGGCAAGCCACCTCGACATCTTGCCCACGGTGTTGAATCTGCTGGGTGAGAAGCCGCCTGAAGACATGCCAGGGGAGTCGCTCGTGCCTGCGCTCCAGGACGGAAAATCTCCGGAAAAAGAAGCGATCTTCGTTTCGTTCTACGATCCCACAAGGTTGGACGCCAAATCGGCGTTCATGCAATACGGGGCGCAAGGCAAAGACTTCTTGTATTTCCATAATCAAGATGACGCGTTCACATCCCTGACCATGGTCGGAGATTCACTCGGAACCAAGCCCGTCGACATGCCGCAATCGGGCGAAGCGTATATGCTACGACTCTACGCCGAGAAGCTCTTCCACGAGTTGCAGGACAACCCGCCCGCCCTTTTCAACCGACCTGAATCTTCAAAATAGATTCGATGACTCGGTCATTTTCGTCTTCTGACATGTTGAAGAACATGGGCAATCGAACGAGTCGATCGGCGATCGATTCCGTGACCGGACATTGCCCTTCATACCCGCCAAACTTCTTGCCCATCGGTGCAAGATGCAGCGGCTGGTAGTGGAAGACAGCCATGATTTGTTTGGCCTTTAATTCCGCAATAAATTCCGTGCGCGCTTCCAAGCTGGGCATGAGCAAATAATACAAATGATACGTGTGTTCGCACCCGTCGGGGATCGTTGGCTGCTGCACGCCGTTGGCCTGCGCCCAATCCGCGAGCTCGGAATGATAACGCTCCCAGATCGTTTTGCGGCGTGCTTGGATTTTTTCGCGTGCCTCGAGTTGGCCCAACAAAATTGCGGCAAGAAGGTCTGATGGCAGGTAGCTCGAGCCGTGGTCACACCACGTGTATTTATCGACCTGACCTCGAAAAAACTGCGAACGGTTGGTGCCTTTCTCCCGGATGATTTCGGCGCGATTGATGAACTTGGAGTCATTCAGAAGAATCGCCCCACCTTCGCCACACGAAAAATTCTTGGTCTCGTGGAAACTCAGAGCCCCCATGGCACCCAGCGTTCCGAGTTTTTTCCCATGATACTTACCAAAAAGCGCATGAGCGGCGTCTTCGACCACCGGAATACCGTGGCGATTGGCGATTTCTAAAATCGCGTCCATCTCACACGCCACGCCGGCGTAGTGCACGACCACGATGGCTTTTGTTCGTGGCGTGATCGCGGCTTCCAACAGTGTTTCGTCGAGGTTCAGCGTGTCTTGGCGGATATCCACAAAAACTGGCGTCGCCCCCCGAATCGCGTACGAAGTCGCGGTCGACGTGAACGTGAACGACGGGATGATGAACTCGTCGCCCGGGCCGACTTCAAGCAACAATGCGGTCATTTCAAGCGCATGGGTGCACGAGGTCGTCAGAAGCGCACGAGGCACCCCAAGCGCTTCCTGCAGGAGCGTCGAGCATCGTTTGGTGAAAGGACCGTCGCCAGAAATCTGGCCGAACTGAAACGCCTCTTCGGCGTACGTGAACTCGGTGCCCACGCGGGGCGGACGATTAAAGGGTATTTGGTCGGACATTGGGCTCACCTTTGAAGCGAGCCGCACTATGCCGCGCGCCAATCAGGGTGGCAAGACACGGCAATCGTATCGCAAGAAATGCACGAACCAAGCGCGGGTTGGCGCTTGGTCGGAAGGACGAGCTTGAGGGCTGAATTTGAGAAAAGAGGCTGAATCAATCGTTCTGAGAACGAGAACCGCTTTGTTTTCTGCGCTCGATCAACCGATCGAGGTCCATGTCGCGCAACACCTGCCACTCTGCGTCGTTGACCATGACCGCCAATCGAACTTTCATGGTGCGAACTGGGCGTTCTACTTGGGGGCGGCGATATCGGAGTGTGTTGGACATTTTGAACCTCGGTGTGCTTGTCAAAAGAATCATCGGCACACCGAGGGCTAAACTTTAGCGTTTAAGATTCATGACTTCCTGCAACATCGCGTCGCCGGTCGTGATCGTCTTGGAATTCGCCTGATAGCCGCGCTGCGCGGCAATCATCTTCACGAACTCGTGGGCCAGGTCGACGTTTGACGACTCAAGCGCTCCAGAGACGATCGAGCCCCGTCCGCCCGCGCCAGCCATGCCCAACATCGGATCACCACTCGAAGGCGTCTGACGGTAGAGATTACCGCCGATACGCTCCATTTCTTGCGGAGCCTGGAATTGCGCAATCGCAACTTGGCCCAGAGTTTGTTCCTGGCCATTCGAAAACACGCCGACAATTTCGCCGTCGGTATTGATGCGAAGGTCGCGGATATCGCCCGCCGCATAGCCGTCTTGCGAAACCCGTCGTTGATTATTGGCACCCGAATATTGGGTGGTGTTGTCGAACGCCATCTCAAGGTCTTGCGGTTGAGTGGCCCCAAGGGGCTGGAAATTCATCGCGCCAGGAGTATGGGTCGTCAGTTCACCGTCGGTCGAAAAGTCGAGGGTTCCTGTGGTGATCTCTTCGGGGACGCCGGCTGCGCCACCTTGAACGTCAGCTCCGTCAACCAGGGCGTGGTATTCCCACGTATTATCCGCCGTTTTGCGGTAATACATTTCGACCTGAATGGGGTTGCCCAACGAGTCGTAAACCGTCGTGGTTGTCGAATAATTCGAGGTCGCCGTGGGGTCCAACGGATCCCATGCAGCCGTAAGAACTTCGGAACTCGAATCCAAGTTGAGTTCAAGTTCGATCCCTGTCGACGCCTTGGGTGGAGCGGTCAAATCGCCGACCTTGAGGTCTCCAACTTTGCTGGTGACATTTCCGTTGGCGTCGGTCTGGTAGCCCTGAAGCTTCAGCCCCGCTGGAGACGTCACGTAGCCGCTTTCGTCGATCGCAAATTCACCGGCACGTGAATAGAAGTTGGCCATTTTGCCGTCGACCTCCCCACTGACCACAAAAAATCCGCCACCCGTGATGGCCATGTCGGTCACCTGCCCCGTGGCCTCCAGCGCGCCCTGGTCGAAGAGTTGCTGAACACTTCCGGACCCAACGCCGTCGCCAATTCCGAGCATCGTGTTGCCGATAATATCCGAGAAATTCAATCGGCCGGCTTTAAATCCCGTCGTGTTCACATTGGCAATATTATCGCCGATCATCGACATCGCACGCCCGTTTGCATTCAGGCCACTGAGTCCGGTGTTCATCGCTTTAAGAAGGCTCATAGATATCTCCGTGTCTTTTTTTGTGTCCTGAATTAATTAGCGTGCGACGACTTCGACAACTTCACCAAGTGAAGCAGTAGCGTCGCCCTCGAACATCAGCCGAGGGAATCCTTCCGAGTAGGTAATTCCGCGAACTCTGCGGTCCGTAAATTCCTTTGCTGCAACGACTTCCTTGTCGCCTTTTGTCGCGTTGACCTGGAAGGTGTATTCCCCATCAGCGACGACGTTTCCGTCCTTATCTTTGCCGTCCCAATCGAAGGTGTTGGCGCCCTTGTCGCGGGCGGCCAGGTCCAGCGTTCGAACGACCTTGCCGTCCTTGTCCATGACCAAGACCTCAACCGATTCGGCGTTCGCCTCAAGAGTGAAACCTGTTCCATGGATGGGTTTGCCGCCTTGCACTTCCATTTGATCGCTCGAGACGCGGACGTCCTGACCGATGAAGGAAACGACCTGCGCGCTGGTGCTTGAAGCCTGTGCCATCGCCATATTCTGCATGCCTTCGGTCATGCCTTGCATCTGCTCGACGGCGGCCAGTTGCGAGAGCTGAGCCACAAAAGCCTGATTATCCATCGGGCTCAGTGGGTCCTGCTGGGTGAGCTGGGTCGTGAGCAATCGAAGAAAGTCGTCGTTTCCGAGTTCGTTCTTGTTTTGCACCGGTTGATTGGTTTTTACGGTGGCGCTGGCATTTAGCGAGTCGGTGAGCTTCATCGGGGCCTCGTATTAGCTGATGATGTACAGGCGGCCTGGAATATGGTCCCAATCCTGACTTGATTCGTTTTGTTCTTCTTCAAGCCATTCATGATTCCAGTTCTCCTGCTCACGTTCGTGTTGTTGTCCGTCACCTGAGCCAAATTGAAGTAACTCAGGGTCCAATCCTGCAGATTGCAACGCTTGGGCCAATTCTGCGCGGGCAGTATTTAGTTGGTCGATTAATTCGGGACGGTTGGCTTGAATCACCACATTTGCGACGCCGTCGCGGACCTGAACACGCAGCTCTAATTTCACACCATCGCCAAGGTCGAGAGAGACACGCGCGTCTCCTCCACGGTCATTGGTCTTCATTTGCACGCGTTCGGCGGATGCCGCAGCCCTAGGCGGGGCAACGGGAAGCGCAGCCTGTGCGGCGTGAACTTGCGTAGGAACCTGCGCCTGCTGAGGCACGATCATCCCGTGTTGTGGCCGAGGTTCGAGCGAGACTTTAGCGGTCGGAATCTCCAGTTTTTTCTCAGGCGCCTGGGGCTCTGATTCCTTGGCTTTTTTCGCGGCGACTTCTTCCGGGTTTTTATGCAGGCGCAGTTTCATGGGAATTCCCGGAAGCTTTTTCCCGCCCTCGCGGAGCTTATTTCCGCCCTTCGGAATGTTTTTCGAAACCCGCGCCTGAAACGTGCGTGCGTTGAGTCGGTCGACCTGAACACCGCTTGGTTTGAGCGCCGAGAACATCTCAGCGATCTGGCCTAATGCCTCGTGAACACGAGCAATAGAGCGGTCCTTCGAGGCATCCTTGGATTTTCGAACAGGGTCTTTTTTATCCGCCTCGGCCTGAGGTTTTTCCTCAGAGGCCTTGACGTCTTTCAAAGAAGTCGTCTTTTCATCCGGAGCTTGAACACGAGTCTCGTGGCCTACATCATCGGACTTTGGAGCTGGTTTTTCTGGGGTTTTTTCGTGGAGAATTTTTTCGAAGCCTGCACCGGCAGCGGCCCGCTCCGGCTGGCTCGAAGGAGCCTGTGCGCGGGGGCCAGTGGGAGAATCAAGTCGGAGTTCAGGGGTTCGCATGTTCCGTGTCCTCTTTTTCCGGTTCGGCACTCTCAGGCGCCGCAACGTCAGGTAAGGCAATGACCGCCGGAAGAAGGGTTTCGGCCGGTGGTTTAATAAATGATTGCAGTATCTGGGCCGCTTGATTTGGAGGCATCGCCTGGAGCAATTTTGCGGCTTTACCGGGCTCAAGAGCGCCCACGACGCGGGCCCCTAATTCATAGGGCATTGCGGCAATAATCTTCGCCGCAGAGCGGGGTGACATGGCCTGAATTCGCGCCACAACCGCGTCGAAATCCGGCTCATTTCCTTGGGCCGCGGGCATCGGACCTATAAACTCACACGAGCATGGGGATTGGCCAAAAGCGGGGAGGCTCACAAAAAGAAGCGCGGCAATAATCATCGATTTCATTTTCCATCCTGTTTGCCGAGCGATGTGTAGGAGCGTGACGCTTCACGGCGGAAGCCCTCCTCGCCAAGCGGTGCAAAGGACCGCGAGGGCTCCCTGCGGAATTGGCCCGACACCGGCCCTGTGGACACCTGCATGGTTTCCTCGAGGCTCTTGATCGAAGTCGCTAAGGCAACCACGTCCTCGGGAGATTGGGACAAGAAGCCGCGTAGTTTT
Organism: uncultured Bradymonadales bacterium; assembly: GCA_964394615.1. Taxonomy (GTDB): domain Bacteria; phylum Myxococcota_A; class Bradymonadia; order Bradymonadales; family Bradymonadaceae; genus JBFFMO01. Next base: position 12,411 of record CAYMYJ010000055.1, on the reverse strand, counting down.
GGTGCCATCGATAATGCGGCGTCGTAACGGGGGTTGGCGCCTTTTCGGTACGCGCCTAAGCTCACCAATTCGTCCGCACTTTGAAGATCCACAAGCGCCTGGCGGAACTTCTGAGCCAGCGAGAAATGCTCGGGAGGAACGATATTCCGCATCAGACGGCTGATGCTGTCGGTGATATCGATCGCCGGGTACTGCCCGGACTGGGCGATCTTGCGGGATAAAACGATATGTCCGTCGGTGGTGCCGCGAACGGCGTCGCCCACGGGATCGTCGGGATCGTCGCCTTCAACCAAGGTCGTGTAGATTGCGGTGACACTGCCCGTTTCGCCCATTCCAGCGCGCTCAAGTAGTTTTGGAATAACGGCGAAGGCGCTTGGTGGATACCCACGGGTGGCGGGCGGCTCCCCGACGCTCAACCCGATTTCACGCTGGGCCATCACGACGCGTGTCAGGCTGTCCATCAAGAATAAAACCCGCAGGCCTTTATCCCGAAAATGTTCCGCGATGGCGTTCGCCGTAAATGCGGCTCGCAGCCGCATGGCAGGGGATTCGTCGCCCGTAGCGGCGACCACACAAACGTGCTGCGCGCCAGCATGACCCATCTGCAAATCGCTTTCGACGAATTCCTGAACCTCGCGGCCTCGCTCACCGATCAGCGCAATCACGGCAACGTCGGCGTCGGTGTTTCGAGCCATCATGCCGAGCAAGGTGCTTTTGCCCACGCCGGCTCCCGCGACGATCGCAATTCGCTGTCCCTCGCCGACCGTCAACAGACCATTGATGGCGCGAACGCCAAGGTCCAGCGTCTTGGTGATGGGGCGACGACGAAGCGGATTCATTGTGTGACGAGGTGGCAAAACGGTCACAACGTCCTCAAGGTCTCCGAGTCCATCAATAGGATGACCCAGTCCGTCCAAAACCCGGCCCAGAACGCCCCTTCCGATTTTGAGCTGATGATCACCATAGGTGCGCGTGATCGGTGTGCCGACGGTCAATCCCTGGCTGGTGCCCAGCGGCATCATCAGCGCGCGACCGTTGGCCAAGCCAACTATTTCTGCGAGGACCGGCGCCTGATTATTCACGTGCATGCTGCACGTTTCACCGATGCAAGCATTGGGCAGAATGCCCTCGACCATCATTCCAACGACTCGGGTCACACGGCCTTGATACTTAAAGGTATCGGTCTGGCGGATCGTCCCAAGCAACTCCTTGAGGTCATTCATCGAGAGCCCCCAATTCGTCAAATTCTAAATCCCCAAGATCGAGGTCTCCCAGCTCATCAAATTTTGGAACTTCATCGCTGAAAATATCGGAGATATTAGAGAATGCGGACTCCACAAGCCTGTCCAAACGGTCGGTCATCACACCGTCAATCTGCCCACCATCGGACATGATACGGACATCGCCGCGAACGAATCGTTCGTCAGGATGAACCGTAATCGTGGCTCCCGTTGGGTCTTCATCGCGCAGGAATTTAACCTGTTCGGTCAGAAGTTCGACCGAATCTGGATCGACGTAAATATGAATTTGATCCAGCCCACAAGCGCGACGAACGGCAGCTCGAGTCACATCGATCACGGTTTCAGGCAGCACCAATTCGCGTTCCAAAATACTTTCGGAAAAAACCCGGGCGAGCTCGAGCACAATTCGTTGAGCCTTGGTCGTAAGGTCTTCCGCAAAATCCTGCACTTCATGGAGGGCGCGTTTTAAAGCCGCATCCGAGTCACCCATAAGTGCAGCAATCTTCTCGTTGGCCTCGGCCGTTGCTTCTGCGCGACCCGCCTCAAAGCCTTCGTGGCGGGCAGCTTCGAGGTCCGCCGCAACCTGGGCTTCGTCATTCTCGTAAACAAAGGCCGATATCTCTTCTAGACCTTCGGGCTCGGCTGGAGCGGAGCGATGAGCATTCCCAAACTGAACGCGCTCCACCTTCCCGGCCTTTTTTGCAAAATCGACCTTCCTGACATCGGGCGTGCCATCGTCATCAAACAACATCGCCTTCTCCTCTCGGAATCGTGATGATTCCGTCCGTCTCTAGTCGAATAGCGGCTTCGACGATGGTCTTCTGCGCAGCCTCGACGTCGGCCAGTCGCGTGGGGCCCATGGCATCGATGTCGTCTTTAAGCATTTCGGCGGCACGTGAAGACATGCTTCCAAAAATCAGATCCGACACGCCTGCTGAAGCGCCCTTCATGGCAACGGCCAGGCTCTTGGTGTCGAGTTCGCGCAACAAACGCTGCATCGAACGCGAATCCAAACCGACCAAATCGTCGAAGGTAAAGAGCTTGCTCTTAAGGTCCTTGGCGAATTCGGCATCGCGCTCCTCAAGCAGAGTCAGCATGCTATTTGCGAATTCTGTGGGCAGTGCTTTGACCAATCCGATCGTTCGTTCTTCGGTATTTTCTTCGTCCGAATCGGGGGCTTTGAGGTTCATGGCTAAGAGTTCGGCACCAAAGGTTTTGCCCACGTCACGACGAACTTCGTCTGACACGTTGCCCAGATGCGCCATTCTCCAAACAATTTCAGGTGCGCGGGCTTCGTCGAGTTTCTGCAGCACTTTCGCAGCTCGTTCCGAGGGCAACGCATCGAGAACAATTGCGATGGTCTGGGCGTGTTCGGCCTCAAGCAATCGAGCAAGGGTTCCAGCATCGACCGTTTTGACCGCATCAAATGGGTCATCCAGTGTCTCTGTTTGAGGGAAAAGCGCATTTGCACGGTCTTCGCCAAGTGCGCGTTCCATCATCAATTGGAACATGCTGCCGACTCCCTTCTGCGGAATATGGCCTCCCGCAAAACGCTGACGGAACTCCTCGAGCACGCTGATGACTTCGGCACGTGACACGTCTTCAAGCCGCCGTGCGACATCGCCAAGGTAACGAATCTCGTCCTCGGAAAGCCGAGTGAAAAGCTCGCGCGCAATCTCGTCGCCCACGGCGAGCACAAACACGGCGGCCTTTCGGGCGCCCGCACTCAGCTCTTGGCTTTCGGTGCGCAATATTGGTTTGACGTTGGCCATCTGAATCTCGTTTTGAACTTAAGGTGTTTAGGTCTGCGCGTCGGAGCGAATCCACTGGCGCAAAATCAATGCGGTCTTGTCGAGGTCACCCTTAGACATTTCGACAATGTCGGTGCGAAGCTGCGGATAGCTGCGGCCCTCGACCCGGTCCACAATGCGTTCAGCATCGGCGTCGATATCGCCCACACGTCGTCCCACGACTTCGACATCGAGTTCCCGACTGCTGACCGGTCCTTCTTGGGGCATCGGACGAACGTCTTTGATCGATTTCGAAAGAGGACGAATCACAAAGAAGAACAACATCATCGCCAGGAGCGCGAAGGTCGCATAACGAGCGGCTGGAACAATCACATCAGGCTCCATCCAAGGAGCCGGAGGGGCCTCTTCAGCATCGACGGCCATGAAGGGTTCGACGTTGATTTCGACCTTGTCGTTTCGGACGGCGCTGAAACCCACGGCGCCCTTGATGAGGCCTTCGATCTTCGACACGTCCATCGGTTTTCCGTCGGCACCCTTGAGCGCCGCCTCGTCGAGCAACACGGCGACCGTAACGCGCGAAACCGTCGAACCGTCTTGAGTCGTCTGTCGAACACGTTTCGAGACTTCGTAATTGGTGACTTCTTCGACATTGGATGTCGCTTTTGAATTCGCTGCTGCCGCGCCCGCGGTCTTGTTAGGAAGGTTGCTACCGATTCCTGGCACTCCGCCTGCGGCCGCCGAACCATCATTTGAGGTTTGCTCGCTGCGTTGTTCACTGCGAACGGCTGTCTTTTCCGGGTCGAAGGTCTCGTCGGTCTCGACCACACGCGTGGTGTCGATTTCGACATGAACTTTGGCGAGCACACCAGCGGCGCCCACAAGGGGTGTAAGCAATTGGATGATGCGTTCTTCGAGGTCCATCTCCATTTTCTTGGCGTTTTCGAGTGCATCACCGGCGCTCTGCGAGGTGCCGCCGTCGGATGGCCGCGCCAACAAACGGCCTTCCTGGTCCACGATGGTGACCGAATCAGGAGACATGCCTTCAACGGCCGAAGCCACGACATGTTGAATGGATTGAATCTGAGAAGGTGTTGGTTTGCTTGCGGCATTCTCAAGCTTCAAGACAACCGAAGCGGTCGGTTGTTTTTGATCGTCTTTGAACAAAGAGTCTTCAGGCAACACCAGGTGGACTCGAGCATCCTTGATGGAACGAATCGAGCGAATCGTTCGCACGAGCTCGTTTTCCATGGCGCGCTTGTAGTTGACCTTCTGAGTGAAGGCCGTCATTCCAAAATCAGCCTCGTCGAAGAGCTCGTAACCTGCCGAAGTCGTGTCCGTGATGCCGGTTCCGGCGATCTGAAGACGAGCCTCGTACACGTGCTCTCGGGGAACCGAAATCGTGTTGGCGTCTACGAGCTGGTAGGGAATCTGACGATTCGTGAGTTCTTCTGCGATCTTGGACGCCGTGGACTCGTCGAGGTCTCCGTAGAGAACTCGCCAATCAGGCTGCGACGCCGAAAACACAATCCAGCCGAATCCTAACATCGACACCAAGAGCACGCCGGCGAAGCTGGCTTTCTGCATGGTGTTGAGTTGTGCCCAGAAGGCTGCGGCTTGCTCACGGATTTTGGAAAAGCGTTCCATTCATTACACCTGCATCTGGCTGACTTCGCGGTACGCCTGAACCAATTTCTGACCGATTTTTGTCGTCAAACGAGCCGTGATATCGGCCTTGTCCAATGCAATCATGGTCTCGTGGAGGTTCGAGCCCTGACCGCGAACCATGGCGTCAACACTGGTGTCGGCGGCCTTCATGGTTTCGTTGGCCTTTGTGAGGCCACCCTCGAGGACTTTTGTGAAGGCATCGCCGTCGATCCGAGTCGGAGCCGTAGTTGGCGCAGCGACCTGAGGTGCGACGATGGGTAATGCTGATCCTATGCCTGAAATTGCCATGATTTTATCCGATATTCAGCGCGCGAAGCGCCATTTTTTTCAAGGTCTCGAATGACGTCACGTTGGCTTCGTAGCTACGTGAAGCCGTCACCATCTCAGCCATCTCTTCCACGATATTAACGTTGGGATATTCCACAAAACCGTCTTGGTTTGCGTCTGGATGGCCAGGCTCGTAGACCATTTTTGTTGGGGTCGTTGTGTCGGCTTGGACGCTTGTGACGTCGACTCGCGAAACCGCACGGTCCATCTCACCGCCGAATCGAGATTCGGTCGCCGTGAAAACAGCCTGTTGGCGCAAATAGACGCCGCCACCTGCGGTGCGGGTTGTGTCGGCGTTGGCCAGGTTCGATGCCGTGATATTCAACCGTGTGCGTTGTGCAGTCAGGGCCGATGCGGCGATATCAAAACCGTTGATGAAGCTCATTATCCTGCTCCTTCGTTTGCTGCGTACTTAAGTAGTGCGAGTTTCTTTGAAATCGCTTTGATGTTGGCCTGGTAGGCGACTGCATTCTGGCCGATTCGCGCCATCTGTGTGTCGAGGTCCACCGAGTTTCCATCAAGTGATGCTGGGCGATCTTCGGACTTGTTCGTCTCGATGTCGCCGCCTTTGCCGTGCATGGCCAGGTGGCGGTCGTCCGTGCGTCTGACGTTGACTGACGTGATTCCGTCGGCCTTACCAAGCGCCGCTTCGAAAGCGACGTCGCTGGGTGTGAAATTAGGGGTGTCCAGATTTGCGACGTTCGAGGACAAGACCGTCTGCCGTTTCAGGCCTACGTCGAGGCCTCTTTGAATCAGGCTTAATGTGTTGTCTCCGAGGAATGACATCGCGTGCTCCGGGTTGCTTCACTACTTAGGTATAGCAACCCGCGTGCCGACTAATTCGAAATCGGCAAGACGCTGATTTTATTGGTGTTTTTATTTTCTAAAGAAAAAACGCCATCGTGACGATGACGTTTCTGACGAAGCTCAGGAAATCTCTTCCGATGGATCGGAAAGATCTTCCCTACTCAGATTCTTCTTCCGAGTCGTCGTCGTAGATACCGGAAAGGTCGATTCCCATTTCACGATATTGCTTAAGCTTGTTTCGAATCGTCCGGGTCGAGATGCCCAGTACTTCGGCAGCTTTTGAGCGGTTGCCATTAAAGTGGCGGATCGTCTCTACGATGATATTTCGACGAATCTCGGTCAGCGGCTGCTTTCCGATCTCAAACTTCATCTGGCCGCTCTCGTCAGCATCGTCGACTTTTTCGGCGAGATGGCGCACCCCGAGCAAAACCTCAGGGGTATTTTCGAACACAATATGCTCGGCATCGATCACCCCGCCACGCGGACAGATGATGATGGCTCGCTGAACGATATTTACGAGCTCACGAACGTTGCCAGGAAACGCATAACCCATCAGGCGCTTTTGCGCGGCGCTCGTGATCCCGGTCACCGGCTGGTCAAAAGCCACCGACAATTCTTTTACGTAGTGTTTCACCAACGCGATAATTTCTGCAGGGCGATCGCGCAGCGGAGGGACCGTGATGGGAAAGACACTCAGGCGGTAATAAAGATCGCGGCGGAATTTCCCTTCATCGACGTATTTCATCAAATCGCGATTTGTGGTCGCGATGATCCTGATGTCGATGTCGATGGTCCGGGTACCGCCCACACGTTGGACTTGCCGTTCCTGGATGACTCGCAGCAGCTTCACCTGGAGCTCAAGCGGCATCTCTGAAACTTCGTCCAGAAGAAGTGTTCCTCCATGAGCGCGCTCAAAAACCCCTTGATGGGTAGAGATCGCACCACTGAAAGCACCGCGTTCGTGGCCAAAGAGTTCCGACTCAAGGAGCGACGCGGCAACCGCGGCGCAATTGATCGCGACAAAATGACTCTTGTCACGTTTGGATCGTCGGTGGATATAGCGCGCAAACACTTCCTTTCCGACACCGGATTCGCCCGAAAGCAAAACGGTGGCCGGCGTTGAAGCAACGCTGTCCATCAACGCGATCATTCGAGTGGTGACGGGGTCGACCGCGACCAATGCAGCGTCTTCTCGATGAACGAAGGCCTCGGAGACATCGTTGAAAAACGTGTCTGCTGAGCTTGAATCTACGGAACTGCTATCAAGATCATCCAATGACATCTTTGTCTCATGCGATGCTCCGAACATTAATGCCGAGGGAGCTTGGCATCTTGAATGCTATCAGACATCAATGGACAACCGAATATTTTTCAGTGCATCTCAGCAATGAATCGCAAGGTCGCAAAAGCCCGGTAATCTTGACCGGCCGCTTTGTAGGTCTCGGCGAGGGGCTCAAGCACGCGTAGATCGTTCTCGAAACCGCGTGCGAGCAGCTGTTGGAGTTGGAGGATAGCCGCGTCGTACTCTTTGTTTTCCCGAAACCAACTCGCCAATTTCAGCTTGGTGTCAAAGTCGACATCTTCGCTGTCCCAGCGATTGAATCTGCGCCAAACCGATCGTGCAGCCTCGGCCTCACCGTCGGCTGTGCGGATTTCGATGGCTCTTTCAAAGGTGGCGACGCCCAACAAATTTATGTTCGTTTTCAGCTCGGGCGCCAGATGCTCGATCTTGTCGACCTGCGCTAAGACGGTCAAAGCCGCAACATCGTCACCGGCGTAGATAAACGACGAGGCTTGCAAAATCAGCACAGACAGGTGGTCTTCGACCCCGCCGTCGGATTCGGCGACCCATCTTCCCAGCGTTTCTGGTGACGGCAAATTTGGCTGCGTGAAAAGCCGAAGCACGTCAGCGACGTACTCCTGAGACCGACTGAGTTCACTGTAGATCCCCGGCTTTGCGACCCATTCCCGACTGCCCACGCACAGGTTTTCGAGCTGCGTTCTCAGATCGGCCTGGGTCGCTTTCGAAAAAAGGTTCTTGCAAACATCCTCGCCAAGAACGGCCGCGATGGGGAACGAGCTTGGCCTTTTCACCACTGCCGCCCAAAGATCGGGCGTGATTTCAACCGCGCTAGCGCGGACATGGCGAAACTCGAGCGTCAACTCGGTCGGCCCAGTCCATCGTAAAGATCGTAGGTGACCCGAGTCGTTGAGAGCACTCTCAACCTCGGCTCGCTCTTTTGCCTTTAATGTCCGCGACAACTTCAATCGTTGGCGCGAAGCGGCAGGATTTTCCGAAATAATTTCCGCTCGGACTTTATCCGGAAAAGGTATCCGCACGAAGGAATCGAACGCAATCAGGCGTGACGCGATGACCTCGGCGTGTACGTTTGCGCAAGCAAACATGCTCACCAAAAGGGTCGCGGCTATGAATGCCTTACGCCGAGGCATAAACGTCTACCATCTTTCGCTTTTTGCGCAGTCCGTTCAATTCGTTGGTGATCTTGAGATGCGCGGCTTGGGCACGCTCCAAGATCTCCTGTTCAAGCCGAACGACGAGATTGATTTTGTCGCGCAGGGCCTCGTTTTCCGCGAGGGTCACGCCGCGTTCCCGAATCGCCGAAATGCACTCATTTCGTTGTTGGCGCGCGCTTTCGACCACGGAGTCTTCCTCGAGCCCCTCCAGCATTTGCTGTTGAGATTCGATGGCAAGGTTCAGATAGGTTTCAAGGTCTTTCATAGCTCATCCTGCCTGGGCAATGGTGGCACCGGCGCTGCGCAGCGAGATCGCCGCTGTGTGCCATGCGTCACGTAGCTCACTAATCATCTGCACAACTGGTGCCAAACGCGTGGCATCTCTGGTCATCGAAACTTGAAGCAGTTCCTGATTGAACCATGAGTACAGATTGCTCAGCTGAATTCCGAACTCGCCGCCTTGTTTTGAGTCCAGCGATGCATCGAGTTCGCACACGATGGCGATGGCCTTCCCAATTCGAGCACCTGCCTCAGCGCGCTCACCTGCCTCGAAGGCGATTTGAGCGGCGGTAAGGTGCCGAAGCATGCCGTCGTAGAGGGCGACCACAATTTGCATGGGGTCGGCGGTAGAAACGGATGTTCTTCGATATGCTTTTACTGCTTTCATCGCCTACCCCTTATGAATTACTGCTGGTGGAACCAAGCAGCGCTGCGTAGCTGTTCGATTGATCATTCAAGTCGACAAGTAATTGCTCGAGCATCGAAAACTGACGACGAATTCGAGTCTCGTATTTATCCAAGGAAAGTGTTTTTCGTTCCACCTGGGTGTCAATTCGATCGATGTTCGTGTTGTACGAGTCGGTCAATCCATCAAGAATTCCCGATGAACCGGTGTATCGATCGACCTGAGTTTGCAGCCGCGCGGCAACACCGTCGTCAGCTGCAAATAGGTTGGCAACCGCATCGGTGTCTTTGTTCAACGCTGCGGTAAAGACATCGGTGTCGAACTCCATTTTTCCGGTGGACGACAGCCCCAGGCCGATCGAGGCCAAGCTGCCGAACTCGCCGCCCACATTCGCCTGAGAAACAGCGCTTCGAAAGTCGTCGGTGGCGCGTCGTTTACTTCCCGCATCACTTTGCTTTTTAATCTGGTCCAGGGCGCTGTTGTAGGCGTCCACGAAGCCCTTTACCTTTTCCATGATGGCTTCGTTATCAACGCTGACCTGGATCGCTGCTGGCGTGGTGGTCGTCGCGCCAAGTTCGAAGGACAAGCCTTCGACCGCGTCGTCGATCACGTTCGTAGAGCGTTCGATCTCGAGGCCATCGACCGAGAATTTTGCGTTTTTGGCTTGCTGGGTCGTCGCCATCACCAAGTCTTGACCGCCGCCTCCACCGCTAGGAGTGAACCCGAAGGTCAAAGCGTCTTCTGGAAGACCACCGATTTCATGCCCGGACTTTTGGGCTGTGACCGACAAGTAAACGCCGTTTCCGGAGTCCACGATCGAAGCGTCGATCTTTGCACCTGACGCGCGGAGCATGTCGCGAACTTCCTCGAGGGTCGCGCCATCCGGGATTTCGAAGCTGACGGCATCTTCGCCAAACACGCCGATATTCAGGGTGCCGGCCGACATCACATCCGAGGCCGACGAGAACGCCCCACTGCGCATTTTTGCCGGTCCCGCCAACTGCGAGACTTCGACGTCGTAACTGCTCGCTGACGCACCGGCGGAGGTGGTTACTTTGACCGCACTCTCGTTCGTCGATGTCGTTTTGTGAGACACAAAATCTTTGGCGGTGGCCAGCTCCTCGGTGGCCGTTTCCATGCTTTTGATTTTGGTCGAAAGCGTGCCGATCGTCCGGATATCGGTCTGAATTGAAGCTTTCTTTGTATTCAGATTAGTGATCGGAATTTTTTCGAGCGCTACGAGCTGGGAGATCATGGAATTTGTATCCATCCCGCTCACCAAACCGCCAAATTGAACCGCCATAAAGACCTCGTGTACACGGCATGAATTCCGTGCTCACAACCTTCATCGGCACATGATTCAAAGTATTTAGAATTTGATCGTGATCTGGCAAAAAAAAAGGCGCCATTGAGACGCTTTTTTAACTTAATCTTCTCGGCTACTTGAGTAATGAGAGCAACAATTGAGGAAGGGAATTGGCCTGGGCGAGCATGGAGGCGCCGGCCTGAAGCAGGATCTGGTTCTTGGTCATTTCGGCCATTTCGCTGGCAACATCCACGTCCCGGATGCGACTGTTCGCGGCCTCAAGATTCTCGCGATAGACGGCCAGGTTTTCGATTTTGGATTCAAGACGATTTTGCGAAGCCCCCATGGATGCTCGGGTTCCCGAGACCAACGAGATCGCATTATCCAAAATATCCATCGCGCTCGCCGCTCCAGCGGTGGTCGACAGATTCGCTGCAGCCAGGGAGTTGGTGCCGGTTGCATCCTTTAAATCAGCCGTTGCAAACGACTGCCCCACGGCCACGTTGAGCGTGTTCGATGATTCGATGCCGACCTGAAAAGATGCATTCAAAGTTCCATCAAGCAGTGAACGTCCATTAAATTTGGTTTTGCTTGAAATATCACCAATTTCGGCCGAGAGGGCCTGAAACTCCGTGTTGATATGAGCCCTTTGTTCGTCATTAATGCCGTCACTATTTGCCTGAACCGAGAGCTCACGCATGCGGCCAAGAATATCGTGGACTTGGCCCAGCGAGCCTTCAGCTGTTTGAACCATCGAAATGGCGTCGCTGGCGTTGCGTGAGGCCTGCCCCAAGCTGCGAATGCCCGACTTCATCGACTCCGAAACCGCCAGACCAGCGGCGTCATCGGCAGCACTGTTGATGCGATATCCGCTCGATAGCCGTGCGATATTTCCCTGCAAAGCGTTGTTGGTCTTGTTGAGGTAGCGCTGAGTCAACAGACTGGTGGGGTTGGTATTCATTCCAAGCATCATGGCTCCTGACGCGGGCGTTCTTTATGGAAAAGAACCAAAAAAAGGCGCCCAAAACGGGCGCCTCGGATAGCGGGACAGGGGCTCTTAGCCGAGCAGTGACAATGCAGTCTGAGGCAACGAGTTCGCCTGGGCGAGCATCGAAGAGCCGGCCTGCATCAAGATCTGGTTCTTGGTCATCGAGGCCATTTCGCTGGCGACATCAACGTCGCGGATACGGCTGTTGGCGGCTTCCAGATTTTCGCGAGACACCGAAAGATTTTCAATTTTGGACTCGAGGCGATTCTGTGACGCACCCAGCCCAGCGCGGGTTTCCGAAACTACGCTGATGGCGTTGTCGAGAACACCCATCGCCGTCGCGGCATTGGCCGTGCTAGTGAGGCTGACGTTGCCCAGATTGTTGACGACGCCACCGTCGGTCAAATCGGCCACGTCAAATGATTGGCTGACCTTAATGTTCATGGTGTCTGTGGATTCGATTCCGACCTGGAAATCCGCGTCCAACGAACCATCAAGCAACGAGGTGCCGTTGAATTTGGTTTGCGAGGAAATATCTCCGATTTCGGCCACAAGCGCCTGGAATTCGGTGTCGACATGAGCGCGTTGCTCATCGTTGATACCGTCGCTGTTCGCCTGAACCGAGAGCTCGCGCATACGGCCAAGGATGTCGTGGACCTGGCCGAGTGAGCCTTCGGCCGTCTGCACCATCGAGATCGCGTCGTTGGCGTTTCGTGAGGACTGACCGAGGCTTCGAATGTCTGACTTCATCTCTTCCGAGACGGCCAGGCCTGCGGCATCATCAGCTGCACTGTTGATTCGGAAACCGCTCGAGAGTTTCGCGATATTGCCCTGCAACGACTTGTTCGTGCTGTTGAGGTGACGTTGGGCCATCAAGCTTGTTGTGTTTGTATTTACGCCGATCATGGGGGACTCCTGGGAGGTATCTAACTAAGTTTCTGTGTGTTTGCTGTCTGAACACCAAAGTCATCGGATCCTTCTGGAAATCCTTTAGTAAATAGATCGAATTTATAATTCGGCGGCGGCCCGCGGTGAGCGGGGAGCGGTGAGCGGGGAGCGGGGAGCGGGGAGCGGTGAATCGCAAGGGCCGGCGCGAGCTCGTGCTGAAACCTGAAAACCGAAAACCGAAAACCGAAAACCGAAAACCGAAAACCGAAAACCGAAAA
>CAYMYJ010000054.1:0-34313 GCA_964394615.1 uncultured Bradymonadales bacterium | reverse complement strand
TTTGGACCCGGTTTGGCCGTGGTTGGCGATCTGCATCGAAGCGACGATCGCCCTGCTATTCTTGATGAGGAGGCACCGATTGGCCTGGTCGCTCGGGATCGTTTTTCATATCCCGCTGACCCTGACCATGGCTCCGGCCTTTGTTTTTGTGATGTTCGTGGGGTGGGCGGCATTTGCCACAGACGAAGACTTGGTCTTGCTGCGAAACACGATTCGACGACACGGCACCAAGATCCTGCCAGGTGGCATGGTCCTTTGCGCGCTCAGTCTCTGGGCCTACGGCAAGGTGCCCGAACCCACGATGATTCCGCGCGAGCTGCTTCTGTGGACGCTCCTAATTCTGCTCTTCGTGACCTTTCCGATCTTCAAAAGAACCACCTGGGAGAGAGCCGAAAAATCCCGATTTTCGGCGTGGAGCCTTGTATTTGCGGGGCTCTTCTTGGCGAACACGCTCAGTCCTTATACGGGTCTTCAATACCAGCACGCGGCAGCGATGCTGAGCAACCTGCGTATCGATGAAGGGTGTTGGAACCACGTCGTCGTGCCGGAATCGGCCCGAATCCGCGAAGATTATATTCGAATCGACGAAGGGTGGTTTGGAAAACCCGGCGTGATCGAAGAATACGAACACATCATGAAAGACCAGCTCTGGAATGTACCGCAAATCCGGCAAATGCAGCGCAACTGGTGCAAACACGAGGTTCGCCCTCTCTACATCCGAGGAACCTACCGCGGAAAACCCTTTGAGATCGCGGACCTTTGCCCTGCGCCGGGCTCCAAGGTTCTGCCGCCACTGCCCTTCGACGACAGCGTTTTTGGCATCGAGCTCTTTCCCGAATACCTTCGCTTCCAGAAAAATCTGGAACGAGAGTGCCCGCAGGCCTGCATCCACTGAGCAGTGAGCGGCTGGCAGTGAGCCGTGAGCAGTGAGCTGTGAGCGGTTTGCCCCTGGTCCGCCAGGCTCCCCTGGCATTTGCGATTTGCACCTAAATACCAATCACCGCCCACTGCCTAATCGCTGCTTTGCGAGAACCAGACCCCGCGTGTAGAAGAACGTGCAACAAAGGAGCTGAGATGCAGCAGTGGACCCCGTATTTTTACGTGTACGGTCTTGGCGCGATCGTGTTTTTTGCCGGGCTGATCGTCGCCTATAGAGCTGGAGCGCTGAAGGACCGAAAGGTCCTTGGGATGCTGCTCGTCGGGCTCATTTTTTATGCGGGCCTACACGCGTTTTTTCAGGCTGCGGGCGGTCCTGGAGACCTTCCAGCTGTGGGCAAAGAGCGAGGGGTTGAAGGCTTCATCGGAACCTGGCTCGATGCCGTTGTGGTCGTTGGATATTTCGTCTGCATCATCAGTCTGGGCTCGTATTTCGCGCGCTACACACGCTCAACGACCGACTTCTTTTTTGGAGGAAGACGCTTCAGCGGATGGCTGATCGCGATGAGTTGCGTGGCGACCACGATCGGCTCGTATTCATTCCTGAAATACGCCTCGACCGCATTCCGCTTTGGTTTGTCGAGCACGATGTCCTACCTGAACGACTGGTTCTGGATGCCGCTATGGATGTTGGTCTGGTTGCCCATCATTTATTACGGACGGCTCAAATCAATCCCCGAGTATTTCGAAAAACGTTTCAACCGCACGGCGCGTAACCTTGCGACGGCGATTTTGCTCGTCTTTTTGCTGGGCTACATCAGCATCAACTATTTCACGTTGGGCAAGGCGATCAACACGTTAACCGGTTGGCCGATCATGCTCTCGGCCTGTGTGGCTGCGGCTGCAACGTCGATTTACGTGGCGTTTGGTGGGCAGACCTCGGTGATCATGACCGACCTTGCACAGGCGTTCCTGCTGATCTTTGTGGGCGTAGGGCTCTTTGTGGCGGGCGTCTACCATGTGGGCGGCTGGGAGGTCTTTTGGACCGCCCTCCCCCAACCCCATCGCATGGGACTCGCCGGCCTAAACTCGCCAAGTTCGTTCCACACGATGGGCGTGTTCTGGCAAGACGCGATGGCCGGAGGGGTCGCATTTTACTTCATCAATCAGGGGGTCATGATGCGATTCATGTCCGCCCGAAATGTGTCCGAGGCCCGCAAAGCCATCACGATCGTTGCTGTGATGGTGATGCCCGTCGCCGCGGTTGCCGTGTCAGGCGTGGGTTGGGTCGGTCGCGTCATGGCGGATACCGGCGAAATCAGCCCTATGACCAATCCTGATAATATCTTCATCGTTGTCTCCAATATTTTGGCGATACCAGGAATGTTCGGATTGATCATGGCGGCCTTGGTTGCAGCACTGATGTCGACTGTCGATACACTGGTGACGGCGACCGCAGCAGTGATTGTGAACGACGTCTGGCAACCCTATTTTGGCCAAGGCAAAGACGATAAGGCGATGCTGAAAGTCGCACGAATCACGACCGTCTGCTCATCGGCTGTGGCGCTCTCGCTCGTGCCACTCTTCATGTCGTTTGATTCGATCTACGAGGCTCATGCGGCATTTGTGGCTGCGGTGATTCCCCCGATGGCGGTGACCCTGCTTGCAGGCATCACCTGGAAACGCTTTGGCGCCAAAGCCGCCGTCATCACCCTGGTGGGTGGCAGCGTTGCCGTGGGCATTTCCCTTGTCTTCCCGCAGGTGATCGAACCCTTTGCTCAGGGCGTGGATCCGGGCGGAGTCGGCATCAAGGCCCACAAATACATGCGCGCCTTCTACGGATTGGTGGTGTCGGGTGGATTGGCCATCGTCAGTGGTTTGATTTTCCGCGAGGCCCCCGAGGAACACCCTCATCTGGTGGCGGGAAACGAACTCGACGCGATGCGCATTTTCAAAGGCTCCGAACCCAAGACCGCTGGAGCCAAGATCGAATTGAAGCTTCGTATCGTCGAAGAACACGCTGGCATGCCCGAGGGCGGCGACGAGCTGGGCGTGCATATGCATCCTGACGACCGCAAAAGGCTTGGGGTCGATCCCGGTGACCTTGTCGTGGTTTCGGCCCCTGGTTGGTGGCATGGCGGGCTGAAGAGCGTTCACGGGCGCATCGAAGATCGCGATGGAGAACACCCGGGAGAACTCGATTTCCCGCGCGAGCTCGAGGCCTACGCTGGCTTCAAGAAAATCGACCACGTCATCGTGACCCTCGAAGGATAAAAGAACACCTTTCGCGCAACCGAACTCCGTCGCGTTGCATCCAATAAATTGAGGTGCTTATGCGTTGGTTGATCGTGTTGTTAATGATTTTCGGGGGAAGTGCATCTGCGTCTGCGCAGAGCTCAAAAGCTCCGTCGTGGGGGCCACAAGGCAACACGCCCACTTCCTCGTCATTCATCCCAAAATTGAAATCCGGCGAAGCGTATTCCGAACGCTACACCTTCAACATCCCGTTGGATGGTGGCGGCGAGGTCTACCTCGACTTCACGGTCTCAAACCTGGGTTGGGGAGACAATAAGGGCGCCACTTCGGTCCGAGTGAAACTGCCCGGACAAAAGACGTACACCTATCGCAAAGAACTCGATGCAGACGAATGGGCAATGGACCGAAAGTCTTTCAACATACGCATGGGAAAATCGACGGTTCAAGCCAACGGAAACGGCTACAGCTTGCGCCATGAGGGCAATATGCCCTTTGAGCTGAAGCTCGAAAATGTCGTTCCATCTTGGAAGCCAGGCAGCGGAAAAATCGACGTGAACGACGAGACCTTTCAATTGGCTTTGATGTCTCCGAAAGCACGAGTTTCTGGACGCATCAAAGTCGACGGCCAGTGGCAGCCTGTGTCGTCGGCCAATGGAATGGGCGACTGGAGCATGTCCACCATCGCGCCCTACGACCTCGCTCAACGTTTTTCCAGATTTCGGGCCGATGAAGGCGACTACGCCGTCGTCTGGCGAGAGATTCAAACCGTCGAGGACCTCGGTGGAAAATCGGTTGTTTGGGTTCTGGTGACCAAGGGAGACACCATCGTCTTCGCAAGCGCCAACGCGACTTTGGTGACGTCGGGATTCGTTCACGACGATAAATCCGACTACGATGTTCCGCGAACCTTTCAGATCACCGCACGCGAAGGCGAAAACCGGATTTCACTCAAGGTTCGTGGAGGCAAGATGAAGGTGCGGGATCTGCTCGCGGAGTACGGCGCGGTCGCACGAACCATAGCCGGCACCAAGACCAGCCCGTTCCAATTCAATTCCGATGCGGCCTTCACGCTGAAGCTCAACACGGTCGAAGGCGAAACGTCGGTGTCTGGCCGTGGCCCACTTGGCATCGATATTCTGAACTAACGATAGGCCTCAAGTGCCGTTTCGATTCGCCCGGCAAGCTCTTCCTGCCGCAGGCGGATTTCGGCCTGCACATCGCTGCGGGTCGCACCGATCCAATACGCCTTAAGGATCTCGCGACGAGCCACCACCAATTCTCCAAACCGCATCGCGACATAACCGCAAGCCGGCAACACGAAGAGGGCGAGCAGGCCCACGATCCAGTGGACAAAATATCCCAAGATGACCGCCTCGCTCACCCAAAGCACGGGCAAAAAGACCATCCCAAGAATCGCCTTGAGCGTGGAGATAATATCTCGTTCAGTGCCTGCCATCTTGACCGCAATTGGACGTAATGCACGGTAGAGCGGCCAGCTCGACAACACACCCACGAGCGCAGCGGGCGACCAAAGCGCCAGCGTCAACGCCCCAAGAAACAGACGATTTACCGAGGTTGGAGGTTCGACATCCCAGGGGTCGTCGACCCCAATCGAGCGCAGCAGGTGCGCAAATGACTGAACTTCGTCGATCAACGACTCGGCATGTTCGGGATCGGCGGCTAACATTCGCTGGTAGGCCTGCGAGAGCTCCTGCGCACGAGCCCGCGCGACCTCTACATCATACGCGGCAACCTCATCGGTCCACCGAGCCACGGCCACGAGTCCATCCCAGATTTCGGTGGTGTCGGCCTGCAGAACCAGACCACCAAAGGCCTCATCGATCTGTTTGGTAAGCTCAGTTGCCGCCTCGAATCCTTCGGCGCGAAACGCCTCCAGGTAGTCGTTCACACGAATCGGTTCGCCCACTGCAAGCGAGACTCGAGACCGAAAAACCTCTTTGGCTTCGTAAAAAAGACCCACCGGCAAAATCATCAAATCGACGTCCGGATGAGCATCTGCCGACTGCAACGCGATTCGTGCGGCGCCGGTTTTCAACCGACGCATCTTCGAATCCGAATGGCTGACCCCTTCCGGAAAAATCACGATGGATCCCCCAGCGCCAAAGCGTTCGATGCAAAGCTCGAAGGTCTTGTCGTTGAGCGATGTGTCGTTGCCGTCTTGGGCCCGATAAACAGGAATCGCGCCAAACGCCTCCATTGTCACTTTGCCGACCGGATTGTCGAAGAGCGTGCTTTTCGCCAGAAAGCCGACCTTAAGATTCAACCCCAGCCAAACCAAACCCGGGTCCAGCAGCCCGTTTGGATGGTTGGCCACGACCATGATTGGGCCCTGATGAGGGACAAAGTTGCGTCCCGTCACCTGAATGCGTTTGTAGAAGATTTGCACTGTGCGAAGACAGGCCCACTGAATCAAGGGTTTCATGGGTTTTGTTCTACCCGCAACCACCGATTCTGTAACGCTTCTTTTCTTGGAATTCACAGGCTATAGTGGGGGCATGAATGAAACGAGGGAACCCAACGATCCGCATAACGAAATCGCGGCTATTCGCGCTACATTTGCGCGAAATCTAGGATTGATCATCTTTGTCACGTTTGGGGCGATCATCGCGGTCGTGCTCACAAGCGCCCACACTTCGGTGCGTTATTCGTCCGAAGTTGCAGTCAAATCCGCCGAAGAACAGGCTCGCGCCGAGCTGATGCGTTTCTTTGTGCCGATAGAAACCCAATTGGCCCTCCTCGTCGATTGGTCCAAAGATGGCCTCTTATCTCTGGATTCTCCGGAATCCTTGAATCGCATGTTGATTCCGATCCTTCGCTCACAAAGTGCCGCCACATCTTTGTTGATCGCGAGTGACGACGGGCGAGAATACATGTTGCTCAAGACCTCGGATGGATGGCTGAACCGACGCATTGACCGCCGGACAGAGCCGCGCGCATCCCATTGGCTGCGCATGTCGAGCACCGGCGAGGTCCTGGACACTTACGACCAAGACCTTGACTACGAATCCAAGAATCGGCCGTGGTTCATTGGGGCAAAAGAGAAAAACGGAACGGTCTCTTGGACCGAGCCCTACACATTTTTTACGACTCAAAATCCAGGAATCACCGCATCTGTGCGCGTGGCAACGCCATCGGGGACATTGACCATCGCCCTCGACCTCCTGCTGCATGACATTTCGAATTACACCACGTCACTGCAAACGTCTGGCGCCGTGGCAGTCACTACGTCCTCAGGAAAGGTCCTCGGTCTGCCGCGAGACCCACGATTTGTCACCGCCCAACAACAAAAGGGCCAGATTTTGACTTCGTTGGCCGACCTCCACCGGCCCGCGCTCGTAAAAGGCCTCGAGGATTATCAGAATAATCAGGGTGGCACACGAAGAGCCATGATTGGCCAGGACCCGTGGTGGATCACTGCCAAGGATGCTGGGTTGCCAAACCTTGACCTTGTGGTCATCGTCGCCATTCCCGAGTCCGCGTTTCGGCGCTCGATGGATACACAGCAAGCCTTGATGGCCGTCATCGCCCTTGGGGCTCTGCTCGCCGCAGGAATATTGATCTGGAGAACCCGACGTGCCCTGGCACGCTTCGAGGACCGGACTTCTTCACGCCGTATTTTTGGCTCATTTACACTCCGAGAACTCATCGTTTCGAACTCTGAGGTCGAAGTGTTTCGGGCCGACCACGACTCGCTACAACGACCGATGATCATCAAGATTTTCAAGGGTTCCCTTCCCCATAACATCGGACAAACGATCACCAGTCTTCAAGCCATTACCGACCCTCACGCAGGCATCCCAATTGAATTTGGGGTGACGTCCGACGGGACGTTTTTTCAGGCTGATTTCGATTATGGTGGCGTCACGCTGAGGGCACTCCTTCTTGAGGGACCCATCGCGATTGAACAGGCGATCGGCATTTCTCGCCAGGTCTGCATCGCGTTGAAGGACGCGCACGATCACGGGTTGATTCATGGCAACCTGCGTCCAAGCAACATCATGATTGAACACCGCGGTGCCGACGAAAACTTCGTGCGCGTGATCGACTTTTGCATTGAACCGGGCGATTTGGACGCGGCAGAAAACGCAGGATTTGTAGCACCCGAACGCATCGAAAACCCAGACAACCAATCGCCTGCCATTGATGTGTATGCGCTTGGAGCCATTCTTTACGAAATGCTCAATCGTCGGCCCGCTTACACCGGCAAGACCACCACAGCCATCCTGATGAAACAACTCACTGAACCACCTGCAGAGATGGACGAGTACGTTCCAGAATTTCTGAAGAATGTGGTGGCGGCATGTCTGGAGAGGCGACCCGCTCAGCGAGCCACGCTCGATGTCGTCGCGGAAGCCCTCAACGCTTCAACTTTTAGAGTGGTTGCCGAGGCGACCGGTACACCGCGACCACCCATGATCGAAATTCAGAACCGAACACCTGCCTGAAGTTCCGCCCAATCCCATCGATTGGCGCTCCCGGGAACTCCCAGCGACTCGTTTGCGTACCCCGCTTGAACCCCCAGACCATCCGCGGCGCCTGACCAATACGAGACCAGCGCCGGCCCCGCAAAGACCGCAAAACGCTCAAAAATTTGCCAACCCACAATTCCCCTCAAATTCAGCATAAAATTCTGCTTGAGTGGGTCTTCAGCAAGCTGGAAACCCAAGAGTTCTGTGTCGAAAAAAACGTCGTCGAAGTCGAAATGAAGGCTGAGTCCCAGACCAAATCCCGCGACCTGTGTGCCGGTACTGGTCGCAGGCATCGCTGCCACGAGGTAGGCATATCGAAAGAGCTTCCCACCGTGCAATACACCGGCGACAACCAAACCAGACGACCCCAACCACGCAGTACCAAACACGGGCTCTTCGGTCATGATATTGACCAAACCAATGGGCACATCAGATGTCTCTGAGACGTTGACCACTCCAATCTGGACCGATGCGTGATCAGCGACGTTCACCGACGCAATTTGCAGGTCCGCGACGTCGGCAACATTGACCCCGAAAGCAATCTGGAAGCCATCCACACGGTCGGCGATATTCGCGCCGTAGCTGACCTGAAAGCCCTCCACCGAATCGGCGTGATTCACGCCAAGAGCAATCTGGAAGCCGTCCACACGGTCGGCCCCATTATATCCCAGCGAAATTTGTTCACCCGAAAGGTCCCCCGTCCGGCTGGCACCCATCGCCATCTGAATGCCGTCGACAAAACCAGCGGAAGCGTAGAGCGACGCCAATTCGATTCCACGAATCCCAAAATGCCCCGGTGAAATGAGCTCCATGGCCATCCCAGGTACACGATTTTTGGACCCGTAGCTCGGCATCGAAAGCCCTGGAACCAGCGTAAATACAAAGCCTCCCTCAAGGATGTCCTCGGCCGGGGCTGGTTTCTCTTTGACCTCGGGCGCGGGGTCTTCGACCACGGGAGCTGTTTCGGGAGCCGGCTGGGGGAGCGGAGGTGGAATGGGTGGCGGCTCAAGCGCGACTTCCTTGGGGATTTCGACGATTGGCTCTTCGTCAGGTGCCTCATCAATCGGCTCGTCCACCGGCTCAACTTGCGCCGACATGGTGACGATCCACGCAACCTGACTCGCAGCCAGTTCCAGGTCTCCCAACTTTGCGGGCCTCGGAATTTGCAGCTCAGCGGATTCGGGGCCTTGAATTTCCAGCCAACACGAGGCCCCTCTCGGCGTCCAATTGAGGAACCACGTGTCACCCGCATCGGTGGCCCCGACCTTGAACACCAACTCCGGCAGACGCACGCGGAGTTCTTTGGCAAAGGCAGATTCGGTATCCAAATCGGCGCAGGCTTTATCCGTAATCAGAGCCAGTGTGGGTGGGGGCTCGGCCTGAGCGTGAACGCTCCAAAGCAACAAGCCCAGCCCTAGGAAACGCCTCATGGGCAAAGCTCGTCGTGACGGCCACCGCTGCTCAGGATGCGGCAATACTCGCTACGCGCCAGCGGAGTCGCCGCGTCATTTGGGCGCGTCGTCACGAAGCGCTTCAGATGAATGGCGGCTTGCTGAGGACGATTCAGACGTCGCAGATAGATTCTGGCGAGGTCGAGTCGGATCGAACCTGCTGCCGGTTCGTTGGCATCGAGCATTCCAAGCAGTTTTTCCAGCATTTTAGCCCCGCCTTCGACGTCGCCTCGCCGAATCAATTGGTTCGCGGCATTCCGGAGGTCCGCATGTTCAGGGGCCAATCGCTCGGGTTCGACGACCTTGCGACGAATGATCGGAGCATCTTTAACCACCCGACGAGCCGCCAAAAGGTCGAGGTGGCGTTCAACATCGACATGCAGCTTGGCCTCGGCCATCCGGTCAGAATTCGACGTGCGTAAACCCTCGCCAACCACGTACTCTTGGCCGGCCTTAACTGACACGGGTCCGCCGCTTTCTGGCGTGACCAGCACCTCACCAGCAACCACGCCGACGAGCCCTTCACCGTCGGTCGAAGCGTAAAAGATCGTGCCCACGACACGAACCTCGAACGACTTACCTTGAACCGAGAGCCGAACGCCTGACTCTGGGATAAACTCCACCAACAAGGTCCCGTCTTCGAGCACCAGCCGTTTGTCGAATTTCCCATCCATCTCAAATTTTGCATCCTTGCTCGCGAAGATATGCACTTCGGGATCTGGCGAATCCACCGGCGCCACAGAAATCCTGGGTTCCGCCACAGCAACGACCACGGGCTCGCTCGTTTCCACCACAGCGACAACGGGTTTTGGCTGCGTGATCGCCGTGTCTGACGATTGAGACGTCGCGAACCAGACCCCCACAAGAACCAAGGCTGCCGCCATGGCCAGAGCCGGCCAAATCAACCTATTCCGCCGCGAGTCGACCACTTCATCCGAAGCATCGGAAGAGTCGACGACCGGAGGTTGGTCTGCCGCAAGGATCGAACTCTCGATCCGAGAAAACAACGAGTCCGCGTCGATCGTTTGTTCGGCCTCGGGGGGAGATTTCCTTGCCGCGCCAATCATCGAATCGATTCTCTGCACGTACTCACGATACGCCGGCGAATCGATCATTCGATTTTCAATCGCCGTAGCATCTTCTTCGTTCAGGTCGCCGCGCACGTAGTCGAAGGCCAACCGTCTGAAATCATTTTCGTCCCAGTGATTCATGGGTCGATCTCACGCATGGTGTTCTCAAGCACGGCCTGCAAACGTTCTCGGGTCCTTCGGACGCGAGCCGCCACCGTGTTGATCGACTCGTTGGTCAGCTCAGCAATCTCACGCAATTTCATTCCTTCCACCTCGTGGAGCACAAAGACCTCTCGGTGTTCGACACTCATGGCATCGAGCGTCGCGTAGAGCACACGACACAGGTCGCGAGCCTCGAGCTTGGCCCACTCATCCGAATCGGCCGCCAAAGGCCGCCAGGCGTCGAGCTCAACCGTCGTGATTCGACGTTTGCGCAGGTGGTCAATCGACACGTTACGCGCCACTCGATAGAGCCAGGTCGTAAAGGCACACTCGCCGCGGTAGCTTCCGAGCGAGCGAAAAACCTGGATGAACGCTTCTTGGACGACGTCCTCGAATTCGGGACTTCGCCCAAGAAGCCGGGCAACCGCGCGTGTCACAAAGGGCAAATGAAGGTCGTATAAGGCCCGGAACGCGGACATATCGCCCGCGCTTGCTGCCTCAATCAGGGCAGCCTCTGGGTCAAATTGTACCTTCGCTTGTTGGGTCACGCGTTCCTGTCTCGTTGAAGTTCTGGCTGCCAGCATAACGAACACCGCTCAAGGCTGAAATGCCTGATTAGAGGCAAGCGCCATCGACGCAAGCTTCGTTGGCCCCACAATCGGCTGACAAGAGACATTCTGGTGATGCCTCGGCAGTCGGTATGCAGGCCCCAGCTTCGCAGAAGGCGCTGGTTCCGCAGTCTTCGTCGCATGTGCAGCTGAGCCGGCATCGCGCGTCCTGGCAGATTTCCTGGCTCGAACAATCGGCCGACACTCGGCACTCGGGCTGAGGCGCGGTGTCTCGCCGGCACACGCCAGCATGGCAGCTTTGCCCCGCTCCACAGTCGATATCGACGCTGCAGCGATCAAGGCAGTACCCATTTTGACATACCGCGCCGTCACAATCCGAGTTGTAGAGGCATTGATTGCCGCCATTTGGATCGGTCACACAAACACCCGCGGCGCAGACCTCGCCAGCAGTGCAATCTGCGGCCGCCTGGCAGCTGAACGAACACCCACCGTCTACGCAGACACCGTGGGTCCCACATTCGCTGTTGAACACGCAGGTATTTGGCCCACAGACGTCGTTTTCGTCCGGGCAAATATCTGGGTCAGTCGTTGGGTCGGTCGTTGGGTCGGTCGTTGGGTCAGTTGCGGGCGACGAACAGAATCCATTCGGCGCACAAACTTGACCTAGACCACAGTCGATATCCGCGCGGCATCGTTCGGCATCCAAGCAGACACCATCTGCTGAACACGTGCCTGCGCCACACTCAGCATCCGATTCACAGGTTCCACACGCGACACAATCACCGCCGATGCAGAACTCGCCAGAGCCGCATTGGCTATCGGTGCCGCAATCCGTCCACGGATCGGCGTAATCCAAACACGTCCCGTTCGAGCACACGGAGCATCCAGAACCACACCCTTGCGGCTCCGTCCAATCATCGTTGAAGTTGGGAGCACTAGCGCTGGCGCTACCGCTGCATCCGTCTGACCCGTAGCCCATCATGTGGTCGCCACAAGGCTCATCACTATGTTCGTAGATGCATCCGCCAAGGGCCATCACAACAACAAGAAGTAGGGATTTCATTTTCGACCTCTGAAAAATAATTGAACGCAAATGCGCTGGTTTCAGATCATTGGTCGTGAGCCCCATCATTTTTTGTGCAAAAAAAAAATCGCCGGCATGCGGCGATTTCTAAATCTCGATAAGCCTGAAGGCTCAGATACCTTCGAGCGCTGCGCTCCAAAGCACATCCACAGGCGCACCGGTCGACACCATGGTTCCGACATTATGTCCGTCGATGATGTTGTCGACAAAGCCTTCCGAATGCCCATCAACCAAGGTCGCGCCACCGGTAAACTCGAGGTCGAACGATACCGACTGATTGAGCAAAGGTGCCGAGACCGAAGCCGCAACGCTGTTCATCGCGCCGACACAAGCCTGCTCGACGATCGTCTGACCAAGACATTGGCCATTGGGGAGGCAGCCCAGATTGCCGGCAACGCTCTGAGCAAGTCCGGGACAATCAACCCAGTACGAGAGGGCACCGGCGAGCGTGTTGGCATTTCCACCAGTAAGCTGGGGAAGTGCGACCTGCTCGATGATGGTCAACAGAAGCGCGCCGTAAGCAAAATTGAAGGCGTGGCTGTTGATATGAAGCTGGTCGTAATCACTGACGTTGCCGCTCCACAAGTAGTTCACGTTTCCAAGGCCAGGAAGGTTTCCTGCTGGGTCGACCGGAATTTCGTAGCGACCACAACCTGCTGGCGAGCCAACGGGGCAGTTCCACGATGCGTTGATGATGATTTTCTCCCAGTGCTCGTAACCTTCGAACGAGAAGTCAGCCATACGCTTGTTGATGACAAGCTTGCTCTCGACTTCGAGGTTGTTGAGCATCTGCTGCAGACCAATCCCAACGTCGCGGAACTTCTGCAGAGTGGCGTCCTGGAAAATGAAGTCGTTGATCGCGTCCGAAATAAGCGTCTGCGCGCCAAATGCGTTCAAGAGTGTCATCACGTCAAACGACGTCGAGTTCTGAATCTGCGTGATCACGAAGTCATAAACAAAGAGACCTGGATTCGCGAGGAAGTCGATCAATCCAACGATGATGCTTCCCGCTCCGCCAGACTGCGAAATCGCTTCGGAAAGGTCCCAGAATCCGCGAACGTCGTAGGTTCCCGTAGGGTCGAGCGGCACGAGGTCGATCGAGATCTGAACGTTGCTCGTTTGACTGGTTCGGACTGGAACCGCGTCAGCACAACCAGCGGCCAGCGGCGAAAGACCGTTGCCCATCGCCTGAACTGTGACGGTGTACGCGGCGTCTGCAGGAATATCGGTCAATGTGACCAAGGTGCCCTGAGCCGATGTACCCACGACAAATCCCTGCGAATCCGCAAGACGTGGGAACGTTGCACAGTTGAATTGAGTCGCTGGGTAGGCACGGACGCGAAACGGAGCAAGCTGCGGTGCTGCATTTGCTGGAGTCAGGATTTCGACACGGATGTCGCCAGGTGCAACATCAGCGATGTTGATCGTGAACTGAACAGGCGCAACATTGGCCGCCTGCGCACGAACCACCAAGACACCCGCTGCATCACCAACATCGAGGGTCACTTTGGCGTGGCCGTCTGCGTTGGTGGCCACGCTGTCCACCGAGAGCGCTGCCGAGGCGTTTGGCGCCTGCAGAATCGTGAATCGGATTTCCGTTTCCGACAGAGCGGTCTGAGTTGTGACCGTGCGGAGCAACACTTCGAGGTCGACCTCGGTAAGTGGATCAGCGCTCAACGTGACATCTGTGATCGCAATCAGCTCAACCGACTCTTCTGGAACCGGATCAGGCTCGGGCATCGGGTCGGGTTGGCGATTATTATCGTCCGATCGAATGTCGATTACCGGTTGTTCAGCGGTGTCATCACCACAAGCAACGAAACCACCAGAAAGTACAGATACAACAACAAGCCAATGAAAATATTTCACTTTTTCCTCACACGTTCACATCATCATCCAAATTCGGGCGGAACTTAGCAGCGGTTCTCAAGTTAATCAATAGGTTGCAGATTTTCGTCAAAACACCAATATTCGCGCAGGCTTAAAAAATGGCGCTCATCCGCACGCCATCTACTTGCCGAGTGCTCCCGGACGGGTTACGCATGACGAGTCTGGTTCCTTGAGGTTTGAATGATTTCCGACAACGTGCAGCGATGGCTTGAACGCGATCCCGACCCGAATACACAGGCCGAACTCACGGCCCTGCTGAAAACCAACGACCAAAATGAAATCGCTTTGCGATTCTCGGGACGTTTGGCTTTCGGAACCGCCGGCTTACGAGGCGTCATCGGCGCTGGACCGATGCGGATGAATCGACTGGTCGTCCGTGAGACCTCCGCTGGGCTGGGCAACTATCTGTTGAAGAACGTGAAAGACGCAGCGACTCGCGGCGTGGTTGTCGGCTACGACGGCCGCATTCTTTCGCTCGAATTCGCGCAAGATACCGCGAGAGTCCTGGCTGCTCTGGGCATCAAAGTCTATCTGTCGCCCAACTTGGTTTCGACTCCTGTAACCGCCTATGCAGTCACACGGCTCAATGCAGCGGCGGGTGTGATGGTCACCGCCAGCCATAACCCGCCAGAGTATAATGGCTACAAAGTTTATTGGGGCAACGGCGCACAAATCATCCCGCCTCATGACACCGGAATCGCGGCGTGCGTTAATGATGCAGCCGCCAACCTGATTCCCTGGTGCGATGAATCGCCGTTGATCGAATCGTTTCCAACTGACCTGGTTGATTCGTACATGAAAGGTGTTCGTACGCTTTCAATTCACGGGGCGGAAGGACGAGACACCCTTTGTGTATCCTACACACCCATGCACGGCGTGGGGGCGGAACCGACCTTGCGCGCGCTTGCAGAAGCCGGCTTTAAACACGTTTTCCCGGTTTTAGAGCAACAAGAACCCGACGGTCATTTTCCGACCGTTCGCTTCCCCAATCCCGAGGAACCAGGCGCCATGGACCTGGTGGTCAAGTACGCGCGCGACAATAACGCCGATCTGGCCATCGCCAATGACCCCGACGCCGATCGTCTGGCGGTCGCCGCTCGTGACTCGAATGGCGAATACCAGATGCTTCGAGGCGACCAAATCGGCGCGTTGCTTGGCTGGGACCGCCTGAAATACGCACGGGCGCACAAAGCTCATGTCGCGGTCGCAACCACCATCGTTTCCAGCCAACTTCTCGGTGAAATGGCTGATTCCATGGATGCCACCTATTTTGAGACCCTCACCGGCTTCAAATGGATCGCCAACGCAGCGCTCGCCAATCCAAACGTGACCTTCGCGTTTGGGTACGAAGAAGCGCTGGGTTACACGGTCGGCGAACTCGTACGTGATAAAGACGGTGTGAGCGCCGCAGTGATGTTCTGCGAGATGGCGGCGGCCCTCAAAGTGGCCGGAAAAACCGTCTTGGACGAACTCGACAGCATCTATCGCGAGTTTGGTGTCTACCTCACGGGCCAGCACGCGCTGAAATACACGGCTGACGACACCGTGCTTCGTGGGCTCACCGACCGCTTACGTGCCGCCCCACCGACTTCTGTAGGAGGACTCGCGGTTCTTTCTTACACAGACCTGCGCACGGGTGTTCGTCGCACAGCCACTGGGACAGAGGCTGTCGATTTACCCAAAAGTGATGTGTTGATTTTTCGCCTCGAAAAAGGCGCAAGAATCATCGTTCGACCCAGCGGAACCGAACCCAAAATCAAGTTCTATTACGAAGTTCGGCAAGCCGTAGACGGCGACCTGAAGAGCGCAAAAGACGAGGCGCAGCTTCAACTGGACCGACTCATGAGCGCCCCGCTCGACTAGCCCGCTTTCATCTGACGTTCAAGATCGGCGAATTTCTGGTCGAGTGGATCGACGTCCATCTCATCGTAAGCGATTTCTTCCTCGGTGCGGGCCCGAGGCTTCGCAACCGGCAATGCTCGGTACGGGCCTTCAGCTCCTGAGGGCATCGACCTGTACTGGGGTGGCCCCAACACTCGACCGTCCGAGTCCTTGAAGCGCCCTATCGCCAGCATCAGCACGTCGTAGAACCAACCAAACCCGAAAAGTCCACCGGTGAGGAACCACAGGATCGCTGTGACGTAACGCCCCGTGTAGAGCCGGTGAACGCCCAAATATCCGAAGAACACAGCCATCAGAATCGCGACGACGCGGTTATGCGAGCTACGAACTTCGGTCGCTACATTTCGGGTATGAATCATGTCGTTCATCAGGTGCTTTCCTCTGCGTGGTGTCGGGACCAAGCTAATAACGCTCCACAGATGGTCAACCTGCGCTCACGGCAAAACTATTTCCGCGGGTTTACCAACTCAATTCTGTTGGGGCCTAGAGCGGCCTATTACTGGGCAGCGCTTTACTCAGGCCTAACCGGAAACCGTTTCTTGGGCGGTGAATAGTTGATCGCGCCTTTCACGTAATCCTCGGGGGCAAAGGCTTCAGTTTTCTTGCCGAAACTGCCGCCGTTGCCTTGCACTGGAGCCTTGGGATTTGGCGGAAGTCCCCAATGCCCATAAGAGGGGGCCTTACACAGCGTCTTTCCCTTCCACTTGTTCAATAGAATATAGCGGGCCTGAAACATGTTGACGGCGTCCCGATGGACCGTTGGCTCCAAACCACCCTTGGCATCTGGCATCCCCATTCCACCAAACAGCGGCGACGCCTTCTGGAACACGATATCCGGGCTTTTCAGGTCGGGCTTGAAACGACCGTGCAGACGCGTCACCACTAGTTTTTTGGGCGTGCCCGCCGTCAAAGGTTGCGCGACTTTCGACTCTGCCGACAAAACCACACCAAACACGTCAAGCCCAAGCGAGACCAACCACTCTGGGGCGAAATAGCTCACCGAGGTCGTGCAAGGGTCGCATGTATTGCCCTGCACGATCTCGGTTTTGGACTGAATCGTTGCCAATTCCCACACATATTCGGTGATGATGGCGCCTTCGTTTTCTTTGCGTGTCTTGGCAAAAAGGCCCTCGTAAAACCCAGCAAAATTCTTACGGACTTTATCTTTGACGACGATATTTGTGGGGATCGGCGCATGAGGATAATTGGCCGGGACAAAACGTTCCTCACCCAAAACAAAGACGACGATATCTTGTTCGCCTTCCGCGTTGATCATCCCCAGACGAATCGGCAGCGTAAAGTCTTGGCTTGTGTAGTGAAACCGCAGCGGCGAAAGAATCGCCCGTTTCCCTTCGAATTTTGCGCGTTTGGGATCGACCTTGGCCACAAAGAAGTACATCCCCGAATTGATGTATGGCGCCAAGTACGGCGCCGCTCCCTTCGGGATTTTGTATTTCCGATCCGTGAGCCAAGTCTCGAGGGACGCACCATCGTTGGAGCTCAGCACCACGATATCGTACTCGGCCACTTCAAATTTGGCTTCGATTTTAACAAAGGGTGTCGCGGGTTTCTGCGGCGCTGTTTGCGACTTTTTCTGGATTTCGCCATCGATGAGCATGTCGTCGAAATTGTAGAACCTGGTTGGATGGCACGGGTCCTGTTCCCAGTATTCGGACATGCGCGGGCTGGTGAACTCGTCGAGGGTATTAAAGAGCGAGTGGTCTAGAGTTTTGACATCGTCCTTCTTGAGGACCTGCGGCACCGGAATCACCAGCGCGAAACCCTCGGCTGGGCCTTCGTAGTCGGGCTGCAACGACATCACGGTCGTCGTGCCATGACGCATCAGCGCCACGCGGGTCGCCTTGTTCACCAGCTTGGCATCACCGGGCGCGACATAAAATCCGCAAAATGCAGCGGCGGAGGAAGGCGCCACAAACGCCAAGGTAAGCAGCAAAACGACGACTCTATTCATGACCGACCTCGGGTGGCGTGGTCGTCCATATTACAGATCCCCAATTGCTGACGCAAAGTTAGATGACCAAACCAGGTCAGGATGCCCGCGCACCGAGCACATGGGCACCAAGGGTGCTAACTATTTCGCCACGGCGGGCGGAGAATAACTAATCTTGCCCCTGACGTAGCTCTCGGGCTTGAGTGCCTTGGATTTCTTGCCAAAGCTCGCGCCATTGCTTTTTGCAGCGGGTGCACCACCGTCGGGTGGCCCGCCCCAAACACCGTATTGCGGGGATTTGCACATGGCTTTTCCCTTCCACTTATTCAGCAGGATATAACGCCCTTGAAACATGTTGACGGCGTCGCGGTATTTGGTGGCTTCAAGGCTCCCTTTCTTGTCGGGGGTGCCCATGCCGCCATAAAGCGGCGTGGCTTTCTGAAACACGATATCCGGGTTTTTCAGGTCCGGTTTAAATCGCCCATGCAGCCTGGTCACGACCAGCTTCTTGGGCGCACCAGCAACACGACGTTTGGCTGAAGACCGCGAGTGGCCTACCCCAAAGACATCAAGCCCAAGTGAGACCAGCCATTCAGGCGTGAAATAGGTGACCGTCGAGGTGCATGGGTCGCAATGGTAACCCTGCCCGATCTCGGTTTTGAATTGAATCGTCGCCAATTCCCACACATATTCGGTGATGATGGCGTCCTCGTTTTCTTTACGTGTCTTGGCAAAAAGGCCTTCGTAAAACTCTGCAAAATTCTCACGAACCTTGTCTTTGACGACGATATTGGTGGGAATTGGAGCATGCGGGTAATTGGCCGGAACAAAACGTTCTTCGCCCAAAACAAAGACCACGATGTCTTGTTCGCCGTCGGCATTTATCATTCCCAGACGAATGGGCAGCGTGAAGTCCTCGCTGGTGTAGTGAAAACGAAGCGGCGACAAAACAGCCTGATTGCCTTCAAATTTGGCCCTTTTGGGGTCAACTTTGGCGACAAAAAAGTACATCCCAGAATTGATGTATGGAGCCAAGTAGGGCGCGGCACCTTTGGGAATCTTGTATTTCCGCTCGGTCAGCCAGCTTTCAAGTGCCGTTCCGTCGTTCGAGCTCAAGACCAAAATGTCGTACTCGGCGACGGCAAATTTCGCCTCGATTTTGACAAAGGGTTTCTCGGTGGGAACAGACGCTTGTCCCTTCAGTCCATAGTCGGCCACACTCGGGTAGTTGCCGCTGCCGCCTTCGCCGATTGAGAGACCAGGTCGGGGACATGGGTCTTGTTCCCAGTACTCCGACATGCGTGGGCTGGTGTACTCATCAAGGGTATCAAAAAGAGAGCGTTCGAGCGTCTTGACGTCCTCCTTCTGCAGGACCTGCGGCACTGGAATCACCATCGCGAAGCCCTCTGCAGGCCCCTGGTAGTCAGGCTGCAACGACATTACGGTCGTAGTCCCATGACGCATCAACGCGACGCGTGTGGCCTTGTTCACAAGTTTGGCGTCGCCCGGCGCGACGTAGAAACCGCAGAACGCCGCGGCGGACGAGGGCGCGACAACCGCCAAGAGGAGTAGCATTACGACGATTCTTTTCATGACTTACCTTCAATGATTCATTCGTTCAGACATCGGCTCCCGATGATTGTTCCAACGGCCTAGCCATCGACGCCCACAAGCCGTCTATTTTGCCACTGCTGGCGGAGAGTAGTTAGTCTCGCCGACGTGGCCCTTGGAGTTGAGAGCTTTGTTTTTAGCCATTCATTCGACTCATCAATCTCGACTATTTGGCCACTGCAGGTGGAGAGTAATTGATCTTACCCTTCACATAGCTCTCGGGTTTAAGAGCTTTGGATTTCTTTCCAAAACTCGCACCGTTACTCTTCGCAGCAGGAGCTCCGCCGTTGGGAGGCCCACCCCAATTCCCGTATTGCGGGGAATTGCACATGGCCGGGCCCTTCCACTTATTCAGCAGGATATAACGCCCTTGAAACATGTTGATGGCGTCGCGGTATTTGGTGGCTTCCAACTTCCCTTTTTTATCGGGAGTGCCCATGCCGCCAAAAAGTGGAGTGGCTTTTTGGAACACGATGTCAGGGTTTTTCAGGTCCGGTTTAAATCGCCCATGCAATCGCGTCACAACCAGCTTTTTGGGGGCGCCCGCAGCCAGCGGTTTGGCGACCGTGGATTCGGGTGAGGAGCCCACGCCAAAAACATCGAGGCCCAGCGACACCAACCATTCCGGGGTGAAATAGGTCACGGTCGAGGTACACGGATCGCAATGATAACCCTGCCCGATCTCGGTTTTGGACTGAATCGTGGCCAATTCCCAGACATATTCGGTGATGATCGCGTCCTCGTTTTCTTTGCGAGCTTTGGCAAAAAGACCTTCGTAAAACTGGGCAAAATTCTCACGAACTTTGTCTTTCACGACGATATTGGTGGGGATCGGCGCGTGCGGGTAATTGGCTGGAACAAAGCGCTCTTCGCCCAAAACAAAAACGACAATATCCTGTTCACCGTCGGCGTTAATCATCCCAAGCCGAATCGGCAGGGTAAAATCTTCGCTCGTATAATGGAAACGAAGCGGCGACAGAATCGCCTGGTTGCCCTTAAATTTAGCGCGCTTGGGGTCGACCTTGGCCACAAAAAAATACATCCCGGAATTGATGTAGGGCGCAAGATAAGGGGCTGCCCCTTTTGGGATCTTGTATTTACGTTTGGTCAGCCAGCTTTCGAGTGCTGTTCCGTCGTTCGAGCTCAAGACCAAAATGTCGTACTCGGCGACGGCAAATTTCGCCTCGATTTTAACGAACGGCTTTTCAACGGTGCTTTTTTCAACGGCCATGTCATTCATGGCCGACCTTGGGTAATCAGGAACACCCCGCGCCGAGCGCTTCACCGGCCTGGGACAAGGATCTTGTTCCCAATACTCCGACATACGCGGGCTCGTGTACTCGTCGAGCGTATCAAAGAGCGAACCGTCCAGCGTTTTGACGTCTTCTTTTTGCAGGACCTGTGGGACCGGAATCACCATCGCGAATCCCTCGGCCGGACCTTCGTAATCAGGCTGTAACGACATCACGGTTTTGGTCCCATGACGCATCAACGCAACCCGTGTCGCCTTGTTCACAAGTTTTGCATCGCCAGGAGCGACATAAAAACCACAAAACGCGGATGCCGAAGCCGGCGCAATGACCGCCAACGCGATCATTATCAAGAGTAGCTTTTTCACTAAATACCTTTGGTTATTCGATTTCTTTCGAAG
Source organism: uncultured Bradymonadales bacterium (assembly GCA_964394615.1). GTDB lineage: Bacteria > Myxococcota_A > Bradymonadia > Bradymonadales > Bradymonadaceae > JBFFMO01. The sequence continues at coordinate 13,350 of CAYMYJ010000054.1, read as the reverse complement.
CAAACCACATTTTATGTGCTGAGCGAAGTCTGATTTGCCTCTCCGGTCGCGCAACTAATTACGGATACGGGACATTTTGGACCTAAGAATCTGTGATGCGGGGCAGGAGTCGGGTTTCGGGTGAACAGGTCTCAGTGGGGCAACGAATCGATGGTGCGGGACATTGAATCGAGGAGGGAAACTGTTTAGATTCGGCCGAACAACCCAAACTGGGTGGGGCTTGGTGAAAAACATGAAAAATCTGATTTTGCCATTCATCCTCCTGCTTCCACTCTTGGCATGTTCATCAGACGCCCCCAAAGCCCCTGTTCAAGGCGTGGACGCTGGCGAAGCTGACACTGGCTCGCATACTTCGATGGCCTTTGACTTGAGCAATGCAGGATTGGTCATCTACGAAGTCGATGGGGGTTCAGAATTCTGCATCACTCAGGGCGATATTCTCGATTTCACGCTCAACTTGAACACGTCGGACGCCACGATCGGAGTCGCGGTCGTCGGTAATAGTGCAACAGATACTTGCATCAACGAGCCCGCCTCGATCTGTATGGTTCGCCAAGAACACCGCATCCAAGTCACACCCACACAAAAAGACGCCCTGCTCGTCCTAATCGGCGCCATCCCTGCTCCCATGTGTGCTGTCGATGCCAGTCGAGTCTGTGATTTCTGTCTCGTCGAAACGCTTCTGGTCGATAGCCAAACGGTCGATACCGATTGCTGCGGAGACCTTGCACCGACCTTTGGTCCAAAGCTGGCGGCGTTGGTCGCCTACGTTCAAAACCTCGTCCCGACGCCCGATCCACCGCCTGCCCGGGCCTTCAGCAATCCTGACACCTTCACGGAATTGCACTTTTCCACGGGCGGTCTTTGGGGCTACTGCGTTCAAGACGGCATGGTCTTGGGGGCTTTGATCACGCGTTCAACGACCGACCAGAAGCTGTCGATCTCTGGAGGGCGCGCATTCATCGGCGATCGAGCGACCGATGACTGCATCGAGGACACTCGGTATGACGAAAACTGTTACGTCTCAAAGCCGTTTGGCCCAATTATTTTGGACCAAGACCAAGAGACCGCGCTTGAAAACTCGCTTGCCGCGATGCCCGCTCCTACTTGTGTCGAAGACCCTGGCCTTGCCTGTGACCCTTGCCTTTTGCACGGCGTGACCGTGGACAGAGTCGTTGTCGACGACGCCTGCTGCGGCACGATGACCTCCGAATATCTGGACGGTCTGAGCGCGATTGTGGACGTTATCCAATCGATTCCTTGACCTCAGAAAAGTGAGACGGGCCAAATTTGTCCCCTCAGTAATCTGAGACCCGCTCCAAACCCATTTCCATCATGTGCTTTCATTTCAACGACTTGAGACGAAGGGACACTTATGGCACCTTATGTGCAGTTTACTCAAAGCGAATTCGGGACAGAAATGTCCCCTAGCCTTTTGAAGAGATAAAAATGAAAAAACTAATCCTACCCATCGCAATTTTCATCCAGCTTGGCGCCTGTTCGAGCGACGACTCAAACTCCAACCCAGATGTCGACACACGCTGCGGCGAAGGCCAAGCCGTGACGGCCGGCGACACCCTCGCATGTGTGTATCGCAACGAGCTGATTGAAGAGGGTTTCACCTGCCCGACAATCGTCCCCACTGCGTTTCTGTTGAGCGGCGGCGGTGTCGCATGTGTTGCCGGCAATTTGATGCCCGAGCCACTTGGACAGCGTTTAGGAGAACTCGGCTACACGCCAACCGATGCTGCGTGTTTTGGCGCCACACCGGCCGCCACTTGTTATTTCACCCAGCCAGCCCCGATTGCATTCGACCTGACCGGCGTCGATACGATTTCTTATGAAGCAAGCGGTGGATTCGGCTTCTGCATCGACGAAGGAAAAGTCCTCGATTTTGTACTGAATCTATCGACCCTCAGCGCAACTATTGGCGTATCCGCGCTCGGCGACGAAGCGACTCAAACGTGTCTTTCGACAAATGACGGCTGCATCATTCGCAACGAAACCGAACTCACACTCACACAAGCTCAAGCCGATGTCCTCCTGGCGCTCGTCGGTGATGTACCCGCCCCCATGTGTGTAGAAGATGCAGGCAGAGTTTGTGACTTCTGTTTAATCGAAACCGTTTCGGCCAACGAACAGTCGGTGAACACCGCCTGTTGCGGCGAAACCACCGAAGGTTTTGGTCCGAGCATCCAGGCCATAGTGGCTTATCTGGAAGACCTTATCCCTGAACCAACCAGCGCGTTTACCAATCCCACGACGTTTGACCTCCTCACTTACAAGACGGGTCCTGGCCTTGGTTATTGCGTCGACGACGGCATCGTTCTAAGCGCGACGATCACCCGTTCAGCTGCCGATCAGAGCCTTTCGATCGCTGGATTTGAGGCCGTACTCGGCGACGCCGCTACCGACACCTGCATCGAAGATACCACCGACGGAAACTGCTACGTCTCGACCCCATTTGGACCCATGACCTTGGGCCAAGCCCAACAAGACGCCCTTGAGCTCGCACTTGGCGCAATGCCAGCGCCGATGTGCATTGTCGACCCAGGCTTGGCATGTGACCCGTGCCGAATCACCAGCATCGACCTAGACGGTACCGTCGCCGATGACAGTTGCTGCGGAAGTACATCAACGGGTTACGACAATGCGTTTGCTGCAGTGGTCACGACCATCGACGCCAGCCACTGATTCTCGAGACGTTGACCCGGGCCCGGTGGCCACGCGCCATCGGGCCTTTGACTTTCATTTCTGCGCGAGAATTCGATGACTACTGCTGAAACAGAAGGTAAAAACCAGGAAGAAGGTGATGATTTTGTGCACCGTCGCATCATGTTCTCGATGTTGCGGCCCCCTGCCATGCTGGCGGCTCATATGGGTTTCCCGCTAAAAGACCTCACCAATTTCATGCGCCTTTCTTATTTTCGAGAACTACGCGAATCGGGCTCAACGCTGGCCGAAGCTGCGGAACTTATCGAAGTCAGCACACGGACCATGAAGCGACTAAATCGTGAATTACGTTCGGATTTTTTCCTTCCCGAAATTGAACACACCCTCGCCCGTCGTATCGAGTTTATGATTTGGGCGGAGTCGAAAAGCCTTGCCCGAATCATTCAGCTGCTTCCGAGCGTGCCGCGAGAAGATATCGAACTCGCCGTTGAGCACTTATTGGACGAAGAACGAATTGTTCAGGAGCCCGATGGTCGCGCTGTTCGCTATCGCGCGACACAACTCGTTTCGCGATTGGTCGACGAGGGATTTTCGAAAAGAATCGGGGCATTAAATAGTCTGATGCAAAACGTCGCTGAAACAGTCCTGGCGCGCTTCATCACGCCAAAGGACGTGTCCTTCGCCCGGACGTTGAATTTCCGGATTTTGAAGGACGACAGCGACGAACTCAAAGCAGCCTACGACACCTTGCTGCAGCGGATGCTTGAACTCGAAGGTCGCGTTGAAAACCAGACCGACTCGGTTCCAATACGCATGTCGATGTTGTGGACCGAGGTCGACGAGGCTGAAATTTCCTGAAAGGTCGGTCAGAACGCTGGAAGAACCTCTGGTAAACCAGTACTTATCGGACTCAATTCTTGAGTTGGATTCCGATGACACTCCGATACCTCGCCATTTTTTTCGCCGCGATTGCTTTCAGCGGCTGCTCCGACGACGCCTCAAATTCAACGACCAATAATGGGAGCGGAATCGACCAAGGACAAAGCGACACGGGCACGTCCGATGATACGGGCGAGTCCGACATCGGCCTGACCGACGCTGGCAACAGCGACCTTGGTGCACCGGATGCGAGCGAAGATGCAGCAAACGACTCTGGCGGAGACACAGGCACCGAAGACCGAGTCTGCGGAAACGGCATCGTCGAAACCGGCGAGCTTTGCGACGCGAACCAAATCGGTGGCGAAACTTGTGAGTCTCAAGGGTTTGCGGGCGGCGAGCTGGGCTGCGCATCAAATTGCCAAACGTTCGACACGAGCTCCTGCACGGCTGCGCCAACCTGCGGTGACGGCCTCCTCAACGGAACCGAAATTTGCGACGGCACGGACGTTGGCGGAAACACCTGCGAATTATTGGGCCGAACGGCTGGAACACTTCGGTGTGCGACAAATTGTGGAGCGTTTGACCTTGCATCATGCGGTCCCGCGGACACCTGCGACGGTGTGGCGATCGACGGCAACGAAGTATGTGACGGAACGCTGATCGGCACGGCGACCTGTGAATCGCTGGGATTTGGCCCAGGCACCTTGGTCTGTGGCACCGATTGTCAGGCCTACGACACCTCGGGATGCTCTGCAGCACCACGCTGTGGTGACGGCGCCATCAACGGCACCGAGACCTGTGACGGCGCGCTTTTGTCTAACCAAACATGCGAGACCCAAGGTTTCGGCGCGGGAACATTAGGCTGCGCCGCGGATTGCAGAAGCTACGACACGGATTTGTGCCCGCCCGCTCCCACGTGTGGAGACGGCGTGCTGAACGGCACAGAAGTCTGCGACGGTGCACTGCTGGATTCCGAAACCTGCGAAACTCAGGGTTTTGGACCAGGCGTTTTGACGTGCGCCGCCAACTGCGCCGCGTTCATCACCACCGCCTGCCCGCCCGCTCCAAGCTGCGGTGACGGCATCATCAACGGAACCGAGGTCTGTGACGGTACAGCTCTGGCCGGTCAAACCTGCGGCACTCAAAGCGCTGGTATCGGCACACTGAGCTGCAAGGCCGATTGCACGGGCTACAACACCACCAACTGCTGCCAGCCGGATTGTTCCATGACCCAATGTGGGCCCGACCCAGTCTGTGGAACGGCCTGCGGCACCTGCGGCATCGGCGAATCATGCGCGGCGGGCCAATGCGTTTGTGTGCCCGAAACCTGCACCAGTCTTGGCGCGGCCTGTGGAGCCATGCCCGATGGTTGCGGCGGCACACTCTTCTGCGGAGGCTGCACGAACGGCGAGTCCTGCAATAACGGATCGTGTGGCTGCGGAATCGCGGCGGATGGCATGACCTACACGGTCAACGTGCCCGTCGTGGATATCATTTTCAACGTCACGTTGAACGGACAACCTGTCACCTCGGCCAACACCAACGACTCCGACGAAGGCGTCCTCATTCTGCAAGACTCCGATACCGGCGAGCGCATTCAACTGCCCGACACCGCCAACGGCAACACGATGGGCTACCCGACAACCCGCCGCATCATCCCCGGCTACTACGACATCTACTACGCCAACGGCGGAACCTTGACGAATTGGCCCATCAACAATTCACGGCGCCTTATCGAACGCGCTGACCTGAACAGCCCACAGACCATCGTCATCGACGTGCAGACGGTCGACATCACCTTTGAAGTCACCTTAAACGGACAACCCGTCACCGCCGCCAACACCAACGACTCCGACGAAGGCATCTTCATTCTGGTCGACCCCACCACAAACGAACGCATCCAGCTGCCCGATACCGCCAATGGCACCACCATGGGCTACCCAGCCACGCGACGACTTCTGCCGGGCACCTACGACATCTATTACGCCAACGGCGGAACCCTGACGAATTGGCCAATCAACGACAATCACGTGCTCATCGAAGGCGCGAACCTTGGTTCTTCGCAGACCTATGCCATCAACGTGCAGACGGTCGATCTAACCTTTGACGTCACGCTGAACGGACAACCCGTCACGTCCGCCAACACCAACGATTCGGACGAAGGCGTCTTCATTCTGGCTGACCCAACGACAGGCGAACGAATCCAACTGCCAGACACGGCCAACGGCACCACGATGGGCTACCCGACCACTCGCCGAATTCTGCCGGCGAACTACGACATCTACTACGCCAATGGCGGGACCGTCACGAATTGGCCCATCAATAATAATCATTTGCTGAGCAAGAACGTTCCGATGGTGACCACTCGGACTCACGTCATCAACGTGCCGTCGACCGACATTACTTTTGAAGCCACGTTGAACGGACAACCCGTGACCAGCGCGAACACCAACGACTCGGACGAAGGTGTTTTCATCCTTCAGGACAAAACCACCGGCGAGCGCATCCAACTGCCCGATACCGCCAACGGCTCGACGATGGGGTACCCCGCAACACGCCGTTTAATTCCAGCGATTTACGATATTTATTACTCCAACGGCGGGACGATTTCGAATTGGCCCATCAATAATAATCATGTCCTTTACGAAGACGCGTCGTTGATCTCCGTGTCGACCTTTGTCATCAACACCCCAACGATCGACGCCACCTTTGATGTCACGTTGGCTGGCCAGCCGGTCACCAGCGCCAACACCAATGATTCCGACGAAGGCATCCTTATTCTGCAAGACCCGACAACCGGCGAAAGAATCCAGTTGCCCGACACCGCCAATGGCAACACCATGGGCTACCCAGCGACTCGACGGCTCATTCCGTCGGTCTACGACGTGTACTACGCCAATGGCGGAACCCTAACGAATTGGCCCATCAATAATAATCATGTTTTGCAATCGAACACGTCATTCATGAGCAGCCAAACCTACGTCATCGACGTTCCTGTGGTGGATTTGACCTTCGATGTGCTGCTGAACGGACAGGCAGTGACGTCGGCCAATACCAACGATTCAGACGAAGGCATTCTTATTCTGCAAGACCCGATGACTGGCGAGCGCATCCAGCTTCCCGACACCGCGAATGGTACAACAATGGGCTACCCCGTGACCTTGCGCATCATCGGATCGGACTACGACATCTACTACGCCAACGGCGGGACCGTCACGAATTGGCCGATCAATAATAACAAGAAGCTTGGCTGCTTCGGCTTCTAGTCTCGGCCATCGGGCTGCATATTCAGGAACGAATTCCCGCAATACTTTCCGACTTCGACCGATAACGTCCCCACACAGCTAGTCGGGGACAAAAATGGTGCACTTTTTCAGATACGTGGTCGATGACAAAAACCGTCTTACGACGAAACCCATCGATTGCGGTCTATCCACTTCTCGCCATGATTGGAGGCCATGGACTCAAACTCGGCGGTATTCTCCTGCCAATGACAAGTTCTTTTTTAGTAAGGGTTACACTACGGCGATGTGGGTGGCGCATTATTCTGGCTCGATCGTACTCAATGGCATCCTCGTTTTGGCACTTATCTATCTCACCGTCGTGGTTCTGATGATCGCCGAAGACATTTATGAACCGTGCTTCACGTCAAGAGCCCAACCGCGCCAAGACATCCAGCCGACCTCTACGATGAAAATGCCGCGACGGTTGCCCTCGCAGCCGTGCAGGTTTCGCCGGATGTGGCCGCAAAAATCCAACAAATTGCGGACTTGAGGGCGAAGGGAATCCTGAGCGAAGCGGAATTCCTGCGAGAACGCGCCGCCCTGATGGGGAAAATCGGCGGCTGAACCAACCGAGGAGTAATTTCTGCAACCATTTCGAAGTCTGACCGATAACAACCGAACATGGAGGTCAAATGGTTCGGTTTTCAGACACGTTCGCGATGACAGGAAGGGTACTACGACGTCGCCCATCGATCGTTTTGTATCCCTTTTTTGCACTCCTCTTGAACGCCGCGCTGCAGGAGTTGGCTGGGCTTCCAGCGCTCCAATCCGGACGGCTGGAAGAATCCGTCTCCAAGCTCTTTATCATCGCTGCGATGTATTGCGCCTCGACCGCATTCACCTACCCGATTTTGCAAATTGGTTATGGCGTCGCGAAGGACCTCAATCGCCCCACGCACGTATCTTGGAATCCGTGGATTGCCTCGTTCGGCCTAGCGTTCCTGTGGATTCCTCTACTTTCTATGTACGTGACCGTGGGAGTCTTTTCGACGATGTGTCTCGTCGTTCCAGGTGTGCTCTATTTCAGCCTTCTCTGGCCCGTTTTCCCACTCGTATTTGGGCCAAGATTCACGCTCTCGACGGCGCTATCGCTTGCAAAAAAACTCATCAAGGAATCCCCATTATGGCTGGGAAGCTTGGGTTTTGTCGCATCGCTTGTCGTATTTACGACCTACTGTGTGCAGGTACTCGCAGTCCCAACCTTGGGTGTCGATTTTAACTTAAAAATGCCAGTGGAACTCTTAGTCGTCGTGAAAGTACTGCTCGGCGCCACTCTTTCCGAAATCGGCGTGTTGGCCTGTATTTATCCAATGATTGTGGCACTTATGCTCGCGGAGGACCTGCACGACCCCATCTTCAACGCAGAGTATGAAGCCGAAAGGCGGCAAGATGATTTGGAAGAATTAGACGACTATTTTGAAGACTCGGTCCTTCCTGCCCTGATGCCCTCGCCCGACCATGACGCAAAGGTCGAAAACCTACGAAATCTCTACGCTCGCGGCATTATTTCCGCTGACGAATTCAATCGCGAAATGGAAGAACTCCAGTCCTTTTAATCCCAGAAACTAGTTTCGCAATGAAAACTAAATTTAGTTTTGATGGGGGTGGTTTTTAATATTTGCCTTCGGCAAACTCCATGGTGAAGTGGCGTGTCAAATGCATCTTCAAATGCGTCATTAAGGAAAGCCATGACTCGTGTCCTAACCCTCATATTCTGTTTCTCGCTGACCGCTTGCCTCGATTCACCGCTGACCTCGACCAAACAAGTCGACCTAGGGACCACTGACGACGACTTTGGCACTGATGACGACGCAGGTATGGATGCCGATTCCGACACGGGAACCAATTCATGTGGCGTCGGCGAGACCATGTGTGATGCCCCGCAGGGATGCATCGCCTATGGGAATTGTCTAGATACCTTGGGGGATGGCATCGACTCGAACCACGACGGCTCCGACGGCTACACGTTGTCGACTGTCTTTGTCTCACAACTACACGGTAATGATGGAAATCGTGGACTCCTGCCAACAGACCCGGTTGCGACGCTCAAACACGCGGTCTCGATTAGCCTCGAGAAAAACAGGACAACCATTTTGCTGACCGACGGCGACTATGTCGCCCCAAAGAATTGGACCGTTTCTAGCTCAACGTTCAACCTTTGGGGTGGATATTCAGAACGGTTTCAGTCGGCCCCCGATGCCTCGAGCCAAACGAAAATCACAAGTGAATCATCGACTTCGACCTTGACCATAAAAGGCGGCAACTTGATCAACCTTGGCATGGTCGACTTTTTGCCTCCACAAAACCCCGAAACCAAACATGCCATCACCCTACGAATCGAAAACAGTTTCGTGAATTTCTACGCAGTTCGAGTCCAACGGGGCGAGGGACAAAACGGGAATAACGGCATGCTAGGCGGATCGCAAATCGACGGGCAGAACGCCAACGGTTCGACTGGAGGATCTGTGATTTGCCACGGCCTAACTATCTCCGGCGGTAGCGGTGGCCTCGGCGGATCGTGCACCATAGGCGCTATTACCGAACCCACTGCCGGGGGTCACGGGACAAACGGCCTAGGCGTGTTTCTTGACCAAGGAGGGGGCGACCCTGCCATGAATAATTGTCAAACGACAGGGGTCAGTGACGGCGACGTCGGAGTCAGCCGAACTACCGCAGGTACGGTCGGGGAACCAGGTTCGGCGGCGCCGCTAACCGGCTTAGTCATCACAGGTGAGTGGAATAGTGGCGAGCGGGCTGGCAGCGGCTCCTTTGGAAAGAACGGCTCAGGCGGAGCCGGCGGTGGCGGCGGCGGTGGTAACAACCTTCAGGGCGGCGCGGGCGGCGGCGCTGGAAGTGGAGGCTGCGGCGGGAAGCCTGGACAAGGAGGCGAACACGGTGGCGATTCCATCGGGATTCTTGCCATCGGGGCCTCCAGCCTTGGTGGAAGCCAAGTCGTCATCACAGGCGGAAAGGGTGGCGTGGGCGGAATCGGAGGTATGGGCGGCGCATTCGGGCTGGGTGGCAGCGGCGCCGACGGACAATTCGCCAACCTAACCAGCGGCATGCGCAGCAAAGGCGGAAATGGAGGAAATGGCGGAAATGGTGGCCAAGGTGGACCGGGGGCCGGCGGCAATGGCGGAAGCATCTACGGATTGGCGCATGGGCCAGAGGTCCAGATCGGAAACCTACAGATCAGGGTCGACGGGGGTGAGCTAGGAAAGGGAGCAGAAGGAATCAGCGACGGCTTGCCCACCCCTGACGGAACCGATGGCCGAAGTGTCGAGATTTTTCAGGCAGATATTCAGTGAATTCGAACTAGCCAACCCATCTCGTCTTGAAAATCAAGAAAACACGGTTCACAGACCCAGCGGTCGTTGTCGTCCGTGACGTAGCCGTGATTTAGCTCCTCAGCGGCAAGCGAGAACTTCGCACCGCAGAACTCACAGTGGTCGTGGTCCCAACCCTCTCGATACAGTTGGTAATGTTGAAGCGACCATCGGCGTCCTTTCAGGTAGCGTTCCTGGCCCTGTCGTCGCCAGTCGTCTGGTGCTGTCATCGCCAAGTCCTCGTCGGCCGCGCTCAAGCGCGGCGAGTACACGCTCGCCACCGGTTTTGCTTCGCATCCCTGCAAGTTTTAGTGCTCGCGCACGATTCATGCTCTTGGATTCCATGAGACGCCTCCTTACCTAGAGGATAACGACGCAAACCCAGTCGTCAATGATGCTCAATGGGCGCCCTTCTTCGGACGCAGGGTCGCGCCAGCGGTCACGTGCTCGTTCCATGAGGCTGGAGCAAACCCGTTAAGCACCTCGACCATCGAAATGCAGCCATCGACCGGACAGACGATCTGGCACAGGTTGCAGCCGACACATTCGGATTCGTCCACGACCGGAACCCGAATCATCGGGTCCTCGTTCGGGTCGATGCACTGATGCGCGCCGTCATGGCAAGCCGTGACGCAAAGCTGACAACCGATGCATGATTTTGCATCGATCTTGGCGACCGTCTCGAAGTTCATGTCCAGCTCACCCCATGCCGAATAGCTTGGGACAGCCTTGCCAATCATCTGATCCAAGGTTTCAAACTGATGCTCGCGCATGTAGTTCTCCAACCCTTCGATCATGTCTTCCACGATTCGGTAACCGCGAAGCATAACCTCGGTGCAGACCTGAACCGACGACGCACCCAGCAACAAGAACTCGACGGCATCTCGCCAATCCGTAATCCCGCCAATGCCGCTGATGGGCAGATTAAATTCTTCGTCACGCGAGAGCGCGGCGACCATGTGCAATGCAATCGGTCGAACCGCTGCGCCACAATAACCGCCGTTTGACGAACGATTGCCCACGACTGGTTTGGCCACAAAGGTGTCGATATCGACACCGATGATGCTCTTAATCGTGTTGATCAGCGACACACCGTGAGCTCCACCACGCTGCGAAGCGAGGCCGTGTTTCACGATATCGCCAACATTGGGTGTCAGCTTTGCAAGCACAGGAACGGTCGAATATTCGACGGCCCAGCTGGTGATTTCTTCGTTAACTTTGGGCTCCTGGCCCACGGCCGAGCCCATTCCACGCTCGCACATGCCGTGTGGGCAGCCAAAATTCAATTCAAGGCCATCCGCGCCTGAATCAATCGCGCGTTTAATAAAATCTTTCCACTCGGCTTTCGAATCGACCATCAACGACGCGATGATCGCGTGGTCTGGATATTTTTGTTTGGTCTCGTAAATTTCGCGGAAGTTCACGTCCAAAGGACGGTCCGTAATCAGCTCGATATTATTAAAGCCGATATTCTTTTTTCCGCCGTAATTCACGCCACCAAAACGACTCGAGACGTTTTGAATCGGAGTTCCCAGCGTCTTCCAGACCGCTCCGCCCCAGCCGTGGTCAAAGGCGCGCTGAATTTGGGCACCCGAATTCGCTGGAGGAGCCGAAGCAAGCCAAAAAGGATTTGGAGATTTAATACCGGCACAATTTGTTTTTAAATCAGGCATCTTAGTGGCCTCCCTTCAGATAACGATCGATCGAGTTCGCGGCGACTTTGCCTTCGGCTGCAGCATTGACGACTTCTTTGGCGCCGTTTGACGCGTCGCCACCGGCGAACCAACCTTTGCGCCCAAGCGCTTGATTTTCGTCGACCACAAGCCGACCCCAATCCGTTTTAATTCCGTCCAAATGATGCAGGCTATCGCCCAGTTTTGACTGGCCCACGGCCAGCAAAACAAGGTCCGCCTGCACTTCAATTACATCGCCTGGGATGGGTTTTCGTTCCCCGTCCAGCAGCTGCAATTTCGCGGTCTTCACGGCCCCGCCACCTTCGTAGGCCAAGGGCAATGCGCTCCAGATGGCTTTGGCGCCGAGTTGTTTGGCAGCCGACCATTCGTGGGCATAACCGCTCATGCGTGACTCGTCGCCGCGGTAGACCATATGGACGTTTTCGATACCCAGGCCACAAAGCTCGCGGACACAATCCATCGCGGTATTTCCGCCGCCAATGACCAATGCATGTTTGACGTGCGACAGGTTCACCGGGCCAAGCTTCATGTTGTCAATCCACTCGACCGCACCGTGAACGCCGTTCAGGTCTTCGCCGGTCGCCTTCAGGAACTTGTCGGGACCAAGGCCGATACCGATGAAAATCGCATCGTGTTTGGCTTCGATGTCTTCCCAGCTGATGTCTTTACCGACGGTCACGCCGCTTTGAACATCGATGCCGCCGATCTCAAGAATCCATGCGACCTCTTCGAGGCTCCGGTCGGCCTTCATTTTGTACGGGGCCACACCGTTGGTGTTCAAACCGCCCAAAATGTCGTTCTTGTCGTAAATCGTGCAGGCATGGCCCAAACGTCGAAGCTCGTGGGCCGCAGCAAGGCTTGCAGGCCCGCCACCCACAAGGCCAACCGACTTACCGGTTGATTCGCCCGCTTCGTAATATCGCCAGCCTTTTTCGAACGCCAGATCTGTCGAGTAACGCTGCAACCGGCCGATCTGAATCGGGGGCACGTCCATCTCGTTGTAGACACAGTCGCCAACACAAAGGACCTCGACCGGACAAACGCGCGCACAGCTCATGCCCAAGATATTCGAATCAAAGATGGTCTTTGCCGAACCTTCGACGTTATGGGTCGCGATTTTACGAATGAATTCCGGGATATTAATCGACGTTGGACATGCCTTGATGCACGGCGCATCGACGCAGTAGAGGCATCGATTTGCCTCGACCATTGCTTGATTAGTCGTATACGGCGCCTTGTAATCTTCGAATGCGCTTTCGGTTCTGTCCGCTGGGAGTTTGGACATATTCTTCTCCGATGTGAGCTGATAGGCGGGCACTCTACAACGAACACCGCGATTTGCGAACCGTTTTGCACAGTCCCTTGATTGGTCCGCCGAGCTCTTGCGATTGGTTTGCCGGGCTCCAGCCCGGCACTGTGATTCTGCGACGGGTCCGCCGGGCTCCAGGAGGCCGTCGGTTTCACTCAACTTCCTCATTTCTGACGGATTTAGAA
>CAYMYJ010000053.1:0-36162 GCA_964394615.1 uncultured Bradymonadales bacterium | reverse complement strand
GAGATCAAACGAATCAGGGGGGGTGTACACGATGCTAAAGTCCAAACCGCGCGAATCGATATCCTCGCCGTATTGGTCCAACAAACGGCAAGTCACAACCACCAAATCGCCGGCTGCAACGACCGTCGATAAGAGGTCGGTCTCCACGGTGGTCGGCTGCAATGGCGAAGAAACGTCGGGCAAGCCTGAATCGGGCTGAACCTCGTCACCAACATCGGCTTGGGCCGAGTCCAAGACTTCGCCAACGTCATATTCTTGGCCAACGGACGCAGAGTCGTCGCCCCCACATGCTGCGAGGAGCATCATGGCCATGAGGAAGAGTGAACCGATGTGACGCGTAAATTGCATCAAATGCCCCTCGATATTCAAATAACAGTCTCGAACAAGTGTACGAGGGAACCGGACTTGCTGCAAATCACACAGCAGGAAGCAGTTCTTTGGTCTCCATCCACCCGTAGATGGCTGACGCAACTTCGACCGGGTATTGCATGTGGACATGATGTCCGCCCGGGAGTTCGACCACGTAAAGGTCTCGAATTTCGGACATGCGGCGTTCTGCGATGGTCGCGTCGTAACGCAATCCATCTGCGGCAACCACCAAACAAACGGGCACATCAACGTTGGCCAGGAATGCCGATACGTGGGCTTCGGTGAGACGAAGCGTGGAAGTCATGCGAAGTCGGGCGTCATGCGAAAACACCCAGCCTCCGTCGACCTCAGACAGCCCGCGCAAGACAAGCTCACGCGTGGCATCGGTCGGGATTTCGGGGACCAGCTTGGATCTGCGTTCAACGGCCTCTTCCACGCTTGAATACACGCGATTCGGCAGGCTGGGCGTTTTTTCTAACGCGGCCGTCCGAAGGGTCGACACGGCGTCCAGCGGCTCGGTGGTCAATGGTCCGAGGCCCTCGATCAACACGACGCTCTGCACACGCTCAGGGGTGGTGGCTGCGGCCATGAGTGCGACGCCAGCGCCCATCGAATGTCCAAGGACATGGCACGATTCCCACTCCAAGACGTCCAAGAGCGCTACCGCGTCTGCGACGTAGTCGATGTAATGGTAGGCCGAGCCTCGGTGGTCAGACTGGCCGTGGCCAGCCTGATCCACCAAGACCCAATCGAATTCGGGAAATTGCCGAGCCAAACCTATCAGGCTCGCGGAATTGTCCATCCAGCCGTGAAAACCAAGCCAACGCGGTCCGCCTTGAGTTCCAAATCGCTGACAGCGCAGGGTCAATCCACGTACTGAAACTTCCATGACTCAGAGCTCACCATGGAAGTACAACTCAGCCTGAAGGCCGAAGTGGTCGGAGAGATTCTGCTGTTCGCCATCCACGTCCACTGGTTCGGTGAAAATTCGTTTAGCAGAATGAGCGGTCCACGAAGCATCGCTGCTGAAGATATGGTCGATCGTTTTGTCGCCGGACTCGGTAACAAGCGTATTGACTTCACAGAATGTGCATTCGTAAGCGGCCAACGAGATGTAGGCGCTCGACCAGCCAAGAGTCGTGAACTTGGTGTAGTTCTCGGGCAATTCCGCGTCCACGCCGGTGCCAGATGGGCCCGCATTCATGTCGCCCATGATGATGACGCTGCCTGGTTCAGCTGCGACCATGGCCCCCATATCGTCAATCTGCTTGGCCTGTTCTTCTGCGTACGAAGTGATGTCGCTGCCGTCGGCCTGAGGGTATTCGGTGTTACGAATATCAGCACTCAGGTGGGTGCAGTAGACGCGCTGGTTGCCGGTGGGCAACGCGACGTCGGCCTTGAGCACTGAACGCGCAACCTGCGTCGCGAAGAATGGCGTGTGCTCAGTGTTGCTGAGCGGGTACTTCGACAGAAGCAGAAGGCCGTTATGCGCATTCGAGAAGAACGCGCTCTGGGCTCCACCTACGCAGGCTGTCTTGATGTCTTCGTATTCGTTGCCGAGCTGGCCGACCAGACATTGCGAACAATCCGAGGGCAGCGCGAAAAACTCGGTCTGACAGCTTCCAAGGACACAGTCCTGCAAGCCGTCCGCGGTCACGCCTGGACAGTTAGTTTGAACGCAGGCGTCGACGTCAACGATGTCGGCTGCTTCACAACCCACCTTGGTTTCGTCTTCAGAAATGAAATAATACGAGTGCGGCAAATTGGTCGCGGTCGCCGTGACGATCGCGTCGATGTTGTCTTGCTTCCAGACATTTTCGGCATCCTGATTCAGCCAGACTTCCTGCAGACATACGACATCGGCATCGAGCCCGGCCAACGCGTCGGCCACCGGCTGACGCCGTGCATCGGCAAGAGCCACAAAACCGCTTGCCAATCCAACGTTATAGGTCACAAACGAGACGCCGTCGGTTTGGTTGTTGGTCCCACTCGTGGTGCCGTTGTTGGTAACATTATTTGTCGCGTTATTGGTCGTGTTATTCGTCGACTTTTTTTCGTCGTCTCCACAACCAATTGCAAGACTCACCACCAATCCAACCAGAAGTGCACGATTCATAGATACCTCAGCTATTGCGTTAAGTTTGAATTTCGTACACCCATGGCGTCCACAAATCAAACGTTTGGCAAATCGTCGCTCACTTGCTGAGCGCGCAGCTCGAACACGAATCTGCTGGGACGCTCCCATGATATCGATACTGGTGATCCTAATCTGTTCTTTCCTGCCGGCGCTCGTCATTTGGCTGGAACATCGTTTCGCATGGGCGCGAACGCTGGGCGGCGTGATCATCTGTTATTGCGTTGGCATGTTACTCGGTTACGTGACGGATCATCCGCCCGAGGCCCAATCACTTGCCGAAGTGGCCATTCCATTGGCCATTCCGCTGCTCCTTTTTGGAGTGAACGCAAAGACCTGGCTGTCTGAGAGCCGCAGCGCCCTGCTGTCTTTTGGGTTGGCGGTCTGTTCGGTGTGTGCGGTGGGCGTTTTTGCAACGCATATCTACAGCCATCCCAATCTAGGCCTCTTGGTCGGCATGTTGGTGGGCGTTTACACCGGGGGTACGCCCAACATGATGAGCGTTGGAATGGCGCTTGGCGCGCCTTCCGAGACGTTTGTGCTCCTGAATGCGACCGACATCATGTTCGGCGCCGTTTATTTATTCTTCACGATGACTGCAGCTCGCGCCGTGTTGGTGCGGGTGCTCGGCGAGTCACCGACCGCCGTGGAAGATCTTGAGGATCGAATCTCCAAACACCCATTCGTGGTGCGTGACGCCGTATCAACGATCCTGCTGTCGGCTCTTTTTTTGGGAATCAGCGCGGGCATCTCGTACCTGTGGAATCAGAAGATTGAACCTGCGGTCGTGTTTTTGAGCCTCACAACGCTTGGCCTTGCCGCATCGGCGTTTCCCAAAGTGCGGGCGAAGCATTCCGCGCAACACACGGCGAATTACCTCGTATTGGTTTTCTGCACGTCCATTGGTGTGGTTTCTAACCCGGAGACTCTCGGTGAAACACCAATCGTCATCATGGCGTTAACGGCAACGATGCTCTTCGGTTCATTCGCGCTGCATATGTTCCTGTGTCGAATCTTCCGAATCGACGTCGACACCGCCATCGTGACTTCCGTTGCCGCGATTTTGGGACCTGCCTTTGTTCCGCCGGTGGCCGCGCGACTCAAGCGCGAAGACGCGTTGGCGTCAGGCCTTGCGATGGGGGTGATGGGCTACGCACTCGGCAACTACCTGGGCATCACGATCGGTCTGGCCTTCGCCCCATGAACTCGAAAAAAAACTTGTGCTCTTTGAACTTAGTTGTTGACACCAATGGATCGCACCTTTAGCTTATCCCCAGATCGGACGCAGGAGCGCTTGTTAACTTATTGATCCGAGTATTGGCGGTAACGCAGTGGTGAAATATTCGGATCAAAAACGCCAACTTAGCTTCAAAACCGATCTGCGATGATTAATCGATCCGATCAAGGATGAACGAATCGAACGTCGTTAAGCCCGCGTGCAAGACCAAGGATGGTCATCACGCGGGTTTTTTTTGCCTAATTTTTGGGAGTGGGAGCCGTAATTGCCAGCATGTATGCGGGCAAGATGCCCTCGGACCGGGTCGCAGTGCGGGCAAGATGCCCTCGGACCGGGTCGCAATGCGCGCAGGATGCCCTGCGAACCGGGACCGAATCAGTTGACCTGAATCAGCTGCACATCAAAGACAAGCATGCCCAGTGGAAAGCCCTCTTTCCCTTGATAGGCCAGATCTTGGGGAATCCAGAGGCGGCGAATCTCGCCCTCGCTCATCGTGCCCACACCCTCTTGCCAGCCCTTGATGACCTTATCCAACGGGAAAGTCGCCGGTTCGCCACGCTCCAACGAGCTGTCAAAACGTGTACCGTCAGTCGTCCAGCCCACATAATGAGCGGTGACCGTCGCTGTTGGACCCGCCATTTTCCCGCCCTCGGTCGGTGAGACAAGGACTTTGTACGCCAAACCAGAGGGGGTCTGAGTCACGCCTTCAGGCACGGCAGCAACATCTGCAGGTGCGTCGTTTGTCATCGTAAACGTGGTCACCTGGACGGGGGTCGCCAATTCTTGTTGCTGGGTGACCGTTTCGTCTTCAACGGGGGGCGTTCCGCCACACGCTGCCAGAGCCACGACACTTAAAATTATCCAATATTTCATACAGTTCATCCTATGTTGCGCTCGATCGTCTCGAGCAATTGAGAAGTTGTAAAAGGCTTCACGATGACCTCTCCAAATATTTCCTGCCCGTCGCGACTTACGCCTGCGTAGCCGGACATGTAGAGAACACGTAAACCGGGGCGTTGCTCCCGAAGCCGGTCTGCGAGCTTGGTTCCAGACATGTGCGGCATCACCACATCCGTCAAGAGAATATCGATTTCGCCTTCGTAGCGGGCTGCCGTTGTCAGCGCTTCCTCGCCTGAACGCGCAGTGAGCACCCGCCAACCTTGAAATTCGAGGATATTGCGAAGAGTGGTGAGCACCATGGGTTCGTCATCGGTGAGCAGTACTGTTCGTATCGGAGCATCCGAGATGCCCTGAGCGGCGGGGAAAATAATCGTAAACCGAGTCATCGTGCCGTCAGACTCAGCCTGAATCGCGCCGCCCAGGTGGACGATCGTCGAGTAAGCGGTCGCAAGCCCGATTCGAGGTTCACCATCGACCCCAGACCAGAACGGTTCGAAGATGTCGGCGATCTCGACTTCGGAGTGGCCCCTGCCCCAGTCCTCAATCACAACCACCACACCGCTGTCGGCCACAATTGACGCGACCTCTTCGGCATCGGCTGCACGCACAATGATGTGGAATCGCGATCCAGATGCGGGCACCTCACGACTGTGGAGCGCCAAATTGACGAGAATTCGGTCAAGTTGCGCCGGATCGAGACGAACAAGCGGCGCGGGTTCGATGAAGAGAGAGAACTGCACGTGCTCGCCAAGGCTTCGGTGGAGGAGTTCTCTTAGTTGCTCGACCTGATGCCCGATGTCCGTGGGCACCGGCGTTCCGTGTCGTCGGCGTCCGAGGGCGGTGAGTTTGCGCACCAGGCCTGCGGCGCGCGACGCCGCGTCACGGATATTTCCGATATCGTCGAGTGCAGGAGAATCCGCCAGCTCTCGCGCAGCCAGGTCCGAGTAGCTCAAAATCACGCTGAGCAGGTTGTTGAACTCGTGCGCCACGCCTGAGGCCAACCGCCCAAGGGCATCGTAGCGCTGAGCACGATAGAGGTTCTCTTCGAGGATAACGCGTCGTTGCTCCTCGAGTTTCTCGTGCGTGACATCACGCGCGATCGTCAAAAACCGCTCCTCACCCATAATATTGGTGCGCGAGGCGCGGAATTGAAACCAATGGGTCGCGCCATCTCGTGCGCTCAGCGGCCAGACCACGGAGGGTGAGCTTGCGACAGCGTCCGCCAATGAAATATTGCCCAGTTCCGCGGTCGCAGCGCTCAGGCTGTCTAGAGTTTGCCCAATGACCTGTGAGGGTTCGTAGCCAAGGACGGTCAGTCCGTGGTTTGCGGCCATGATCGTGCCGTCCTCGATCGTATGAATCAGGATCAGGTCCCCGGCTTTTTCGAAGATCTCACGATAATTGCGTTCGGACTCCTCGAGCGCAATCGCCGAGGCTCGACGAGCGGAGACGTCGAAAAGGATGGTGGCGACAGAGTGAACCTCGCCGTCATCGCCAAACATCGGGAATTTGGTTCCCAAGAAAAACTGAGTTGCGCCATCGAAGGGACGGTCGGCCTCAAAGACAGATTGTGCGGCCGTATCGATGACTTCCTGGCGAATCGCCGCGTGATTCACCCAGGGCAAGAAGTCGTCGGTGGACTGTCCTTTCAGGTCCTCGCGGTCCTGGTCAAAGAGAGTCTCAGCAAAGGAGTTAGCGATCAGAAACCGTCCTTCCCGATCCTCGACAAACATCACCACAGAGATGGCGTCAAATAGAGTCCACGCCTGCGATTGAGAGCGCCGTAATTCAAGCTCGGCGCGGTCTAGAGCCGCGAGGTCTTTCTCGAGGTAAGTGTTACGTTTCTCGATTCTGGTCTGTTCGATCCACATCGAAACCAAGCGGTCCCAGACGCCTGTATCGATATCGGTGTCGCGTTCCACAAACCAAGAGTGGGAACCGCGGGACCATTCAACACCTTTACATGAGCCGTATTCGGCTCCACCGATTTTCAAACCGGTGGCCCCAAATCCGATGTTGGCCGTATAAAGAAGGTCCTCTGAGGTTGTCATCGTAGTTGGCCTTCCTCGATCCCAATTTGCGCATGCGGAACGGTGATGGGCATCACTTCATGAGTCACCAGTAGAACATGCAATTGGGGGTTTTCGAGGCTCGTTTCGGTCAAAGTCTGCAGTACCAGTAGCCGTAATTCAGCGTTCAGCGCGCTCAAGGGTTCATCCAGGAGCAGGACGTCATCGCCGGTGCCCAATGCTCGGGCGATCGCGACTCTCTGGCGCTGTCCGCCCGAGAGCGTGCGGGGCATTCGGTCCAGCAAATCGGCCACATCGAGACGCTTACACGCGCGGATCGCCGCATCGACGTTCGGCGCGAGCCTGAGGTTCTCGAGGACGCTCAGATGAGGAAAAAGCAGGGAATCTTGAGGGCACCAACCCACACGTCGCTGATGCGCAGTCGTGGCCTCCGTCCATCGTTTTTTGCCAACCCTGATTTGACCTTGATGGTTACCAATGCCAGCGATTGCGCGCACCAGACTGCTTTTTCCTCCGCCGCTGGGGCCTCGAACCACCATCCAACGTTGAGGGCTTTCAAATTCGAAGCGCCCGGTCCACTGACCGCGACGAACCGAAATATTGATGGACCATCCCTCATCCACGTTTCCACTCCATCCGAGACTTTTGCCACGCATTCGTGCGCTCCCATAACCCGACGCAGACGAGGCTGATTCCCAAAGACACCCACGCCAGCAAAATTGCGTCGCCCTCGCCTTGCGGCGACTCGAGCAGCGCATAGACCGCCAAAGGTATGGTGCGAGTTGCGCCCTCGGCGTTTCCAACAAAAACAACAGTGGCCCCAAATTCGCCGAGGCCACGCGCAAACGCAAGCACCGCTCCGCCGAAGATACCTGGTGCAGCGAGCGGAAGCGCTACCTTGTAAAAGATCTGAAATCTGGAAAGGCCCAGGGTTTGACCGACGTCGTAGAAGTCAGGGTCGATCGCTTCGAAGGCGTTTCGACAGGCCAACACAAAGAGGGGAAACCCAACGACTCCGGCGGCAACAACCGCACCGGCGCTCGAAAAACTCAGCTCGATGCCAAGCTGGGAGAGAAAGCGCCCGATCATGGTTTGTCGACCGAGCAGCGCGAGAAGCAAATATCCCGTCACGACCGGTGGCAAAACCAACGGAGTCAGAAGGAATGTCGTCACCAAGGATTTGCCTCGGAACGTGGATGAGGCAAGCCACCAGCCGAAGCCAAGTGCGAATGGAAACGAAAAAAACAGAGCGAAAACGGCAACCCAAATCCCACGAAAAACGGCGTCTCGCAACGAGATGGTCGCCACCGAACCTGTGATGGAAGGCGCTCCAAAGCCGTGATGAGAAAACACGGACTTCCCCTTTTCGCCCATAATTTGTTGATAAAACGCCCTCGCATTCGGTTCGTCGGTCAGCAGCGCCACGGGATAAACAATCGGTTCGTGGGCCGAAGATGGAATCACGGTCAGACTCAGTTCTGGCGCGTAGATCGCGTCGGAGGCGTACACAATGCCAGCGTCTGCTTCTCCATTTTTGACCCAGCGCAACACATCCCGAACATTGGACGCTTCAATCACCTGACCGGTAGGCAAAAGCTTCGCAGACTCAAGCGCCTGACGGGCATAACGCCCCGCCGGAACCTGAGGGCCGGCAAGAGCCAAGCGATCAACCTTTGCGGCATCGGTCCAAGATTCCAGCGTTTTGCTCGAAATCACAACGAGTTCATTGGTCGCCGCCACCGAACGCTCATGTAATGGCGCGCTTTTCTCGAGCTCGTTCATCCAGATGGTGTCGGCGGTGATGACGACATCTGCCGGCGCGCCACTTTTGACCTGTCGTACGATCAGAGAAGTTGACTCAGCGTTCACTAACACTTGAACGCCCGTCTCTTCTTGGTAACCTCGGGCAAGTTCTCCCACGGCATCCTGAGCGGATGCCGGAACAAACACGTGGATGCT
Source organism: uncultured Bradymonadales bacterium (assembly GCA_964394615.1). Classification (GTDB taxonomy): domain Bacteria; phylum Myxococcota_A; class Bradymonadia; order Bradymonadales; family Bradymonadaceae; genus JBFFMO01. Next base: position 27,533 of record CAYMYJ010000053.1, on the reverse strand, counting down.
CTCGTGAGAGCGGCATCCCACGGCAAGTAGCAAGACCCCGATGACGAAAAACACCGGGTGTCCAAGGCTCGCCCAAATGGAGTTATTGCGGTGTTGCATGCAGGTATCGATCTACGCAAGAAACTAGGTTCAAAGGCGTTGGAGTCGGCATTTCGCGGGCTGTCCAACGTTTCGGTGCGCACTCCGATGGCGCGACGAGCGATCGCGGATGTGCGGGTGATTCGCGATGTACCCTACTCACATTCTGGGCACCCTGACCACACGCTCGATGTCTACATTCCTGCGGGCGCGAGCGATACACCTCGTCCCGTTGTGTTTTATGTACATGGCGGCGGATTCCGCATCCTGAGCAAAGAAACACATTGGTTCATGGGGGTCGCCTTCGCCCGGCAAGGTTTCATCACGGTCAATATCAATTATCGACTCGCCCCAACCCACCCTTATCCTTCGGCCATTAATGATGTTTTTGACGCCTGGGAATGGACTCTGGAAAATATCCATCGCTACGGCGGCGATCCGACTCGAATTGTGGTTGCCGGCGAATCTGCGGGTGCAAATCTTGTGACCGCGCTCAGTGTTGCGACCTGTGAAGAGCACGAGAGCGAGAAAGCCCGGCACGTGTTTCGGCTGGGCAAGGCGCCCGATGTCTTGCTGGCGAACTCGGGCATGCTTCAGGTGACCGATGCCGACCGATTTTTAAGACGCAAACCGCTTCCGAGTTGGCTTTTCGACCGAATCGAGGAGGTCAGCGTGGATTATCTGGGTGACGAAATCGATCCGTGGTTGGCCGATCCCCTGGTCGCAATCGAGAAGCTGGAATCGTTCACCAGAACCTTCCCCGCGACCTTCGCGTCGTCGGGCACAAAAGACCCGATACTCGATGACACGCGACGCCTTGAGGCCGCGTTAAAGCGGCATGGCGTCGAGCCGACCGTCCACTACTACCCGGGCGAGGTTCATGCCTTTCACGTGTTCTTGTGGCGCAAGCAGGCGATTCAGTGTTGGGAGGACCAATACGCGTTCCTGAGGGCTCAGGGCTTCGCGCTTGCGAATCGATAATCAGGCCCAAAAACCGCGCGGTCCAAATCCACGCTGATGGGGCAATGGTCCGAACCCAACACTGACGCGTGAATCTCGGCGTCCACGACAAATTCCTGCGCCGCGGGCGACGCCAGCACGTAATCGATACGCCAGCCGACATTTCGAGCGCGAACGCCCTGACGCTGACTCCACCACGAATAGCGGCCCTCAACATCGCCATGCTGTTCCCGAAACGTGTCGACCCAGCCGTCTTTCATCCACAGTCCAAACGCCTCGCGTTCTTCGGGACGAAACCCACTGGTTTTGACGTTATCTTTGGGTCTGGCGAGGTCGATTTCGGCGTGAGCCGTGTTGAAGTCACCCATCACCAGAATCCGTCCACCGTTCTGAACTTCAGGCAATAATCGGGTGCGCAGGTGCTCGTAGAACTCCAATTTGTAGGGGATTCGGCTCAGGTCACGGTCTTTGCCACTCCCGTTTGGGAAATAAACGTTCCAAATCTGGAGTTCCCCAAAATGAGCGATTTGAACGCGTCCTTCGACGTCGAATTCTTCGATCCCGAGCTCCCGCTCGACGCGATCTGGGGCGTGTCGCGAATACAAACCAACCCCGCTGTAGCCCTTTCTTTGAGCCGAGTGAAAATGCGTAAACCACCCTGCAGGTTCACGTACGTCATCGGGCAGTTGGTTTTCTTCAGCGCGGACCTCTTGCAGGCCAACGACGGCATTTTGCTGCTGCTCAAGCCAGTCGATAAACCCCTTTTTGGCGGCGGACCGAAGGCCATTAATATTCCAAGAAAGGACTCTCACGGGCGCATCATTCATCAGTTTACCGGGCTAAGACTTGGCGCCAAGGTATCGTGCCGAGGCTCCAAGTCAACCTCGACGAAACACGCATAATCGACTATCAATTGCCACGAATTCTACGTGAGAAGACCATGACGAAGATCGGACGAAATGACCCCTGCTGGTGCGGGAGCGGAAAAAAGTACAAGACATGTCACCTTGGCAGCGACGTCGAGGGCAAGACTGCCCCCGTGATCAAGACGGTCGAGGCGGGCAAGATCTCACCCATTCGAACGGTTCCTCCAGAAATTAAGCGGCCCGAATATGCGGAGTCGGGCAAGGCGTCGCGAAAACGCTTGAGCTGTTTGAAGACGACCGAAGACGAAATCGAACGCATGCGAAAAGCCTGCATCGCGGCGCGCACAGTGCTCGACACGACGATTGCAGCCGTGCGTCCTGGGATCACGACGGACGAATTGGATAAGATCGCTCATGAGACCACCATTGGTCTGGGCGCGTATCCCTCGACTCTGAATTATCAGGGCTACAAAAAGAGCGTCTGCACCTCGATCAACGAGGTCATTTGCCACGGCATCCCCGACGATCGTCCGCTCAGAAATGGCGACATCGTCAACGTCGACGTGACGGTCTACATCGATGGCATGCACGGTGATTGTTCTGAGACTGTCTATGTGGGCCATGTTGACCCAGCCGCTGAGAGACTGGTCAAGGCCACTCATGAAGCCATGATGGCCGCCATCGACGAGGTGCGACCTGGACAGCCGTTCTACGTGATTGGACGTGCGATCGATGAAGTTGCCAAAAAATATGGCTACAGCGTCGTCCGCGATTTCACAGGGCACGGCATCGGGTCTCTCTTTCATATGGACCCTCAGGTCCTGCACTATTTCACTCCTCGCATGAGTGAGCGGATGCAGACTGGAATGACGTTCACGATCGAGCCAATGATCAATGAAGGCACCTGGCGATGCAGCATCTGGCCCGACAATTGGACCGCAGTCACCACGGACCTAAAACGCAGCGCTCAGTTTGAGCACACTATTCTGGTGACCGACGACGGCCACGATATCCTCACGCTCGGAAGCGGTGTTCCGTGGTTTAAGAAAGAAGCGAGTGCCTAATGTTGAAACTGGGCCCATTCGCTGTTGAGCAACGCCTGGCACGAGGAGGCATGGGTGAGGTCTGGCGCGCACACCATATCAGCACGCAAGCGAAGGCCGCGGTCAAGCTGCTGACGGGCCCAAGAGCGGATGAGGCGGAGTTTCAAAACGAGTTCAGGCGTGAGGTCCAGAGCACCGCCCGGCTGGACCACCCCAATGTCATCCGAATCTTCGACTACGGCACGCTGCCTGACGATGCGGAGCAAGCGGGCCTCGTTCCGCAGCTGCCCTATTATGTCATGGAGTTTTGCGAGCACGGGTCCCTGCAGAACCGGCTCGATGACCTCACGTGGGAGATCACGCGCGAGGTGCTTCACACTCTGCTAATCGCCTTAGCCCATGCGCACGCGCGAGGGGTGATTCACCGCGACATCAAACCCGCAAATATCCTCTTGCGCGACGACCACGGTGGGCAGGTCTTGCTGACTGACTTCGGCATCGCCCACGCCACAGACCGCGCCACCCGAACCGATGGCGCAGACTTGACCTCACGAAGTGTCGAAGACGCCACAGGTACCCCCAAATACATGGCCCCCGAGCAGTTCATGGGCCGATGGAGAGACTACGGTCCGTGGACCGACCTGTACGCCGTGGGAATTCTGGCGTTTCAGATGATCAGCGGAAAATCACCGTTCACGGAAGTAAATTTCATGATGTACGCGATGGCGCACATGAATAAGCCCTTCCCCGCGCTGGTCCCGCGTTTCGACATTCCGGAAGGCTTCGAAGACTGGCTTCGAAAAATGACGGACAAAGAGCCGCGAGGGCGCTTCCAACATGCTGCGGATGCGGCCTGGGCGCTGTCAAAGCTGGTTGATCCCGAGAGTTCCACGAGCACGGGTGTGGCAGCCGAAGCCGTGGATGCTGAGGAAGACGAGACCATGGACACCATCATGGAAGATGCGGTGTCAGCCTCGTGGAAAATCTCGAATTTGTCCCCCGACGCAGCCGGAGCCCAAGACCATCCCACCAGGCCGCCTGTCCCCTTAACCTGGCAGCTCGCCGAACAAGACGCAGAATTTCGGCCGATGCCGGGCGCGGGACTTGGTTTGCTGGGTATTCGGCCCTCGCCGTTTTCGGGTCGTGAGGGTGAACGGAAAGAGCTATGGGACGCCCTTCATCAAGGCCAAATCGATACACGCCTTGTGGTTATCGACGGCGAGAGTGGCTGCGGTAAAACGACGCTCGCGCAGTGGTTGGCTTATCATGCGGCTGAGTGTGGTGCTGCGAGTGTTTTGTACACAAGCCACGACTTGAGACCTGGCGCACGACACGGTCTTGGTTGGATGCTCGCATCGCATTACCGCACAGCCGGCCTGTCCGCCGAAGAAACCTTGGCCCGAGTCCGCACGTTTTTTGACTTAAGCCAACCCCATTCAGACCTGCAGGCCAGAGCACTGACCGAGATCGTACGTCAGCATTTTGCGACGGCTGATTCGGACAACGAAACGCCGGTGCTGCAGATCGCTTCGCCCGCTGCGCGACACGGATTTGTGCTCAAAGCACTGATTCACGAGGCCGAAAAACGCCCTGTTTTGGTCTGGCTGGACGATGCCCATTTTGACGCCGACACGCTTGCGTTTGTGCACTACGCCCTATCCTTGCCGCTGGGCGATGTGCCGCTGCTCTTTTTGTTGACGACAACGCGAGAGATCGCGTCGCCTGACGCACGCGAGTATCTGGACGCCCTTGCGACTCATGAACGCTGTACCTCGATCGCTTTGCCACAACTCGATCACGAGACCATCGCTGTGGTTTTGGAGCGCATGGGCCTTGATGATGAGGTCGCCAAACAGGTCACAAAACAATCCGGCGCCAACACGCTCTTTGCCATTCAGTTGGTTCAGGACTGGGTGAACCGCGGTGTTCTGCGCCTTGAGGGCGCCCGCCTGCATTTGGATGCTGCCGAAATCCTTCACGAAAGCATGGTCACTGATCTGGCCGACGTCTGGCGGAATCAGCTCGAATCGCTCGTATCCACCTTCAGCGTGTCGCGCCAGGTCGATGGCGAACACTCTCGCGTCTCCATCCCCTCTGAATCGATGTGGACTCTGCTGGAACTTGCAGCCGCGTTTGGACGTGAAGTGGATTTGGTCGAATGGTCCACCGCTGCGCCGCTCCTGGGCATGCCCGACGTCGTCGAGATTTTCGACGAACTGGCGGAGCGTGGCCTGGGATCGCTTCGAGATCATCAATTCACTTTTGTGAACGATGGTTTGCGAAAGATCCTCATCGAGTCTTCCAACACCCGCGAAACTTGGATCAAGATCAACCGCGTGCTGGCACGCATGCTGACCTCGCGCTACGGCCAAGACCATCCCGGGCTCGCGCTACGAGTCGCGCGACACTTCTTTGAGGCCGGAGATTTCTCGATCGCATCGATGTGCCTTGATGAGGCGTATACGCGAGCCTTTCGAACCGGAAATCAGGACAAGCTGGCCGAGGTTCTCGATCTGCAAGAGAAATGCCTCGAAGGTGGCAACAAGCCGCCAACTTCGACGGCCTGGGGTGCGCTGTGGCTCAAGCAAAGCAAGGCCTTGGTCTGGCGGCCCGAACCCGAGTTGCGCGATGAAGGGACACGACTCCTGATGGGAGCCGAGGCCATTGCCCGTGGAAAATCAGATCGTCAGTTGCTGGCAAAGGTTCTGAACACGAAAGGTTGGCTGGCGGACTTCAGAGGAGAATGGGACGAGGGGATCCTCGCCCTGAACGAAGCCATCGACGTCGCACCAGATAACGTCGAGCGAGCGATCGCGCATCGTCTCCTGGGGCATCTCTATGCTCGAGGCATGTCGGACACGCGCGCCTCACGGGAACATTACACGCAGTCTGCGGCTCTGACCCGCGATCCGGTGGACACGTTTTCAGCCCATCAAGGCCTGTTCTATTGCGATCGGGCTGAAAACGATCTCGATGGCGCCGAACGTCATTTGTTGGCGTCGAGTGCGATCGCCGAGGAAAACGGGCTGATGTTAGGCATGGCCTTTGTTCACGAGAACGTCGCGGTGCTGGCTGCGAGTCGAGGCAAATGGGCGGATACCTTGCCCGCGCTCAAGAAATCTCTTGAGCTCCACGAAGTCCTCGGACCCAAATCTCCGCCCGCTAACATTGCGCGCGGGCAATTGATTCGAGCCTATTTGGTCAACGACGAAATCGAAGCGGCCCGCCAATTATTTGAGTCCCTTCCCATTGATTTTCAGACCACACTTCCCGACGTGCAGGCGTTCCTCATCGTCGCAGAAAATAAGAACATCGACGATGATCTGCAGGCTTTGGTAGCGGCCATGCCGCACGGAGAACCGCTCACAGATGCCGTCTTGGCCAAGCTCGCCGAACACTAGTAGCCTTGTGGAAATCCGCCACGACGTGGTAAATTTTTCGCGTACGAATACCATTGGCAACAGGCGCTCAAAATGGCGGTTGAGCTCGGTCCCTTTGAGATAACAGAACGGTTTGCCACAGGCGGCATGGGAGAAATCTGGAAGGGGGTCCACCTCGAACAGAACGTACCCGTTGCGATCAAAGTCATCACCGGCCCAAACGCTCTCCTGCCCTCATACCAAGATGAGTTTCGCCGCGAAGTTCAAGCGGTGGCCCGTCTGAACCACCCCAATATTGTGCAGGTTTTTGACTACGGTATTTTGCCGCAATCCGTCGAAGCGCTGCCCGGCTTGTTGCCAAAGAGCCCCTATCTGGTGATGGAATACGCGAGCAAAGGATCGCTTGCGACGCAGATGGAACCGGTCAATTGGCGCGACCTGAAAAACATCCTGATGTCGGTTTTGGGTGGGCTTTCCCACGCGCACGCACGGGGTTTGGTTCACCGAGACATCAAACCTGGAAACGTGCTGCTTGGAAGCCTTCACGAGACACCTCCTCGCATCATCTTGACCGATTTCGGCGTCGCTCATGTCGTGGATTCGAATACACGAACTGACGCCATGGACCTGACCTCGCGAAGTACCGAGGAAGCCTCAGGCACGCCGCGATACATGGCGCCCGAACAATTCATGGGAAAATGGCGCGACTACGGCCCTGGCACTGACCTCTATGCGGTAGGAATCATGGCCTACCAGCTCGCGAGCGGCGAGCTTCCGTTCAAGGCTGCCACGTTCATGATGCTCGCCATGGCGCACATCAACAGCGCAATGCCTGAGCTGACCCCGCGCATCGCCGTCCCCGACGGGTTTGACGAGTGGATTCGTCGCATGACGATGAAGAAGTCTGCCGACCGTTTCCAGTCCGCTGCGGACGCCGTCTGGGCGCTAACGCAGCTCAACGACTCCCAACTGCTCTTCAGTGAACTCAGCAATATCGCGGGTCGTTGGGACGTCGCTGAAGACGACGACTACGACAGCACCGACGTGCTTCCCACGCGAATTGAGTTCGCCTTGCCCGAAGCGCTACGAATTTTCACGATGAGTCGCACCGCGCAACAACAGCGCAGATATGCCGATGCTCCCGTGCTTCCGTTGACGTGGCAGGAGGCAGAGCCTCCACAACAGCATCTTTCACTTGTCGGAGCAGGACTCGGACTTTTCGGGCTGCGATCGATCCCGGTCGTCGACCGCGAGGAGATTCGCCAGACGCTTTGGGAGTCCTTTAAGTCGGTCTATCTGGACGGAAAACCAAAAGCAGTCGTGCTCAAGGGGCTGGCCGGCTCGGGGAAATCGCGGCTGGCTGAATGGCTGTCTCAGTTCACCGAAGAAATCGGTGCATCGTCGGTGTTACACACCACCCACGCGGCGATGCCCGGCGTCATGCACGGAATCGGATGGATGCTCACGCGGCATTTTCGTTCCGCCGGGCTCTCCGCAGACGATATGCGCGAAAGAGTCGCGACTTTCCTTAGTGAGGCAGGGTCTGACGACGAGTACGAGGTTCGCGCGCTCACTGAGATCATGCGCTCCCATATCGTGGATACGCAGACCTCTCAATTCGTTCGATTTACCTCGCCAGATCAACGCTATGTCATCGTGCAACGAGTGCTCGAACGACTGGCTAAACGTCGCCCCTTGGTCGTGATCCTGGATGATGCGCAGTACGGTTGGGACTCGATCGAATTTGTCGTCCACACGTTGAATTCGCCAGATATCACGGCACCGATCTTATTCGTTTTGGCGGTCCAAGAAGAAGCTCTTGGGCAGCGAACCGAAGAAATTGATGCCCTTAAAAATCTGCTTTCATTGCCCAATGCGCAAGAAGTAGCTGTGCCTCCTCTGGCCCATGAACACATCATGGAGCTGACCACCAAACACCTTGGTTTGCCCGAGAATCTCGCGACCGACATTGCGCGACGAGCAGCCGGCAGTCCCCTCTTTGCTGTGCAACTCGTCGAGGACTGGGTGAAACGCGGCATCCTTGTGATCGAAGGCGCCCACCTTGTGTTGCGTGCGGGCGAAACGGCGACCTTCCCTCAGGATCTTTCGGCGATCTGGGAGAGTCGAGTCGACTACCTGATCGACCAGTTGTCGAAGCCGAGCCAGCCTTTGGAAGGACGGGTTGCCATCGCGGCTGATCCCAAGCGAGTCCGCGCCACGATCGAGATTGCGGCGGCTTTGGGCCAAGACGTCCAGATTCGCGAATGGGAGATGGCCTGTGCACGCGCCGGCGTCCAAGTGGTGCCGGGAACCATTGATGAGCTGGTTCGCTTGCGCCTGGCCACCTGCCCGCCTGGCAGCGAGAACTTCTCGTTCATCAACAAACAGCTTCGCGACGTGTTGATCGATTCCGCCAAAGAAGCAGGCCGTTCGGCGGCACATAATACGGTTTGCGCTCAGGTGCTGACCTCGCTCTACGACGACGACCAGCCAGGATTGGCGTTGCGGGTCGGACGTCACTTCCTAGAGGCGAGGTCGTTCATGTTGGCGCTGACATGCTTGGAGGCCGCACATCAGCGCGCTCAGGGCGCTCCGGAACAACGCGACACCGCCGAAATCGTCGACCTCGTGGAAGCCACCTACCGCGCCATGAATATGAGGGAGAGCGACCCTCGTTGGGCCGAATTATGGGTTCGGCGCGGGGTCCCGCTAATTTACAGCGAAGATCCGGTTCTCTTCCAACAGGGAATCGACCTGCTCGCCCAGGCGGAAGCCGTCGCGCGACAAGGGGGCAATCGCCCAATTCTGGCGAGTATCTTGCGCGCCCAGGCATGGGCATCGGTCTACTCGCGGGTGTTTGACGAGGGCCTTCAGAAGATCGACGAATCGCTCTCCATCGTGGCTGGCGACCCGATCGCCCTTGCCTCGTGCCATCGAACGCGCGGACATATCCTTTACCATCAAGGCGAGTCGGCCGAGGCCGAACCCGAATTCCTCAAGACGATCGAATTGGCACCGGAGAGCATTCACGCGGTCTGGGCCCATCTTCAGTTGGGCGACTGTGCGTCGCGCACCGGCCGGCTGGAAGAAGCCCAACGCTCCTACGACACGGCTTTAGAGCGTGCGAAGGAGATGGCGATCGTGATGGCCGAAGCTCAGGTTTATGAAAGCGAGGGCGGCCTTGGTATGCAGCTTGGCGACTTCGAAACTGCCGAGTCAAAATTCCGGGAGGCCCTCCGAATCCGTGAGCTTCTGAGCGGGAAATCCTCACTGCAGACTCGCGGTCGAGAATTTGTCGCACGGGTATTATTGGCGCAAAAACGGTTCGACGAGGCCAATGAACTTCTTGATGGAATTCGCTCACGATTAGAGAAAGGCTCACGGGCGCTCTTCATTCATCCCCACGATGCCCAATTGGTATGTGCCGCCGCGCGAGGCGACTGGAAGGCCTGGGATCTTCTGATTGAACCTGCGACCCAGTTCGAACACGTGACCCCAGAGTTCACACACGTTTTCACCTTGCAGCTCGCCGTCGCAATCGCCGCGCACGCTGAACAAGAAGACCGCGCGCAGGCGCTCAGCGGCATCATCGCAGGCTTCTTGGACCCTGAGTTGATCGAGTCCGCGCAACGCGTGGTGGGTATGGTTTCGTTGGACGCGCGTTCGGCACCGATTCCGGTGATGAGCCAAGACGATGAACCAGGACTGCGCGAGGAGTCCGAGCCTGAAGTGTTTGATATCCCGCAGCGCGGTGTCGTGAACTACGAAGATGCGCTCGCCGCGATCAATGACTCGTCGGGACAGTTTGAACCCTACCACGATGACTATTACGACGATTCTGAGAGCGAAATAGTGGCCGAGGGGCCCTCACACGACCTCGACGATTCAGCGACGTCTCTCGCCCCGAATCTGGAGCTTCCAGACCTTGACGAAGTGTCCGAACTCGACCTTGATGGCGATGAAAACCAAGACGACGACCTCAGCGACATTCAAGACGACTTCGATGAGCTCGAAGCGCTTGAGGTGCCTTCAGCGTCGCGACTTAAAGCAATTTTCCCGGTTCCTCCGGTGAAAGAAACCGACAATGAAGACTAGCCCGATGGGTTGACACGAATTTGCTGGCGTATTATTTGCCGCGCAGATTTCAATCATTGATTGCGGCGTTTACCGCCGCACGACCCAAGGGATTTCATGAAGAATCTTATCGCTCTACTTCTTGTCGCCGGTCTTTCTACTTCGGCATGTGGCAGCACTCCAGCAATGCCCGACACCGAAAAAATGCAGGCCGACGCAGACAAGGCAGCTGCTGAAGAACAAGCCAAGGCAGAAGCTGAGGCAACTGCTCAAGCAGAAGCTGAAGCAAAAGCTGCACTGACTTTCGACATCGTCGACACCGCTCTTGCAGCTGGTAACTTCACGACACTTACGCAGGCGCTTACGGCTGCTGAATTGATCGAAGTGCTCAAGGGCGAAGGTCCTTTCACTGTCTTCGCTCCAACCGACGAAGCATTCGCTAAGCTTGACGCAGCAACCCTTGCTGGCCTTCTCAAGCCAGAAGGCAAAGAGAAGCTCAAAGCAATCCTCACCTACCATGTCGTACCTGGTAAAGTGATGGCAGCTGATGTTGCAGCAGGCGACGTCGCAACTGTGAACGGCGCTAACGCAGCCATCACGGTCGGCGAAGACGGCGCAGTGACTTTCGCTGGTGCCAACGTCACCAAGACCGACATCGATTGCACCAACGGCGTCATTCACGTCATCGACACGGTCGTGATGCCTCCAGCACCTGCAAAGGCTGCAAAAGCAAAAGCCACCAAGAAATAATAATCGGCTAAAACCGATTTTCGAGCTGACCTAAACGTGGTCAGATGAAGAGACGCCGCAATTCGCGGCGTTTCGCGTTTCTGGAGTCTCCAATGGGTATGCGTCGCCTGCGTCGCCTTGAGTTAGACCGCGCGGACGTTCTCGGTGAACGCATCGCACGTGGTGAATCGATCGCCGGATGGGTCATTCAGGGCATCGACCTTAGGTCGATCGACCTTCCACGCAATTTGAAGAATACGCTCTTCATTGGTTGCACTTTTCGCGACGCCTCGCATGAAGTCTCGTTGAGGGCGCGTGGTGCGGATATCTTCCCTGAATTCGACAACCTGCCCTACGACCCCTATCGCGCGCGGCTCTACACCGTGGGGGAGCTCTTGGAAGGGATTGCAGACGGTTACGTCCACACGCGTGATTTCACAATTTTCAGGCATTTCGACCAGGAGAGAAATCACAAGATGGGAGTCCCCATTCGTGAGGCATTGGCTCAACGACTGCATGACCACGCGATCGAAGATGCCTTGGACGAGGTCATCAGCGACCTTGGGCGGAAAGGCGTTGTTGGCGTGATGGGCGGACACAGCATTCGCCGCGACGACCCGTATTATCGCAAAGTGGCGCATACGGCCTGGCAACTGACCCGTGCGGGTTATCTGGTCGCCAGCGGTGGCGGCCCTGGAATCATGGAAGCCGCAAACCTTGGTGCCTATTTGGCGAGCTATTCCAACGACGCTGCGGTGGACGCGGCGATCGCGATCTTGTCCGTCGCCCCCATGTTCGACGGCGGTCAAGAAGAGGGCACCACGGCCTATTTGAACGCGATCGAAGACTATATTCACATGGGCCGACAGGTGTGTTCGACGTTTTTTGGCGCGCAATCCGACGCAAAGGCCGCCAAATATGGCCGCGAAGACTCCATGCCCGGTCAAAGTCTGGCGATTCCGACGTGGTTTTACGGACACGAACCCACCAATTTATTTGGCCTGCAGGTCGCAAAATACTTCTCCAATTCTTTGCGAGAAGATGGCCTCTTGGCGTTGAGCGACGCGGGCGTGATCTACGCCCCTGGCAGCGCAGGTACGCTGCAAGAGGTGTTCATGGATTTAGCCCAGAACCATTACGCGACGTTCAAGGTGCGCAGCCCAATGGTGTTTTTAGGGTCGGAGGTCTACGGCGATGTGGTTTCGTTGATTGACGGTTTTGTGGCCCGACGTGGTATGTCGGAGATCTACGGCGACATGATTACGATGCTGGACGAACCTGATGAAATTCTGGCATTTATCCAATCCCACCCTCCCCGGCCCCGCACCGAGCAAAAACCGCTTTATGATCTGGTTTAGAATACTCCTCATTTTTGTGCTTCTGGGTGGATGCTCACGGCCGGACAGCACCACGACTTTGCGTGTGGCTGTCCCCGGACAACCTGCCAACTTAGACGTAAATCGGACCTACGACGCGATTGCGGGGTTGATGCTGCTTCAGATGCACGAAGGCTTGACGCGCCATGACGGCGATTTGAACGTGATGCCCGCGATGGCCGAGTCTTGGAAATTCTCACCGGACTTCAAGACCATCACCTACACGATTCGTGCAGACGCCAAATGGTCGGACGGCAAACCTATTCGAGCACAAGACTTCGAATACTCGTGGAAACGGCTGCTTTCGCCAGCGACCGCAGCAGAATACGCGTATTTCATGTTCGACATCGAAAACGCGGAGGCCTTCAATTCAGGCAAAGCCAAGGTCGAGGACGTCGGCGTGCATTCCATTGATGACCACACGCTCGAGGTCAAACTCGCCCGCGCCGCTCCTTATTTTCCGCATATTACGACCTTCATCGTCACCCACCCGGTTCGTGAGGACATCGTCACCAAATTTGGTGATGCATGGACATTGCCCGAAAATATCGTGGTCAGCGGAGCGTTCAAACCGACCGCCCTGCAGCCCGAATACCGCATGACACTTGAGCCAAACCCCTATTACGTGTTGGGCAAACCCTCGATCAAAAAGCTTGAGATTTTCATGACGGCAGAAAAATCGACCTCGATGAATCTGTTCATCGCGGGGGATTTGGACGTGGTTGTGGACATGTTACCGATCGCGATCCCGGCTTTCCGAGATAATCCTGCGTACGTGAATGCTCCTAAACTTGAGACCCGTTACGTCGCATTTCGAGTCGATAAAGCCCCCTTCGACAACGTGAAAGTCCGGCAAGCGCTGGGTCACGCCATCCAGCGGACCGAGTTCCCCTCGGTGCTCAAGGGCGGGGAAATCCCTGCGACGTCGTGGATTCCGCCGGGAATGTTCGGCAACGACAAGTCGATTGGGTTGGCCTACGACCCAGACCTGGCGCGCAAGCTGCTGGCCGAAGCCGGCTACCCCGAAGGTAAAGGCTTTCCAAAGGCGACGGTGATGTTTCGGGCGGGCGAAGACTGGAGTCTGATCGCGGAAAACCTGCAGGAACAATGGCGGCGAGAATTGGGCATTGATGTGCTGATTGAAGTCCGCGAACAAAAGGTGTTCTTTCAGGAAATCGACAGTGAGAGCCCGCCACCAGCACATCTTGCTCGTTGGGTCGCAGATTTTCCCGATCCAGAAAACTTCATGAATCTGTTCAAGGCCAACAGCGGCAACAACAGCCTCGCCTACAATAACGCCGAATACGATGCGTTGGTTGACCAGGCACTGGTCACGGTTGACCCGGTCGAGCGCATGGAAATCTACCGGAAAGCGCAACGTATTCTTACCGAACAAGAGGCCGCTATCGTCCCTATCTACGTTGGTGCACAGAATATTCTGATCAAGAAAGGCTGGGCCGGAATCAAGTTCAACGCGATGGGTGATGCTCATTTCAACGACGCACGGTGGGCACCATGAGTAGACTCGACCGTATCTCGCTGCGATTTATCGGACAGCGGCTGCTTTTTGGAATTCCGGTTCTGCTGACCGTGGTCGTGACGTCGTTCATCGTGCTGCGCCTGACCCCGGGTGGTCCATTCGACCGCGAAAAACCGCTGCCGCCAGAAATCCAGCGCACTTTGCGAGCGCACTACCATCTGGACCGGCCTGTTTTCCCGCTCTACACGATGCCGTCAGATGTGGGCTCCCAAGAAGACATCGCAGCATTCGAGACCGCCCATGGCGTCGCTGTCGCTGGCCCGTTTCGATTGGTTACGGACGTTAGAGCATGGGGCGACACCCAGCTTCTGATGTACCTGACGCAGCTACTCAAAGGCGATCTGGGCGTGTCGATGAAGTTCCAACAAGAAACCGTCAACGACATCATTTGGCGGAGCTTGCCGATCAGTCTCGAGCTGGGACTGCTCGCGTTTTTCTTGACCTACATTGTGGGGATTTCGTTGGGCGTCGTGGCAGCGGCACGTCGAGGAACCTTGGTTGATTCGTCATCGATGGTCGCTGCGACGCTTGGCATCTCGACCCCTAATTTTGTGCTCGCCGCGGTATTGGTTCTGGTCTTTGCGCTGAAGCTTCAATGGTTACCGGCGGGCCTTTGGGAATCGGGTTGGCATATGGTGCTCCCCGTCATCACCTTGGCCGCCGCTCCCACCGCCTACATTGCACGCCTGACGCGCTCAGGAATGCTCGAGGTCTTGGGGCAAGATTTTGTGCGCACAGCAAAAGCCAAAGGCGCTCAAAAATACCGAGTGTTATTGCGCCACGCGCTACCGAATGCCCTGGGCCCTTTGATTACGGTCGCCGGCCCGCTTCTGGCCTCGCTGGTAACGGGATCGTTCATCGTCGAGCTCGTGTTCGCGATTCCAGGCATGGGCCGTTATTTCATCACCGCTGTCGTTGACCGGGATTATCCGTTGGTGATGGGAATCACCCTCATCTATTGCGCGATGGTCGTGGTCGCCAACATTTTCGTCGACGTCGCGTACAGCGTTGCGGACCCAAGGATCGAAACATGAGCGCCGAAAGTTATGGCGCACGCGTGCGTCAAAAGCTGATGAAGAATCGACTCGCCTTGGCGGGTATTGCGATCGTGTTGGGTATTGGTCTGTTGGCGATTCTCGCGCCGTGGATCGCTCCATTTACAGAAGAAACCCAAGACCCCACCGCTATTTTGCAGACGCCGACCTGGTTGCATTGGTTCGGTACCGACCGCCTGGGGCGCGACTTGCTGAGCCGCTGCCTTTATGGGGCGCGCGTGAGCATTTTGGTTGCCACGGTCACCACACTCATCGCGATGGTCTTAGGCACGGTCCTGGGCGCTGTCTCGGGCTGGGTTGGAGGTCGGACCGATAATATCCTGATGCGTTTTGTGGATGTCGTTTATTCGTTCCCCGACCTGTTGCTGATCATCATCATCAGTGTCGTGGTTGGGCAAAGCGTCGTGGGCATCATTTTGAGCCTCTCGCTCGTGTCTTGGGTCACGGTTGCACGCGTGGTTCGCGGCGAGGTGCTGGCTGTGAAGTCTCGGCCCTTTGTCGAAGCCGCGAGGGCTCTTGGGTTCCCCGATTCACGAATCCTTTGGAAACAAATCTTGCCGCATACCGTCGCGCCGGTGATGGTCACACTGACGTTTCGAATTCCCGCGGTCATCCTTGCTGAATCAACGTTGAGCTTCATTGGGCTGGGAATTCAACCGCCCGCCTCATCGTGGGGAACCTTGGCGAGCCAGGGTTGGACCGCGATTGCGTTCTACCCTCACCTGATCTTGTTTCCCGCTGCTTTGGTCTTTATCACCATCCTTGGATTCAACTGGATGGGTGACGGATTGCGTGACGCAATGGACGTCAGGCTCTAGGCGGCGAGCAGTGAGCGGTGAGCCATAGGGCTCGCGGACCAATCACAACATCAGCCAGCATGCCCGCGTACCGAACCGCCTGAAACCCGACTGCCTGAAACTCAGAGTTGTCGGTCTTCGATGCACAGGCCCGATAGGCAGGTCGTATTCGCGGGACAGATATTGGCGTCGGCGGAGCAATCGATTCGCTGACAGAAACCAGAGGCGCTGCACCCGAACATCGGAACAGGGCAAAGGTCATCCAAGCAAGGTTGGGCCGCACAGCGCCCAGAACCCGTGCACCGAAGGCCCGCCGGGCATTCGTCGGTGGTTTCACAAGTCGTGACGCAGGTACCGCTGAAACACGTGTCGTCGCAATACTGGTCGTTGACGGCGTCACACGCGCCACACGAGCCCCCCGGAAGCAGTCGGTTGCAGTCTTTGCCGTTGGGGTTTGTTGGACAATCGGCGCTCACTGCGCACTGCCCTACTGGCCGACTCGCATATGGGTCACCGACATCGCTGGCCGCGTCGACGGACGCATCCGAACCAACATCGGCAAGGCTCATGTCTTGGCCTGCGTCGGTGATCTGAGCATCACCGCCCATGTCGACAACTTGATTATTCGTTGCGTTGTTCGAAGTCGCATTATTCGATGCGTTGTTCGAGGTCGCGTTATTCGATGCGTTGTTCGAAGTCGCGTTATTCGTTGCGTTGTTCGAAGTCGCGTTGTTCGTTGAGTCGGAATCCGACGAACACGCGCCCGCGAACAAGAATACGATCAGTAGGTATTGATTCATCATTTACAAATATTTGATAAGCCCAAAGGCAAGTCTGGTGGGCCACAAACCTGACCGCCATCACATTGTGCATTGGACGTACAACTCCTGCCACACGCAAATGTAAGTGTGGGTGAAATCAGTCCGCAGGTCGAACCGGTAGGGCAACTGAGGCTTAAGGGATCACAAGTCATTGTGCAGTATCCCCCGGCCACCGAGAGGTCGCATACCAGCCCCTGTTCGCAGTTCGTGTCGTTCACGCATTGTGATCCAACCGTGCCATTGCCCGACCCTTGAGTGATGCAGGTATTCTGCGAACACGTCTTACCACTCGTGCAGGTTGGGCATTGGACAGTCTGCCCACAGCCGTTATCGACGGAGCCGCATTCCGCACCGAGTTGCGCACACGTTTTGGGCGTGCACGCGCAATCGGTATCGTTCGCAAACGCACATCCTGATGGACAACACCCGTCTCCGCTATTGCATGCCGTGACCGCCCGCTGCTGACAGGCTGCCGAACATGTATTGGCAGCTCCGATCAATGTCGCGATCGTGCAGGCATTTGGAGCGGAACAAGACGTTGGGCAATTGCCGTCGCAGGTTTCACCGTCTTCGATGGTCCCGTTCCCACAGGTCATCGAACAATCGGTGTCGGTCTCGGGAGTGCATCCGCCAGGGCAACAGCCGTCCCCGCTGACACACGACGTCACGTTAAATTCCACACATTGGGCGTCGCAGCTGGCGGCCGATCCACTCAGACGTCCCACCGAACACGCGCCAGCAGAAGGACACGACGTCGGGCAATTGCCATCACAAGACTCGCCCTGATCGACGACGCCATCACCGCAAGTCGCGGCGGCATCGCAGTCGTTGTCTTCGTCGTCCGTGCATCCAACCGGGCAACATCCATCTCCAGAATTGCAGCCCACCGGCGCACCAGCCACGCAACGGGCAGAACAGGTCGTCGCGTCTCCCGTGAGTGTCAAACCACCGCAGGCATCACCGCAATTCGAAACGCAGTCGCCGTCACAGGTTTCCGGTGCGTCAACCACACCGTCTCCGCAAGTATTGGTGCATTCAGCGTCTGAAGACGAATCACAACCGATAGGACAACAGCCGTCGCCGTCAGCGCAGGCCACGGGCTCCACGACACAACGTGCGTTGCAAGATAACGGTGTGCCCGTCAGCGTTGCGACTTCGCATCCGCCAGCGGAGCACGATGCGGGGCACGCACCGGCCTCGGTCGACGCAATACTCGGGTCACAAGACTCGCCTGGATCCAATTCACCGTTTCCACACAGCGACGTTGGAGCCGACTTTTTTGTCGAATCACTGCCGCAACCAGCGACTAAGAGGACCAGAAAAAGCCATTTCATGGGGTGACCTGAAGCCTTGGCGCCTGCATCAACTGTGGCGCGTCAAATCCTTGAGTAGGTTGATTCAGCAACCCTTGTGACCGCAGCATCGGCCGCAGGCCCTTGTTGGCCCACACTCGAGCGGAGGGACCGTCATTGGACCAATTGCCAGCCGCATCGCCTGCTTGAACTTGGTAGGAGCCGTCCACATCGACCGACTGATAAACGAGCTCGCGGCCTTCGACTCCAACTTCGCCCACCGTTTCACCTTCGGCGATGATGCGGTAGCCCGTCACCGCGACGTTATCGCTCGCTTCGGACCAGGTGAAAGTCACCGCAGTTCCCAAAGGCCCCTTCGATTCCAGCGCCGTCTTCATCGTCGATCCTTCGGGCCATTTCGGCACCTCAGAATCTCCAGTTTTCACAGGAAGCGACAACGGCTCAGACCATTTGCCCTTATTATCCAGCGCGACAACCTCAAACTTGTATTCGGTCATGCCTTCCAAGTTTTCGGCGGTGTACGACGTCACATTGCCCTCGATCTGGGCCAATAAGGTGCCGTTCTGACGCACAGCGTAGGCCTTAATCCCGTCTGCATCCTGAGGTGCAGGCCATTCCAACGTCACGGAATTCCCGGTAATCGTGGTCGCGGTCATACGCGTTTCAGCGGGCCATTTTGGCGGGCCATCTCCACAACCCATCAGCCCGATACACATCGCCAAAACCAAAAGGTCACGCATCTTCACTCCTTCAAAACCGCTCATCTTCAACTTAGCTCTTCAACAATCCCCACACCAGAGTCGCTGGTCGAGTGTCGCACGCCAAGCTATAGTGCCTCAATGAGCACACCTAAGCAGTATTGGCCGAGCTTCACTCTGGCCGCCGATGGTACATCACTCGCGTGGGATACACGAGGCGAGGGGATGCCAATCATATTCACAAACGGCTATGCAACGTCCCATTTCTATTGGGACCATTTGCGTGAGCACCTCGTCCCCCATCATAAAACCCTCGTTTGGGACCTCAAAGGTCACGGGCGTTCGGGGCCCGCCAAGAACCTTGACCATTGCAGCATCCCATATTGCGCTGACGATCTTCGTCGAGTGATGGATGCAGCCGGAATCGAGAAAGCCGTACTCGCGGGGTTTTCGTTGGGCTGCCAAATCATTTTCGAGGCCTGGCGCCAGATTCCCGACCGAATTTCAGGTCTGATTCCCGTGCTCGGTACTTACGGTCACCCATTCGATAACGTGATCCATCCCGTGGTCGGAAAAATAGGGTTCAAGGCCTTCGAACGGCTTGCCCCGCCCGCCTCCAACAAGGCGTTGAATTTTGCATATCACTCCATGAAGACCCCGTGGTCGCACCCCATGAACAAGGTCCTCGGCATGGTCGGCAGAAACGTCGACCGCAAGCACATGCAGCCATTTTACGACCACTTCAACCTGATCGACGGCCCTACCTGGGCGAGAATGGGCATCCTGATGCAAGAGCATTCTGCCGAAGATGTTCTATCCACAATCGACGTCCCAACGCTGATCGTTGCTGGCGGAAAAGACCTGCTTACTCCGCAACGACTCTCGCGGCATATGAACGACAAGATCCCAGAATCACAGCTACTTTACCTACCCAAAGCCACTCACGCGGGGCTTTACGAGTACCCCAACGAAATCGCCAACGAAGTTGACCGCTTCCTCGATCGTCACTTTGTGCAAGAAATGACGCGCTGAGAGGCCCGCCAATATGCAGGGAAGTGTGGCATCACCACCTACCCTCTGTTATCGTCGCCGCCATTCAACGAATGGAATCTCCGCATTTTTGAGGTCACCCGTGAGTTACGTCTCCAAGTTTTCTTTCGCTATTGTTGGTCTGTCGCTGCTTTCGGCGAGTTGTGGCGACGTCGCCATGGAAGACGCGATGCGAACCCACCGGCAAGAAATCAAAGGGGGCTACGTTGACGCAGCGGACACCTTCACAGTTGGAATCTATGCGGCTCAAGGTTATGCCGGCGGCATTTGCTCAGGCACCTTGATCGCTCCGAACTTGGTCCTCACCGCGCAGCATTGTGTGGCTGAAGTCGCGTCCGAGTACGTGATTTGTGGAGAGACTTCGTTTGGGACCAAGATCTCGCCGAATAATCTGCTCGTCACGACCGAAACGTACATGAGCCGCAATGCTCGTTTTCGGCGTGTAAAAGAAGTCCTCGTCCCCTCGGGATCCAGCGAGATGTGCGGCAACGACCTCGCCCTGCTCGTCCTGAATGAAAATATTGGGCCTGTGGACGCCATTCCAATCATCCCCCGTATCGACTCGCCGCCCGCACGAACCGAAGTCTATTCGGCCATTGGCTACGGCCATGTCGGAGACGCGCAACAAACGGGCGCGGGCGTACGACGACGAATTGATAACCGAGAGGTCCAATGCGCAGGCAGCGGATGCCCCGATTACACATCGGTCCAAACCAGCGAATTCCTAGGCAGCGACGGGACCTGCCAGGGCGACTCAGGCGGCACGCCACTCGACGCGCAGGGACGCGTCATGGGCGCGCTCTCACGCGGACCGGACGGGTGCGCGGCATCGGTGTACTCAGGTGTTTTTGAATGGGGCACATGGCTTCAAGAGAAAGGTCTTTATGCCGCAGAACTTGGCGGCTATGAGCCTCATTTCTGGGTGACCCGCGGGGTCAGTGAAGTGCCGGAATTCGACATCGACTTCGACGGAATCTCGAACGAAACCGACAATTGCGTCGACGTCGAAAACACCGATCAATCCGATGTCGACAACGACGGAAAGGGCGACGCCTGTGATACCGATTCAGACAACGATCAGGTCCTCGACGCCGACGATAATTGCCCGTTGGTGGCCAACGCAGATCAAGCCGACGAAGACGACGACTCCATCGGTGATGCGTGTGACACGGATGCCGATAATGACGGAATCTTGAACGTCGACGACAATTGCCCAGACCTCGCCAATGCCGACCAAGCCAACTCAGACGACGACCCCGCTGGCGATGCGTGTGTTACCCCCTTGGCCGATATCAAAATCATCGACCCGGCTGCAGCCAAGGCTACGCAATCGAGCGGATGTTCAGTTGGGCCAGGATCGACCTCGCTGCTGATGCTTTTTGCCTTCTTTGGTTTTGCGCGGCGCCGCGCTTAAGGAATCCTCATGCGACGCGTGGCCATCATCATGGGAAGTGACTCGGATTATGAGACCATGCGTCATGCCGAGGATATTCTCATCCACTTCAAGATCGCCTACGACATCGAAGTCGTAAGCGCCCATCGCACTCCCCTGCGAATGGTCGAGTTCGCCTCAACCGCACGCGATAACGGCTTCCACGTCGTCATTGCTGGAGCTGGCGGCGCAGCGCATCTCCCGGGAATGGTTGCTGCGCTGACGACGCTGCCTGTGCTGGGAGTTCCCGTAGAGTCTCGGGCACTCAAGGGCATGGACTCACTTCTGTCCATTGTCCAAATGCCAGCAGGCGTGCCCACAGCGACTTTTGCGATTGGCAAAGCGGGAGCCGTCAACGCGGCGCTCTTCGCCGCGCAAATACTGGCGTTGCAGGACGAAACCCTTACAGCAAAGCTAGCGGACTACCGGACCGAAAGAGCCGAAGCCGCTACAGAGTCCTCTGAAAACGTCCGCAAACGACTCGAAGGCACATGAAAACTGTCGGAATCCTTGGTGGCGGGCAGCTTGGTGCCATGTTGGGCGAGTCGCTTTTTTTGCTTGGCGTCCGTCCACTCTTTTTTGCCCACGCAGGGTCGACAGCGCACCAGCGCTTCGTGGACGTGACCGTCGGTGATTTTCATGATGAGGATGCCGTGCGGCGTTTCGTCGAGAAATGCGACGTCGTCACCTTCGAGATGGAACACGTTCCCATTCATGTTCTGGAGCGAATCGAGGCCAACTACTGTCCAAGCTTGGATGTGATTCGCCTCACTCAGCACCGAGCTCGTGAGAAAAACTTCCTTCGTCAGACCGGTTTGCCGCACGCCCTTTTTGAAGTCCTGCCAACGGCCGAGGCTCTTGCGCAATTGGATGTCTTTCCACGAATCGTAAAGACTTCGTTGGGTGGCTACGATGGTTTGGGGCAGCGATTCATCGACGGCATCCCCTCGCGCGACCAGATGGTGCACGATGTCCATGACGCGCACGGCGAGGGTTTTGTCGCCGAGGAACCCATCGTGATTGAGGCTGAGCTGAGCTGCATCATCGCACGTGACTCTCAGGGGCGGATTTCGGAGTTCCCGGTGTTCAGGAACACCCATCGCGCCCATGTCCTGGATGTCACGGTGGTACCCACAGGTCTGCCGGATTCGTTGGAGCGTGAGGCGCGAAAAATTGCCGTGAAGGCGGCGCACGAACTGAACGTCGTCGGGCTGCTGACGACTGAATTCTTTGTGACTCAATCGCCTTGCGCCGGACCGAGCGTCGAGGTCGACGGTCACCACCTGCTGATCAACGAATTTGCGCCTCGTCCTCACAACTCTGGGCACGTGACCCGCAAAGCGTGTTCATTCAGCCAATTCGACGCGCTCGCCCGGATTCTGGCCGACATCCCGCTCTTTCCGCCGAACGTGTGGCCGGGTGGCTTCGCCATGGCCAATCTTTTGAGTGAGATATGGGGAGATTCGACCGAGCTGGACATGCGGTCTTGGAACCAACATCCAGACGTCGAGGAAGTCTGCCTTTACGGCAAATCGCCGAGCCGACCCAAACGGAAGATGGGTCACGTGATTTGCTCAGCACCCTCAGCAGCTGCCGCAGAGCACAACGCGCGCGCCTTTCGCGACAGCTTGCACGGCCTCTAGCCGTCGCCTTTGAGCGCCCGATCGACCAAGCGGGCTGGGATTTTCTCTTCCACCGCTCGCTTTTTCCAAGTCTCGACAAATCCTTTCCGATTTGCGCTCTGGCCCTGCGTTAGAGCCTCCAGAATCACTTCACGCATGTCCGATGCCCGCACCGCGATGGCTGAGCGATACGCCGTATTCGCCCGTGCTTCGTCGCCTTGTTTCAACGCCACATCCGCCACTGCGAATTGAGCACGACGGTCAAAGGGCGCGACCTCGATCCAGCGCTCGGCAGCCTCTCGAGCCTGTGGCAGCGCCTTTTTGCGCATATTCCACTCCCACCACTGTCGGGCAATCACGGAGTCATGCTGGTCAAGATCAAAGAGTCGAGACAACGCCCGCTCACGCATCTTGTCGTCTTTCTGCGTCTGAGCAATCCGACTCAACGCCTGCCAAGCCTCGGTCCCATCTCCCCATAGCTGGGTCGCTGCGTGATAATGAACAGCGGCCTCGTCGAGGCGCTCAAGAGCCGAAGAGGTCGCCCCAAGAAGCATCCGAATATCGTAGGAATCTCGGAAGGCATCCAGCACCGCGATCCCCTGCGCATACGCGTCCTTCATGCGGTTCTGATTGAAATAGAGCAGCGCTGCGACGTAATGCACTCGCGCGTCCTCAGCGCCTATCGCCAGCCCCTGATCAAGCGCTGCGGTCGAGCCTGGCACGTCTCCGTCCCGAATTCGGGCAACCGCCAATTGGGCCCAGATAAAACCATCATTAGGTGTCTTTGCCGCCTGCTTCTCCAGGTCGCGCGCCGAGCCGATATCCGCCAAATCAACGTTCAATTGACCGTAGAAATTCAGGTAACGGCGACCTAACCACGTCTTAAAACCCGCATCAATTTCCGCAGGGGAAACCCCAAGCACGCCCTTGTAGACCTGCTCACTCGTCTGATTCTTGCCCCACGCCTCGAGCATCGTAACGATTTTGTCGAAACCGTGGGTTTCCACCAGATAATGAATGACGAGACTCGCCTGGTGATAGGCACGCAGAACCTCCTCGAGGGAGCGGGCCTGAGTGAATCCTTTGTCCAAATCGAGCACGCCTCGCAACGAGCCAGCAAAAAGAGCCCGCGCGAGCTCTCGGTCATGATGTCGCTGCCAACCACGTTCTTTGACGTTGGTTTCGTATTCGGCCAGACCTTCGGTGAACCAACGTGGGACTCGATTATGAGAGATTTGAATATGGTAGACATGGGCCAATTCATGCCACACGACCTGACGCCAATTGAAGTTCCCCTCGCTTGGACTGCGACTCACAACCACGCGGCCAAAGCAGATTCCTTGGGGCGAAACACTGGGCAGTCCAACCGATCGTACCGCGAACGTCTCAGCCGACGGGTAAACTTCGACCGCCAAATAGGAGTCCGGCTTATGCCGGTATTTCTTGTTGTAAAGCGCAAGGGCCTCGGTCACGACCGGGGCGACGATCGCGTTGATGGCGTCGTTTTCTTGGCGTGAGGCCCGAAGACGAAAACCCTCGTATTCGGTGAATTCGTAGTCAGGCATCACCTTTTCGTAGAGCTCGACCATGTTAAACGCGCGTACGTTGTAGGGGTCCGCGTCAAAAGCGTCTCTAAGCGCATCAAAGCCCTCGTCTTCGAACCCTGTACGCGACAAGCCGATCCCAAGCCCCAGCAGCGCCTCAGATTGGCCTGGAATCAACTTCAGGGCTCGACGGTCGAGCTCCACCGCTTCGTGGTAGCGATACACGCGTACGGCGTACTCCGCCGTTTCGATGAACAGTTCGGCGTATCTTGGGTTGATCGCCAGCATTTCTGCAGCAAGCTTCTCGAATGCCTCGGTCTTATTATCCAGAAAATCCGTGGCAGCCAGAATCGTCATCGCAGGCAGGTAGTTCTTGCGGATCGATAACGCCTTTTTGGCCGCCTCGCGCGCCTTGGGGTAATCCGTGTCGTAAATGGCCAGACGACCCCGCACAATATGGATTCCAAGGTTCTGCGGTTCGACGAGCTCGGCAGACTCAAGCAGATTCTGCACGTTGTTATAGTCGTTGGTGTTTTCGACCTCGAGTCGGGCCAAACCGACGAGCGCGTCAGGATGATTGGGCTCGACGGCCAACGCCTCCTTGAAGCTGACTTCGGCATCCCCGACATTATACTTCCCTAAAAGCAGGTTCCCCCACTGAATCAGGGCCGCAACGTTGGTCGGGTCCAATGTAACGGACTCTTCCAGAGCTCGATTGGCGTCTTGATAAGACCCGAGCAACTCCATCGCCCTGCCCAACCAGGCGAGCTCGACGGAAGTCTTCAAAAGCCCGTTATTATAAAAAGCCGAAAAGGCGTCGAGAATCAGGTCCGACTCGCTTTTCGCGCCGCGTTCCAAAAGAAGTTCCCCAAGGGCGATACGCAACTCATGCGCCTGCGGCCGTTGCGTCAGGCCGTCGCGCAGGATTTTCTCGGCGGCCTTGAGATCACCCAGAAACCAAGTTGCCTTGCCAAGGGCCAAGGTCAATCGAGCTGTCTCTTCTGGCGTACGGGCCATCGGCAAAGCGCCCTCGGCCAAATCGCGGGCGTTTTCATAGTCACCCTCACGCAGCTTCAGCATCGCGCGGACAAAAATCCCGTCGGCGTCATCTCGCCGTGTCGCCTCGCCACGAGCGTGCTCAAGGTGACCGCGGAATAGAAGCCCAACGACACCCGACATGTCGGCCTGTTGCGGCTGCTGCAACGCAGAATTCTGCGGCACCTGAGCCGTTGCCGGTACACCAAGAAGCAAGAAGAGCGACCAAAACGTCGCTCCTAATATCCAAACCCTTCCATAAAACATGCTCATACTCTCTAAGGACGCCTCTAATACAACTCAGAGTCCCGAGATAATCTTCCATTCGCCATTCTCAGCGAAAAGTTCGAGCCGGTTGAGGTCTGTGCCGGCATCCCAATTTTGCTGGTCTCCCACGGCGAACCGATAGGCGTATTTGAACTCGTAGTCGATATGCGCTTTGTCGCCCTTGACCTGAACGTCTTTCACTTCGACATCGAATTTAATCTCGTCGGCTTTGCTCGCGAGCAATTCAAAAACATCGGGAAGAGCGTCCGCACCGTAATCATCGCGGGTGCTGTCCGTGGTGCCTGCGTTTTCATAATATGTCTCGGACACAAGACGCTTCAGCGACCCCACGTCCTTGGTCACCAAGGCGTTGCGGTATTGAATCAAAATATTAACAATCGCTCGATTTTCCTCGGTGTCGGGGATCTCGGACAACTCATCAATTTCGACTCCCTGCACGTCCGCGTAATGGGATTTCTTACGCAAATAGTCGGGGCCGCAAGCGGTCGCGAAGGTGAGAATAAGGAAAACGCCTAGAAACTTCCAAACCATGTATTTTCTCAAGATGAAACAGTTCAATGGAGCCTAACTCGAAGTTCAACAAAGTAGAATAAAACCCTTGCGAGTCAGAACCTCAACGGCCTTCTAACCTATTCCGGCGAGCCCAGGCAATGCGATGTGACCATTCCGTCGCCAGCGTCGCATATGGCTCCGGCGCACCTGTCAACGGCCTCAATGCCAACTCAGCGGCGTCCAAATTTCCCACGAAATAGTAGGCGGAGGTCAAAAGAAAGCGAGCCTCGTCTGCCAGCACACCTTCGGGCAAGCCCGTAAGCGATGCCTGAATCTCGATAATGGCATCGTCGTAGCGCTCCGCGGAATGCAATCGGCGACCAAGTAAATAGTGTCCAAGCGGGTCATCAGCTGCGGCCGCGACCCATTTTGACGGCCCATACGCCCCAAGATCGTTGTCACCATCCAGGAGGTATTCGAAGGCGATTCTTGCGACGGCCGGTGCCCTTTCGAGCGCCAGCGATTTCACCTGCAACATGCGAAGTCGGTCACTCGAAACCCCCGATTCCATGCAGGTCCGATAATTGGTCTGCGCGTGCTCGGCGTCGCCTCTGCGCCACATCACATCGCCAAGCAACTCCAAAGCGACGGCCTTTTCGACTGCGTTGGTGTCTCGGGACATGGCCTGGTTCAACTGGGTCTCGGCCTGATCAAGGAGATCCACCGAAATCAGGAACTCCGCGAATTCGAGGCGATAGCGAATATTCTCGGGATCGAAACCCAAGATCGTCTGCCATGCCGCGATTCCCGACTCACGCTCGCCTAGACGGCCGTGTTCCTCGGCCTGACGACGTAACTCGGCCACGGTCCGAGCGCAGATTTTCTCGAAGATGCTTGGGCGGTCGTACTGGAATTTTGCCCGGGCCATCTCGCGCTCGGTCAATGGAATCGCGTCGACGAACCCCTCCCACTCCGCCACGAGTGAGTCGATCGATTGTGAGTAGGCGTGTTCGAAGTCCCCATTCGGATAGGCCTTCTTGAGCTTTTCGATGCCGCGGGTCTTCACCAAAAACGCGATAAACGACCCCATCAAGGTGTATGCCCGCCCCGAGGACTGGGTCCAAAAGCCCGTGGCCCCGAGCATCCGACGTATGTCGGGAGCGGCGTCCATTCTGCGCAAAGCCGCAGCCGCCATATGAACGTTCAAGTCCGAGGCAGGCCAATCGGCAGCTGTTGCGATGCCTTCAACCAGGCCCATATTCACCGCGATTCCGTACCTTGAACTCAACGCAGCGGCCCTGCGCCAAAGGGTTCGGTGAAAATATGCGCCAGTTCATGAG
>CAYMYJ010000052.1:33148-36879 GCA_964394615.1 uncultured Bradymonadales bacterium | reverse complement strand
CAGGATCACGACGAGCGTCGCAATCACGAGAACGATGATTGGATACGAAAACGCGGAGCGAATCTTACGACGCAATTTCTGCGATTTTTCGATTTCGATCGCGAGCCGGTTCATGACGGTGTCAAGAATACCGGCTTCCTCACCCGCAGACACGAGCGCGCAATAGAGACCATCGAATGCGGTGGGGTGCTTTCGCATCGTCTCCGCAAGCGTCTGCCCCGATTCCACGTCTGCCTTAATAGCAAGAATAGTCGCGCGAAATCCCTTATGAGGTTCAGCACCACCGAGCAGGTCGAGGCATTGAACGATGGGCAAACCCGCGTCGATCATGGTGGCGAACTGGCGTGTGAAAACGACGAGGCTTTTCAACGGCACACGAGCCGCAAAAATGCCCATGTTCAACTTGGTGCCCTTCTTGCGAATTTTGGCAACGTCGATGTCTTGAGCGCGCAAGCGTTGTCCGACTTCGTCGGAACTCGTCGCGTTCATTTCACCTTTTCTCCTCTCGCCGCTTCGTGCGGTGCCTTCCCAGACAAATACCGGCATGGCTATCCTACTCTGTTATCAAGTGTATCGAATTCTTCCACCGGCTGGACCGGACTTCGAACCCGACGGGCCCGATTGGCCACCTTGTTCGATCATCGTACGTAATTCATCAGGGTCACTGCTTCGGGCCAACGCGTCCTCAAGGGTAATCTCGCCGGCTCGGTACAGCTTAAAGAGTGATTGATTCATGGTCTGCATGAAGCTTCGCGACTGTCCAACCTGCATCGCTGAGTATAGCTGGTGAACTTTGTCTTCGCGAATCAGGTTGCGAATCGCGGGGTTGGGGACCAGAACTTCCATCGCCATCGCTCGTCCGCGCCCAGAAGCATGTGGAATCAACTGCTGTGAGATGATGCCTTCGAGCACGAAAGATAACTGTGCCCGAATCTGTGATTGCTGGTGAGGCGGGAACACGTCGACGATTCGATTGATGGTTTGAACACAACCATTCGTATGAAGCGTCGCAAGTGCAAGGTGGCCTGTTTCAGAAATGGTCAACGCCGCTTCGATGGTCTCGAGGTCACGCATTTCGCCGATAAGAACGACATCAGGGTCCTGACGCAGAACATAACGAAGGGCGGTTTTAAAGCCCTTGGTGTCTGCGCCAACTTCACGTTGGTTCACCAGGCAATTCTTGTGCGGGTGCAAATACTCGATCGGATCTTCGATCGTCAGGATATGCATCCGTTTTTCTTGGTTAATTTTGTCCAAGATACTGGCGAGCGTGGTCGATTTACCGGAGCCCGTCGGGCCGGTGACGAGGATCAGTCCGCGTGGTTTTTCGGCAAAAGATGCGACGACTGGCGGAAGGCCAAGGTCTTGGAACGAGCGGATTTCAAAAGGAATCAGACGGAACACGCCTGCAACAGCTCCGCGTTGCATAAACACGTTTCCACGGAAGCGGCTGAGGCCCTTCACGCCAAATGAAAGGTCGAGCTCTTGTTCCGTTTCAAAAACCTGCTTCTGCGCATCGGTCAGCACGCTGTAGCACAGCTGCTGCGTGTCAGTCGGTGTCAGGGGCGACGTCCTCAACGGGACCAAAGATCCGTCGATACGAAGCTGTGGTGGGGCACCGACAGTGATGTGGAGGTCACTGGATCCCTGATCCACCATGATTTTGAGTAGCTGCTGTAGATTTGCCACGGTTTTTCCGTCGTTTTATAGAGAGATACTCAATTTTCGCGAGAACGCCAGTTTTCCGTTAGTCGGAAGCGGTATTTCGGGCCACTTCTTCCGGGGTGGTCATGCCTTCGAACATCTTGGCGATTCCGGCCATCCGCAGAGAATGCATGCCAATTCGAATCGCTTCAGCCTTCAGTTCGGCGGTTGAATAGCCCTGAAGAATGTAC
Organism: uncultured Bradymonadales bacterium; assembly: GCA_964394615.1. Lineage (GTDB taxonomy): Bacteria > Myxococcota_A > Bradymonadia > Bradymonadales > Bradymonadaceae > JBFFMO01. Next base: position 34,984 of record CAYMYJ010000052.1, on the reverse strand, counting down.
TCTTTGAGTTGGTCCGAGGCCGGCATGACTTCGTAGAGAGCGACACGCCCTTTGTAGCCACTGTTACCACAACGTGCACAACCGCTGCCTTTCATGACTTGCCGAGCCATGTCCTCGGGCCTGACCTGCAGGTCGATCAGCGACTCTTTGGGCACGTCGTAGGGCACTTTGCACTCGGTGCAGATTCGGCGTGCCAGTCGTTGTGCCAAGATGACGTTCAACGACGCGGTCACAAGGAAGGGCTCGATACCCATGTTCAGCAAACGAGAGACCGTACTTGGCGCGTCGTTTGTGTGCAGGGTACTGAGCACCATATGGCCCGTGAGCGATGCCTTGATGGCAATTTCCGCGGTTTCGAAGTCGCGAATCTCGCCGACCATGATGATGTCAGGGTCTTGTCGCAGGAAAGAACGAAGCGCTGCCGCGAAGTTCAACCCGATGGACTCGTGCATCTGGACTTGATTGATACCCGCGAGGTTGAATTCGACGGGATCTTCAGCGGTCGAGATGTTCTCGGAAATTTGATTCAACTCAGCCAAAGCCGAATAGAGCGTCGTCGTCTTTCCCGAACCGGTAGGCCCGGTAACAAGGCAAAGGCCGTATGGCCGATGAATGGCGCTCTTGAAGTCAGCCAGAGGTTTGGGATCGAAACCAAGCTTGGTCATGTCGAGCTGCAGATTTCCCTTGTCCAAAAGTCGCATGACGACTTTTTCCCCGAACAAAGTGGGCAGGGCGCTGACGCGAAAGTCCATCTCGCGGTTGCGGCCCATGCGCAGCTTGATACGACCATCCTGCGGGAGTCGTCGCTCGGCAATGTCGAGGTTCGCCATAATCTTCAAACGCGAGGTCATCGCGTTCTTAAGCTTGACCGGAGGCCTCATCACCTCTTCGAGCACGCCGTCGACACGAAAGCGAACGCGAAACGATTTTTCGTAAGGCTCGACGTGGATATCTGAGGCGCCGCGCTTGATGGCATCGACCAGAATCAGGTTCACTAGACGGATGACGGGGGCGTCCTCGGACATCTTCGCGAGGTCGTTGACGTCGACAGCTTCATCGTCGTCAACGAAGTCGACGTCATCGAGGTCCATGTCGCCCAGAATCTCGTCGTAGTTGTAGTCGAGCTGGTCGGCCTGCCCGTAGTATTTGGCAATCGATTCCTGAATCGCGGACTCGGTGGCCACGACCTGCTCAATATTGTAGCCGGTCATGAACTTGAGGTCGTCGATCGCATAGATATTGGAGGGATCGGCCATCGCGATGACCAGCGTCGCGCCTGAGCGATTCACTGGGATGCACTGATGGCGCTCCGCAACCTCACGAGGAATGAGCTTGATGATATTTTCAGGGACTTCGATTTCTCCCAGATTGATCGAAGGCACACCGTAGTGTTTGCTCAGGAATTTGGTGAGGTCGGTCTCATTGACCAGACCCATGCGCGCGATTTCGTAGCCGAGGCGTGAGCCTTCGACTTTCGAGCGGTCCTGTGCTTTCGCAAGTTGTTGCGGGGAGATTAGCTTTTCGCGAACAAGTAGTTCGCCGAGACGCTCCTGCTTCATTGATACGCCACGTCGTAATAAGGCAAAGGCATGTGATGAACGCCTGTAATTGACTTGTTGTTTCTGGATGACCTTGAGGCCGGAGGATATCAGCGAGGTAGACGGCCTGTCAATTTCACCCGCCTTGTACGGGGCTAAAATGCCAAAAGCGACGACCTTTCTACAATAAAGATGATTGTGCCTTGACAGCATGGGGGGGCGAGCATACATTCCGCCTCCACCTGATGCGGGGTGGAGCAGTCAGGTAGCTCGTCGGGCTCATAACCCGAAGGCCGTA
>CAYMYJ010000052.1:0-33048 GCA_964394615.1 uncultured Bradymonadales bacterium | reverse complement strand
TGATGCGGGGTGGAGCAGTCAGGTAGCTCGTCGGGCTCATAACCCGAAGGCCGTAGGTTCGAATCCTACCCCCGCTACTTTGAAAATTTGAAAACGCTTTGATGCGGGGTGGAGCAGTCAGGTAGCTCGTCGGGCTCATAACCCGAAGGCCGTAGGTTCGAATCCTACCCCCGCTACTCCTTGAAAAGAGCCTCGAAAGAGGCTCTTTTCGTTTCTTGTCTCTTCCACGTCTCTACGCATCCGCGCAAAAAAAGAGCCCGCCATGTCTGGCGAGCTCGTGCTTACTCAATATCTTGCTGAACTACTTCTTATCGCTTGGCTTTTTGCGAGGCGACGCGGTGCGCTTGGTGGTCTTTGGACCAGGCTTTTCGGTACGAACTCGCTTTTCGGGGCGGACTCGCGCGCCGGTCGACACTCGTTCGGGCTTGGCTTCGGATGGAGCACCGCCGCGCTTTCCGACGCGCTCATCGGAACGCTCACGTGGGTTGGTCGCCTTTTCGTCGCTGTTGCCGGAACGAGGGATTTTCTCTCCGCGGCTGTTTCGGTCCGGAATCCGCTCGGACCTTGGAGTGCTTTGGGCTTTTGGCGCAGAGTCACCGGGGGTTCGCACGGATCGAGCCTTGGGTCGGCGGCTGAATTTTCGAGTCTTTTCCGTACGCTTGCGCGCTCGTCGTGACGGCTCCGCGAGCTCTGGAGGAGTCTTTCCGACCGCATTGTAGAGCGAGCGCACTTCATCGTTGTCGAGCGCGCGAAACTGACCGGAACGAACGCCCGCGATCGTCAACGGTCCGATGGCGATTCGGCGTAGTCGCATGACACGGTAGCCGACCACTTCGCACATTTTACGGATCTGGCGATTTCGACCTTCAGCGATTCGAAACTCAAGCCAGGTATTCTTGTCGGTCTGGCGTCCGACCTTGACCACGGCTGGTTTGGTGATGACGTCAGGTTCGATCTCGACGCCCTTGCGCAGCTCTTCGAGTTCTTTGGCGGTTTCTTCGATAACGCCCACGACCTTCACGGCGTAGGTTTTTTCGATTTCGTGGCTGGGGTGGGTCAACAGATTTGTGAGGTCGCCGTCATTGGTCAGCAACACCGCACCATCCGAATCCCAATCGAGTCGTCCAACGGGATAAACCCGCGGCATATTCGCAGGGACAAGGTCGGTAATAATTGGGCGGCCCTCGGGGTCGTCGAGTGTCGTGATGTAGCCCTGAGGCTTATTCACGAGCAAGTAGATCAAGCTCGCAACGCCTTCGATGATGCGTCCGTCGACTTCAACCCTGTCTTTTTCCGAGTCAACCGTTGTGCCCAGTTCTTTGCACACCAGACCGTTCACTTTCACTCGTCCTGCGACGATCATGGTTTCTGCGGTGCGGCGGCTTGCCACGCCCGCGTGGGCGAGAAATTTTTGTAGTCGCATGTCGCTCATTCTTCTTCCTGTGAGCCGTTTTCGAGGATCATCTCGAAATCAATTTCCAGCTGGTCGAGGGTCGGTAGGTCCGATAGGCCCTTCAATCCAAAAAACTGGAGAAAACGTTGGGTCGTGCCGTAGAGATTGGGGCGGCCGATATCGTCCATTCGACCAATCACTGTGATGAGTTCAAGTTCATTTAGTTTCTTGACCATCCCCGAGGAGTCCACTCCACGAATCTCGTCAACTTGCGCCCGGGTCACGGGTTGCCTGTACGCTACAATCGCGAGGGTCTCAAGTGCAGCTTTGGAAAGCTTGAACGGTCTGACCTCGTAGAGGCGTAAAACTGCCTGGTTGAAATCGGCATTTGTTCTGAACTGAAACCCACCCGCGACTTCGACAAGATGGATGCCGCGGCTCGTCCCAGAAAAATCTAATTTCAACTGGCGCAGTGCGCGCTCAAGGTTTTCGGGCGGCTCTTCAGGAAACAACCCTGAGATATGCGTTCTGGCGAGCGGTTCGTCAGCGGCAAAAAATACAGCTTCCAGATGTCCCTTCAGCAGATCGATGTCGGTCGTCGGACGTGCCGCCGTGGGTTGTTCATTCATGGTGGAGCTCCAGGAGCTGCGACACCTCGTCGATATCGAAAATCGAACGTTCGATCCAAAGTTGGTCGCCTTCGAGGCGGCTCTGGAAAAGTTTGATCATTTTCAATCGGGTCATTTCCAAGAGCGCCAGAAAGGTCGTGACAATTCTGTGTCGGCTCAAGTCCCCGTGTTCAAAAAGATCTTCAAACCTGATGCGTGGGTGATTGGTCAGAACGTCGGCGATTTCAAGAATCACCGAGCGCAACGTAAGCTGTTGCGAGCTGACCTCGTACACCCAGCGTCCATCGACTTTGCTTCGCGCCACAACGCGTTCGAGTGCCTCGAGGAGATCACTTAATGACGCTTCTTTGATGGGAGGCGGACCCAGCAATGAGGTGAATTCTCGAGATTTTTCGGGATGTGTGAAGACGTCCCGCTCCAGCATAGCCCGAGAATCGAGGCCCTGCGCCGCCGCTTTATAACGTTGGTATTCAAGCAGGCGTTCAACGAGTTCTTCACGGGGATCTGGGCCGTCTTCGTCGTTGGGGAATTCTTCTTTTGGAAGAAGCATCTTTGACTTGATGAAGATCAGTAGGGCCGCCATCTCAAGCCATTCTCCGCCGATTTCAAGATCGACGGTTTCCACCGATCTTACGAATCGTAAGTACTCTTCGGTGATGAACGAAATCGGGATGTCGAAGACGTCGATTTCGTGCTTCCGAATCAGTTCGAGCAGAAGGTCCAGGGGACCTTCAAAGGCGTCGAGTCTGACAAGTAGTTCGGGTGGAGTTGTTCGAAGAGGATCCGTAGCCATCTGCCGCTTCCTTGGAATCGGCCGTGGAGTGTGACGAATGATCCCAAAAAGTCAACGATCGCGGATTTATCAGCCGCGTGGATGGTGTTCGGCGTGGATGGCTTTGAGTCGTTCTTTGGCGACATGGGTGTAGATTTGAGTCGTTCCGATATCTGCATGTCCCAAGAGCGACTGCACCACGCGCAAGTCTGCGCCGCGCTCCAGAAGGTGCGTGGCGAAAGAGTGGCGCAATTTGTGGGGGCTGATTTCTTTGTCGATGCCCGCCAACACGACGTATCGCTTAAGGTTTTTCCAAAAACCCTGTCGGGTCATTTCGCTTCCCCGTCGAGTCACGAACAACATCGGCGACGATCCGGGGCCTCCGGAGGCGGCCAACAGCGCGCCTCGCCCCGTGGCGACATAGTTCTCGATGGCTTCGGCCGCGACTTCTCCGATGGGAACGATGCGTTGTTTGGAGCCCTTGCCGATGACCCGCACCCAGCCCGCTCGCAAGTCGACTTCACGTTGGCGCAAGGTGACCAATTCAGTGACACGCAGGCCCGTGGCGTACAAGACTTCGAGCATCGCTCGGTCGCGCAGACCTTCGGGGGTCAACACATTTGGGGCCTCAATCAACGCCTCGACCTCAGCAAAAGTCAGCACATCGGGGACTCGCTTTCCATATTTGGGCGAGTCAATATGAGCCGTGGGGTCTTTGGTGATTATTTCGAGTATTCGCAGGTACTTGAAGAGGCCGCGAATCGACGAGACTTTCCGGGCAATCGACCTCTTTTTGATGCCTTGGTCGAGGAGCGCCAACATGAAGTCCGCGATTTCTTCGGGCGAAATCGACTCAGCCTGGCGTCCGTCTAAGTGTTCCGAAAATTGTGCGAGGTCGCGTGAGTACGCCTGCACAGAGTTCGAGGCGAGGTTGCGCTCTGTGCGTAAATGAATGAGAAAACCGTCAATGGCGTCGTCGAGTGTCATGGCATCCTTGGTGCCTCAAAGTTAACCATCAAGCCGTGGGACGCAAATTCATGGAAGAGTTTGCCGAAAATGAAGTGACAGCGGGGCGATTCGAACTCAAATTCGAGTCTGGCTCTGACCTGCGCATCGAGAAACTACCTGGTGTGGGTCCGAAGACTGCACAGCGACTGGCTGAGCGAGGGATTCGGTCTGCATCAGATCTGCTGCTCACGTTTCCTCGGAAATACCGTCGTGTGTATCGAAATGCACGCGGCGAGACCTTGGTCGAACACCGCCCTGAGTTTGCATCCTTTGTGGGCACCGTCGAATACACCAAGAAGCCGCCTCGCCACAGCCGAGCGCCGTTCGAGGTCCATCTGAGCGTCGACGGCGTGCCGGTTCGTTTGGTCTGGTTCAACGTCCGGCAGGACTGGTTCGGCAAACAATTTGAGTCTGGCAGATATGTGGAAGTTGAGGGGGCGATCGACTGGGATCGCGCCCACGCTCAGCTTTCACATCCTACGGTCACTGTGCTGCGAGGAGATCCACCGGCGCGTGTAGAGAGGGTGGAGGTTGAGCCGGTCTACACCTCGTATGAAGGGATCCGTGATGGTGTCGTGCGACAGGCGATCCAGGCTGCGAACGACAGGTTGATGGTTGGATTGCTCGACAGCTTGCCGGCCTCGGTGGCGGCGTCGAGAGGATTGATCTCGGTTCAAGAAAGCCTGGAGACCATTCATCTTTTGCGACCTGTTTCACTTGAGACTCTTGATGCGCGTCTTGCACAAGCAAAACGACGTCTGATCTACGAGGAGTTCTTCACGCTGCAGGTCGAGCTTGCTCGCCAATACGCAGAAGGCCGTCGGCGTGGCAGGGCGCCTGTGATTGCGGGCGGGGAGAACGCTAAGCGGTTGATCTCGGCGCTTCCATTTGAGTTGACGCCCGATCAGGAGGAAGTGATTCGACTGCTGGCCACGGACCTCAAATCCAAGGCGCCCATGCGGCGTTTGTTGCAGGGCGACGTCGGCAGCGGCAAGACGATCGTGGGTTTGCTGATGGCGGTCATGGTCGCAGAGGCCGGCTGGCAAACAGCGTTCATGGCTCCCACCGAGGTGCTGGCAACTCAGCATTATGAGCGATCCAAAGATTTTTTGGCCAATGTGGGTGTCGAAAGCGCGATTTTGACGGGGTCGACCGGTGCTGCGGAGCGACGTTCTTTGCTGACGAGGCTTGGGAGCGGAGAGATTCAGGTGCTTTTTGGTACCCACGCGCTGCTTACCGATGACGTGGTTTTTGGAGGCGTTGCCGCGGCTCAACCCAGTCTTCTTGATCCAGATTCGTGGCGCGGAGCGCAGAATCACGAGGTGGGCGGAAAGCCGACCGGACTGGCATTGGTGATCGTCGACGAACAGCATAAATTTGGCGTGGAACAACGCGATACGCTGCTTGCCAAGGGAGACGATCCGCATCTTTTGGCGATGTCCGCGACACCGATTCCACGCTCGTTGGCGCACGCGATGTTTGGAGATTTGGACCTCGCGGTGATCAAACATAAACCGGCCGAAAGACAGCCTGTGCGGACAATTCTTAGGCCTCGCGACGTGGTGGATAAGGTCCATTCGTGGATTCGAGAAAAAGTCGAAACCGGGGAGCAGGCATTCATCATCTATCCATTGGTCGAGGCTTCCAGCGGTTGGGAGCGTCGAGCCAATGTTGTCGACGAGGCGGAGCGGCTCGCCAACGGCGTGTATAAAGACTTGAAGATCGGGGTGCTGCACGGTCGAATGAGTGGGCAGGATAAGGACGCCATCATGAGGCGTTTTTCGTCGGGCGAAATTCAGATCCTTTGCGCGACCACTGTTGTGGAGGTTGGTGTCGATGTTCGCAACGCCACCCTGATGGTCATCGATGGCGCGGATGCTTTTGGGCTGAGCCAGCTTCATCAGCTTCGTGGACGGGTAGGGCGTGGGGATCAAGCGTCATTTTGTGTGCTCTTGGCCGACCAGCAGGCAGGGCAGCCAGCGTGGGAGAGGCTTGAGTCATTTGTGAGCACTTCCGACGGATTTCGGCTCGCAGAGATCGACCTGGAAATGCGTGGGCCTGGTCTGTTTTTGGGAGTACGTCAGGCCGGAGCAGCGGAGTTTCGATTTGCAGATCTTTTGCGGGATGCCCCGCTCTTGGACGAGGCCCGCGACGACGCCCGTCGTTGGGTTTTTGGCGATGCTGGTGCCTGATCTACACGGTCGTTGCGAGTCGAACTTCACCGGCGTATCATACATTCAGAAAGCACCAAGCACCCAAGAAACATTGATGTCGGACGACCTCAACGGTCAAATAGTGGCGGGGAAATATCTTCTTGAGGGTCTTGTGGGCGAGGGGTCGATGGGCCGCGTGTTTAGCGGGCGAACTCTGGACACGCAGGACAGAGTAGCCATCAAGATTCTGCATACGCACCTGCAGAAGCGACAGGATTTTCGCGAGCGGTTTGAGCTTGAAGCTAAGGCGTTATCTCGTCTGGCGCACCCGAGTTTTTCGAAGATTCACGAATCAGGACATGACGATGAGCTCGACCTGGATTTCATGGTTCTGGAGTTCATTGATGGGGTGAACGCTGCAAAACGCATGGAAACGCCGATTTCTGTGGATGAGGCGTGTGTGATTGCTCTGCAGGTGAGCGAAGCCCTGCTTGAGGCTCATTCTCAGGGGGTTTTGCATCGCGATTTGAAGCCAGAAAACATCATGGTTTCGGGTGACGATCCACCCGTGGTTAAGCTTCTTGATCTGGGCCTTGCCAAGTTGTTTGACACGGATCCTGACGAGTCAACGGATGTCTTGAAGCGTCGTCGTAACCTGACGAAAGCGGGAGAGGTCTTTGGGACGCCTGCTTATATGAGTCCAGAGATGTGCCTTGGAACGCGTGATGTTTCGGCGTCAAGCGACCTCTATTCTCTTGGATTGATTCTTTTTGAGATGGTGGAGGGTAAACCTGTTTTTTCAGGAACGCCGGTGAAAATCTCGATGGATCAGGTCGAAACCTCGCCTCCAGCGATGAGTCCGGATGTTCCTGTGGACATTGCGCGTTTGGTCGCATGGATGCTTCAGAAGGAGCCGGCTGACCGACCACAATCGGCAAATCAAGTGTCGGAAATACTGCGTAAGCACGTGGCCGGCACCAGACCGATTGCCGAGACACCTGTCGTGACGAATCCAGTGGTTGCACCTCTAGAGACCGCGCCACCACTGACAGCGACTGCAGAGGGGGCGACTTCGGCCGCCGGTCGCACGCCGATTTTCGTGGGGCTTCTGGTCGTTGGTGTGCTTGCATTGGTTATCGCTTGGTTGCTTCGATGAATGGTTATGTGCAGATTGCTGTGGATGTGCCTATTTTCTCGGCACTTACCTACAGAGTTCCAGACAGCTTGCAGGGAATCATTGAAGTGGGGCAGTTGGTGCAGGTGCCGTTCAGGAACCGCGCCAAGACTGGTCTCGTGGTGGGTATGGTCGACGAGGCCCCCGCGGACTTCAAAGGCAAGATTCGCGATGTCCTGGATGTGGTGGATCGTCAGCCTTTGCTGGGCGAAGCTGGACTGAAATTTCTGCATTTTATTGCCGACTACTATTTCACGCCTCTTGGTGAAGTGGTGCGATTGGCGATTCCAGCTGCGATTCGAATCGAAGGCATCAAGCATTACCAGCGTCTTGCTGAATCAGCGCCTTGGGAGGCATTGGAACCGCCTCTTTTGGCGGCATTGGAGAAGTGCGCGGAGACGCCCGTGTCGGTGCATAAGCTCAAAGAAGAATTTGGGCAGACGTTCCTGCAATTGGGTGAATTGGAGCGACTGGGTTTGGTCGAGGTGACTTACACCGACGACACTGATGTCGTTGCGAAGACCGAAGTTTTCGCTCGGCTCTTGGAGGTCCCTGAAGGCAAGAAGTTGGGCAAGCGCCAGGCCGAGCTTGTGCGTGCGCTGCGTGCGGTGGACACGATCGCCTGGAGCGAGCTTCGGGAGACGACGGGCGCGCCCCTATCGGCGCTTCGCGCTTTGGCAGAATCGGGCATTGCTGACATGTGGGAGCAAGAGGTCTACCGCGATCCTTTCACCAATATCGTGGCCAAGGAACCGATCGCCGAGTCGTTGACGCCCGCTCAGTCTGAAGTCGCGGCTGCACTGGCGCTGGGTTTGGAATCGGGCGCATTCAAAGGTGTGCTGCTTCACGGTGTGACAGGGAGTGGGAAAACTCGTGTCTACGTCGATGTGATTCAACGTGCGCTTGCCAGGGACCAGACGGCGCTCGTGTTGTTGCCTGAAATCGCCCTCACGCCGCAATTTGTTTCGGTGTTCCGTGGGTATTTCGGTGACGACGTTGCGGTTCTGCATAGCGGATTGACAGCGGGGCAGCGATTCGACCAATGGCGCAAGATTCAGCGCGGTGAGGTCCGGATTGTGGTCGGAGCACGTTCGGCCATTTTTGCCCCGATTGCGGACCTTGGCGTGATTGTGGTCGACGAAGAGCACGATCCCTCGTTCAAACAGGAAGACGGCCCCCGATATAACGCCCGCGATCTCGCGCTCATGCGCGGAAAACTCGAGAGTGCGCTCGTGATTTTGGGCAGCGCAACGCCGAGCTTGGAGACCTACCAACATGCGATTGAGGGGCGGCTGGAACTGTTGAAATTACCCGAGCGTGTGTTGGATCGGCCGCTTCCAAGCGTTGAGATCGTGGACATGAGGCGTCGCGAGGACCTTGTGGCTCAGGTTCTTTCCCCCGAGTTGGTGGATTCGATGGCCGCAGGGTTCAGGCAGGAACGACAAACTATTGTCTTCTTGAATCGCCGTGGATTCTCACCTTGCGTGATTTGTGACGCGTGCGGATATCGTTTCAAGTGCCCGCATTGCGACGTATCGCTGACGTACCACCGTCGGAAAGAAGCCCTCCGTTGCCATCATTGTGACTTTTCGTTGCGGCTGCCCGAAGTGTGTCCAGAGTGCGCAGCGCAAGGGATTGGCCCGCACGGCGTTGGAACGGAACAACTCGAGGAGATCCTCCAGGCCGAATTCCCCGAGATCAAGGTCTCACGGTTGGACCGAGACACTGGAAGTGGGGCGGGGCTTCAGCGGATTTTGAACCAATTTGCGGCGGGGCAGGCGGACGTTCTGGTTGGCACTCAGATGGTCACAAAGGGGCATGACTTCCCGGGCGTGACCACTGTGGGCGTGGTCGCCGCCGATCAGAGCTTGAATTTTCCGGACTTCCGTAGCGCGGAACGAACGTTTCAGTTGCTAACGCAGGTCGCGGGTCGGGCGGGCCGCGGTGACGATCCAGGCCACGTTTACATCCAGTCGTATATTCCTGACCATTACTCGCTGGTGTGTGCGCTACGACACGATTATCTGGATTTTGCTGAGCGGGAATTGGCCCTGCGTAAGATCATGAAATACCCGCCTTTCACGCACGTGATCGCGATTAAATTCGAAGCGGCGAGTGACGGCGCAGTGATCCAGGCTGCTGGAGACTATTCGGGTTCCGCTCGGCGCCGAGTCAGGCATGAGCGTGGTTTTGAACAGGTTGTCATGGTCGGCCCCGCGCTCGCTCCCATCGAGCGTTTGCGCGGGAAGACGCGCTACCAACTCATGTTTCGCGCCGAGGACCGCTCGCTCGTGCGCCGCCTGGTGCATTGGGTTCTTCACGACCAGGGGTACTTTGAGCCGGGCCGCAGGCATGCAGGTGTAAGAATTCACGTCGACGTCGACCCGCAGAACCTGCTCTAGGAATATGCTGGGCAGGGACGATCAGCGGTCGTGGTCCTTAGTTCGTCGAATATTGAATAGGTTTCTGTTATCATTCGTCTGAACGAGTAACCGTAACCCGAGCTTTTAATGAAAAAACCCACACTAGCGCTCCTCATAGCACTCATTGGGTTGACCTGGTCTGCAGTCGTAATCGGCGCAAGCCGTGACGCCGACGGAAGTCGAATGCAGGCCCGCGAGCAGAAGCTGGGCTCTTCGGTGCAGGACAGGTTGTCGCCGCCCAACGATACGGTCGATTGGCGTTATGTCCGCGTGACCGGTTCCCATGAATTAGAGATCCGCCTTGTTGGTAAACCCACCGATAAGTCGCTGCGGGTTCAGGTGACCAACGCCGTCGGAAAGCCGATCATGGAGGGCGCGACCAAGAACGGCCAACTTTCGCTGTCGCGAAAGGTCGACCCGGGCTTGTATTACGTGGCCGTCAGTGCGAATGGGTTAGCCGAATATACGATCACCATTAAATAGTCGAAGAGGCATCGCTGTGAAGTTTCGGTCCATCTGGATCTGCCTTGCGATTTGTGTTCTTGCAGCCTGCGAGGGCCCTGACGTTCGTGGTTATGACGGCACGAAGGCCGGATGGATCGAGGGCGAGCCGTTTTCGAACCCGAGTCAAATCTGGAGCGTAAACGTGGGTGGGGGGCTGTTGGGTACGCCTGTGCGCGCCAAGAACCTCTTTGTATCGATCGAGGGCAACGTGGTGTGTCTGGATCGCAAAGACGGCCACGAGATATGGCGGACAGCTGTTGCTGATCTGTCTTCTGGACCCACGATCGCCGACCACCAGATCGTCGTTGGGACCCAAAACGGTAAAGTGATCGCGCTGGATCATGCAGACGGTTCGAAGATTTGGGAGACCGAAGTCGGCGGAGCCGTTTTGGATGCACCGACGGTGGACGAGGGGCTTTTTGTCGCGACCTTCCGCGGAGAGGTTGTCTTTTTGACATCCGAGGGCGTGGTGATTTGGCGTGCACGGACAGCTGCTCCGATCGTGGCATCACCTGCGGTGGACAGCCATTCCGTCGCCGTGGCAAGTCGAGACGGCCACCTTTATCTGATGAACCGCGAAACCGGCCAGCTTTCCTGGCAGTGGGCCGCGCCAAATGGTCTGGATCAGGCACCGGCCCTTGATGCCGATAATGTATTTCTGGGGGGAGCGGATGGCTCGGTGCACGCCTTCGAGCGAACCTCCGGGAAGTTGAAATGGTCGACGTCATCGCCATCTGCTGTCGTGTCCACGCCCGTCGTATTCCGTACTCATGTCGTTTATTCAGTCGCGACCGGGCAGACATTTGCCGTGGATCGATCGGCAGGCCGCCTGGCGTGGACGCACGAGTCGGGCGAGGGCGTTTGGGATGGTCCAGTCGGCCGTGGGCCGATCGTGGTTCTGGGCACCGATTCAGGCGTCGTACGAGCCTTAAACATTGAGTCAGGAAAAAGTGTCTGGGAGTTCAAAACCGGTGGATCGATCAAGCGGCAGCCGCTTTTCACCGAGGACACTGTTTACGTTGGTACCGATCAGGGGTTGGTCGTCGCGTTAGGTCGCGGAAAACCCTGAGCGGCCAGACCTTGATTGATGCGCTGCACCAGGCGTGGCCCCTCGTACACAAAAGCCGTCCAGATCTGCACCAGGTTAGCACCGGCGCTCAGCGTTTCCCGAGCATCCTCAGCGCTAAATATTCCGCCCACCCCGATGATGGGTAAGTCAGTATTTGCTCGAATCAGGCGGACCACCTCGGTGCGACGTTTGGCGACAGGTGCGCCGCTCACGCCGCCAGCCCCGAACCCTTCGACATTTGAAGTGAGCAAACCAGCGCGGGAAATGGTGGTGTTTGTAGCGATGATTCCCGACAACGATGCTTTCTCGACGACCTCAACGACTTCGACCACCGCGGTGTCCGTTAGGTCCGGTGAAATCTTGAGCAGCAACGGGCGTGGGTGGGTCCCACGCTCCTGAGCCAGCCGAACGTTGAGTTCTTGCAGGTGGTCAAGAAGCGCAAGCAATGGCGCGCGTTCCTGAAGGTCTCGCAAGCCCGGCGTGTTTGGCGAACTGACATTCACCACGAAATAATCACCAAAATCATAGAGCAGTCGAAAGCTCTTTTCGTAGTCCAGATGAGCTTCGTCGTTAGGAACGACCTTGGTTTTGCCCAGATTGATGCCCAGAATTCCTTTCGGTCGATGGTGGGCAAGTCGTTGGGCGACGACGGCAGCGCCGTCATTATTGAAACCCATTCGGTTGAGTAGGGCGCGGTCCGCAGGAAGTCTAAAAAGACGAGGCTTTGGGTTTCCCGCCTGACCTTCGCCCGTGACCGTGCCGATCTCGATATGTCCGAACCCAAACCCAAAGAGCGCCTCGACGTGCTGGGCGTTCTTGTCAAAACCCGCTGCCAGGCCCACAGGATTCGGAAAATCAATTCCGAAGGCCCGCACTGCCAAAGATGGGTCGCTGACAAGCGTCTTAGATTTCACTGCAGAGAGCGCAGGTCCCCGAAGAGTGACGTCCAGCGCCTTCATCGTAAGGGTGTGCGCCATCTCGGCGTCGAGCCGAAAGAGCAGCTTTTTTGTGAGAGAATACATGGGGTCGGACTTCAGATTCGTTCGTAGGTCGTGGCGCTTTCGGTATATTCCGCACCGTCAAACGAGAGCACCAGGCCTTTATCATCGAAAAATGTCTCGATGTTAACAGGGCGCTTCCAAACGCGATGAAGGGCTTTCAACACACCGCGGGCGTAGCTCATATCGAGGTCTGTCCCAAGGTGTTTATGGTGCAGCAGAAGTTCCGAACGGTTTTTGTAGTTTCCGTCTTTTACGTAAATAAAAGGATTTCCAAAATTGGTAAGCTGGTCGAGCAGCTTGCTTTTCACGTCCTGGAATTGCTTTCCGTCAATTTCCCAGTGCCCCGACTTATTATTGTAGCCAAATGTGTACATATTATTTTCAGCGATAAATTCTTCGGTGAGGAATTCATCAATAAAAGTCACGTCGTTATAGAGCTTTCGCACCTGGAAAATCTTTTCCTGCCCAAGGCCGAGCTCCCGATCCCATGCGACCTTCTCTTGGAGGTCATCGCAGTCGTCCCACTCTTTACCGAATTTCCCCTTATTCCATCGGTCTTCGATATCGCGGTAAAGCTCGATTCCCAATTTGTAAGGATTCAAGCGTCCCGGCGCCGAAGCCAGAACACCCGCATTAATATCGGCAAAATCGATAATTTCCGAGCCATCCAGGACTCGGGTAGTAAGGATTTTGGAATGCCAATACGAGGCCCAACCCTCGTTCATGATCTTAGTCTGACCCTGCGGCGCAAAGTAGTAGGCTTCTTCGCGGATGATGGACAGGACATCGGATTCCCAACTATCCAGCGGCGCGTGTTCGACGAGAAATTTCATCACGTCTTTTTCAGCCTCAATCGGGAAGCGTTTGTTCTTAACGTCTTGGTCGGCCAATTTCTGTTTTTGGCGGTCCAAGAACTCCTGCGGATTGATGTAGTCCTGCATATAATCCTTGGCGCGGATCTGCGGGGTTTCAGTCAATTCGCTTTCGGGTTCTGATCGTCGTTGGTCGGTAAACGGGCTGTGATAATCGATCAAGTTATCGAGGCTAAGGCAAGTGTCGATAAAGTCTTCGACAATTTCGATGCCGAAGCGGTCGACATAGCGGCGGACGCGCGCGCCATGGTTGGCCATCTCGTCGATCATGCGACGATTTGTGCGCGAGAAAAAATAGTTATTCTTGAAGAAATCCGTGTGTGCGTACACGTGGGCGATCACGGTCTTTTGGTCGACCAGATTATTGCCTTCCAAAAGGTACGCATACGAAGGGTCATTATTGATGACCATTTCGTAGATTTTAGACAGTCCATATTCGTAGCTTTTGGCGAGTTGCTCATACTCCATGCCAAATCGCCAATGCGGATAACGGGTAGGGAATCCGCCAAATGCAGCGATCTCGTTCATCTGGTCGTAATCGATAATTTCGAAAATCGTCTCAAATGGGTCAAGGCCGAACTCGAGGGCGACCTCGCGAATATGTTCTTTGATTTCCCAAAGGTGCGAAGGAAGCGACATCAGAGCCCCTTGCCGAGAAATGTTTTGATGGAATCGTAAATCGCGTCACGATTTTTGATTTCGGAAACAACCACGCGGTCTTCTTCCGAGAATTTTTCGTTCAGATCTTTGATAAATTGTCCGGAACCGTAGGGTGATTCCACTTGGCCGTAACAGAACATATTCGAGCGCGGCAGCAGTCCATCCGTGAGGATGCGCATGCATTCTGAGGTGTCATCCACTGACCAGTTATCACCGTCCGAAAAATGGAACGGATAAACGTTCCAATCTTCGATTGGGAAATCGTCCTCGATAATTTTAAGTGCCAATTTATAGGCGCTTGAAATCATCGTTCCGCCGGATTCCCTTGTATGGAAAAAGGTGTCGCGGTCGACTTCTTTGGCGGTGGCGTCGTGGATGATGAAACGGCTTTCAAGGCCCTTGTACTGGCTTCTAAGCCACGTATCGATCCAGAAGGACTCGATCCGCACGATCTCTTTCTGCTCCTCACCCATCGAGCCTGACACGTCCATCATGTAGATGATGACCGCGTTGGACTGAGGCATCGCGGTTTCTTTCCACGAGCGAAAGCGTTTGTCTTCGCGGGTGGGAACGATGATTGGGTTATCAGGGTCGTATTCGCCGCTTGAAATCTGGCGCTGCAGTGCTTCTTTGTAGGTGCGCTTGAAGTGGCGCAGGGATTCGGGCCCGACCGACCGAATTCCCGAATATTTCGAGCGAATCGTCTGCAGTCGCTCGGTTCCCCGGGGTTCGATATTCGGCAGTTCGAGTTCCTCGCCCATGATCTCGGCGAGTTCATCAAGAGCGACGTCGACCTCCAGACCTTTTTCGCCTTCGTTCTCGCCAGCTTCGCCTTGGCCCGGTCCCTCTTCGCCTTCCCCGAGCGAATCGCCGACCTCGCCTTTGCCTTGGCCGACGCCGCCGGTGTCCTTGGAACCGTAGCGGAACCGCGGGATATCGATTCGGGGAATGGGGATTTTGACGATGTCTTTTCCCTGCTTCCCGGTCATCTCACCGTTGGTCATGTACTCGCGCAGGTTCTGCTTGATCTTGCCACGAACGATCTGCTTAAACCGCCGGTGGTCCTGCTTGATCTTGTTTAAGTCCGCCATGGTACTTCCATCACCTGGAGTGCTTTAATTAGGAAACGAATCCCCAAAATCAGCTCTGTTTCGAGTCGCCACGTGCGAAAATACTGGCCACAAAGTTCAACACGTCGGTCGCTGATTCCTCGTTGTAACCGTAGTTACGAATCATGCGTTGTTTGACGATATCGATCTTCTCTTGAGTTTCTTTGTCGACGACGTTCGAGACCATGCTTGCAAGCTTGATTGAGTCTTTCTGATCTTCAAACAATTTCAGCTCGAGCGCTTTATGGAGCCGCTCGTTGGTGTGGTAGAGGAACGTCTTCCCGTCGATTGCCAGTGCGCCAATGTAGTTCATGATTTCGCGACGGAAATCGTCCTTACGACTTTCTGGAATATCGATTTTCTCTTCAACAGACCGCATCAAGCGCTCATCTGGCTCTTCGTATTGTCCGGTGTACTTATTTCGGACTTTTTCTTTCTGAGTGAAGGCCTTGATGTTGTCGATGTAGTTGGCACAAAGTTTCGAAATGCCTTCTTCGTCGGCGCTGATCGCACGCTGGACTTCGTTTTTGACGATGTCTTCGTACTCTTGTTTTACGACGGCGAGCAGTTCGCGATAGCGGTTACGCTCTTCTTCGTTGTTGATCAGGGAGTGGTTTTTCAGGCCGCCTTCGATCTCATTCAAAACGAGGAATGGATTGATGCTGGTGTCGCTCTTATCCGAGACCAACGCGTTTGAAAGCTTGTCCTGGATGTAGCGCGGTGAAATGCCCATCAAGCCTTCACGCAGCGCCTCTTTGCGCAGTTCTTTGACGTTGTCCTGCGTGTAGCCCGTCAGAGTTTTTCCGTCGTACAACTTCAGTTTTTGAAGAAGGGTCAGGTTGTGCTTCTTGGGGTCCTCGAGGCGAGTCAGTACGGCCCACATCGCTGCCATCTCGATCGTATGAGGCGCAATATGTTTGCCCTTTACGACTTCGTTGTTGAAGTCCTTCTCATAGACTTTGATTTCTTCGGTGTACTTGGTGATGTAGGGGATATCGATCTTCACCGTACGGTCACGAAGGGCTTCCATGTATTCGTTCGAGAGCAGCTTGCGATACTCAGGCTCGTTGGTGTGACCCAGGATGACTTCGTCGATGTCCGTCTGCGCAAACTTCTTCGGCTTAATTTTGCGCTCTTGGGTCGCACCGAGAAGGTCGTAGAGGAAAGCCACGTCCAACTTGAGGATTTCGACAAACTCAATGATGCCGCGGTTGGCGACACAGAACTCGCCGTCGAAGTTGAACGCGCGAGGGTCAGAGTCCGAACCGTAAATCGCGATTTTTCGGTAGTTAATGTCGCCTGTGAGCTCGGTCGAATCCTGATTTTTTTCGTCTTTGGGCTGGAATGTACCGATGCCGAGACGGTCTTTTTCGCTGAAGATCAGGCGCCGTACGCGCACATGCTCCATCACGCGAGACCAGTCACCGCCATAATGTTTCATCAGCTCGGCGTAGATATAACGTGACGCAGGATTGAGGTCACCGCGGACCTTCGCGTCCTTCAGACCGAGTTCTTTGAAGGCCTTCGCGCGCCATTCCGAGGGAATGAGCTTCATCGGGTCTTCATTCATCGGATCGTGGAGTACATCCTGCCCGCCAGTAAGGTGCTGGAGGTCCTTGGGCATATTCCAGAAGAACGTGAAAAGACGTCCGTCCTCGGTTTTTGAATACTCCTCGATGCCGCGCTTGAGCAGTCGCGCAATCGTGGATTTCGAACTGCCGACCGGTCCATGCAGCAAGATGATTCGCTTTTCCGTGCCGTATTCGTTGGCCGCAGCCTTAAACACATTCACGAGGCGCATCATGGGGATGTCGAGGCCGTAGATGGCATCGTGGCCGTGGTTAACGGGATCGGAAAAGAAGTTGTAACGAACGACTTTCTTTTTGTTGTCGATGTACTCTTCCGAGCCATAAGACAACACCATGTCGTACATACGTTGGTATGCCGTTCGGATGATGCGCGGATCGGCCCGAACCAGATCGAGGTACTCCTCTAGGGAGCCTTCCCAATGCAGATCGCGGTATTCGTCGATGTTATGAAGTGCACCAAGTTTACTAAGAAGTTTTTCTTTGCTCATGAGTACCGGCTCCGGAAGTTCGGGAGGGTGCGCGTCGCAGATGATGACTCGGCGATTGCTCGTGGGGCATGTTAGATCATCTTTAGAGAATTGGTAGTCCCTTCTAAGATGCGCGCAGTGCAAGAAGGCAGAAAGGGTTCAGCTTATTTCATTAATCGACAATGACAGTCAAAAGATGGCGCTCCTCCTGGCGCGGCTTTACGAGTCTTGGGGACGTGAAGTCCATCCTGGAGCCGACGATGTTCTTGCGGTGTTGGTGCGTACGATTTTGTCGCAATCGACGACTCGCGTGAACACCGATCGGGCTTTTGCGTCGTTGGTCGACACCTATTATGGGGATTGGGCGCGGGTTGCGGCGGCGCCGGTCGAAGACGTGGTCGATGCGATTCGTGTGGGCGGCTTAGCGAAGCAGAAGGCGCCGCGAATTCAGGCGATTTTGACCGAGGTTTTCGGGCGCTACGACGAATATTCGCTGGAGTCGTTGGCTGGCGAAGATCTAACCACGGCCCAAGCCATTTTGCTTGCCTTTCCGGGCGTCGGTCCCAAAACGGCGGCTTTTGTTTTGATGTCGGCGCTGGGTAAAGACGTTTTCCCGATGGACACCCATATCTTTCGAATTCTGGAACGAGTTGGTTTGTTGGATTCTTCGAAGTCGGCGAGTGCCGCTCACCGTGAGATGGAGAAGTTGATCCCGGAAGGCGATTGTTTCTCGGCTCACATGGCGCTGGTGGCGCATGGTAGGAAGGTTTGCGCGTCGCGGAATCCGCGCTGCACGGAATGCAGTCTAAACGATATCTGTGCTTTTTATTTGGAGTTGTAAGTGCTTACGAAAATAGATCATATCGGTATCGCGGTTCGTTCCATTGACGAGAAAATTCCTCTCTATCGCGATGTGCTCGGCCTTGAATTTCTGGGCGACGAACTCGTTGAGTCTCAGGGCGTTCGGGTGGCGTTTTTTAAGCTCGGCGAGTCGATGCTCGAGCTGCTTGAACCCACGCGTGACGACAGTCCGATTGCCAAATATCTAGAAAAAAACGGCGAAGGGATTCATCATCTCGCGGTGGGAACCGATGATATTACAGCGGCCCGTGATCGGGCGTTGTCCAACGGCTTGCGCCTGCTCAGTGACGCACCTCTAGACGGAGCGCATGGCAAATTGATTTCCTTTGTGCACCCCAAAGATACCGGAGGGTTGCTTCTGGAATTTACTCAGCGCGGTGCCCCTAAGGCGTAGCTAATTCCATCACGCATGAACCGTTTACGCACAGCTGGCGGTTATCACACTGGAAAGCTGCACGACACTCGTCGCCATCGTAAGTGCATCCAAGCATAGGTTCTGGGCAAGTGTCCGAGGTGTGGACCAATGAGCACCGTCCGCCCGTTCCGACCGTGCAATCGGCATCTTGTTCACAGAGCGCGGGGATACACGTGTTTACGGGGCGCCCGAAGGTGCCAGCCGGCGCACACGCCTGGTTTTCTTGGCAGTCCGCCGGCACCTGACATTCGTCGTATCTGCACTGATTGCCCGTACCGGGGCCCGCTCCCCCACAATAGCCAACAAATGGTGAAATGCAGCGGCCGCTGGTGCCGTTGGGGCCATCTGTGCATTGAGTGTCGTCGCAGCATTCATTCGATTCGTCGGGCGTCTGACATTCTTCGACCCGGAGGTCGAGCGGCAATTGGCAATAGGTCGCGGCGTCGGCGATCTGGGCGCAGGTCTGTAAATCACAGTCTTCGGGACTCTCGCACTCTTGCGCCGGATTCATCTCGTTATTTGAAGTGTTGTTCGTCGAAGTGTTCGTCGCGTTGTTGGTCGCGCTATTCGTCGCGTTATTCGTCGAATTGTTGGTCGAACCGTTCGGCGCCTTTTTCGCGTCGTCGTCTGAACAGCTCATCATAAGGAGTACGGATAATAAGAGGGCTGTGTGTTTCATGACGCCTCGGGCAAATGTCGGAAGTTAGACAAGTTTTCCCCCAAAGAGAAACGCGAATCAAGAAGAACTCAATTCGCGTTTCGGGGAACCAAAATTGTCGGGAGGTTCAGTTCGCGACAAAATTCAGGATGCGACCTTTCACAAAAATGATCTTCCTGATCGTCTTTCCTTCCAGATGCTTCTGAATATTCTCGTCAGCCTGGGCGATAGCCACAGCCGTCGCCTCGTCAGCGTCCGTAGGGCAATCGACGGTCGCCCGCATTTTGCCCATGACCTGTACGGCAAGTGGATACGTCGCCGACACGAGCAATGCGGGGTCAAACGTTGGCCACGCCACTGTGGCGATCGACGTTTTGTTTCCGAGTCGTTGCCAGATTTCTTCGGCGATATGAGGGGCGTAGGGCCCCAGCAGTTGAACAAATGGAGCAACCACACTCAGAGGGACTTTCTCTAATTTATAAAGGAAGTTCACGAATTCCATCATGGCCGCAATGGCTGTGTTGAAGCGCATTTCCTCGGTGTCTTCGCTCACTTTTTTGATCGTGCGATGAAGCTCCCTGAGGGTTTCCTCGTCTGCTGCGATATCCGCTACGGACTCGCCGATCCCTTCTTCGTCGCACAGGAGTCGCCAGATTCGACCCAAGAACCGGTGAACGCCGCCCACATTTCGCGGGTTCCACGGCTTCATCTGTTCCAGCGGTCCCATGAACATCTCGTAGAGACGCAAAGTATCTGCGCCGTACTCATCGATGACCATGTCCGGATTCACCACGTTGCCGCGAGATTTCGACATCTTCTCGGTGAGTTCGAGCAACTCAAAGCCGTCCACAGGATGCACCGCTTTTTCGTTCTTCCAAACGACATCGTCGGCATGCACGGTCCGTGTCAGCGCGTCTGGGTATGCGTCGCGTTCATGGTACGAGATGTTCTTGCCATCGGCGGTCTCGTAATACTCGTACGCAAGTCCCAGAATCATCCCCTGATTCACGATGCGTTGGAACGGTTCCTTGGTAGTTACCAGGCCGCAATCGTAAAAGACTTTGTGCCAGAACCGCGCGTAAAGCAGGTGGAGAACGGCGTGCTCGGTCCCGCCGACGTAGAGGTCGACGTTCATCCAATACTTTTCTTTCTCCGGATCCCAGGCTGCATCCTTATTATGAGGATCGATGTAGCGCAGGTAATACCAGCACGAACCCGCCCATTGCGGCATCGTGTTGGTTTCGCGGATCACGGGGTCGCCCGTTTTGGGGTCGGTCGCATGCAGCCATTCTTTCGCACGGGCCAATGGAGGCTCGCCGTCGCCCGTTGGCTTGAAATCATCGAGTTCAGGCAGCAGGAGCGGCAAGGATTCTTCGGGCAACGCGGAGTGGCTTCCGTCTGCATGATGAATGATAGGGAAAGGTTCGCCCCAATAACGCTGACGCGAGAACAACCAGTCGCGAAGTTTGTAGTTCACCGCGCCTTTGCCTTGTCCGCGCTCCTCAAGCCAGGCCACGATCGTCTTCTTGGCAGTCTTGACGTCCATGCCGTTCAGCAGGCCCGAATTGACCAAGATCCCATCACCGGAATACGAGGCTTCATCAACGTTTCCGCCGGAGATAACCTCGATGATCGGAAGGTTGAATGTCTTGGCAAATTCCCAGTCACGCTCGTCGTGTCCGGGCACGGACATGATGGCGCCGGTGCCGTACGTCGCCAAGACGTAGTCAGCGATCCAAACAGGGACTTGCTCACCGTTAACCGGGTTGATCGCGTAAGCGCCTGTGAAGACACCGGTCTTTTCTTTCTGCAAATCGGTGCGCAGCAAGTCGCTCTTTCGAGCTGCTTCTTCGCGATAGGCGGTCACCGCATCAAGCTGCCCCGCGGCCGTGATCTCGTCGACCAAAGCATGTTCCGGGGCGAGCACCATGTACGTTGCGCCAAACAGCGTATCGGGCCGGGTCGTGAAGACGCGGATATTTCCTTCGACGCCATTCGCGGTTTTGGAGTCCAACTTGAAGTCGACCTCAGCACCCAAAGACCGCCCAATCCAGTTGCGCTGCATCTCTTTGAGGTATTCGGGCCAATCAAGCAGGTCGAGGTCTTCGAGCAGGCGATCCGCATATTGCGTGATCCGCAGCATCCACTGGCGCATCGGCTTGCGAATGACCGGGAACGAACCTCGTTCGCTTTTGCCATCTTTGACTTCTTCGTTTGCCAG
The DNA here is from genome assembly GCA_964394615.1 of uncultured Bradymonadales bacterium. GTDB lineage: Bacteria > Myxococcota_A > Bradymonadia > Bradymonadales > Bradymonadaceae > JBFFMO01. The sequence goes on along the minus strand of CAYMYJ010000052.1, from coordinate 12,070 downwards.
CACGGTGCCAAGGGCAGGGCACCAGTTCACGGGGACCTCGGCCATGTAGGCCAGATCGCGCTCGTAAAGCTTCAAAAAGAGCCATTGGGTCCAGCGGTAGTACTCAACATCGGTGGTGTTGATTTCGCGATCCCAGTCGTAATTGAAGCCCAGCCGCCTCAGCTGGCCCTTAAATGTTGCGATGTTTTTTGCCGTGGTGTCGGCGGGATGGGTGCCTGTTTCCAGCGCGTATTGTTCTGCTGGAAGGCCAAACGCGTCCCAACCCATGGGGTGCAGGACATTGAAGCCCATTGCTTTTTTGTAGCGCGCGACAATGTCTGTTGCCGTGTAACCTTCGCAATGTCCGACGTGCAGGCCTGAGCCGGAGGGGTAGGGGAACATGTCGAGGACGTAGAATTTCGGACGCGCGAAATCGTCTTCGGTGCGGAAAGTCTGATTGGCCTCCCAGAAGGATTGCCAGCGTGGTTCGATTTCTTGCGGTTTGTAGTCAGACATGTTGTTTCCTCAGATCAAGCAAGCCGAAGCAATAGCCCAGTGTTTCATGGTCGACAAGGCAATCGCGTCTGCTTTACCCCTGCGTGACATAATTGCGGCGCGAGAAGTGTTCTGAGTCGGCCTGCATTAGGTAGGCGCGGTTTCGCGATCAGGTTAGAGTCGAGTGCAATGAATAAAAAACTAGTCAGTATTCTCATTCTTTTCGTTGGCCTTTCAGCCTGCGCAACGTCGCCTGATTCGGTCGATTTCTGGCCCGGTGTGGATGCGCTCCCTACCGCGGCCCCTGCCGATTTACCTGCCCAGTCGCCCGCATTGATGTTGGTGCAGGGAAGCGATGGCTTTTTGTGGGTGGTTGGCGATTTGCCTGCTGATGCAAAGGCTGGCCGGGCCTTTGTTGCTCGCTACAGCGGCGATTGGCCCCTGACTCAGATGCCTCGTCCAGCCTTGGCTTACGGCCATGTTGCGAAACGGGTTTCTGCAACGGCGGCGGTGGTTTCGTTGGACTACGAAATGCCGGATTCTGAACTGACGGGCTTGGAGATCACCTGGGACGACACAAATACGGGTATTGTCGGCAAAGGGATCGGCCGAGTGACCGCGATCAACGCGGGTCGTGTCGACTTCAAAATCGATGCAGAATCCGGGGTGCGCGCGGGTGACGTATATGGGCTCTTTGCGCCGGCCAAGGCCGACGTGCAGCTTTCTCGCCGACTTAAATCCGTGTGTTTGGTGGAGTCGGTCACCGCAGAACTCACGACCTGCCGAGTCTGGTCCGGATCTTCGAAGCTCGACGCCGTCTCTGTGCCCTTGGCTGGTGATACCGCGGTGTTTTTCGAACACACCTACGGACTTGCGCCTCGACCGGCGTCGATCGAGGTGATGGAGGTTCATAGTTTCTCGAAAGTCGCGGCCGGTGAGCACGAGAAGAACGTCCGCAATTTGGTGGTGAAGGCTCTTGAAGGGTTTGCTTCGTCGATTCCGTCGAGTGGTGTGAGCATCGCTGAAATCGCCCTGCAGGCCGACCCAACCAAAGCGGACTTTCACCGAAATTCGAGTGGGGTGAAGTACAAAGGGCAAGCGCAATTGCTTGTTGGACTTGGACTTGTGCAAGTTGAAGGGACCCAACATCTCTTTGTGAATTACACGGGGGTTGGGCCCGTAAGCGGGCCAGGAATGGTCGCGGCTCCGCCCGATCACGGGATTGATCTGGGTCCGGTTTCAGAGCTGACGGAGGCCAAAATCAACGCGTTCGCCGGGCTGGTTTTTGTGGGCGTCCAGATCTACCGGGGACAGACCTCCGAGGCTTTGGTTCTGCTGAAACAACTGCTTGAGTCGAGGTCCTTGGTGGGCTCGATGCGCTGGCATGCCCGTGACCAATTTGCGATGCGTTGGCTGGGTTTGAACTACTTTTACGAGGCGCTCTGGCTGGTTCAGGAAGACATGGTCGTGGCAGACGCATCGAAGAATCGTGACGCTTTTCTGAATGCCCTGGGTACCGCCGTTCGGCTCTACGATCACAAGGATCTCACCACCCGTGCCCTCGAACTTTCTCAGGAGTACTTGACCGCGAGGACCCAGGAAAAACCTGAGGTTCCTTATCGAGCGGCGCTAGGCATGCACGTTGAGATGCTGCTTGCGGCCAATCGCGTTGAGGACGCTCGGGCCGGCCTCGCAGAATTGGAGGCTTTGTGTCCGGAGGGCTGTGGGGGCGACAGTGTTGGAATGCTGAGCGCCGCGTTTTGGGCTGCGCCACAAGGGGCCGCCGAGTTCCAAGAAGAAATTTTGTCGAAGATTACATCGCTTGCTGAGGCAGAAGGTGGAGATTCGCTGGCGGCATTGCGGGTTTATCAGGGGCTTCGCGCGCTCGGTGGCGGGAACCTTGAGGAGGCTGTGATTGCGTTCCTTGAGGCCGAGCGTTTGTACGCAGTGCTTGAATATTCGCAAGGTGTGGCGCGGGCGCGGTATTTTCGAATGATGACCGAGATGGCCCGTAAGGAGCCCGATGCCGCGCTTGAGGCCGGTGCCGGAGCGATCGCGATTCAGCGCGAATTGCAGGATTTTTCGGATGTGTCCGTGATCTACGAGCGGTTGGCTCAGCTCTACGCCGCGTTTGACCCACGTCAGGAGCCCGGCCCCTATCTGGCGGCCGCGGCAGAAGTCCTCGCCGAAAACGTGCAATCGCCGCTGGCAGCGGGGAATTACGGAAAGGCGGCAGAGTCTTTGTTCGCGATGGCGTCGTTTTTACACCGCATCGGACAGGTCGAAGAGGCGAAGATGCTGCTGCGCCGCGCCGTTGGGTTTTCGTTGGATTCAGCTCGATTTGAAATGGCCGCCCTCTGCCATCTTTCGCTGGCCCATATCGCCCGTGAGCAAAACAATTTTGAGGAGTTCAAAGGCGAAATCGGAAATGCGCGCCTGATGGGCGAGATTTCGAAAGACAAATCGGTGCTTGAGGCAATAGAACGGAGCCTAACGCCGCCCGAGCCCGAACCTGTTGATCCCACACGTCTGCTTTAAATCATGATCTATAAAATGAGGCCGTTGTTGATGCCCCGCATTTGGGGCGGACATCGACTGGATAAACATTTTGGCGAAGACCGTAGCGAACCGATTGGCGAGGCGTGGTTGGTGGCTGATTTGGTTGAGGGGTTTTCCTCGACCGTATCGGGGCGCCCGCTTACCGACCTTGTTTCGGAACTTGGCTCGACGATGCGTGGAGCCTTTGGGGACCGTTTTCCTCTCTTGGTGAAGATCATCGACGCTGATGCCGATCTGAGCATCCAAGTTCATCCGAGTCATGAAGAAGCGAAACGCTTCTCGGGGGCGCAGTCCAAAGACGAGAGCTGGTTGATCCTTGATGCCCGTGACGATGCCTACATCTATTTTGGGTTCAACCAGAAGTACTCTGAATCGCAAGTTCGTGAGGCATTGGCTCAGGGAAAAATCACGGAACTGTTAGAAAAGGTCCACGTAAAGGCTGGCGATGTCTTCCGGATCGGGCCAGGAACTGTCCACGCGATCGGGAAGGGGATTACGCTTCTGGAAGTGCAAGAACCCTCTGACACTACATTTCGGGTCTACGACTACGAACGGCCCGGATTGGATGGAAAACCTCGTACTCTTCATGTTGAAGAAGCGATGTCTGTTGCCACCCTTGACCGCGCGCCTCGCATTAAGCCTCAGGAAGAGGCCGGGTGGACGGTTCACGCGGTGGGCGACCATTACGCAATGCTCGGAAAACAGATTGCAGGCCGTGCGCAGGTTCCTGGAGTCGGTCCTCGTGTCATCATTTCTCTGGGCGATATCGAAATCCGCACGGGCTTGCAGGGCTGCACTTTGGGCCGATGGGAAGCCGCTGTGATTCCGGCCGGAGTCGACGCCGAGGCGCTCGGCCACGGCGACGTGATCGTTGCAACAACTGTTGCCCCTCGCAAATTGTGAATCGCCCTGATTATCTGAACATCTCACGTGATTCGTTGACCCTGCTTGCAGGGTGACTTAGCTTCCGCCGCCATGATGCATTAGCGAGTGTAATATGTCTCGAGACCAGAAACTGGACGAAACCTACCTGACGGGGCGTGAGCAATTGCTCGCCTACTTCGTTGGCGGCAATAAGACTGAATCAGAGCGGGGCATCGGCACCGAGCACGAGAAATTCGCGTGGGATGCCCACACCGGGAAGCTCCTTGAGTTCGATCGAATCGAAGACATTCTGAATCAGATGGCCGACCGTTTTGGCTGGGAGCGCGGCTTCGATGGAGATCGAGTCGTTGCTCTTGAGCGCGATGACGAGGCGGTATCACTGGAGCCTGGATCTCAGTTTGAATTGTCCGGCGGTGTCAAAAAGACGATTTTTGAGACCGAGGAAGAACTCGACCGGCATTTTGATGAATTGTCGGAAGTCGTGAAGGACGACGTGATTTTCACGTGCTGGGGACTCAATCCATTCGACGACATCGACGCCGTGGGTTGGGTGCCAAAATCGCGCTACAAGATCATGCGTGACTACCTGCCGACCCGCGGCGATCGCGCGCATTGGATGATGAAGCTCACCTGCACGATCCAAGCAAATATGGACTTCACTTCAGAAGCTGACGCTGTTTCCATCATGAAGTTCGGGTTCTTGGCCTCGCCCTACGTCCACGCGCTCTTTGCGAACAGTCCACTTGATCATGGGCAGCCCAACGGGTTTCAGTCCTATCGTGGTCATATTTGGACCCGCATGGATCCTGACCGATCTGGAATCCCTGATTTTGTGTTGAACGAAGACTGGGGCTTTTCGGATTACCTCGATTACGTGTTGGATGTTCCGATGTTTTTCATTCGTCGCGATGAAGGTTACATCAATATGGCGGGCCACTCGTTCCGTGCATTCATGGACGAAGGATACGAGGGACATCGAGCAACGATGGGGGATTTCGAGCTGCATCTGTCGACCGCATTCCCAGAGATGCGCATGAAGCGCTACATCGAGGTTCGGTGCGGCGACGGAGGGCCAAGGTCGCATATGTTGGCGTTCCCAGCTCTCTGGAAGGGCCTTGTCTACGACGCTAACGCTCGGGCTGCAGCGATGGAGCTGGTCAGCATGACGGACATCGAGGAACTGCGGAGCCTCTATGTGATCGCGTCAAAAGAAGGCATCCACGCACGCACGCCAAGAGGCTCGTTTCTGGAGATCACCCGCGCGCTCGTTGCGATCGCAAAGAAAGGTCTCGACGACATCGCAGCGCGTGAAGGCCACGCTTCGGAAGCGTCGTTTCTTGCCCCGCTGGAGACCATTTTGGATCGCCAAGAATCCGAAGCGGATCGGTTGCTGCAAGCTTTTGAAGCTCACCCTGCGCGATTTGCTTTGCTCAGCGCTTTCGATTTGATGCGCTGAATCAGGGCGTTGAGCCCGCGTAATCACGGGCTCAACCTTCAATCATGGTAGGCAAACGTTACCCAAACCGTTGCCAGGCGAGCCGCAGGTGTAGCCGGCACGACAATCGGCACTTGATGCGCATCCGTCGAAGCAGAAGCTTCCACTGGTGAGCGGAACACACACGTCATTTCCGGGGCAAACGCCGCTGGTCTCGCAGTCTTGGACGCAGTATCCGCCGGGGAAATCGGGGTCTGGGGCGCACGCTGCGTTTTCTCGACCTGCACAGTCTTGAAACCCATCACAAGCTTTTCCGATACTGCGGTTCCCTTCGGGGAGGCACTCATTGACTCCGTCTGCGTCCATATCGAAACAGCCGTAGCCTGTTCGGCAGTCTGAATCGCTCATGCAGCTCTCGATGCACGAGCCTGATCCAGTGGTAGCGTTTACGAATCCACAGTGCCCACCGACACCGCATTCTGCGTCGGAGATGCAATCCCCAAGGATGCAGTATCCATCCGTCCAGTCGATGCAGAATCCAAGACTTCCGCCGGCGCATTCCCACGTGCCTTCACAGGCGGCGCCAGGAATTCCAGTGCCGGTCCCTGCAGGGCCACATTCGTTGACGTTGTCGTCGTCAAGGTCACGGCAGGCGTAGCCGTCTGCCCGACAGTCTGCGTTGTTCAGACAGTTTTTGACGCAAGCGCCTGGTTGTCCGTCGTTGAATCCACAGTGGTAGAGATTCACGTCTCCGCAGTCCGCGTCGACGGTGCAGTCGTTGAGGGAACAATACCCCGAACGCCATCCAGATGCTTCGTTGATGCAAACGCCATCGGTGCCGCCCGCACACTCGGCGATCGTCGCGCATGGACTGCCGATCGTGCCGCTGCCGATCCCGGCTGGCGCACATTCGCTGACGCTGTCTTCGTCGATGTCGACACATCCGTATCCGGTGCGGCAATCCACCTGTGTCGCGCAGTCATCCAGACAAAATCCAGAACCGTTTCCGGAGAAACCACAATGTGCGCCAGTGGGGCATTGGGTGTTGTCGGTGCAAGGTTGTGTCGTGCAATAGCCATCGGCCCAATCGGTCGCCTGGATGCATGTACCCGCTGTTGCTCCGGCACAGTCTTGAAGCACCGAACATGCGTCGCCAACGCCGCCTGTGCCACTCGCGACAGGGCCGCAGGTGTTTCGGGGGTCGTCGAGATAGTCGAAACACGCATAACCGTTTCTACATTGATTATCATTCGCGCAATCTGGAACGCAGAGCGCGCCAGTTTCTGTGGGCGAACAATGCGACGCGCCCGGGCAATCGGCATCGAATTCACAACTTACGATGCAGTAGCCTGAGGCAAAGCCTGCCTCAGGCTGAAGGCAAGCGGCTCCAAAATACGACGTTGCGCATTCGTCATCCGCAGCGCAGGCGCTGCCTGGGTCAACGAACGTGCTCGCGGGCGCACAGATATTGGTTCCGTCGGTGAAATAATCGCGACACTCATACCCGGTTCGACAATCGGTGTTTGAGGTGCAGGTGCTCATGCATGCGCGTCCGTTGCAGTGACCTCCAGCGCCACAATCAGCGTCGGTCGAACATCCGCCGCTGCAATAACCATCGACCCAGCCGTTGGTTTGGATGCAATAGTCGTCCAAACACTCTGAGGCATCGGTGCAGGCGTCGCCGGTAGGCAGTCGACAATCGTTATCGTTGGTGAGGTTACATCCGGTCGGGCAACACCCGTCGTCGGGAACACACGACGTCACCGGAGTCAGGTCACAGACCGCATTACACATGGTCGCTGACCCAGAGTATGCGGCCTGCATGCAGGCGTCCTGGGAGACGCAATCTTGCGGCCGCGGGCACGCGCCCTGCATTTCCCCGGTAAAAGCTGAGTCACAGGTTTCGCCTACGTCCACGGCAAGGTTTCCGCAGGTAGCGGTGCAATCCGAATCGGTAGAATCGTCACAGGCCGATGGGCAACACCCGTCACCACCTAAACATTGGGTGGTCGTGGTTGCCACGCAGGTCGCATCGCAGGTGGCCGCCGTGCCCTGAAGTACAGCGGGGTTGCACGCATCGTTTGAAGGGCAAGCGGTTGGGCAATCGCCATCGCATAACTCGCCGGCATCGACCACACCATTGCCACATAGTGAAGCGGTCGTGCCGTTATTGGAGGCGTTATTGGAGGCGTTGTTGGAGGCGTTGTTGGAAGTGTTGTTGGAAGTGTTGTTGGCAGGAGCCACGCATTGACCGCTCACCAAATCACATCGTCCAACAAAGCAATCGGCGTTGGAGCTGCACTCGGGATCGCCCCCGGTCTTGTCGACTTTCTGATCGTCGCCGCATGCCGCGAAAGTCAGGCACAGCAATGTCCCCATGAGTAAATACTTCACCAGTGATCCTAGGGTTCTGAAAAACGTAAACAATATGCGCGCTTGGTATCGAATCGGATCCAATAGTTCAAGGGTTTTTGAGTAATTACCTTCACACGTGGTATTCTGCGGGTAAGCGTAAGCGGGCCAAGGACCACTTTGTGGACGCGAACTTAGCCTTCCGCTTGAATATCGATGTTCGCCTGCCTATAGTATTCGCTTGGCTGTAGGTATGTGTAGTGATTGCGTGTTCGCGCAACGTGGAGATTATAGATGTTTTCGAATCGAATTATTTCAAGTTTGGCTGTGGTTACCAGCCTTCTCTTTGTGCTGCTCGCGGGTTGTAGCGATGACGCGGCGACTTCGTCGTCATGCGTATTCGATACCGAGTGTTCCCTAGGGACGGTCTGCAGTATCGACAAGCTTTGCGTGAAGGCTGCCTGCGAATTCTGCACCGCTGAACAGGTATGCTTGATCACCACAGCAAGCCCCGAAGGCTCGTGCTCGTCGCCTGAATGCTCGTCGGCAGCCGATTGCACCGGCAAGGGTGGCGTCTGTAAGGCTGGACTTTGCACCGATCAACAATGTGTCACCAGCGCAGATTGTGCTTCGGGTCAGGTCTGCAACCTCGCCAACCAATGCATTACAGGTGATGGAACCTGCGCAACCGCCATCGATTGTCCTACCGGCCAAATCTGTAAAGACGACGCATGCGTTCCAGGTTGTGAAACCAACGACCAATGCGAAGACGGAAAGGTCTGCAATTCAGACGGTGTTTGCCTCACCGGCTGCCGTGACGCCAGCGAGTGTGGCACCGGTCAAGCCTGCACAGACGGAAAGTGTGTTTGCACACCTGGAAGCTGTGGCGACGGTAAATTCTGCGACGAGGCCACGGGTTCATGTGCCGTCGTAAGCTCATGCGAGCAAGTGACCTGTGTTGGTGACACCGTTTGTGACCCGTTCACACTCGCATGCGTCACGAAATGCACCGTGGATTCATGTCAGCCTGGTCAGGCCTGTAACCAAGCAAGCGGTCAATGCGAACAGACCAACTGTCCTGGTGAAGATCCGACTCAGTGTGATGGCAATGCTCAGCGGCCGGTATGGGACGCCCTTCGTTGCTTCTGTGCGGAATGCCTCTCAAACACGGATTGCAACACTGCAGCCGGCGAAGTCTGCACGGCCAGCGGTTCGTGCTTCGCGTGTCAGCAAGCTTGTGACCCAGCAACACCAGGCGCCTGTGGTGGCGGAACACCTTATTGCATCAACGACTGCTGCGTTCAGTGTGTTGGAGCTGCCGATTGTCCTGCAGGCCAGCTTTGCCTTGAAGGCGCCTGTGGCGTACCGCCCAACTGCGCCGTCGACCCTACCGTTTGTCCTTCAGGAACGACCTGCCAGAATGGCAATTGCGCGGCCAACTCAGGCGGCGGAGTCTGCGATCCAACCAACCCTACGGGATGCCCATCTGGAACATTCTGCGATCCATCGACCCTGACTTGCAGTGGCGGTCTGGGTGGCGGGTTTGGATGCGGTCTTTGTAATGCAGACTGCACCTGTGACGGCGGCCTATCCTGCAACGGATTCCTTTGTGAAGGCTGTGGCGTCGAGGTGTTTGGCATCCCAGTTGGTGGCCCAGCATGTCCAAGCGGCCAGTCTTGCCTGCCACTTGAAAGTTTTGGAATCGGAAATATCTGCTTCTGATAACGTGAAAGAACGGCCGGTTCCTCGGCCGTTCAGCCTCCCACCAAGTCTGTGGAATGGCCCCCAAACGAACTAAAATTGGCCTGATTTCGGATACCCACGGTTGGTTGGATCCGTTTTTATTAGAGGCGTTCAAGGACTCTGATCTCATCGTTCATGCCGGCGATATCGGTGCCATGGACGTGATCGATCAACTTGAAACGGTCGCTCCGGTCTCTGTCGTGCGCGGAAATATCGATGGGGGAGACCTGCGTTTTTTTCCGCTCGAACGCGTCGACGAAGTCGGCGGTCGGCGCATCGCTGTGCTTCATATTGCGGGCAATCCCAAGCGCCCCAATAAGACGGCGTTGGACTTCATCCGCCGCGAATCTCCAGACGTGATTGTGGTTGGCCACAGCCATGTCCCAGTGGTTGGGAGAGTCGAGGGGTGTCTTTGGATCAACCCAGGCGCGGCGGGAAAAAGTGGTTTTCATGACCTGCGCTTCGCCGCGATTCTATGGATCGAACCCGATGGGACAATCTCGATGGATCGCGTCTTTCTTGGCGGCCGTGCGAACTCCTGAGCCGGCAAGGTAGTGTTTGGGTCGACGTGTTCTTGCGGCTTGGTTATGATGCCGTCGATGCGTTTCATACCCACAACGCCCGCGTGGCAGTTTGCGCGGCGGCTTTTGACCTTTACCATCCGGGTGGTGAAGAAGTTTTTTGGCAACAAAGGCCTGCTTCTGGCCGGAGCCGTCGGTTATAATACGCTGCTCTCGTTCATTCCCCTGCTCGCCGTAACCCTTTACGTTCTCAGTCGATTTGTGGACCCCTTGCCGATGTTGGCTGTGGTCTCCGCGGAGATCGATCTCGCCATTCCAGGCAATACGTTTGAGCTGACGGAAGCTTTGCGTTCCTTCTTGGACGCCGCCGACGTGATTGGCCCGATCGGCATCGTGGTGCTGCTTTTCTTTTCCTCGCTGGCGTTTCGAATGCTTGAGGACGCGATGGCCGTCATTTTTCAACACCACAAGGCTGAGGCACCTCGTCATCCGTTCATTTCAGCGATGATTCCGTTTGCATATGTCTCGGTGATTAGCCTCGGTATTTTTGCACTGACTGTACTGACGACGACTCTGGAGGCCGCATCCACGCACTTCGCGTTTGCTGAGGTTGCCACAGACGGTGCGGTGGCGTGGTTGCTGCGTATCGCGAATTTTGCAGGGTTCACGATCCTCTTTGCTTCGTTCTACCGCGTCATGCCGTTGTCCCGCGTCAGGTATTCGCTCGCGATGATTGGTGGCATTGTGGCAGCAGGACTGTGGGAGATCGTGCGAAGCATCTTGGTCTACTATTTCGCCAATATCTCGATGGTGGGCGTGGTTTACGGATCGTTAACTACGGTGATTATCGTGCTCTTGTCGCTTGAGATCGCAGCCGTGATCGTGCTGCTGGGCGCCCAGGTGATTGCCGAAATTGAGATCAGCGCCGAGGCCGGGATTCCTTGGTATCTTGAACCTCAAAGGGTGATCCATGTCGTTCACCATGTGCCGTCTGAGGATGAAGCTGCCTGAGTTCCAACGTCTGCTTTGACATGGACGCATCTTTCGTCTTCTATGAGTGGAACGAAGTCTTTTCTTTTTTGACCTATTTGGAGGTGAACCGTGCGCAACTGGCCGGTCCTCGCGATGTATTTTTTGTCTCTCGGTTCAATCTTGGCCGCCTGTGGCGGCGACAGTAGTGGCCCTACGCTCCAGTCGAACAACACGTTTGTGAATAACGAGACCGAGCTGAAGGGCGACGGCGAATCGTGTCAGACGCCGGACGAGTGTTTTGGTGGAAGCTGTATTGTCGGCCGATGCGCCTCAGCCTCGTGCACCGATGGTTCGCAAAACGGTGACGAATCGGATGTCGATTGCGGTGCGATCGGCTGTGCTCGGTGCGTCGTCGGCAAGAAATGCGGCGAGGATCTGGACTGCACTTCGGGCATCTGCAACGACGAGATCTGTCGCGACAAGAATTGCGGTGACAGCATCAAGAATGGTCTAGAGACCGACGTGGATTGCGGATTCCTTTGCGGTCCTTGCCAGGACGCAAAGGGATGTAAAGAGGACACGGATTGTATCTCGAACGTGTGCACGAGTAATATCTGCGCCGCTCCAATCTGCACCGACAACAATAAAAATGGAACTGAGACCGACGTGGATTGCGGCGGGCCATGTGAACCATGTGGCGTGGGCGCAGGCTGTGCGGTTGCGGCCGATTGTGAAGCTGGCGTCTGTCTCATGGAATCATGTCAAGCGGCCACCTGCGCCGATTCGGTCAAGAACGGTTCGGAAACCGCTGTGGATTGTGGTGGGCGTGATTGCGCACCCTGCACCCCAGGTCTGGGCTGTTTGGTGGCGACGGATTGCGAAACCGGCGTTTGTGACGCGGTGACCAAAGTCTGTTCCGCGGCTTCGTGTACGGATCGGAAACTCAACGGAAGCGAAACCGACACGGACTGCGGAGGTTCGTGTCCACCATGCGCTCCGTCCAAACGATGTGACCTGGGCACCGACTGTGTCAGTGGTCTTTGTAGCGCCACGAAGACGTGCACCACTCCAAACTGCACCGACGGCGTCGAGAACGGCGATGAGACCGGGACCGATTGCGGCGCTCGTT
>CAYMYJ010000051.1:36876-38114 GCA_964394615.1 uncultured Bradymonadales bacterium | reverse complement strand
ACCCGTTTGCAGTAGCCAGAATCAGTGATCAGCGCGAATTGTTCGACATCGTCGGTGATAAATGCCCCCACGATTTCGTCGTCACTGCCGTCGAGCTTCATAACATTGACGCCGACAGCCTTGCGGCCCATCGATCGCATGTCTTCGGCGGCGTCAAAATGAATGCCTTGCCCTTTGGCCGACGCGCAAAATAGGTGGGATTCATCCCGAGCAGAAAGAACCGCAATCGGGACGTCGCCGTCGTTGAGCAAGAAGCCTTCTTTGCCGGAGCGGTCGAGCGTTCGGCCGTACTCACTGACATCTGACGCCTTGCCTTTGCCCTGTCGTGTCACATGAATAATGCGGCCCTCGAGCATGGCGCGACGAGGCAGCACAAATGCCGGGCTTTCATCCGAGTTGAACGGCAGCAGGTGATTCATGGACCGCACTGCCGACTCACCCATCCATTGGGGAACCATTCTAGGGTCGAGCCCAAAGAACCGCCCCTGATTCGAGAACAAGTAAACAGCATCCGGGGTTCCGACATGCGAAAAGCGGAACATCGGCCCGGCGCCTTCTGGCGAATCGAGTTTTTCGGGGGCGTCGGTGATGTCGAGTTCTTCGCCAGAAATCCAACAGAACGTGCCATCCGTGGTGACCGTGTAAACAGGCTCACGCGCTTCAGGTGAGGCCTGGCGTTCAACTTCGCCTTCCTCACGCTGTTTGAAGACGGGCACCACGACCCGTTTTTCGACCATGTCGCACAGGGCCGCAATGATTGCAGATTCCCATGTTCCGTAGGTGTCGAGTACTTCAGCGTAGAGGTTCGCGTGCGTGACTGACGCCGCGGCTTCAAGCAGTTCGTCATCGCCGCCACTTTGGGCTGCGATGTCTTGAATTCTTTCGATAATACTTGGCATGAGATGACCTCGTTTGAACCCGTTGTGGATATCACGAGGCACAGACTCCGTCTATATTCTGAGTCCCACGTCCTTCGTGTTCTGATACGCCAGCGGAGGCGCTGCTGGAGGACTGTACTTTCTTGCATTTCGGCAGCAAAGCGGGCAGGCTCAAAAAACAATACCCAAGTGAGGAGGGGCCCGTGAACCTGAATAGAATTTTGGCTATCGTGTGTTTTACTGCGGCATGCAGCGCTGCTGACGACAGTCCGGTCGTGAAGACAAACACCGGTACCAATAACACGACGAATAGCGCGACGAACAACGAGACGAATAGCGCGACGAATAACGCGACGAATA
>CAYMYJ010000051.1:0-36776 GCA_964394615.1 uncultured Bradymonadales bacterium | reverse complement strand
ACGAATAGCGCGACGAACAACGAGACGAATAGCGCGACGAATAACGCGACGAATAACGCGACGAACAACGCGACGAATAACACGACGAATAACGCGACGAATAACGCGACGAATAACGCGACGAATAGCGGGACGAATAACGGGACGAATAGCGGGACGAATAACGGGACGACTAATGCCTGCGATACCTGCACAGCCACCGAAGTTTGTTTTGAAGACGCGTGCTGTACGCCTGAAACAGCATGTGGTGCCGACCAATGTGGCATGGTCAGTGATGGGTGTGGCTCAACGATCGATTGCGGCGTTTGCGGCTGCTTTAACAACAATTTCGCGGCGTTCTGTCCTACGCGGCCCTGCGAAGTGGCCACTGCCTGTGACGCCAACCGGGATTGTGTTTACGAGCCTGTGACCTGTGGTGGCGGCGCCTGCCTTTGTGCGGGAGCAACCTGCACCGACACCGAGATCCGCGACTGCCGTGATCCAAACGCGTTAGTGTGTCCCGCGGACTTCTGCGACCCATCACCGTCGATGGTCAACGGCGCGGTCGTCTACGCAAACACCTGTATCGAACCCGATGGTGCGAATTGTGACTTCTCTAACCTGTGTGCAGAAGGTGTCTGTGCCGGCGCGGCCTGTGCCGAAGCGCAGTGCGGCTTGTGCAATTTGGGAACGTGGGACTGCGCACCAAATACCGTCAAGGCGACGTGCTACGATATTCCGCTGAGCGCAGCCAGCCTTGCCTCGACGAATTGCAACGATAACTCAGCCAGCTCGACCTTCATCTTTTTGGATCACGTTCTTGGCGTCGATGCAGCAGGATCAGGCACACGCCTGCAGCCTTATAAAACGATTGTCGCGGCGCTTGCCGCGGCTAAATCACGCGGCGCAAAAGGTGTGATCGTTCGAAGTGGCCTCACGGTAACCTCAACTCTCGTGCTCGAAAACGGCATCTCGATCTATGGCGGTTTTTCGGGCAAGCCCACCTGGAAATCCGATGGCGGATTCTTGAACGTGAACCCCACTAATGTTTCACCCGGTGGCAACATGGTTGCGGTGAGGGCGAATGATATCACTGCGCGCACCGTGCTCTACCGAGTCCATATCCAGGCTGGAAATGCGACCGCAAGCCGAGCCTCATCTTACGGTATTCACGCGACGAATTCAGGGGGCCTTGTGCTTCAGGAAGTCGCAATACAAGCCGGTAACGGTGCACCTGGAACCAACGGCAGCGCCGGAGCTAAGGGGGGGAATGGCGGTAATGGCGGAAACGGAAGCTCGAACAGAACCCCTGGTATTGCCGGCGTAAACAGCGCTTGTCCAACCGCCAACGGTGCCGCTGGTGGAATGGGAGGTGGCTTCGGAAATGCTGGTGCCGATGGAGGCGATACACCCAGAGGTCTTTTGGGAGGCTTCGGCGGACAGCCCGGTCAGTCTGGTCAGTCGGGTCAATACTCAAGCAGTTTCGCCGGAGGTGGAAGTGGCGGTGCGGGTGGGACTTGGAAGCTCACACCGTTGTACGTCCCGTTTGGTGATGGTGTACGAGGAAGCGACGGTGCTGATGGATTTGGTGGCGCTGGTGGGGGCGGCTCCGGCGGCGTAGGAAGTCCAGTCTCTTTGCCTGGTGCAGGGGGCGGTGGTGGTGCGGCCGGCGGCTGTGGTGGCAAAGGCGGCATGCCAGGAATTACAGGTGGTGGATCGTTTGGGATCTTTGCCCTGTCTTCTACGGGGCTTCAAATCATTGATTCGACCGTAAGCTCAAACGACGGTGGTCATGGCGGCGCGGGTGGCGCTGGCGGAGCGTTTGGCACTCCAGGTACAGCAGGGAACCGCGCGGCTGGCATTGGAAGCACTGTAAGCGGCGCCGGTGGTATCGGAACACGTGGCGGAGCTGGCGGCCCTGGTGGCGGTGGAGCTGGCGGAGCGTCCTATGGGATCTTTTGTGACGGCACCATCGTGGCCCCTTCAGGCTCAACATTTTCGCACGGCAGTGGCGGGGCTGGCGGCGCATCGACTGGAGCAGTCGGGACTGGCGGTCCGGCCGGCGATTCTTTTAACTGTCAGTGATTTAGAGCCGTTCAACACGTTGCGAATTTCACCGTCAATGCCTTTTTGGATAACGACGGTGATATGCTCAATATCCCAATAATATAGAACAAATCATTGATGAAGTGATGAGAGCTCGCCGAAACCATTCGGCGGGCTTTTTTGATTCAAGCGATGCTTTGTAGCAGCCGACCTCTCCAATAATGGCTCGCCGTTGGCAAGTGTTTTGGCTCGCCCAATGACGCTGAGGTCCATCAGAGCGTTCCTGGTCGCGCCCTTGAGGCAGCGCCTCGTCTTGCAATTCGGCCGAAGAATTGGCAGTCTTGCTGGGTCTCAACGAAGGGAAAGGAACGTGATGAAATTAAATAGATTTTTGGCGGTGGTTTGCCTCACCGCGGCATGCAACGTTTCAGACGACGCTGCTGTGTTCGTGAATTCGAACAACACGACGAATAATACGACCAATAACGCGACAAATAATACGACCAATAACGGAACCAACAACACGCCCAACGCCTGCGATTCCTGCAGCGATGCTGAGGTTTGTTTCGAAGAAGCATGTTGCACGCCCGTGACTCAGTGCGCTCTCGATCAGTGCGGAATGATCACTGACGGTTGTGGCAGCACGATTGATTGCGGCACCTGCGGCTGCATCGACGATAATTTCGCTGAGTTTTGCCCATCTCGTCCGTGCGAAGTCGCCACGTCGTGCAACGCCGACCGTGAATGTGTTTACGAACCTGTGACCTGCGGTGGAAGTGCATGTGTATGTGCCGGTGCGACCTGCACTGATACCGAAATTCGCGATTGTCGCGACCCCAACGCGTTGGTTTGTCCGGCAGATTTCTGTGACCCGTCGCCGTCGATGGTCGACGGTGAGGTCGTGTACGCCAATGCGTGCACTCAACCAGCCGGCGCGAATTGTGATTTCTCGAATCTGTGCGCCGAAGGCTCCTGTTCAGGCGCGACGTGCGAAGAGGCCCAGTGCGGTCTTTGTAACCTTGGTTTCTGGGAATGTGCACCGACGACGACTGATGCAACCTGTTACGACGTTCCATTGAGCGCTGTTGATGCCGCTGCCACAAATTGCAACGACAACTCCGCCAATTCTACATTTATCTATCTGGATCATGTGGCGGGTACCGACGCGGCGGGATCAGGCTCAAAGGCTCAACCCTATAAGACGTTTGAGGTCGCCGTTGCTGCTGCAAAACAACGTGGTGCCAAAGGCGTGATTATCCGCAGTGGACTGACGTTGAACTCAACGCTCACCCTTGAAAATGGAATTTCGCTCTACGGCGGATTTTCGGGTGCGCCCAACTGGAAATACGACGGTGGAACCTTCAACGTGAACGTCTCAACAACAGACGCAAACGGTAACGTTATTGCGGTGATGGCGCACGATATCACGGAGCGCACGGTGCTTTACCGTGTCAATATCGAGTCGGGCAAAGCGGTCGTTCAGAAATCCTCGTCTTACGGTGTGCACGCACTCAATGCCGCGGGCCTTGTGCTTCAGGAGGTCAATATTGTTGCTTCCGAAGGATCAAACGGTCTTAACGGGCGAAAAGGCAGCGACGGGAAAGATGGCGGCAACGGTGGGAGCGGACTCTCCGATCGAGCTCCAGGCGCGCCTGGGATCAACAGCAACTGCGCTCTCGCCAACGGTGGAATCGGCGGAATCGGGGCGTTTGCGGGAAATAATTCAGGGTTAAGTGGGGGCGCCACACCTAGAAATATTCTTGGTGGGGATGGGGGCTCGCCAACCCAAGCCGGTCAGGTCGGTCACTCAACCTCAATCACAGGTGTTGAGGGGAGCGGCGGTGCCGGCGGTCTTCATGCCTACCAGCTTCTCGCGAATTTGTACGTGCCGACCGGCGATGGAAAAGAGGGCACCGATGGCGGCGAAGGCTTTGGTGGCGCCGGGGGCGGCGGTTCCGGTGGAGTCAAATTCTCGACTGGAATTTCAACCACCACCTTGCCTGGAGCCGGTGGTGGCGGCGGGGCCGCAGGTGGATGCGGCGGAAAGGCCGGATCGGAAGGATTGGCGGGTGGAGGTTCTTTTGGGATCTTCGCTCTGACCTCTACCGGACTTCAAATCATCGATTCGTCTGTGAAATCAGGCGACGCTGGTAATGGCGGAAAAGGCGGAGACGGCGGAGCCTTTGGCACCCCAGGAAGTTTTGGGGTCGGTGGTCTTGCTCAGTTCACGAACGTATTTGGTGGACATGGCGGTCCGGGAACACGCGGTGGCGCCGGTGGCGCAGGCGGCGGCGGCGCCGGTGGCGACACGTATGCTATCTTCTGTGAAGGAACGACCGTCATGAGCGCAAACACAACGTTGGCCCATGGTGCCGCGGGTGCTGGCGGCATCTCGGCCGGTGCCGACGGTGAAAACGGCGCGGCGGGAGACACCCTGAATTGTCAGTGATTTCTGGCCGCCGAATCGACGTTTCTGTCGGATTCTGAGCGCCATGAGTTTGGCGTTCGATATCTTGTGAGTTGAAGAAGACGAGGTCCCATGTGGACCTCGTTTTGTGTTTTAGCTCCACTGCTTCGTCATGAACCGATTTTTCGCGATTCTGGGCCCTCGCGGCTAGGGGGCTCGCTCGGGTTTTCGTCCGGCAATTTTGGCGGTCCGGGCGGTCCTGGCGAGACTTACAACTGCCAGTAGACCGCAATCCTCGGCTTTGCAGGCAAACAAATGTCAGCCGGGCGTGAACATCTCGCGAAAATCTGCAAAGCTAGCGCGCGTTACCGGTGACATGATTACAAAGGTTTCTGAAGATGCGCATACCAATGCTATTGGCCCTGGTCGTTATGACGGGTTGTTCTGACGACAACGCGTCGGTGAGTAACAACGCCACAAATAACGTCTCGACCAATAATGCGACGACCAATAATGCTACGGTGGGCTGCATCCCTGACCGTGCCGTTTGGGATTCGGAAGTCTCTCCGCTCGTTCAGACGCATTGTGCCGTTTGTCATGGAGCCGAGCCGACCTATGGGGCTCCGCAGGAGCTTGTGACCTACGAAGCGATGCTGGCGATGCGTGGAACCTCGTCCGAGGCCGACCTTGTGGCTGGACGTGTCGCGTTTGGCACGATGCCGCCTCTTGGGATGCCTGGCTTGCCCGAGGCCGACGCGCAGAAGCTTGTTTCGTGGGCCTCATGCGGCGAACAAGAGGTGATGCCAAATGCCGGTCTGACCTCGACCGCGCCCGTTTTTCTTGCCCCCGAAGTCCCCGCGGGCGGACAGACGATCGACATGCTCGCAGACCAATTTGCGGTCGGCGAAGACGTGTCAGACCTTTATCAATGTTTTACGTTTCAAGCCGGCATCGACGCCGACAAATTTGTGCGTCGAATCGAGGTCGTTCAAGACAATCGTCAGGTCCTGCATCATATTGTGTTTTTGCGTGATCCAGGCAAAAACGCCCCGACCGAGCCCCATAATTGTGTCGGGATGCCGCCGGACAGCGAATACCTGTACGCATGGGCGCCAGGAACCGGACCGATTCAGTTTCCCGACGGTGGATTTCGAATCCAACCCGGTGAACAATTTGTGGTCCAAATTCACTATAATAACGGTGCCCACGTCCCTGATGTGAAGGATTCAAGCGGAATTCGTATGATCGTCGGTGAGCCGACGGGGACCGAGTATGGCATGATTGCACCGGGTCCATTGGCCTTCGTCGTTCCCGGGAAAACGGTCAAAGATGTGACCGGGAGTTGTGTCCTGACCGACGATTGGAAGGTGCTCGCCGGCATGCCGCATATGCACGAAAACGGCAAAGATTTTGAACAAGTTGTGGTTCGCGCGGATGGCACAGAGGTGCCGTTCATTCGTTTGGAAAATTGGTCGTTCGAAACGCAGCTCTTTTACGGTCTGCCGATCGAACTCAAGGCGGGCGACACGTTAAAGACGACCTGCACCTTCGATAATAAAGGCCTTGGGGCCGTGACCTCTGGGCCGCGCACTCAAGACGAGATGTGCTTTAATTTCATGTACGTCACCCCTCCACCGGGAGACCGATACTGCGACGAAAGTGGTTCGCAACCGGTCACGGATATCGACTACGTGCCAGGCGTTTGCACCGAGTCTGGAGCTCTTGAGGCCCCGGACTTGGCAGAAGGTTCATTTGTGGTGGGCCAGCCCGCCGCCTTGTCTGGCGGTGCGGCGGAAGACGGAATTTACGAACTTACGCACGTTGAGATTTGGCGTGCGTCTGCCGAGACTCCCATCGGGTCGATTGACCTTGAGGCATCGAAGATTCTGGCGAAGGGACAGTTTGTCATGCAGAACGGAGAGTTCCTGATCGACATGAAGATCGCGTCGGATATCGTGATGGTGGCAGGTCAGCGATTTGACCAAGAAAATAAAGTCTCGATCCGCGCGGCTCGCGACATGAACATCACGAATGTGCTGGAAGGCGAGTCTGTATGTGGTGGAAGCGACCGCGTGAGTGTTCCTTATGAAGTCACAGGAACACAGGTCGAAATTGCATTTTCTGGCAACGCCTTTGGTGTCGACTTCGAAAGCCGCTACAAATTTGAAAAACGATGAATAAGCAAACAAGACACGGACGTCCAATGCGAGCGTTAATACTGGGATTAGTTCTATTTATGTGTGCCTGCACACCGGGGCAAAAACAGACCGATGCCAAGGGCACGACCGATCTGAAGGAAACCCTGATCGACTATAATATGAAGATGCGATGGGGCCTCTGGGAACAGGCTGCTCAGTACATCGATCCTGCCTTTAAACAGGCGTTTATCGGCGAACTTGAGGAACGCGGGGACGACTACAAGATCGTGGATATCGAGGCAAAAAACGTCATTTTTGAAGGCACATCAGCCGACGTCGAATACGAGATGGAATACCATTCGGAGTCGATGATCGTGAAAAAAGAGAAGTTCGTTGACCACTGGGAACAGTTCGGCGGCGTGTGGCTTCGCCAGAAGTCGATGACCAAGAAAGAATGGCGCGATCGCAAAATCAAAAAAGAAATCGAAGCGAAAGAGAAAGCGATGGCGGCCCTGGCCGCAAAGTCGTCGACAAATAACGCAGCGTCCACCCCGCAGACTTCCACAAACGGCGAAGGTTCGACGAATAACGTGGCTGCTGACACCGAGGAGTCTCCTTGAACCGTGTTTTGCCTTGGTTCGTGGTCATGCTTTTCCCCGCTCAATTGTTGGCTCAGCCCTGTGCTGATTATGCCAAAGCCGTTGAAGCTGGACGGTTGACCGATGTGGCCTTGAATGAATTGAGCGGTCTCGCCCGCTCAAGTGACGGGGGCTATTGGGCTCATAATGATTCGGGAGATTCAGCGCGCATCTTCAAGCTCAGCGGGGATGGGAAGGTCGAAGGCACGTGGAATATGATCGGCATCACGGCGGTCGATTTCGAGGACATGGCGAACGCCCCATGCGCCGATGGCAGCGCCTGTTTGGTGGTCGCAGATACCGGAAACAATTCAAAAGATCGCGAAGTCATGGCGCTGCATCGTTTCGCAGAGCCCATTGGTCCAGGCGCCATTGCGCCGATCGAGACCACATCGTTTAAGTATCCAGACGGCAACCATGACGCAGAGGCTGTATTTGCCACGGCAGAAGCGGCTTATGTCATCAACAAAGATGGCAATCAGAGCCGTTTGTACCGGGTGCCATGGAACGCAGAACAGACGGTCACGGCAGAACTCGTCACCACCTTCGCTGAACCGCTGACCGTGACGGCCGCCGATTTATCCACCGACGGAACCCGGCTCCTGGTGCGAGGTTACCTGTCGATCGCCGAATTCGATGTCAGCGAGTCGCTGGTCAGCGGATTTGCGGCTCCACCCAAATACCTGCCCTATTCATTCGACGGTCAGGGCGAAGCCATCACCTTCACCGGAAGCGGTGGTGGATTTATCACCATCAGCGAAGCGACGAACGCCGTAGTGCATCGCCATGAGTGCGTCGTGCCCGAAACCGGAGCCGACGCTGGAATGGACGCCGCGACTCAAGAAGACACGGGAAGCACGCCACAGGTTCTCGATATGGGAGCCGACACACAGGCTGCAAATCCAGAAAGCCACGCCGATGATTCGTGCGCAGGGTTTTTCCCGCTCTGGCTTTTGCCGGTCTTCATGCGAAGACGCCGGAGCGATGAGAATCACTAAAGAACCTTGCCTCTTTGTCGGCGGGGTGTTTTGTTATCGGAAAGACTAGATACGGAAGGAAAGATGAAACCTTGGATGACCACGACAGCACTCATTGCGCTGGTGGGCCTGACGGCCTGCACCAGTCCGGAAGACAAGATCAAGCGCGTCGTAGAAGGCCAGCTCGCTAAGTGTAAGGCGAGCACGGACACCTTTTACGATGTGATGATTGGGGACGAGAAGTCGCCGATTCTGCGGGAGGTCTGTGACCTGCCTGTCGACAATATCAAGCAAACCGACCCGTTTCATGGTGTTGCGAAAACCGGACCCTACGATTGGATCTTGAGTGTCGACGCCGAAAACGGCGTGTGGGTGCTCAACCAGGTGGATTATGAGCCCATGACCGAAGCCCTCGGGGCGCTTGGCATGGCGGATCCTGACGAAGCGTCGATGACCAAAGCCGCCGACGCGCTTGGCAGAGCGCAAGAAGGACTCCCGGACAGCGAATGGGTCCGGGTGACTCGCGTCGAACAGGCGATGCAGGCCCGTGATCGTCAGCGCGGAAAAGACAAAGTCGACCCGAGTGGCCTTGGCTCTGCGCAGGCTCCCTACGAGGAAAACCTTGCCTGGGCGAAATCGAAAAGCCCTGAAACGCAGGCTAAAATGCAGCTCGCGTTGATTGGTGCGTACAAAAAATACAGCACCAAATTGCAGGACGCCTATGATGGTCTGGGTAGCCAAGACAGCTACTACGAGGCCAGCATCAGCGCGGCGCAAAAAGAAAAGGACACCAAAACGGTTGAGTCCTACACGGCCGAACTCGCCAAGATGCAAGCCGAGCGGCCTGCCGAACAGAAAATGCTGATGGACCGAAAAGGCCTGGCATTTGACCTGATTTGTAAGACGATTTCTGAGCTTCCAGCGGTTTCAGACGCCGAAGTTGCAAAAAGCGTGGAGGCCGCAAAAGCCACCAATTGTAGTCCCGATGCGCGTCCAAAATCCGAAGAAGAACCTGCGGTGCCTTAATGCTCAGTGACCATATTACCCAAATGGGATTTCGGCTCGAATACTCCGACGACATCAAGACGGTTCGCCCGCTCTTGGAGGCGTGCGGTCTTGAGCCTTTTATGTCCGACGATCTCGAGGACTGGACTCAGTCTCGTTACCTGCTCGCCTGCACTCGCGCGGGCGGGGTTGCGGCGTGTGTTGGTTGGACGATCCATTCGGATAATCAAGCCATCATGCATTCGTTGGGCGTGGCTCCTCCCACTCGCGGAAGCGGCATTGGTGGGGGCCTACTGGCGACCGCCATGGCGATGCTGGTCGAACAACACGGTGTGAACGCGTTTTGGCTGACGACCTCGTCGGGCAACGCTCGCCATTTGTTCTGGAGTCTTGGGTTTGCCTCTCTGGATTCCGCCGACGTGCCTGAATTTGTAGCTGAGCATCCGATTTTCGCAGACTTGCCCCGAGGAAGCCGAATGGCCCGGATTTACGATGCGACGCTCCTGCAGCGCGGCCTCGATAATACGGCATTCAGGCTCATCAAAAACGATACCGTCGAAGCGACACTTCCTCTAGGCAGCGTCTTTTATTTCAAACAGACCTCACAGGTTGTCGAGGCGTCCTATAAGGGCGGGCTCGTGGTTCGTGGTCATTTGATGGGCTTTGTGGCCAGCGGCAATATTCCGTTTTGCTGGCACCAATTTGTCTTGCCCGGATACGACTCTGCGCAGGCAGGCCATGTGGGTCGCCTGATGAGCGGCGATGGACAAATCTCGATCGAGATGATGCCGGACGGACGTCGTGAATTGCGCGAGCGTTTCGACGGTTCTGGCGAATTACTCCTTCGGGAGGTCTGATGGACGCGCTCATCAAACTTGAGCCCTGGGCTCAATGGCTGATCTTGATTCCCCTGGCAGGCGTGCTGCTGCACAGCGCGTGGACCGACTGGAAAGTCCGCAAGGTCTACAACAAGGTCACCTACCCCGCGATGGTGGTGGGGCTGGCCCTTCATTTGATTGTCGGTGGCCTACCCGGTCTGGCCGATGGCGCTCTTGGCCTTGTGTTGGCCTTCGTGATTGGCTTGGCCATGCTGCCCTTCGGATGGATTGGCGGCGGCGATGTGAAGCTTCTGATGGCCGCTGGCGCGGCATTGGGTGTTCAAGCACTGGGCGAGATTACCTTCTACTCGGTATGGGTGGGCGCGGTTCTTGGCCTGGTGATGGCGATCGCCAACGGCTATTTTTTCGAAATGCTCAGGCGGATGGGACGCTACCTTCAAGGTTGGTTCCGCGTGATCGTCTACCGACAAGGCATGCTTAAGCAGGATCTGGAAAAAGATGAGAGGAATAAGGTACCCTATGCCATCGCCATTCTAGGCGGCGCGGTCCTAACCTATACTGATGCCGCCTATCAATGGCCGCAATTTTGGGATTGGTACACCACCAGTCTTGGGTTTTAGGGATCGTTTTGGATTTTCGTTTATTTTTTATCGGGGGCACCCTTTTGGGCGCCTGCTCTTCGTTTACCGACCTCTCCGAACCTCTTTCGGGTTCGAATAACGCGACGAATAACGTCACGAATAACGTCACGAATAACACGACCAACGTCACGAATAACGTCACGAATAACGTCACGAATAACGCGACAAATAACCCCACGAATAACGGTGTTGCTACCGATAATATCCTATTTGTGAGTGAGTTAGACTGGCCTGGGGATTCAGGCGTCAACGGCTGCAACCCCTCGGACGCTCTGCCGACGTGGACCTATAAAGGCAGCGGCGGTCTAAGGTCAGTGGTGGGCGTTCGCCCGAGGGCTTCACTTGCATGGCTTGGTCAGACAGCGGTGTTCATGGTCCCAATGGCCGGCCTGACCCTTTTCGAACGTGCCTACGAGATGAGTTTCGGAGCCATCGAGGAGGCCCCACCCTTGGCGGCGCTTGCTCGTCCGACACTCGCCGACGTCTCGGGTGTTTTTATCCCATCGGTCGCAGAGGGGGAAAATTTTGTGGCGGCGTATTCAGGCCAAGGCTGTTTCGAGGCACAAGGACGCTTCTTGGAATTGACGTCTGACGGCGCACTCACGTTGATTTCTTCGGACGACCCGTGCGACAGCATGCCTGCGAGGCGCATCCAGGATCTAACCGCAAGCGGGGGATATAACCCCTTTGCGCAAGAAACCAACGAGACAACCTATTTCTGGCGGGAAACCTCGCCAACCCAGGCGGTTACCTATGGCTCATTGCCGGAAGGCGATCTTGATAGCCGTCGACACGTAGAGGTGGGCGATCCAGGAGTGGGCCCGAGTCCTGCCACGTTTGCCCGATCCACGTCCGGCTCGTTGGTGGCGTTTAGTCAAACCAATGGAGACGTTTGGGTGGCCCATAACGGAACAAGCAAGCCAGCGATCTTGATCGAGCGAGCCTCCGTTTTTGACCCTACGCATTTTGATATCATTCACCTGGCCGATGAAATCTACATCTACGTCAAGCTGGTCGGGAGTGAGACAGCGCCCAAAACGATTGAAATGGTGGCTTTTGAGTATCGGAGTGACAACAATCTGGTCGCGAAGCTCAAGGCCTCACCGATCGAAGCCATCGAAAAAACAGACGTGAGAGACGTCGCGCTTGCTGCATTCCCCGGCGGTTTTATTCTGTTTTCGCTGCATCAGCAGGGCGACACGATGGACCAAAATTGGACGATGCAGCCGTACCTAGTCGACAACGATATTCCACAAGCAAGAACGGGGCTTTTGGACCGTTTTGGTCAAAAGTCGTCCGATTTTGAAAACATAGATCTCGAAAGCCTCAGCGTAAAAGCCTTGCGTAATGGGTGCGACCTGCACGTGGTGTTGGGGGCCATTTTTGATAACAAGATCAACGTTGAAGGCGGCACCTTTACCAATATCTGGAGGCAATAGGAGCCCAGCGCCTGTTGAGTGAAAAGAATTTGGTATGCTCGTGGCCGTGATTCCGCGACGATAATCCCGGATTGAAGGATTGCTATGAATATTCGTGTCATTTCTGTTGGGGTCGTCCTTTTGGACGCGTGTTCATCGTTTTCGGATCTCTCCAAACCCAATTCGCCCACGAATGGCCGCGCCGTCCGAGGCCTTGGGGAACCAGCCGTGCCACGAACGAACGTTCTCCGACTTGGTGATCTATGGTGAACAGAATTTGGTTCGCCGGCGCGATCTTGATCGCAACCGGATGCAATTCCTTCGCTGCTCTGGATGGCGTCGTTGAATCACAGACAGACAGCGCAATCCGCGATATCGGAACAGATTTAGGAACGTCCGACCTTGGACTCGCCGATTCTGGACTCACTGATTCTGGGGCTGATGCCGAAACGTCTGACCTTGGCCCCGATCTGCCAAAGGTCTACTCACCCATCGACTCAGAGTTCTTATTCGCCACCAAACAAGAGTGCGAGCCTCCGATCGGCAACGTTTTTCCCTATGTTTCGGTGCTTGACGCGACTCGTACATCAGCTTTGCGTCCGGTTGGCTTTTCCATCGCGCTCGATTCAAATGGCGACGGATATATTCGATGGAGGCAAAGCTCTACGGTCCGCGGAGCCAAAGTTTCGATGGCCATCGATCGCGCCAGCTATTCGCCCAATTTTGGCGGCTGGCATGATTTTGTGGACCCGGCGATCGATACGACCCTGATTCAATCACACGACGATTCGTTTGTTGTGGGTACGCTCACCAAATGCAATGCGGGCAAGTACCTGCACATCGAAACAGGTTCTGCGGCTTCGGTGGCTACGGAAATATTGGAAAATGACGTTTTCAATTGTCCACAAAGTCCCGATTTTGGATTGGGCAGTGTCGGAGGATTTAATCCCTTTGATCCTCAGAATCGCCACCGTAAACTGCGCATGACGTCGTTCCGCGAAAAACAATTGAGGTCATGGAATCAAGGTGAAATGGCCATCACACAGAACCAAATAGTGAGTCTTAACGACTCCGAAATTCCATATTACGGCGAGCCCTTTGTGGAGTCGACGAGTGGTGCGTTGCTCGGCTTTGGATCAGATGACGTCGGGTTTTTCCTTTGGGATGCCGAAGGAAACAGTGAAGTTTTTGAAACTCCCTATCCAGGAATTCGTGGCAAAATAGCCCTCGTGCATCTGGTCTCCGATCACTATGTGTTGGCTGTCGTGTCGGGAAAACAGATTTCACTGTATCGCTTTGAATATCAATCACCTGACAGTCTACAAGATAAATCAGAAATCGTTTGGGTTGATGAGGCACCCACAATGATTTCCTCTCAGGAAGACGTTCAATTCATGGAACTCGCGGTAATGCCTGGCGGGTTTACCGTCTTCTACGATGACGGGATGAAACAAGTTCTTCAACCAGTTGTTGTGGTGCCGAACCCAGTGATGGGAAGGGCCGAAGAGCTTAGAATTTCCGAAACAAAGATTGAACAGGCAATTACGAGTTTCAGAAGTTACATTGATATGGATTTCACGATCCGGGCCACCAATTGTGACTTGGTTTTTGCAAAGGTGGTTGGTTACTTAGATTCAAGCGGCACCAAATTCATTAATTTTGAAGGTGGACGAATCCCAGGCTTTTACCGTCAATAGTTGGTTGTTGTGTATTCCACCAATGACAAGCGTACACTTTTACGTCTCGCGAAATCGCCAGTCTTGATTTTGAGGAAGAGCATGGATTACCGTTTCATTATTGTTGGCGCTGCGCTTTTATCCGCATGTTCGTCATTTTCGGACCTTGCCGAACCGACGTCAGATTCGACCAACAACGCAACGAATAACGCGACGAATAACGCGACCAGCGAGGTCACAAATAACGCGACGAACACTGGGACGAACAACGCGACGAACAACGCGACGAATAACGCGACGAATAACGCGACGAATAACGCGACGAACAACGCGACGAACAACGCGACGAACAACGCGACCAATAACCCAATAAATCCAGTCATTTTGGTGGATTCAATCCCATGGCCGATCGGATCGTTCACACAATGTATTCCAGGCCCCCCAACCTGGGAATTTCGGGATAGTGGCGGCGAAATTGAGGTTACGAATTTTAGACCAAGCGTGTCGCTTGCCTGGCTTGGTTCAAGTGGCATTTTCATGGCCCCAAGAAATAGCGGCATATTTTACGAACGTAATTTTGAATTCGCCACAACCGGTATTTCGCTTATCGCTTCCCCAAATATTCCGAGACCCAAACTTGATATTGTTCGCGATATTGCCATCCAGAGTGTGCCGAGGCTCGATGGTTTTGTCGCCGCGTACGCCGGGGATAATTGTGATGTAGTCGAATCAAACGTGTTTTTAGAGTTGGCGTATAATGGTTCACTTCAGGTGATCTCGGCGCTCAAATCCTGCGCCGAAACGGGATCACCGACTGTGCACGATGTTGCGTTCAGTGGTGGCTATAATCCGTTTACCGAGGCGGCCTCTGATCCTCAATATTTCTGGCGAGAAGTAGCTGACAACAAGTCAATTTATGCGTCCTTGCCGATCTCGGATTTTTCGATGGGTGGCTTTGTCGGAAACGACGATCCTGGCAAAGGACCCACGGATAGTACTTTTGCGAGGTCAACGACGGGTTCGCTCGTGGCATTTAACGACGAAACCGGCAAGCTTTGGGTCGTGCGTAACGGCACCGATAAGGCGCCGATTCTGCTCGAGACTGGAATTACCGACCCCACTCATTTTGACATCATTCATCTGGCAGACGATGTTTATATCTACACGAAAGTCGTGGGTCCCCCACTCACCGGGGAAATCGAAGTCTTTGCCTTTGAATATCGAAGGCTGGGAAATCAGGTTCGCAAACTTAAAACTCCACCCTTCGTCGTTGATTATGAAAAGGTCCAGGATGTTGCGTTGGCTCCAGTCGCCAGTGGATTCATCCTATTTGCGCTCCATAGCGATACTGGCGGACCATCGCAGACTTGGACGATGCAACCTTATCTGATCAAAAATACGGCCGTTGGCCCGGTCGCGATAGCATCCCTTGAGGCGAGGTTTGGCCAGAATCCTACGCCCTTTAACTTGACCGATCTGGACAGCGTGAGCGTCGAAGCAGTCCGCGTCGGCGATTGTGATCTAAATGTTGTGATGGGCGGCTTATATGAAGACGCTGCCCACAACCAACATTTAAAAATTGAGGGTGGCACCTTCAAGGGTTTGTGGGGGTCGGATTAGATGGGCGTGTATCATCCGATTTTTGAGAAACGAAAAGTCATGAACGTTCGAACCGTGTTTTTGGGTATGGGGTTAATGGCGGGCTGTTCCTCCTTTTCGGAGCTGTCTGAGCCCTTAGACTCGACGAATAATGCGACCAATAACACGACGAATAACGTGACGGTCGTTACCAATAACGCGACGAATAACGCGACGAATAACGCGACGAATGTGACGAATAACACCCCTAACGTCCTGTTTGAGGTGAATTCGGTTCCATGGCCTGTTGGTCCTCCCGTGGAATGCCCTTCAACGCCCGTATCCTGGGAGTATCGTGACAGTGGCGGCCCGCGTCTTGCCCCGAGTATTCGGTCGAAATCGGCTTTGGCTTGGCTTGGCTCGAAGGGGGTTTTCATGGCCCCCTTGGGAACGGGGGCGGTGCTCAGCCGTCAATTCGAATTCGGAGTGGACACCATATCCGTGTCTCCGGACCCCATTTTCCCAATCCCTACACTCGCGACTGTGTCAGATATCACGCTCCAGACCAGGTCGGACGCTGGGTTGATTGGAGGTTATGCGGGAAATTCCTGCG
The DNA here is from genome assembly GCA_964394615.1 of uncultured Bradymonadales bacterium. Classification (GTDB taxonomy): domain Bacteria; phylum Myxococcota_A; class Bradymonadia; order Bradymonadales; family Bradymonadaceae; genus JBFFMO01. The sequence continues at coordinate 20,821 of CAYMYJ010000051.1, read as the reverse complement.
ACGATGGTGTTTTTCTAGAGCTGACGTCGAACGCGTCACTTATCCAGATTTACACCGGCGGAGGGTGCGCGGGATTGACGCCCACGATTTATGACCCCGCTTTCAGCGGGGGCTTCAACCCTTTCACTGAACGCTCCACGGAATCGAGCTATTTTTGGCGTGAGGTCTTCCAAGATGTCGAAACCCTGGGGTCTTCGCCCGAACAGAACTTGTCGAGAGACGCACATACAAACCAGCTTGGAATTGGACCGGGGCCTGATGAAGGCACCTTTGCGAGGTCGACGTCAGGGTCTTTGGTGGCATTCAACGACGTCGATGGTGACGTCTATGTTTTTCATAATGGAACGAGGGAAATGCAGATCTTGCTCGCACAAGGTGTCATGGACGCTACGCGTTTTGACATCATTCACCTTGCGAACGACGTGTATATTTACGCGAAGGTTGTCGGTGATTCAGCCAACGCATCGATAGAGGTCTACGCCTTCGAGTATCGGTCGAAATTGAATCAGGTGGCTCAGCTCAATAAGGCTCCGATAGTCATAGATCAGGTTGCCGTTCAAAACGTTGCGTTGGCCACATTCGCGGGAGGGTTTATCGTGTTCTCGCTTCATGATGGCAGTTGGACGATGCAGCCCTATTTGGTTGGGGTAGCAGGTCCCGTCGCAGTAAATGAGGGTGAACTAGGATTTGGTAAGAGGCGCGACGTCCCGGCCCTAAACTGGGATAGCTTGAGTGTCAAAGCGGTCCGCGTGAACTGTGATCTGAACGTTGTGTTAGGTGCCATTCTTCATGACGACGCCACGGGATTTACGAATCTCGAAGGCGGTACGTTCACGGGGCTGTGGAGCAGGAACTAGCTTTGCGATGAACCCAGAAAGCCACGACGCACGGTTCGACTCGAGTTTCTTTTGGTGTGATGATTTGGCGTTTCAAGGAAGGCTTCGTGACAAGATTTTTCGGGAATAGGTTGGTGTGGATTGCCAGCTCGGCCTTTGTGGTCATGGGCTGCAATTCCTTTAGAACATTGGACGGGGTTGTTGTTGACGCGGGGGGAGGTGTTGACGCGGGTGTTGACGCGGAGGAGTCGCCGGACGCCTCCACCGCCTCGACCTACACTCCAATCGAGTCAAACTTACTTTTTCGGCTCAAGAACGAGTGTCCACAAGAGGATTCCGAAGCCTTTCGCATTGATGTCATCGGTGCGAATCAACCTTCCGAAACACGTCCAACGGGTTTTTCGATAGCGCTCGATTCAGATGGGGTTGGTTTCCTCCGATGGAGGACTGGTGTGGAGAGCCGTGGAGCCTCGGTTTCCATGAACTCGAGGCTAAATGGCAGCAGCTATGTCGCGGGCCGAGGTTTCTGGAGTGATTTTGAGTCCGAGGTGATCGACACCCTCGTGGCGCGGAGTGATGTCGGTGACGTGCCGTTGAATTTCTTTTCCGGGACTCTGACTAAATGCACGGCCGGCGTGTTCTTCCACGGTGAGAACGGGTCGCAGGAATTCAGTGCCAGCCTGACGAACGATGTTGAGTTTCAACAGGCCTGTCCGGCGGGGAAACAAGAATTCGGATTGGGTACGGCAGGAGGGTTCAATCCCTTCAACCCCGAACAAGCGTTCGGCTTTTTTTACATGACTTCTTTTCACGCTGACGAGTTGACGTCATGGAATCTGGACGATCCAATGACACATAACGCCAACGCTACGATCGATTCAGGGCTGCTCCCGGACTACACAGAGCCGTTCGTGGAGTCCACGACAGGAGTCTTGGTCGGCTTTGGGTCTCGAGACCAAGAGCATTTCTTGTTCTGGGACTCCTTGTTAGGTGGTGAGGTTCTCGACTCGGGCTTCCTGGGCGTACCCGGCAAAATCGCGCTCTTACATCTCGACTCAGAGCATTACGTGTTGGCAGTGGTCGAACGAAACGCGATCGCACTGTACCGATTTGAGTACCGAGTCGATGAGAATGAAAAAACCGAAATTGTGTGGGTTGACAACGACCTGCGCATTCTCACCAACACTGAAGTTGCGTTTGTCGAACTCGCGGCGATGCCCGGTGGTTTCACTGTGTTTTACGACCAAAAAACACTGTGGACCTTTCAGCCTATCATTTTGGCCGAGGACACTCCGGCCGAAAGACTCGTCATGACCGAATCGCAGGTGGTGTATCCCTATAATGTCGAGATCGACTACACGGACATGGACTTTACGGCCACCGTATTTGGGTGCGATTTGGTGTTTTCGATGGTGGCTGGTTACACCCGGCTTGGAACCGATTTCACGAATTTCGAAGGTGGGGCGATCACGAATTTCTACGGTCAAGCCCGACCCTAGCGTCCGCGCCTACTTCCTTGTTTTTACTCGCCTATTTCGCGCCGATGCAGTTTTGAAGGCGGTCGGATTCGAGCACAGTTTTTTGAAGATACATGTTTAAAAGCACGACTTAACGTCTGTTCGGTCGCTTGAACTCTAAATGACGCGGCGACCAATTTTCCAGTTCTCGGCCCGAAAACCGGCCCAAAATATTTTAAAGAGGTTTATTCGACTCTTTATGCTCAAGATTCAACCCACGAAAATATTTCCAAAACGGTCCAGGATGAACCATCCCAAGTGGCGGTAATATATCGTGGGTAAATGCGATTCCGGGAACATTAGGCCCGGACCTTGGGCCATTCTTTCTGACTTTCATCGCCTCGATAGACCGCCGCATTTTTCCTGCGAATACTAACCAATCCGGGTTCAAGAAATCGGGGGCTGATTTCGGATGCATCGTTGTGAGTTAAAGTATCTGCCAATGTCTTAGTGGATTTATCGTGAAGAGACTTTTACGGTCAACCAGCGCCTAACTAGGACGGGGAGACGGCGATCTGAATGCAGTCGTGGGCCGCGACGATCAAAGTCTCTTCGAGCAGCGGTCGCGCCTGCTTCCAAGTCTTCACGCCCATGATTTCGCAGATATCACTGCGGTCCAAGGTGACCAAGCGCGAGAATCCAAACAGAAAGACTTGTATTCGTGTGCGTAGTTCGTGCGGTGGAAGCGGCGACGGAAAAAGCTCGACGGCATAGTCCAAGAAGTCGTTGCGGGACTGATTATACTGGTCGCGCGGAGCGGTCGGGTCGCTTACGACGCGGACCAGCAATCGAAGTGGGCGCGGGTCTTTGGTGCCAAAACCGACGAAAGATTTGATCGCTGATTTCAGAATTTGGCTGTGGTTATCGGCCTCGGACAATTCGCTCAGCAATTTGTCTCGCAGCCCATCCATATTTGCGTAAGTAGACCTGAGCACGTCACGAAATAGATTTTCTTTGGTTTCGAAGTGCCGATGCAACGTCGGTAGGGCGACTCCGGCCTCGGCGACGATTTTACGAGTCGTCACGTTTCCGTAATCATTTTGGGAAAACAGCGTCAGAGCTGCATCGATCAATAATTCGTGTGTCTTCATAGCCATTCAATTTCAACTGAATACAGAAATCTTGTTTTTCACGAGTGGAGAACATGTAACAGTTTTTCAACGTTCTTGTCGATCTCACCGCCAAAAACTCCGCTCATGAGCGCGACGCCGTAGGCCCCTGCGTTTAGGCACTCCATTGCCCGCAATGGGTCGATGCCGCCAAGCGCATAAATGGGAATTGCAGACGCCTCTGCGGTGACCCTCAGGATGTCCAGACCAAGCGCCGGTCCGTATCCGGGCTTTGAAGCCGACTCAAAAATGGGGCTCAATGTGACGTAATCCGCGCCGTCTTCATCCGCCAGCATGACATCGGAGGTCGAATGGCATGAGACCCCGACAAGCCGGTCAGTCACGGTTCTTCGCGCCGCGTCGACGGGCAGTCCGTGTCCGGGCAAATGCACTCCGTCGGCGGCAACCGCACGCGCGACATCGCATCGGTCGTTCACGATCATCAAGGCGCCAAAGGCCGCGCATAATGCGGCTACCTCGGCGCCAAGATTCCATTGCTGATTGGCGTTCAGGTGTTTGGCTCGGAATTGAATGAGGCGAACGCCTGCACCCAGAGCGATTTCGATATGGTCTAGGAAATCGTCGTTCTGCTCGCCAGGATCCGCGATCGCCATCAGTTTTGGCAGTGGTTTACGCATCAGTCTGTCGTCTCGATTCGGCCTGTCATCGGACTTGAGGCTTGTGCGTAGTGCCGCTTAGCAATGCGGCCAGCCCGTGATGCTAAACGTCCGGCTTCGACGCCTTTTCTGAATGATTCAGCCATCATCACAGGGTTTTTTGCGCCAGATACGGCGGAGTTGAGCAGCACGCCATCACACCCGAGCTCCATTGCAAAAGCGGCTTCGGATGCCGTGCCGATCCCCGCATCGACCAGCATCGGGACTTCTAGGAACTCCCGAATGATCTGGAAATTATAGGGGTTCCGAATCCCCATGCCGCTGCCGATCGGTGAGCCCAGCGGCATCACAGCGGCACATCCCGCGTCTTGGAGTTTGCGGGCGAGGATCGGGTCATCGTTGGAATAGGCCATGACGCCAAACCCGTCGCGCACGAGGTCTCTGGCGGCCTTCAGGAGCTCTTCGCCATCGGGCATCAGAATCTGGTCATCCCCGATGACCTCGAGCTTAATCAGGTCGGTCTCAAGCGCTTCTCGGGCGAGGTGTGCGGTCAAGATGGCGTCCCGCGCGGTGTAACAACCGGCCGTGTTGGGCAGGATCTTGAATTCGTCGCCCAAGACATCCAGCACGCCGGCCTCTTTGGAGGCATTCACGTCCAAACGCCGAATTGCGACTGTGACCAGTTCCGATCCGCTCGCCCGCAGGGCATCAAGCATCATTTGAAGGCTTGGAAATCCGGAGGTGCCAAGCAGGAGGCGGCTCTTGAACTCGTAGGGGCCGACTTTGAGTACGTCTTCTTTCATGATCATCCGCCCTGGGTCGCTCGAATAACTTCCACGCGATCGTTTTCCACTAAAACCACGTCGTCCCATTTGCTTCTTGGAATCACGCGATCGTTGACGGCCACAGCGATTCCGCGGACCGCACTGAGCTGCATTGATGCCAAAAGTGCACTCAAAGTCGGTGATTCAAGTGCGGGCTCTTGGGTTGTTCCGTTGATCTTGAGTTGCATCGTGGTCCCGTGTCAGGAATCTTATGCCGCGAACGAGCCGTGAAGGCTAGTCGTAGCCGCAGGAAGAGTGATGAAAGTAGATGAAGGAGCATTCGCCAAAATATCGACCATCGGGCTCATCGTTGTGGTGGCCGCGATGGGTGGTGTTTTGTACTTGAAATCCATAGGTATTCGCTCGTTTGGCCCGGTGCCGACCCTCATCGTACCGCTGGCCCTTTTTGTGGCGCGAGCCTGGTGGACGGCGAATATCTCGCCCGAACGCATCCGAAAACAACAAAAGATGATGGCCGGGATGATCACCGCGGTATGCACCGGAGTGATGATCATGCTCATGATTCCGAACTGAGCAGGCTCCATGGTTTTTGGCCCAGTGTCTCCGTGTCGAAACCTGGCTCCACCCGCAGCTGAGCTTGCGCATAACCGCAGTAGAGCCCTGCATGCGCCGCCGAAGGCCGGTGATTGCCTGAGCGTTTGACACCACCAAATGGCAGTCGGCTCGAGGCCCCGCATGTCGATCGGTTCCAATTCAAAATCCCGGCGTCGAGCTCCAGACCGATTCTTTCGAATCGCTCCTCGTCGTTGCCATAAATGCTCATCGCCAGCCCGAATTCGGTGGCGTTGGCCATCTGAATGCTCTCTTCATCCGAAGTGGAGCGGTACAGCACCACATCGGGTCCAAAGATTTCATCGGATTGATGGGGGCCCTTGGCGTCGAGCTGTTTTGCCCACCAAAGGGCCGGCGACACGTAATAGCCGTTGAGGTCATCTCGTGTGTGCCCGCCCGGAAGCAGGTTTTCAAGGTTTCCGCCCTCCGTGTCTTTTTGCGCGTTAAGGAAGCGCTGAAAGGCAGCCTCATTGACCAGCGGGCCCATGAAGGTCGTTTCGTCGAGGGTGTCTCCGACCGTGACACGGCTGGAAACCGATCGAAACGCGTCCACAAAATCATCAAAAACCTCGGACGCCACGACGATGCGACTGGTTGCCGAGCAACGCTGACCCGCCGTCATGTAGGAGGCAAAAGCGATGTCGTGTGCAGACTGGGCAATATCGGCGTCTTCCAAAACGATCGACGTGTTCTTGCCCCCCATTTCCAAAGCCAGAAGCTTCCAATGCTGTTCAAGCGTCGCGCGTTTGATGCGAAGACCGGTATCGTAGCTTCCCGTAAACATCACGGCGTCCACGCCTGGATGCGAGGCGAGCGCCGCGCCAACCGGGCCGGGACCATGCACCAGGTTCAATACGCCGGGCGGAATTCCAGCGGCCTCCGCGGCCTCGAAGTAGGGAATGAAACAGCCGGAGGTGAGCTCCGAAGGTTTGACGACCACTGTATTTCCCTGAAATAGCGCGGGAATGATGTGGCCGTTTGGAAGGTGGAGCGGAAAATTAAAGGGTCCAAGGACCACTGCGACTCCCAGAGGGCGGTAACGAAACGACCCACCTGCGAGCCCTTCAGGATGCACCTCGGCCGTGTACTGTGCGGCCTCTCCGGTCATGATTTCGATTTTTGCGGCGAGCGCTCCGGCTTCGGTCAGAGCCTCCCAATAGGGCTTGCCTGCCTGCTGCGCGATAACGCGCGCAATGGCCTCTTTACGGGCGTTGAGCTCAGCAGCGAATTTCAGCAGGATCACTCGACGGGCGTCCACGCCCAAACGATCCCACCCGCGTTGGGCCTTACGTGCCGCCTCAACGGCTTCGTCCACAGACGCGACGCCCCAATGCATTTCGTAGAGGACCTCGTCCAACCGTGCCGGGTTCTGTCGGAGTACGGTCTGGTCGACGCTTGAAGGCAGGTTCCATTTTCCGTCGATAAAATTCTTCATTGTGCCTCGTCGAAGCTGAGTACGATTTTGCCGAAATGCGAGCCGGAGGCCATGATCTCAAAAGCCTGCTCGGCTTCAGTCCATGGGAAGATATGGCTGATCTCGGGTTTGATTTGGTGTCGGTCGATGGCGCGATTCATGTCTTCAAAAGACTCGCGATGACCCACCAAAATGCCCTGAACACGGATATTTTGCATCAAGATGGGCAGCAGGTTCAACTCCTGAGCGGTTCCGGACAATACGCCGATCAGGTAGATCGAGCCGCCAGGTCGAACAGCTTTCAGACTCGACTTAAGCGTGCCGGCTCCACCGACTTCAACCACATGGTCAACGCCGTCTCCGCCGGCCAATTTCTTGGCCGTTTTTCCCCAGTCCAGATCGTTGCGGTAATTGATCGTGTGGTGCACGCCGGCCTGTCGAACACGTTCCAGCTTTTCGTCACTTGAGGAGGTCATGATCACGCGTGCACCGGCCGCCAACGCAAAGTGCATCGCAAACATCGAAACACCGCCTGTGCCCTGGATCAAAACCGAGTCGCCAACCTTGATTTGGCCCTGAGTGACCAAGGCGCTCCACGCCGTGACCCCGGCACATGGCAGGCACGCAGCTTGGTCGTTTGAGAGATGCTCGGGGGCGTGTACCGCGTCTTCTTCGTCGAGTGTCATGAACTCCTGAAGCGTCCCGTCGACAGGCCCACCCAGCGTTCGTTTTGTTTTGATTTTCGAGGGGACTCCAGAATGCCAACCCTGTGCAAAAATGGGACAAACGCGATCGCCGACCTTGAACCGAGTTACGTGAGGCCCTGTTTTCGTTACGATTCCCACACCATCCGAGAGGGGAATAAAAGGCAAGGATTGTCGCGGATTGTAGAGTCCACGAACCATCAAAAGGTCGCGATAATTCAGGCTCACGGCCTTCATCTGAATTTGGATTTCGTGGTCCTGCGGTGGGGTTTTTTCCCGCTCCACCAAGGTCAGGTTCTGTGCGCCAAAGGCGTTGAGTTCAATGGCTCGCATAGGGTTCTCCGTAGAATTCCCAGCAGGTATAACCCCTTTCTAGATCCGTGTCGCCTGCGTGCGAGTGGTCAGGCCTGGGGTCGATGTCGGTTTTCAGCCGGTTCAATGGTGAATGCAGCAAGAATCGTGGCGCCAAAAATGGGCGACTTGAGTGACAAGGTTTGTTCAGTCGACTATGAGAATAACGCGTTATAAAAACTGCAGAACCACTGAGCGTTGTAATCAGATGACTAAACCCTTCATCGCCCTATTTATTGTTCTCCTTGCCACCGCCGGTTGTTCTGATTCCAATTCAGACACTTCGGTGTTGAAACCAGATGTTGGTGCCAACGATTCGGGCCATACCCTCGATGATGCAAGCCTGTCTGACGACGCGAGCGCACCTAATGATGCGGGTGTCGATGATGCCGGAATATCCGATGCCGCGAGTGTCAATGATGCCGGAATATCCGATGCAGCGGACCTGTCCGACGATGCAAATATCCCCGACGAGCCACGTGCAATTGGGCCGCGTCCGGTGACGCCCACTGCAGTGGAATTGGGGACGCTCTTTGCCGCGCCAGATGGGACCGGTGACGCGTGCTCATTGGCGAGCCCGTGCGATATTTATACAGTGACGAGCGCGGCAGCGGCTGGGGACGTGATCTTTATGCGCGGCGGCATCTACACGATCGACCGAAATCTCGATTTTCGCGGTCGGGGCACCTCGCCGGCACCTCCGATTTTTGAGAGCTATCCAGGCGAAGTCGCGATCCTCGATGGTTCGGGTCAGGAAGCCGGCGATAATGTTTACATCAGGGTCTTAGGCGATCCTGTCGTGTTGAGGCTTTTTGAAATTCGCAAGATGGCCAGAAGTGGAATCAGCGTGCGAACCAGCGATAACGTGCTCGAGGGATTGCGTGTTTATGACAACCTGCTGAGCGGCATTCATGTGCACGAAAGCTACGACGCCCCCACCTCGAATAATAATCTGATCACAGACTGTGTTGTGTTTGGAAACTCAGGCGCAGGCATCTTCGACCTCGAGTATAATGACGGCGGAAATTCCGACGGTATCTCGATGTCGAGCGGCATCGGAAATCGCATCGAGAATGTGCTTTCGTACAATAATTCTGACGACGGCATCGACACGTGGCGCACGCTGGGCAGCTACGTCGGTTATTCGATCACGTATGGAAACGGCATCGCCAACGGCAACGGCCAGGGCTTCAAATCCGGTGGCGCGCCACCAAGCGCCGGGACGACCGTCGAGCACAGCTTGTCGTACTCGAATAAGGGGGCCGGGTTTGACCAAAACTCGGGTTTGGACGTCGAGTTTTTCAACAACACATCCTGGGATAATGGCCGCGGTTATTGGTTTGGAAACGACACGACCGGGTCCAATAACGTCGCCTTCGAAACGACGAATCCTGCAAACGATCGCGGAAACCAGACCGACAACTCGTGGCAACGTGCGGGGGCGCCGACTCCACTTTCGACCGACCCTGCGTCGCCTGATTTCTTGGTACCCGCACCTGGCTTTGACGATATCGGAGCGCATGCCGGCCGCTAAAGAATGTCCGGTTTCAGTCAGGTCTCAGGCTTTCAGGTCTTAGGCTTTCGGGTCACAGGCGGACATGCGATTTGCGGTACGCGGCAAGTCAAAGAGACGGCTTAACGCCGGCCAAGCGCCGAGCGCAAAAGCCCCGTAGTCAGTCGTGACCCGTTCGGGCTCAGATGCGCGTCGTCGCGGTAGAGCCAGTCTTTTCCGTCAAAAATCCGGCATTTTCCTTCAGGACAAAGAGCCTCGGTGAAATCGACTCGTTGCTCTGCGGAACCCAAGGCCTCCTGATGAATCTTGGAACCCGTTTGGGGGTCCAACCAGCGTGGGTCGGTCAAGCTGCGCTCTGGCGCACATCGGTTGGGCCAAAGCAGCAATGCCGCCGCCGAACAGGAATCGCCAAGAACAAAATGTTCGTCATCGACAGCCATTTGGAATTTGGGGATAGGGTCGAGTAATAAAACGCGAATTCCAGCTTCCGAGAGCCTTTGGGCCATGCGACGCAGACCCTGCACCAGGTACTTTTGTTTTCCGTCAAAATCGCGGGCGTCTTCGAAGACAAAACGGCTTCCCGTGGCGTAGGCGTCAGACGCGATCCCAATCACCACGATGTCTGGTTTGAGAACCAGAATTTCCGCGAGGGTCCCTTGAACCCAGCGTCTGCATCGTTTGTGTTCGAGGCCGTCGCGAAAATGCTTCAGGTCCACAAATGGGCAGCCCAGCATCGTGGTGGCTTTGATGGAGTATTCGCTGCCTGCAACGTCACGAAAGGCCGGAAGATGTTGCTGGGCATTGGAGTCTCCGACAACGACCACCGAAATTGGGCCCGTTCCCCAGGTGCATTTGGCCCCCGTGTTTTTTAGGCTCGCGGCCTCCGCACATCCGGTTTCGTCGTATTCTGTTTTGGCCAAATGTAAGGCCGTGAACGCTGGCACATCCAGATGATTGACGATCAATATTTGCCCAAACGCAGCGATCAACGGCATGAGAACACAGGCGAGTGCGACGACCAGAATCGGACGTTGTGTTTCGGTGGGTCGTTGCCGGATGGGAGTTTCGACCCATTTTTCGGTCAACCATGCCGCGACGAGCGACCCCGCCAAGGCGAGCCCTACGGCCTTGGGTTGATTGGGCCAGGTGGCGCGAGCAAACACGATTGCTGGCCAATGCCAAAGATACCAAGCGTAGGAAAGATCTCCGACTCGGACCAACCAACGAGTCTCAAAGACTCGCCTGATATTCGAGCGACCTGAGGTCGCGCCCGCAACGACCAGCATCGCAGCTCCCAACACGGGCAATAAGGCGGCGTAACCGGGGAAAATCGTTTCTTTTGTGAAGAGTGCCGCGGCACTGAGGATCGCGGCAAATCCCACGAATCCCAGACCGTCTAAGTTCGCGCGAAGCTCGCGCAATCTGGGCAAATAAACCGCCAGCAAGGCTCCGACGCCGAACTCCCAAACGCGGGTGAAACAGCTGTAAAACGCCAGCGCACGGGTATCGACGCCCAGGAAACCGGGGAATTCCATCATGGCGATGGTCAGCAAAAAAGAAGCTCCGGAAATCAGCAAGATTCCGTTGGCCAGCATTGAAAATGGAGACGTGTTTCGACGTTTGGCAGCGCGCCAGATCCCGAAAATAAGCAGGGGGAAAAACAGGTAGAATTGTTCCTCAACCGACAACGACCACGTGTGCAGGAGTGGGTTGAATTCTGCGGGCGAGTCGAAGTACCCCGCGGCCTGAAACAGGAAGTGGTTTGCGTTCAGGAGTGTCGCTGAGAGTGCGGTCTTCCAGGTCACCTCCAGTGCCCTTTCGGGCCCCAGAAATGCGCTGCCCAAGACCACTGCCGACAACATCACCGAGAGCGCAGGCAAGAGCCGCCTCACCCGACGTCTGTAGAATTCTGCTGCTGAAAACTGGCCACCACTCAACGATTTGAGAATGCCGCCGCCAATCACAAACCCCGAGATCACGAAGAATACATCGACCCCGACAAACCCTCCCGTCGTTGGAAGGCCGGCGTGGTAAAAAACGACTAGAAGTACGGCGAGTCCACGAATGCCTTGAATGTCCGTTCGGCGCTCGAACACGTAGGGGGTCGTTTGGACGTTGCGCTGGCTCAGAAGATCACCTAGTTCCCGCTCCACTCTTGGTCCTGAGCGCGGCATATCGATTTTCGATGAAGTTTGCGCAACAATAGGACTAATACGACTCAAAAGCGACAATCGGATATACGAAGATCCGACGTGAGATAACTCCAAAGGATCAAAATGAAGACGAATACTGTCTTGTGGTTTGTGGGCATCATTTCATTGATGGCCGTTGACGCCTCCGCGGAGCGAAATCCGGCGCAGGCGTATAACGATGTGCTTCGGGGAAATTTTGCACGGACAGGCAATTCCATCATGACATGCGACCGGTCAGAAGAATCCGTGGCGCGGTGCAATGATGTTGAGCTTCTGGCCGGTGTTTCGACGGTTAATAATAATAATACCTACACGCGGTGGATCGATATCGACGGCGTCGTGGATTTGGACGGCATCGGAACCACCGACGACACGTACAACTCGTCGCGTGGCGACATCATTGGGATTCCGGCCACCGCACAGATTGAGTGGGCCGGCCTCTATTGGAGCGGAAACACCAAAAACTCGAGCACGCGCAAGGCAACAGCCCCAGCGGCGCAGCCCATCGGCAATATCCAATTCAAGACGCCCAATTCGCCTTATGTCGCCGTGACCGGCGACTGGTGTGACGCGATCGGTGACCGTTACCAGTGTTTTTCGGACGTCACAGGATGGGTCACGACGGGTGGCACCTATGGGGTGGCCAACCTGAAGAGCAACACCGGCGAAGACGATTATGTGGGCGGTTGGGAACTGCTGATCGCATACCGTGATGACGCTCAACGCCTGCGCAGCCTGACCGTGTTCGACGGCCACGTTCAGTACAACGACAGTACTCCGCGTTCTTTCACGTTCAATGGTTTTTTGACGCCGTTGGCGGGCCCGATTCAAGCGCTTGCGACCGTGAGCGTCAGCGAAGGTGACGCAGGCTCTCGAGACGACGCGACTTTCAAATCACAAACCCAACCGGCAGCAAGGACTCTGACTCAGGACCTTGGCAACGGCACGATTTCGCTGCTTGGTGCGAACATCATCACGCGGTCTCCCGCGTTTCGAAACACGTTGGGACATGACATCGATATTTTCGACGTCAGCACCGACATGAGAAATGGCGACCGATCGGCTGTTCTATCGCTGCCCAGCACCGTCGGTGAGACCAACGATTGGCATAAAACTGACTTTGCGGTTGATGTGTACTTCCCCAACGTTTTTGCCAGCAAAACGGTGGCTGACCTCAACGGCGGAGACGTGGTTCGTGGCGACACACTTCGTTACACCGTGACGGTGCGTAACGACGCAACGGCTTTGGATGCCGCAATCAAAGTGATCGCGGTCGACGCTCTTCCCTCCGGTTTGGACTACGTTCCAGGTTCGATTCGATTGGCGACAACCGTCACGGGTGGCCCGGTTGTCGGTGTCAAAACGGACGTCATAAACGACGATATTGCCGACTATAATATGGGGACACGCACTCTCACCGTGCGGCTTGGTCAGGGAGCAACCTCGGCTCAGGGGGGGAAGTTGGTCGTGGGTGCAACCACGAGTTTCACGTTCGACGCGATCGTCAATTCATCGGCCACGGGCCAAATCGCCAACGTCGCGATCATTGAGCACGAAGGCGAAACGCTCGCCCAGCAATTTGTGCGACCCATCTCGGCTCCGACGGATAATCCCGTCACACCTGCTTACGACGACACGATTGTGACGGTGAGCGATGACACCGATGGCGATGGTCTGGGGGACGCAACCGACACCGATGACGACAACGACGGCATCACCGACCTCATTGAGGGCGGCGGCGTTGATCCCTCGGCCGATGACGACAACGACGGCATTCCGAATTATCGCGATCCCAGCCGGACTGGCTTTGTGGACACCAACAACGATGGCGTTGACGACCGCTTTGACGCTGACCGTGACGGCATCCCGAATCACCTTGATCTCGATTCAGATGGCGACGGTCTTTTTGACGTCGACGAACATGGTGGGGCGGCTTTCGACCTGAATAACGACGGAAAAATCGATTCGCTTATCGACGTGAACATGAATGGGCTCGCCGACGTGGTCGACGGTTTGATTGCCAATATTTTGCCGCTTCCAGGTCTGGATACCGACATGGATATGACGGCCAATTTCCTGGATGCCGATGATGATGGCGATGGAATCCCTACGCTGCAGGAACGCCTCGATGTCGCGATTTATGGAGCGGGCGATCTGGATAATATTCCAGCCTGGTTGGACACTGATTCCGACGACGACATGATCTTGGACCAAGACGAAACCGCCGACATTGATGTCGACGGAATTCCCGATTATTTGGACCCATCCACCCGTTTTTTGACCGCTCCGATCGATGGATTCTTCACCAGTTCAGACCGCCCCACCACGGGCGGCAAGGTTACACCTGGTGCGTCGGTTCTGGTCGAATACATCAATGCTGCCGGCATGGTGGTGGCCTCGCGAACGGTCAATGTGAATAACGGAAACGGGGTCTGGCAGACGGCTCCAAATTCTGATCTCCCGGACGGGGTCTACACTGTGCGGGCGACCGCAACCGATGGCACGGGGAATTCCGCCGTCGATTCGGTCACGGTGACCGTCGACACGACGGACCCTACACTTGTCATCGCAACACCGACTGCGGGGCAGACGGTTCCGACGGGTGTGGTGACGGGAACCACCGAACCTAACGCGGTCGTGACGGTCACGTTCGACCCTGTCTCAGGAATCTTTCAGATCGTCACGGTCACCGCCGATGCCGCGGGCAATTGGACGGCGACACCAACAACCCCGTTGGAGGATGGCCTCCATAGCGTGAGCGCACAGGCAACCGATGCCGCGGGCAACACATCGCCCACTCGAACACGTAATTTTGTGATCGTGTCGGGCACACCGGTCGTGATCGTGACTCCTGTCGATGGAAGTCAGACCAACGACCCCACGCCAGCGCTCTCGGGAACGGCTCTACCGAACTCGACTGTGACGATCGTGATCGATGCTGGAAGTGCCCAACAACAAACACTCACGGTGCTATCGAATGCCGCAGGAGCCTGGTTCGTTTTCTCTCCAGCCTTGAACGAAGGTGCTCATGTCATCGTGGCGAGCGCCGATAATGGCAATGGGGTGACCACCCAGGATACGACGTCATTCAGTGTCGATACGACGGCTCCATTCTTGTCGATCACAAATCCAGCAGACGGTGAGTACGTCGGAGATCCGAATCCTCCGATCACTGGAATAGCCGAACCTGGTGCGGTGGTGAATATCTCGATCGACGGCGTGGATGTTGGGTTTGCACAGGCTGACGTGAATGGTGATTGGAGCTTCATTCCGATCACGGCGTTGACGCAAGGACCACACGTCATCACCGGTTCGACACAAGACGCGGCGGGCAACACCACAACCGACCTCGTCAATATCGTGGTCGATTTGACTGCGCCGATGGTGACGCTAATTGCGCCACAAGACGGCTCGACAACAGGTGACACCACTCCAAGTGTGCGCGGCCGCACCGAAGCGGGAGCACGCGTAGAGGTCAGCGTCGATGGGATGGTCATCGGCACAGCCACGGCGGATGTCAATGGGTTCTGGCAGCTGACTTCGCCGGTACTGGCAGACGGTCTTCATAGCGCGAGTGCTGTGGCAACCGACCGCGCAGGCAACGTGAGCGCGCCCGCAACGACGTCCTTCAGCGTTGATTCCAGCCTGCTATTTGTCTCGATTACAGCACCGGCGGACGGCAGCGAATCCAATGAAACCAATCCGACCGTCACCGGTACAACGATTCCAAATGCGACAGTCGAAATCGTTGTCGACAACACCCCGGTTGGAACCGCGACTGCCGATGCCAATGGTGACTTCTCTTACACACTGGCCGACGACCTGAGCGAAGGTGCTCACACCATCACGACCTCGGTGATCGATAATGGAATCACCGCAAACGACGAAGTCCGAGTGGTGGTCGATTTGACCGGTCCGCCGCTCACGATCGATGAGCCTCTCGATGGCATCGTGACCAGCAACCCAGCCCCAACGATTTCGGGAACCACAGACCCGTTCACCACCGTGGTGATTGAGCTTCCTGACGGGACGCTTGTGACCCTCGTTTCGGACGGCGCTGGGGATTACAGCTACACCCCAATCGATCCCATCGGTGAAGGGCCTGTGATGATTGTCGTCACGGCGATCGACGGCGCCGGCAACGAGACGACCGAAATTGTTAACATCACGATCGATTCGATTTCGCCGACGCTGGACATCACCTATCCCGACGACGACGCCTACATCGCAGACGGTGATGTGGTCTTTACTGGTACGGCCGATCCGGGAGCCGATGTTCGCGTGATTGTTGATGGCGTCGAGATCGGCGTGGTCGCAGCGGACATCTCCGGAAATTGGAGTTTGGCCAACCCAACAACGCTTGCTGATGGCGTTCATAACGTCACGGCTCAAACCACAGACTTGGCGGGAAATCTGACTCAAGCCGAGTCGGACTTCATTGTGGATTCGCGGGCTCCGAGCCTGATCATCACGTCTCCTGAACAAGCCGAGTTTTTGATGCCGGGAGTCGTAACGATCACGGGCACCACGGATCCAGGCCTCGTTGTCACCGTGACCGTGGATGGCCAAGCGGTGGGGACGGCCACTGCCGATGCAAACGGGGACTGGACGCTGGAAGTCAATGATCTGGCGATTGGACGCCATACCGTGATCGCCAAGACGGCAAACGCAGCAATGGTGCCGGCTACGGACGAAGTCGATTTCTTTGTCGGCTCGCCGGTCATGATTTTGCAACCGGCCGATGGTGGCGTGAGCGCAAGCGCGACTCCCATCGTGAGTGGTACCGCCAATCCAGGCGACACCGTCGCCATCTTTGTGGATGGTTTGAAGGTGGGTGAGGCCATCGCCGATGCCAACGGAGACTGGTCGTTCGCACTTACGGATCCACTGAGTGAGGGCCCGCACACCATCATCGCGGATAATGGAACGACGAATGCGTCCACCACCTTCACCGTGGCCACAGAAGGGGGCGTGGTGACGATTATTTCGCCTACCGACGGTGGCTTTGTGAACACACCAACGCCCACGATCACCGGCACAGCGACACCGGGGCAGGTCGTCGAGATCTACATCGACGGTGTCAAAGTTGGTGAAACCGTTGCGGACGGGGACGGGATGTGGAGCTTCACGCCTCCGACCGGCCTTGGCGAAGGTGAACACGTGATTGAAGCCCGCGTGCCAGGCAACACGACTGAAATTACAATCACCGTCGATACGATGGCTCCAGTGCTGACCATCACAAGCCCAGGTCAGGGCGACACGGTGGGCACGTCGGTTACGGTAACCGGCACTTCTGAGCCAGGCGCGTTGATCGAAATCATCGTCGACGGCGAAAAAGTCGGTGAGACAGTTGCGGATGAAAACGGCGACTGGTCGTTCGACCTGACCGACCTTGGTGAAGGCACGCATGTCATCACGGTGCGGGCTACGGACGAGGCCGGAAATGCCGTCGAAGAAGAAATCACCATAACCGTCGATTCCACCGACGCACTGACTTACGAAGTCGTGGGCGGCTGTTCATCCGGCGGCGCCCTTCCGACCTTCATGATGTTCGGTGTGCTCGGCCTGTTACGCCGCCGCCGGGCAGTGTGATTGGTGATTTGTGATGGGTCCGCCAGGCTCGCCCGGCAAGGCGATTGGAGTACACCCCTAAAGGACGTGTCACGACATTTGATAATGCAGGGCTGGTCACCTGTCAGGAAGAAGGCAGCGGAAGTGTGTGTCCGATGCCAGGCGGTCTACCGTTTGCGTTCAACGGGCAGTGGCGCTCATCACTGACTGGCCTTTCATACATGCGCAACCGTTGGTACTCGCCACGTCTTGGCCAGTTTATGAGCCATGACCCGCTGCATTACGTCGACAGCGTGAACCTGTATTCATTTGCTAGTTTTGACCCGATTAATAGTTGGGATCCGATGGGATTGGACAGTGCGTTAACGGAAACCAAAATTGATCCGGTGTTCATAAATCTGGAGGAGGACGATATTGTAGGTGATTCCGGCGACGATTCGGACGACTTTAATCCTGACCCTCTCGATACGTTGAACCCACTTGATCAAGGCCTTCGAGGGGGATATTTACTCGGTTGGGCTTCCAACCAAGAAAGGGATAATTATAATACCAAAAGACAAAAGGAAAAATTCGGCAAATACTTGCCCAAAGATACAGTTCTAAAATGTCGGGTATCTTGTGAGATTAACCTACTTGCAATTGTGGGAGATTCCGTCGAAGCGACCTTCGGTATCGTTGGAGGTCTCAAGAGCCTACTTGAAGGTGGAATAGGGGCACTTAGCAAGTTCGGGAAGAACATCTGTAGTTTCACCGAGAACACGCCAGTGATGATGTGTGACGGTGAACTCCGTGCGATTCAGGACGTACAGGAAGGTGAATGGGTTTTGGCCCGGGATGAGCGTACCGGCGAGGTATCATGTCGACAGGTAGTTGCCCCGTACGACAATCCGGGTCGGTCGATTATTTTGGTGACCCTTACCGACGTTCAAGGCAATTCTGAAATCATCGAAACCACGGACAATCATCCGTTTTATGTCGAAGGAAGCGGCTGGACACGTGTAGATCACTTAAACCTGGGTGATTTGATTCCGAGTGCGGAACGTGGCCTTCTAACTGTGAACGCGCTGGAATGGACTCCGCGGATTGAGACCGTCTACAACTTCGGCGTCGATGAATTTCATACTTATTTCGTTGGCGAAATTGGAGCGTGGGTTCACAACTGCTTTGATCGCCTTAAGGGCAAGCTTGGTGACATGGGGCGTGATGAGTATGACCGTCTTGCAAGCAAGTGGGATGCGGCTACTTTTGATGATGTTGGCGAAAATCTTGAAAAACATGCCGCGAAACACGGTGACGCCGACGACATTGCCAAATACATGCGCAAGGCCGATAACTTCAATTACAAAGGTGCAAAAAGCACGGGGAACCGGCCTGAATTTGGGGATACCACCAAGTGGGAACGAAAAAGTGGTGAATTTATCATCAAGAACAGCGATGGGAAAATTGTTACCTACGGGAATAATAACTACGGGAATAATTAGACATGGGAAATTTTTTTGACAGAGTGAGTAGGCTGGATGGAGAGTTATATAAGGCCGCAAAAAAGCTCAAAGGGGTGCTTGAAGACAAGGACCTCGGAAATCATGAGTTATTTTCTGATTGTATTTTTGGGGCTTTTTCATTTCTTTATAAGGGAAAGGTGCCGCGAGATGTGCCGAGTCGACTCCCAGGTTTAAGAATCGGCGTCCCATTCATGCAAATCCTAGTCCAAAAAGCCCAACCCAAATGGTCCGCGTTAGGACGGTATGCCTTTTTTGAGGTCATGATGCATTCTTGGGTGGTTCACCACATTAGTGGTTCAATTGAAGAGATTAAGAGCATACCTCATCAGATGTCGGAGTTTGAAGTCACGGAAGTTGGGCTTATCGCGTTCATTCTCCAGGATCTTGGCAACACTGAGTTTGCTTCAATCAAAATCAATTTTGAGCAACCGCTTTTGATATGCGAAGAAGTAGTTCTCCAGGGATTGGGTGGTGAGGTGTTTTTTTTAAAGTTTGAACAGGCGCGAGAAGCGTTCGCCAAACTTCAACCGCTGTTCGATACGCTGTGGACCGATAAACCACAAGATATCGTACTGCGTGGATACTTAGCTGGACTAGGGTTTTGCCTGAGTTGGCTAGAATTACAAAATACAAACTCATGAGCCACCTCATCTCCAAGGGGTGGTTCTTTTAGTTTACATAAATCATATTATCAGACGTCGATCTGTAGTACCAAAGTAGAGATGTCGTGTTTCACCAAAGTAGTAATGTCGCCTTTTGAGAAATCAGGAGGCGATTTTGTCTTTAGCAACATCAATGAAAAGAACCATCTGGTCGGAAATTCATGAAGTGGAGTCGGAAATTCATGAAGTGGAGAGGGGATGAAAAGTGAAGACATGGTGCGTGCTGCAGTCACTTCTTTGAACCAACATGGGGAGGAAGGTGTCCTGCGAATTGGAGTGTTGTTTGGGTTGATGCAAGAGCAAGGTTATCTCCCGACCCAAACTACGCTTCGCCAAAATCTCGCGAAATACGTGGATGAGGCCACGGAGCCTCTACTTGATTACCACCCAGGGGGATATTGGAGTGTTGAAGGTACTGATTTTGGTAAATGGAGCGCGAAGCGTCGCGGTCGCCCCAGTATTTCCGATTCGGTACGCTACCGCCTGTGGAGTCGGTCGGCTGGTCACTGCCAGTTTCCGGGATGCAACGAGGATTTAACCAGAGATGACCTTACGGCATCTTTCGGTGTTTTTGGTCAAATTGCTCACATCGTCGCAGCCAGTGAAGATGGCCCACGGGGCGATGCCGTGCGTTCAACACTACTCGCGACGGAGTACGAGAACCTGTTGATGCTGTGTTATCGACACCATCGTCAGGTTGATACCTACGTTGAGGCCTATCCAGAGTCGACCTTCAGGGATTTCAAGGTTCAGCACGAAGGTCGTGTTGTTCATGCGGTCACAATGTCCCCTGAGCAAGAGACTCGGCTGCTGTTCATCCGGGGAATTGTCGGTGGGAAGGAAGTCCACATCGAGCGATTTGAGGCTGAGAGAGCGCTTCCCCCTCGCTACAACCAAAATGCGGTCCTCGACGTTGACGTCAGCTCAGCGGTGCCAGACGAGGAAGCGAATTTGTACTGGGATAGTGCCGCCGAGATGCTGAAGCGCCGACTCTCGGCGGCCTTGGGCGTGGGAATTCTGAACCACCCATATCTGTCATTCTTCGCAATTGGGAGGTGGATTGATAAATATCGACGAAAAAATCAAACGTGAAATTTGTCGACTACAAGACTCGACCTCATCGAGTCTCTGCGGGTTTGATGAAAACGCTTCTGTCGACCGCACGCTCAATGGCTAAAAAGTATGACCTGCAAATAACGTTTGCGGGTGCTGAGACTGAACTCGACCTTGGCCATTTATGTGTTCCCGATATTTCCATCACACTTGGAACGGCCTACATGCGCACCAAGCAGACCGTTATGGACTGGACCCCATTTTGATTGTTGCAGCCTACAACGCGGGCGGCGTTTATGGCGATGATTCCAATCCGTGGAACCTGCGCACCTATGGGTTAGGACGGATTCCAAAATTTGCCGCATACGTCAACGATTGGCTTA